>JAFKKG010000031.1 GCA_017305715.1 Hyphomicrobiales bacterium | reverse complement strand
GCATGGACGCCAGCAACGCGGCGTCAGGACCACACGTCTTTGCCGTACGCTTCGGCCGCGCTCGTCAGGCGACAACCCTTGCGTCCACCGCTCCCCGCCCAACGTCCGTGACGACGGCCGACGCCCTTCTGACCAGGACGGGATGGGCAAGGTCGTAGCCCTGATTTGCCATTTCTGAAAAGCGAAATATTTTTTATTTCGGGGCTTGACAAGAATTCCGTAAATCAGAAGTGATTTGCCTCAATATGGCCTCACGCTCCAGAGCGTGATGAAATTTGGCTGAGTTGGAACGGCGTCGGGAATTCCACCCCTCCCACCGGGAGAGGCCGCACCGAAGGCGCGGGTGAGGGGTGATGGCCTCTCGTTGAAACAGTGCGCCCTCACCCGATTTGTTGCGCAAATCGCCCCGCTGGGGAGGAGTGAACTGAGTCCGGAGCGAGCTATTCGACCCAATCTCATCCCACTTCAGGTGCCGGATCGGCCGAACAGGACATGCCCCGATCGCCACATGCGCCCGCAGACGGCGCGCGCGAAACTGTTTCGTTGTCCGGGTTCGAACCCGGCGAACACGGAATGGGACAGAATTTCCGATATGCTCTTTTTCCCGTCCGCCCGCTCCAGCAAGAGCGCTTCCGATCTCGATATCGGGATGACGACTTCCCCTTGAAGCGACGTGCGCGTCAGAACCAATGAGTTGATATCACCGGCAAGTCTGGTGCCGGATCTGACGTGCGGGACATACGACAGACACTCATCCGTATCGAAACGCATGAGGAAGCCCGCGCTTTGGGGCTTCCTCAGGAAAAAATCGTGCCTGTCGTTCAGGACGGTAAGATTATCGATGACGGCCCACTGCTCGGCGGCCGGGAGCGCCAAAACCCTTTCCAGCATCTCTCCGCTCAAAAACCGATCGGCGCAGTAGAGCGCGTTGTCGCTCCAGCCGGAGAAAATGAGCCCGGCCGCTTCGACAAACGCCATGATCTCCGGCACCGAATAGGCGCGATCCTGAGGATGAAGCAGCATGTCGACGATGCCGGCATCGTCGGCAAGGTCATTGGGCAGTTTACCGGTCGTCGAGATCAGATAATGGTGCGGCGGGATGAACTTCAAAAGCTCGCGGGCCATCCCGAGGCCTTCGGCATTCGGACCGGCGCCAAGCCGCCGCAGGATATCCTGGACCAGATATATTCCGGCGCGCCCCGCCTTCCCGTACAGCATGATGGCCATGCTGCCCGACGGATCGAGGACATCCGCAAGGGCCTTCAATCCGGCGTCCGGATCGGGAAGGTGATGAAGAACGCCGGTGCAAAGGATCAGGTCGAAGGAGCGCTTCAACGCAGCGACATCCAGCAGGCTCATTTGCCGAAGTTCAAGATTGGCAAGGCGGTGCCGATCGCGAAGACGCTTCGAATGACCAAGGCTGGTCTCGGAAAGATCGATACCGAGGACGGTACAGTCCGGGTTGTTGAGTGCAATCAGAGGCGCCTGTGAAGAACCGCAACCGGCGCATAATATCCGCAGGTCCTGCCGCGGCCGGCCCTCCGGCCACAACTGAATGCCTGCAAATTTGGGGTCACATGTCAGCGGTCCCCATTTCCTCAGGAAACTCTCGGCATCCTCAATTGGCGGTGGATAGCTATACGCCTCGTACTGCTTCCTGACCGCCTCTGTAATCGTGTCTACCATCATAGGGTTCTAGATCGGACCGATCCGGCCCGCAATATTGCTCATCCGTCAAAGAAAGATCCGATGGCCGCGGCGAGAGCCGGCGCGAACGTCCGATGCGGGCAACGCTGTTCCTCTTTGACGCGCGGACGCAGGGTCGTAAGGTGGCGGGCCCGAAAAATCCGGGCCACGAAAATGATCGCCGCACGCGCGTTGCGGGACAGGGAGAAACGGACATGGCGGGAATCCTCGAGCGCAAGGTGGCGCTGGTGACGGGCGGCGCTTCAGGCATCGGACGGGCGACGGCGCTGGCAATGGCGCGCGAGGGCGCTCGCGTGGCGGTCGCCGACCGGACCGAAGAGAGCGCGGCCGGCACGGTGGCCTTGATCAACGCGGCCGGCGGCCAGGCCATCGCCATC
The DNA here is from genome assembly GCA_017305715.1 of Hyphomicrobiales bacterium. Taxonomy (GTDB): domain Bacteria; phylum Pseudomonadota; class Alphaproteobacteria; order Rhizobiales; family Xanthobacteraceae; genus Bradyrhizobium. The sequence continues at coordinate 123,906 of JAFKKG010000031.1, read as the reverse complement.
GGCGGCGACGTCACCAGGGAAGCCGAGGTGGCCGCGATGGTGGCGCGCACCGTGGCGGCCTATGGCCGGATCGACTGCGCGTTCAACAATGCCGGCGTGGCCGGCGGCGCGGTCGGCCCGGGGCGCCAGCGCCTGCACGAACTCAGCAAGACCTCGTTCGACGCCATGCTCGCGATCAACACCACCGGCGTGTGGCTGTGCATGAAGCACGAGATCGTGCAGATGCTGGCGCAAGGCGGCGGTGGCGCCATCGTCAACACCGCCTCGATCGCCGGACTGATCGGGCTGGCGACGTCAGGACATTATGTGGCGGCAAAGCACGGCGTGGTCGGCCTGACCAAGACCGCGGCGATCGAATACGCGCAGGACGGCATCCGCGTGAACTGCGTCAATCCCGGATACATCACCACGCCGATGACCCGGGAGGTCGTGGAAACGCGGCTCGATGCCACCTTGGCGAAGGTGCCGATGAACCGCATGGGCGTTCCGGAAGAGATCGCCGAAGCAGTGGTCTGGATGTGCTCCGACAAGGCGTCCTTCATGACCGGCGCGTCGCAGGTCGTCGACGGCGGATATTTTGCGGCGTAAGTAGGCCGACACGGGGAGGCTCGATTGAAAGTCTGGCAAGTCGCACGCGAATGGTCGATCGACGGCATGGAACTGGTCGAACGGCCGGAGCCGGAGCCCGGCGCCGGTCAGGTCGTGGTCCGGATGCGCGCGGCATCTTTGAATTATCGCGACCTTCTGACCGTGACGGGTCAAGGGGGTGCCTACAAGCTTCCACTGATCCCGTTCTCCGACGGCGCCGGAGAAATTGCCGCTGTGGGACCAGGCGTGAGCCGCGTCGCGGTGGGAGATCGCGTGTGCCCGATGTTCTTTCAATCCTGGTTCGACGGCGGGCCTTCGAGCAGCGCGCGCCGTCTCGCGCTTGGTGGCACGCGTCCGGGCGTGCTGCAAGAGTTTCTGCTGCTCGATGCCGAAGGCGTCACGCGCATTCCCGATCATCTGAGCTTTGCGGAGGCCGCCACTTTGCCCTGCGCAGCACTGACCGCCTGGCGGGCGCTGTTCGACGAAGCCCATCTGCGGCCCGGCCAAACCATCCTCGTGCAAGGCACCGGCGGCGTTTCGATTTTCGCGTTGCAATTTGCCAAGCTGGCAGGAGCCACGGTCATCGTGACCTCGTCGAGCGACGAGAAACTCGCGCGGGCGAAGGCGCTCGGCGCGGACCACACGATCAACTACCGCGCGATTCCGGAATGGGGCAAGGCCGCCGCGGCCTGGGCCGGTGGCGGTGTCGATCACATCGTGGAAGTCGGCGGCAAGGACACTTTTCAGCAATCGCTCGAGGCAGCATGCGTCGGCGGCACCATTCTTGTGATCGGCGTTCTGTCGGGTTTTTCCCAGCAGATTTCAATTCCGAGCCTGTTCAGCAAGAATTTGCATGTGATCGGGCTCTCCGTCGGCAGCCGGAGAATGTTTGAAAACATGGTGGCGGCGATCGGACAGAACCGCATGAAACCCGTGATCGACCGAACGCTGGATTTCACCGACGTGCCCGGCGCGTTGCGGCTGATGCAGCAGGCCGGCCATTTCGGCAAGATCGCGATCGCGTTTCCGTAGCGATGATGATCCTATATTCCCGCGCGGCATCGGACGTTGGCACAAGAGGGACATCCGACGAATGGCGCCAAGCGCCAAAAGCCGGCATTGGCCGCAACTCGGTGCCGCCCGCTAGGAGCCAAATGCTACGCCTCCCGTTTCGCTGGCGAGCGGCAAGCAGGCGCAGGGCTGCGCACTCAGATTTGAATCGCCTGCCGGCAGCCCGCCGTCTATGGTGCGCGGATGTCACGCCTCATGTTTCCATTGATTGCTATCGTGCTGTCGCTGCTGCCGGCCGTCGCGCCGGCGGCACCGGCCCAGCGGCCCGCGCAACGCTGGCAAGGCTACGGCTTCCTGCCGGGCTATCAGCAGCCGCCGAATAACAGCCTGCCTGCCTACAAGCAGCGGGCTGCGGTCTTGCGTCAGGCGCAACGCAACCGCCGGCCGTGGTACATCGATCCCGTTCCGGCTTATTACCGATATAATGGCGATTGGCGTTATTTCGGCCGGCCCGGCTTTTACGGAGGCCGCTACAATGGCGGCAGCTTTGGACCGTGCTGGACGCGGACGCCGATCGGGCCGGTCTGGAATTGCGGCTGATCGAGCCGTTGCTTGAAGACCATCGCTTGAAGGCCATCGCTTGAAGACCATGACTCGAAGATCGTGGCTTGATGACTTTGACTTGATGACTGTGCACCGCGTGCACACTCATTTGCCGGCCATCGCGGCGATGCCGGCGCATTGGCTGCAATGCAGCATGTAGGGCAGACCCGCGTGGACATGGGTGGTGAAATCCTGGGCGGCCCGTAAAAAGGATGTGCCAACCGGATTTCCCTCCCGATGCTGCCGTCTCCGTCAGACTCCGTTGAGACCAGGGCCTCGTGGGTCGTCGCTTCGGCGGCGCTGGCCATTCTCGGGATGGCGTTCGGCGCGGCGTGGATCACGGCGGTCGCGCTGAAGGACATCGCCGGCGAAGTCGGCGGGTCGCGATCCGTTCCGGCGCTCGCCGGTGCGCTGGCGTGGCTCGGCTCCGGTACGGGCGGCATCCTGATGTCGCGAATTGCCGAGCGGGTCGGCACCCGCGCGACGGTGATCTTCGGTTCGCTGATGATCGGCCTCGGCCTTTCGATCTCGACCTTTGGACCGCCATGGCCGCTGTGGATCGGCCACGGGCTGTTCATCGGCCTGATCGGATTGGGCGGCATCAATGCGCCCTTGTACATCTATGTCAGCCGCTGGTTCGATCGCCGGCGCGGCTCGGCGCTGGCGCTGATCTCGAGCGGCACCTATGTCGCCGGGGCGCTGTGGCCGCCGATATTCGAGCAGGTGATCGCCCATTACGGCTGGCGGCAGGCGATGCTGTGGTATGCGCTCGCCGAGATCATGATCGTCGTTCCGCTTGCCGCGATTTTTTTCCGCACGGCGCCCGAGGTGGTCGCGCCCGCCACGGTGTCCGGCACGGGTTCGGCCAAAGCGCGCATCCTCGGCTGGCCGCCCAATGCCGTATTCGCCATGATGTGCGCAGCGGGCGTGCTGTGTTGCATCCCGATGGCGATGCCGCAGGGCCATCTGGTGGCGTTTTGCAGCGATCTCGGTATCAGCAGGTCGATGGGCGCGCTGATGTTGTCGGTTCTGCTCGGCACCGCGTTCCTGAGCCGCCAGATCTGGGGTGTGATATCCGATCGGATCGGCGGACTTGCGACGGTCCTGATCGGATCAGCCTGGCAGGCGGCATCGATGACGGCGTTTCTCTCGACGCAGAATGAAGTCGGCCTGTTCACGGTGGCCGCCGCGTTCGGGCTCGGCTTTTCCGGCATCATCCCGGCCTATGTGCTGGCGGTGCGCGAACTGTTCCCGGCCTCGGAGGCCTCCTGGCGAATCCCGACATTCCTGCTGTTCAGCGGCGGAGGCATGGCCGCCGGCAGCTGGCTCGCCGGACTGCTCTACGACCATCTCGGATATTATGCACCCGCGTTCGCGGCAGGCATCGGCGCCAACATTCTCAATCTGCTGATCGTCGGCGTGCTGGTCGGACGCATGCGCCAGCGCGCGGTGGCGTACCGGCCCGTTCTTTAGTGCGGCCTCGCCGCATGTCCGATTCTGACACGAGGCGAGGCGGTCCATCGGCAAGCGCGCGCTGCGCGAAATACCGGCTTGTTGCCGGTGGCGCCGGACGCTACCTTCGATTGCCGATTTTTTATTTTGTCGATTTTTCCTGGAAGCTTGAATGATTTGCCCGGGTTGCCAGCACGAAAACAGCGCGGAAGCGAAGTTCTGCGAGGAATGCGCGGCAGCTCTGGCCGCTGTCTGTGCCGATTGCGGCAGCCCGCTTTCACCGACGGCCAAGTTCTGCTCGCAGTGCGGCCACCCCACGAGCCGCAGCGCGCCCAAATTCCTGTCGTCACGCTCGCTGGCGTTGAAGCCGCGGACTCCCCGCCACCTCGCCGAACGAATCCTGACGGCGAGGGCCGAAGTCGAGGGCGAGCGAAAGCAGGTGAGCGTGCTGTTCGCGGACATCACCGGTTCACTGGAGCTGATCTACGGCCGGGATCCCGAGAGCGCGCAGGCGATCCTCAACCCCGTGCTCGAGCAGATGATCGAAGCCGTCCATTACTATGAGGGGACGGTCAACAGGCTGCTCGGCGACGGGATCATGGCGATCTTCGGCGCGCCGCTGGCCCACGAGGATCATGCCGTGCGCGCCTGTTACGCCGCGCTGATGATCCAGGAATCGGCCGCCGAACTGGCAGAGCGCGCCGAGTACCCGCTCAAGATTCGCGTCGGGATCAACTCGGGCGAAATTGTCGTCTGCGCGATCAGCAAAGATCTCGATATGGAATACACCGTCGTCGGCGAGACGGCGCATCTGGCGGCCCGCATGGAGCAGATGGCGCGGCCCGGGACGATCCTGACCACCACGCAGACCATTCGACTGGCGGAAGGATACATCGCCGTGCGGTCGCTCGGCCCCGTGGCGATCAAGGGACTGGCCGAGCCCGAAGAGGTCCATGAACTCGTCGGCGCGGGCCCCGCACGCACCCGTTTGCAGGCCGCGTCGATTCGGGGCCTGACCCAGTTCGTCGGCCGCGAGAGCGAACTGGACCAGCTCCGCCGCGCACAGCAGCCGGTGGCCACGGGGTCCGGCCAGCTGGTGGCGATCATCGGCGAAGCCGGCGTCGGCAAATCGCGCCTGCTTTATGAATTCACCCATTCGCATCGGCTGCTCGGCTGGCTGGTGCTCGAGACCACGGCGATTTCGCTCGGAAGGGCGACGAGCTACCTGCCGGTGGTCGCGCTTCTCAAGAGCTATTTTGCGATCCAGGACCGCGACGAGCAGCACGAGATCCGCCAAAAGGTGATCGAGAAGACGCTGGCGCTCGACGAAGAGCTCGAATCGGCGCTTCCGGCGATCTTGGCCCTGCTCGACATCCCCGTCGATGACCCCGGCTGGCACGCGCTCGATCCGGCCCAGCGCCGGCGCCGCTATCTCGATGCCGTCCGGGGCCTGATATTGCAGGCGGCCCGCAAGCAGCCGGTGCTGCTGATCTTCGAAGATCTGCATTGGGTGGACAACGAAACCCAGGCCCTGCTCGACGCGCTGGCGGGCGCCCTGGGGCCGGCGCGCCTGCTGCTGCTCGTCACCTATCGTCCCGGATACCAGGACATCTGGGGCTCCAGGCCCAATTACCGTCAGATCAGGTTGAGCGCGCTGCCGACCCATGACGCGCATGATCTGCTGGAGGTGCTGCTTGGCCGCGATCCCGAACTTGGTCCGCTCAAGCAGCTTCTGATCGGGCGGGGCGGCAATCCGTTTTTTCTCGAGGAAACCGTCCGCGCCCTGGTGGAAACGCAGGCCTTGTCGGGCGAGCGCGGCCAATACCGGCTGATGCGCCCGATTGGAAACATTCAGGTGCCCCCGACCGTGCAGGCCATCCTGGCGGCGCGCATCGACCGACTTCTCCCCAGCGACAAGAACCTGCTGCAGATCGCTTCCGTCGTGGGCCGGGAAGTTCCGTTGGCGGTGCTTCGGCCAATGGCCGATTTTACCGAAGAGGCACTTGATCATGCGCTCGAACATCTGCAGATGGCCGAGTTTCTGTTCGAGACCGGGGTTTATCCTGACGTCGAATACTCCTTCACCCACGCGCTGACGCACGAGGTGACCTATAACGGGCTGCTGCGGGCACGGCGCAGCTCGCTCCATGCGCGCCTCGTCAACGCGATCGAGACCTTGTACCGGGACCGGCTCGGCGAACATATCGAGCGTCTGGCGCAGCATGCCGTTCGTGGCGAATTGCTGGACAAAGCGGTTCGCTATCTGCGGCAGGCCGGACAGAAGGCGCTGGGGCGTTCGGCGCTGGAGAACGGGCGCGTCTGGTTCGAACAGGCGCTCGCCATCCTCGAAAAAGTGCCCGAGACCAAAGAGAATATCGAACTTTCCATCGATATCCGGTTCGACCTCAGAAACTCGCTTCACCCGCTGGGCTACCTCGACCGATGCCTGGATCACCTGCAGAAGGTGCAGGCGCAGGCGATCCAGCTCGGCGACAAGCGACGGCTCGGTCAGGCTTCGTCGTTCCTGTGCCAGTATTACCGGTTGATGGGGGAACTCGGCCCTGCCGGCGAGGCCGGCGAAAACGCCATGGCGATTGCAGAAGAGCTGGACGAACTGCCGCTGCGCATGGTGGTGAGCGGGCACTTTGCGGCGCTGTGTGCCGCCAGGGGAAATCATCGCCGCGCCGCGGACATACTGGACGCGGCTGTGGAGCGCCTTCGCGGCGATATCGCCACCGAGATGATGGGCACGACGGGGGTTCTCGGCGTGTTCATGCGCGGATATCTGGCATGTTCGCTGGCCGAACTCGGCGAGTTCGAACGGGCGGCACACTATGCCGAAGAGGCGGTGGAAATCGCCGAGGCGGCAAACCAGGTCTATAGCTTGGCCTTCTCGTGTTATTGCAAAGGCACCGTGCTGACACTTCAGGGCGAAGTCGCGCAAGGCATTGCGGTGCTCGAACAGGGCCTCAATCTCGGCCGCTCGTGGACGCTCCCTTTGGTGCTCCCGCTGATCGGCGTATCGCTCGGACAAGCTTATTACCTGGCCGACCGCGCCGACGAGGCGATCGCGCTATTGGAGGAAACCGAACGCGAGGCAAACATCATGCATCGCCTCGGCGGCCACGCCATGGTTCTGGTGCAGTTGGGCGAGGCCTATCTTCGGGCCGACCGCATGGCCGACGCCGAACGATCCGGCCGCCGGGCGCTGCTGCTGGCCCGTAAACAGGGCGAGCACGGCTATGAGGCCCACGCGCTCCGGCTGCTCGCCGAGCTCGGACTGAGCGACCCCTCCCCGCTCGACGAGAGCGAGACGAATTTTCTCGAAGCCCTGCGGAAGGCCGAGGAATTCGAACTGCGGCCGCTCGCCGCCCAATGCCACCTCGGACTCGGAAAGCACTACCGGTCGGCCGGACAACGGGGAAACGCCGAGCAGCATCTCAAGACGGCCACGGCGCAGTTCGAGGAACTCGGTATGCAGTTCTGGCTGGAACAGGCCCGGAAGGAGCTTGCTGCGCTGTCCTAAAGCATGATCCGGAAAAGTGTGAAGCGGTTTTCCGAAAAGATCATGCTCAAACAAAGAGCCAAAGCGCGATGACGATTCGACCCAATCTCATCGCGCTTTAGCGCCCTTTCCGTTCCGATTGAAAGAAAGACGCGACATCCTGAAGCCGTGACGGCGGCTTTGTTGAGGGTTCGGTAATCTTATCCATTCAAGATTCAGGCAGTTGGTAGCGTTGGAGTATCCCTTTGGAAAATTTTGACGAGCTGCGTGACCTCGCAGCGGACGTTCGCACATTCATCGAACATTCAAAAGATCCGGCCGCCGCCTTGAGAGATGTGGTCGCGGCCTACGACGTCGTTCTGGGTATTTTCCCCTCGGATGAGGGAATGGGCCTGCACGTCGTCAAGGGCAGCAATTTGCTCGACCGCATCGCGAGGCTTCAGTCGAATGCCCTCTATAGCCACACCGCCATTGCCGTGCATAGCCGGGAGCAGGCGGTACAGCTTCAGGCGCTGGTGGCCTAAGGAACGCTCTCAGGATTCGTCGCTGCGACCCGAGCGCATCTCGTCCTAGCTAGACTAGCGGCGCTTCGCAGCCTTGACTCGTGCAGCCCCGGCTGGCGGGGCCGCCACTTCCAGGGCAGTGATCTCCAGCCCGCAGGAGCTGGCGAGCGCCCGCAACTCGAGTTGAAGGGCCTCGAACTCGTGGCTATCGAGGCCTCCATCGATTTCGATCGTGCGGACGACCGGCTGCCGGGTCTCGAGAGACCTACTTCTTGGCAGCTTTTTTCTTGGCGGCGGCTCTCTTCCTGGCCCTTGCTTCTCTTGCGAGACGGTCCTTCTTTGCGGCCGGGGTTGCCTTCCACCTTTTTTCAAAGTCCCTCACTTCCGCTTCGAATTTACGAAGCAACTCTTTGCCCTGCGCGCTCTTGGGCGTGACCGACACCCGGATATAGGTACGGCCGGTGGTACTTACCTTCTTGTTGACTTGAATGTACGCCATCCGCTTCTGCCCCTTCCCTTTGCCTTCGGGCCGCCTCGTCCTGAGGTTGCTCCTTGCCAAGTGGTGTGAATGCTATCAGCGAATTGGGAGGCGTGGAAGATGCGCGGCGGGCCATCGAGGTCCCGCATCATGTACCAGTCCGGCGCGGCATCGTAACTGTCCTTGATCTTCACCGGCAGGCCTTGCGCCAGCTGGACGAAGGTTCTGGCCATGTTGTGCTTTCCGGTCATATCGAAAATGTTGGTCGCCGACGTGAACCGGCCGACGCCGACTTCGGTGATGCAGGGATTCCCCCGCACGTCTTCCTTGAGGTCGACGCTGAAAACGCCGGACGCCTTGGCATCGAGCAGCTTGATGGCCCTCACGCAGGTATCCACGACCTTCGGTTCGAATACCGTCTTGGCCAGCGCTGCGACCGACGAGAAGCGCGACGGCTGGCTGCCCATGCCAAGATAGGAAAGCCGCTCGTAGGTCTTGATCAGCACCAGCCTGCCGTCCTTCCAGACGCTTTGGCAGCCGAAATCGCGGCCCGGCAAATACTCCGAAAGCAGGAACGCCGTGACGGGTACGCCGCGCATCTCCTTCCAGTACCGGATCCAGCTCCGTGCCTGCTCCGGCGTCTGCACCGGCAGGGCGCCGAGCGAGCCCGCCCCGCTCCGGACGCGGCACCACAACGGCCTGCCGCCCTTGAGCTGCTGGAAGATCCTGTTGACGTTCTTCAGATCCCGCACCGGATAGGTTTCGGGCGCGTCGATACCGTTACGGCGCAGCAATGAGATGAGACGGTATTTGTCGCGGCAGACGCCCAGCACGGTTTCGTTCGGCAGGAACAGATACTCGCCGAGATTCTTCCGCGCGTGCGACAGGCTCTCGACATCGGAATCGACGGTGGGGATGATGAGATTGAGGCGCTCGGTCTTCATGATCCAGTGCAGCACCGCGCCCCATTCCGGATGATCGGCAGGCGGGACCACGTAATTCCTGTCCGCGTCGGATTTCTTCAGAGAAAACTGATCGGCGTTGCAGCCAACGATATAGGAAGAACCGGCGCCGGCCCGGATGCTGCGGGCCAAATTGTTACTCGAACCGTTACCCGCGCTCGTAAACAGCAATCGCGCAGCCACGAAGTCCCCCTGCGTCTTGTGATTAAGATGTCGCCCGAAATGAAGATGACGATGAGCCCGGCGACGGTATGCAACAAACCTTGCCGAGGCAACCAGGCATGGCCGGCGCCGCATCGCCCCCAGCGTTCGTCACGCGTCGTTTGCCTTCAACACTTCGAATACCGCGGCCGTATCCTGGTTACCCAACCCCATCGCCATGGCCCGGGCGTAAACCGGCTGCGTCATCGTGAAGAGCGGCGTTTCGCAGCCCAGCCCGCTGGCGAACTCCGCGATAATCGCCATGTCCTTTTTCCAGGTCGAGATCCGCATCGTCGCCGGTTCGTAAGTGCGGCTTGCCATCATCGGGGCCCGCATCTGAAACATCCGCGAACCGCCGGCGCCGGGAGCAACCATCTCGATCACCTGATGCAGATCGAGCCCGGCCCGCTCGGCGAGCAGCATCGCTTCCGCCGAGGCGACGTTGTGAATGGCGACCAGATGATTGGCGACGAACTTCATCCGGCTGCCATTGCCGTAACCTCCGAGATCGGCGCTCTGCTTGGAAAAATCGGCGAACAGATCCGCACACCGCGCGATCGCGGCCGGATCGCCGCTGGCGTAGACGACGAGGTCCCGGACCGCCGCCTGGGCGCCGGTGCCGCTGAGCGGACAGTCGAGCGCGACATGGCCCGCAGGATCGAGAATGGCCTTGAAACGCGCCTTGTCGGCGATGGTGAGCGTGCTGGTTTCGACGACAACGCGCGGAGATTGGCCCGATGCAGCGATGTCCGTCGCGACGGCAAGGGCGGCAGCGGCGTTCGGCAGGCTCGTCAGGATAGTCGATGCCCGGGCGGCGACGGCGCTGGTGCCATCGACGATGGTCACCCCGTCCAGCGCAAGCTCGCTCCGGCGCGCCGGTTCGGTGTCGAATCCGACCACGGTCCAGCCGCGTTCGACGAGGTTGCGCGCGATGGCGCCGCCCATGATGCCCAGTCCAATGATCCCCACGATCCGATCTGTCACGATCCCTCCGTCCTGCCCGCGCTTTGGCAACGGTCAACTCACCAATGATCCAGCCCCTGCTGCCCGAACCATTGGCGGTTTGCAGTTTGGGTCAATCCGCATTCTTGCTGGAACGCGCGTCCGGCGCAACGTGGCGGCCCGCGAATGCTCCGTGAAGCTGGCACGACGTCCGCTTCGGGGCAAAGCCATAGCCGCAAGCAATTCGGATTCGTTGGATCGGCCTATCCATCAAGCAGCGCAACCGCCTTTTCAAGCACCTCGTCGCGACCGGCCTTGATGCCCGCGATTGTCGGATAGACCTGCACATCCGGAATAATTCCGACACGCTGAAGTTGGGAGCCGTCCGCATGCTTCACGGCCTGGCCCGTGAACCAGATCCATATGCCGCCCGGCAGCACGAATTGGGTCACGTCACCGTTGGCTCCCGTGGTTGGACTGCCGACGATCGTCGTTCCGTTGGCTTCCTTGAAGAACAAGGCAGTGTGCTCGGCCTGACTGACCGTTCGCTCATCGACGAGAATGATCGTGCGCCCGGTGTATCGCCACTTTTCGGAGCGTGGAATCTTCTGCGCAAAGCTCTGAATGCTGAAACAGTTCGGCGTGTCACCACTCTCGATCTGCTCAGGGCCAACCAGCGGCTTTTCGAATACTGCACCTACGGTATTGCCACGCGCAGCGAGTCGGGGAGCGACTGTCCAGGCCGTTCCGTAGGGGTAACCGCGCATATCAAAAATGATCGCCTTGGTGGCTTTGAGCCGCTCGAACATCGCATCCGTCTCACCGGCCGGAAGGCGATCGAGGTCCACGTATCCGATATCGACACTCAGATGCTTGACAATGTCCCCCGTGCGCTGGTCGCGGAAGCGCTCCCAATTTCCCGACGCGCGGAGCGCCCGGCATACCGCCGCTGTCTCACCCCGTTTTACGGCGATCGTCGCCGTGCTGCCATCGGCACCACAGAGAAGGCGTTGAGCGACAAGCCAGCCGTACGATTGCGGCGTCGAGGCGGCACGGTGCTGCCCAAGCGCAGCAATCCGCGTTTCGACGTCGATGCCGTCAACAGAGACGACCACGTCCCCAACTTCTAGTCCACCCACCTCGTCCTCGGCGCCGATACTGACGACGACGGGCTGGCCTTCGATCATCCTGACGCGCGCGGCAGGCGGCGCCATGCCGTAGTAGCTGTCGAGCACCGGACTGCGAACGAAGCAATGAGAATCGGAGGTTCGAGCCACCATTCGGGCGACCGCCTGCGCATAGCTCAATGCATCGTCCGCTGCCTCGAATTGCGGAATGAATTCGCGGAGAACGTCATTCCAGTCTTCTCCAATAAGATCCTTGTAGGGGAAGAAATAGTGAAAAACGCTCCAGATCCGGAATGCCGCCAGCAGCCGATACTCCAACGGCGGATGGCTCATTTCGGGGTACCTCGGCTCGGCCGGCATCCGCCCAACAAACGGGGCTGGAGCACCCGGAGGAGCCGCCTCGGAGCAACGACCCAGCATGGCAATTGCAGATTCGAGAATGTCTTCCGGACGGTGGACAACGGCGTCGGGCATAAAGGTTGTGGTACCATCCACATAAATCGGCTCACGGGCACGGATGCACACTTCCAGACCCTCGCCGATATCAATATCGGCCGTCTCAACCATCGGGGCGATTGCGCCGCCGCCCGCAACGACAATTGCGGCCTTCCCCGCCCGCTGCAAAGCCAGGGCTATACCCGGCACCTCGCAATCGGCATCCGCGACGAAAACACAAGGCACGTCGCTCGCTTCCTTATGCGGGGTTACGACCTCTCCGTCTGTCACCTGGAAGCCTGAATAATAGCTCCCTGATCCCGAGCCCTGCTGGGATGCGAAGCCAGCATGCATCCGGGATCGTCGTCCAGGCTTCACCAGCGGTGTGGTCGAAAGCCGTCGTCCCAATCCGGTCCAGCCGAAGCACATTTCAGTTATCGTTGAGTTTCGCAGGTCAAAGACAATGCCCGGCGTGCCGGGGAGGTCCGGCAGCAGTTTCGTCGTTTCCGGAATTGCCGCAGCCCAATCGGTGTTGTCGAACGCTCCGAATGCCACGATCAAAACTCCGCTGTCGGTCTTGCGTCTGAACGGCGGCCTGGGCTCGGTAGAGACTCGTTCGCGGGTTTCGAACTCCCGGACCCGTGTCGCAGGATCCGCGAGGGTATCCAGCATTTGCTGGAGCGCAGATGCGTATTCACTGGTGCTGCCAGCAACCCGCAATATCGACAGGCAGCTAATCAAGGCCGCGTCCCAGTCGAGCTTCGTGTGGCATGCCAATTGGGGGTGGAAGAATTTGATCCCGCTCCAAACCCTGGCAACGTTCATCAACCGGTCGAGGTTACCCATGCATATCTCCGGTCGTCTCGATGTGCCTGCTGCACGCTTGTGCTTAGGGCGGGAGGAGATCGCCTCACATTCGCGATCTCGGAATTCTTGGTCAGGGCCTGGCAGCACGTGTTCGTAGCGCACCCGAACAATGCGCTGTGGTTAATCGACATATCGTGACGCCGATCACAGTTGCGTAGGATCGAGGGACCTGGCCAGAGTCAAATTGGATGGGGGCGGCATGGCACTTCCTTTCGGATTGCTGTACCTTGTGATCGCCGCCCTGCTGTGCGAGGTACCGATCGCTTCCTGGTTCTCGGCTGGGCGAATACTCGGGCCGGCAGCATGCTTCATGGTATGCAGCGCCCGGGCACGCCGAGAGGATTGCTCGGCGAAATCACGGATCCGCAAAGCGATCCTTGCGTCGCCCATACCGCAAAGCCATAGCCGCCGATGCTGACTTCGAGGCCGATATAGCCCTTGTCGGTGACGAGGCTGATTTTTCCTCCATTGACCGTGTCGAGTTCATCCATGTTCAGTTCGTTCATGATCATCTCCGTTTGAGCCGGACCGGCTGGTCCGATCGCGGGCCGCAAGGTAACGCTGGAGACGTCCGGACGCCGTGAGCCGGCTCACACAGGAAGAGGCGGACCGGCAAGCAATGGTGCCGCGCTGCTATCGCACGGTTGGTGCGACGTCGATCATGCCGAGATCGACGAGGGTACGGTGGAAGCGGCGTTTGCGTTCCGATGACGATGCAAAATAGGCGCCGCCGCAATGTTCGAGCAGGCTGGCGCGCGTCGCAAAGATCTCATCGAGCGGCAGACCGGCATGCTGCAAGGCCACAGTCCCGAGAAACGCAATATCGAGGTCCGGGCCGCGGCCGCAAGGAATTCGATCAGGCAAGCCGTTGATGGTTTCGATGGCGTAGAAGGTGCGGAACTGCCGCTTCGGGTCCGGATCGAGCTGGAGCTTTCGCTCGATCCGTCGCGTCATGACGGGTTGATGATCGCCATAATGTACGATGAGCACAGGACGATCGGGGAAACGGACGGAAAGCTCGGATTTGAGCCTGTTCCAGGTCACCGCGGTCTCCACCAGCCGCGCGTAATATTCCGCATAGCAGGCATCGGGAAGGCTCGCGGCCGCAAACGCGCGTTCGCCTTCGAAGCGCCCGGTGGCCGCGAGCTGCCGGGTGTGCGGGCCGTGATTGAAGTTGGTCAGTGCGTACAGGAAGCGGGGCGAGGCATCGCCGGCAATTCCTTTCATGTGGGCATCGAGTGCGGCGTCCAGGAACAATGCATCGGAACCCGTCGCTTCGAACCGCTTGACGTCGAAGGGGGGACGAAAATCGTCCGTGAAGAGACGTTCGTGGATGCCGATCGAACGGTAGAACCTGTCGTAGCTGAGAAAGCTGCGACGGCAGCTTGAGGTGAGCATCGTCCTGTATCCAAGCGCAGAGAGCGTTCTTGGCAGGCTGCTGTGGAAACGGCCGGCACCGCGCTTGAAAAGAAAATAGGCGTTCGAGCCGAAGCTCGCGCTTGAAAGGCCGGTCAGCAGGCTGAATTCCGATTGCCATGACCCGCCGCCAAAAATGTCGACGTTGAGGCTTCCATGCAGGCCGCGCTCCGGCGACAGAAACGATTCGACGATCGGCTCGATCGGAAGGCCGAACAGGCGCGGATCGAAGATCGATTCGTGCTGGATGATGATGATGTCGGGATAGTCGGTAATGCGCGCCGGCACGGCCGCCATCAGCGGCAGCGGATCCTCGGCGATGTCGCTCAGCGCGAGCCCGCCGAACCGCCGCCAGGAAAGCGGATCGAGAACGGAGGCCACGAAGCTCGAAAGAAAACAGCGGGGGTGAGCCGCGTGGCGCTGGAACGTCACCGGGCCGCCGGTCGCCCGGTACGCTGCCAGCAAACCGACACACGCCATGCCGAAAAGCAGCATCTGGAGTTCCAAAGATACCGGCGGCCCGCGCACATAGAACAGCGTTGCGACACCGGCCAGCATGAGCGCGATGCTTCCGGCGAGGGCTACGGTCAGTGCGAGCGGGTATTGTGCCAACAGGAACGGGACTGTTCCCGCAAAAGCCAGCGGCAAATCCGTTACAACGAGTTTGATCCCGCTGTGATCATATTTGACGTTCGATGCCCCGAAAATTCCCGCCGCCAGGATGGCTGACAACAGGATCGCTCGTTCCAGATCCGTCACGGCGAACAGCAACAGCGCGGCGCCAAAGCACAGCGCGGCAACGGCCAGTTTCAGATGCTCGACGCTTCGTTCCGCAATCCAGAGGACGGCAAGCGCGGTCACGATGATCAGGGCCAGTGACATGTCGACAGGATGCCAGAGTAATGAATCAGCGTCCACGACAGCGAAAGGCCAAACAAGACCCAGGCAAGGCCGGCATTGGCATCACGGGGCCGGAGTGCCGTTCTCCAGTTCTTCGGCATTGGGGTCACCCGGTGCCGTCGCCCAGGCCAGTTCGACCAGCGTCACGATCCGCCGGCCAGCACCGTCGAGCTGGCAAACGATCAAGCCCTGCTCCTCGATATAGGTCAGCAGACGCCGTGCACGGCGCAACGAATGCGAGCCATAGGCGCGGGCAATCGCCGCATCGCCGGGACAGGGCCAACCTTCCTTCGCAGCGCGGGCAATCATCATGAAGACGCCTTGCATATCCTCCGGCAACAGCGAGGCGCGCACCGAGACATCCTGCCACCCGTCATCCTCCGCCATATCGGAGCCGAGCCCGGCCCGGGCGCGCGTCAGCATGCGCCGGAAGTCACCGAGATCAGGCACGGCCGAACCGAGGCCCTCTATCCGGCAGCGGACCACGAATTCCTGATAGAGGACGCCGATGGCGCGAAAGCCGGCGTCGGGCTCCGCCATGACGGCGCGCAGAATGCGGTCGACCCGCTCGTGCCGCTCCGCCAGCTCCTCGGCGCTGAGCTGCTCCAGCGCTTCGGGGCGGGATTCGATGGCGGCATTTTTCGCCGCCATGAGTTGGCCGAGCAGGTCCGGCGACGGCCGGCGCTGGGGCCGATTATTCTCGGGCGGCGGCGCGGCGAGGATAATGGCATGAGCATCCAGTGTCGCTTCCGGCAGCGGCATCAGCCGCGGTGTCGCGTTGCGCGGCGTGGTGTCCGTCGGGCCAATGCGCAATCCGAGCGGACGGCGGGAGAGAGCCGGTCCCAGCGCCATGAACTGCCCGCGCTCCAGATCGCGGAAGGCCTCTGCCTGTCGCCGCTCCATGCCCAGCAGGTCAGCGGCGCGCGCCATGTCGATATCCAGAAACGTTCGGCCCATGAGGAAATTGGACGCCTCGGCCGCGACGTTCTTGGCGAGCTTCGCCAATCGTTGGGTGGCGATAATCCCTGCAAGCCCGCGTTTGCGGCCACGGCACATCAGGTTCGTCATGGCGCCGAGCGAGAGTTTGCGCGCTTCGTCCGAAACCTCGCCGGCAACCGCCGGCGCGAACAGTTGCGCCTCATCCACCACCACCAGCATCGGATACCAGTGGTCGCGGGCAACCTCGAAAAGCCCGCTGAGGAAGGCGGCGGCGCGCCGCATCTGGTTCTCGGCGTCGAGCCCTTCGAGATTGAGCACGGCGGAAACGCGATGGATGCGCGCGCGCTCGCCGGCGACCTGCAAGCCGCGCTCGGTATGGTCCTCGGCATTGATCAGGAGATGGCCGAAACGCTCGGCAAGCGCAACGAAGTCGCCTTCGGGATCGATGATGGTCTGCTGCACCCAGGGAGCGCTCTGCTCCAGCAGCCGGCGCAGGAGATGGGATTTGCCGGAGCCCGAATTGCCCTGCACCAGGAGGCGCGTCGCCAGCAGTTCTTCAAGGTCGAGAGTAGCAGGCGTTCCTGCCGTCGTGTGTCCCATCTCGATCGCAACGGTCATGTCTCGACTCAAAGCCTTCCTGCGGAGGCGGACTTAACAACCTGATCGCAGCGCGTCGAGCGTCACCGGCAGACCACCGGGCGTTCTCCACGGTTGATCGAACGCGATCGGCGTAGCGTCAGGCTGATTTGGCCGCCCTGCGGCGCCGGTTCCTTTGCTTTCCCTTCGGGCGCGCTGTTAACCCTCTCGGCAAACATCCCGTACGCGGGTCCGGTTGTTGCGTGGATCGCCGCCAGATCGCCTCATTGAATCGGAGAATTTCCACCAACGCTTCTGCTCGGAGGGGCATCATGCTGAGAATGCTGTTGTTGGGCCTCCTCATCCCACTCGGTGTGGGCGTACTGGCTGCAATGGAACTCAAAACGCCACCGCGTACCGCGGTAGCGGTCGTTCAGCCGCGAGCCGAGACAGCCCCAGGCCTTTCCGATTCACAGGGTGCGCTGGCAAAGGCTGATCGGCTTGACGTCAACTATGCCGGGAGCGAGACGCCAGCGCAGCCGGTCGCCGAAAGCTTGCCTCCTTCGGAAGCGACCGCTGTTGCGCCTCCGGAGGCCCCGAGGATCATCAAACGCCATCGGCCCGATCCCAAATCGAAGAAGGTCACTGCTGCGGCCCTTCCCAAGCCGAAGCCAAAGGCCACGGCTACCAGGCAAACCACCATTCCCGCGCGTTCGAAGGCCGCCGGCAATACCGAGCCCTGCCGGCTGAGCGCGTTTGGCGGCTTGCGCAAGGCCTTGAATCTGGATGGATGCGAAATCTAGTTCAGTGAGCGAGTTGCAATCTCCTGCCCCGCGGCCGCCTGCTTCCTGGCGCGCGGCAGGAACGGCTTGAACGGCCGCTTGATCGCGCCCGCGCAGGCGCGGGTGACGGTCTTGCCGTCGTCGGTCCAGGTCTGCGTCCCCTTGAGTCGCGCGCTGCGCCGCACGAAGCTGCCGCTGTATTTGGCCTGGTACTCCCGGCCGCCACTCTTCCAGGTGCCCTGAAGATCGATCTTCTGGCCGTCGATCTTGCCGGTGCCCTCCTCCGCCGTGGGCTCGACGGCGACGTTGCGCAGCCGCACCACATGAGAATAGCGCGCAGCGCCACCAGTGATCGTGACCTCGATGGCTTCGCGCATCTTGTCGCTGGTAAACGGCAGCTTGTCGCATACCATCGTGCCGCGATACGTGGCGTCGAGAACCTCCGCCGCGACGGATGTGCCCATCGTCATCAGCATCGCCGCCGCCAGCACGGCATGTCGCGCCCGTATCATGACCACCCCCAATTCTCTATTCTTGATTCTCTTCTTGCCCGCCACCGGGGTAAAAGGCCTCGCGGCCTCATTCAATTTGGCATGATATTGGCGGCAGCCGCCTACGTCGATAGAGAGTGGCTCCAGCTTCGCTACCGCAACATGGTGCTGCCGAATGGCAAAGTCCGCGATCGTCGCGGTGATGAATTGACGGCCGGGAGCGACTGTGACCCAGTCACAGAACCAACGCGCCGGATGTGCGGCTTGGCTGGATGGTGGCTGATTTTTGGCATACGCTCCCCATCGATTGGTAATGTCCAGGGGCTGTTAGGCAACTTCATGCGATTTGGTTTCGTCCTGATGGTTGCTTTCGGTCTGACAGTCGCTGCGACCAATCCCGGCCTGACGACCGAACCGGCAGGCAAGTTCGCGCTCGTCATTGGCAACGCAAAATACCCGGACAGCGATTTGGCTCTCCCGGAGATCGCCAACGATGCCCAGGATGTCGCCGATGAACTCAAACGCGACAATTTCGATGTCGAAACCGGCATCAATCTCACAGGCGATGCCGCGCGGGCGGCGCTTGATCGATTGTATGGAAAGATCAAGCCGGGGTCCGTCGCGCTGGTTTTCTTCGGTGGCTTTGGAATTCAATCGGCGCGCCAGACTTATCTAGTTCCGGTCGATGCCCAGATCTGGACCGAGTCCGACGTTCGGCGCGACGGCGTTGGGCTCGAAGCCATCCTTGGCGAGATGAACAATCGCGGCGCCCTGGTCAAGATCGCGCTCATCGATGCCTCGCGACGCAATCCGTTCGAGCGCCGGTTTCGTTCCTATTCGGCGGGATTGGCTCCCGTGATCGCGCCGGCGAACAGTCTGGTGATGTACTCGGCGGCGCTGGGTTCTGTGATCAACGATGCCGCTGGAACCGCGCATGGCCTCTTTGTCCGTGAGTTTCTCAGGGAAATCCGCGTTCCCGGCACCAGCGCCGAACAGGCGTTGACAAACACCAAGAACGGCGTTGCCCTTGGTTCGCGAGGCGAGCAGGTGCCGTGGTTCTCTTCCTCATTGGCCGTTGAGTTCAGCTTTGGTTCGAATCCCGTTCTTGGGCGAAATGAAGATAACGCGCGCAAGAAGGACGATCGCGAGGATTGCGTCAGCTTGGCGCCGACACCCCCGCCAGGTTTGGACGAGCTTGCCAACGATCGGGTCATCAACGAACTCAGCCGTCGAATCTCGGCCAACCGGAATGACAAAATTGCCTATTACAAGCGCGGTCAGGTTTATGCCGCTAAAGGCGCATTCAGCCTCGCCATCAAGGATTTCGACGAAGTCATCGGCAATAATCCGCGGGATGTCGAAGCGCATAACAATCGTTGCTGGGCGAACGCTGCCGGCGGCGATCTGCAACTGGGCCTGAAAGACTGCAACGAGGCCCTCAGGCTTCGCCCCGGATTTGCCGACGCGCTGGATAGCCGGGGGCTGATTAACCTGAAGCTCGGCCGGAATGAGCAAGCGATCGCCGACTACTCGGCCGCGCTTGAAGCAAGCCCCCGTCAGGTTTCATCCCTGTTCGGACGCGGTATCGCAAAAAAGCGCAACAAGGCCGACGGGTCAGCCGATCTCGGTCTTGCCAAATCCCTGGACCCCGATATTGCCAAGGAGTTCGCCAAGTATGGCGTTTCCGAATGTAGTCGATGATACCCCGGTCTGCCGGTGGCTGCGGGTCTGCCGCCATAGATGCGTCGAACGTTGCCACGTCAGAGAAAGCCGCTATCCTTGGCGGGCCAGGATCCGGATATCATCTCAGCCGTCATTGGGGCTGCCTGCCCAGCAGGAGGATTGCATGAATGAACAGGATTTCGAAAAACAACTGAGAGCCGACGGCTTCGATGAGATCGAGCGTCAAAATCTCGATCCGCGCCCCGGCAAGGGACGGCACCGGCACCTCTTCGAGATCCGCGGGCTGGTCCTCTCGGGAACATTTGTCGTCCGGCAAGCGGGGGAGCCTGTCACCTACCGTTCGGGAGAGATATTTTCCGTCGCCGAAGGCGAACTGCACGACGAGTGGATCGAAGCCGACGGCGCGCGTCTTCTGGTCGGCCGCAAGTTCTCCAAGGCCGAGGCTAGCCGCAGCGGCTAGCTGGCTTTGTGCCGACCGGGGTTCTTTCGCGCGATTTCAGCCAACCGGTCCGGGAATCCAATAGTCGCCGGCAAGCGGGCTAACCCTTACGCCGTAAATGACCCCGAGCTCCAGGCTCGGATCGAGATAGCGCATCGCCCGCTCATTGAGGTCGATGATGCGGCCGGGCCTTAGCGGCCCGACGTCATTGATCTTGACGATGACCTTCTTGCCTGCGGCTTCGACGAGGGCATATTTCGGCCGCGCGCCAAATTGGACCCCGCCAAATTTCTGGCGCAGGCTCGTCTTGATGGCAGCCGCCCAGACCGAGGGATCATAGCGCTCGCCGGAGGCGGTGTTCGGCCGCCCTCCAGCCGTCCGGGCCGGAACGGATTATAGGTGGATGCCGCGCCAACGATGGCATCCCCGGAAGCGGCATCGACGGCGGCAATTGAATGAACTGTAACATCGACGACGGCGCCGGAATGAACAGCGTCTTCACTTCGAGCGAAGGTAACAGAAATCGCAAGCGCAGACACGGCGCCGCAAATCGCGGCGCTCGACCGAAACAACATCATAGATCCTCGATTGATTTTCTGGATGGTTCGGTTCCCGATGCCGCAAAACACGGTCAAGCGAACGCGGATGCGTTGACGAGCTTGCGCCAATCTTTTGCGGATCGTGCCAACCAGGGCGCGACGGAACCGTTGTGGGAACCAGAATGGTCCTCGCACAGGTCTTGGTTGCCGCCGGTTAAGACAGAAATTGCGTCAGCAACATGACTGCACGGGGCAGCTTTCGCAGCAGCAGCACAAAGGCGCCTCAGCCAATCCCCGCGGCGCCGGCGATCAGTTCGAACGAGCGCAGCCGCTTGGCGTGATCGTAGACATCGGACACGATCATGAGCTCGTCGGCGCCGGTTTCCGCAACCAGCGCATCGATGCCGGAGCGAATCGTCTCGGGCGAACCGACGATGGAGCGCGCCAGCATGCCCATCGCCTGCGCCTTCTCAGCCGGAGACCAATAGCTCTCGATGTCGTCGATCGGCGGCTGGCTGAGGCCGCGCGCACCGCGGAATATATTCGTGAACGACATCTGCTGCGTCGTCGCCAGCCGGCGCGCTTCGTCATCGCTGTCGGCGGCGATGATGTTGACGCCGACCATCGCGTAGGGACGGTCGAGCTGCTCGGACGGCTTGAAGCGGCTGCGGTAGATCTGCAGCGCCGGGATCAGCAGTTCGGGCGCAAAGTGCGAGGCGAAGGCATAGGGCAGCCCGAGTTCTCCCGCCAGCATCGCGCCGAAATTGCTCGATCCCAGAATCCACAGCGGCACTTCGGTGCCCGCCGCCGGCACGGCGCGGATGCGCTGATTGGGACCGGCCGGCGCAAGGAAGGCCTGCACTTCGAGAACGTCCTGCGGGAAATTCTCGGCGGCTTCCGGCGTGCGGCGCAAGGCACGCAGCGTCAGCTGGTCGGTGCCGGGGGCGCGGCCGAGCCCAAGGTCGATGCGGCCGGGAAACAGCCGCGCCAGCGTCCCGAACTGTTCGGCGATGACATAGGGCGCATGGTTGGGCAGCATGATGCCGCCGGCGCCGACGCGGATGGTCTTCGTCCCCGCCGCGATATGGCCGATCACGACCGCCGTCGCGGCGCTGGCGATCCCCGCCATGTTGTGGTGCTCCGCCACCCAGATGCGGCGATAGCCCCAGGCCTCGGCATGAACCGCGACATCGCGGGCGTTGGCAAGCGCGCCGCTCGCGTCGGTTTCTTCGGTGACACGGACGAGATCGAGGATGGACAATGGTGTCATTTGCACTCGCGGCGGGCTGATGTGATTCATGTGTGACCCATATGGATATTGTCCCCGCGGGGGTCAATCGCGCTGCCGGCACTTAATCGCCTCAACAAACCAGCCGTTGCGCGATAGGATCGCCCGATCATTCGAAAGCGGCGTAAATGGCAATCGGTCCTCCCTCGCTTCGTATCCTCCTCAGCTCAGCAATCCTTGCATTCCACGCCGTCGCGCACGCGGCGGAGCCGGACAAGGTGTCGCTCAGCGAGCAGACGATCGCCTGGAGCACCGTCAAATACGCTGTTTCGGCGGAGAACGGGTTCATTGGCGGCTCGCTCGACAAGAACAGCATCGTCGACCGGCAGTTCAAGGCCCGCATACTTGAGAACCGCTACCTGAAAGTGACGTTGCTGCCCGAGTTCGGCGGGCGCATTCTTTCGATCATCTACAAGCCGACCGGCCATGAGCAGCTTTATCGCACCGAAGTCGGCGTGCCCTACGGCATGGGCGGCGGCAATTTCTACTACGACTGGCTGATGGTGTATGGCGGCATCTTTCCAACATTACCGGATGCCGAGCATGGCAAGACCTGGCTGAAGCCGTGGGACTTCAAGGTCGTGCGGGAGAGCGCCGGCGAAGTGACGGTGGCGATGTCGCTGACGGACAATTTCGAGTATACGGCAGCGCCCGCGAAGTTCAGGAGAGGATCGACCGGCATCGAAGCGACTTACTACGTGACGCTGAAGGCCGATCGCGCCGCGGTCGATACGCGCATGGTGCTGAAAAACCCGAACGACAAAGCCATCTCATACGAATACTGGACCTGCACGACGCTCGCGCCGGGATCGGACCCCAACCATCCCAAAGCCACCGGGGGCGCCGAAATCATCGCGCCGATCGCAGCCTATCGCACGCCGGCCTGGTCGAAGAACCTGTCCGATGGCGACGCGCGCGTTGGCGCGGGCACCAGCCGTTTCGAAAGACTGCGCCACTTCAGGAACTGGCCGACGATGGGCATCGCCTATGCGGCGCCGGACATGCAGGGCGGCAATTTCTGGGGTGTGATCAACCACGACAATGAAGAGGGCATCATCCGCATCGCCGACAACCGTGTCACGCGCGGCCTCAAGATGTGGACGTGGGGATTTCCATCGTTCACACAGGAGACCGACCAGCGCCGGGATCCGAACCCGGCGCGGCCCTATGTGGAATTGTGGGCGGGGGTGTCGGACGAGTTCTTTCACAGCGCCGAATTCCCGGCGTGGAGCGAGGTGTCGATCCCGGAAACCTACAGCCCGACTGTCGGCATGAGCAACGTGACGCAGGCGAACGAAAACATCCTGATCAATCTTGCGACTGATGCGTCCGGCGTAAGCCTGCAATTCTTCAGCATCGAACCGGCGGCGCCGCTTCGAATCACCTTGAAACGCGGCGACGCCGTCTTGTTCGATGAAGCCGTGACCGCTGATCCGAAGAACGGCAACCGCATTTCGTCGGCGCTTTCGGCAGGTGCCAGTGGCGAACCGGTTCGGCTGACGATCACGACCGCGGAAGGCAAAGAGCTGATCGCGGCCGAGACGAAGATTAAATAATGGTCACTGCGGACTGCGTCGCACCAACCGCCGGCGCCTGCGACGAAATGCTCGCAACAGGCGCCTCTGTGCGGTAGCGCGGCAGCTGATCCTCCAGCGAATAGAACACGCACAGCGCAAGGCTCGACCAGACCGCGAGGCTGAAATACAGCGACATCCAGGCGATCTCTTCCTTCCACTCGGCAATGTCGTGCGTCACGATCCAGCGCGTGCTGACGTCGCGCAGGCCTTCGAGCGGCTTCATCAATGTGTTGCCGTCGGCGACATCGGCGCGCCAGCGGTTCATGTACATGGGAACGTCGACCGTCATCAGAAACGCGAGATAGAAGACGATCCCGACGATGGTCACGATCAGGATCGCCCGCACCGCGCCGTCGAACTCCGGCAACAGCCGGCAGAGGCCGACGCCGATGATGAAGAAGACGACGGCCCAGATCGAATTCTCGATGGCGTTGTGCAGATATTTGGTGGTCAGCACCGCATGCCAGGAGAAGCATTCCGCGATGACGATCAGCGGCACGATCACCCAGGCGGCGGCTACGGTTAAATCCGCGTCCGCGATGGTGCCGAGCTGATGCAGGATGATCGCCCACTGCGCCGCGAAGGCGACCTCGGCCACCGTTGCGACCGAGCGGCCGACGAACACGCTCGACAGCCAGGTGTCGAACAGGCAGATGCGCTGCACGTCCGCACGCGGCAGCACCGAACGGAAGGCGCATCCGAACACATAGGCCGCGCTGAGCGCGAGCATGAGCTCGACACCCAATGCACTGGCCGGAGTCCCGATCGGCTGCCCGTGGAGCTGGCGGTACAGCACGAACCAAACCGCGATATTGGCGCCGCTGACCAGCGTCAGCATGCCCCACCACCGGATCACCGGGTTAGACCAGGCCAGGGAGGCCGGCTGCGCACGCCATTCCAAACTCATCGACCGCTCCGCCTTGTTACCGAAGTGACATTGGATTGTATTAATAGTGTTACGAATCGCCGGGGTCACGACAAAAATGCGCGTGAGCGCGCGCTGTCATAATTGTCATAAATGTCATAATTCACGCGCCCGCCGCAGCGCGGCTGCTCAGCGCGATTGCGCAATCCCGATCAAGCGAGGCCGATCGACGCCTGCTAGATGAAAATCCATGTCACTGGCTGCAAAAATAATCTGGATGATCGAGCGAAATCTCGGCAACGAGCTTTCGTTGAGCGACATCGCCGACGGATGCGGCGTGTCGAAATTTCACATGGCGCGCGCGTTCGAAGCACGCATCGGCATGCCGGTGATGCACTATGTGCGGGCGCGCCGCCTGAGCAACGCCGCCGAGCGGCTGGCGGAAGGCGCTGGCGATATCCTGAGCCTTGCGCTCGACACCGGCTATGCCTCGCATGAGGCGTTCTCGCGCGCGTTCAAGGCGCAGTTCGATTGCACGCCCGAAGCGGCGCGCAAGCACGGAACCACGAAGGAGCTGAACATGATGAAACCCGCAAACGTTCCGCATACGGCGTCAGCCAACGGGACCATCGAGCCTCGGATTGAAAAGCTTGGCGCCTTGACCGTGGTCGGGCTGTCGCGCCGGCAAAACCTTGCAAACGCACAGGCGATCCCCGGTCAATGGCAACAATTCATGACCCGGTATGAGGAGATCGACAACAAGGCCGAGACGATTCCGGTCAGCGTCACCACCGACATGGATGGCGACGGAAATTTCTCATATCTGACCGGCGTCGTCGTGTCGTCGGCCGGCACGCCGCCAAAGGGCTTCGTTGCCCAAAGCATCCCTGCGCAGACCTACGCGGTCTTCAGGCATTCCGGACACACCTCCGAGATTCCCAAGACCTACGCCGCGATCTGGGATCAGTGGGTCCCGCAAAGCGGCAAGATCGTCTCCGACGGACCCTGGCTCGAAAAGCATCTGCCGACCTTCAATCCACGCACCGGCCTTGGCGGCATCGAGATCTGGATTCCGGTGGCGTGAATCAGAGCCCTTCGACGCCGACCAGGCGCGCCGAGCTGCAGGCGTCCCGGATGCTTTTCAGTCCCTGATAGGTCGGCCCGTTATAGAAGGTCTCCCAGGCCGCGACCGAGGGGAATTCCAGCAGCACGATCCGGCGCGGCTCCCAGTCGCCTTCGTAGACCTTGTGGGCACCGCCGCGGCTCAGATATCTGGCGCCGGCCGCTTCCAGCGCCGGCTTCACGCCCGACATGAACTCCTGATATTTCGCGGCATCCCTGATTTCGACGTCGAAGATCACGTAAGCGGGCATTCCGGCTTCTCCTGTTTTGCCGGCAGCTTACTGGCGAATCCGGCGGCCCGAAAGCCATATGGCCCCTCGGCCGCATTTGACAGGTTTTGCTCCTCGCCTCCGTCTGCTAACGGTTAGCCGGACGGCGGCCAAACCGGCATCGCTTGCCGGTGTCAAGCAATGGAGCACGAAATGATCGAGACGGTGGGCATCATCGGGGCGGGGACGATGGGGAACGGCATCGCGCAGGTTTGCGCGGCGGCCGGCCTGAAGGTGACGATGATCGACATCTCGGATGCCGCGGTCGCCAAGGGCATGGCGACGGTCACCGGCAGCCTGGAGCGCCTCGTCAACAAGCAGAAGATGACCGATGCCGACCGGCAAGCGGCGCTGGCGCGCATCACCGCGACGACGGACAATTCAAAGCTCGCCAATTGCGACCTCGTGATCGAAGCGGCGACCGAACGGGAGGATCTGAAGATCAAGATCCTGAAAGACCTTTGCGCGACGCTGAGCCCGCGCGCGATCATCGCGACCAACACTTCCTCGATCTCGATCACCAAACTCGCCGCCGCGACCGACCGTCCGGACCGCTTCATCGGCATGCACTTCTTCAATCCGGTGCCGCTGATGGCGCTGTTGGAATTGATCCGCGGCCTGCAGACCTCCGACGACACCCACGCCAAGGCGGAAGAATTCGCAAAGCGGGTCGGCAAGGTGCCGATCACGGCGAAGAACAGCCCGGGCTTTGCGGTCAACCGCATCCTGTGCCCGATGATCAACGAGGCGATCTTTGCGCTCCAGGAAGGCATCGCCACCGCCGAGGATATCGACGCCGGCATGAAGCTCGGCTGCAACCACCCGATCGGCCCGCTGGCGCTCGCCGACATGATCGGGCTCGACACCATGCTGTCGGTAATGGAAGTTTTCTATGACGGCTTCAACGATCCGAAATACCGCGCCGCGCCGCTGCTGAAGGAAATGGTCGCCGCCGGCCATCTCGGCCGCAAGACCGGCCGGGGATTTTACAATTACGGCAAATCCGCCTAAGCGGTTCTGGCCCGCACCTTCGCGCGACTAGAACTCCGAATGCCCCTGCGGGTCGACCAGCCGGTTGATCCGCTGGGCTGCGGCCATCGCAAACCGCACCGTCATCAGCTTGCGGGTCGGCGCGGCCAGCCGGTGCTCGGGCGCCTCGCAATGCAGATGGGCGCCATAGGCATCCGCGATGATCAGGCCGGTGCCTTCGGGAAAAATCTCGCACGGCAGATCCTGCGTGAAGGCAAAGAACAACCGGTCGCAATGCATCCGGTAATCCTGCCACTTGCTGTCGGCACGTAAATCCTCCACCGATGACTTGATCTCGACGATCCAGATCTCGCCTTTGTCGTTCAGCGCGACCAGATCGGCGCGGCGCCCGGAAGGCAGCGGCAGCTCGCTGATGCAGGAAAATCCCAGTGTTCGCAGCATTCTGGCGGTGCCGCGCGCGATCGCCAGCGCCGTCTCCGACTGGCGACGGTCCGGCGGCGGCACGAGGTTGATCTGGCGGGCGAGCGATTCCATGGGCGGCAGCCTATCCGATTCCGGGACGGTCGCCACCGCTCCCTGCGCGCGGAAGGCGCCGTAAATTCGTACCCAAGCCGCCTTGATTTGGACCACACGGCACCGTGAAGCCGGGGGAACCTGGGTTCCGAGGGACGGAACACATGGAGGAGAAAGCCATGAAGCAGCGCTTCGGGCATCACGGCATCACGCTTCGCTCACTCGCATTCGCTCTCGCTACCCTTCCCCTGAC
The DNA here is from genome assembly GCA_017305715.1 of Hyphomicrobiales bacterium. Taxonomy (GTDB): domain Bacteria; phylum Pseudomonadota; class Alphaproteobacteria; order Rhizobiales; family Xanthobacteraceae; genus Bradyrhizobium. The sequence goes on along the minus strand of JAFKKG010000031.1, from coordinate 96,590 downwards.
GGCCGGCCTGTCACAGGCCATCGCCAAGCCCACCGTCGAAGTCGCGTTCGTACTGGATACGACGGGTTCGATGGGCGGCCTGATCGAAGGCGCCAAGCGCAAGATCTGGTCGATCGCGACCGCGATCGTCGATTCCAATCCCGACGCCGACATCCGCATGGGCCTCGTCGCCTATCGCGACATCGGCGACGATTACGTCACCAAAAAGATCGAGCTGACGCGGGATATCCAGGACCTCTACGCCAGTCTGCTGGAACTGAAGGCCCGTGGCGGCGGCGACTGGCCGGAAAGCGTCAATGAGGCGCTCGATGTCGCCGTCAACAAGTTGCAATGGACGCAAGACGGCGACGTCAGGCGCATCGTGTTCCTGGTCGGCGACGCGCCGCCACACATGGACTACGCGCAGGACACCAAATATCCGGTGACGCTGAAGGTCGCCAAACAAAAGGACATCATCGTCAATGCGGTGCTCGCCGGCAATGCCGCAGATACCGAGCGGGTGTGGCGCGATATCGCCCAGAACGGCAATGGCCGCTTCATCCCGATCCCGCAGGACGGCGGCCAGGTGGTGGTGATCGAGACGCCGTTCGACGAGGATATCATCATCCTGCAGCGGGAGATCAACGGCACCGTGATCCCCTATGGCCCGCGCGTGCAGCAGAAGCGCACCGAAGACAAGACGCAGCAATTGTCGCGGGTCGCGGCGGCGGCGCCTTCACAGGCTTCCGAGATGGCGAGCTTCATCAACAAACGTGCCAAGGCGACGTCGGAAGCCGTCACCGGCGACGGCGACCTGGTCACCGACGTCACGGCCGGGCGCAGCAGCTTCTCCGCGACCAAGGAGGAAGACCTGCCGGATCATCTGCGCGCGATGAACCCCGAACAGCGCATGGACGAAGTCAACAAACAGATGAAGCAGCGCAAGGAGCTCAACGACAAGCTCGGCGCGCTGGTGGCCAAGCGCGACAAATACATCGCCGACGCCCGCGCCAGGGCGCCGGCAAAGCCGTCATCGCCATCGTCGTTCGACCGCGTGGTCGAGGACACGCTGAAGGCGCAGATCAAGCGATGAGGCCGGCGCCGTAACCATGGCGTGTCATCGCGGCCCGGTGCGCCATGGCGCACGGGACCGCGATGGCGGAATTCGCTCGGCCACCCCCGAAGGGGGACGGTTTGGTGACGGATTCCGGTATTTCGACGCGTTTCGTCTGGGCTTACCCCCGATTAGGCTTGGGATCGCAGGCCTACCCGGCTATCGTGCCGATGGGGGAAGAGGACATGGTCGAGCTCAGTTTTTTCTCAAGCTCATCGGGCTTGAGCGTGGCCGAGATCGCCTCGCTCACGGGAGGAAACCCATGCGCCGGCGCCGACCTGTCCCGCATCATCACCGGCATCGCGCCGATCGACCGGGCCGGCGCTGACGATCTGACTTTCGTAAAAGACGCCCAATACGCCAAAGCGCTCATCACCAGCCAGGCGGGCGTCGTCCTCACCACCGAACGGTTCGCGCATTATGCGGCGGCCGGGGTCGTCGTGTTGCAGGTGCGCAAGCCCTATGAAGCCTTCGTCACGGTCGCGCGTCTTATGTATGGCAGCGCGCTGCGTCCCGTCTCGGCGTTCGGCACCCAGGGCATCGCACCGAGTGCGGCGGTGCATCCCACGGCGCAGATCGGACCTGACGTGACGATCGATCCGTTCGTCGTGATCGGGCCTTCCGCCAAAATCGGCGCGGGCTCGCTGATCGCGGCGCACGCCATGATCGGCGAACGGGTCGAGGTCGGGGCCGATTGCACGATCGGCGCCGGCTGCGCGATCACCCATGCCCATGTCGGAGACCGGGTGGTGATTCACCCCGGTTGCCATATCGGACAGGATGGTTTCGGTTACATCTCCGACGGCAAAGGCCATATCAAGATTCCGCAGATCGGGCGCGTCGTCATTCACGACGACGTCGAGATCGGATCGGGCACCAAGATCGACCGCGGCGGATTGCGCGATACCGTGATCGGCGAAGGCACCAAGATCGATAATCTGTGCCAGATCGGGCATAATTGCATCATCGGCCGCCACTGCATCATCGTTGCCCAATCAGGGTTGAGCGGCAGCGTGACGATCGAGGATTTCGTGGTTTTGGGACCGCGCACCGGCATCATTCCGCACATCACCGTCGGCAAGGGGGCGATGCTGCTGTCGAGGTCCACCGTGTATGAAAATGTCCCCGCCGGCGCGGTCTGGGGCGGCTTTCCTGCCCAACCGAGACGACAGTGGATGCGCGAAGTCCTGGCGCTGCGGAACCTCGCCGGCCATGGCCGCCCCACGCCTGGTGACGAGACCAAAACGTAGAATTGTCCCGCTCATCTTTTGCTTGGCGAACGCCGAAAAATCGGCAATCTGGCGCCATGACTCAGAAAAACCAAGACCAAAACGAGACTCAAGAGCAGGCTCCCGCGAAAGCCGGCGCCATCATCGTTCCGGTGACGCTGTTCGAGCAGAACTGCACCATCATCTGGCACGAGCCCTCGAAGAAGGCCGTGGTGATCGACCCCGGCGGGGATGTCGACAAGATTCAGGCCGCGATCAAGCAGACCGGCGTCACCGTCGAGAAGATCTGGCTGACCCACGGCCATATCGACCATGTCGGGGGCGCCGCCGAACTGCGCGACGCACTGGGCGTGAAGATCGAAGGGCCGCACATCGCCGACAAATATCTGCTCGATAATGTCGTCTCGAGCGGCGAGCGTTTTGGCATGACCGGCGTGCGCAATTTCGGACCCGACCGCTGGCTCGACGAAGGCGATCAGGTCTCGATCGGCGAATTGACCTTCGACATCCTGCACTGCCCCGGCCATTCGCCGGGCAGCGTGGTGTTCTACAACAAGGAACTGCACTTCGCCCATGTCGGCGACGTGCTGTTTGCCGGCTCGGTCGGACGCACCGATTTGCCCGGCGGCAGCCATGCCACGCTGATCAACTCGATCAAGGAAAAGCTGCTGCCGCTCGGCGACGATGTCAGCTTCGTCTGCGGCCATGGCGCCGGCTCCAGCATCGGCCAGGAGCGGCTGACCAATCCGTTCCTCACCGGCGAGATGTGAGCCAGCGCGGCGCGCGCTATTTCATCAATCCGGCGGCGGTCAGTGCGCGGGTGATGACGGCGCCGACATCGATGCCGCGACGGCTTGAGGCCCGCGGCTTGGCGTGGTGCGCCGGCTTGGCCTGCGGCCATAATATATTCGCAAGATCGGGCTCCGGCGCAGGCACTGGAACAGTCATCGCAATGGCGCGATCGCGCGAGACGCCCGTCGGAGCGGCCTTTGCGGCCGCCTTCGGCGCAATCGTTTGCCCGGTCTTGGTTTGCTCGGCCTTGGGGTCAGTCTTGGGCTCAGTCTTGGGTTCAGTCTTGGGCTCGTAAATCCGTTCGGTGAGCCCGAAGAAATTTGCGATGTGATAGGACGACGAAATCCCCGCTTCGATCAGGAACGCGCCTTCCGCGCCATACGGCTCGTCGCTGCCGTTGATGCCGAGCGGTGTGCCGTGGGCCATATCGGTGATGGTGTAGGACTCGACGATCGTTTCGCCATCGGCATTCCACCAGACGTCGCGGGGATGGCCGTCGACCTCGCCTGACGACATCGGCGCGAGCGGCAATCGATGCACATCGAGCCACTGCTTGACGATCTCATCGGCATTGGCCGGGTTCACGGTGCGATCGGCGCTGCCGTGCCACACCGACAATTTCGGCCACGGGCCCTTGTGCGTGGAGGCGTTGCGGACGAAGTCGCCGAGTTCGCTCGCCGGACGTGACGGCGATTGCATCATGCCGTTCAGCGCTTCCCGCACATTGCTGGCAATACCATATGGCAAACCGGCGATGACGGCACCGCCCGCAAACAACTCCGGATAGGTCGCGAGCATCACGGATGTCATGGCGCCGCCGGCCGAAAGCCCGGTCACATAGATGCGGCGTGCATCGACCTTGTGATCCCGGACCATCCGCGCGATCATTTGCCGGATCGAAAGCGCTTCGCCGCCGCCTCGCGCAATGTCCTCCGGATTGAACCAGTTGAAGCAGGTGTTGGCGTTGTTCGATGCCTGTTGTTCAGGCATCAGCAAGGCAAAGCCGTAGCGCTCGGCAAGCGTCGACCAGCCAGCGCCGCGATCGTAACCGGCCGCGGTCTGGCCGCAGCCATGCAACACGACGACCAGTGCCGGCGCAGGCGAGAGGTGCTCTGGTACGAACGAGAACATCCGCAGCGCGCCCGGATTCGAGCCGAATTCGTTCGTTTCGACCAGCGGACTATCTACAACGGTCCGGCCATATCCGGGCAAGCCATTGAAGGCGCTCAGCTTAGGAAGATGGCGCAGAAATTCGACGTTCTTGGAGAGGGACAACAGCTGCTCCTGGGGTGATTGCTCTTATAACGTCACTCCAATCAGATAGTTGCTGCAGTGCAAAATAAAAAGACCGTGCACTGTCATTCCCCAGAATTGAATTTTCGTTATCGACGTTAATCTGTCATCCCAGCGTCGCGCGCCGCATCCATGTCAGGAATGTGGCACATGCCATGATCGACATCGCGAACAATGCGCAGGCGACCAGCAGCGCGGTTCGCGACGAGCCCGCGGCTTCGATCGCAAAGTACACGGCGCCGATCGCGGCAACGCCGGCGGCGTTCGCAATCTGGGCCGTCGTGCCGTACATGCCGGAGCCCGCGCCCGCGCTTTCCGGCTTCACGGTCGAGAGCACCGCGCTCGACAGCGGCGCCATCGCCAATCCCTGACCATAACCGAAGATCGTCAACACCAGCGCCAGCATGACGGCTGACGGGACGCTGACGCAATCGATCAAGGCCACCAATGCGGCAAGGCCTGCAAGCTGCACCGCGCAGCCCTCCATCAGCACCAACGTACCGCGATGCTTCGCACGCATGCCGCTGTGACGCGAGGCGATCACGAAGGTCAGCGCCAGCGGGATGAAAACGAGCCCGGCCTGCAAAGGTGGAATATGCAGCGCCTTCTGCATGAACATGGTCATGACCAGATAGAACGACAGGTTGGCGAAGAAGAAAAAGAACACCGCGGCGAGACCGCGCATGAAGGCAGCGTCCGACAGCAGCGAAAGATCGATCAGCGGCATGCCCCCCCGGCGCGCGACGAAGTGTTCAAGCCGCAGGAAGCCGGCAATGATCGCAACCCCGATGGCCATCACCAGCCAGACCCAGGGCGACCAGTGCAGATCATGGCCGAACAGCAATGGTCCGATCAGGCACAGCAGTCCGGCAAACAGCACGACCGCGCCCGCTATATCCAGCCGCGTCCCCGCACGCCGCGGCGCCACCGGCATCAGTTTCATAGCCGCCGCAATGATGATCAGGCCTGACGGCACGTTGACGAAGAACACCGCGCGCCAGCCGAGGCCTGCGAGATCCGATGTCACCAGAACGCCACCGAGCAGGAAGCCGGCCGCACCGGCCAAACCCAGCACGACGCCGTAGATACCGAAGGCGCGGCCGCGCGCGCCGTCGGCGAACAGGAGATGAATGGTGGCGAGCACCTGCGGCACCATCAGCGCCGCGGTGGCGCCCTGCGCCAGCCGCGCCATGATGAGTTCGGGGCCCGACCGCGCCAGACCGCACCACAGTGACGTGACGGTGAAGCCGAACACGCCCGATATGAACACGTTGCGCGTGCCGTAGATATCGCCGAGCCGGCCGCCGGTGACCACCAGCGTGGCATAGGCGATCAAATAGATCGCGATCACGGCCTCGATCTGCGCCGCGCTTGCGTTCAGTTCGGCGGCAATGGTCGGAATCGCCACGTTGACGATGAAGGCGTCGACCCCGAACATGAACTGCGCGGAGACGACGATCGCCAGCACCCACCAGCGGCGCCAGGAATCGACGGGGTTATCGACGGGGTTGGTGACGATCTGATGCATGCGGCACGTCGTGTCCGAAATCTGTTGCACGCATCGTTACAGCTTTCGGTCATGCGAACGATTACCCGGGAGGTAATCAGCGCCTTCAGCGTCCCGTTCTGGAATGCAGTTGCCGTGGACAGACGCCGAGCCAATCAATGCACAGGCTCGAGCGATCCGGTGAGCGAGGCGCGCTGCGACAGCTCGATCCAGTTGCCGTCGGGATCGCGCACCATCGAAATCCGCGCCGTGGTCCCCAGCGTCACCGGCGCGCGGGCCTCGCGGCCGCCATGGGCCAGCACATGGGCGTGCTCGCGATCGACCTCGAACACCTGGAACGTGATGTAGCGCCAGCCCTTGCCTTCGAAGGCGGCATCATGCGGCGCGTCGGCCGCGGGCTCTGCGATCAGGACCGTATCGCCCGCGCGGAAGGTCAACGCGCCGCCCGCCGTGGTCTCGCCCTGCGGCAGTCCCAGCGCTTCCGTATAGAACCGGCGATGCGCTTCGACATCGCGCACGCCAAGGCGAATGCCGATGCGTTCGATGCCGTACATGCCGCTTGGCACCAGCGAGACACGGTTGCCTTCGGGATCGGCCATCGGCTGCGGCGCAGCAAGGCCATCGCGCGCGATCAGGAGTTCCAGGTAACCCGACGGCGGATTGTCCGGCAGCGCCTCATAGACCTGGTTGATCTTCAGGACCGAACCGCAGAGATCGTGGCGATGCTGCTTGTAGCCGCGACGGATCGGCTGGGTGTGGTCGAACGGCAAGCCGATCTCGTTCTGCCAGAAGGCGAGCGCTGCCGGCGCGTGATTGGTGGCAAAGCCGATATCGATGCGGGGTTTTGCGAGATTCATCGAAGGAGAGCGCGGTTCATGGGGATCTCTGCGGCCGGGAGGACAGTCGCCCGATAATTCCGGGCAACGGTATGTCAGCCAAACCCGCGCGACAACCATGCGCTGACGGCGGGCTTGGAGGATTGCCTTGCCCTGCCCCACCCCGTAGTTTGGACACCTGACAATTCCTCGGCAATTCCAAAGAACAATAAATCCGGAGAGAGACCCCCATGGCACGCCTGAAATTCGGAGCCTTTCTCGCCCCGCATCACCCGATCGGCGAGAATCCGCTGCTGCAGTTCCGCCGCGACCTCGACTTCGTCGAGCAGATCGACACGCTGGGCTTCGACGAATTCTGGTGCGGCGAGCACCATTCCTCTGGCTGGGAAATGATCGCGTCACCGGAAATGTTCCTGGCGGCTGCCGGCGAACGCACCAAGCGCATCAAGCTCGGCACCGGCGTGGTCTCGCTGCCCTATCACCATCCCTACAATGTCGCGCAACGCATGGTGCAGCTCGACTGGATGACCGGCGGCCGCGCCATTTTTGGCTCGGGCCCGGGTGCGCTGGCGTCCGATGCGCACACGCTCGGCATCGACCCGATGACGCAGCGCGACCGCCAGGACGAGGCGATCGCGGTCATCCGCCGATTGTTCAAGGGCGAGCGCGTCACCGCCAAGAGCGACTGGTTCCAGATGAACGACGCCGCGCTGCAATTGCTGCCGATGCAGGAAGACATGCCGTTCGTGGTGGCGTCGCAGATTTCACCGTCGGGCATGACGCTGGCCGGCAAATACGGCATCGGCATCATCTCGCTCGGCTCGATGTCGACGCAGGGCCTGATGGCGCTGCCGACGCAATGGGGCTTTGCCGAGGACGCCGCGAAAAAGGCCGGCACCACCGTGAGCCGCGCCGACTGGCGCGTGCTGCTCTCCTGGCATATCGCCGAATCCCGCGAACAGGCCTATCGCGAGGCGGGCCCGGGCCTGATGAAGTGGCACAATGAATATAATGTCGGCACGCTGCAGCGGCCGGGCCTCGAGCCGTTCAAGTCGCCGGAGGATGCGCTGGAGAAGACCGCGGGCGGCGAGGCCGCCGCCTCCACCATCGGCACGCCCGACGATCTGGTCAAGACCATCAAGAACCTGATTCAGGTTTCCGGCGGCGTCGGCACCATCGTCGGTTTCGTGCACGATTGGGCCAATCCGGAAAACACCCGCCGCAGCTGGGACATGGTGGCGCGCTACGTGATCCCGGAGATCAACGGCTACGTCAGGGGATTGCGCGAGTCGCAGAAATTCCTGGTCGAGAACCGCGCGGTGTTCGAGCGCGCCGGGCAAGCCGTGATGGCCAAGATCATGGAAAACGAAAAGGCCGCAGCAGCCCTTGCCGTCACCGGCCCCGGCCGGGTCGCGATCCCGACCATCAACGCGCCGGACCTGCAGAAGGAAGCGGCGAAGCGCAAGGCGTGAGGTTTCGAGCGGCGCGGATACTCTCCGCGCCGCCTTTCTATTTGGCGTAATAGTCCTGCACCGTCTCCCACGCCACGGTTTGCAGGAATGTCGCGGTCGGCGGATCGATCCCCGCGGTATAGGGGTTGCCGACCGGCGAGCGCCCGGTCAGAGACGCAAACACCACGCAGGTCGCCAGATAGGTTCCCGCAAGCGACGGATGACGCTTGTCCGGCGCATAGAGGTTGAGTTCGGGCTGCTTGGCGATGGCGCGCGCAAAGGCAAGGCCGGCCGGAATCACCAGCGCGTTGTTGTCGTTGCCAGCTTTCGTGTAGGCCTCGGCCAGTTGCGCCGTCATCTCCGGCTTGTCGGCATAGGCCCAGGACATGAAGAAGGCGGGCTTGATTCCCTTGCCGCGCACGATCGCGCTGTTCTTCCTAGCATATTCCGTGAAGACCGGTTTGAGCGTGGGATGGATCGGGCACTGGCTGCAATCCATCATGACGGCGACGTCGAACAATTGGCCCGGCTGGTTGAAGACGACGTTATTGTTGTCGTCGAAAGAATAGCGGCCGATCGCATTCGGCCGGAGATAACTCTCCACATCATGCCAGTCGAAGCCGGAGCCGCCGATCGTCACCATGGTGTTGCGATAGGCGTTCTTGTTCTCGGGATCGGCGGCCTTCTCCATCAGCGAGAGATGACCCGGCAGGCCGTTGTTGTAATAGAAGAAGCTGTTGCCGATGAAGATTCCGGTCTTGGGAAAATCCGGACCGAAGCTGGTGATGCCAGGTACGGTCTGCGCCCGTGCCGCGCCTGCTCCGGTGAAAATCACGCCTATCGCCGCCAAAGCGACCAGCATAACCCGCGCTCTCGACATCACAGTCTCCCTGATCTCCTTGATTTTGCCGGACTCTAGCACGCCGTCGCGGAGTTGTGGCACCAATTGCAGCCGCCGGAGAGCCTTTGCAGTGCACCCGCAAAAGGCTATCTACTACATGGCCAAACGGAGTGAACCTCATGTCGATGCAGAGCGTCGCTTCCCATGTTCCGGTCCCGCCGAATCCCGGGGCGCTGCGGCATATTCCCGGTGACGAAGGCTGGCCGTTCATCGGCAACACGCTGAACGTGTTGGCCGATCCCAAAGGCTGGATCGAGAAGGCGGCCGAAAAATACGGCCCGGTCTATCGCACCAACATGTTCGGCGAGACCAGCATCACGATGCTCGGGCCGGAGGCCAATGAACTCGTTCTGTTCGATCAGCAGCGCCTGTTCTCCTCCACCCATGGCTGGGGTCCGATCCTCGGCCTGCTGTTTCCGCGCGGGCTGATGCTGCTCGACTTCGAGGAACACCGCCTGCACCGCCGCGCGCTGTCGGTTGCGTTCAAGTCAGGACCGATGAAGTCCTACCTCGCCGACCTCGACCGCGGCATTGCCGTGCGCGTCAAGCAGTGGAAGGCGCAGCCCGGCGGGATGCTGGTCTATCCCGCCATGAAGCAGCTCACGCTCGATCTGGCGGCAACCTCGTTTCTCGGCGCCGAGATCGGGCCCGAGGTCGACGAGATCACCCGCGCCTTCGTCGACATGGTCGCGGCGGCCGTGGCGCCGATCCGGCGGCCGCTTCCGTTCACGCAGATGGGCCGCGGCGTTGCCGGGCGCAAGCGCATCGTGGCCTACTTCTCCGAACAAATCCCGATCCGCCGCGCGCGGGGCGGCGGCGAGGATCTGTTCTCGCAGCTTTGCCAGGCCACCCATGAGGACGGCGCGCTGCTGTCGACCCAGGACATCATCGACCATATGAGCTTTCTGATGATGGCAGCGCATGACACGCTGACATCGTCGCTGACCTCCTTTGTCGGCGAGCTTGCCGCGCATCCGGAGTGGCAGGAAAGGCTGCGCGAGGAAGTCAAAGGGCTCGGCATCGAGGCCAATGATCCCTCCAGCATCGACAATCTTGAGAAAATGCCGCTCTCGGAAATGGCGTTCAAGGAAGCGCTGCGGCTGAAGCCGCCGGTGCCGTCGATGCCGCGGCGCGCGGTGCGTGACTACTCGTTCCGTGGATATGACATTCCCGCCGGCACGCTGGTCGGCGTCAACCCGCTGTACACCCATCACATGCCCGAAATCTGGCCCGATCCGGACAAATTCGATCCGATGCGGTTCAGCGACGAGGAACTGCGCAACCGGCATCGCTTTGCCTGGGTGCCGTTTGGCGGCGGCGCGCATATGTGCCTCGGCCTGCATTTTGCCTATATGCAGGCAAAATGCTTTGCGCGTCATTTCCTGCAGAATCTGAGCGTATCGCTGGAGCCGGGCTACCAGCCGGACTGGCAGATGTGGCCGATCCCGAAGCCGAAGGATGGGTTGAAGGTCGTGCTGAAGCCGGTGTGACGCGCGTTCGCGTGCCGTGCGCAGGGCAGGCAAAGCGAAGCGTGCCCACCCTTCTCGGCTACTCCACAAACGTCGTCAGTTGCGCGCCTTCGTCGGCGACGAACACCGCGATCAACTCGGCTGGCTCGGTGTTGCTGGCATTGGCCGAGACCAGATGCACGGCGCCCGGCGGCTCGAAGAACGACTGGCCGACCTTGAACGTCTCGACCACGCCGCCGGCGAGTTGCGAGCGGATCTCACCTTTGGTGATGTAGGCGGTGACCGAGCCGGCGTGGCGGTGCGCGCGGGTGAACCCGCCCGGACCATAGAACACGCGCACGATCGTCACCCGCTTGCCCGGCACGTTCGGCAATGCATAGGAGCCGATCGGCTCGACGGTATCGAGCGGCGAGCCTGCGGCAGCCGCGTTCGAACACAGCGGCGCGATGATCGCCGCGATCGCATCCATCGTGGAAGGCAAGGTCTTTCCGATCACGAGGGCGCAGGCGAGGCCGGCGATCGCGGCGAGATAAAACGGCCGCCCCGGCACTCCGACCGATGGCGACCCGGCGATGGCGGACATGGTTGTCTCTCCTTCTTTCCAAGCCGCATGACGGGCGGCGGCGCTGAACCTCAATTGATGATCGCGGATTGCACCATGGTCCGGAACTGATTGCGCAGCATGACCCGCACGCCATCGTCGACCTGCACCATGTAGATCGCGATCAACTGTTCCTTGGGATCGATCCAGAACAGCGTGCCGGCATTGCCGGCCCAGCCATATTCGCCGACCGAGCCCGGCAGGCCGGCATCGCCAACGCTGGTGCGAACCTCGAAGCCAAGGCCAAAACCCAGCCCCGGCGGACGGCCCGGCCGCGCCAGCGTGTGATCCGCCGTCATGAAATCGATGGTCTTGTTGCCGAGCAGGCGTTTGCCCGCGAATTCGCCGCTGTCGGCGAGCATGATGGCGAAGCGCAGATAATCATCCATCGTGCTGGTGAGCCCGCCGCCACCGGATTCGAAGCGGGGCTTTTGCGCCAAGTCGAAGCGCGGCGTCATCGGAGCTGCCTCCGGCATTTGCCAGGGCTGCGCGGCGCGATCGAGCTTGCCTGACGGCACGAAGAAGCCGGTGTCGGTCATGCCGAGCGGCGCCAGGATGCGCTCATTCAGGAATTCGCCCAGCGTCTTGCCGGACACGACCTCGACAACGCGTCCCAGCACGTCGGTCGACACGCCGTATTCCCAGCGCTCGCCGGGCGAGAACCGCAGCGGCAGGTTCGACAATTTCGCGACGAATTCCTCATTGCTGAAATCGCGGCTACCGATCTTCGCCTCGATATAGGCCGCATTGATCAGCGATTTGCCGCGGCTGCCGTAGATCAGCCCGGAGGTATGCCGCAGCAGGTCCTGCACCGTCATCTCCCTGATGGGATCGACCAGTTGCAGCGTCGCCTTGCCGCCTTCGTCGCGCTCGACACCCACCTTCATGCGGCCGATTTCCGGCAGGTATTTCGCGACGGGATCGCTGATCTGCATCCGGCCTTCCTCGACCAGCATCATGGCCGCGACCGACACGATCGGCTTGGTCATGGAGTAGATCCGGAAGATCGAATCCGGCCGCATCGGGTCCTTTGCCGCGCGATCGCGGTAGCCCATGGTCTTGTGCCAGGCGATCTTGCCGCGCCGGGCCACCAGCATCACCGCGCCCGGCACCAGCCCGGAATCGACGTATTTCTGGGTCACGGCCTCGATGCGCGCGAGCTGGCTGGAGGACAGGCCGACGTCTTCAGGCGTTGCCGCGACCGGGAGGATCGGGTTCGCCCAGCTGCTTCCGGCGGCTGCGAGGACAAAGAAGGCCGATGCGCCGAACGCACGAATGAGACGGTTCATCCCTTCCTCCCGTTTTGTTGGCGCCAATATTCCCGCCCGCCGGAAACAAGGCAAGCGAGCATCTCGCGCCGGGATCGCCGGGGCAAGACCGCCTCGTCGCCGCCGCCGGCTTCGATATCCCCCGATTTCCGCTATGGTCGGCCTTATTTTGGATTCGCTGATCACGTGAAGTGACAATACAGATGACGAAATTGATCGACGAATTCAGGCACGGCTGGCAGGGAATTTCCCAGCCCTCACCGCTATTCAGCATGGGCTTTGCGATCTGCTGCCTCGGGCTGGCCACCGGGGCGCGGTGGGGACTGGCGCAGATCCGCCCTGATGTGTTCTTCACGCCGTATTTTCCGGCCGTGTTCTTTGCCACCGCCTTTGGCGGCCTCCGGATCGGGATCGCAACCGCGCTTGCCGGCGGCGTCCTGGGCGTCGCGGTCAATTTCAGCAACGCGGTTGCCGATTCGGCGCGGCTGGCGCTGCTGCTGATGTTCTGGGCGGTCTGCGGCCTGACGATATGGGGCGTCGAGCACTACCGGACCATCGTCGCGCAACAGCGGCTGATCGCCAAACGCCTGATCGAGGAAGAGGAATACCGCAAACTGATCGTCGACGAGTTGCAGCACCGACTGAAGAACAAGACATCGACGATTCATGCCGTGCTGCACCAGGTCCTGCACGGCCAGCCGCAGGTCTGGGAGACCATCGACCACCGGATCCGCGCGCTGTCGGCAACCGACGATCTGATCGCGCGGGTCGACGGCAGCGGCTGCGATATCAAGGACTTGCTGCGCTCCGAACTCGGGCCCTACGGCCATGTCCGGTTCAACCTGAACGGCGATCCGCTGTTCCTGCCGGCCAAACTGGCGGTCAGCCTGGCGCTGATCTTCCACGAATTGGCCACCAACGCCGGAAAATACGGCGCGTTTTCCGCCGCCAACGGCATGTTGCAGGTGTCCTGGTCTGTGACGGAAGACAACCCGGGCCCCCCCTGGCTCAAGATCAGTTGGGACGAAACCGAAGGCCCGGCGGTCGAAAATGTCGGGCCCGCAGGGTTTGGCACCAAGTTGCTGCAATCGGCGCTCCGCTCGTTCGACGGCAAGGCTGACGTCAGCTTCCTCAGGACCGGCGTCCATTGCACGATGCAATGCCGCATTCCCGCGAGTTGAACGCGGTTACGCAACCCAGACACGCAATTCGCAGTTCCTACCGCAAGCCTTCGCGGGCCGGGTTGATATTCTATTAATGACAAATGCCGCTGCGCTTACGCCAGGCATCCGACTTATAGGAGTGTCACGGTGTTTTGCAGTTCCGCTTAACCAATATTGAAAGGGACTTTGCGAAGCTCTGCTGCCATGCACAGTCCCCATAAACATGACCTTCAGGCGGCCTCGATTGTGGCCGATAATGAAGGCGCCAATGACACCGAATTGAGCGTCCTGCGGGATGTCTTCAGATTGCTCCCGACCGGCGTGACCGTTCAGGACGAGCACGGTAATTTCCTGCTGGTGAACGACGCCGCCGCCGCCTTGCTCCAGATGGCCGCGGCAGCACCAGCCGCTTCGCAATTGAGCGATCGCCACGAGACCTGCCTCGAATTGCTGCGCAGCGGCAGCGCGGCCGTCGTGGAAGAGGCCGTGACCTCCGGTGCGGCCAGGCAAGTGTTCCTGACGTCGCACCGGCCGGCCCGGATCGCCGATCGCAATTTATTGCTCTCGAGTTCGGCCGACATCACCGAACAGAAGGCATTCGAGGACGCACTGTTCCGTTCGGCCTATTATGACGAACTGACGGGCCTGCCGACCCGGCGGGTGATCGAACATCGCGTCAACACGCTGCTGACGCGCGACGGCGCCCGGGAAAGCGTACAGGGAAACTTGCAAGAAAGCCTGCACGGCAATCCACAAGCCAGCCCGCACGGCAATGCGCGCAGCCATTTCGCGCTGGCGTTTCTCGACGTCGATAATTTCAAGCATATCAACGATTATTACGGCCATACGATTGGTGACGCCCTGCTGGTCGAAATGGCCAAGCGCCTGGGCATGGATTTGCGCGAATCCGACATCCTGTCGCGGATCAGCGGCGACGAATTCATGCTGCTGCTCAATCCGATCCAGAGCGAGGCCGAGGTCGCCGAATACGTCCATTTCATCCTGCAGCGGATGAAGGCGCCGTTCTTCATCGACGAGTCGGAGATATTCGCCTCGACCTCGATCGGCGTCAGCCTTTATCCCGACCACGGCAAGAGCTACGAAGTGCTGCGCCAGAATGCCGATATCGCGATGTACCGCATCAAGAACGGCAACAAGGGCGGCGCGGCGTTCTTCGATACCGGCATGGAGCGCGAAGCGCTGGCGCGGATGAAGGTCGAGCAATCATTGCGGCTGGCGATCCTGGAAAAGCGGTTTTGCTGCGCGTTTCAGACCAAGGTCGATATCCGCACCAAGGCCGTCAAGGGCATCGAAGCGCTGGTCCGGCTCAGGGATGATGAGGGCGTGATTCAGGCTCCCGGCACCTTCATCAACCTCGCGGTCGAACTCGGCCTGATCGACGAACTGACCCATCTGGTGCTGGCAGAGATCGTCAAGGCGATCGACCTGATCAACGAGACATTCGGCCCCGATACCACGATCAGCATCAATGTCGCGGCCAAGCAGGCCGGCAATCCCGAATTCATGCGGCCGTTCGCGGAGGCGCTGGAAGCGACCGGATTTCCGAAGCGTTTCATGATCGAGGTGACCGAAGACGCCTTTGTCGCCAAGACGCATTTTCAGGATGAAATCCTGCCGATCTTCCGCAAGCTCGGCGTCGGCATCTCGATCGACGATTTCGGCACCGGCTATTCGTCGCTGTCGGCGCTGGCCGACATCACCGCCGATGAAATCAAGATCGACCGCTCCTTCATCACCGACATCCATCTGCGACCGCGCAGCCAGGGCATCTTGCGGGCGATCGAATCGCTGAGCGAGGCGCTCGGCATGACCGTGATCGCCGAAGGCGTCGAGACCTTCGAGGAGCTTGCCTATCTGCAGGCGGCGACCAAGATCCGCTACGCGCAGGGCTATTACTTCTCGCGGCCAATCTTCCTGGAGGACCTCAGGCCGGCGACACCGTTCGCCAGCGAGGCCCGCGCCAGCCTGGCGAGCCGGCCGGCTCAGGAAAGCCGCCCGGCATTTTCCCGCGCCAGCGGCTATCGCCGCTGAAAAGAGCGTGTCCGAGCGACATTGTGCCCGGGATCACTGAAGGGCTGTCCGGACATTGGTAATGGCGCTCACCCAGGTCGCGATCCGCGCGCCTGACAACGATGGAGAGCGACCATGACGATTGGCAAGGTGGTTCGTACGCTGTCGAGCGACGAACTGGATGCGGTTAGCGGCGGCACCACGATCTCGGGGTGCACCAAGAATGGCGGAACTTTCAAATTTCTCGGCTACAAGTTCACATTCTACAACTGCGAAGAAGGCAACACCGCCGTGGACATCAAGGGCCCGAAACCCGCGTAAACACCAGAGGTGACGTTACGCGGGTGCAAGGTGGGCGACGGCACTGCGCGCACGCCCACCATCCATCCTGCGATCCGCTATTTCGATAACACCGGCAACGGCCTGACGCTGTCATTCGGCGCTTCGGCCTGCATGGTGATCAACGTCATCGAGACCAGATCGTAATAGCCGATGATGCCAATGATATCCATGACGCCGCTCTCGCCGAATTTGTCGAGCGCTGCCTTGTAGACGGGATCGGAGACCTTCTTGTCGCGGTAGAGCGCGGTCGCCAGATCATACAGCGCGGCCTCGTCATCCTTCATGCTGTCGGGACGTCTGCCGGCGGCGATCGCGTCCGCCACCTTGGGGTCGAGCCCGCCCTTCAGGGCCAGTGGATAATGCGCAAACCATTCATACTGCGCAGTCCACTCCCGCGCGGTGATCAGGATCGCCATTTCACTCAGGCGCGGCGGCAGCTTGGTGTTCCAGCGCAGATATTCCGACAAAGCCGACAGCTTCGGCGCCAGCTCGGGGTTGCGGATATAGGCGCGATAGGGCGGATTGCCGAACTTCGCATTGCGCGGCGGCGCTGCGATCAGGTCGGCATAGGCTTTCTGCGGCGGCGTCAGTTCTTCCGCCTTGAGCGGCTTGAAGCGGGTGATCTCTTCGGCGCGGCTTGCGGAAGGGACGGCGATCAGGGCCACCAGCATGCCGGCGGCGATCAGGACTTTCATTGGCTTTCTCCCTGCGGAATGCGGACTTCGCGCCGCGTTGTTTTTCGAGCCCGCCGAACTTAAGCCCGGAAGTTACAGAAGCAACAGGATACCGCTCCGCGCCCCACGCAGCCCCGCCATGCCCCCAATCGGTCCCGTTTCCGGTCCGTAGAGACGCGATCAAGCCGGGATCAAACCGCGATTAAGCCTTGGGTAACCGGATTTCCTAACGTCTTATGGCATGTGCACAACGTATGGATGTCCCCTGGGAGAGGGGGAATGCGCGTCCTGTTTCACAACCTGAGAGATACGGCATCGCGGGCTGTGGCCGCCGGTGGGCGCCTTGGCGCGACGGTACGCGGTCCGGTGTTGTGGCTGACCGTCTGCGGCGTTCTGCTGGTAGCGGCGATTTTCGCCGGCACCGTCATGATGGTCAGCGAATTCCGCGAGCGCGCGCTGACCAATAGCGAACGCGAACTGGAAAACACCGTTCTGCTGCTCACCCGTCATTTCGACCAACAATTCGAGGACTCCGACACCATCGCCGCCGACGTGATCTCCCGGCTGCGGATTCCCGGCATCGCTTCGCCCCGGGAATTCCGACAATTGATGTCGCGTGCGGAGGCGCATGACATCCTCCTGTCCAAGGCCGGCGTTTTGTCCTATCTCGGCGACGTTTCGCTTTACGACGAGAATGGCGACATCATCACGTGGTCGCGGCCGTTGCCGACGCCGGCGCTCAACGTCTCCGAGCGCGCCTATTTCAAGACCTTGAAGTTCAATCCGCAATCACCGTCGATTCTGACCGAGGCGGCTCGAAGCCTTCTCACCAACAAACTCAATACGGTGATTGCCCATCGCCTGACCGGGGAAGACGGTGTCTTCCTCGGCCTGATGACGCGACGCATCGACCCTTCCAATTACATGAAGTTCTTTGCTTCCGTCGCGATCGGAACCAATGCCGCCGTTTCGATGTTTCACGCCGACGGGACCCTGTTGGCGCGATATCCGCGCGCCGATCACCTGATCGGGAGAAAAATCAAGTCGGCGCCATTGCTGGAGCGCGTGCTGAGCCGGGGCGGCCAGCAGACTTTGCGCATGCAGAGCCCGATCGACCATACGGACCGGCTCGGATCCGCCGCGCAGCTCAGTCGTTTCCCGATCATCGTGGTCGCGACCAACACGGTTTCCGCTGCACTCGCCGATTGGTATGCGCAAACCAGATTCCTCGTCGCGGCAGCGACGCTGTCGGCCTCGGTCATCGCCCTGATCCTGTTCCTGATCATCCGGAAGATCACGCAGCAGAATCGTGAAGCGCAGCAGCGGCTGGAAACGGAGCGGCACCGGCTCGATACCGCGCTGAACAACATGACCCACGGCCTGGTGATGTACGACGCATCCGCGCGCATCGTCACCTTCAACCGGCGCTATATTGACATGTACAATCTGTCGCCGGAAATCGTAAAGCCGGGCTGCCATTTCCGCGACCTGATACAGCATCGCCAGGATTGCGGGTCTTTCGTCGGCGACGTCTCGACCTTCTGTTCAGCGATCCTGGAAAGCATCGCAAGAGGGCGGACCAAGCACAGCATGGTGCAAAGCCCGGACGGACGCTCGTTCATGACGATCAGCCGGCCGCTGGCGCATGGCGGCTGGATCACCACGATCGAGGAAATCACCGAACGTCGCAAGCTCGAGCAGGAGCGCGACCGCAACCACGCCTTCCTGAGCCAGATCATCGATCACATCCCCTCGCAGATCACCGTGAAGGACGCGCATGATCGCCGCTATCTGCTGGCCAACCGCGTAGCGGAAGCCCAGTTCGGCGTTTCGCGCGACTTCATCGTCGGCAAGACCGCCCACGATATCTTCCCGAAGGCGATCGCCGACGGCATCACCGCCGATGACGATCGATCCATTCAGTCCGTCGACGGCCTGTTCAAGGACGAACATATCTGGGAAAGCAAGGGAAAGGGCCGGCAGTACATCACCTCCAGGCGCATCGGAATCCGTAATCCGGCGGGCCAGACCAGCCACATCATCAACGTCATCGATGACGTAACCGAACGCCGGCGCGCCAACGAGAAGATCGCGCATCTGGCGCATTACGACGCGCTCACCGACCTGCCGAACCGGGCGCTGTTCCGCGAACAGATCGAGCGCGAATTGCAGAAGGCCGTCGACGGCGAGCAATTCGCACTGCTTTATATCGATATCGACGAATTCAAGGGCATCAACGACTCGCTCGGGCATCATGTCGGCGACGAACTGCTGAAGGCGGTCGCTTCCCGCATCAAGGACTGTCTCAAGCCGGCCGACCTGATTGCGCGGCTCGGCGGCGACGAATTCGCCGTGATCCAGACCGCGGCCGGCGACCGCGACGATGTCATCGAATTCGTGTCGCGGATCCACGAGGCGATCCGGCAGCCCCATCAATGTCTCGGCCACCAACTATCGACCGACGCCTCGATCGGCATCGCGCTCGCGCCACAGGACGGCACCGATCTCGACCAGCTGATCAAGAACGCCGACCTGGCGATGTATGGCGCCAAGGCCGAAGGCCGCCGCACCCATCGCTTCTTCGAGCCTGCCATGGACGCCCGCGCCAAGGCGCGGCTGACGATGGAGCAGGACCTGCGCCAGGCGATGGTCGACGGCGGCTTCGAGATCCATTATCAGCCGCTGCTCGATCTTGGCAGCGATGCGGTGGCCGGTTGCGAGGCGCTGCTGCGCTGGCGTCATCCCGAGCGCGGCATGGTCTCGCCGGCGGAGTTCATCCCGCTGGCGGAGGATATCGGCCTGATCCATGAGCTCGGCGATTGGGTGCTGCAGACCGCATGCGCGGAAGCCGCCGGCTGGCCGGCCGATGTACGGCTGTCCGTCAACGTCTCGCCGGTCCAGTTGAAATCCCAGACGCTCGCGCTGCGCATCATGGGCGCGCTCGCCTCCTCCCGCCTGCCGCCGGACCGGCTGGAAATCGAAATCACCGAAGCCGTCCTGATTCATGACGACGAGACCGCGCTGGCGATCCTGCACCAACTCCGCGCCATCGGCGTCCGCATCGCGCTCGACGATTTCGGCACCGGCTTCTCCTCGCTGAGCTATCTGAAGCGCTTCCCGTTCGACAAGATCAAGATCGACCGCTGCTTCGTCAGCGATATCGAGGTCGATGGCTCGGAAACGATCGTGCAGGCGGTGGTGAATATCGCAGCTTCCCGCAACATGATCACGACGGCCGAGGGCGTCGAAACCGAACAGCAGAAGGCGCTGCTGAAAAAGCTCGGCTGCACCCAGATGCAGGGCTATCTGTTCAGCAAGCCGCGGCCCGCTGCCGACCTGCGGCCGTTGCTCGGCATCGGCAGCGCCGCACTCGCCTCGGCCTGACTCGCAATGCCCGCTCGCCCGGCGCTACGCCGCCCAACGGTTCCGATTGTTCTCGGCGAGGATGGGACGGATCAGCCGGCCGAAACGCTCGGCCTCCTCGTCGTGCAGATAGCCGGACAGGCAGAACGAATGGCAGCCGGCATCGATGAATTGCTGCAGCGTATCCGCGCATTGCGCGGGATTGCCGACGACGGCGATGCCGGCGCCCGGCCGGACCTTGGTGATACCGGTCCATAGATGCGGCAGCAGCAGGTCGCCATGCTCGCGGGCGAGCTGCTGCACGCGCAAATTCGCCTCCGACTTGTTGTAGAGCGTCTTGATATCCTGCTTCTGCCGTTCGGTGGCGTGGCGTACCAGCTGGTCGGCCGCCTCCCACGCGTCCGCTTCATTCTCGCGGCAGATCACCTGCAGCCGCATGCCGAAGCCGATGTCGTTTTCGCGGCCATGGGCGCGGGCCATCTGCCTGATCTCGGCGATATTGCTCGCGATCCGGTCCGGCAGGTCGCCCCAGAACAGATGCACGTCGGAATGTCTTGCGGATAATTCCCAGGCCTGGCGCGAGCCGCCGCCGAGATAGAATCTTGGAAACGGCTGCTGCAGCGGACGCGGCCTGATATGCGCACCCGACAATTTGTGGAACTTGCCTTCGAACGTCACCGGTCCGCGCGTGGTCCACAGCGCCTTGAGGATCGAGACTTCTTCCTCCATCAGCGCGTAGCGCTCCTCCTTGGCGTAACGCACGCCCTCGCCTTCGACCTCGCTCTCGTTCTGGCCCGCGATCAGATTGATGCAGATCCGGCCGCCCGACATCTGGTCGAAGGTCGAGATCATTTTCGCCAGCAGCACCGGGTTGATATAGCCGGGCCGGGCCGCAATCAGCGGCTTGATGGTCGACGACCGCGCCGCCATGAACGCACCGGATATCCAGGCCTCCCAGCACGTCGAACCGACCGGGATCAGCAGATAATCGAAGCCGGCCGCCTCCGCCGCCTGCACCACGCGATCGCACAGTTCAGGCGAGCCCGCGATCTGCGCCTCCATCAGCCCGTAGGCCGTGGTGTCGCCATGCGTGGGCAGATACCAGCCGAATTCGAGCGGACGCATTGACGCTTCTCCCTGAGAGGATTGTTGTTCGGACCGTGGAACGCAGTTTAGCGCCTGAACGGCCCGCGGCAATCAGGTTCCCGGCACGGCCGTGCCCGGATCGGCATCCCCCAAAGCCGTTTTCGATTTCAATGGCGCCGCCGGCGCGCTACAGATGGCACCATGTCACCGGTCTCGTTGCTGCTGAATATTCTCTGGATCGTGCTGGGCGGCGCATGGATGGCAGCCGGCTGGGTACTCGCCGCTGTCATCATGGCCATTACCATCATCGGCCTGCCCTGGGCGCGGGCGGCGTTCAATATCGCGGTCTACACGCTGTTCCCGTTCGGCCAGAAGGCGGTGTCGCGCGACCTCTATACCGGAGAGCGGGATATCGGCACCGGGCCGCTCGGCGTCATCGGCAACATCGTCTGGCTGGTGCTGGCCGGGTGGTGGCTGGCGATCGCCCACGTCATCACGGCGGTCGTTCTGGCCGTGACCATCATCGGCATTCCCTTTGCCTGGGCGCATCTCAAGCTTGCCGGCATTGCGCTGTGGCCGATCGGCAAGATCATCGTTCCGGCGTAGCGATATTTGCCTTCAGGCCACCGTTTCGGCCGGCGGCTTCAGTCGTTCCCAATCCGCGTCGCTGATCTCGGTCTGGCCAACCAGCACGCTGCAGCGCAGCCGCTTGACCAGATAGCTGCCGACGGAACCGAACCAGCGCGCCAGCGGTCCTTGCGGACGATGGCCGACGACCACGAGATGCGCGCCGATTTCCTCGGCCACTTCCGCGATCTTTTGTCCGGCGTCGCCGACCTCCAGCCGCGAGGTCGGCGAAAAGCCCACCGACTTCAACCGCTCGGTGCCTTCGGCCAGGATCGCCTTGTAATCCTCGGTCTGCAGTTCGATCGGAATGGTAAGCCCGGCCTCCGGCGTCATGATCGAGGAAACCTCGACAACCGCCAGCAGGAAGACCTCGGCACGGCACAATTGCGCAAGCTTAGCGCCCTCCCGCAGAGCGCGTCTTCCCTCAACGGACCCGTCATAGGCGAGAAGAACCTTCTTATACATCGGACGTCCCCATCGATGGTTGAGAAGATTAACGCCCCGAGACTAGCACCAATCGGGCGGAGCGGCGCAGATTTTTGACCGATAACAAGGGAAAGCGTCCTGCCACCTTAGTCTCGGACAAGGCCGCAAGGGCCCCCAAAGGCCGTTGCCGATGCCGGACCAATCGGCTAAATGAACGGCGTTGCACCCGTAGCTCAGCTGGATAGAGCGTTGCCCTCCGAAGGCAAAGGTCACACGTTCGAATCGTGTCGGGTGCGCCATTGACACCAGAGCGCGCTATCGCCGACTTACAGGCTGGCTTTCCATGCTGCCGCACCAAGCCGCGGCGTGGATTAATGGCGCTGGTATCCGATTGTGCCGGCGCAGGACACGGCACGACCGCATCCTCGATCCAGGGTTTTCGCTGTCAGCACCAGGTCACCTGGAGGAAATCTGTGCGGAGATAAGTCGGGCCGTGGCTCTCAGTTTGAGCGTGAACGAATTCCGCTTCGCGTCAAATTCACCGGTCGGTATCACAAGCCCCAGGGACGCGGCCATTCATGAACGGGCACAGTTTTCCGGACGGGCTTGCGTACAGCGGTGCACGAACGCCCTCGTGCGTTGCGTATCCCACAGCCTCCGGGGCGGTGACCCCATGAATTCGTTCAACATAGTCGCCGCTTAGAATATTGAGCCCGCAGGAATGCCCCGACGCGGCGGTGAGGTTTTCCATATGGGGTCTCGCGCCCGAAACAAGTCGCTGGACATTGAGGCCGCGCCTGATCAGATTGACCGCCGCTGAGCCCAGTGCTGACATTGGCTTTTGCGCTCTGGTCGATGGTACTCGGCGAGAACTGACCATCCCGGGAAACGGAGAAGATGGCATCCCGGCCGCCCCGAGACCGGCGTTCACTACGGCCGCGTTGGCGGTACGGAAACGACGCCGACGGTTTCCCGTGGCGCGCGACGCTTGCGCGCGCATCGGCCATCAACAGATTTCCCGTCAGACCTCCGATCGATCGATGCGGATGATGTCGCCGAGCGTTCCATAGACAGAGCCCGCAAGACGCGCGAGCGGCCGGAGCTGTTCAGAGTCTATCTTGCCGTTCCTGAGCAGGTCGTCGCGCACGTGAAACAGCTTGATCTCGCCAACAATAAACTCGGCGCCCGATCGACCGAAGATGACAGTCCGGTCCATCACGCATTCCAGACTGATGGGCGACGACGCGATGCGGCGCGGCGCAATCAGGTCACTTCCAACGCTCGGCAGATCGAGCAGCTCTATTTCGTCGATCCCATCGGGATAGTCTATCGCCGATCGATGCATCGGATCCAGCAGTGGCTCGTCGACGATATTGACCACGAATTCACCGGTTTCGAGAATATTCGCTGCGGTGTGCTTGCGCCGGCCGTCGCGAAGACCACAATTAAAACCGATCATGGGTGGATCGTCGGATACGAAGGTAAAGCAGCTGAATGGTGCGACGTTTGACCGTCCCTGGTTTGATATCGTCGAGATCCAGGCGATCGGCCGCGGCACCACGACGCCCGTCAGCAGCTTATAGGCTTCGGACCTGGTAAGATTTTCCGAGTGTATCTTCATCTCACGTCCCCGCCAATCCTGTGCGCTGAGCTCCGGCCTTCAGTTCTCTTTTGGTGGACTGAGACGCGTCGCCCCGGACAGACGCTCAATTGGACATGATCCTGACGCTTCATCCGCTTGATCTCTCCGCGTTTTGACGGAAGAGATAGGCTGCTGCAGAGAGAACATGGCAACGAACAACGTTCAGCGCCTCCTCCACCGGGACGTGTTCGTTCGTGCTCCCCATTCCCTTCGGCGAGGGCCCGTAGACGACCGATGGGATCTTTCGATATCGCCAGAGTCTCGCATCCGTATTGCCCAGGCTGACCGCCGGCACGGGCCTGATATTTGTGATCTCCGCGGCGGTTTCCGTGACGATCTGCGCCAGTTCGTAGTCCGGATCGGTCCAATTGGGCCGGTTGAGCAGGATCACCTCATAGGTGAACTGATGCCGATCGCGTAACCCCTCGATTTTCGCGAGGAGGTCATCGGCATCCACGCCATTCGGCAAGCGGATATCGACATCGAACGAGCAGCGAGACGCGATCATGTTGACGCGCGATCCCCCCGCAATGGTGCCAATGTTCATCGTCACCTTTCGTGCCAAGTCGCTTGCACCGTCGCCATAGGCCCGATCGTATTCCTCACGCGATCGTTCGAGTGCCGAGACGACCACCTCAGGCTCCTCGAATTCCACATCCGAGAGTCTCTTCAGGTCGCCAATCAGTTCGAACGCCTTCTCGATCGCATTCGGGCTGAGGTGCGGATAAGCGCCATGTCCGCCCGGGGTCTGCACAGTCATCCGCAGCCAGAGCGCTCCCTTTTCGCCAAACCGGACAACGCTGGCGCCGCTCGGCTCGCCGTTCAGGAGCGCCGTCCCCAGGATCAGCTCGGGACATGCATCGAAGAGATGACGAGCCCCATTCGGACCGAAGCTTTCCTCCTCCGAAACGACCGTCAACGTGAGCTTGCCGGCCAAATGCGCTGCAAGACGCGTCAGATAAACATAGCTCATGATCGACGCCGTGGTGCCGACTTTCATGTCTGCGCTCCCGCGCCCCCAGATCGTCCCTTCCACACGCCCATCCCAGGGATCCTGCGACCAACCTTCGGACGTCTCGACCGGAAACACGTCGATATGGCCGTTGAGCACGAGGTGCTTGTTGCCTGGACCGAATGTCCGGGCGGCAACCAGATTCGGCATCGTCTGATCGCGGTTGAACATCGCGTAGTCGATGCCAAGGCCATCGAGATAGGACCGCACCAGAGTCATGACCTCGCGTGTGTCACCGGGCGGATTCGGCGAGCGCGCCCGGACAAGCGTCTGCATGAATTGCAGAATGCTGTCACGGTCAACGTCAATCCAGCTCGTGAGCGTCTGTCGGATCTCAGCAATCGAGGTCACACGTGGCTTCCTTCTTCATGAGTCTTCTTCCGATTTCGCTCAAGCTGGACGCTAGAGCATTTTCCGGCGAAGTGGGGACCGGTTCACATCAAGAAAACGCGTCAAATAGATAGTCTGGAGCCCCCGTTCCAATTCAATCGGAACGGCAACGGCTCTAGTGCGCGAGACTCGGTTCGACGTCGCCCAGTTCAGGTATCGGACCGGAATAGTGCGGCAGATGGTCGACACGCGGCTCCCAGGCCTTGGTCGCGACGAGTTGCCGGACGTGCGCCGCGATCTCTTCCATCGGCGCAAACCAGACATTGCCTTTCTTGAGCATGTATTCGATGAACTCCGCGATGGCGTGGCAGCGCGCCAGGCGGCCCGAAAGAAACGGATGCCAGACCGGCACGAAGAGCGCACCATATTCCCAGGCGGCATCGAATTCGGCGCGAAAGCACTCCATCGCCTGCGACGGGGCTTTCACCGGCATGATATAGCTGAAGTCGCGCGAGGCCATGTAATGCGGCCAGTCGTCGACCGCGTAGTGGGTCGGAAGCTCGACCACGCTGCCGCGCCCGTTGGTCAGCAAATACGGTATTTCATCACCCATGAGCGAGGCGTCGTAGTCGAAGCCATCCGCCACCAGATGATCCAGCATTGCGGCAGAGAATTTGTAAGTCGGAGCACGAATCCCGCGCGGATGTTTTCCTGTCACGCGTTTGATGACTTCGCTGGCCCGGCGCAGCCAGTAGAGCTGCTCTTCCTCGGGCAGGCCATTCGGATGCTCGTGCAGATATCCGTGATGCGCGATCTCGTGCCCGTCACGGAGGATCGTTTCAATGGTTTGCGGATAGCGCTCGATACACCAAGCGGGCACGAAGAAGGTTTGGCGGATGCCGAACCGGCGATACATCTCGACGATCCGCGGCGTCCCGATCTCCGGTCCGTAACGCAACATCGAGATGGCAGCAACCCGGTTATGCGCACTGGCGTGATGGGCGAGATGAAGAATGCTGTCGGCATCTTCGTCGAAAGTGATGCTGACGGCGCATCGTGCCCCGTTCGGCCATGGCGGAGGGTTCTTGATCATCGGCTTTCCTCTCGAAATATGAGTTACTGCGGCTGAGAAGACGGACGGCTCAGATAATCGTAAGCCGACAGCGTGTGGACCCGAACGACATCGAGGAATTCCTCGACCTCGACATACTCGTCAACACCGCCCATTTCGATCGGCGATGGGCCGAAGACGATCGCCGGCACATCCTTGTACCGCCACAGGCGCGCATCGGTGCATCCGAGGCTCACGACCGGCATCGGCTCCACGCCCGACACCGCCTTGGCATTGGCGCGCACCAGGCCGGCCATCTCGGTGTCCGGCGACGTCCAGTTCGGAGGATTGTAGAGGATCTGCTCGTAGCTGACTTCCGGATGGCGCGCGACGATGGCATCGACCGCCCGTCTGACGTCGGTATCGTCGAACCCATTCGGAAGACGAATATCGACTTCGAACACGCATTCCGCCGCCACCATGTTGACCTTGACGCCGCCGCGCATCAGGCCGGGATTGACGGTGATGCGACGAAGATTGCGCGCGGCACCAAGCCCCCATTCCTGATCGACCGTCGGCGCCGCCGCATCGAAGACGGCTGTCAGATTTCCCAGCTCGGCCGGCGGCAGTTCGGCCAGGCACTCCAGTTCGCCGATGACCTTCGATGCGATGGATGTCGCGCTCGCGCTCCGGTGAACATATGCCCCATGCGCGCCATGCGTGCGCACCGTGAAGCGCAACCAGAGCGGCCCCTTCTCGCCAAATCGAAACGTATTCCGCCCGGTCGGCTCCGCATTGAGGCAGCAATCGCCGATGATTTCGGGATGATGCTCGAACAGATAGCGGGCGCCCCAGGGGCCAAACGTCTCTTCGTCCGATACGACGGACAGGGTCAGGCGACCGTGGAGCTGCTCTCGGATATCGTGCAGATAAAGAAAGGCGAAGATCGATGCCGTCGTTCCGCTTTTCATGTCGCAGGCGCCGCGGCCGTAGATCCGCCCATCAACGAACTCGGCGCCCCAGGGATCCCTGGTCCAGCCGGCGCCATCGCCGGCAGGAAACACATCGATATGGCCGTTCAGCGCGAGGTGCCGGCCCGCCTGACCGCAATCGAATGTGGCTACGATGTTCGGCATCGTCTCCTCCGGCGCGATGATCCGATACGGAATGCCGCGCGCGTCGAAGAGGGCGCGAACATGCTGGGCCGAACTGCGTGTGTCTCCCGCCGGATTCGGACTCGGGAGACGGATAAAGTCGCGCAGATAGGTGATGAGCAACTCTCGATCCGCTTCGATGCGGTCCAGTAGCTGTTGCTTTGCTTTGTTCATCGTTGCTTTCCGGTCTAAGACCTCGCGTCGCCGACGCCTGGGCACCGAGTTCGTGAAATCTCGGCTCCAGGCGCGGCATTGGTGCGGGCGATCGGGTTACTTCTTGCTTTCATCCGTCGCTTCAACGACAGCGCCGAACGGCTTCAGGTCGGGGGCGTCGTAGAAGCGACCGGTCATTCCGTAGAGATTGGCCATGCGCTCCCAGCGCCCGGTCAGCAGCATGAAGTCGATCGACCTGTTCAGGAAATTGAGCAATTCCTGATTGCCGCGCTTCACGCTCCATGCGATGGGCAGCAGGTTGTAGGGATTGCTCTGGAACAGGTCTGTCACGCCGGGCTGCTGCGACGCATAACGACGCGCTTGCCAGGCATCCTCGATGCCGACATCGGCCCGCCCGGAGGAGACCTCGACAAAGGGAGCCGTCAGGTTCGACGTCCCAAGGGCCACAACATTGGCCAGCGGAAAGCTCTCTTTCACATACTCATGCGCGGCGCCGCCCTGCACGACCGCGATCTTGATGTCCTTCTTGTTGAGGTCAGCCAGAGTCTTGAAGCGCTCGTCGCCCTTCTTCACGATGGCGCTGTATCCGAGATAGTGGATGGGCTTGGTGAACTCGACGGCAGCGGCGCGCTGAACGGTCGCAAACGTTCCGGCAATGGACAGATCAAACTGGCCCGACTGCAGTCCGGCAGCATAATTGGTCCAGGTGGTCTCCACGAGCACCGGTTCGACGCCGATCGCCTTGAAGATGTATCGCAGACCATCGACGTAGTAGCCCTTCACTTCGCCCGTCGCGGGATCCTTGATCGTGCCGGGGGGAGACGGAATGTAACCGACCTTGATCGTCTTCTCCTTGAGAATGCGATCCATCACTTGCGAGGCAGCCGGCTGAACGCCGACCAGCAAGGCAAGCGCGGCCAATGTGCTGCCAAGGCGGAGCGAGTATCGCGTGATGCTGTTCATCGTGAAGTCCTTTCCTGAAGTGCTGAAGTCCATGGAGTGAGCCAATTTCGCTAGTTTATGAATGCCGAATACGACGCGCGCCGCGCCAGGTTCATGCGAGCTGCGCTTCGACTTCCTTCTCGTACCGGATCGCGATCGGATCGACATTGTTTCGACCAAGAAAGCTTCCTTGCTGCGAACGTTTGACGATGTAGTTCGCGGCCGGGCGCCGAAGGCTTTCGTAGTCGAGCAGCGCCTGATCGATGTCCTTTGTCTTTGCGAAGGCATCGCGCAGAGCGAGAGCGTCGATCAGCGTCTGGCTCGCGCCTTGCGCAAGATCGGGCATCATAGGATGCGCAGCATCTCCAAGCAGCGTGACGCGGCCATGCGTCCATTTGTACGGCGTCCCATCGACGTCAAACAAAGGGCTCGCGACGATCGAGTCCCGTGGCGTCGTACCGATCGTGGTGGGGACGTGTGTATGGGTCCAGGAACTGAAATAGGCGATGAACTCGTCCACATTCGCCGCACCGCGCACCGAGCCGAACCAGTACGCCTTGCCGTTGCCAATCGGGATGACCGCCAGCCAGCCGCCCGTCGTGTAGATCCCCGTCTGCGCGGCAGGATCCACATCGACCTTATCGATATCGATGACGGACCGAAAACGGAATGCGTGATGATCATTCGGCCGGAACTTGACGCCGCCGATCAACTGCTCGCGGATGACCGAGTGAATTCCATCCGCCCCGATGACGAGATCGCCTTCGTAAGTCTCGCCATTTGCGAAATGGCAGACGGCGCTATCGCCCCTATCCTCGACCGACGTAACCGCGTAGCCGAACTTGATTTTTTCCAGGCCGTAGGCCTCGGCCAGCATGGTACTCAGCGCAAGTCGATAGACCCCGACAGAGGGAGCGCCGTATTTGGTCGGCCAGTCGCTCGCATCCTTCTTGAACAACAATTCTCCGTGCGGATCATAGCCGAGATACCGGTCAAGCTTGACCGATATGGCGTCGTACGGCTGCCGCAGACCCAATCCGTAGAGCGCACGTCCGGCGTTTGGCCAGAGATTTAGGCCCGCGC
The DNA here is from genome assembly GCA_017305715.1 of Hyphomicrobiales bacterium. Lineage (GTDB taxonomy): Bacteria > Pseudomonadota > Alphaproteobacteria > Rhizobiales > Xanthobacteraceae > Bradyrhizobium. Next base: position 67,050 of record JAFKKG010000031.1, on the reverse strand, counting down.
CGGTCGCCCTCAGGAGCGGCGCCTGCTCGAACACTTCGACATCAAAGCCGAGTGATACCAGACCGATAGCGGCGGAAAGCCCACCTATGCCACCACCACAGATTCCAACTCGCATCCAAATTTCCTTACAATCAACGTTGGTGGAGGGCGCAACGAACAGGCTTAGCGAGAACGGGAAGATTCATTCATGAGGTTCACCGTTCACCGCCGGCCTCGTCGGCCGAGGACAGACCGGGCGTCGCGATGCGACGCTCATCACAGGACTCCTTCCGGATTTTTCAGAGGTGCCGGTGCCGCGCGCTGCAAAACGCGCTGCAAAAACTCCTCCGTGCGCGCGTGGGACGGGTTCGTGAAGATGTCCCGCGGCGGACCGATCTCCACGCTCTTGCCATGATCCATCATCATCACGCGGTCCGCGACGTCGCGCGCGAACGCCATCTCGTGTGTCACGACAATCATGGTCATGCCATCGCTCGCCAGCGATCTCATCACGTCGAGCACTTCGCCGACGAGTTCAGGGTCCAGTGCCGAGGTCGGCTCGTCGAACAGCATCACCTCGGGATTCATGGCGAGAGCGCGCGCGATGGCGGCGCGTTGCTGTTGCCCGCCGGACAGCGTCTCGGGAAAGGCATCGATCTTTGTCGACAGCCCGACACGATCGAGAAGACCCTTGGCCTGCCTGACTGCGTCTTCCCGCTTGCGACGCTGGACGATCATCGGCCCCTCGATCACGTTGTCGAGGACGCTCATGTGCGGAAACAGGTTGAAGCTCTGGAATACCATGCCCATGCGCGCCCGGATTGCCGCAACGTGGACTGCGCTGTCCTTGACCAGCTTGCCGTTGGTATTCTTTCGATAGCCAACCAGTCGATCGTCGAACCGGATCTCGCCGCCATCGTATTCTTCGAGGAAGTTCATGCATCTGAGGAAAGTGCTCTTGCCTGAACCGCTCGGACCGATGATGGCCAACACTTCGCCCTTGACGACGTCCAGGTCGATCCCCTTCAGAACCTGGGTCGCACCGAAGGACTTCTGGACATTGCGCGCGCTGATCATGACGGGTTTCATTGGCGCACCCGCCAACGCTGCTCGAGCAGCTGCGACGCGTAAATGATCGGAAAGATCAGGGCCGCGAAGGCCAGCGCCAGGACGGTGTAGATCTCCAGTGGGCGATACGTATTGTTGATGAGGTTGTTCGCTTCATGCAGCAGTTCATAGACTGCCAGTGCCGAACCGAGCGTCGTCAGCTTGATGAGCGAGGCAAACTCGTTGATGAACGGCGGCACCATGCGCCGGACGGCCTGCGGGAGAATGATCCGCCGCATGGCCTGGGTGTAGGTCATGCCGGTTGCAAGCGCGGCATCCCACTGCCCCCGGCTTATGGAGTTGATGCCGGCCCGGAAGATCTCGGCGAAGTAGGCGGCCGCATGCAATCCGAGGCCGATCGACACCGAGACAGTGTTGCTCATTTGCAGGCCGGTAAGGATCGGCAATGCGTAGTAGATCCACACCAGTTGCACGAGCGCCGGCGTGGACCGGAACAGCTCGATGATCGTCGCGGCGGGGGCGCGGAGCAGGAGTATCCGACTTCGACGCATCAGGCCAAGCGGAAGGCCGAACACCAATCCAATCAACGTCGCCCAGAACGTAATCTGGGCGGTCATGATGGCGCCGCGCACGAAGACCATCCGGTAATCCCAGACGATCTGGAAGTGCCAAGTGTAATCCATCGGATCAGGTTCCTGCCGCTCTGCATGCAGCATGCAATGTCCGGGATACAGTATGCAACCACCGTGCCAGCCGGGAGCCCGCGGCGCTTTGCCGCTTCGGACGGCCGCGCATTGGCGGATCGAGCCTGTTTCGCGGCCCGTAACGCGCCAAAAGACGTCACGTCTTCAGGTTCGGCCGCTTGGCCTGCGTCAACATCGGGCGGAGGTGGATTAAATGTGCGCCAGCTCGATGTCGCGGGCTGTCGCAAACGGCGGGCTGCGAGGCCGCAGACGCGCCCCAACCCCTGGAAACAGGCGGGCCGGAGGCTATTTTTTCTTCGAGCGCTTCGCCGCGGGCTTCTTCGGCGATGGTGCAGCGTTGCGCTCCAGGCCCATGCCGCGGTATGCGCGCCCGAGGTGCTTCCTTAGTGACGTTTCGGCGGCTTCGCGATCGCCGTCGCGCAGGGCCTCAATGATGGCGCGGTGATCTCCAAGCGCCTTGCGCGCGTCGTCCTCGGTCTGTTGACTGAGCCAGGACGAGTTGAGGAAAAACTCCCTGAACTCCGCGATCAAAGCAGCCAAGCGCGGCGACCGAGCGGCATCTGCGATGGTCAAGTGAAAGGCTTCGTTCAAGTCTGCCCGGCGGCCGTGCTGAAGATAGCTCGTTGCCTCCGCCGTTGCCAGCAAGCGCTCCAGCTCTTCGAGTTGCGCGCCATCGATCCTCGACGCGGCAAGGCCGACGGCACAAACTTCCAACGCCTCGCGAATAGCGTAGATCTCTTCCATTTCGGCACGCGTGTCCACAACTTCGACACCACCGGCTGGAAGCTCGCGGACAAGGCGATCTCCGATCAGGCGCGAAATGGCCTCCCGCACCGGCGTTCGGCTGACCGCCAGGTTTTCTGCTATTTCCGTTTCGCGAAGGCGGGCGCCTGGGGCGATTTCACCATGCAGGATCGATTGCCGAAGTCTGCGATACACCTGGTCCGAGACTCGCTCGGCGCGCATGATGCCGACTGATGCAACCTCCACGTCGGGTTGTGCCGCGCTGCGCGCGTTAGTCTTCGGAACAGGCAGCGCACGCTCCGGGAATGCACGCCCAGCTGCAGGTTTCTTGGTCATTTATACCTACTTCGACGAGGCAATATTGAAAATTGCACGCATTCTACGAAAACTGCACCTCGTATGCAGTATACACAGAGCGTGTCCGTGTGTTCAATAAGCAGGGCGGCATCTGAACCCGCCCTGCCCCGAGCGATGTCGTCGTCCTCCAGGACGGCCACGCGACCCCGCGCCTTTACCGGGACTGTTTGCAGACGCCGCGCTTGCGGGCAGCTACTCACTTCCCTTTCGCGTGATTGACGCTTAAATCACGTTTGCAGATATCCAGTCAGTGAGTGAGCAGGAATGGCCGAAGCCGATCTAGACGCAGTTATCAGACAACTCGCCAAGGCACAGAACAAGAGCCTGATGGCTGCCGCCAGGAAGCGGCAGGGCTACTACATGGCCAAGGCGGCCTCGGCCAAGGACAAGGATGCCAAGAGCCGGCTCAAACTGATGGCCAAGAGCGCGATGGAGCATGGCCTGGCAGCCGCCAAGCGGCTGCAGAATTCCGCCGACAATACCGCCGACAGCTACGCGCGGGCGATCAAATACGCGGCGGAAGAAATCGCGGCGATGAAGCCCGCCAAGAAAGTTGAGAAGGCTGAGAAGGCTGAGAAAAAGCCCGGGAAGAAAGCCGCGAAAAAAGCCGGCAAGAAAGCGGCTTGAGCGCTCCTGCGCAAGGCGCCTAACTGCGAAGCGCTTCTTGCGGTGCCGCGCGGCCGGACGACAATGCCCCGGAGCGCCTGAGAAAGGCGCCTCCGGCAACACCGACGCCGACGACATACAGCCACCCCTCGGCAAAGTCGAACAGGTGCGAATTGAACAGCGAACTCGTGACGTTCTGAATCACGACCACGGCGCCAACCCACGCCGCGAACCCGGCATGCGTCAGGAACAAGCGCGCATGGCAGAACCACATCGCGAACAGAACCACGCATCCCAGCAGTCCCCACTGGATGGCGACAAAGAGCGTCTGGTTATGGGGATTGGCGATCTTGTCGGCCCATGCGCCCTGTTTGCCGACCGCCGCGGCGTTGAATAGCTGCTTGACCGATCCGGTTCCGTGGCCGATCACGGGCGCCTCGCGGATCCAGTCAATCGACTGGGACCAGTAGGTAAGCCTTTGTCCTGTTGAAGTCGGCCGGTTGGTTTCGCGATACTCCTGATACTCGACCGCAATGTGCGCGATCCGGTTGCGCAGATTCGGCGATGCGAGCCAAAGCGCCGGCACCAATGCCGCGAGGCCCAGCAGCGTCAACAATGTCGTGCGCCGCTCGAAATGGCGAACCGCAAACATGATCGCGATGACGCCAAGATAGACCAGCGACGTTCGCGCCAGCGCGACGAAAAGCACATTGACGAGAAACGCGGCCGCAAGCGCGGCGAGCAGCGCCGCCACCAGCGTTCGTCCCTGCCGGAATGCTTGCAGCGACGCCCCCGCCAGACCAAACAGGCAAAGCACGAATTCCTGATTTTGATCGATCGTATTCCTGACGGGAACGCCGGTCGTATCCCATCCGTGAGCCTTCGTGAATTGCCACCCCGGCGCGAGATAGATCGTCCACGAATACGCCAGCAACAATGTGCACGAGGCGAAAAACGCCTTGTAAACCCAGTCGGCGCGCTCCGATCGCGCGAAGTGATAGAGCAGGAGCGGCACCATCAGGAGTTTCGCCGCCGGTCCGATCCCCTGCCATCGGTTCAGCCAGGGCCCCTCTGCCCACAGGATTCCCACCACCGCCAGCGCGACCAGCGCGATCGGCGCCAACGCCGCCGGATGCCGCGCCACCCGGCCAAATTGAACCGGCTCGATGGTCGGAAGCAGTACGATGAGCCAGATGAGCAAGAAAACGATGACCGCCGTCGTGGACCACGGAATCGATGCAGCGATCAGGCAGGGGTAGACGTCGAGAGAGGTTCGCCAGGACGGGGATCGGATTCTCGCCCGGAACAGGTCACTTGCACGAGCGGCAAATCCGGGCCTTTCTGACATCATCATGACACGGATGATCTGGCGGGCGAGCTGGCCGGCTGCGCGACGGGCGTCCGGCTTCGCGCGGATTGCGTCATGCCGGCGACCGTGCCGATCCATGCGAACACAGCGGCTTCCCGGCTGAGGCGGCCGTGAACGAGGCACAGCAGAACCACGAACGCCAGGCAGCAGGACACGAACCTGCTCGCGGCATCGCCCTTCGCCATCCGCATGATCGACCACAGGCTCGTCACGATGAGCGCGCTGAGAAGCATCCCGCCCAGCCAGCCGAACTCGACAAACGCCTGCAGCACCGAATTGTGCATCTGATGACCCGCCATGCATGATACCTTCATGAAGCCATCCAGGCCATACCCGAACAGTCCGGCGCCCGGCAGCATGAATGCGGCGTCCAGCAGCAGAACTTTCCTGATTGCGATGGAATTCTGCAAATTGACGTTGGTCTCGGTGGTGCAGCTCGGAGCGCGCTTTTGCAGCTCCACCGGCTGTTGCGGCTTCTGCGCCGATACGCCGGCGGAATCGGCCGGCGACGCGGCGGGAGCCTGGCCGGCGTTTGACGTGGCGGGGGCCTCGATTGCCGCGGGTGCCGGCGCTTGCGGATCGGTCTGGCCACCGCCAATCGCGTAGCTCGCATACCGGGCGATATGCTGCGGGCGGGATACAAATCCGGCGGCCGCACTCAAGACGATGGCGGCGATCACGATCAGCACGTTCTTTCGCCGCCATGTGCTGCTCGAACAGGCGCCGACGACAAGGGCAGCGATGAGCGCGACGAAAGTGAAGCGGACGAGAGCCGAAGCGAATATGGCCAGCGGGATGAATAGCAGAAGCGAGAACAAGAGCGTTCTGCGGACGGTCAACTGCCGCATCATCAGGACTGCAAAGACCAGATAACTCAGCGATTGAAGGGCGAAGATCGGAAGCGCGGAAAAGCCAAAAATGAGCGGCTTGCTGCGCGGGCCGCCCCATTCCTCCGTGAGCGCGACAAGCGTCACCGCTGCCCCAAGGATGGCCACGATCGCCAGCAGACCAACGAAGCCATCGCGGCCGCGGGCCAGATCGCTGGCGCGGATGAACCGGCAGGCCGGGTAGGCCGACAGCGTCAGTGTCAGCAGCGCATATTCCTTCGGTTCCGCGGTCAAGCCGTTGGACAGAACGGAACAGACGACCATCGCCACGAACCCGGCAAACATGTAATCCACGACTGAGACGACGATGTCAGATCGAAAGGTCAGGAACCAAACCAGCGCCGTCGTGCCGGACAGAAACAGGCTGGTGAAAACCGTGTTGCCGAGCGACCCGGCAAGGCCCAGCAACAGCACGATAGCGGCGTGCGGCGAGATGAACGCCGCGAAGGCAGCGCCGAAAACCGCATCCCGGCCGCGCGTCGGCGATCCCAGCAAATCCGACAAATTCGCTCCAACCCGCTTTGGTCAAGGCCATCGGCTAGCATCGCGACCCTTGGCAGCGCAAGGGACTATCGGCGTGGCCGGCCGCTAGCCGCGCAGCATGGCCTTCAGCTTCAGCACCGCACTGTCGGGCGTGGTGACGACCGGCCGGCCGGACGCTTCGGCCACCAGCTCGGCCGCGGGCGCCATGCTGTATTGGGCGAGCGCGATCAGGTCGCAATCGCGCAGGTCTTTTGACGCCTCCACCACCAGACGATCATGCGTCGCGCGGTCGCCACGGTCGAGCGCGGCCATGGCGCCTTCCGCGAGTTTCGGCACGAGCTCGATCGATGCGGGAAATTCCCGTGGCATCGACGCCAGCGTCGGCGGAAACGATGACAGCAGGCCGATCCTGCGGCCCTTGCTGGCGGCCTCCTCGATCATTGCCTCGTTGGGCTTGAGCACCGGCATCGGCGCGTGGGCGCGCGCAACGGCTTCAATGCATGGACCGAAGGCGGAACAGGTGAACAGGATCGCGTCCGAACCGGTGCCCGCCGCGTAGCGCCCGAGTTTCAGGAAACGCTCGGTCATGGCCTCGGACAATCCGCCATCGCGGGCCAGATCGGCCGACAGGCTGTCGTCGAGCAGATTCATCAATTGCGCGTCGGGCCAGAGTTTTGCGAACGAGGCCTCGATCGGCACAATTGAATGTTTCAGGGCGTGGACGAGGGTAATGCGCATGGACGTCAATGTGACGGCGACGCGATCCGTGTCAACCCGGTGCGCCGCCGCCATGCCTCATTCAAAGGACAATATTTGCTTGAACGGTGATCCTTACTTGAACGGCAAAGCTTACTTGAACGGAAGAGCGTACATCAAGCCGCCCTTGCTCCACGTTGCATTGAGGCCGCGCTCGAGCTTCAACGGGCTCGCCTTGCCGACATTGCGCTCGAAGATTTCACCGTAATTGCCGCCTGCCTTGACCACCTGCAGCATCCATTTGTTGTCGAGCCCGAGCCGGGATCCGAGGTCGCCGGCGGCACCGAGCAGACGCTGAATGGCGGGCGTGCTGGACTTCGCCATTTCGTCGGCATTGGCCGCGGTCACGCCGAGTTCTTCGGCCTCGACGAGGCCGTAATGCAGCCAGGTGACGATGTCGGACCAGACTTCATCGCCGTTGCGCGTGAACGGCCCGAGCGGCTCCTTGCTGATGGTCTGCGGCAGCACGACGTAGTCGGCGGGGTTCGGCGCCGCCGTCGTCACCGCACCCGCCAGCGCGGAAGCGTCCTGGGTCATGGCATCGCAGCGGCCGCCGAAGAAGGTCTGGTACATCGTATCGACCCGATCGAACACCAGCGGCTTCCAGTCGATCCCGTTGGCGCGGCCGTAGTCGCCGAGCGTCACCTCATGGGTCGTACCCTGCGCGACGCAGACCGTCGCCCCCTTCAAATCCTTCAGCTCCTTGACGCCGGCATCGCGCTTCACCACAAAGCCCTGCCCGTCGTAGAAATTGACCGGACCCTGCCGCAGGCCGAGCGTCACGCCGCGCAGATAGGTCTGCGTGGAGTTGCGATAGAGCACATCGATTTCGCCGGACTGCAACGCCGTGAAGCGGTTCTGCGCCGTCAGCGCGACGTAACGCACCTTGCTCGGATCCCCGAGCACGCCGGCTGCCAGCGCGCGGCAATAGTCGACATCGAGACCCTTGTAGTTGCCCTGGGAGTCCGGCGTGGAAAAGCCGGCGAAGCCGGCGCTGACGCCGCAGATCAGCGTACCGCGTTGCTTGACCGTGTCGAGCGTTACCGCTGACGCCGCCGAGAACGAAAGCGCGAGCAAACCTGTAGCGACGACTATTCTCTTCATTTCTGCTCCTCCTAATGACCAACGGATTTCAATGCGGCGTCGACGGCGTGGCCCAATCTGTCGACGATCATATCGATATTCTCCGGCGTTGCGATGTAGGGCGGCGCCAGCAGCACATGGTCGCCGCTGCGGCCATCCACCGTTCCGCCGGCCGGGTAACAGGCCAGCCCGCCATCGAACGCCGCGGCCTTGATCCGCTGATTGAGTTTCAGCGCGGGGTCGAACGGTGTCCGGGTGGCGCGATCGGCCACCAGTTCGATGGCCTGGAACAGACCGCGCCCTCTGATATCGCCGACATGCCGGTGATTGCCGAAGCGCTCGGTCAGCCGCCGCTCGAGATGCACGCCAAGGGCTTTCACATTGTCGAGCAGGCGTTCCTCGCGGATGACCTGCTGCACCCCGAGCGCCGCGGCGCAGGCCATCGGATGCGCAAGATAGGTGTGGCCGTGCTGGAACGCGCCCGAGCCCTGCCGGATGGTGTCGATAATCGTCCCGCTCGCGAGCATGGCGCCGATCGGCTGATAGCCACCGCCCAATCCCTTGGCGACGGCCTGGATGTCGGGCGCGATACCTTCCTGCTCCCACGCATGGCACGTGCCGGTACGTCCCATGCCGCACATCACCTCGTCGAGAATCAGCAGCGCGCCGTGACGATTGCAGATATCGCGCACGGCGCGGAAATATCCTTCCGGCGCCGGCACGCATCCGGCGGTGGCGCCCACCACCGGCTCGGCGACGAAGGCGGCCACCGTGTCGGGGCCGAGGCGCTGGAATTCGGCCTCCAGTTCGGCCGCCAGCCGCGCCACGAACGCCGCCTCGGATTCATGGTCGCGCTTTTCATGATAGGCGAAGGCCGGCGTCACATGGCTGAACGCGTCCGACAACAGCGGCGCATAGGGCTCGCGCCGCCAGGCGTTGCCGCCGGCTGCCAGCGCTCCCAGCGTGTTGCCGTGATAGCTCTGGCGGCGGGCGATGAAGCGCTGGCGCTGCGGCTCGCCGCGCTCGATGAAATACTGCCGCGCCAGCTTGATGCTTGCTTCGATCGCTTCCGATCCGCCGCTGACGAAATAGGCATAGGCAAGCCCGCCGGGCTCCTCGCCGACCAGATGCTCGGCGAGCGCCTCCGCCGGCTCCGACGAGAAAAATCCGGTATGGGCGTAGGCGAGCCTGGAAGCCTGCCGCGACATCGCTTCCAGCACGCGCGGATCCTGGTGACCAAGGCAGGAGACGGCGGCACCGCCGGAGGCATCCAGAACCCGCCGCCCATCCTCGGCAATCAGCCACACCCCCTCGCCGCCGACGGCCCGGGGCGGCGTCTCACGCAGACTACGATGCAGCACGCGGCTCTTGCGACCGGCCATGGCTCTCAACCTCTCTCGGCAACATATTGTGACATCGCGGCGAGGCGTATTTCGGTTTCCTCGAGGCGACGCTTGGCGGCTGATCCGCCCAGTGCGAATGTGACGGCGGCCAGCGACTGCGCAATGGCGAATGCACCCGTCAGGCTCGGAAAGAAGCCCGGCGAGGAAGCCGCTTCGAACAACAGCAGATGCTCGGCACCTTGCGCCATTGGCGCGGTCATGGTGTCGGCAATCGCGATCAGTGTGGCGCCGGATTGATGCGCCGCGCGCGCCGACAGCAGGCTGTCGGTGGAATAAGGCGCAAAGCCCGTCACGACGACCGCATCGCCTTTATGGAAAGCGCCGAGATCAAGGTCCGCGGGGCCGGAGCCGCCGACCAGTTGCACGTCATCGGGCCGGAACAGGCGAAGCTGGTAGTTGAGCAGTTCCGCCACGCTGCGGCAGCTGCGAAAGCCGGCGATCCAGATCCGCTCCGCGTGGTGGAGCGCCCTCGCCGCGTCGGCGATCGAACCGGCTTCGATGCGCGCAAGGCCCGCGGCTTCGGCTTCCAGCTTGTCGGCAACCAGCGAGACGTCGGAATTCGGCCCACGGCGGCGCGCCTTGGTGCGGCCCGAAAACGGCGACGGCGCTTCCGGCCGGCGCGCCTCGGTCAAGGCGGCCCGCAGCCCGTCCCATCCGGAATAGCCGAGCGCTTTCGCCAGCCTGGTAAAGGCGGCGGGATCGGCGCCCGCCGCGGCGGCCAGATCGCGCATCGAACGCGTCGTGGCATCATAATCATTGGCAGCGACGAACCGCCCGACCTGCTGCAGCCGCGTCGGCAAAGACGGCAAGGCGCTGCACAGCTCGTTCAGCGGCGAAGACTTCGGTTGCGGCTGGGCCATGAAACATATGTTGCATATTTATCGTTTTGGTGCAACATATGAAACGCGCCGCCAGGCGCTTAGCCGAAGATCGCTGCTGCAGTAAGGAACCTTGTGCTGTGACGGTATCGACGCCCACCCCTCGTCCCGCGCGATGGCGCACATCCCTGAACAGGCAGCGCATCAGCGGCCTGCTCTGGCAGTTATTGGTGGTCGGGATCGCAATCGCCGCCGTCGCCTGGCTGTGGTCGAACGCGCTGCACAATCTCTCGGTCCGCCGCATCTCGACCGGTTTTGCCTTTCTCGGCCGCGAGGCCGGAATGCCGATTGCCGACAGCTGGCTGGCCTACAGCCCGAAAGACCCTTACGCGCGCGCATTCCTCGTTGGCATCGTCAATACGCTGCGCGTCGCCGTGATCGGCATCGTGCTCGCGACGATCCTCGGAACGTTGGTCGGAATCGCGCGGCTATCCAGCAACTGGCTGCTGTCACGGCTATCGGCGGTGTATGTCGAAATCCTCCGCGACATCCCCCTGCTGTTGCAGTTGCTGTTCTGGTACGTGCTGATGCAGGGACTGCCGGCGGTGCGCGCCGCCTTCAGGCCCATCGACGGCGTCTATCTTTCCAACCGGGGCCTGGTGCTGCCGTCGATCCCGATCGGGGAAGCCAATCTCTGGGTCATTGGCGCGGCCGTGCTGGGGCTGATCGCGCTGTATTTCATCCGCCGGCGGCTGATCGCGCAGCAGATGGCGGACGGCCGGACGCGCTACGCCTGGCCTTACGCGCTGGCCTTGCTGGTCGCGCTGCCGGCAGCGTTGACATGGATCCTCGGCGCGTCCTGGACCGTCACCATCCCCGAACTGCGCGGCTTCAATTTCGTCGGCGGGCTGACGCTGGCGCCGGAGTATTTCGCGCTGCTGATCGCGCTCGTCACCTATACTTCGGCCTTCATCGCCGAGATCGTGCGCAGCGGCATCCAGGCCGTCGACAAGGGCCAATGGGATGCGGCGAAGGCGCTCGGCCTGCGCCGCAGCTTCATACTGAGGCATATCGTGCTGCCGCAGGCGCTGCGCGTCATCATCCCGCCGATGACCAGCCAGTATCTGAACCTGACCAAGAACTCCTCGCTGGCGGTCGCGGTCGGCTATCAGGACATCGTGTCGATTGCGAACACGACGCTGAACCAGACCGGACAGGCGATCGAGGCCATCGCCCTCATCATGCTGGTGTTCCTCACCATCAGCCTCGGCATCAGCCTGTTCATGAACTGGTACAATGCGCGCATCGCGCTGGTGGAGCGATGATCCCATGACGTCGATGACATCCGCGCCGGAAAATCCAGTGCTATCGCCGCGGTTGCGCTACCGCCGGAGCCGGGTCGGTCGCGCCATCGGATGGCTGCGCGCCAATTTGTTTCCGTCGATCACTTCCTCCATCATCTCGCTGCTGCTGATTGCCGTGCTCGGCAAGGCGCTGATCAGCCTCGTGCAATGGGGTTACGTCAACGCGATCTGGATGCTCTCGGGCGACCAGACCGGCCCGTGCCGGGCGATCCGCGGGATCGGCGCCTGCTGGGCCGTGATCCCCGAAAAGTATCGCTTCATCCTGTTCGGCACCTATCCCTTCAACGAACAGTGGCGGCCGGCGCTGGCGACGCTGACCTTCATTGCGCTGTTTTATCTGTCGACCCGCCGCAGCCTGTGGGGCCGCAAGCTCATCGCCATCTGGATCGGCGCGCTGGTGCTGATCGGCGTCCTGATGTGGGGCGGCATCTTCGACCTGACCTACGTTTCGCAGGATCGCTGGGGCGGTCTGCCGGTGACGCTGATTCTGGCGACCTTCGGGCTCGCCTTCGGCTTCCCGCTCGGCATCCTCGTCGCGCTGGGGCGCCGCTCGAAACTGCCCGCGATCCGCTCGCTTTGTGTGCTCTATGTCGAACTGATCCGCGGCGCTCCCCTGATCAGCCTGCTGTTCATGGCGAGCGTGATGTTTCCGCTGTTCATGCCCGACGGCGTCAACATCGATAAATTGCTCAGGGCCCAGATCGCGTTTGTGCTGTATGCCGGCGCCTATCTCGCCGAAGTCATCCGCGGCGGCCTGCAGGCGGTGCCGCGCGGGCAATACGACGCCGCCGACGCGCTCGGGCTTTCCTACTGGAAGAAAAATGCCCTGATCATCCTGCCGCAGGCGATCAGCCACGTGATCCCGCCGCTGGTGAATACGTTCATCGCCTTCTTCAAGGATACCAGCCTGGTCCTGATCATCGGCATCTTCGACCTGCTGACGACAGCCAAGACGTCGATCATCGATCCCGCCTGGCAATCCTTCAGCGTCGAGGTCTATATCTTCGTCAGCCTGATCTATTTCGCCTTTTGCTTTGCGATGTCACGCTATAGCCGGCAGCTTGAGGCGCAGTCGCGGCCGTCATGACGCCGCAAGCAACAGGCGACCCGATATGATGCTGCGGCTGCGAATTGACCTTCGGAGCAGATGTTGCCAAATTATTTTCCGCGCCAAATTGCATTCCACTTGCATCGGGCACGCAGGAATGTTGACTGGTTGCGGCGCAACGAGGCCTCCAGCGAGAATAATGCGTGTCCGATCAAAGCGAATCTTTCATTTTGAAGTTTCGTTGCCCGGCTGAGTTGGAGGGATTGATCCCCCGACCGGTGCCAGCGAATCAGGGATTGCCGGGATGGCTCAAAGCGATGCCGCCGCAGGCCTTCAATGCCCTGCACGGCCGCGAGGAGGACACCGTCAAGCGCTGTCCGCCCTTCATCGACGCCATGACCTCGGGCTTCCTGATTCCGCTGATGTGCGATGTCAAATTCGAGAACGGCGAGGTCACCTGGGAAAACGACCTTCCCCCGGGGGGCGCGGTGAGCTTTGTGCGATCGCCGATCGGCTACCATGATTCCAGCCAGGTGACCGGCACGCCGCTGTTCGAGCCTGACCGGTTCCTGATCAAGTTTCACAATCTCTGGACCATCGAGGCGCCTGACGGCTATTCGGTGCTGTTCGCCCATCCCTTCAACCGCTTCGATCTGCCATTCACAACACTGACCGGTTGGGTCGATTGCGATCGCTACCACGACAACTGGATCCATTTCCCCGCGCATTGGCACGACACGAATTTCAGCGGCGTGCTGCCCAAGGGCACCCCGATCGCACAATGCATGCCGATCAAGCGCGAGACCTGGTCGGCACATATTTCGCCGTTCACCGCCGAAGAGGCCCAACAGGCCCATCAGTTGACGACGAGGATCACGCGCGAACCCGGCTATTACCGGCGACAGTTCCGGAGCTGACGTCAGCGACCCGGATCGCGCGCGGCTTCCGCCGGCCTTAGCTGCCCAGAAATTTGACGGCGGCGCTTGGCCGGAAGAAGAAGCGGCCGTGGGACGTCGCCGCCAGCAGATGGACGGCGCGCCCCAGCATCTCCGGCCTGCCCCGGGTCGCCGCACGCAGCGTCGATTCGCCGGCCTCGCGTGCTCCCATCTCGAACTGGCAGGCCGCCAGATCGGCCCGCGTCATCGCATCGTCGGGCCGCAGCGCGAGCAGATGCCGAAACATGTCTGCCGCGGCGGCATAATCGCCGTCCAGCACCATCACCCGGGCCAGTGAGGCCAGAATGTCGGGCCGGCCCGGCGCCGCTTCGAGCGCTTTCGACAAAATCTTGCGGGCCTTGGCCCTGTCATTCTGGCTGAGATGAAGCCGTGCGAGGTCGATCTGAAGATCGATTGCATCGGGCGCGAGCGCAATGCCGCTTTCGATCACCGCGATCGCTTCGTCGAACCGATCGAGTTTCACGAACTGGCCGGCATATTCGCGAAAAGCCGGCGGGAACGCGGGACGCCGCGCCGTCGTTTGCCGCAATTGGTCGAGTGCCTCTTGCTGCCGTCCGGTGGCGGCAAGCGCCACGGCGAACACGGTTTCGATCTCTGGATCGTTGCTGCGACGCGCCGCCCGCTCGACGGGCGCGATCGCTTCGCCGGCACGGTTCTGCGCCAGCAGCGCCCAGCCCAGCACTTTCGCCGCCATGTGGTGGTTGCGGTTTGCGCGCAAGACGCCCGCAGCGAGCCGCTCGGCTTCGCCGGGTCTGTGCATCTGCAATGCGACGACCGCCCTTTCGAGGGCTTCGTCACCGGGATTGCGCCGTCCGAGGGACGGATTGTGCGGAGATTTCGACATGGGCTCCGGAAGAGTACCAGAAATGGCCGGACGGGGTCACGCGTTCGAATCATGTCGCGGACGCCGGCGCGGGCCATGGTGCTGCACCAACGCCGTATCGCTGCGGTTCCGGCTCTTGAACCGGTGACCGACAACGACCAGAGCACCTGGGCGACGCTCCTCCTGTCGCGATGGCAGGTCCGATTCGCCGGCCTGATTATCCTGCGTCACGGCTTCGAGCGCAGTGAGGAACTGGCGGCCCTCAGGGGTGATTTGCCAACCCTCGTCGTCACGCGACACATAGCCGGAGCCGAAGATGTCGATGGCCGGGACGCGCCGGGCCAGGCGCCTGACGCGCGCATTCCAGTCCGGGCCGCTCGTGGTGAGAATGACAATGTCTCGCTTGAGGGACGCGAGCGTCGCTCGGCCGCTGCCATGACTGGCCAGGACCTTCAGAATAGTAACCTGTATGCTCACGCCAACGCCTCGGACCGCGACGGTTCTTTTTGTTCTGTGCGATCGGCGGAGACAGTATTTGGTCAGCGGGGCCGCCGTCCAGCAGGCGCGGCCAGTTATCCGCAGCCTTGAGAAGGGCTTATGCTCTGCTTTCCAGCGCAGGCCTGCACAGTTCCGCACGCCGGCATGCACGGCTCACGCGGCCTTGCGCACACCGACGCGGCGCTCGGGCCGCACCGATGACATCGACTCCTCCTCGCTGTCTTGCGGTGCACCCCAGAATTTCGCCACCGTCGGCCCATCCTTCAGCCTGGCGCCGCGCAGGAATCCCCAAATCTCGTGCGGCCAGACCCGGCGCCCCATTTGTGTGTACCAGCGCATCGCGTGGCGCAGGCCGGCGTCGCGATGGAACAGCACGCGCAGGATCGCCTTCGGGCGGCATTGCAGCACCATTTCGGTGAACTTGAACCAGAGCAGCACGCGCCAGGGCGCCATATGGCGCGTCGCCAGCACCTGATGCTTGTAATCCCAGCGGCGGCGATCGGTCTGGATCACGCGGCGATCGGCGGCGAGACGGAAATACGGCGTCCAGCGATGCGGCGTAACGTAGAGCATCTGGATCTGGTCGGGGTCGTAGGACAGAAGCTGCCGCAGCCCGCGCCAGTGATCGCGATCGGTTTCTTCCTCGAAGCCGACCACCCATGTCGCCATCGACAGAATGCCGTGCTGGCGCATCAGGCGGATCGCTTCCCGATCGGTCGTGGTAGTCGCGCCCTTGCGGATCAGTTCCAGCGTCTTCTCGTCGGTGTTCTCCATGCCGAGCAGGAAGCGTTGCCAGCCGGCCTTCTTGTAGAGATGCAGGATATCGGCGTCGCGAACGATGTCGTCGGCACGGGTGGAACCGACCAGGATCAGGTCGACATTCTCGGCGATCAGCGCCTCGAGAAAGGCGCGCCACGCTTTCTTCGATACTGTCGGGTTCTCATCGGCGAAATTGATCACCTTGACGCCATGCTCGCGATGCAAGCGCGCGAGTTCCCTGGCGAAGCGCACCGGATCGCGGTGGCGCCAGCGCGTCCAGAAGCCGCGCTGGCCGCAATAATTGCACAGGTGCGGACAACCTCGCGAGAACTGCACCACCACCGCGCGCAGGCCGCCCCAGTAGCTGTAGCGGCTGTGATCGATCAGCTCCCAACCGACCCGGTAAGCATCGAGATCGCGAATCACGGGCGCCGGCCGCGTCGCGCAGGGCTGGTGGCCGTCGCGGAAGGCGATGCCCGCAACTTCGCCGAGAGCGTCGTCATGTTCGAGCGCGCGCATCAGTTGCCGCACGGTCTCCTCACCCTCGCCGCGCACGATCGCGGTGACATGGGGCTCCTCGTTCAGTATCTCGCGCCAGTGGTAGGTCGGGAACACGCCGCCATAGACGATCAGAATTTGGGGCATCGCGCGCACGATCGCCTGCGCGATCTCGGCGATCACCGGATGGCCCGAGGTCGATCCGGAATGGCCGAACAACACCGCGTGCGGCGCGAAGGCCAGCGCCTCGGCAACGATCGATCGCACCGGCATTGGGCCGAACTCGCCATCCACCAACCTGACATCATGGCCGTCATCGATCAGCGGGCCGCCGATCGACAGCAAGCCGAGCGGCGGCAAATGGTCATCGGGAATCCGGCTGCCGATCGAAGGATGCGGGACGTTGACGAGAAGTATGCGCATGGGACGTCGCTCCGCTCTGTTGGCGTCATCGTTCGTCCCCGCGTGGTGAGGAAAGCCCGGCGCCCCGGCCGGGCGTGGTTCTAGAGGTTCGGCACCGCTTCGGGCGCGATCGCCTGCAGGCCGCCGAAGCGACGCTCGCGGCGATGGAACGCGCCAAGGGCGTCGGCGAGATCGTGCGCCTCGAATTCCGGCCACATCCGCTCGGTGAAGTGCAGCTCGGCGTAGGCGCCTTCCCAGAGCAGGAAATCCGACAGCCGCTTTTCGCCGCTGGTGCGGATGATGAGATCGACGTCGCGCAGGTTTTTCTCGCCGGTGATGAATTCGGCGAGCCTCTCGCGGGTGAGGTCCGCGATGCCGGCGGCGCGTGCCGCGGCGTTGAGGATGGAGTCGCGGGCGGAATAATCGATGGCGATGCGCAGATGCAGCGCATCGCCGGCCGCGGTGGCTGCTTCCGCGGCTGATATGGCGTGGGCGATGCCCTCGGGAATGCGATCACGGCGCCCGATCACGTTTAGACGAACGCCGTTGCGGACCAGCGCCTCGACCTCATTGGCAAGATAGAACCGCAGCAGCGCCATCAAGGCGGCAACTTCGGTCTTCGGCCGACGCCAATTGTCGCTGGAGAACGCATACAGTGTCAGCGTGCCGACGCCCTGCCCCGGCGCCGCCTCGACCACGCGCCGGATCGCTTCGACGCCCGCCTCATGGCCGCGCAGCCGCGACAGCCCGCGCCGCGTCGCCCATCGCCCATTGCCATCCATGATGATGCCGACATGCAGCCGCGCCGCTTCGGACGTGGCTTCGGTTTTGGGCGAGAGATTACTTTGCATCACAAAGTCTCCGATCAAAAAAAGGGAGTGATGGTCAGGCCGGCAGGATGCCGAGCCGGGTAGGAGCGGTGTCTTGCCTGCCGGCGGCCTTGGCGGCATCGCGCACCAGACGTTCCAGCACCGCGAGATAATCGAGGAAGCGGCGGCGGCCATTTTTGGTCAGGCGGCAGGTGGTGTGGGGACGGTTGCCTTCGTAGCCCTTGGTGACTTCGACGAGGCCGGCCTCCTGCAACACCTGCAAATGCCGGCTGAGATTGCCGTCGGTGAGCCCGCAGAGCTGCTTGAGATCGGCGAAGGCCAATCCCTTGGGATGAGCCATCAACGAGGTCAGCAGGCCGAGCCGCGCCTTCTCGTGGATCACGCGGTCGAGCCCGTCGTAAGAGAACGGCGCGTTGCCGGCTTCAGTCTTCGTCATCATTTTCTCCCGACGCAAAATACAATAGTGCGGCCATCAACAGCTGGCCGGCCGCAAACGGCAGGCCCATGGTCCAGGGCGACAGCAGGTGGGTTTGGCTTGCGAGCAGCAGCACCGTAAAGCCCGACACGAAATACCACGCGCCGCCGAAGGCGATGCTGCGCGGCAATGAGCGGACCGAGGCAAATACGCCGAGACTCACCAGTACCTGCCACAAGCCCGGCAGCATCCACAGCGTTTCCGGCGCGAACTTCCACATCATGATCGCCAGCAGCAGGCCGGCAACTCCGGCCGGCAGAAACTGCCCGATCGCCTGCTGGAGCATGGCGTCGGCGAGGCCCGAATGATGCCGGCGCGTGCGCGCCAGCATTTCGATCCAGATCAGGGCGGCGGACAACGACGCGGCGGCCGCCCAGCCGCCGAAGAACACGATCGGCTGCCCGGTCGGATCCGTGAGCCAGAGGAATTGCAGGACCGCCGTGAGCAGCGCAATGCCGCTGGTGGCGGCAACCGTGGCCGGACCATAGCCGCGAAACGCGGTGCCCGCCGCAATCTGGCTGCGGATCGCCAGGATATCGGCCAACGCCTTATCGAGGTCGCGCATCATTCACCCGAGCTTTGTAATGCAAAGTATACCGGATTGCAAAGCAAACGCAAGCGGGATCCGCGAGGCCGCGATTGCGCGGCCAACTCAACGGCTTAATCATGCGTGAAGGCTGGCGGGCGCTTCCCTCAGACCTTTACCAGGCCCTTGAACCCGCCATAGATCATCCGCTTGGGATCGAACGGCATCGATTTCACGTCGCCCATCGACTTCAGCCTGGGATCGGCCATCACCTTGGCATTGATCTTGTCGCGCTGCGCGCGCGACTTGTAGGTGATCCAGGCGAACACGACCGTTTCGCCCGGCTTCTGTTTGACGCTGCGCGGGAACGAGGTGAGTTTGCCGACCTTGACGTCGTCGGCGACCCATTCGCGATAATCCAGAGCGCCGTATTCGCGCCAGACCTTGCCAGCCCTGGTCGACATCTTGCGATAGGCCGCGATGTTTTTCTTTGGAACCGCGACGATGAATCCGTCGACATAGGCCATGGGCTTTTCCTTTTTTCTGCTCATCGCACCTCAACGATGGCAGCAGGATGCCTGAACTGGCGCCGGAGTGTACTGGTCACGTAGCCGCACCCAATCCATCGGATATGGCAGGCCGTCCTCATGACGGCCGAGCGGCGTCAGGTCGAGATAGTGGTAGGCGGCGTTCATCATGTCGAGACCGCGGGCGAAACAGGAATAGGTATGGAAGATGTTTCCGTCCTCGCCGCGGATGAATACGCTGATGCCGGGCGCGTCTTCGATGCCAAAACCGGATGTACCGAAATTATAGATATTTTCACCTGATTTGACGGCATCCGGCGTGAACGACACCGCATGGTCGTAATTGAAGTCGCTGTTCCCCGACGACAACCAGTCGAAGGTCCACCCCATCCGCGCCTTGAATGCGGCGAGCTTTTCCATCGGCGCCCGCGAGATCGCCACCAGCGTGGTGTCGCGCGCGGCCAGGTGCGGAATGAGGCGCTCAAATCCGTCCGCCCAGAACGAGCAGCTCTTGCAGCCCTCGTTCCATTCCGGCGCGAACATGAAGTGCTGCACCACGAGTTGGCTGCGTCCCCCGAACAGATCGCCCAGTGTCACTTTCCCGGCCGGCCCGTCGAACACATAGTCCTTGTCGACCTTGACCCAGGGGAGCGCGCGGCGTTCCTCGTTCAGGCGCTCGCGTGCCCGGGTCAGTTCCTTCTCATGCGCGAGATGGACCTTGCGGGCTGCGACCCACGCCTCCCGCGAGACGATCTGATGCGGCTGCATGCGCAACTCCTTTGCTGAGGATCAGGCCAAAGAATCAGGTCAGGAAGTGCTCGAGCTTGCCGAGCAGTTCGGTCCAGCCCTTCTCGTGGCCATCGCGCGCGGCCTCGTCGAAGAATTGCTCGTGCTGCAGCGTCAGCAGCGTGCCGGCGCCATCGGGTTTCAGCGAGATCGTCAGCAGCGACTCGCGCTCCGGCGTCGAATGCCAGGCCCAGCTCATCACCAGGAGCTCGTTCGGCACAATGTCGCGATAGATGCCGCCGACCTGGAAATACTCGCCGTCGGTGCTGGTGAAGCTGATGCGATAGCGGCCGCCGATGCGCGGATTGGTCTCCGCCTGCAGCGAGCCTTCCCTGACCTTCGCCGGGCCGAACCACGCCGCTAGTTTTTCCGGGTCGGTCCACGCGGCGTAGATTTTCGACGGCGCCGCATTGAGACGACGTTTGATGGTGAGGCTTGGTTTGGCTGCGAAGCCGGCGTCGCGGCGGGAACCTGACTGGATGCTGGACTGGGTGGCCATCGGTCTTCCTCCACAAAAGCTGCGAGACGGTCGAGATTGTCGGACCAGAAGCGCTGGTAGCGGTTCAACCAGTCCATCGCCTGCTCCATCGGCCTGGCGGTCAACCGGCAGGCGACCGTGCGACCGGTCTTCTCGCGCGCGATCAGGCCGGCATCCGACAGCACATCGAGATGCTTCATGATCGCGGGCAGCGACATCGCAAAGGGTTGCGCCAGCTCGCTGACGGAAAGGCTCTCGCGGTCGCCGAGCCGCGCCACCAGCGCGCGCCTGGTGGGATCGGCAAGGGCGGCAAAGGTACGGTCCAGAACGTCTTCCTGATACTTAACCATAAGGTTTAGTATAAGCGCAAACGAACAGGCGTCAAGCGCCTGTCCGAAATTTTCCGGCTAGTAGTCCCGATAGACCCGGCGGCGTGGTGGGTACTGATTCAGGGCCGCGCGCGGATTGACGTTGCAGGAAAGACCGCGTCCTGAAGCCGCAGCCACGCACTGGGCATAGTTGGAATAGGCGCATTCACCGGGAATGCCGACGCTGCGGCCCTGCGCGCAATAGGGATAATCATATGCCGCAGCGGGCGTCGGATTTGCCGCCGTAACGGCCGCTGCCGCCGAAAGCGCCAAAATGGCTACCATCGCATTGCGCATGATCGATCTCCTCTGCCTGACGTAACAGCCGCGGCGGCTCGATTGCAAAACACCGCGGCTTCGAGAATGTTCCCGAGACGCTTTACTGCACCTTCTCGATATTGGCGCTTTCGATCACTTTCTTCCACTTCTCGGTCTCGGCGACGATATCGGCGCCGAACTTCTCCGGCGTCTGGATCAGCGGCTCGCCGCCGAGTTCGACCAGACGCTTCTTCATGTCCGGCTCGGCCAGGATCGCGTTGATCTCGCTGTTGAGCTTGGCGATGATCTCCTTCGGCGTGTTTTTCGGTGCCCCCATGCCGAACAGCGCGCTCGCCTCATAGCCGGGGACGGTTTCCGCCACCGTCGGGACGTCGGGCAACAGCGGCGAACGCGTCGTCGTCGTCACCGCCAGCGCGCGCAGGGAGCCGGATTTGATGTGCTGGATGATCGAGGGCATGTTGTCGAAGATCACCTGCACCTGGCCGCCGAGCATGTCGGTGATCGCGGGTGCCGCGCCACGGTAAGGCACGTGCTGCATCTTGACCCCGGTCATGGCCATGAACATTTCGCCGGACAGATGCACCGACGTGCCATTGCCCGATGACGCCATGTTCACCTTGCCCGGATTGGCCTTGGCATTGGCGATGAACTCCGCGACATTCTTCGCCGTCACATCCTTGTTGACGGTCATTACGTTCGGCACGCGGTTGAACGAGGCGACCGGCGCGATGTCGCGCGGAAAATTGAACTTGAGGTTGGCGTACAGCGAGGTGTTGACGTAGTTCGCCGGATTGACCAGCAGCACGGTGTAGCCATCGGGATCGGCGTTGATCACCGATTCGGTGGCGATGTTGTTGCCGGCGCCGGGCTTGTTCTCGATCACGAATTGCTGGCCGAGCTTTTCCGATAGCCGCTGGCCGATCAGCCGCGCGATGATGTCGGTGGCGCCTCCCGGGGGATATCCGACCACCCAGCGCACCGGCCGGGTCGGATAGTCCGCCGCCGAGGCGGTGCCGATCGAAGCGATTGCCGAGAGGCCGATTGCCGTCAGGCCGATCGCGGTGCGGCGTGAAATCATGAAGTTTCTCCTTGGGGGCCCGGGTTCACCCGGGCCGTTTCTATTGAACTGAATGCGGGCCGCGTTGTAACAAACAATGACCCATGCGGCCAGTGCGACCCGGCGCCTTCGACCGCTACATAAGGATAAGGCATGTCCGTCAAGGTGAATGCGCTCGATCATCTTGTGATCAATGTCGCCGACGTGGCGCGCTCCGCCGAATGGTACCGCAACATCCTCGGCATGGAAGTCAGGGTTTTCGATCCGGGTCCGGGCAAGACGCCGCGGACATCGCTGGTGTTCGGCAACCAGAAAATCAATGTGCGGCCACGCGATGCCGACAAGGTCGAATGGTTCACGGCGGACCATGAAACCGCCGGGAGTGACGACCTGTGCTTCCTGACTGCGAGCACGCCGGACCAGGTGGTCGCGCATCTGAGGGCGAACGGCGTCGCGATCGAGGAAGGCCCGGTCGCCAAGCAGGGCGCCCGCGGCACGCTGCGCTCGGTCTATTGCCGCGATCCCGACGGCAGCCTGATCGAGATTTCGTCGTATGAGGGGGATGCGGCGTAGTCCTCGCCGATTTGATCATCCGGCGATTGGGTGGCACAACTGCGCCCAAGCAATAACCAAGGCAGCGGCTCAAGGCTGCACCGGGAGGAATCATGTCCGTTTCAACGGCAGCGCCAGGCATCGTCGGTCCTTTCGCAGGCCTCGATGTGCCGTGGCTGCTGCGGATGCGTTCGGAGAGCCGCCGCGACCACCCCTTCCTGATCTGGGCGCCGTTCGAGGCGCCGGCGCGGAGTTGGTCCTACGGCGAATTTCACGAGCGCGTCGGCGCGCTGGCGGCGGGTCTGGTCAAACGCGGCATCAAGCCCGGCGAATATGTGCTGATCCACCTCGACAATTGCATCGAGGCCATGCTGGCCTGGTTTGCCTGCGTCGAGCTCGGCGCCATCGCGGTCACCACCAATACCCGTTCGGCCGCGGCCGAAATGGCGTATTTCGCCGGCCATTGCGGCGCGGTCGCCGCGATCACCCAGCCCGCTTACGCCGAACTGGTGTCGGCCCATTGCCGCGATCTGCGCTGGATCGCGGTGATCTCGCATGATGCGGGCGCCGCCCCTGCGCAAGGCAACCGCGCGCCGCGCGGCGACGGCTTCGATTCCCTGTTCGCCGACAGCGCGGACCGGCCACGACGCGCCACCGATCCGTTCGCCCCCTGCAGCGTTCAATATACCTCCGGCACCACCTCGCGCCCGAAGGCGGTGCTGTGGACCCACGCCAACGCGCTGTGGGGCGCCAAGATCAATGCCGCGCATGAAGACCTGCACGAGCGCGATGTGCACCAGACTTACTTGCCGCTGTTTCACACCAACGCGCTGGCCTATTCGATGCTGGCGTCGCTGTGGGTCGGCGGATCTTGCGTGATCCAGCCGCGGTTTTCCGCGAGCCGGTTCTGGAACGTGGCGCTGAAACATGGCTGCACCTGGACCTCGACGATCCCGTTCTGCATGAAGGCGCTGCTCGAGCACGAGATTCCGAAGCACCACAGGTTCCGGCTCTGGGGCACCGCGGTGAACGATCCGCCGCCCTTCGCCGCCTTCGGAATCAAGACCATCGGCTGGTGGGGCATGACCGAGACCATCACGCATGGCATCGTCGGCGAGGTCGACCAGCCCAACATTCCGATGTCGATCGGCCGCGCCGCGCCGGAATATCAGATCCGCATCACCGGCGATGACGGCCGGCCCACGGAGGTCGGCGACACCGGCAATCTGCTGATCAAGGGCATTCCCGGCCTGTCGCTGTTTGCGGAATATCTGCACAACGAGACGGCGACGCGCGAGAGCTTTGACGAGCACGGCTATTTCATCACCGGCGACCGCGTCACGCGGCTCGACAACGGCTTCATCAGGTTCGGCGACCGCGCCAAGGACATGCTCAAGGTCGGCGGCGAGAATGTCGCGGCCTCCGAGATCGAACAGGTGGTCGCCGTGGTGCCCGGCGTGCGCGAGGCCGCGGTGGTGGCGAAAAAACATCCGATGCTGGACGAGGTGCCGGTGGTGTTCATCATTCCGCTGGCCGGCGTCGCCGCCGCGCCCGCCGACCTGCAGGACAAGGTGATGGCCGCCTGCCGCGCGCAGCTGGCCGACTTCAAGGTGCCGCGCGAAATCATTTTCGTCGACGAGATGCCGCGCTCGACGCTGGAGAAAGTGGCGAAGGCGGAATTGCGCAAGATGCTGGGGTGAGGTCGGTTGGTACTTCCCTCATTCCGGGGCGCGAAGCGAGCCCGGAATCTCGAGATTCCGGGTTCGATGCTGCGCATCGCCCCGGAATGGCGCGATCTAGCCATACCCGAACGCGATCGGGCGGAACGCCTGCAGCAGATGCTGGTCGAGCTTGTCGCCCATTTCTTCCATGATCCCGAACGCCTTGACGTGGGTGAATTGCAGCCTGTAGGCGCGCTTCTCGACCAGCGCCGAATAGATATCCACGATCGTGGTCAGGCGCACGATGTCGCTGATCTCCTTGCCGGAGAGACCGTCGGGATAGCCGGTGCCGTCGAGGAATTCATGGTGGTGCAGCACCACGTCCAGCATTTCCGCCGGGAAGCCGCCCTGCGCCGCCAGCGCCTCGTAACCGCGCCGCGGGTGCTGGCGTATCTCGTGCATTTCATCGGGTGTCAGCGGATCCAGCTTGTCGAGGATCGCGACCGGGACGAACGCCTTGCCGACATCGTGCAGCAGCGCGGCGCGGGCGAGACGGCGCTGGTCGTCCTCGCGCATGCCCAGATGCTGGGCGAAGGAGACCGCAAAGCCGGTGACGAACAGGCAGTGCCGATAGGTGTCGGTGTGGTGGCAGCCGACGGTCGTCAGCCATTCGCGCAGCGAGGAATGCTTGATCGCCTTGAGAATCTTGTTTTCGGCCTGCATGATGTCGCTGAATTTCAGCGGCTCGCCGGCCCGCATCCGGTCGAAGATCTTGACCAGCACGCCATGGGCGGCCTCGACGCCGCGGTTCAGCGCCTTGCCGCGATCGGTCTCGTTGTAGGAGGTGTCGTCGGGAAAGGCGGCGCGGATGCGCTGCAGGATGCCCTGCGCGTCGAACGGCCGCGCGATGGTGTCGGTGGCGCCGAGCGCCCAGGCCTGCATCGACCCGTGATGCAGCGCATCCGCCAGCACGAACAGCCGCGGCATTTCGCGATACGCCTCGCCGCGCAGCTTGTTGCGCACCAGTTGCACGCTCTCGGCCGAGCGCAGATTGATATCGACCACGATGCCGGAAAGGTCGCGCGCCGGCGCCTCGGGAATCTCCATCGTCGAGATCATGTCGACCTGGCCGACCGTCTGGAGAATGCCGGCCAGTTCGCTGCTATGATCGCTCCGGTCCGAGGCCAGCAACAGCCGGCGCTTCGACGGAGTCTTGTTGGTTAAAGCTGTCATAAGATCCCGGAATCCTGCGCTGGTGATCGTATTAAGAATATAGCAGCAAGGAGTTCCCTGTGACTTAAGACGTATCGTGAACGTTGATTGATCGGGATTGGTGCAATTTTAGCGATCGTCGTCCCGGCGAACGCCGGGACCCCTAACCCCGGTGATCTGTTATCGAAAAAGCTGTCGACCATTGTGCCTAGCAATAGCCGCCGCGGCGTAGGGGTCCTGGAGCGCGCGGCACTTGTCCGGGACGACGTGGATATAGCTTCACCTTCTCGCGACGCGCTGCGCCCGAGGCTTGCTGGAAATTCTCCGCCCTCTCCAAACAGAGGGCGCAGGGAATGCCGGATGCGCGCTGCACCCGCGGTCCCGTGTGCCAGAAGTAGAAGAAATGCACACGAGCATACAGGGCAGCGGAGGCGATCCGACATTCCCTGCGCAATGGCTTTACGGCTTATAACGTGCTCTCCCCGGAGAACGGCTCTTTTGCCTCCGTTGCGCCCTGGGAAGTCAGACGCCTCCCAGGTGCATGGACGCCAGCAACGCGGCGTCAGGACCACACGACTTCACCGTACGCATCCGTGCCGTTCGTTATCGACACCTCCGCGTCCATCGCACCCCGCCCCAACGACCATGGCGATCATGATACGCCCCTCCGAGTGAGGCGGGATGGGGTGGAATGTAGCGGCGATTTTTCATTCTGAAAAGACGAAATATTTTTTATTTTGGGGCTTGACAGCGATTCTGTAAATCCGAAGGTGATTTGCCCGACGGGCTAATGGGCCTTCTCCGTTATCCCGGATGAGCCGGACCCGCAATGACGCAAGCGAAAGCGCGGTGTATGGCGGCTCGGGTAACGACTTTCCACCTAGCGGCAATAATGCTGTCGCGCAGTTGCGGCATGATCCTACGCTTCCGGAATAAGCGGCGCAGCGATCTTTGGGAAGCAATGCATTCGCCCACTGAACGTAAACGGATTGAACGGGCGCGACCTCGGACGAAAGCGGCGTGAGCTACGGATATCTTGTGGTAAGCCCTACCCCAACCCCGCCCGCCTGAACCCCTCCAGATACGCCGCCCGGTCCGCCTCCAGCTCGAACGGCATTTCGCTCGCGAGCCAGGCCAGCGAGATGTTCGGCTGGACTTCGCGCAGGGCATCCAGCGCCGCGGCGGCGGCTTTGGTGTGGCCGGACATGCCGAGGGAGGCCGTCAGCACGCGGTGGGCGCCGACGAAGCCGGCGCGCTGGCGCAGCGCTTCGCGGGCGAGCCGGATCGCCTCCTCGTAATTGCCGCCGACATACTGGCAATAGGCGGCGACGCCCGAATAGATGCCGGCAAAGGGATCGCGCGGTGAAAAGCGCAGCGCCTGGCGGGCGGCGTCATAGCCCTCCTGCCAGCGGCCGCGATAGGACAGCGCCACGCCATAGATGCCGCGCGCCGGCGAGAAATTCGGATTGAGCCGCAGCGCCAGCTCGAACTCGGCGATGCAATCGTCAAAGCGGCGGGTGAACAGATAGACGCTGGCCAGCGCATAATGCGCCCAGGCATCCTCAGAATCGGCGCGGATCGCCGCCAGCGCGGCGCGTTCCGCCGCCGGCACCGCCGCCGTCATCTCCTCCCAGCCCATGTGCGCCGAAAAAGTGTGGCAGGCCGCCAGCAGGCTGAGCGCCTGTCCGTAATGGGGATCGACCGCAATGGCCTTTTCCAGCAGCGCCTGCGCCACCAGATTGTCCGACCGGGTCACCCGCCAGTAATGCGACAGCGCGCGCATCACGAGATCCCAGGCGTCCATGTTGTCGGGCGTCTTGCGCTGGCTGCGGAAGTTCTCGGCAGCATAGAGCTGCGGCTCGATGGCGGCGACCACGGCCTGCGTGATCTCGTCCTGCACGGCGAACACGTCGGCGAGGTTGCGGTCATAGCGCTCGGCCCAGAGATGAGAGCCGGTGACGACGTCATTGAGCTGGGCGGTGATGCGCACCTGGTCGCCATCCTTGCGCACCGAACCCTCGACGACATAGCCGACGCCGAGTTCCTCGCCGATCTGCTTCAGATGCACCGAACGGCCCTTGTAGATGAAGGCGGAGTTGCGGGCGATGACATAGAACCAGCGCAGCTTTGACAGCGCGGTGATGATGTCTTCGCTGATGCCTTCGGAGAAATATTCCTGCTCGGGCTCGCCGGAGATATTCGTGAACGGCAGCACCGCGATCGCGGGGCGATCGAGCTGGGGGAACGGCTGGCGTGGCAATTCCGTTGTGGCGGCGAGAGGGGGCGAAGCGACAGGGTTCGCGCTTTGCGGCGCAAGGGCGCCGCTGAGCGCGGGTCGCGGCGCAATTGCGCCGCTGGCACCGCGGACTTCACCGACGAAGCGAAAGCCCTTGCGCGCGATGGTGCGGATCAGCGCCTGGTCCTTGCCGGTGTCGCCGACCGCGGTGCGCGCGGCGTTGATGCGGCTGGTCAGCGTCGATTCGGAGACGATGCGGCCGTGCCAGATGTTCGCGATCAGATCGTCCTTGGAGACGACGCGCTCGCGGTTCTGGACCAGATAGAGCAGCAGATCGAACACCTGCGGCTCGACTGCGACATTTTGGCCGTCCCGCGTGAGCTCGCGTAATCCGGCATCGAGCACATGGTTTGCGAAGTAAAATTGCACGCTGGCATCCCCGTGGCCTGTCGATCGGTCCCGCTGAGCGCCCGGTTTTACCGGGTTTTGCTCGCGGGGACGCTGCATTAGCGCGCTCCGATCAGCCATGGCGTGTCCTATCTCACAGAAAAATCAGGGTCGTCTCAAGGCAAAATCAGCCCCCTGTCAGAGTCTTTAGGTCCTCCGAGGGGCATGTTCGGTTCAGCGATGTCACCCCCGTGACCGCATGCCACAGAGGAGGAAACTGCATGGCCACGTCAGCACAAGCCGCCGCCCCGACCCTGATCGCCCCGGACCTTGCCGCGATGAAGACCAAGCAGCAGGCGGCGTGGTCGTCGGGCAATTACGCCATCGTCGGCTCCACGCTGCAGATCGTCGGCGAGCAATTGTGCGAGGCGATGGACCTCAAGGCCGGCTCCAAGGTGCTGGACGTCGCCGCCGGCAACGGCATGGCCTCGCTCGCCGCCGCACGGCGCTGGTGCGAGGTGACATCGACCGATTACGTGCCGGCGCTGCTGGAACGGGGCAAGGCGCGCGCCAAGGCCGAAGGCATGACAATGGAATTCCAGGAGGCGGATGCGGAGAATTTGCCGTTCGGCGCCGACCATTTTGACGTGGTGCTGTCGACCTTCGGCGTGATGTTCACGCCGAACCAGGACAAGGCGGCCGCCGAATTGCTGCGCGTGTGCAGGCCGAAGGGCCAGATCGGCCTCGCCAACTGGACGCCGGACGGCTTCATCGGCCAGGTGTTCAAGACGCTCGGCAAGTATCTGCCGCCGCCGGCCGGCGCCAAATCACCGGCGATGTGGGGGACGCGCGCGCGGCTCACCGAAATGTTCGAGGCCGGCGCGAGCGCGATCAAGGCGGAGTCGCGGATGTTCAATTTCCGCTACCGCTCGGCCGAACATTTCCTCGATGTGTTCAAGACGTTCTACGGCCCGGTGCTGAAGGCGTTCGCGGCGCTCGAGCCGGCGAAGCAGGAAGAACTGCACAATGATCTGCACGCGCTGATCGTGCGCATGAACCGCGCGACCAATGGCAGCATGGTGGTGCCCAGCGAATATCTCGAAGTGATCGTCACCAAGCGATGACGCTGCATCCCTTCACACCTCACGCTTCGTCATGCCCGGGCTTGTCCCGGGCATCCACGTCTTTGCTTCTCGCAAGCAAGGACGAGGTGGATGGCCGGGTTCAAGCCCGGCCATGACGGGAGGAGAGAAGAACGCAAAGGATGATTTCGATGAATATTTCGACTCAAGCATTTTCACGCAACACCGCCGCAAGCTCGGTCGTCGCGCTGCATTGCTCGCTCGGTTCGGGGCGCCAATGGGCCAGGCTCGGCGCCGAGCTCGGCGCGCGCGCAAGACTGATCGCGCCGGATCTGGTCGGCTATGGCCGTAATGCCTGCCTGCTCGACCTGCCGGTGACGCTGGCGCAGGAGGTGAGCGCCTTGCGCGAACATCTGCGCGAAGCCGAAGGCCCGATCCATCTGGTCGGCCATTCCTATGGCGGCGCCATCGCGTTCAAGATCGCGACCGATCCGGCGTATGAGCCGCGCGTCCGCAGCCTGACGCTGATCGAACCGGTGCTGCCGACGCTGCTTCTGGAAAGCGCTGCCGATCGGCGGCTGTATGACCAGTTCGCGGAGCTTGCGAAGGAAGTCAGCCGCGATCTCTGGGACGGCGCCACGATGGAGGCGATCGACAAGTTCTCCGGGTTCTGGAACGGCTCCGGCCCGCGCGAGGTGCCGGCGCCCGCCGCGCGCCTCCGCATGATCGAACATGCGCCAAGGCTGGCATTCGATTTCATGGCGGCGTTTTCGGAAGCGAATGTCACCATGGAAGCCGCCTCGCTGCGGGTGCCGACGCTGTTGGTCTCGGGCGGGCAATCGCCGAATTTGACGCAGCGCATCGTGCGCCGGATGGGCGCGATCATGGCGGGCGCCCGGATGCGCCATCTGCCGGATGCCGGCCACATGCTGGCGATGACCCATGCGCAGCTGATCAACCCTGTGATATCGGCGCATATCGCGCGCGCGGACGAACTGGCCGGCGTGCCGCTGGCGGCGGGCCAGCCGGTTGCTGAAACCCTGCGGCTGGTGAAGGGCTGACAGCGGTATTTGGGGCGCCTTGTCGGACCTTGCCTTGGTGGACCTCCTGGCCTCTTGGCGCGCCGGTCGGGCATCTGGTATCCATGGACCCGGAAACGGGCAACGACTGGAATGAGATGCCGATGCACACCGCGCGCGACGTCAGGCTGCCTGCCCTCCTGCTGCTGGGGGCGCTGAGCCTCGCCGCACCGTCCGCCTTCGCCGCCGACGAGGAAGGCGCGCCGCGGGGCGCGGCGGTCACGGTGTTCAAGGCGGCAAAATCCTGCTTCGGCAACAATGTCGAGGTCTCCGGCACCATTATCCCGCGCGAGGAAACGCCAGTGCGGCCCGAGCGCATGGGGCTGAAGGTGGCCGAAGTGCTGGTCGATCCCGGCGCTACCGTCACCGCCGGACAAACCTTGGCCCGGCTGACGCTGCCCGAAGGCGGCACCGTGCTGGTGCAGGCCCCGGTCGCCGGGGTGGTCTCGGCCTCGACCGCCGCCGTCGGCGCGATGGCGTCGGGCAAGGGCGAGGCGCTGTTCTCGATCATCGCACGCAGCGAGTTCGACCTGGTCGGCCTGGTCCCGACCCGCGACATTTCAAAACTTCAGATCAACCAGGACGCCCGGATCAAGGTGATCGGCGCCGGCGAAGTCGATGGCAGGGTGCGGCGGCTCTCGACCACGGTCGAGCCCAACAGCCAGCTTGCGCAGGTGTTCATCGGCGTCACCGGCAACCAGCGCCTCCTGGTGAATTCATCCGGGCGGGCGCGGATCAGGACCGGCCAGAGCTGCGGCATCTCGGTGCCGCTGACCGCGATCCTCTATGGCAATGCCGGCACCGTGGTGCAGGTGGTGAAACGCCAGCGCGTCGAGACGCGGCGGGTGGAAACCGGCTTGATGCAGCAGGGCCAGGTCGAGATCCGCGAAGGCATTGTCGAAGGCGATATCGTAGTCGCCCGCGCCGGCGCCCTGCTGCGCGAAGGCGATCCGGTCCGCCCGGTGATGGTGGCCTCGGAGCAGAAATAGCGGTTGGCGGCGCGTGGCAAAGAAAAAGGGGACCGCTTGGCCCCCTGTTCACTCCTCGCCATTCGCTATTCGCCTGTTACCCGCCGATGCGGATGTCTTCCAGCAGCGAAGACGACACCGAGGGAACCTGCTCGCCTTCGCTGGCGCGGGAGATCGCGACGCGGGTCTTGTTGAAGGCGGTTTCGGCGCCAGCCTGGGCGGCGAGGTTGTTCAAGAGCTCCGCCATCAGCACGCTGTACGGACCCTGGGAATCGTCGGCGACCTTGCCCGGCGTCGCCGAGGTCAGGATCAGCGCGTTTTCCGGTGCCGCGATCGGCGCCAGCCCGTGGGAATAGGAACGGAAGCGGCGCTCATAGGGATTGCGGCGGGAGGCGTCGACGACGACGAGCTTGGCCTTGGCGCCCTGCTCCTTCATCGTATCCAGCACGGATTCGATGCTGACGCCGTCGCGGCGGACATCGGCTTCCTTCCAGATCGCAGCATCGATCGGGATCATGAAACTCTCGCGGCCGACCTGGACGCCGTAGCCGCCGAAGAACAGCATCACGACGGTGTCGCGCTTGATCTTGGCCTTGAGGCGGCCGATCGCGCGGGCCATGTCGTCCTTGGTGGCGTCTTCGACCACGTCGACGTCAAAGCCCTTGCCGCGCAACGCCGCGGTGAGGCCGCGCGCGTCATTGATCGGCTGCGCGAGGGGCGCCGACGCGTCGGGATAATGGCCATTGCCGATCACCAGTGCGACGCGGGAAGCCGTGGTGGCGACTTCGGAATTCTGTTCGGTCGCGATCGCCTTGGCGGCATCGAGCGAACGCTTGTTGAGAGCCGCATGGGCACCGATCGCCAGCGACACCAGACCGACCAAAGCAACGGCCACCGTGACCGAGCGGCGGGAGATGCGAAGCTTCTTACCGTCCATCATTCAATTCCCAATCGTTGACCAAAGCGCGCCAGTTAGTCGCGCCAGTGCCGTTTAGGTTTGAGGGGTTACCAAAGGGTGTGCCGACGAATTGCGCACAATTTGCGGCACCGCAACAAAGAAACCCTTAACCCGCGCCGACTTTCCGGGCAACCGTCCTGAGTGCATAGCGTTCCTCGCTCCTGGATTATGGTACCAGATCGGGACAATCTCCGTGACGTACATCACATTTGTATTTCTTGCGGATTTGTATCATTTTCAATGACTTGAAGGCCGGCGGCGAACCCGGCGCCCCTCGATCCACCGTTCCGGCGAAAAGAGACTGCATGGGCTTTCAATATTTCGCCGGCGCCGCCTACCGCGCGCTGACCGCCCGCAAGGACGGACCGTCGCTGTACGACGTCTGCGACCCCCTGCTGCTCAACTACAGCGGCGGCGACCCCCATCTCGGAAAATTCTATCGAACGGCCCTCGGCAACCCGGCCTTGCGGCCGCTGTTGCGCCGGACCGGGCTGCCGCAGCTGCGCGACGAACGCCGCCTCGAGGCGTTGCGCGCGGCGCTGCGGCGCGCCCGCGACGAAGACGCGCCGGACTGGCAGGCGGTCGGCCAACCCATCGCCGACCTGATGACGACGATCGACGTCCGTCACCCCCAGCCGGCGCCGGCCGAGGCCGCGGCCAAGCCGCCCGAGCTCGCCGATATCGAGCGCGTGATCCGCACCTGCGGCGCGCATCTGTTGCGCTCGTTCGCCAGGAACGGCTTCATCCCGACCTATGCCGCGTTCAACCTGCTCGGCGATGCCGACATGGGCGGGCGCGAAATGCTGATGGCGCTGACCGGGCTCAATTCGCGCGGCTACAAGAACTCGACCTTGCTGTTCAGCCTGGCGCGGATCTTCATCGCGCATTCACCGGCCCGCGCACTGATCAACCCGCCCTGGACAGGGATTGCCGAGCCGATGTGGGAGCCGATGCAGATCCGCCACCGCTCGGCCTATTACGACGCCTTCTTCACCGAGGCGCTCTTGAGTTTTGTCGAAACCGGCCTGGCGTCCGCGGATCAGACGGCAGCCTCGCGCCGCGCCATTTCGGACATGGTGGATTTCTGCCTCACCACCAGCGCCGAGGAAGTGCCCTCGCATGACGGCTCGACGGTGCGCGTGATAACCGCGCTGGCGCCGCTGCCGCATCCGCGCTTTTCAAAATTCTTTTCCCAGATCAAGCAGGATCTCGGCTTCGGCATCTATGTGCCGGACTGCGACACCACGGCCTGTTCGTTCTCGGCGGCGACGCAGGCCGGCTCGACCGATCCGATCCTCGATCAGCCGCTGCTGGATTTCTACCGCGGCTATCAGGTGCGCGAGGGCGCCAACGAGCCGCGCGTGACGGTGCCGCTGAACGACAATGTCGACTATGAAGGCGGCGTCGTCACCTGGATCGACAATCTCGCCGGCGATCGCCCCTACGGCAACGACCTCGATCCCACGCTCAATCTCGACATTCTCGAAGTCAGCTTCCGCAACCTCACGCGCTGGAAGATCATCGAGACGCCGGCGCGGCTGGAAACGGTTCATCGCATCATCGGCTTCCAGAAGCGGCTGGTCGAAAGCGGCGCCTTCAGCAATCCGCGCTCGCACATCTATTATCTGCCGGAACTGTACTCGGCCTATTTCGGCCGCTGCTATGCGGCCTTCATCGCACTGCCGGTGGCGGCGAGGCTGGCGATCGACCCCGAAAACAGCTTCGAGTTCATCCGCGGCCGGGTGCTGACCTATGTGCAGACCGAACTGATCGCCCACCAGATGAATGCCTTCGACGCCGCGCTGGCGCTGATGGCGCTGGCGCATCTCGGCGCCGACGCGGCCAGCTTTACCCCTGCGCTGCACTGCATCATCGCCCATCTCGGCGAGGGCGGCCGGCATGGTCCCTACAAGGCCTATGAGTGGAACAAGATGAAGACCCCGACCCGCATCCTGGTCGGCGGCCCCGAGGTGACCTCGGCCTTCGTGCTGATGGGCCTGGCGCTGGCAAGAGGGGTGATGATGGGTAGGGGGCGAGTAGCGAATGGCGAATAGCGAATGGGGAAACGCGGATCGAGTTGGGCCGCCTTCACTTCCCCTATTCGCTACTCCCTATTCGCCATTCGCCTTGCCCCCTCGCAGGAAGTTGAAAGCGATGCGACCCCGGAGCACTGGCAAGCTGGCCTCATTGTCCGCACAATCACCGCCATTATCGTACCCATATTCGCGCCGGGATTTTCCATGAAATCAACGATTCGGAAATCCAAGATTTGCAAATCGAAGATCTGGTTTTGCGTCGTTCTGGCGTTGCTGCTGCCGGCGATGGCGCAGGCCGCCGACATCACCGGTGTCCCGAAAATCCGCGATGGCGACCAGATCACGATCGGCAATACCCGCATCCGCCTGGGCGGCATCGACGCGCCGGCGGCGGACCAGCTCTGCCTCAACAATTCAGGCGAGCGATGGACCTGCGGCGTTGCCGCGCGCGAAGCGCTGGTCACGCATGTCGGCAACAAGAGCTGGGTTTGCCATGCCCGCAGCGTCGATCGCCGCGGCCGCACCGTGGCGCGCTGCGATGTCGACGGCGAGGATATCCAGAAATGGATGGTCTCCAACGGCTGGGCGCTGGCGTTCGTGCGGATTTCCCGCGACTACGAAGCGGATGAAAAGGCCGCGCGCGAAGCCAAGCTCGGCATGTGGCAGGGCGCCTTCATCGCGCCGTGGGATTGGCGTACCCGCAACAAGAAGACCGCCATTCTCGGCGCGGCCAAGGCGCCCGAAAACGCCAGCACCATCCTGCAGGCATCGGCCTCCGGTTCATCGGCGCCGTCACCCGACTGCACCATCAAGGGCAACGTCAACCGGTCCGGCGAATGCATCTATCATACGCCGGCCAGCCGCTGGTACGCCAAGATCGAGATGCATGTCAGCAAGGGCACGCGCTGGTTCTGCTCGGTCGAAGATGCCGAAGCCGCCGGCTGCCGCGAGACCAAGCGCTAGGGCTTACCTCGCCCCGCGTGCGGGGAGAGGTCTGATCGCCCTTCGCGATCCGGGGGGAAACAGGTCTTACGAATGATCACCGAATTCGCGGATAGAGCCCCTCATCCCGCCCCTCTCCCCGTCAGAACGGGGAGAGGCGGATACTAGCGCGCAACGTCGTGCCCGATACTCAAACCTTTGGCCCGATACTTCCAAAACGTCGCGGCGGGCTGCGTCGCGCCTTGATGCTGACGCTGATCATGCTCGGCGGTTATGGGCTGCTCGCCTACATCGTCCTGCCCGGGCTGTGGACGCATTATGAGCACCAGAAGGGCCTTGCTGATTTGCCGATGGTGACGCGCACGGCGCAGGGCATTCCCGGTGATCCCATGAATGTCGGCCTGATCGGCGACCAGCGCGACGTGGTCTGCGCCATGCACGAGGCCGGATGGTATCCCGCCGATCCGATCACGCTCAAATCCTCGATCGAGATCGTCGGCAGCGTGCTGCTCGACCGGCCTTACAAGGACGCGCCGGTCAGCAACCTCTATTATCAGGGGCGGCGCGAGGACCTGGCTTATGAAAAGCCGATCGGCGCCAGCGCCGACCGCCGCAACCACGTGCGCTACTGGAAAGTGCTGGACCAGGGCGAGGAAAAACGCCCGGTGTGGCTCGGCGCAGCGACGCAGGATCGCGGCGTCGGCGTCAGCCACTACACGGCCGCGGTGACGCATCACATCGGCCCTGACCTCGACGCCGAACGCGCGGTCCTCACGGCGGACCTCGAACAGGCCGGCATGGTGACCGCGAAATATCAGGTGACCGGCATCGGCCCGACCCTTGCGGGCTATAATGGCGGCGGCGACCTCTATTACACCGACGGCGAGATCTGGGTGCTGCGGCTGGTCGAAGCCTGCAAGAAGCGCGACGGCCCAGCGATAACGATTCCGAGCCCGCCGGCGACCGAGCTCAAGGATCAGATCTGGCATGCGATCGCCGATGCGATGGGAAAATAGGACATTGCACGGCGCCGCAAGGCTTCCTCAAAGCCAACTCGGAGCAATCCATTGCTTTTTTGTGATTCTGCAATGCGTCGCTGCGCTCGCAATGAAGGTTCCAATCGAATATTGTCGCGCTCCATGACCTGCCAAACCGGACGCCCCGATTCCGCGTTCCACCGATAAGGAATAAGAGAAAATGACCGTTCGCGCGGGCCGGGAATTTCTGGCCATCCCCGGACCCACCACCATGCCCGACGAAGTGCTGCAGGCAATGCACCGTCCGGCGCTCGACATCTATTCCAGGGAGATGTTCGAACTGACGGATGGCCTGCTGGGTGATCTGTCGAAACTGTTTGCCACCAAGGGC
Organism: Hyphomicrobiales bacterium; assembly: GCA_017305715.1. Lineage (GTDB taxonomy): Bacteria > Pseudomonadota > Alphaproteobacteria > Rhizobiales > Xanthobacteraceae > Bradyrhizobium. The sequence continues at coordinate 30,638 of JAFKKG010000031.1, read as the reverse complement.
CAGTCCTACATCTACATCGCCAACGGCCATGGCGCCTGGGAAGCGACGCTCTCCAACGTGCTGTCGCGCGGCGACAAGGTGCTGGTGCTGGAAAGCGGCCGCTTCGCGATCGGCTGGGGCAACGCCGCTTCCGCGATGGGCGCCGACGTCGAGGTGCTGAAAGGCGACTGGCGCCGCGCGATCCGTCCCGCCGAGGTCGAAGCGCGGCTGCGCCAGGACAAGGAGCACAAGATCAAGGCGATCGTCGCGGTGCAGGTCGATACCGCGTCGGGCGCCTATAACGACATCGAAGCGATCGGCAAGGTCATCAAGGCATCGGGCCATCCCGCTTTGTTCATGGTCGATACCGTCGCCTCGCTAGGCTGCATGCCGTTCGAGATGGACGCATGGGGCATCGACGTCGCGATGTCCGGATCGCAGAAGGGCCTGATGACGCCGCCCGGCCTCGGCTTCGTCGCCGCCAACGACCGCGCCCGCGCGGTGCACAAGACGGCAAATCTGCGCACGCCCTATTGGGACTGGACCGAGCGCGAAGGCAGCGAGCATTACCGCAAATATGCCGGCACCGCGCCGGTGCATCTGCTGTTCGCGCTGCGCAAGGCGATCGACCTGCTGCAGGCCGAGGGGCTGGAAAACGCCTTCCTTCGCCACCGGCTGCTCGCCGAAGCCGTGCGCCGCGCGGTGGCGGTGTGGGCCGAAGGCCAGGTCGTCGGCTTCAATATCGCCGAGGCCAATGAGCGCTCCAACACGGTGACGACGGTGCTGATGAACGGCCACGACCCCGTCGCGCTGCAACGCTATTGCAAGCAAAAATGCGGCGTGGTGCTCGGAACCGGAATTGGCGACCTCTCCGGCCAGGCGTTCCGGATCGCGCATATGGGCCATGTCAACGCGCCGATGATCCTCGGCACGCTCGGCGTCATCGAAGTCGCCCTGAAGGCGCTCAAGATCCCCCACGGCGAGGGCGGAACCGAAGCCGCGATCGAGTGGCTCGGCGAAAGCGTGGGCGCTTAAGGCCGACCAATCTCCAATTCTCCGTCATGCCCGGGCTTGTCCCGGGCATCCACGTCTTTGCTTTACCGCCGCAAGGAAGACGTGGATGGCCGGGTCAAGCCCGGCCATGACGGAAACCATTTGGGGCCTTATCAATCGGGCTCTCGCCGCGGCTCTCTCACCATGTGAGAGAGCGAGGCATCGAGCCATTCTTTTCGATTAGATCAAAGTCGCAGGCGCGAGGCTTTCCCGCGCCTCATATTTAGTGCTTATACTGTATGCCAGTGAAAGCCGGGCGCAGACTCCGGTGCAATAGAGCGTTGGAGGATTCCGATTGGCGTCCGTTGATTTGCGCGGCCTGACCAAGCGATTTGGATCGCTGGCGGTGGTCGACGATGTCTCGCTGCGGATCGATCACGGGCAGCTGGTCTGCCTGCTGGGACCATCGGGTTGCGGCAAGACCACCACGCTGCGGCTGATCGCGGGCTTTCTGGAACCTTCCGACGGCGAGATCCATGTCGGCGACCGGCTGGTGTCGTCGAAGGCGCGGACACTGCCGCCCGAACAGCGCAAGATGTCGATGATCTTCCAGAGTTACGCGCTGTGGCCGCACATGACGGTCACCGAGAACATCGTCTACGGCTTGCGCCTGCGCAAAATGGACCGCGACACCATTGCGAAGAAACTCGCGGCGATCCTGGCCACGACGAAACTCGAAGCACTGGCGCTGCGTTATCCCGGCGAACTCTCCGGCGGCCAGCAGCAGCGCGTGGCGCTGGCGCGCGCGCTGATCGTGGAACCGGAAACGCTGCTGCTCGACGAACCCCTGTCCAATCTCGACGCCAATCTGCGTGAGGAGATGCGGTTCGAGATTCGCCGTCTGCACGACGAATACCGCTACACCACTGTATATGTCACCCACGATCAATCCGAAGCGATGACCACGGCCGACCTGATCGCGGTCATGAACGGCGGCAAGATCGACCAGCTCGGCACGCCCGAGGACATTTACGCGAGACCCGAATCGGAATTCGTCGCGCGCTTCATCGGCGCCAGCAATGTCATCAAGGGCACCGCGCGCGATGGCAATCATGTGTCCTTTTCCGGCGCAACCCTGCAGGTCGTCGGTGCGCCGCTGACCTCGGGCCAGAATGCGCCGGTCGCGATCCGCCAGCATGACATCCAGCTTTCGACGCAGGCGCCCGCGACACCCGAAAATGCGATCAAGGCGGTCGTGACGCGGCAGGTCTATCTCGGCGTCGCGCGCGACTACATGGTGGAAGTGGCCGATGGCACGGCGCTGCGCGTCACCACGCCGACCGAGACCAACGTGGCAAAAGGAAGCGACGTCTGGCTCACGCTGCCACCCGACCGCTGCCGGGCGCTGAGCCGATAAAAACAAGAAGCGGAGAATGCGATGAGGAAACGAAAACTTTCACGGCGCGACGTGCTGCAAGGCTCGCTCAAGGCCTCGGCCGCGCTCGCCTTCGGGACCGTCTACGCCCAGCCGTCGCGCGCGCAGGCCCCGCCGGCGGAAGCGATCACGCCGCAACTGATCGAAGCGGCGAAAAAAGAAGGCAAGGTGGTCTGGTACACCTCGATCGATCTTTCGGTGTCGGAAAAGATCGCGGCCTCCTTCAAGGAGAAATTCGGCGGCATCGAGGTGCGTGTCGAGCGCACCGGCGCGGAGCGCGTGTTCCAGCGCATCGGCCAGGAATATGCCAGCAATGTCCACGCCGTCGATATCGCCAACTCCTCCGATGCCGCGCATCTTTTGGCCTGGAAGAGGGACGGCATATTGCTGCCTTACGTGCCGGAAGACGTCGCCAAGCATTATAAGCCCGAGCACCGCGACCCCGACGGCACTTTTGCCGGCTTTCGCGCCACGCTAAGCCCGATCGCCTACAACACCAAGCTGGTGAAGGCCGAAGACGCGCCGACCAGCTTCAAGGACCTGCTCGATCCCAAATGGAAGGGCAAGATCGTCAAGGCGCATCCCGGCTATAGCGGCACGATCCTGACCTCGACCTTCGAAATGGTGCGCGACATCGGCTGGCCCTATTACGAGAGCCTTGCCAAGCAGAACGTCATGCAGGTGCAATCGGCGACCGACCCGCCGAAAAAGCTCTCGCTCGGCGAGCGCAGCGTGATGGCCGACGGCACCGAATACAACATCTTCCTGCTGAGGGAGGCCGGCCAGCCGGTCGAGGCGGTGTATCCGACCGAAGGCACCCCGTTCATCGTCGGACCCAACGGCATCTTCAAGGCGGCGCCGAATCCGAACGCGGCAAAGCTGTTCCAGAGCTATTGCTTCACGCCGGACGCGCAGCGAATCGTGATCGATTCCGGCGGGCTGCGCTCGCTGCACGCGCAGGTCAAGGAACATGCCGGCCGCAAACCGCTGGCGGATATCAAGCTGATGAAGGAAGACGCCGCGGGCGCCGAAGCCCAGAGCGAAGCGATCAAGGCGCGTTACCAGAAGCTGTTCCGGGTTTGACGAGGACAAAAGGAGACCTGCGCATGCGCAAACGCATCAGCCGCCGCCACGTTCTCAAAGGTTCCGCCGCGCTCGCGCTCGGCACCGTGTTCGCCTCACCGGTTCGGGCACAAGCGCCGGCGCCGGTCGCGATCACGCCGGCGCTGATCGAGGCCGCCAAGAAAGAGGCGAAGGTCGTCCTGTATTCCTCGATGGACCTGCCGGTCGGCGAAAAGCTCGGTAAGGCGTTCGAGGCGGCCTTTTCAGGCATCTCCGTCCAGATCGAGCGCTCCGGCTCGGAGCGGCTGTTCACGCGGCTGGGTCAGGAATTTGCCAGCAACATCCACGCCGCCGACATCGTCAACACGTCGGACGCCTCGCACATCATCAGCTGGAAGAAGAACGGCTGGCTGATGCCGTTCGTGCCCGAAGACGTCGCCAAGCATTTTCCGGAAGCTTATCGCGATCCCGACGGGATGGCGGCGACCTCGCGGCTCTATCTGTCGTCGATCGCCTACAACACGAATCTGGTGAAGCCGGAGGACGCGCCGAAGAGCTATGCCGACCTGCTCGACCCGAAATGGGCGGGCAAGATGGTCAAGGGCCATCCCGCCTATAGCGGCACCATCATGACCGCAACCTTCCAGCTGGTACGCGAACTCGGCTGGGGCTATCTCGAAAAATTGTCGAAGCAGCGCGTGATGCAGGTGCAATCATCGACCGATCCACCGAAGAAGCTGGCGCTCGGCGAACGTGCCGTGATGGCCGACGGCAATGAATACGGCGTCGTGCTGCTGAAGGAAGCCGGCCAGCCGGTCGAGCCGCTCTATCCGACCGAGGGCACGCCGACGATCTCGGGGCCGACGGCCATCTTCAAGACCGCCCCGCATCCGAACGCGGCCATGCTGTTCCAGGCGTGGCTGCACACCCGGGAAACCCAGCAGTTCTTCTGCGACTACACCGCGCAATATTCCGCGCATGCGCAGGTGCAATCCAAGCCCGGCCGCCGCAAGCTTTCCGACATCAAGTTGATGAAGGAGGATGCCGCCGGCGTCGAGGCGATGACGGAAGAGATCAAGACGAAATATGCGAAGCTGTTTCGGGTTTGACGACGACCCTCATGGTGAGAGGCGCCCTTGCGCCGTCTCGAACCACGAGGCCACGATGTGCCAGCTCATCCTTCGAGACGCGGCGAAGACGCCGCGCCTCCAGCGACAACGGCAAAGCCGTTGCACGGGGATGAGGTGAGAGTTGGGATTCGCCGATAAAATGACCATCACCGACGCCGCGCCCGCCAAGGCAAAAATCGACTGGACCAAGCCGGTGCTGTGGCTGTTTGCGGCCGTCATGATCGTGCTGATCGTGATGCCGATGTCGTGGCTGGCGGTGTATGCCTTCACCGACAAGGCGCGAAATCCGACACTGCAGAATTTCGTCAAACTGTTCACCGATCCGGATTTCCTCGATCCGCTGCTGACGACCGCGATCATCGCCACGACGTCGGCGGTGATCTGCTGCGTTGTCGCCGCTCCCATCGGCTGGCTGGTGTCGCGCACCGACATGCCATGGCGGCAGACCATCCGCGCGCTGGTGACCGCTTCGTTCGTGACGCCGCCGTTTCTCGGCGCCGTGGCTTGGGAATTGCTGGCCGCGCCCAACAGCGGGCTGTTGAACCAGCTCTATCGATTCTTGGCCGGCGCCGAATCGGATGCGCATATCTTCAACATCTATTCGCTCACCGGGATCATCTTCGTCATTTCCTGCTACACGTTTCCGTTCGTGTTCGTGCTTGTCGCCAATGCGCTCGACAACATGCCGGGCGAACTCGAAGACGCCTCCGCCATTCTCGGCGGCAAGGCATGGACCACGGCGCGGCGCATCACGATTCCCCTGGCGCTGCCGGCATTGGTCGCGGGCAGCCTGATCGCGTTCCTGCAGGCGATGACGCTGTTCGGCTCGCCCGCGATCCTGGCGCTGCCGGCCGGCTTCCACACCATGACCACGAAAATCTGGAGCCTGTTCCAGTATCCGCCCAAGCCCGAGCTTGCCGCGGCTGCCGCGGTGCCGCTGCTGCTGCTGACGATCCTGCTGCTGCAGGGCCAGAAATTCCTGCTGGGCCGGCGCGGCTATTCCGTCGTCGGAGGCAAATACGGCGCGCCGCGGCAGGTCGAAATGGGCCGCTGGCGCTGGGTGGCGCTGGCGTTCTGCCTGATCGTGCTGCTCAACCCGGTGTTCCTGCCTTATCTCGCGCTGCTCAACGCGGCGTTCTCGCCGAACGCGACCACGCTGGTGACACCGGCCACCGCCACGCTGCACAACATCGTGTTCGTGTTCACCGAATTGTCGTCGACCCAGCTCGCGCTCAAGAACACCGTGATCCTCGGTGCCTCGACCGCGACGATCGGAACGATGCTGGCGCTGGTCATCGCCTATGTCACGACGCGACGCGTGATCTCCGGCCATCGCTTCCTCGGCTTCCTCGCCACCGCCCCGATCGCGGTGCCCGGCATCGTGCTCGGCGTCGGCCTGTTCCTGAGCTACACCCGGCCGCCTTTCGTGCTGTACGGCACGCTGTGGATCCTGCTGCTGGCATTTCTCACCATCAATCTGCCATCGGCCTACCAGCAATTGCAGGCAGCGTTCGCGACCATCCATCCCGAGCTGGAAGACGCCAGCCGGATTCTCGGCGCGACGCGGTTGCAGTCGCTGCGCCAGATCACGGCACCCTTGCTGCGCACCGGCGTAATCGCAACCTGGTGCTTCATCTTCATCGGCGTGATGCGCGAATTGTCGGCTGCGATCGTGCTGTTCACGTCACAGACAAAAGTGCTGTCGGTGCTGATCTACGACCTCAACGAAAGCGGCGACCTCGCCGCGATTGCCGTGCTGGGGATCGCGATGCTGATCATCACCTTTGCGGTGGTGCTCGCGGTCAACCGGATCCCCGGCGGCAATGCCGCGGCAAGATTGCGGAATAGTTAGCGCTCCGTGAGACCGTAGGGTGGGCAAAGCGCAAGCGTGCCCACCATTCAGAATGAACAGCGCGGATAGATGGTGGGCACGGCACAAACGCGCCTTTGCCCACCCTACAATCCCAGGCTAATCCCTGCTGGCATTTGACGCTTTCAACCCGATATAAGGGCGAGCACAGGCTGTTTTCAGCAACCAGACGAGGATCGCTTGACCCAACCGACCACCAAAGGCCGTTTCCTGCAGGCGCCGGTGGCGCCGCGCCGCCCGCATTCCTTCACTACCCACGGGATCGCGGTGACGGACGATTATGCATGGCTCAAGGACGCCAAATGGCAGGAGGTGCTGCGCGACCCCTCGATCCTCGATACCGACATCCGGCAATATCTCGAAGCCGAGAACGACTACACCGAAAGCCTGCTCGGCCACACCACCCCGCTGCAGAAGAGGCTGGTCGCGGAAATGCGCGGACGCATCAAGGAAGACGATTCCAGCGTGCCTTCGCCGGATGGCCCGTTCGCCTATTTGCGAAAATTTCGCGAGGGCGGCCAGCACGAGATGTTCGGCCGCACCCCGCGCGACGGCGGCGAGGTGCAGATCGTGCTCGACGGCGACGCGCTGGCGTCATCCCACAGCTATTTCAAGTTCGGCGGCGCGCGGCATTCGCCGGACCACAGATTGCAGGCCTGGAGCGCCGACACCAAGGGCTCGGAATATTTTTCAATCCGGGTGCGCGATTGGGCGAGCGGCAATGACTCCGATGACCTCGTCGAGGAGACCGACGGCGGCGTGGTCTGGAGCGCGGACGCCAAAAGCTTCTTCTACGTCAAGCTGGACGACAACCACCGGCCGATGCAGGTCTGGCGGCATCGGCTCGGCACGAAGCAGGCGGACGATACGCTGGTCTATGAGGAAGCGGATTCCGGCTGGTTCACCCATCTGCACGAAAGCTCCAGCGGGCGCTTCTGCGTGATCGCCGGTGGCGACCACGAGACTTCCGAGCAACGCCTGATCGATCTGGCCAATCCCGAAGCCCCGCCGCGGCTGGTCGCAGTTCGCGAGGAAGGCGTGCAATATTCGATCGCCGACCGCGGGGACGAGCTGTTCATCCTCACCAACGCCGATGACGCGATCGACTTCAAGGTCATGACCGCGCCGCTGGCTGCGCCCGAACGCGCCAACTGGCGCGATTTGATTCCGCATCGCGCGGGCATCTATGTGCTCGACGTCGAACTCTATGCCGGCCACATGGTGCGGCTGGAGCGCGCCAACGCGCTGCCCGCGATCATCATCCGCGATCTCACATCGGGCGAAGAACACGCCATCGCCTTCGATGAAGCCGCCTATTCGCTCGACACCATGGGCGGCTATGAGTTCGAAACCACCAATTTGCGGTTTTCCTATTCGTCGATGACGACGCCGTCGGAAGTCTATGATTACGACATGGCGAAGCGAACGCGGGTATTGCGCAAGCGCCAGGAGATTCCGTCCGGCCACGACCCGGCCGATTACGTCACCACCCGTATCATGGCGACGGCGCAGGACGGCGCGCAGGTGCCGGTCTCGATCCTGCATCGCAAGGACCTCAAGCGCGACGGCAACGCGCCGCTATTGCTCTATGGCTACGGCTCCTACGGCATGGCGATGCCGGCTTCATTCGCCGCGAACCGGCTGTCGCTGGTCGACCGCGGCTTTGTCTATGCGATCGCGCATATCCGAGGTGGCGCGGACAAGGGCTGGGGCTGGTATCTCGACGGCAAGCGCGAGAAGAAGACCAACACGTTCGACGATTTTGCCGCCGCCGGCCGCGCGCTGATCGAGACGAAATACACCAGCGCAAAACGCATCGTCGGCCATGGCGGCAGCGCCGGCGGCATGCTGATGGGCGCGGTCGCCAACCGCGCCGGCGAGTTGTTCGCCGGCATCGTCGCCGAGGTGCCGTTCGTCGACGTGCTGAATACGATGCTCGACGACACCCTGCCGCTGACGCCGCCGGAATGGCCGGAATGGGGCAACCCGATCGAGAGCGAAAGGGATTTTCGCACCATCCTGTCCTATTCGCCCTACGACAATATCGAGGCCAAGGAATATCCGCTGATCCTCGCGATGGGTGGCCTTACCGATCCGCGCGTCACCTATTGGGAGCCGGCGAAATGGATCGCGCGGTTGCGAGCGACCATGAAAGGCGGCGGCCCGGTGTTGCTGCGCACCAACATGGGCGCCGGCCATGGCGGCGCGTCGGGGCGCTTCAACCGGCTGGATGAGGTCGCGATCGTCTATGCGTTCGCGCTGTGGGCGGTGGGATTGGCCGATCAAGCCGAGGTGTGACCGTCAGATCGTTGGCGGACTAAAGCGCGATGAGATTAGGTTGAGTTGGACCGGCATCGGGAATCCCGCCTCTCCCGTTGGGAGAGGTCGGCGCGTTGGAGCAGCGCGCCCTCACCCGATTTGCTGCGCAAATCGACCTCTCCCCGCTGGGGAGAGGTGGACAGAGTCCAGAGCGAACGACTCAACCTAATCCGATCGCGCTTTAACGAGCGGCGGCCAGGTGCGCAGTGCCATCTCGGCGATCTTGCGCAATTGCTCCCGGCTCGTCCCACCGGCGGCCTGCACTGCCATGCCTTGCAGAATCGCAGAGAGATAGGCCGCGAGATCAGCGGCGTCGGATCCCGGCGGCAGATCGCCTTCGGCGATCGCCCGCTGGAAGCGCTCACGCAAATCCTGCTCGCCCTTGGCGCGGCGCGACACCAATTCCTGCTTGATGGATTCGGCGGCATCGCCGCAGGTCAGCGCGCCCTGCACCGCCAGACATCCCGGCGGATGGTCGGGATCCGTGACGGCGGCGGCGCTCTCATACAGCAGATGCTCCGCCACGGCGCGCACGTTCGGCTTGGCCAGCGCGACCTGGAAGTAACCGCCCGGACCGTCGACATATCTATCGAGCGCTTTTCGAAACAGTTCTTCCTTGTTGCCGAACGCGGAATAGAGGCTGGGCTTGGTGATCCCCATCGTTTCCGTGAGATCGGCGATCGACGCGCCTTCGTAGCCTTTGCGCCAGAACACCTGGAGCGCCAGGTCGAGTGCCTTGTCGACATCGAATTCGCGGGGCCGTCCCATGGCCATGATGGGGTCCTCCTTTAATTTCCTACCGATCGTTAGATAAGTGACTTGACAGTGGATGTCGATGGCCCATCTATACCGGACGTTATGAATGTGTGCGCTGCAGCGTAGACGTGGATCGGGTGTCGTCACCGCGCCAGGTCTGCTCGAACCGGGGTTTACAGCGCTGCATCTGCCAAACTGGGGTCTTCATGAAAAACATCATTAAAAACAATCGCTTGATTGCGACTGGGCTGGTGCTGACCGCCCTGGCCATCGCCGCCGGCGCGACCTTCCTGAGCGGCCGGGGCGGCAGCGCTCAGGCTGGGACGGCCACAGCCGCCCCCGCCGCCCTCCCGGTCTCGGTGTCCGTTGTCGCGCCCCGGCAGACCGTGCCCTGGGACGAATTCTCCGGCCGGCTTGAGGCCGTCGAGCGGGTCGAAATCCGCTCCCGCGTCGCCGGCGCCATCCAGGAAATCCACTTCACGGAGGGCGCGCTGGTCAAGCAGGGCGACCTGCTGATCCTGATCGACCCGTCGCTATATGCGGCCGATGTGGCGCGCGCCGAAGGCCAGGTCGCCGCGGCCAAGGCCCGCCTGATCCTCACCAAGAGCGATTTCGAGCGCGGCCAGCAATTGACGGATTCGCGCACCATTTCGCAGCGGGATTTTGACGGTCGCGTCAACGCCTACCGCGAAGCCGAAGCCAATCTGAAGGCGGCCGAGGCGACGTTGCAAACGGCACAACTCAATCTCGGCTACACCGAAATACGGGCGCCGGTCGCCGGACGGGTCGGCAAGCTCGAGATCACCGTCGGCAATCTGATCGCCGCCGGACCCGGCACGCCGGTGCTGACCACGCTGGTCTCGGTCAATCCGATCTACGCCAGTTTCAATGCCGACGAGCAGGTGGTGACGCGGGCGTTGCGGACGCTGGCGGATGAATCGACGCCGTCCGAGATCGGACGCATCCCCGTGCAGATGGGGACCGGTACCTCCGATGGCATGCCCTACAAGGGAAAAATGCAGCTGATCGACAATCAGGTCGATACGCGCAGCGGCACCGTGCGGGTGCGGGCGGTGTTCGACAATGCCGATGGCCGCCTGATGCCCGGCCAGTTCGCACGGCTGTTGATGGGACAACCCAAGGCCGAGCCGGTGCTGTTGATCAGCGAACGCGCCGTCGGCACCGACCAGAACAAGAAATTCGTGATGGTCGTCGACAAGGACAGCAAGGCGGAATATCGCGAAGTCGCGCTCGGCGCGTCGATCGACGGCATGCGCGTGGTGAACGGCGGCCTGCAGGCCGGCGAACGCATCGTGGTCAAGGGATTGCAGCGCTTGCGTCCGGGCGCGCTGGTCGCGCCTGAGGTGGTCGCGATGGGTTTTTCCAACTCCGCAACCGAGGTCGCGCAACGCTAATCTGATCTGATCCCGGTACTCGCAAGGGCACCGGGAAAATATCGAAAACAACAGAATTGAATCAGTGCGGTCGACCCCGGTTGGCCGCGCCGGGAGGCTTGCGCTTCGCAGCCCCGATATCAGCGAGACAGCGTCATGAATTTTTCCAGATTTTTCATCGATCGGCCGATCTTCGCGGGCGTTCTGTCGACCCTGATCTTCGTCGCGGGACTGCTGTCGCTGCCGGCGCTGCCGATCTCGGAGTATCCGGAAGTGGCGCCGCCGACGGTGGTGGTGCGCGCACAGTATCCGGGCGCCAATCCCAAGGTGATCGCCGAGACGGTATCGACGCCGATCGAGGAGCAGATCAACGGCGTCGAAGGCATGCTCTATATGAGCAGCCAGGCCACCACCGACGGATTGATGACGCTCAACGTCACGTTCCGGCTCGGCACCGATCCCGACAAGGCGCAGCAACTGGTGCAAAACCGGGTGGCGCAGGCCGAGCCGCGGCTGCCGGCCGAAGTCCGCACCCTCGGCATCACCACGATCAAGAGCGCGCCTGACCTGACCATGGTGGTGCATCTGCTGTCGCCGAACGGCCGCTACGACATGACCTATCTGCGCAACTATGCGGTGCTCAACGTCAAGGACCGGCTGGCGCGCATCGAAGGCGTCGGCCAGGTGCAGTTGTTCGGCTCCGGCGACTATTCGATGCGGGTGTGGCTCGATCCGCAGAAGGTCGCCGAGCGCAGGCTGTCGGCGTCCGATGTGGTGCGCGAGATCCGCGCCCAGAACGTGCAGGCGGCGGCCGGCGTGGTCGGCGCATCGCCGAGCGAGGTCGGGCTCGATCTACAGCTCTCCATCAACGCGCAGGGACGGTTGCAGACCGAGGAAGAGTTCGGCGAGATCATCGTCAAGACCGGCGCCAATGGCGAAGTCACGCGGCTGCGCGACATCGCCCGGATCGAGCTTGGCGCCGCCGACTATTCGCTGCGCTCGCTGCTGGACAACAAGTCGGCGGTCGCGGTGCCGATCTTCCAGTCGCCAGGCTCCAATGCGATCCAGATTTCCGACACCGTCCGCAAGATGATGGTCGAGCTGAAGGCGAACATGCCGGACGGCATGGATTACAGCATCGTCTATGACCCCACCCAATTCGTCCGCGCCTCGATCGAGGCCGTCGTGCACACGCTGCTGGAAGCCGTGGCCCTGGTGGTGCTGGTGGTCATCCTGTTCCTGCAAACCTGGCGGGCGTCGATCATTCCGCTGATCGCGGTGCCGGTCTCCATCATCGGCACCTTTGCCGTCATGCATGTGTTCGGTTTCTCGATCAACGCGCTGACGCTGTTCGGGCTGGTGCTGGCGATCGGCATCGTGGTCGACGACGCCATCGTCGTGGTCGAGAACGTCGAGCGCAATATCGAGCAGGGGCTGACGCCCAAGGAGGCGGCGTATCAGGCGATGCAGGAAGTCACCGGGCCGATCATCGCGATCGCGCTGGTGCTGATCGCCGTGTTCGTGCCGCTGGCGTTCATTACCGGCCTGACCGGTCAGTTCTACAAGCAGTTCGCACTGACGGTGGCGATCTCGACGGTGATTTCCGCGTTCAATTCGCTGACGCTGTCGCCGGCGCTGGCGGCGGTATTGCTGAAATCCCACGACGCGCCAAAGGACGCGCTGACGCGCGGCATGGACCGCGTGCTCGGCTGGTTCTTCCAGCGTTTCAACCGCTTCTTTCACCGCAGCTCCGAAGCCTATGGCGGCGGCGTCAAGCGGGTGATCTCGCGGCGGGCGATCGTGATGGTCGCCTATGTCGCGCTGATCGGCGTCACCTTCGGATTGTTCAAGGCGGTGCCGGGCGGCTTTGTCCCCGGCCAGGACAAGCAGTATCTGGTCGGCTTCGCGCAACTGCCCGACGGCGCGACGCTGGACCGCACCGAAGAGGTGATCCGCCGCATGGGCGATATCGCCTTAAAACTGCCGGGCGTCGAAAGCGCCGTGGCGTTTCCCGGCCTGTCGATCAACGGCTTCACCAACAGTTCGAATTCGGGAATCGTGTTCGTCACGCTAAAGCCTTTCGAAGAGCGCAAGGCGGCCAATCTCAGCGCGGGCGCGATCGCCGGCCAGCTCAACGGCAGGTTCGCCACGATCCAGGAAGCCTTCATCGCCATGTTCCCGCCGCCGCCGGTGGCGGGGCTCGGCACCATCGGCGGCTTCAAGCTGCAGATCGAGGACCGCGCCGGGCTCGGCTATGAGGCGCTCAATGACGCCACCAAGGCGTTCATCGCCAAGGCGAGCGCGGCGCCGCAACTGGCCGGGCTGTTCTCCAGCTATCAGGTCAACGTGCCGCAGCTTTATGCCGATATCGACCGCACCCGGGCGCGGCAGCTCAGCGTGCCCGTGACCAGCGTGTTCGACACCATGCAGATCTATCTCGGCTCGCTCTACGTCAACGACTTCAACAAATTCGGCCGTACCTATTCGGTGCGGGTGCAGGCGGACGCGAAGTTCCGCGCCCGCGCCGATGACGTCGGGCTGTTGAAGGTGCGTTCCGACACCGGCGAGATGGTGCCGCTGTCAGCGCTGCTGAAGATCAAGGAAAGCGCCGGGCCGGAGCGCGCCATGCGCTACAACGGCTTCCTCACCGCCGACCTCAATGGCGGCGCGGCGCCCGGCTATTCGACCGGACAGGCCCAGGCGGCGGTGGAGAAGATCGCGGCGGAGACCTTTCCCAAGGGCATCGCGTTCGAGTGGACCGACCTGACCTATCAGGAAATCATCGCCGGCAATTCGTCGCTGATCGTGTTTCCAGTGGCGCTGCTGCTGGTCTTCCTGGTGCTCGCCGCGCAATATGAGAGCCTGACCCTGCCGCTGTCGATCATCATGATCGTGCCGATGGGATTGCTGGCGGCGATGCTCGGCGTCTGGCTGACCAAAGGCGACAACAACGTGTTCACCCAGATCGGCCTGATCGTGCTGGTAGGACTGTCGGCCAAGAACGCCATCCTGATCGTGGAATTCGCGCGCGAACTGGAATTCGCCGGACGCACGCCGGTGCAGGCCGCGATCGAAGCCAGCCGCTTGCGGCTGCGCCCGATCCTGATGACGTCGCTGGCCTTCATCATGGGCGTGGTGCCGCTGGTGATCTCCACGGGCGCCGGATCCGAGATGCGTCACGCCATGGGCGTTGCGGTGTTCTCAGGCATGATCGGCGTCACCGCGTTCGGGATCTTCTTCACGCCGATGTTCTATGTGCTGCTGCGCGCCCTGGCCGGCAACCGCCCGCTGACGCAGCATGGCGAGGCAACGGTGGGAAATGTCGCGCACGGTCCGGCGGAGTGAGATTGCGAATTCCTCCCTCGCCCCGCTCTTGCGGGAGAGGGTTGGGATGAGGGGCTCTCTCCACACACACTGATGCGAGTTGAAAGACCTGTACCCCCTCACCCGGGTTCTCGCTACCGCGAAAATCCGATCTCTCCCCGCAAGCGGGGAGAGTAAGGAAGGGCCATCCCTCGGCCCTACGGCAGCGTGTACGCCGTCTTCACCGTCGTATAGAACTCGGCCGCATAACGGCCCTGTTCGCGGGCGCCGAAGCTGGAGCCTTTTCGGCCGCCGAACGGCACGTGGTAATCGACGCCGGCGATCGGCAGATTGACCATCACCATGCCGGCTTCGGAATTGCGCTTGTAGTCGCTGGCGTATTTCAGGCTTGACGTGCAGATGCCGGAGGACAGGCCGAAATCAGTGTCGTTCGCGGTCGCCAGCGCCTCGGCATAATCCTTGACCCGGATCACCGCGGCCACCGGCCCAAAGATCTCCTCGCGCGCGATCCGCATCTTGTTGCTAACGTCGGTGAACAGCGCCGGCTGCAGATAGAAGCCGGGCGCGTCTCGGTTGAGACGCTCGCCACCGAAGGCGAGTTTTGCGCCCTCATCCTTGCCGATCGCGATATATTTGAGGTCCTGATCGAGCTGGCTCTGATCGACCACCGGGCCGATATCCGTGCCGGCCTTCACCGCATCGTCGATCTTCAGACCGCGCATCCGCTCGGTGAGCGCCTCGACGAACTTGTCGTGAATGCCTGCTGTGACGATCAGCCGCGAGGCGGCGGTGCAGCGCTGGCCGGTGGAGAAGAACGCGCTGTTGGCGGCGCATTCCACCGCGACCTTCAGGTCGGCGTCGTCGAGCACGACCAGCGGATTCTTGCCGCCCATCTCAAGCTGAAACTTCTTCATCGGCCGCGACGCGATGCAGGCCGCGGCGACCTTCTGGCCGGTGGAAACCGAGCCCGTAAAACTGATGGCCGCGACGTCGGGATGCTCCAGCAGGACAGCTCCGACTTCCGAACCGCGCCCGAGCACGAGGTTGAGTACGCCCCTGGGCAAACCTGCGCGGTGCAAAATATCGACCAGCGCCCAGGACGAGCCGGGGACGAGGTCGGCGGGCTTGATCACCACCGTGTTGCCATAGGCCAGCGCCGGCGCGATTTTCCAGGCCGGGATCGCGATCGGAAAATTCCATGGCGTGATCAGGCCGACGACGCCGAGCGCTTCGCGCGTGATCTCGATGTCGATGCCGGGGCGTACCGAAGCCAGCTTCTCGCCCGCCATCCGCAGGCACTCGCCGGCGAAGAACGCAAAGATCTGCCCGGCGCGGGCGACTTCGCCGATGCCTTCCGGCAGCGTCTTGCCTTCTTCGCGCGACAACAGCCGGCCGAGTTCGTCCTTGCGCGCCAGGATTTCGTCCGACGCTTTCTTCAGGATGTCGTAGCGCACCTGCGGCGTCGATCGCGACCATGCCGGGAACGCCGCCTTTGCCGCCGATATCGCAGCTTCGGCCTGCGCCCGCGTGCCGCGCACCGCTTCGCCGACGATATCCTTGGTATCGGATGGATTGACGTTCGGGGCGCGAGCCCCATCGGACAACCATTCGCCGTCAATCAGATTGTTGAACATCAACATGGATGCACCTCACTGCTAGAGAGAACTGTTACCGCCCGTTGGCCTTGCGCCAGGCCGCGAAATCCTTAGGCGTCTGCTCATCGGTCGGGGGATAGAGGCCGAGGATCGAACGCCCCTTGCGCACCTCCTCGGTGACGAAATCCTCGAAGGCGGTCATCTCGACGGCCTCGTCGGCGATTTCATCGGCCAGATGCGCGGGGATCACGATCACGCCGTCGCTGTCGCCGAGAATGACGTCGCCGGGAAACACCGGCGCGTCGCCGCAGCCGATCGGCACGTTGATCTCGATCGCCTGGTGCAGCGTCAGATTGGTCGGCGCGCTCGGCCGCTGATGGTAGGCGGGGAAACCGAGGGCTGCGATTTCAGCGGAATCGCGAAAGCCGCCGTCGGTGATGACGCCGGCCGCGCCGCGCTTCATCAGCCGCGTGACCAGGATCGCCCCGGCCGAAGCCGCCCGCGCGTCCTTGCGGCTGTCCATGACCAGCACCGCACCGGGCGGGCAATCCTCGATCGCCTTGCGCTGCGGATGCGCGCGGTCGCGAAATACCTCGATCCTGTTGAGGTCCTCGCGCGCCGGCATGTAACGCAAGGTGAAGGCTTCTCCGACCAGCACCGGCTGGTTTGGCCCCAGCGGATGCACATCCTGGATCATCTGGATGCGGAAGCCGCGCTTGAACAGCGCGGTGGCGACGGTGGCGGTGGAGACGGTCTTCAGCTTGTTGCGGGTGGCATCGGAGAGTTTTGTCATTTTCTTCTATCCCAGTTATTCCGTCATTCCGGGATGGTGCGTTAGCACCAGACCCGGAATCTCGAGATTCCGGGTTCGATGCTGCGCATCACCCCGGAATGACGGACTATTTACACCGCGCCGTGCGCCTCCACATAGAACGCGTACACGGAATGGCAGCTCGCCATGTAGAGGCGGTTGTTCTTCGGACCGCCGAAACAGAGGTTGGCGCAGCGTTCCGGCAGCCGGATGAAGGCGAGCGGCTTGCCTTCCGGGTTGAACACCATCACGCCATCGAGGTCTTCGGACTTGCCCTTGAGCTGATAGACCTTGCGGCCGCCGACATCGGCGGGTTCGCCCTGCAGCGCGCCGTTGCTGCCATAACCGCACCACAGATTGCCGTCGCGATCGACCCTGAAACCGTCCAGCGCCCCCTGATCATCAGCGCTGATGATCTTGGTCTTGGCGCCGAGGGTGCCGTCATCCTTGACGTCATAGCCCCAGATGCTGCGGTTGGGCGTGCCCTTCCACTCGACGACATAGAGCTTCTTTTCGTCCGGCGAGAATGCCAGCCCGTTGGGATTGACGAGATCGGTGAGGACGGCCGTGATCTTGCCGTCCTTGGCGATGCGATAGACGTTGGTCGTCGCCTGTTCCGGTTTTTCCTTCTTGCCTTCCCATTCGCCATTGATGCCGAACAGAGGGTCAGTGAACCAGATGCTGTCGTCGGATTTCACCACGATGTCGTTCGGGGCATTCAGCCGCTTGCCCTCGAACTTGTCGGCCAGCACCGTGATCTTGCCGTCCTTCTCGGTGCGGGTGATTCGGCGGGTGACCGAGTGTTCGCAGGTGACGAGACGGCCCTGACGATCGCGCGCATTGCCGTTGGCGTAATTGGCGTTGGCCCGGAAGACGCTGGTCTGGTTGGTCTTCTCGTCGAACTTCATGATGCGGTTGTTGGGGATATCGGAGAACAGCAGATAGCCGCCTTGCGGAAAATACACCGGTCCCTCCGCCCAGCGCATGCCGGTCGCGACCTGTTCGATCGTGCTCGAATAGATCCGGTATTTCGCAAAGCTCGGGTCCAGGATTTGAACGGACGGGTCGGGATAGCGCTGGTTCATCGTGAACGGGAACAACTGCGCGCCGGCGGCGCGCGAAAGCAGCGTCGTGGCCGCGGCGGCGCCGGCGGTGGTCAGCATGTTGCGGCGTGTGATGCTCATCGTAGTCCTCCCTGGGGTGTTTTTTGTTTGGTATCGGCTCTTGCTCCTGTCATTCCGGGGCGCGAAGCGAACCCGGAATCTCGAGGTTCCGGGTTCGATGCTTCGCATCGCCCCGGAACGACAGCATCAGTAAATCGACGGTTCTCCCACCGGCTTGCCAAAACCGGTCTCCAGAAAATCGAAATCGCAACCTTCATTGGCCTGCTTGATGTGTTTGGTGAACATCCAGCCATAGCCACGTTCAAAGCGGCGCTCCGGCGCCTTCCACTCGGCGCGGCGCTTTGCCAGTTCCGCCTCCGGCACATCGAGATTGATGGTCCGGGCGTTGACGTCGAGCGTGATGCGGTCGCCGTTGCGGACCAGCGCCAGCGGGCCGCCAATGTAGGATTCCGGCGACACATGCAGGATGCACGCACCGTAGCTGGTGCCGCTCATGCGCGCATCCGACAGCCGCACCATGTCGCGCACGCCCTGTTTAACGAGTTTTGTGGGGATCGGCAGCATGCCCCACTCCGGCATGCCCGGACCGCCTTGCGGGCCCGCGTTGCGCAGGATCAATACATGGTCCGCGGTGACATCGAGATCGGGATCGTCGATCGCCTTCTTCATCGACGGGTAATCGTCGAACACCAGCGCTGGCCCGGTATGCCTGAGGAAGCGCGGCTCGCAGGCGGACGGTTTGATGACGCAGCCATCCGGCGCGAGATTGCCCTTGAGCACCGCGAGCGCACCCTCGGCATAGATCGGGTCTTTCACCGTGCGGATGACGTCGTCATTATAAACTTCGGCGCGCGCGATGTTCTCGCCCAGCGTCCGGCCGGTCACGGTCATGACGTCGAGGTGAAGATGTTCCTTGATGCGGCTCATCAGCCCCGGCAGCCCCCCGGCATAGAAGAAATCCTCCATCAGATATTTGTCGCCGCTCGGACGCACATTGGCGATCACGGGCACCTTGCGGCTCGCCGTCTCGAAATCATCGAGCCCGATGTCCTGGCCGGCGCGGCGGGCCTGCGCGATCAAATGGATGATCGCGTTGGTCGAGCAGCCCATCGCCATTGCCACCGTGATGGCGTTCTCGAAGGCCTTGCGGGTCTGGATCTTGTTTGGCGTCAAATCCTCCCAGACCATCTCGACGATGCGGCGGCCGCATTCCGAAGCCATGCGGATATGGCCGGCATCGGCGGCAGGGATCGAGGATGCGCCCGGCAAGGTCATGCCGATCGATTCGGCGATCGCCGTCATGGTCGAGGCGGTGCCCATGGTCATGCAGGTGCCGTAGCTGCGGGCGATCCCGGCCTCGACATCGACCCAGTCCTTGTCGGAGATTTTTCCGGCGCGCCGCTCGTCCCAGAACTTCCAGGCATCCGAGCCGGAGCCCAGCGTCTTGCCCTTCCAGTTACCCCGCAGCATCGGCCCGGCCGGCAGATAGATCGTCGGCAGCCCCATGCTGGTGGCCCCCAACAGAAGGCCCGGCGTGGTCTTGTCGCAGCCGCCCATCAGCACGACGCCGTCGACGGGATGGCCGCGCAGCAACTCCTCGGCATCCATCGCCAGCATGTTGCGATAGAGCATGGTGGTCGGCTTCAGGAACGATTCCGACAGCGACAGCGCCGGCAGTTCCATCGGAAAGCCGCCGGCCATCAGGATGCCGCGTTTGACGTCGTCGACGCGGGATTTGAAGTGCATGTGGCAGGGCTGCGCGTCCGACCAGGTGTTGAGGATCGCAATGACCGGGCGCCCCTTCCATTCCTCCGGCGCGTAACCCATCTGCATCGCGCGCGAGCGGTGGCCGAAGGCGCGGAGATCGTCGGGCGCGAACCAGCGCGCGCTGCGAAGTTGGTCGGGGGTCTTGTTCCGGGTGGTCATGACTGCGTGCCCCATTTCTGGACGGTGTTGCGCTCGATGGTGCGGAAGATCAGGTTCTCCACGATCAAGCCGATGATGATCACCGTCAACAGGCCGGCGAAGACCGCAGGTATATCAAGCAGATTGCGGTTTTCGAAGATGAACCAGCCGAGCCCGCCCTGGCCGGACGAGACGCCGAACACCAGCTCGGCGGCGATCAGCGTGCGCCAGGCGAACGCCCAGCCTATCTTGAGGCCGGTCAGGATCGAACCGAACGCCGCCGGGATCAGGATACGCGCCACGTAAGGCAGCCCGCGCAGGCCGTAATTGCGGCCGACCATGCGCAGCGTGTTCGACACGCTCTTGAAGCCGGAATGGGTGTTGAGCGCGACCGGCCACAGCACCGAATGGATCAGCACGAACACCAGGCTGCCATTGCCGAGGCCGAACCAGATCAGCGCCAGCGGCAGCAGCGCGATCGCCGGAAGCGGGTTGAACATCGCCGTGATGGTTTCGAGAAAATCCGTCCCGATGCGGGTGGAGATCGCCAGAATGGTGAAGATGGCGGCGAGGATGATGCCGGCCGCATAGCCCATGAACAGGACTTTCAGCGACGCCCAGGCGCGGAGCGGAATGGTGCCGTCGCGCACTTTCTCCCACATCGTTGCGATGGTGTCGTGAAAGGTCGGGAACAGCAGCGGGTTGTCGAGGTAGGTGCCGTAGGCTTCCCACACCACCGCAAGGAACAGGATAATCACGGCCTTGCGGACAAAGCCGTCGTTCCACAACAGCTCCAGCACCGAAAGCTTGCGTTCGACCTCGCCCGGCGCGATCGCCGCGGCCGCGGCTGTGTCACGCAGCAGGATTCTTGCTTCACCCATCGCGCGCTCCCTCTAATGTGCCGCTGCGGCTTCGTTGTCGGCATTCGAAAACAGCAGATCGTGAATCTGCTTTTCGAGCCGGGCCGCGCTGCCGTCCTCGCTGGAAACCTGGTCGACGTCGACAATTTCGGCCTTGACCCGCCCGGGATGCGGCGACAGCAACAGGATGCGGTTGCCGATCTTGATCGCTTCGGCGATCGAATGGGTGACGAACAGTACGGTGAATTTGGTTTCCGCCCAGAGCTGCAGCAATTCGTCCTGGCAGGTCCGCCGCGTCAGCGCGTCGAGGGCGGCGAACGGCTCGTCCATCAACAGAATATCCGGCTCCATCGCCATGCCGCGCGCGATCGCGACGCGCTGCTTCATGCCGCCGGACAGCGTATGCGGATAGGAATCGACGACCCGGGTCAGGCTGACCTTTTCGATATAGGCGCGGGCGCGTGCCTCGGCTTCCTTGCGCGGCAACCGCCGCGTCATCAGCAGCGGGAACATGACGTTTTCCAGCACCGTCTTCCACGGCAGCAACTGATCGAACTCCTGGAAGATCATCATGCGGTCGGCGCCGGGCTCGGTAATCTCGCGGCCCGAGATCCGCATCTTGCCTTCACTCGGCGACATGTAGCCACCGACCGCCTTCAGCAAGGTCGACTTGCCGCAACCGGAGGGGCCGAGCAGCACGAAACGATCGGAACGATCGACCGTGAAACTGACCCGCTCGGTCGCGGTCACGACCGCGCTCGACGTCTTGTAGCGCAGCGTCACGTCACTGACATCGAGAAGCGCCGTCATCGCGTCAATTGCCTTTCAGGTCATGCGACATCGGCAAATAATAGTCGGTCCAGGCCTTGGGCTGGGTCTTCAGCGTGCCGGTCTTAAACAGATGGCTGGCGAATTTCATGGTGCCCTGCGGCTGCAAGTTCCACTCCATCATTCCGGGCTCCTTGAGCCAGGCCAGCAGATCCTCGATGCTGGTCTTGTCGCCGGTGACTTCCTTGTAGATTTCCACCGCCGCCTTGGTGTCGCTGCGGATCAGATCGTGCGCTTCCTTGGTGGCATCGCGCACCGCCTGGATGATTTTCGGATTGGCGTCGGCGAATTTAGTGGTCGTGAAGAACTGCGCCTGGCTCAGCGGTCCGCCCATCACGTCGGGCGACGACAGCACCACATGCGCGCCGGGCACGTTCTTCAGCTCGAGGAACGTGAATGGCGGGATCGCAAAATGGTTACGCACCTCGTGCTGGGCGTTGGTCATCGCGACATAGGCATCGGGATGGCCGAGCTGCACGGTGTTGGCATCGAGCCTGGCCCATTGGTCGGCGCCGAACAGTTCGGCGGCCGCGATCTGCAGCACGATGGCCTGGGTCGAGACCTTCACGGTCGGCACCGCGATCTTGTCGTTCGGGCCGATATCCTTCAGCGACTTGATATGGGCGTCGCGGCTGATCAGCGTCATCGGCTGCGCCGAGGTGGCGACGATGCCCTTGACGCCGCCGCGGGTGCGGTCCCACAGCAGCAGCAGATTGCCGGTTCCGGTGTTGAGGATGTCGACGCCCCCTGCAAGCAGCGCGTCGGTCTGCGCGCCGCCGCCGCTCAGATTGATCCATTTGGTGGTCACACCGGGCACGCCGAGCGCCGCGGCATGCTTCTCGATCAGCTTCTGCTTCTCCATGATGTGCGAGGGCATGTAGAAAATGCCGGGCTGCCGCGACAGCGCGATCTCGCTCTTCTGTTGCGCCAGCGCGGGCGAACCCGGCAGCGCCATGGCCAATACCGCGATTGCGCCGGCCGCGGCGCGCCACATCCCATGCTTCATCGTGCGTTTCCTTCGGCGATCTCTTGATTGACGCCTGGTTGACAGGCTCCCTGGAGATGCACTAATGTATTAGTGCATCTGAGGCAAGTGCCTTTTGGGCCACTCGCTGGACCCGGGCAGTTTAGCCAAACGCCTGCTGAAACGACGGTCATTCGATGGGTCCACCGCAAATCGCCGCCCGCCGTGCCGCTCCGCATTCCCCGGACCGGCTCGATCGCGACCGGCAGGCGGCGCCGCAGGTGTTCGAGCGGCTGCGCGGCATGATCATCGCGCTGGAGCTGCCGCCGGGATCGCCGCTGTCGCGCGCGGCCTTGGCCGGGCAGTTCGGGGTCAGTTCGACGCCGATCCGCGACGCACTGATGCGGCTCGAAGAGGAAGGTCTGGTCGACGTCTTTCCACAATATGCAACCGTGGTCAGCCGCGTCGACGTTCGGCTGGCGCAACAGGCGCATTTCCTGCGGCAGGCGGTCGAACTGGAGATTGTGCGCGGACTGGCGATCAAGCATGACGAAAAATTCGTCGCCGAGCTGAACGCGACGATCGCGCGCCAGCAGCAATTCGCCAAGGCCGGCGAATTCGAAAAGTTCATGGCCGCCGACAACGAGTTCCACGGCCAGCTGTACGTCGCGGCCGACAAGCAAGACATCTGGACGCTGGTGCGCAGCCGCAGCGGCCATAGCGAGCGGTTGCGCCGGCTGCATCTGCCGTCCCCCGGCAAGGCGCAGGATATCGTGCGCCACCACAAATTGATCGTGAAAGCGATCGATGCCGGCGATCCGGACGCCGCGCAGCAGCATCTGCGCACCCATCTGTCGGGAACGCTGAGCGAACTCGCCCAGATCAGGGCTCGCTATCCGGAATATCTCAGCGACTAGTTCCAACTTTTGGACACGCTGAGGGAACAGCCAAGCTCTTGAAACCATTGCAGGAGGACGAGCTTTCGGCGACACTCGCAACCTGCCGTTGACCTGAATCAGCGGGGCCCGGAGAACTGCGGCGGAGAACCGTAATTGGCAAGAATACTGATCGTGGATGACGACACGGCAGTCCAGGCGACCATGCGCCTGTTGCTGGAACGCGCGGACCATAGCGTTGTCACCGCCGGCGACGGCCGGAAGGGCCTCGCGCTGTTGGAGGCAGGCGATTTCGATCTGCTGTTTCTCGACATCTTCATGCCGGGCATGGACGGGTTCGAGACGATGCGAATGGTTCACCAATTGCGGCCGCTGGTCCCGATCATCGTGATGTCGGGGCGGCCGATCTCATCCGACGAAGGCGACGCCCCCGACTTCCTGACCATGGCCACCAAGCTCGGCGCCGTTTCCAGCCTGCAGAAACCATTCAAGCCCGCGGCCTTGCTGGCGGCGGTCGCCGACTGCCTGGAAGCCGCCAACCGCCGGTCGTCGGCGCCATCCCATGCCCCCGGCGGTGTTGCGTCCTGCCCATAATGCGAAATAGCATTGCTGGATTCGCTCCGGGGCTTGAAGGGGGCGGACGGCGGGGCGAACGAACCAAAAAATGACGCTCACAACCAGGCTTGCCATCGCGATGATTGCGCTGGTTGCGGTCGCGGTTTCCGCAGTCGGCTGGCTGAGCTATCGCAGTCTGGAGCAGGCGCTGCTGCCGCGCGTCCTCGACCGGATCGAGACACAGTCGCGGTTGATTGCAACCGATCTGGAATCCCATGTCCGCAGCGGCCGTGGCGACATCGCAACCTTCCGGGGACTGGCGGCGGTCAGCGGATTGATGCGCGCCCGGCTCAATGGCGGAATGGATACGGTCGAGAACACCAGCGAAGCGCTGTGGCGCGAACGGCTGGGCGGCCGATTGGCCACGCAGATGACGCTCAAGCCAGCCCGTTCGCTGCGGTTCATCGGCGTCGAAGACGGCCACCGGGAAATCCTGCGTGTCGATCGTTCCGGACCGAACGGCACCGTTCGCATCGTGCCGGAAGCCGAACTGAAGCGCGTCGGCGACGTCCCCTATTTCCGCGACACGATCAAGCTGGCCGCGGACGGAATCTATGTCTCGCCGATCCATCTGCTCGAAGAGAACGGAGTGGTCGAGACGCCCCCGGTCGCCATCATGCAAATCGCCATGCCGGTCATGGCGCCCGATGGCCAGCCGTATGGCATCGTCATCGTCGATGTCGACATGCGGCCGGCGCTGGAGCGCGTCCGGGTCTCGGTGCGGCCGGGCGAACAATCCTATCTGGTCGACGGCAAAGGCGACTATCTGGTCCATCCGGATCGTGCGCGCGAATTCGGCTCGCAGCTGGGCAGGCCCACCGATTGGCGGCGCGACATGCCCTATTTCGCAAGCTCGCTCGGCGCCACGAAGGGATTCGCACTGCAACCCGACAATGCCGGACAGCCCGACGCCATCGCGTTCGCGCCGGCCGTGCTGGCCGGCAGCGAGTGGGTCGCGTTCATCCAGGCGGCGCCGCGAAAAGTCTTCATGGCGCCGGCGGCGACGATCCAGAACAGCTCGATCACCGTCGGCATAATCGCGGTGCTGGTTGCGGCAATATTGGCGCTCCTGATCGCGCGATCGCTGACCCGGCCGATCGTGCAGCTGACCGAGGCGGTCCAGGGGGCCGCGCGTAACGGCAAGGCCGTGATTCCCGTCGACGCCGGCGGCGAGACCGGCGTGCTGGCGCGCGCGTTCGCGCAAGTGATGGGGGAGGCGAATGCCAAGACGGTCGCCCTCGAACGCGAAGTGCAGGAGCATCTGCGCACGATCGCGGCGCGCGACCACCACGCCGAGCGCGAAAGCCTTTTCAGCGCCGCGGTCGAATCATCCAACGACGCGATCATCACGACATCCCTCGACGGCACCATCACCGGCTGGAACTCGGCCGCGGAACGGTTGTACGGCTACACCGCGTCGGAAGTCGCAGGCAGGAACATCGCGATCCTGATGCCCGGCGGCCGGTTGTCCGAAGTGCAGGACACCTTGCGGCGGATCGGCTGGGGCGAAAGCATCGAACGCAACGAAACCACGCGCCGGCGCAAGGACGGCAGCCCGGTCGAAGTCTCGCTCAGCATTTCGCCGATCAAGGCCCCCTCCGGCGCGACCATCGGCATTTCGAAAGTCGCCCGCGACATCACCGACAGCAACAAGACGCGGCTGGCGCTGCGGCAGCAGGCCGAGGAGCTGCGCCACGTCTTCGAGGCGTCGCAGGACCTGATCATGGTGATGGATTCGAGGGGGACCATCGTCCAGATCAGCCCGAGTTGCGCCGTCATCCTGGGTTATTCGATCGGCGAGATGGTCGGCCGCACTGGCTCAGACTTCATCCATCCCGACCATCTCGAGAATGCGCGCCAGGAAATGCGCGCGATGCGGCACGGGCAGCGTCCGGCGATTGCGGATACGCGCTACTTGCACAAGGACGGGCGCGAGGTGTGGCTATCCTGGCTCGGGGCCTGGTCCCAGCCGGTCAGGCGGTTCTTCTTCGTCGGCCGCGACATGACCGAGAGCCGGCGGGCGCAGGACTCGCTGCGTGAAAGCGCCCAGCTGGCGCGCGGCATCATCAATACGGCGCTCGATGCCTTTGTCCAGATGGACGATCAGGGCACGATCTCGGACTGGAATTCGCAAGCCGAGAATATCTTCGGGTGGACGCGTGACGAGGCGATCGGGGCCAAGCTCAGCGAATTGATCATCCCCCACGCCCACCGTGACGCGCACGCCGCCGGGCTGCAACGCTTCCTGCGCACCGGCGAGGGCACGATCCTCGGCCGCCGCTTCGAGATCGAGGCGATGCGGCGCGACGGCAAGGAAATCAGGGTCGAGCTCAGCATCACCGAACTGAAACGCCGCAACGGCTTCGTGTTCAACGGCTTCATGCGCGACCTCACCGACAAGATCGCCACCGAGGACCGGATCCGGCAGGCCGAAAAGATGGAAGCCGTCGGCCAGCTCACCGGCGGCATCGCGCATGATTTCAACAATATCCTCACCGTCATCACCGGAACGATCGAAATCCTCTCCGACGCCGTCAAGGATGAACCGCAACTGGCGGCCATTACGCGGATGATCGACGAGGCCGCGTCGCGCGGCGCCGACCTCACCCAGCATTTGCTGGCGTTCGCCCGCAAACAGCCGCTCGAACCCAAGGAGACCGACGTCAATACGCTGATCATCGACACCGCAAGACTGCTGCAACGGACACTCGGCGAGCATGTCGAGATCGAATCGGTGTTCGAGGACGAATCATGCCCGGCGATCGTCGACCCCAATCAACTGGCCACCGCCATCCTCAACCTGGCCCTCAACGCCCGCGACGCCATGCCCGACGGCGGCAAGCTGATCATCGAAACCGCCATGGTCGTGCTCGATGAGCATTACACCAGGGTGCATAATGACGTCCGCCCGGGCCGCTACGCCATGATCGCGGTCAGCGATACCGGAACCGGCATTCCCGCCGGTATCCTCGACAAGGTGTTCAATCCGTTCTTCACTTCGAAGGGACCCGGAAAGGGCACCGGCCTCGGACTCAGCATGGTCTACGGCTTCGTCAAGCAATCCGCCGGCCATATCATGATCTACAGCGAAGAGGGTCACGGGACCACGATCAAGATGTACCTGCCGCCCGCCGTGAGAACATCGATCGCGGCCGAGCCGGGCCAGGCGCCGAAGGTCGCGGGCGGCAATGAGACGATCCTGGTGGTCGAAGACGACGCGCTGGTGCGCAATTACGTGCTGACGCAGCTGCATTCGCTCGGCTACGTGACGCTGGATGCGGGCAACGCGACGGAAGCGCTTGCGATCGTCAAAGCCGGCCATCCGTTCGACCTGCTCTTCACCGACGTGATCATGCCCGGCCTCAACGGCCGCCAGCTCGCCAACGAGATCCTGAAGATCCGGCCCGAGATGAAGGTGCTGTTCACGTCAGGCTATACGGAAAATGCGATCATCCATCACGGCCGGCTCGACGAAGGCGTGCTGCTGCTGGCCAAGCCATACCGCAAATCGGATATGGCCATCATGATCCGCAAGGCACTCGGCCACTGACGGCTTCCGCCAGCGGCAATGTCAGGCCTGACGCGACGTGGTCATCACGATCCTGACCAGATCGGCGGCGTTGCGCGCGCCGAGCTTCTTCATGATATTGGCGCGATGATCCTCGATGGTGCGCGGGCTGATCCCGAGATGCCTGCCCGCCTCCTTGTTGGACGCACCGGCGGTGAACTGTTCGAGCACCTCGCGTTCACGGCGCGTCAGCGGTTCCCGTCCCGGGAAATGCAACGTCGCGATCCGGGACGCGGAGTTGTTCTCCGCTTGCCGGCGCGCATAGGCCGCGATCGCTTCATCGAGCCGCGCGACGATCTCGCTGCCGCGGAACGGCTTTTCAATGAAATCGAGCGCGCCGCTCTTGATGGCGCTGACGGCCATCGAGATGTCGCCCTGGCCGGAGATCATGAAGATCGGCGCGGGATAGTCCTCCCCGTGCAGTTCCTTCAGAATGTCGAGGCCCGATTTGCCGGGGATATGCACGTCCAGCAGGATGCAGGACGGCGTCCGGGTTCTTGCAACGGCCAGCAACGCGGCGCCGTCGGCAAAGCAGATGACCTGGTAGCCGCCCGCCGACAGCACCATGGAAAGCGTGTCGCGAACAGCGGGGTCGTCATCGACTACAAATATCTCCCCGCGGGAAGGGGCTTTCTCAGCCATGTTTCATCTTCCATGCATCGTGAAACGTGACGCGCACTCCGATAACGCTACTCAACACAAACTCCTATCGAAACGCACCCGTATTTGTACGGGACGATCGCTTAACGCACAAGTAGCAACGCAGCCCATAAAACATTGCCCAAGGAGTGCAGCTATGCAGAAACCCCAAGGCGATCTCCAAGCCGATTTCCAAGGCCATCTCCAAGGCCGCGGCATCGCGATCGGACCCGCGGACCGGAACGACGCCCATCACTCGGTGGTGACGGACCTCGTCGCGCTGATTGAACACGCCCAGGCGAGCCTGCGGCTGATCGAGCGGGAGATCGCCCGCGAAACCGCGTGCGACGGCCAGGCGACTTCCTCCCATGTCATCGAACTGGATGACGTGACGCCGCCCTATGTCGGGGCGGCCAAGGCGTTGAGGAGCTGCAATGCCACGCTTGCGATCGCCCTTCACGCGCTGCTCGATTCCAAGATGCCGGAGCGCGGCAGCAACGATCATGTCTGGAACCCGCCGGTGCGCTTGATCGTCAACGCCTGAACGGAAAACGGCACGCTTGCGGCGCTGTGCCGCAGCATTCTGCTCGAAACGACCATCTGGACATCTGGCGCTTTCGACCCGACCGGCCGTTGCCGGCGGCACCTGGCCGACACCCGTGGGGACCCTGCCCGGCTTTAGGCAACGCCAACCGCACCGGCTGACCGCAGATGCGGCGCTGGAGGTTCATGACATTTCGTCAGCCTTCGACGCCGCGCCCGATCGCTTCTTGGCATGCTTGCCCCGCAGGAAATGAATGTCCATCTCCGTTCCGTTGACACGGACCAGTTCACATCGGCGGTAGGCCAGCCCGGTCGACGACAGCAGCAGGAAGAATTCCTTGAGGTTGAGACCTTGAATGGAGCCTTCCACGGTCAGCGTGGCGTCGGCATCGGAGATCGCATTGAGCTGACAATCCCGGCGCCAAGTTCCGTCGATCGCCATGATACAGACGTCGTATCCCCGACTGAACGTGACGCGTTCCGCTCCCTTGTTCTCTTCGGCCATTCATCAACGTCCCATCGCCGCGATTTTTGGCATCGCCATCGCGGCCGGTGCAATCGTCGCGCGCGCGCCGCTCGGGCGATACAGCCCGCGCTTGTCCGGGAACGGTTTGAAGACATCCGTCAGGCCGACCACGGTTTCCGCCGCCCCCAGCACCAGGAAGCCATCCGCCTCCATCGTCCTGGCGAGACGGCCGAAGATGTTGATCTTGGTGTCCTGGTCGAAATAGATCAGCACGTTACGGCAGAAGACGACGTCGAACGCCCCGAGCTGCGAAAAATCGTGCAGCAGGTTGAGTTGCCGGTGCTGGACCATGGCGCGGATGTCGGCGTTGATCTGCCAGAGCTCTCCGTTCTGCTTGAAATATTTGACGAGCAGCTGGATCGGCAGGCCGCGCTGGACCTCGAACTGGCTGTAGATGCCCGATTTGGATTTCTCGAGCACCTCCTGGGAAAGGTCGGTCGCAATGATTTCGACGCGCCACCCCGCAAGTGCCGCGCTCATCTCCTTCAGGCACATGGCCAACGAATACGGCTCCTGACCGGTCGACCCAGCGGCGCACCAGATCCGGATGCTCTTGCGGGCCGCGCGGGCCTTCAGCATCTCGGGCATGATCGCATCGCGGAAATGATCGAACGGCACCTTGTCGCGGAAAAAGAAGGTCTCGTTGGTGGTCATCGCTTCGACCACCTGGGCGACAATGGCCGGCGTCCCGCTCTTCATTTTCTGCACGAGTTCGCCGATCCCAGCGAGGCCGCATTTGCGGGACAGCGGCAGCAGGCGGCTTTCGATCAGATATTGCTTGTCTGCGGACAGGTCGAGACCGGAATGATCCTTCAAGAGCTTACGCAGATACTCATAGTCTGGCGGGGTCACGGGGCGGCCTCTCGGGGCAAGCGGGAAAGATGATCTAGACCGGGCTCTCTTCCGGGAGTTCGATCAAGCCGACTTCCTGGAATTTTGCCGCGATGATGTCCTTGTCGAACGGCTTCATGATGTATTCGTTGGCGCCACCGTCCATCGCGCGCTCGATGTGATCGATGCCGTTCTCGGTGGTGCAGAATACGACTTTGGGTTCGTCGCCGCCGGGCATGCGGCGCAGATGGCTGAGGAAATGGTAGCCGTCCATGACCGGCATATTCCAGTCGAGCAGCACCGCTTCGGGCATGGCCTTTTTGCAGACGACGAGGGCGTCCACGCCGTCTTCGGCTTCGATGACCTGAAAATTGAGCCCTTCCAGAATACGGCGTGCGATTTTGCGCACGATGCTGGAATCATCGACAACGAGGCATGTTTTCATTTTGGGTTCCTACTCCCATGATCGCTACGATGAACTTTTTCGTTTGTCGTTCTCTTTACGACCAACCACCTCGCCACTTATGCCGCCATCAGCTCCGGCATGATTTCGAGGACGCGATCGACGTCGAGGACGACCATGAGCTGGCCGTCGAGGCGGTGGACGCCGCCGGCGAGCTTGGCCATGCGGGGATCGAGGTTGACGGGGTTTTCCTCGCGGCTGTCGTCGG
>JAFKKG010000006.1 GCA_017305715.1 Hyphomicrobiales bacterium | reverse complement strand
GCGGCACCATGACCGCTGCGGCGCGAATCCACGGCGGGCGAGCAGCCGTGCGCAGCATCCTCTATATGGCCGCCGTCACCGCCAGCAGGCACAATCCGGTGCTGCGTCCCTTCTACGAAAAGCTCATCGCCAAGGGAAAGCCGCCAAAGGTAGCCCTCATCGCCGTGCTGCGACGTCTCGTCGTCTTCGCCAACGCCGTAATAAGGTCCGGCCAGCCATGGAAAGGCGCCACCGCCTCTTGACACCTAACACGGTAGATCCCGGATTACCAGTCCCGTCGTCGTCTGTAATGACAAGCTCCTCCTCAACGCCAAAGGCGTAGAGGCCGTCATCACGTTCTAGAATGGTGAGCTTGGCTTTGCCATCAGCTCGCTCGAACACCCTCTCCCACTTGGACATGTAAATATCCTGTAAAGGCCGCCTCAGTTGGCGGCCTCTGGATCAGGCGGCGCGATCCGCAGACGCTCGATTTCATCGGCCAAGAATAGGTCCGGCTGCGCTGGTGGAAACGCTTGCTTGAACAGCGTTTCGAAGAACTTCCATTGCCTTCAAAAAACACGAGACGACGGCGCGTGGGAAGATTGGTTGAAATTCTTTCTAAAGGGGGTTGGTTCAGTTGCGACCCAAGCGACTGAAACTGCGCGCCGTATCGTCACCCTGAGGGAAGAGCATAGGACACTAATTACAAACAATTTTGGAAGCGCGGGCGCAAACGGCGCAAGATTACTTGAGCATTTGTACAAGCGCCCAACGATAAGCGTCAACACGGTGAAAGACTTTTTGGACATTAGCTATCCGAATGCGAACAACCTAGTCGAACGACTTCGAACATCGGGAATACTGTTTGAAATAACTGGCAACGCCCGAAACAGAAAATTCCTGTACACCCCCTACATTGATCTATTCAAATCCTAGTGGCCTGTTTTGAAATGGCGAGTGGCCTATTTCGTCCAGTACCCGGATGGGGGTCCTGTCCGTATTTGGCCCTCCGTGTCCTAAGTTGAATTTGGAAGTGTCCTAATTCCCGTTACCCCGCTTACGGGAACCAATTTGCCGCGCTAGGCATGACCCAGAACAGGTGGCTCGGTTGGCTCCCGCCTGCAACGAAGCAGGGCATCATGTGTGAGAAGTGCGACGCGATCGATAAGACGATTGAGCGCTACCGACAGATACAGCAACGCGTTTTGGATCAGCAGCTAATCGATGGGACCAAAAAGCTGATCGCGGAATTGGAAGCGGAGAAAGCCGCCCTGCACGCCCCCGACCCTGACGGTCAGTAGTTCTCCTACCGAGAACAGAGTTCCGACTTCTCATTCGGCGCAGGGATCAAGGCCGCTTCAGTTGGCCGCCTCTTTTGGTGCTGGAGGCGACAGTCGCTCCATTGCCTGCGTATCATAAAACGGAAGTTGCAGCGTCTCGTTGAAGCGCGGCAGCGAGCGGTCGAGCATTTCATAGAATTCCGCCCAAATGCGCGCACCGCTGAGGCCGATAAGGCCTGGAGTATTGTGGAGCTTGTGGACGCGGCGCTTGCCGAGGCCCTGTCATGCCGACAGAGACCCGCCGGATCGGCGTCGGAAGTTCGGAGTAGTGGCAAAAAGAAACGGCCCCACGCCCTCCTGGAAAAGAAGCGCCGAGGCCGGGAAGTTGCCTATGTTTGTCTGTCCTCCAGACGGAGCCTCAACGCCGGTTCGTTACCACTTGTTCCTCACGGGCAACAAACTGCTTTGCCTTGAAGTCAATGAAAAGGTGCGAGGCCACTAGCAAAATGGCGGCAAACGCTACGACTAAACCAGCGGTCGCCAGCTCCTCAACTGAATCCATTTCGGTCACCCT
Source organism: Hyphomicrobiales bacterium (assembly GCA_017305715.1). Classification (GTDB taxonomy): domain Bacteria; phylum Pseudomonadota; class Alphaproteobacteria; order Rhizobiales; family Xanthobacteraceae; genus Bradyrhizobium. The sequence continues at coordinate 10,595 of JAFKKG010000006.1, read as the reverse complement.
CCAATCGCCCGCGCAGCAAACGCACGAGCAAACCCGGAGTTCCGAAATCGGGCAAAAGTGGCAATTGGTCTACCTTGAACAGGCGAGTGGCCTGTTTCGGCCAGTACGGCATGCCGTTCAAGCCCCAGCGTCCCAAGTTGCTTTTGGGTGTGTCCTAATTTGTTCCCACCGGGAACCGACACTTCCTCACCGGCTTATTAATTTCGATTTTCTCCAACCCAACGGTTAGGACCCGTAAGACAAACGAGGTTGTGTCATGCAGCGTCGGCGTTTCCACCAAACCAAATCACTTGAAGAACGCCTTTCCGAGGAAGCGAAGCGCCTGAGAGAGCTAGCCAAACGATTGCCACCGGGCACAAAGCGCGAAGACATCCTACGCAGGGCCCGCCAAGCCGAAACCGGCTCCCATATGAGCGAATGGCTGCGATCCCCCGAACTACAACCGCCGAAATAGTCCGTAGTTCTCCGTCCGGGAACGATGTTCCCAAAACTGGGAATAAGCGCGCTTCCAGTCCGTTCGATTGAGAACCGAGGCCGTCTCGTGCGGCGAGTTGACCGGCATATCCGGTACCGCCCCTCAGTCGCGCCCAATTTGAAAGACGCGGCCACCGGTCTCGAACGCTCGTTAAGAAGTGAGTTCACTTTCCGGAACCTGGGACGGCTTGGCCCGTTGAAACGCGGGCAGAATGCAGGAGCCAACCATGCAGCGGCGCCATCGAGTGAAGCACGTCACGACATTGGAAGAGCGCATTGCAGAACGGGCTAGCGAGATCAAAGCACAGGTCGAAGCCCTTCCGCCCGGCAGCAAAGAACGCGCAGCGTTAGAACGCCGACTTCGACAAGCCGAGACATTCGCTCACATGCAGGATTGGCTTTTGTCCCCGGGGCTTAGGCCGCCCGAATGAGCCCCGCCCCCAGGCAAACCATCAAGGATTGTCCCGACCGGCCGCCTTGTCCGCTTTGCGGAATGAGCATGCTCAAGATAAAGCGCATCGAAACCGGAAACGACTCTGAGCAGTGTTTGTTTGAGTGCCTGCGCTGCGGCCGTCCATAACTCGGTGCCGGCTGTGAGGCCGTCTCCGATTGTGATGCGTGTCACGGCAGCGGCAATCGGCCCCGCGTATTCCTGCTCGCGGTCGGCGGGAATGGTCCTGCCCACACGAAACAGGAGACAGGCGTGACCGAGTTGAACAACGAAATCCGCGAATTGACGGTTGACGAACTCGAGCAGGTCAGCGGCGGCAGCATCATGGACCGGATCGTGGATGCGTACCTCGCTGCCGTGGGCAAGAATTTGATGGACGCCATCCATCCCCCGAAGCCGGGGATGAGCCTGCACATGCGCTGATGCCGGTGCCGCAAACCGGGATTGGGAGGCCGCCGCGATTGGCGGCCTCTTTCGTGCGGGGGCGTTGAAATTGAGCGTGGCCCCTTTTCGCATGTGCCCGTCATGAGAGCCGACGCGAAGCGCAGCGTACATCCCTGCAACGGGATGATCGCAATCCCGGACACGACAGCAGAAAAGCAATGCATGAGATTGCAACAACGCCGACAATCCGTCTTCGCGTTTCGGCGCCGGTCGAACATTCGACCACGATCGAAGCATTCCGCAGGCCTTTTCCCGTGCCTGACAGCGGCCCGGCTCATAACGCCGCGGCAACCCGATTTTGCTTGATTTAGCAGATCGCCAGACCAAACTCTCCGCGCAACTTCAGTGGGGAGGACTATGAAATTTCCAGCCGTAATCATTTTTTGCGCTGCCGCCGTTCTGCTTGGCGGATGCTTTGAAGGCAAACAGGGGCCGCCGGGGCCGGCCGGCAAAGACGGTGCTCCAGGAATAGCAGGCATCGCCGGCAAGGACGGCGCACCAGGCAAGGATGGCGCTCCCGGCAAAGATGGTGCCCCCGGCAAGGATGGTGCGGCCGGCAAGGACGGCACTCCCGGCAAGGATGGCGCCCCCGGAGCGCCCGGCAAGGACGGTACGTCCTTCCGCGTGTTGAGCGGGAAGTCGCAAGACACCTGCGACATCGACGCCGAAATAATGATCGCCGCGTATTGCAGGGCACCGGGTTCGGAAGTGACCCAGGTCCCGGTGATCGTGCCTCCCAACGGCGCGCGATGCGGCGGCGACGCGCATGTCGTCATGACGTGCGCCAAGAAATGACGATGAACGACGAATGAAAGAACGCACGAAACGATACTGGAGGCCGCCTCAACGGGCGGCCTCTTGCTTGTGTAAATGCGGCTGTCCCCCTTCGGCGCGAATGATGGAGCCGAAGTCCGGATCGGCCCCGTTGTTCTCCGGCCGAGAACAAAGTTTCATCCGGTGGCGCTCCCACCGGTGCGCACCAATCGGAGCGTGTGGCGCAGCGCTCGAACTCATCAACGAGGACATGGCTCGAACTCGACGGCGTGCCTGGCCGGGATCCGCAAGGGCTTTGGCAAACACCGATCGTGCGCCCGGGGGATCCTCCCCTCCCCCGTAGACGGCTTTTTTTCCGTAGTTCTCCGGATGAGAACAAAGTTCCCCGGGGACGCCCCGGGGAGCCGCCCTGGCTTTCGGCGCGAACCCGGCCCACCTCCGGTTGGCATCGCGGTACATTGTCCATCCCAACGTGAATTTGGCTTATATTGGCCACATGGACGAGCCCCGAATCGCCCCTCGCCACCGCACCCTGAAGGCCGGAACGATCGAGTTCGGCGGCGGCGGAATCGATTGCACCGTGCGCAATCTTTCGGAGACCGGTGCTGCGCTTGAAGTCGTCACTCCCTTGTTCATCCCCGACCGCTTCACGCTGTTTGTGCCGTCAAAACAATTGAAGCGGCCGTGCCGCATCGTCTGGCGCAAGGAAAGGCGTATCGGCGTCGCATTCGATTGACCGATCGCTTCACCCTGGGATCGGCCGGCTCGATCCGCAGGACCTGCCGTGCAAGACGACCCCGCCGCATGGGGCCATGCGGAGGGGTCGCCGACGGCGGGGCGTAATCTGGAGGACCACCCCGCCGCCGACAAGATACGGTCCCGGCAAGCCGCTCGTTTCAGCATCCGTATTCGACCCGGGGGCGTTGAACCTTTTTGGGTGATGCCCAGACATAACCGTGCCTGGGACATTGCATCACTCGGGGTCTAGGCCTGCGCCGCCAAGCGACCATATTCCGCTTGCGCGGCGCAGTGCATTTTGGGAGGCAGCCACGAAGGTAACAAGCTGCCTCTGCACCCGTTGCGGATTCGTCCCGATTGCGCGGTGGCTTCAGTCGGCGCTGGCAAGCCGCCGCATCGTGAATTCGATGTCGCCGCCGGGCAGTTCGCGCCAGCTCTCGACCGCGCTCATATAGGCCGCCTTGGGATAGCGGTTGAGGAAATCGCGCGCCCTCGCCCGCGCTACATCGCGCGGCAGCGTGAAGGTCTGGCGCAGATAGCCGTCATCCGGCTTGCGCCGGGCGGCCATCCGGCTGGCGAGATCGCGCGGACGCCGAACCATGTCGCACCTCCAACCCACCGTGACGACGGGTTGAATATAGGGCTGCCGGAGAGCGATTCCGAGTCCGTGTGATCGGCTCCTGGCCTATCTGAGATTGCTACCGCCCGCTGCGTTGCCACCGCTAGCTGTGCTGCTGCCGGTCTTGGCCTTCGGCTTGGCAGGCGCCGTCGTGGCCGCCTTGGGGGCGTCGCTGCTGCGCACGGTTCCCCACGGATCGGAAGAACCCTTGGCCTCGGGAATCTTCCGCAGCGATTCCCTGTAGGCCTTGTCCCTGACCGCTTCCTGCTCCTTCTCCTCCGGCGACTTGCTCTGGAGTTCCGGGATCAGATTGATGTTGGGTGACTGTGCATAAGCGGGCACCGTCAGCAAAACGATCACCGCAGCCGCGCTCAGAATTCTCATCAGACACTCTCCTTTGGGACGCGCTCCCGCAGCGTTTTCCCGGCGGTATATCACCGCCCCAGCCGCACCGCCAAGCGCGAGCCGCGGTGGATCAAAGCCGGTCCGATTTGCAGGATTTGGGGGATTGCACCCAGTCGTCCCAGATCGGACCGCATTTGGTGCAGCCGTTGAGCGCAAGGCCCATGGCGATCAGGCCCAAAATCAATACCACCCGGCGAAACATGAACGCGCCCCACTGTCTTAAGCCACAATCATGGCCCTCAAGTCTGGCATTTTCAAGCCGAATGGCCCCGGGTGACTGGGCCAGCCAGCGGCCTGCCGTATTCCCTTCGGCGCAATGCCCCCTACAATGCCGGTCACAACATCGTGCGGGGAAACAGCATTCATGCAAGAGCAGCAGGCCGCGGAATTCGGCATCGGGGAAGCAAGGCGCCTGTTGGGCGAGGTGTTTGCGCCATGGGTGCTGGATCTCAACCTGTCGATCGAAGGTATCGACGTCACCCCGCCGCCGGGTGGATCAGCCGACTGGCAGCCGGGCGCGATCCTGCGGATGCCGTTCTCGGAACGGCTATGCCGCAGTGGCGGCGTGATCTCCGGCCAGGCGCTGATGGCGTTTGCCGACACCGCGATGGTGATCGCCAACCTCGCCGCCAATCGCGGCTATCGTCCGATGACGACGGTCGATCAGACCACGCATTTCATGCGCGCGGCCGCCGCCTCCGACGTGCTGGCCGATGCGCGCGTGGTTCGCCTCGGCCGCACCATGAGTTTTGGCCGCGTCACGCTTTCCAGCGCCACCGACAACAAGCCGGTGGCGATGGTCTCGAGCGCATTCGCGATGCTGTAGTCGCACCGCAGCCGCGACGCGTTACTTGCCGAGCACCGCTTCGGCCGCGTTGACGATGCTGATCGTCGGATTCTTTCCGCAATAGGTGCCGAACTTCTTGGCGTTCTCGACGAACACGTCAGTGTCGATGATCGCCTCGTCGGAATCGCCCTTGTACCAGCCGTCCATCCAGGTCAGCACCATCTTGATGGTGTCATCACCGCCCTCGACGAACTGCTTGCAGGTCATCGTCGACAGATCGAGAACGACGGCATGCGCCGGCACGGTTGCAAGTCCGAGCGGAAGCGTGAGCGCCGCCGCAAACAGGATCGAAACAGTCGTCTTCATGATGCTCTCCATCGGCGCATGACGAAGCCGGCATCGATGCCGGAAAACCGCGCCAGCGTTTCCCGCTCATCGTCGTAAACAAAGTCTGAATGCATACGCAAGCACGGCGTCGTTTGAATTTAATTGTCTGTAATTCGGCAACGCTATGATCCACCGTACACGATGTCCACGATACGTTGGAGTGGCGCCATGATCGAAAACAGGGCTTATCCCAGACACCGAATTCTCAAACAGGGCACGATTGCGTTTCGCGGCGGCGGCGGCATCGACTGCATGGTGCGCAACATCAGCCAGGGCGGCGCACGGCTGGAGGTCGCATCGCCTGTCGGCCTGCCCGGCTCCTTTACCCTCGTGATCGCGAACGACGATTTCATGCGCGATTGCCATACCGTCTGGCACAAGGACAGGCGCGTCGGCGTCGCGTTCGAATAGTCACCTCACGGACGGCGCGCGACGGCGGCGACGCCAGCGCCAGATCGTGATCGCGAGCAATAGGAGCACGAGGCTCGCCGCGATCGCCATGCCGATGAATCGCCCGCCGGGCCGGTCGATGGTGCGCGACCACAGCGAGGGCGCTTCGCCCGGGCGCGGCAAGCGGAACGCCACCACGCTGTCGCCGATCGTCGTACCCGACTCCGAGTGACCGCCGGCGCCGATCGCCACATATTGCTCGCCCTTCCACAGATAGGTCATGGGATTGGCAACGCCCGGCACCGGCAGCCGACCCTGCCACAGCTCCTCGCCGGTCCTGGCGTTGAAGGCGCGCAAGTAAGCATCCATTGCGCCGGTGAAGGCCAGTCCGCCCGCGGTGATGACGAGGCCATTGACCAGCGGCGTGCCCCAGTGAAAGGCGATACCGAGCGGCGCGCGATCTTCCGTGGTACCGACGCGCGAGCGCCAGAGGATTTTTCCAGCCTTGAGATCGACCGCGACCATCTCGCCCCAGGGCGGCTTGTTGCACGGCAATCCGAGCGGCGAGGTCGCCAGCGCGCGCGTCATCGCGAAGGGCGCGCCCAGCTGTTGACCGAAATCATGGCCGGGCGGTGGATTGAAACCCAGGGTCTGCGCGCGGGGCAGCAGTTTGACGATATGAATCGCCCGCGAGGTGTTGGCGTAGAGGATCTGGTTGACCGGGTCGAACGCCGCCCCGCCCCAGTTCACGCCGCCGCCGGTCATCGGAAACACGACCGTACCCCGCGTCGAGGGCGGCGTGTAGAGGCCGTCATTGCGTGCCGCTTCGACCTGCGCGCGGCACACGGCCCGATCGCGGAAGGGAATCAGCCCGAACACGTCGTCGGCCGAAATCCGCTGCGGCAGCAGCGCCGGCACATGGGTCGGAAACGGCTGGGTCGGCGACAACTGCTCGCCCTCGGCGCCGCCCTGCGGCACGGCGCGCTCCTCGACCGGCCAGATCGGCTTGCCGGTGTCGCGGTCGAGCACGAACACGAAACCCTGCTTGGTCGGCTGGATCACGACGTCGCGCTGGCCATCGCCGGTGTCGATGCGCGCCAGCGTCGGCTGCGCCGGCAAATCATAATCCCAGACATCGTGATGCACGGTCTGGAACGACCACACCAATTCGCCGCTTCCGGCGCGCAGCGCCACCACCGAATTGGCGTGCTCGTTGTTGCCGGGCCGCTTGCCGCCCCAGAAATCCGGGCTCGGCGACGAGGTCGGCAGGAACACCAGCCCGCGCTCCTCATCCGCCGACATCGGCGCCCAGACGTTGGCATGACCGGCGATGACGCCGCCATGGACCAGCGGATCGAAAGCCCAGCGCAGTTTCCCGGTCTTCGCATCGAACGCGCGCACGGTGCCTGATGGCGCCTCGACGCGGCGGTTATCGGCAATCGCCGAGCCGACAACGACGACGCCGCCGACCACCACCGGCGCCGACGTGATCTGGAATTCGCCCGGCCATTCCAGCGGCGGGACCTCAAGCCTGACCTCGCCATTGCTGCCGAAATCGGCACAGGGAATCCCGGTGCGGGCGTCGAGCGCGATCACGCGGACATCGTTGGTGCCCATGAAGATCCGCGCGCGGCAGGCGGCGCCCTCACCCGCCTGCGGATCGACCCAATAGGCGACGCCGCGGCAATTGTAGCGGTTGGCCGGGCGCTGGCTGGTCGCAATTTTTGGATCGTATCGCCATTTCTGCGAACCCGTGCCGGGATCGAGCGCGATGACTTCGTTGAACGGTGAGCAGAAGATCAGGCTGTCCTCGACGAACAGCGGGGTAGCCTGAAACTTGGTGCGCTTCATGATTTCAGGCGCGCGGCGGTCGAGATCGCCGGTGCGAAATTCCCAGGCGCGGACGAGATTGCCGACATTGTCCGGCGTGATCTGGGCCAGAGGCGAAAACCGCATCCCACCGCGATCGCCGCCCCAGTGCTCCCAGGCAAGCGCGGGCGAAGCAAGCAGCGCGACCAAGGCGAACAGGCGGACCAAGCTTCGCATGATATCCCTGCAAGGGGAGCGCCGCGCGGCGCTCGCTCGCGAAACCGATTACGCGAATACCGCGTCAGTATCTACCCCGGCCCGAACTGCTGCCGCCATAACCTCCGCCGCCACGACCATAGCCACCCCCACCGCCGAAGCCACCGATGCCGATCCCGACCGACGGTCCGGATGGTTCATAGTAATCATCGCGCGGCGGCGGACGGCGAACGACCACGTCATCGTCATAGTCGCGCACGCGCGCACGCCTCGGCGGCGGGCGGTCATCATCATAATCACGTTCCCTCACCCGCTTCGGCGGTGCGCGCTCGACGCGCCTGGGCGGATCCGGATCGGCTCGCCTGGGTGCATCGGTCTTCTTCAGTTGCGGCGCTGACGCCGGCGGGGTGCAGGGACAGGTTAGCGCGACGTTTTGCGGCCCGGCACCGCCGCCTGCCGCTACGGCCGGGATCGGATCGGGACGGTTGCGCAAGCGCTCTTCCAGCTTGCGCGCGGTCGCGGTCAGATCGCTGTCGGGGAATTTCGCCAGGAATGCGCGATAGCCTGCCGCGGTGTTGATCACCACCGCATTGTTCCACGCCACCATGCGCCTGTGCCGGCCGAGCCAGTCGACGGCCTGCGCGCCCTGCGGGGTCTGGGGGTAGAGCGCGGCGAAGGCCTCGTAGGATTCATCGGTGCCGTCGGCCACGATGATCTCGTTGGCTTCCTCGACCGGCTTGCCCTTCAGATCGCGCCTCCATTCCTCGACAGTTTTCCGGGTCGCGGCCAGTTTCGGCCCGGCCACGGGGGTGCCGGAAAATCTGAAGTCCTCGGTCAGGGAGGAACTGTCCCACGGTGTCTGCCGTCCGTCGGTCGCCTTGTTGACCGACACGCGCGTACGCTTGAAGGTCTCCTCGATCGGAATGTTCGCCTCCTTGGCCGCCGCGAGCAGCGCCGTGGTGTAGGGGCTGTTGTCGCCCCTGCCGTCCTCGGCCACCGCGCCCGGCGAGGTCGAAAACGACAGGAAGGTATTCGGCACGCCGATCCTGGCGTCGACCAGCGCCAGCCCGCCGCCGGCGCTCTTGGCTATTTCGGGGAACGGATTGTTGCGGCAGGCATCGAGCATCACGATGCGCATCTTGCTCGGCGCCGAGGTCAGCGTATTCAGGACGTCGTTCAGCCGCACCGCCTGGATCGCAATGTCAGACTCCCGCTTCGGATCGATGTCGACCGGCAGCAGAAAATTCTCGCCGTCGATCTGCACGCCATGGCCGGCGTAAAACACTAGCGCAATCGAATCGCCGCCCTTGGATGCGACCTTGGCGGCGAATTCCGAAAGCTGATCGCGGATCTGGCTCTGCGACAGATCGGACACTGTCGAAACCTCGAAGCCGGACTCGGTCAGCATCTGCGTGACCGCCTTGGCGTCGTTGATCGGATTGGGCAGCACCGGAACCGATTTATAGGCCGATTGGCCGATCACCAGCGCGAGGCGGCTTTCGGCGGAAGCGGAATGCGCGCCCACCAGCAGCGCCGCCGGGATCATCAAATAAAAAATCGCATGACGAAACATGGGGCCAACTCCCGGCAATGCAGGCTGCGTATTGGTCAAGGTCTCGGTCGGAAAGGTTCAAGCAACTCCCGCAATGTGCGGCGGCATGTACGCTCCATTCAACGACGAATTTGCCGCAGGCAAAACGCCTGCGCGATTTGAAGTAATCAGTTTGGTTTACTTCGGTTTCTTGGCCGGTTCCGCCGGACGCGCGACGCCCCAGGGATCGTATTTTTCCTTCGGCTCGGGAATGCGCTCGAGCGCCGCCTTGTAGGCCTTCTCGTCGACCTTCGGCTTGGTGTCCTGCTTCGCCTTCTGCTCGTCGGTTTGCTTTGGATGCCGGCCCTGGGCATATGCCGGCATCGCGAGCAACGATAGAATCACGGCCGCTATCGTGAAGGTCTTCATGGCCCGCGCTCTCTCCACCATTCGCTCCACCCATCGACGCTGCGCCGGAATGATGGCCATTCCGGGATCGGTATCGGGGACAGAATAGCCGGTTCAGCGCCGGGGGTTCAGCAAATGTTGATCGCCGGACATGGAATCGATCGCCACATTTGACCGCCGCCCAGGCGCAATTTCCGCCGGTTCGGGGTAAAAAGCCGGGACGATGGGGCGGCTTCTTGTTCACATGGCGTTGATCACGGGCGGAGCGCTGGCGCTGGGCGCTTGCGGCCTCGCCGACGTCCGCTCGCCGGTGCCGGAGTTCATGCGCGCCAAGGCGTCCGAACCGCCCCCGCTCGAACCGCCGCCCGACGTCAAGCTTTTGCTCCGTGAAAAACTGGACTCGGTGTTTACGGCAGCGTCGCGTCCGACGGCCGTACAGGTCTCGCCACCGCGCCCCGAACTGCGCGGCACGGGCTGGACCGCGTGCGTCAAGGCCGAACTGACCTCCGTGACCGGCAAGCCGCTCGGCATGCAGACCTATCGCATCTCGATTTCGGGCGGCGTGATTTCAGATCGCCGCCACGTCGAGGGGGACGATACCTGCATGATCGAGAGCTACGAGCCGATCTAGCCGGCGGCGCGGGCCGGCGTGGTTGCAACGGATTTGAATTTCAAACAGCCAGGCCATGTAGCCGCATGCGGGCCTCGTGGTTCGAGACGCGCGCAAAAGCGCGCTCCTCACCATGAGGGTCTATGACATCATCTCCTGCTGGTAGACCTCATCCTGAAGAGCGGCATCTTCGCCGCGTCTCGAAGGATGAAGCCACCGACCGTGCAAACACATCTTCACCTTCTCGCGACGCATGACGTCCGAGCTTGTCAAGAAACTCTTCGCCCTCTCCCAAACAGAGGGCGCAGGGAATGCCGGATGCGCGCTGCACCCGCGGTCTCATGTGCAATGTGCACAGAGAAGTGCGCACATGAGCATACAGGGCAGCGGAGGCAATCCGACATTCCCTGCGCGATGGCTTTACGGCTTATAACGTGCTCTCCCCGGAGAACGGCTCTTTTGCCTCCGTCGCGCCCTGGGAAGTCAGACGCCTCCCAGGTGCATGGACGCCAGCAACGCGGCGTCAGGACCACACGTCTTCACCGTACGCTT
>JAFKKG010000030.1 GCA_017305715.1 Hyphomicrobiales bacterium | reverse complement strand
TTCGACGTCAACTTCGCGACGAAGGACGGCACTGCGACCACGGCGGACGGCGATTATGTCGGAAATTCCGGCAAGGTGCATTTCGACGCCGGGGTCAACACCCAGACGATCTCGGTCGTCGTCAACGGCGACACCAAGGTCGAGGCCAACGAGACCTTCTCCGTCAACCTCTCCGCGGCCACCAACGGCGCCACCATCTCGAAAGCCGTGGGCGTCGGCACCATCATGAATGACGATATTGCCGCCACCCATCACGTCGCCAACGACTTCAACGGCGACGGCATCAGCGACGTCCTGTTCGCCAACAGCAAAGGCGGCGTTGCGGTCTGGGAGCTCAATGGCAACCATATCGATCTGAACGCCACCGTGGGATCGGTTCCGGCCGGCTGGCATATCGATGGGATCGGTGACTTCGGCGGCGACGGCAAAGCCGACATTCTGCTGCACAATGACAGTGGCAAGGTGGCAATGTGGCAGATGGACGGCAACCACGTTGCCTCCAACACCACGGTCGGATCGGTCGGATCCGACTGGCACGTTGCCGACATCGCCGACTTCAACGGCGACGGCAAGGCCGACATCCTCTGGCAGAACAGCAAGGGCCAGGTCGCGATGTGGCAGATGGACGGCGACCACGTCGCTTCCAACACCTCGGTCGGATCGGTCGGAAGCGACTGGAAGATGATCGGCACCGACGACTTCAACGGTGACGGCAAGGCCGATATCCTCTGGCAGAACAGCAAGGGCCAGGTTGCGATGTGGCAGATGGACGGCGACCATATCGCCTCCAACACCTCGGTCGGATCGGTCGGAGCCAACTGGCACGCGGCGGGCACCGGCGACTTCAACGGCGACGGCAAGGCCGACATCCTCTGGCAGAACGACAAGGGCCAGGTTGCGATGTGGCAGATGAACGGTGACCACATCGCTTCCAACACCTCGGTCGGCTCGGCCGCCGGCTGGACGGTGATCGGCACCGGCGACTACAACCACGACGGCAAGGCCGACGTGCTGTGGGAGAACGCCAGTGGCAAGGTCGCCCAGTGGCAGATGGACGGCGATCACATCAGCCAGAACCTGTCCGTCGGATCGCACTCCACCGACTGGCACCACGTCTAAGCTTACATCCCGGTCAACGCGCCGGACTGACATCGATGACTGGCGGGAGGAAACAGCCTCCCGCCAGTTACTTTTTATGACGAGACCCGCACGAATGGCGAGCGCTCACCCGTCAGTTGGGCGTCGGCGCGCCGGGGTCGAGCAGCCCTTCGCGCTTGAGCTCGCTCCAGAGCTCGACCGGGATCTTCGCCGACAGGCGGGCCACATTCTGCTGCGCCTCGGCGACGCTGAGCGCTCCCGGGATGACCGAGCACACGGCCGGATGAAACAGCGGAAATTGCATGGCGGCCGCACCCAGTTCCACGCCATGGCGCTGGCATATCGCCTCGATCTTCTGCGCCTTCTCGATGAGGTGCGCCGGCGCCGCAACATAATCGTGCGTAGCGCCGGGCTTCACGCCGCCGGTGAGGATGCCGGAATTGTACGGACCGCCCAGAATCACGGATACGTTCCGCTTCACGCATTCCGGCAGGAACGCCTCGAGCCCGCCTTGCTCGAGAAGCGTATAGCGGCCGGCCAGCAGCATGCAGTCGAAATCGCCGGCCTGGATGAAGCGCAGACTGGTGTCCGCCTCGTTGATGCCGACCCCGATGGCGCCGACGATTCCGGCCTTGCGCAACTCATCGAGCGCCCTGAAGCCCGAATCCATCACGGTCTTGAACCGCTGGTCGAGGATGGCGCGATCCTTGATGGTCCAGAAGTCGACGTCGTGGATCAGGGCGATGTCGATGCGTGCCAGGCCGAGCCTCAGGTGCGAATGCTCGAGCGAGCGCATCACACCGTCATAGGTGTAGTCGAACTTCGGCGCAAAGCCTGGCAGGCCGTGGTCGCGAAAATCGGCCGGTGGCTTCTCGCCCGGCCCCATGGCGTGCATGACGCGACCGACCTTGGTCGACAGCACATATTCTTCTCGGGGCTTCTCGCGCAGCGCCGCGCCCATGCGCAGTTCGCTACGGCCATAGCCGTAGAACGGCGAGGTATCAAAGTAGCGCACGCCGCCTTCATAGGCGGTATCGATCAGCGCCGTCGCCTCAGCGTCGGAAATCCTCGCGCGAAAGCCGCCCATCGGCGCGCCGCCGAGGCCCAGTTCGGTAACTTCGAGATTCGTCGTGCCGATCTTGCGTCGGTTGAGCGTCATTCGATCCCCGCGTGCCGGAGTGCAGGAATCGAGTATGCCGTTCAACACAGTCCCCGACAATCGCGAACTATCGCAACGCGCCCACGCAAGTCCGCGTGGGCGCCCGACCGGTCAAGCTCAGGATTTCCACTCGCGGGCCAATTTACGCACGGTATCGCCGTCGAAATTGTTGATGCAGCCAATGAAGTCGTTGGTGGCTATGGCATCGACCGGCGGGGTCGCCGTGATCACGCCCTCCTGCTTGTTCAGCTCCATGTACTTCCCAAGAGCAGCATGGTCGACCGATCCGTACTTCGTGGACGGTGGAAAGCCGATATCGAAGACCCGGAGCATCGGCGCTACTTCAGTGAGGCCGTTCTTCAGGGCCTCCGCGTCGTCGGCACCACGGCGTGCGGCGGGAACGGCCTTCCAGTACAGCCGCACCGCCGCTTCAGGGTTGGTCGTTGCAAATAGCGTCGCCTTGGCAAAAGCCCGTCCGAATTTGCACAAATCATCCTTCTTGTTCTTGATCGTTTCGTCCGAGGCAAACAGGCCGGTATTGCCGAAGTCCGCCAGTGCCGGATGCTTGAAGTAACGCAATTTAACGCCGGCGCGCTCCAGCGCGAAATAGATGCCGTCGTAGAGTCCCAGCGCCTGCACATTGCCCGAGCGAAGCGCAGCCATCGCCTGATCCATCACCCCGACTGGCAAGAGCGTGTCGGACTGCGGCTCGATTCCGCCGGAGCGGAGGATCGAACGCACCACGGGCACCGCAGCGCTGCCGAAGCTGGCTACACCTATTTTCTTGCCCTTGAGATCTGCGACCGTCTTGATCGGAGAATCCTCGGTGACGGCAATGTAATAGATCAATTCATTATTGATACGGCTGAAGATCTTGCCGCGGATACCCTTGTCATATCCATTGATCGAGGGCTCGACGGTGACGACGGCGACATCGGCCTGGTTGGCGGCCGCGATCTGCGTGCCCTGCGGCGCACCGGATGCGTAGCGCATTTCGACGTCGAGGCCTTCTTCCTTGAAGAACCCTGCCTGTTGACCGACATACAACGCGAGGAACCCGGTGTAGGGCACCGGCGCGCCGCCCTGCACGATGAGCTTCCGTTCCTGGGCCGCCGCCGGATTGATCGACCACGCGCCGAGCGCCATGGCACAACACAGTGCCGTCGCAGTGTGCGTGATGAGCTTCGATAACCTCATTGGATTCCTCCCCATTATCGTTGTTTCTCTGTCGTTCTTGTTCCGGATGAGCCTTACAGGCCGTTCGGCTCTTCGGAATTGCCCCAGAAGACCAATCGCCGCGACACTGCCTTGACCGCGGAATTCAGCAGGACGCCGATCACCGTCAGGATGACGAGAATGGAATAGACGCCGACGACGTCCATCGACGCTTGCCGCTGCATGATCTGCGCGCCGAGCCCATGCGGGGAACCCAAAAATTCGCCGACCACCGCGCCGATCACCGAAAAGATCATCGCGATATACATTCCGGCCATGATCGACGGCAGCGCGTTGGGGATTCGGACCTTGCGGAAAATCTGCCATGCTGACGCATCGAGCGCCCGCATCAGCACGATTTGGCGCTGGTCGATGCCACGGAAGCCGAGCACGACGTTGACCAGGATCGGGAACAGGGCAATCAGGGCCACGATCACGATCTTGGATTCGATGCCAAAGCCGAACCAAATGATCAGGACCGGCGCAATCGCAACCTTCGGAATGGTTTGCAGCGCAACGATATAGGGCGACAGAACGCGATCGACCAACGGCACGAGGGCGATCGCCGCACCGAACGAGATGCCAAATACCGCGGCAATCAGAAAGCCGACGATGATTTCAGTCAGCGTGTAGGCGCAATCGAACAGCACCGCCTTGTCGAACACATCGGCGAACAGGCGCGCGGCGACATCGGACGGCGCCGGCAGCACGAACGCCGGCACCAGGCCGTTGCGCACTGAAAGCTCCCAGCCGCCCATCAACACCACGAACAGCGCGATCGACAATATTCCGCCGAGGTCGAACCAGCGGGCGAGGTGACGTAGCAGATTGGGCCTGGAAGCGATCGGCACGGACCGGGGCGTCGACAGGTCGGGCTGGGACATCTGCATGCTCATCACAGTGCCGCCGTCGCCGACAGCAAGCCGCGAATATGGGCGACATACTTCGTAAAGGCGTCCGACGTCGTCATTTCGAGGGTACGCGGCCGCGGCAGGTCGATGTCGATGATTTCACGTACGCGCGAGGGACGCGCGGTCATCACCAGCACCCGATCCGACAGGAACACGGATTCGGCGATCGAATGCGTGATGAACAGAACGGTCTTCCGGCTGCTCGACCAGATGCGCTGCAATTCCAGCGACATGTTTTCGCGCGTCAGCGCATCGAGCGCCCCGAACGGTTCGTCCATCAACAGCAATTTCGGGTCATTGACCAGCGCGCGAGCGATCGAGGCGCGCTGTTGCATGCCACCCGACAGTTCGTTCGGATAGCGGCCCTCGAAACCCTTGAGGCCAACCAGTTCTATGAGTTCGCGCGCCCTCGCCTCGCCCTGCGCGCCATCGAGCGACAGCACCTCGATCGGAAGGCAGACATTTTCGAGCACGGTTCGCCACGGCAGCAGCACGGCGTCCTGGAAAACCATGCCGAGCGCCGGCCGCTTGCGGCCGGACTCGAGGCCCTCATACACGATCCGGCCGCGGCTGGCCGGCAGCAGTCCCCCGATCATGTTGAGCAACGTCGTCTTTCCGCAGCCGGAAGGGCCAACGATCGACGTGAATTCGCTGCGCGCGATATCAACCGTCACTTCCTCGACGGCATCGACGACCGGTCCGCCGCGCGAGGGGTATGTTTTGGCGACGCCGGCGAGCCGGATGAATGGCCGCCGCTCTGCCGGTATCTCGCCAGCCGGCGCCTTACTAATGGCTTGGCCCATCGACGTCTCCCTCGCCATTATTGCCCGCCTGCGGAAGGCAGAGGGCAGTTCCCGCCAGGCGTATTTTCACCCGTGCCGGCCTATTTCCCAGTCTCCGGCAGCAACCGGCGACTTGTTTTTATATCGATCGAACGATATAATTGCAAGCGCGATTAGTTTGACGCTCGGACCTTCCCGACGACGCGGACAGGCGGCATGATGTAGCACCGCCATGGCGAATGCTATATCAATCGATCGTTCGATATTCGTCGCTTCGCAAGGCAATTTTGCAAAAGGTACCGCCGCATGGCCGTTCGAGGAAAACTGGGCGCAGCAAAGCCGGCGGCCGCCAAATCGCGGGCCAAAAAGGAAGACGGCCGCAATCAATCCGGCGACAAGACGCGCGTCCTCATCATTGACGCTGCGGAGGAGCTGTTCGCGGATGCCGGCTACGAAGGCGCATCGCTGCGCAAAATCATGGCCAATGCCAATGTCAGCATCTCGCTGATCAACTACCATTTCGGCAACAAGGAAGGGCTGTTGCGCGCCATCTTCGAGCACAAGGCGGCGCCGCTAAACAAGCAGAGATACGACCTGATCCAGGCCGCGATGGATGCCAATCCGGTACCGAATCTCGATGATCTCTTGCGCGGCTACTTCCTGCCGTCATTCCGCGACAGCATGCGGCGCAAGCCGCGGCCCGACCATTTCATGCGGCTGGTATCGCGGATCGGCAGCGACAACAGCGAGATCGCCCGCGAGATGATGCGCGAATTCTTCGACGAGTTTCAACGGCACTTCATCACCGCCTTGCAACTAGCCTTACCGGAACTCGACCTCGAGAATATCTTCTGGCGGCTGCATTGCCTGCTTTGCATCATCACCCACACGCTGAACAACCCGGACCGGATCTACGATCTGTCGGGCGGACAATGCGATTTTCACGACGTGGACTATGCCTTCGAGCACGTCCTGCCGTTCCTGCGGGCGGGGCTGCAGGCACCGGTGCCGAAAGGGATTGCCCGCAGCGACAAGCCGCGGCGTGCGGCGCCCAAGTCTGCGTCGCGCCGCGTCGCGTATGACGACCCGCAGTTCTCGTCGCGCTTGCGCAGCTGAGGTGAAACCGCGGAGCGGCGTTTTGCGCGCCGCCTCGTCGCTTTCGTCAGGATCGACCGGGCAGCGGCAATCAGATCAACCCGGAATATGAAGCGCCGTCCAGCTGCAGGTTCTGGCCCGAGATGAAGCTGGCCTGCACACTGCACAGAAAAGCGCAGGCGTCGCCGAACTCCTTGGGTGTCCCCATGCGCTGCGCCGCCACGGTTTGCTCGATCTTCCGGCGCGCTTCCGCGAATGGAATGCCTTCCTGATCAGCCAGCCGCTGCGTGAAGAACTTCTGCCGGTCGGTGTCGATGCGGAACGGCAGGATGTTGTTCACCGTGACATTGTCGGGCGCCACCAGCCGCGCCATCGACTTGCTGAGGGCGCTGAGGCCGGCGCGGGCCGCGGTCGACAGGCCCATCTCGGGATAAGGCGACTTGACCATCGCCGAGGTGATGTTGACGATCCGTCCGAACTTCCGCTCCCGCATTCCGGGCATGACCCCGCGCATCAGGAGCGCCGCGGCAAGCAGGTTGGATTCGAGCGCCGGCATCCATGCGGCGTGATCCCAATCTTCGAGTTTGCCGGGCGGCGGACCGGCGTTGTTGTTGACCAGAATGTCAGCCTCGGGACTGGCGGCGAGCAACCTGGCCCGCCCCTCCTCCGTGTTGATGTCGGCAACCACAGGCGTCACCTTTGCGCCGGTAAGCGCCTCGATTTCTTTCGCCGTGGCCAGGAGTTTTGCTTCCGTGCGGCCGTTGATGACGACGTCGCACCCCTCACCGGCAAGCGAGGTCGCGCACGCCTTCCCGAGCCCCTGCGACGACGCGCAAACGATGGCCTTGCGGCCCTTGATACCGAGATCCATAGGTGCGTTTCCCTAGTCCTTGTAGCCGAACAGTTTGGCCGGATTGCTCACCAGAATTTTCTGGCGGATCGCCTCATTGTCGGCGTAGCGATAGACCAGCTCCATCAACTCGCCGTCATCCTTGGCAGGCTCTTCGACCGGAACCAGCGGATGCGGCCAGTCGGAACCCCAGATCATCCGATCCGGCGCCGCGTCGATGTACGTCTTTGCGAATTCGACGGCGTCATCCCACGGCTTTCCCTTCACCGACCAGCGATCGCCGTTGGACAGCATCATCCACCAATTGCCCTTTTTCAGCAGGTCGGTGATGAACCTGATGGAAGGATGTCCGACACCACGATCGAATTCGGGACGACCGAAGTGATCCATCACCACGTTGAGCTTCAGCGGATGGAACAGCTCCTGCATCTCGATCATCTCATCGACCGGCATATGCAGCTTCGCGTACCAACCGAGCTCCTCGATGCGCGCGATCGAACGCTTGAACTGCTCGGGCGTCGGCACCAGGTTCAATACTTTCCAGAAATTGAAGCGCGCGCCCCGAACGCCGGCATCGTGCAGCTTCTGCAGCTCCTTGTCGCTGACGCTGTCGTCGATGACCACGCAGGCCTGATAGTTTGGCCCGGCAATTGCGAGAGCGTCGTAAAGAATCCGGAAGTCCATGCCATAGGCCGAGGACTGCACGATGACGCCGCGCTTGATTCCGAGCGTTCGATGCAGGTTCAGCGCAGCCTCGATGGTGGCTTCCGGTGTGCAATAGACCGCGCCGGGGCGGATCGGATATTTGTCGGCGGGTCCGAAGACGTGGAACTGGCTGTCGCAAGTCCCGGCCGGCGCCGGCGGTTGCGGCGATTTCGGATGGCGATGGAAGGTCTGATATTTTTGCATCTCGGATTCCGATACGTGAAGCAGCCGGGTCAGCCACGGACGGCGACGATGTCACAGAGGATCAGCGCATCGCCGCCTCCGAGGTGAGGTAGCGCCTGGCGTGCCGGACGCGTTTGCGGATCCGGAAACAGCTTCAGCCACTGCTCGTTCAGCGCGGTGCGGTCGGCGGGATCCTTCAGCCAGACCGTGATCTTGATGATGTCGTCCATCGTACAACCGCCCGCCTCGACGATGCTGCGGACGTGGCCGAACATGTTCCGGCACTGCTGATCGAGATCGGGCGGCAGCTTGTGCGTTTCACTATCGACGCCAACCACGAGGCCCGACATCAAGAGATTGCCGATCATGCTGGCGTTCGGGATCGGATTGACGTGCTTGAATCCGGGAATGTCGATGCTTTTTCGTTCGCTCATGGGCTCTCCCCGCGGGCGCGCAACCTTTTTGACTCTTGTCGCCCGCCGCATTACTATATCGATCGTTCGATCAATTACAAGAAGCATCACCGAACGTTGCAGCAAATTTTTTGGATGAGCGCTTTGTCGATCTTTGGGAAATGTTCCGGGCGCGGGCGAGCATCCACGGCTCCCGGTTCGGAGAGCGACGACGGCCTTCGCTACGTGACGAACGATGGCGATACTCTAAATGCCCTGACGGCTGGTGCTGCCGTAGGCCTGGTCTGTCCGTGGCTTCCGACGGGCAACATCTGCGCCGGGGCATCCTTTGACGCACTGCGCCCGCGGCGCATGCCCGTTCACGGACGGCCGGCAACCTCCGGGACCGCAGCCCTCATGCGTGCCGGGCGAGACCACGGCATTGCCCGAGAGGAAAGCCAATATTTCGCGCCCTGCCGATGACAACGCTGGCGCCGACCTTTGGCGCCAGGGTTCATGCGTTGGCGGCCCGCGGCGGCTCCGCAAACGCTTTGGCGATCTCGCGGAGCTGATACTTCTGTACCTTGCCCGCCGGGGTCTTCGGCAAATCGGCGACGATCTCGATGCGTTCCGGCCAATATTGCTTTGCGACCTTGTGCTCCGCCATCAGCGCCTGCACGTCGGACAGATCGAGCGTCTGACCGGGACGCAGTACCACGAAGGCGCAGGCACGTTCGCCCAGGCGCGGATCCGGATAGCCCACGATGGCCGTCGAAAGCACGGCAGGATGCTTGAACATCAGGTTTTCGATATCGAAAACCGGTACGTTCTCGCCGCCCCGGATGATGATGTCCTTGATGCGCCCGTCGATGCGGATGTAGCCCTCGTCGTCCATGAAGGCGATGTCGCCGGTGTCGAACCAGCCCTCGGCATCGAACGGCTCGATGTCCTCGCGCTTGTAGTAGCCGAGGCACATCTGTGCGCCACGCACCTTGAGCAAACCCCTTTCCCCAACCGCCGCGGGAGAGCCGTCTGTCCGGACAACCTTGACGCCGACGCCTTCGAGCGGGCGGCCATCGGTCTTCGAGGATTTTTCCAGCGCCCGCTCGGGTTCGGTCAAGGTTCCCGACAGGCATTCGGTCATGCCCCACAACGAGCAGACCTTCAGATCGAGCTCGCGATAGACCCGATCAATCAGCGCGGGTGGAATCGGCGCACCCGCACACAGGAAATTGCGTAGCTGAGCCGGCTTCGGCGAGCCGCTCGCGACCGCTTCGCACATATCGGCGAGGAACGTTGCCGCGCCCGCCGAATACGTCACGCCTTCGTTGGCCATGATGGCGACGCCGCGTTTTGGTTCCCACACATCCTGAAAGACGACGGTGGCCCCGATCTTCAGACCGAGGAGCATACCTGCCGCGAAACCGGTCATATGCCCCAGCGGCGAGCAGACCAGCATCGTATCGTTCGCGGCAAGGTGAAACCGCCCGCCAAGGGCGACACTGCAAGCCATCAGCGAATTGAGACAATGCATGACGCCCTTCGGCGAACCCGTGGTGCCTGACGTAAACATCAGCACCGCCATCTGATCGGCGGGAAGCGCGCCGATCTCGCCGACCGGCGGCGGCCCCAGACGTTCGCTGCCGGAGAGCAGCGCCTGATCGAAGCTGTTGGCTCCCTCGCCGTCGACAGCGATGATGTGCTGAAGTTTTGGCAGCTTGGGCTGCAGCGCGTGCGCCATCGCCTCATGGTCGAAGCCGCGGAACACCTTGGGGACGATCAAAAGCTTGGTTTCGGCGAAGTCGAGCATGTAGCTCAGTTCATGCTCGCGGAAGATCGGCATCAGGGGATTGACGACGGCGCCGACCCGGAATGCCGC
Organism: Hyphomicrobiales bacterium; assembly: GCA_017305715.1. Taxonomy (GTDB): domain Bacteria; phylum Pseudomonadota; class Alphaproteobacteria; order Rhizobiales; family Xanthobacteraceae; genus Bradyrhizobium. Next base: position 118,244 of record JAFKKG010000030.1, on the reverse strand, counting down.
CAACGCGATCACCGCGAATTCCCACCAATTGGGAAGCTGTACCGAAATGACGTCGCGAGGACCGATACCGCGCTGCTTCAATGCAGCAGCCGCGCGCGAAACCAGATCGCCTAACTCGGCATAGGTCAGGCGCTTCGGATCGGCTCGATCCGCGCGGTCGGCCAGCAGCGCAAGTTTGCCCGGCGTCGCGGCGATCGTTTGCTGAAGAAATTCATCGAAGCTTTTGTCGATCCAGAATCCACTGCCGCGCATTGATCGCGCGTGGGCGACGGGGTCGAATTGATGCTCGCTCATGCGTTACCTCCATAACGTGGTATGCGGCTCTTGGCGGCCTATTTGTTCGCTAGTGTACTAATTTTGCCGTAAATCGCAACCGCAAAGTTCGGCGCCATATCCTTGCCCTAAGCAGTTCACTGTCGGTCAGAGTGGCCCGCGGAGTCCAAAGCAGAAAAGTGAATGAATATAATACACTGGTGTTCAAACCCGGGGGCTACCGTCCGGACCCGCGCGAAAGTTGCTACATCCTGCCGCAGCCCCCGAACCGGTCGGTCAATCCCGGAAGCTGTCGAGCGCATCCAGATCGGCCATCGCCGTCGTCATCCGCCCGATCATCGTCAACGTCGTATCCTCGGGCTGCATGTTCGGCAGCAGCGGCGAGTGGCACAGCGTGATCGTCCACATCGCCAGCGCATGCACGATCTGCTGCCGGTAGCGCTGGAAGCTGAGGTCGAAATCGGGCTTGACGCCGGTCTTCTCCGCGAACCGTTCGATATAACGGGCCAACAGCTCACGCTCCCAGTTCCGGCGATTGTCCGGCGTCAGCGACGCCGTCACGGCGTAGGCGAAATCGCGCGACCAGTGCCCGCGCGAAAGACACTGCCAGTCGCACAATCCCATCTGGCCGGCGCCGGTGCGGTACCAGTTGCCGATATGCACGTCGGAATGAATGAGCCCCTGCGGCTCGCTGTCATGCAGCGCAAGTGCGCGCATCGTCACCGGCCAGACATCGTCGCGGCGCGCAAGCACCGCCGTGGGAATAACATGAGCCGCAGCGTCAAACGCTTTCCTTGTGTAGTACTCCGTTCCCATTTTTGCCGCGCCGATGGTGAACCATCGGGAATAGCTGGCGAGCCAGCGATAGCGTTCGGCCAGCGTCGGATCGCCGTAGAAGCGGCCGTGCAACGCTGCCAACAGATCGATCATGTCGTCCGCCATCGCGCGCGTGACATCGGTCTTGTGATTGCAGAACGTCGCTGACTTGGTGGCGACCAGATCTTCCAGCAGATGGATCGCGGCAAACGTCCGCCGATCATAGGCGGAATGATAGCACAGCGGCGCCTCGATCTCGAGCTGAGGCCGGATCTGCGTAAAGAAGCTGCCCTCCACGCGCGCCGTGCCGTTGAAGCCGCCGATCATGCGGGTGACGATGCTCGGCAGCGACTTGGTGAAGATCGAGACCGGCAGGCCGGCGCGCCGGCCCTCCTCGTTGTAAGAGACTTTCAGCTGATGGCGCTCGTGCGTACCCGCGCTCGCGGCCTTGACCTCGACCTGCGTAACGACCGCTCCCGGAACCTTGCCGCAGAGGACCGCCGTCAGCCATTCCGCCGTGACGGCGTAAGGCGTACAGGGGACGTCATCGAACCGGCGCGCCTTTGGCCGCGCCAGACGCTCGTAAGCGACGCGGCTGCCGATTTTCAGCGCGGCCAGCGCCGTGTCCGTCGATTGCCCCATCTATCCAACTCCCGTTAAGCGATGCAAAATCTCACCCGATGATCCGGGCTTGCCGTAGTTCACCGATCGTCTCGCGCGAAAGACCGATTTCACCGAGCACGTCGTCGGTGTGCTGTCCCAGCACCGGCGGCGGCCTGCCCGCGCGTCGTTCCGCCCCGTTGATCCGAACGGGGTGACCGACGCCCTTCAGCTTGCCCGCCGTCCGATGTTCGTAGTCGACGATGATGCCGCTGGCCGCGGTGTGCGGGTGATCGAGCAATTGCGCGATCGAATTGATCGGCGCGCAGGGCACGCCGACGCCGGTCAGCAACTCATTCCAGTGCGCGACGGAATTTTGCGCCAGCGCGGCCTGGACATGACCGAGGGTTTCCTTGCGGTGCGCGACGCGGTCCGCATTGGTCCTGAACCTGACATCATCGACGATCGCGTCCAGGCCGGTGACCGCGCAGAATTTGCGCCAGAGATTGTCGTTGGCGACCCCGATCATGATCGGGCCATCCGCCGCCTCGAAAGCCTGATAGGGACAGAGCGATTCATGGCTGGAGCCGCATTTCGGCGGCTGCACGCCGCGTTCCCAGAAAGTCTGCAAATTGTAACCCAGCAGGCCGACCGCGGTTTCGAACAGCGAAACCTGGATCTCGCCGCCCTTGCCGGTCTTTTCCCGCTCATACAGCAGCGCCAGAATGCCGCTGAAGGCATGCACGCCTGTCATCTGGTCGATCGGCGAGATCGGGCTGCGGATATAGCCGCCATCCTCGTCGCCGGTCATCGACATGACGCCGCAAAACGCCTGCAGGATGACGTCATAACCCGGCGAGTTTTTCAGCGGCCCCGAGCGGCCGAAGCCCGAGATGCTGCAATGGATCAGGCGGTCGTTCAGGGCGCGCAGCGTCGGCGCATCGATGCCGAGGCGCTCGGCCACGCCGGTTCCGAAACTTTCAATGGCGACATCGGCCGATTTTGCCAGCGCATGAACGATCTCGCGCCCCTTTTCCGACTTCATGTCGACGGCGATGCTGCGCTTGTTCCGGTTGGCACTGAGAAAGACGGTTCCCATGCCCGGCGCCGGAAATGGCGGCCAGCCGCGCGTTTCGTCGCCCTGGCCGACGGCCTCCACCTTGATGATGTCGGCGCCGAGATCGCCGAGATATTGGGCGCACAGCGGACCCGCCAGAACTTTCGACAGGTCGAGGACGCGGATGCCGGTCAGGGGTTTTGACACTGCTGTTCTCTCGATTGGAGTTGCGCGCACCACAATGGCGGGCGTTTCGAAGCCGGCATTCAGGCGCCCGGCTGGGCGGAAGAGAAGGCCCCTGCCATATAGGCGGGAAAGCCATGTTTGGTGACCAGTAGATAATCCGCGGCACGGCGCTGATCCTCGGAAAAGCCGGTCCGCCATTGGTCCGCCATGGCGTATGCTCGCGCCAGTCGCTCGCGCAACGCATGTTTGCCGTCGGTGACGGGTTCTGCCTCCAGCCAGAACGCGGACTGCGCAACAAAGCCATCGAAAGCCGGCACCTTGCCCGGCCCCTGAAAGCCGGCGCGCGCGAGCGCATTCACGAGCGTTGCATCAGCCCCGGCCTGTAGCGCCTCGGATACCGCCGCCACCGCCTGTTCGACGGGCGCCGGAACGCCTCCCGCCTTGCGCAGCCGATCATGATCGAGCCGGCCGAGAAACAGCGTCCTGATCATGTTGCGCGGCTCGCGCCGCTGGATCAGTTTTGAAAATATCTGCATCTCGCTGCGGATCGCGTCATCAAACGGTTGCGGCAGTCCTGTGCCGACGCAGTCGAGAATGGCAAGCGGCGCCGGATAGTGACCGAGGGTTTCGGCCAGCACGCTTTCGCGCTTCCGCGCGACGATTGACGCAGCATCATCGACATCAGCCGGCCGCCATCCAGCGCGATCCCAGGGCTGAGACACTGAGGGATGCGACAGCACCCATCGTTCCGCCACCGCCACCTCTTCGCCGGCCGGCACCAGTTGATTGATCACGCCGGCGTCAACAGCGGCCTGCCCGGACAGACGCGCGCCTTCCAGCAGGATCGGAAATGCTTTTTTGATTCCGGTCAGGCGCGGCAGCCGCTGGGTTCCCCCGCCTCCCGGTAACAGCCCGACCAGCGACTCCGGCAGGCCAAATGCAACCTTGGGATCATCGACCATGACCCGATAATGGGTCGCCAGCGCCAGTTCGCCGCCGCCGCCCAGCGCCAGGCCGGCGATCGCGGCCGCAACCGGCTTGCCCGCGGTTTCGATTCCACGCAACGCCTGACTGAGAGGAAAGAAGTGATCGAATGCCACACGGTCGCGCGTCCCGGCGGGTGCCGCCATGATCATGTCATAGGCCGCTCCGAGTTCGGCGAGATCGGCCCCGGCACAGAAGGCCGACGGCTTTCCCGAACGGATGACCACGCCCTTTACATCGCTGTCGCGGAGCCAGCGGCTGAAGATCGCGAGTTCGGCAATCGCGGCGTTCGAGAACACGTTCATCGGGCGGCCGGGCATGTCGAAAACAAGATGCAGGACATTGTTTTGGCTGCGTTCGGCCCGGAATTGCTGCAACTCTCCCAACGCGTTCATGGGCTCCCTCTCCACCGGCATTTTTCGCGCTATAGCATATCGTATAGATGTGTACTAGTTTAAATGAACGGTTTTTCCGCTGTGAAAAGCGCTCAATGAAACAGTTGCGGGCCACGTACGAAAGTTCTGGCGCCGGTGTCATCGACGGGTGGCGCAAAAACCCCGCACCGCCAGCTTGCCTTTCACCATCTCGGGTCATATAGTACACTACCTAACTAAATTGATGTGGACATGTCGATGATCGAGCGCACCATTTTCCGCGAGGAACATCATATTTTCCGGGAATCGGTCCGGCGCTTCGTCGATCGCGAGATCGTGCCGTTTCACGCACAGTGGGAAAAAGACGGCATCGTGCCGCGGGACCTGTGGCTCAAGGCCGGCGCCGAAGGGCTGCTCTGCTGTACCGTGCCCGAAGAGTATGGCGGCATGGGCCTCGACTATCTGTTCGACGTCGTCGTGTTCGAGGAATTATGGCGCTCCGGCGCCAGCGGCCCGGGCTTTCTGATTCACACCGATCTGGTCGCGACCTATCTGCTTTCGTTTGGAACCGAAGCACAGAAGCGGCAGTGGCTGCCGAAGATGGTGTCGGGTGAAGCGATCGGCTCGCTCGGCATGACCGAGCCGCATGCCGGCAGCGACCTCAAGGCGATCAGGACCCGCGCGGTGCGCGATGGCGATGATTTCGTCATCAACGGCCAGAAAGTTTTCATCTCGAATGGCCAGCTTTGCGATTTCGTCGTGCTGGCGACCAAGACCGACGGCAGCGCCGGCGCCAAGGGCGTGACGCTGTTTATCGTCGAGAGCAACCGGCCCGGCTTCCAGCGCGGACGAAACCTCGAAAAAATCGGCATGAAGGCGCAGGATACGTCCGAACTGTTCTTCGAGAATATCCGCGTTCCCGCCACCAATATGCTGGGGCAGGAAGGCAAGGGTTTTGCGCTGATGATGACGAAGCTGTCGCAGGAACGGCTCGCCCAGGCGATCCGCTCCGCCACCGTCACCGAAACCGTGCTGGACTGGACCGTCGAATATACGTCGGACCGCAGCGTGTTCGGCCAAAAGCTCGCCAACTTCCAGAACACCCAGTTCAAGCTCGCCGATCTCAAGACCAAGGCCACGGTCGCCCGCGTCTTTACCGACCGATGCATCTCGCTGTTCATGGAAGGCAAGCTCGATCCGGTGGACGCCGCGATGGCCAAGATGTTCACCTCCGAACTGCATTGCGAGGCGGTCGACGAATGCCTGCAATTGTTCGGTGGCTGGGGCTATATGACGGAGTATCCGATCGCGCGCGCCTATATCGACGCCAGGATCGTCAAGATCGCGGGCGGATCGATCGAGATCATGAAAACCATCATCGCCCGCCAGATGTTCGCGCAATGTGGTTTTGCGCTCACCAAGAGCGGCTGAGCCCGCCCGCCGCTCGGCCAGGGCCGGCGGCCCAAACACAGCAACGGCCAATGCGCCGCAAAACAGGGGAGTGAATTTTGAAAGGCTTATCAGGCAAGGTCGCGATCGTTACCGGCGGCGGCCAGGGCATCGGGCGCGCCATCACCCTTCGGCTCGCCGAAGAAGGCTGCAAGGTCGCGATTTTCGACATCAATCCCGACGCCGGACATGAGACGGCGAAACTGGCGCCGAAATCGGCGATCACCACCTACACCGTCGATGTCGGCGACCGCACCTCGGTCGATCGCGCGGTCGCACAGGTCGAGGCCGACCTCGGCCCGATCTGGGCACTGGTCAATAACGCCGGCTGGGACAAGCCGATGCCGTTCCTGAAGACCGACAAGGAACTCTGGGACAAGATCATCCGCATCAATCTCTATGGTCCGCTCAACACCCACCACGCCATCGCGCCGCTGATGGTCGAGCACGGCGGCGGCCGCATCATCAATATCGCCTCCGACGCCGCCCGCGTCGGTACCAGCGACGAGGCGGTCTACTCGGCCTGCAAGGGCGGCTTGATCTCCTTCACCAAATCGATCGCCCGTGAACTGGCGCGCAAGAACGTGCTGCTGAATGCGGTCTGTCCGGGCCCTACCAACACGCCGATGATGGCGGCGGTGCTGGGTGAAGGCGAACAGGCCGTGAAATGGAAGGACGCGATGGTTCGCGGCATTCCCTTGAAGCGCATGGGCGAGCCCGACGACTACGCCGGGATCGTCGCCATGCTGGCGTCAGACGATGGAAAATTCATCACCGGACAGGCCATCTCGGTCTCCGGCGGCATGAACATGATCTAGCAGATGTGAGGATGATATGATGTTCGACCCGAGCAAATTCACCGATGTGATCTACGAAGTCCGCGACCGTGCCGCCTGGATCATCATCAACCGCCCCAAGGTCTATAATGCCTTCCGCGGCCAGACGCTTGAAGAACTGATTCAGGCGTTCCAGATTGCCGCCAACGACCGCAACGTCTCGAGCATCGTGCTGACGGGCGCCGGCGACAAGGCGTTCTGCACCGGCGGCGACCAGTCCGCGCATGAGGGACAATATGACGGCCGCGGCGTCGTTGGCCTGCCGATCGACGAATTGCAGGGCCTGATCCGCGATGTTCCCAAGCCCGTCATCGCCCGCGTCAACGGCTTTGCGATCGGCGGCGGAAACGTGCTGGCAACGCTGTGCGACCTGACGATCGCCGCCGACACCGCGCAATTCGGACAGGTCGGGCCCAAAGTCGGCTCCGTCGACGCCGGCTGGGGCACCGCCTTGCTGGCCCGCCATGTCGGCGACAAGAAGGCGCGCGAGATCTGGTTCATCAACGATCGCTACACCGCCGAACAGGCGCGCGAAATGGGCCTCGTCAACAAGGTCGTTCCGGCCGCCGAACTCGATGCCGCCGTCAAGGACTGGACCGATAAGCTCGCACAGCGCTCGCCGACCGCGATCGCGCTGGCGAAGCGCTCCTTCAACGCCGACAGCGACAACATTCGCGGCATCAGCAACCTCGCTTTGCATGCGGTGAAACTGTTCTACGATACCGCAGAATCGAAGGAAGGCGTCGCCGCCTTCAACGAGAAGCGAACGCCGGACTTCCACAAATTCACGTAGAGGAAACACCGTGCCGGTACGTAAGGTCATTATTTCCTGCGCCATCACAGGCTCGATCCACACGCCCTCGATGTCGCCTCACCTCCCGGTGACGGCCGCCGAGATCGCGGAATCCGCGCTCGGTGCAGCCGAGGCCGGCGCTGCCATCGTGCATCTTCACGCCCGCAATCCGATCGATGGCCGCCCCGACCAGTCGCCGGAAGCGTTCGAGCCGTTTCTGCGGGTCATCAAGCAGCGATCCGATGTGGTGGTGAATCTCACGACCGGCGGTTCGCCCTATATGACGGTTGAGGAGCGGATCAAGCCCGCGGCGGTCTGGAAGCCGGAGGTTGCGAGCCTCAACATGGGCTCGATGAACTTTGGGCTGTTTCCGATGCTCAAGCGGTACAAGCAGTTCAAACATGATTGGGAGCCGGCGATGCTGGAAGGCTCCCACGATCTCGTGTTCCGCAACTCCTTCAAGGATATCCGCTACGCGCTGGAAACGCTCAACTCAACTGGCGCGCGTTATGAGTTCGAGTGCTACGACACCAGTCATCTCTATAATCTGCACTATTTCTGGACCGAGGGTCTGGTGAAGGCCCCGTTGTTCATCCAAACGGTGTTTGGCCTGCTCGGCGGCATCGGCGCGCATCAGGAAGACGTCATGCACATGAAGCGCACCGCCGATCGCCTGTTCGGCGACAATTATCGATGGTCGGTGCTAGGCGCCGGCCGCGCGCAGATGCCGGTCGCGGCGATCGCGGCCGCCATCGGCGGCAACGTGCGCGTGGGCCTGGAAGACAGCCTCTGGATCGGCGCCGGTCAGTTGGCGGCATCCAATGCCGACCAGGTGACGCAGGTTCGCAAGATCATCGAGGGCCTCGGACTCGACGTCGCAACCGCCGACGAGGCGCGCGAGATTTTGCAGCTCAAGGGCGGCGACAAGGTCGCGTTCTGACGGGAGGCCTCGATGCTACCCCATCGCAGGGTTTACGACGACGAGCACAACCAGTTCCGGGAAACCGTGCGGCGTTTCGCGGCATCGAAGATCGCGCCCGATTTCGCACGCTGGGAAGAGGCCGGAATCATCGACAGGTCGCTGTGGGGCGCCGGCGGCACGGCCGGCCTGCTCTGCCCGCAGGTTCCAGAAGAATTCGGCGGCGCCGGCGGTGACTTCCGGCACAATGCGGTCGTGATCGAGGAACTCAGCTATTCCGGCTTCGCCGGTCCCGCCACCGACTTCTCCGTGCACAGCGACGTCTGTTGCGGCTATTTGCTCAGCTACGGCACGGCAGAGCAAAAGAAGAAATGGCTGCCGCGCATGGTGACGGGCGAAACCGTCTGCGCCATCGCGATGACCGAACCCGGCACCGGCAGCGACCTGCAGGGCATTCGTACCCGCGCCGTGCGTGAGGGCGACGAATATGTGATATCGGGCCAGAAGACCTTTATTTCCAACGGGCAGATGTGCGACCTCGTGATCGTCGTGGTGCGGACGTCACCGGACGGCGGCTCGCGGGGAATGAGCCTCATCCTGGTCGAGACCGACCGGCCCGGATTCCGTCACGGCCGCAACCTGGAAAAGCTCGGGCATCTCTCCTCGGATACGTCCGAACTGTTCTTCGACGGCGTGCGCGTTCCGGTAAGCAATCTATTGGGAGCGGAAGGCGGCGCGATGGGCGCACTGATGAGCGAACTGCCGCAGGAGCGCCTGACCATCGCATTGCATTCGATCGCAGCCGCGCAGAAGGCCTTCGATCTCGCCAAGGACTATGTCCAGCAGCGCAACGCCTTTGGCTCGCCGATCGGCAACTTCCAGAACACCAGGTTCAAGCTGGCTGACCTGAAATCCGATCTCGCGGTAGGCTGGGCCTATGCCGACCAGTGCCTGCACGACCACATCAACCACGAACTGACGACTTACGCGGCTTCCACGGCAAAGCTCTGGATCACCGAAATGCATGGCCGGCTGGTCGATCAATGCCTGCAATTCTTCGGCGGCTACGGTTTTATGCGCGAATACGAGATCTGTCGCCTCTATGCCGATGCGCGCGTACTGCGGATCTATGGCGGCACCTCGGAAATCATGCGCGAGCTGATTTCGCGGAATCTGTAGGCTGCAGCTTTATTGGGAGAACGCTGTCATGCCCGGCCTTGTGCCGGGCATCCACGTCTTTGCAATCTGACAGCAAGAAAGACATGGATGGCCGGGTCAAGCTCGGCCATGACGGAAATGCTGGACGCTCAATAGCTCTTCGGCAACTCCAGTACCTTCTCGGCAATAAAACTGAGGATCAGCTGTTCGGTGATCGGCGCCAGCCGCGTGATCGAGACTTCGCGGAACAGCCGCTCGACGTGATATTCCTTGGCGTATCCGAAGCCGCCATGGGTCATGATCGCCTGCCAGGCAGCGTCGTGACCGGCGCGGGCGCCGAGGAACTTCGCGGCATTGGCCTCGGCGCCGCAGGGCCTGTCGCGATCGTAGAGAAAGGCGGCGCGCATCGCCATCTGCCAGGCTGACTCCAGATACATCCAGTTCTCCGCGAGCGGATGCTGGATGCCCTGGTTCTGGCCGATCGGCCGGTCGAACACCACACGCTCCCTGGCATATTTGGCCGCCCGGCGCAGCGCGTCCTGGCCGATGCCGATCGCCTCGACCGCAATCAGGATGCGCTCGGGGTTCAGGCTGTGCAGGATATAGGAGAAGCCCTTGCCTTCCTCGCCGATCCGATCGGCTTCCGGAATGAACAGGCCGTCGATGAAGATGGCATTGGAATCGACCGACTTGCGGCCCATCTTGGGAATGCGGTGGACGTCGATCTTGGAGCGGTCGAGATCGGTGTAGAAGATCGTGATGCCGTCGGTCGGACGCTTGCAATCCTCGTATTTGGTGGTCCGGGTCAGCAGCATGATCTTGTTGGCGACCTGCGCGGTCGAGGTCCAGACCTTCTGGCCGTGGACGAGATAGCCGCCGGGGACCTTCTGCGCGAACGTCTTGATGCGGGTTGTGTTGAGCCCGGCATCCGGCTCGGTGAAACCGAAGCAGCACTGATCCTCGCCGGCGACCAGCCGCGGCACCCAGCGCGCCTTCTGCTCCGGCGTGCCCTTGACGACGATCGGATGCGGCCCGAACAGATTGATATGCACCGCCGAGGTTGCGGACATGCCGCCGCCATGGCTGGCGACTTCATGCATCATGATCGCGGCCTCGGTCACCCCGAGGCCGGATCCGCCATACTCCTCCGGCATGGTGATGCCGAGCCAGCCGGCCTCGGCCATCGCGCGGTGAAATTCGGACGGAAATTTTCCATCGTCGTCGCGCGCCAGCCAGTAATCGTCGTCGAACCGGGTGACGACCCCGCGCACGCCTTCGCGAATCGCCGCCTGATCGTCTCCCGGCTCGAACTCGTTGGCCATAGCACTCATGTGACGTCCTCCCCGGCCGAGGCAAGCGCGCGCTTTGCGGCGATCAGATGCGGCATGTCATACATCTTGCCGTCGATGCCGAGCGTCCCGGCATCGGGCTGGGCCGCGAACGCCGCCACCACGCGGCGCGCATGCGCCAGATCGGCTTCCGACGGCGTGAAGCACGCGTTGATGATCGCGACCTGCGCGGGGTGAATGGCGATCCGCCCGACAAAACCGTCGCGGCGCGCGATCCGGCAGCTTTCCGCCAACCCCTTTTCATCCTTGAAATCCCCATACAGGGTATCGAGCGCCGCGATACCCGCCGCACCCGCGGCAAACAGGCATTGCGCCCGCGCCACCTGATAGGGGAACGTCCAACTGCCGTCGGCTTCCTTGTTGGAGAGCGCGCCAAGCGCGGCGCCCAGATCCTCCGCTCCCCACGTCGCGGCAACCAGGCGCCGGTTTGGGGTGGCATAGCTCGCAAATCCGATCATGGCGGCCGGCGTTTCCGTGGCGACCACCAGCAGTTTCACATGGCCCGGCGTGACCCCGGTCGCGACCTCCAGCACGTCGACATAGTTCGAAATCAGTTCGACATCCTGGATGCCGTTGACCTTCGGGATCAGGATGCCATCGAGGCCGGGACGGACAACCGCCGCGAGGTCTTCGAGCGTCAGGCCGCTGCCGAGCGGATTGATGCGCACCAGGAAGGCCCATTTGCGCGGCGGGCCGCCGAGCAGGTTCTTCACCATCTCGCGCGCCAGCGCCTTGCGCGGCGGCGCCACGGAATCCTCGAGATCGAGGATCAACGCATCGGCGCCGATGCCGGACGCCTTTGCGAATTTGTGCTCGCTGTCGCCGGGCACAAACAGAAGGGAGCGCAATCTCATGCGGGACGCCTCATCATCAGGCCGATACGGCGGCAATAGGCGATTTCTTCATTATGCTGATTGAAACCGCGATGCTCGAAGGTCACGATACCCTGGGTCGGGCGCGACCTGCTCTCGCGCAGCGCCAAAATCTTCGTTTCCGCCCTGATCGTATCACCGGCAAAGACCGGTCGCGGAAATTTCGTGTCTTCCATCCCGAGATTTCCGACCGTCGTGCCGAGCGTGGTATCCTGCACCGACAGCCCAATGACCAGGCCAAGGGTGAAGATCGAATTCATCAGCGGTTTGCCGAACTCGGTCGATTTGGCGTATTCGTGATCGATATGCACGGCCGCCGGATTGTAGGTCAGCGACGAGAACAGGATGTTGTCCATGTCGGTGACGGTTCGCCTGATCTCGTGGACGAAGGTTTGCCCGACGGAAAATTGCTCGAAATAAAGTCCGGCCATCTCGTTTCCTTACCCCTCCATATCCTTACAACGGTACGATTTTGTCTTGGATCCCGTCCGATCGGCGTCACGGCGCTTTCTTCAATGCTTCCGGAAGCCTCGAGCGATGAAACCCTTCAAAGGGCGCGCTGCGATTATGCGGCTCGAGCTTCCAGGTGGTGCGCGCATTCGGCGTGCCGCCATCGACCCGGATACATGAACCAGTGACGTAGGCGGCGGCCGGCGACAGCAGATACGTGATCGCCGCCGAGATTTCGGCCTCGGTGCCGAACCGCTGCAGCGGCACGCCGGCGGTGAAATCATGCAGCTTCTTCTGCATTTCGGGCGTGTAGGTATCGAACCCGCTGGATACGATCCCGCCGGGCGCAACCGCGTTGACGCGCACGCCCGAGGAGGACCATTCGCACGCCGCGGTTTCGGTCAGCGTCAGCATGCCGCCGCGCGCCGCACCGGAATGGGCGAATTCGGGCCAGCCATGCCAGATGTCAGCGATGATATTGACGATGGCGCCGCCATTGGCCTCCATCCAGCGATTATAGACCTCGCGCATGAAGATGAACCCGCCGGTCAGATTGCTGCGGACCACGGCCTCAAAACCCTTGGTCGAAATGGTTTTCATCGGCGCGCGATATTGACCGCCGGCATTGTTCACGAGTCCGTCGATGCGACCATAGGCGCCAAGCACCGCATCGATCGCCGCGATCACCATGGCTTCGTCGCGGATATCGCAGATGTGGGTGAGCACCCGCCCACCGTCCTCCTCGATCTCCGCCTTCACTTCGGCCAGCTTTTCGGCGGTCCGGCCGAGGATGGCCACATTGGCGCCGAGCGCCACCAGTTCATGTGCGGTGCAACGGCCGATCCCGCTGCCGCCGCCGGTGATGATGACCGTCTTGTCCTTGAACAGATCCGGCCTGAAGACCGATTGATACGGCATCGTGCTCTCCGGGAGTGAAGGACCGGCGACCCGCCGCCGCGCCACCCAAAATTAGTACACTATATTATGATATGGTGTATTCTGTTTCGCAAGCGCCTTGCGGCGCGCCGGACACAAAGGCCGGAGGCCGTAGGATTGAAACAACCGGCCCGTTATGGCCATCCACACCGCCCCGTGACATCCTGTTATCACGGCGACGAATGATGCCTTTGGGAACGCACCGTCATGGACAAATTCACGACCATCACCGTCGAAGCGCGCGACACCGTCGAAATCCTCACGCTCAATCGGCCGGGTGCCCTCAATGCGGTGACCCCAGCGATGGCCGATGAGCTGATCGCCTATTTTTCGGGGCTCCACGACCGCCTGACCACGCGCGTCGTCATCTTCAGGGGCAATGGGCGGGCGTTTTGCGCGGGGGCCGAGCTCGGTTCGGAGGCCTTCGCTGCGCCCGGTGCAGGGCGTCCGCAGCGGCAGCTCGACATGCAGCAGCGCTACTCGCGGATCATCCGGCTGATGCGAAGTTGCCCGCAGCCGATCGTGGCACTGGTTCAAGGCGCGGCGTGCGGCGCGGGGTTTTCGCTTTTGCTTGCCTCCGATGTGCGCTTTGCCACGCCGGCCGCGCGGATGAACGCCGCCTACATACGCGTCGGCGTCGGCGGCTGCGACATGGGATCCGGCTATCTGTTGCCCCGGCTGATCGGCCTTTCCGTGGCATCGGAACTGCTTTTGACGGGGCGGTTTCTTGGCGCAGACCGGGCCAAGGCGGTGGGACTGGTCAGCGACGTCGTCGCCGACGATAAGCTGCTGGAGACCGGTCTTGCCTTCGCTGCCGAGATGGCCCGCGCCTCGCCGATGGGGTTGCGCATGACCAAGCAGACGCTGAACGCGCTGATCGACGCTCCCGGCATCGATGCCGCGCTGATGATCGAGGACCGTCAGCAAGTGATGCTGCTCGAAACCAGCGACCATCAGGAAGCAGTCGCGGCATTTCGAGAGAAGCGGGACCCGATCTACAGGGATCAATAGGGCTATCTGCCTGAAAATTTCGGTTTGCGCTTCTCCCGGAAGGCTTTTACGCCCTCCTGGGCATCCGCCGTTCGCGAGATCGCCGCAAGCGTTTGCGCCTCGTCTTCCAGCTGACTTTCGATCGGGCGGTTGGACGTCTGCAGGAACAGGCGCTTGATCCCGCCATAGGCTTCGGTGGGACCGCAAGCCAGTTCGCGCGCGATCTTCTCGGCCTCGGCAACAACCGCGTCGTCGTTCACGGCATAGTCGACCAGCCCCGCCGCCAGCGCGGCGTCGGCGTCCATGGTTTCCGCCAGCAGAAAAAAACGCCGGGCGCGGGCGACCCCGATGCGCCTTGTCACCGTCGTCGTCGATCCGCTGTCCGGTGTGAAACCGATCCTGGCGAAGGCCGAGGAAATGCGCGCCGATTTGCCGATCACCACCAAATCGCCCGCGGCCATCAGCGAGACGCTGCCGCCCGCGACGTTGCCCTGCACGGCAATGACGACCGGCGCCCGCATGCGGACCATCCGCACGATGGCCGCATGCAGGTCCGCCGTCCAGGATTTGATGGTCACGGGCAACGCGGCGCCCTGGGATCCGAGCGCGGCGAGATCGCCGCCGACGCTGAACAATCTTCCGCGCGCGGAAATCAGCACCGAACGTACATCGTCGCGTTCGCTCAGTTCCGCCATGCAGAGGTTGAATTCGCGGCAGAAGTCCCCGTCGATCGGGTTACCGCGGTCGGGCTGATTGAGAACGATGTGGGCCAATCCACCTTCGATCGTGCATTCGAAGGTCGTTGTTGCGATTGCCAGACCCATTGCGCTTCTCCTAGTTCAGGCCGATCGGCCCTCTTTTTCCTTGCGCGTGGAAGCCTGAATGGCTTCCCGCGCCCGTTGCCAGTCTTGCGGCGAAAGTTTTGAAAGCCCAGCAAACGTGCTCGGCGCCGCCAGATGGTGCCCCCCATCAATGCTGATGGTGTCGCCGGTAATGTAACTGCATCCATCGGACATCAGAAAAATCATCAGATTGCGCAGCTCATCCATCTTTCCGAACCGGCGCAGCGGGACCTCTTCCGCCTGGGTCGCACCGACGCCGGTCTCCGCCAGCGGATTGAGCTTGTCCCACGCATTCTCGGTCGGAAACGGACCGGGCGCCACCGCATTGACGCGAATGCCCTTCGGTCCCCATTCGACCGCGAGCGACATCGTCATCGCATGGACCGCGGCCTTGGCCATCGCGGCCGGTACCACATAGGCCGACCCGGTCCAGACCCAGGTGACGAGATTGCTGATGATCACGCCGGGAATCCCTCCGGCGATCCAGCGCTTCCCGCAGCCCTGCGCCGCGTAGAAAGAGCCGTCCATGACGGTCGAGCGAATCGCCTCGTAGCCGCGCGGCGACAACGTCTCGGTCGGAGCCAGAAAATTGGCGCCGGCGTTGTTCACGAGGCCGGTGAGCGGTCCGCTGGCCCAGATATCCGTCATCATCTTGTCGATGCTGTCGGGATCGCGAACGTTGGCGACCAGCGCATCGGCCTGCCCGCCCGATCGGCTGCGAATTTCGCCGGCTGCCTGCTCGAGAATTTCCGGCCGGCGGCCACAAATAAAGACATGCGCGCCGTGGGCGGCAAACCCAAGCGCAATCTCCTTGCCGAGCCCTGTGCCGCCGCCGGTCACGAGGATACGCTTTCCCTTGAGCAGGTCGCGGTTGAACATGAAGGGCAAATCCCGCTGTGCGAAACGTTGCATCACGGCCTGATCCTGGCCGCCGAAGTCAAATTGATACACTACTGTACTTCATCTGTAAATCGCACCGCTGCGGCACTGAGGCGATGTCCGGGGGAGCGATCCGGCTCAATTCCAAGCAAATAAAGCCAGTTCCTGGGGATGCACGCCCGCGAGGATGCCGCGTCCGGGCTCGTCACCGGCCCGTTCCTTTTAAAATACGCTTGTGTATGATATCAGTTGAATCGCCGGGGATGGACACGCAATCGGCTTCACGCTTCTGACGAGGACAAACGACATGGTCGACCGGCCCGATTGGGATCTCCGACTAGGCTATCTCATCCACGACGTTTCCCGGCTACGCCGGATGATGTTCGACCGCGCTCTCGCCCCGCTCGGCATCACGCGGTCGCAATGGTGGGTGCTGGCGTTCATTTCGCGGAAAGACGGACTGCCGCAAACCCAGCTCGCCAATGAACTCGATGTCGGCAAGGTTGGCGTCGGCGCGCTGATCGACCGTCTGGAGTCTTCCGGCTTCGTGCTTCGGCAGGCAGACCCGGTCGACCGCCGCGTCAAGCGCGTCTTTGTCACCAAGCAGGCGCGCGGATTTCTGGAGAAACTCCGCAAGGAAACCGACAAGTTCAATGCCCAGTTGACTCACGGCATTGACCGGGAGGCATTGGAGGCGGCGTCGGACGCATTGCTGGCGATGAAGCACAATCTGCTGGCGATGTCCGACGGAAACGCCCTGCCGAGCGAGAGCGAAGAAGAGGTCAGCAAGAAGACGAAACCGCGCAAGAGCAGGAAGGCGGCGTAGCCGCGCTCCTCTTTACTTGCTGAGCGGACCGCTTCGATCGCCGGCGATGCCGCCCGGGGCGCTCTATGACACGATGTCCCGTCCCCAGATATCGGCATTGGGGCGGGCCTGCTTCATCAGCTCGGCAATTTTTGGACCCAACTCGCTGGGATCCTCGACCGGCTCGATCCCCGGCCCGGCATGCCAGCCTTCGGCCACTTTGAGAATGCCATCGCCGGCTTCGAACACGCGGCCGGTGACGTCGCGGGATTCCTCGCTGGCCAGCCAGACGACGATCGGCGCGACCCAGCGCGGATTGCGCCGCTTGATCTCTTCCTCGGTGCGCTCCCGCAATCCTTCCGTCATCCGGGTCTGCGCGCGCGGCGCAATGGCATTGACGGTTATTCCATACTGCCTGAGCTCGGTGGCGCTGATGATGGTGAAGGCGGCAATGCCGGCCTTTGCTGCCCCGTAATTGGTCTGGCCGACATTGCCGAACAGGCCGGAGGCGGAAGACGTATTGATCAGCCGCGCGCTCACCGGCGCGCCGCGCCGCTTGGCCTCCTGGCGCCAATATTGTGCCGCATGATGCGACGGCGCGAACGTTCCCTTCAGATGCACCTTGATGACACTGTCCCATTCCTGCTCGGTCATATTGACCATCATGCGGTCGCGCAGGATGCCGGCATTGTTGATCAGCACGTCGAGGCGCCCGAATGTCGCGACAGCTTCGTCGACCAGCGCCTTCGCACCGGCCCACTCACTGACATCGTTGCCGTTCACGATGGCTTCGCCACCGGCGCTCTTGATCGCTTCGACCACGGACTGGGCCGGCGTCAGATCGGCGCCTTCGCCGGCCGCGCTAGCACCGAGGTCGTTGACGACGACCTTCGCCCCCTGCTCGGCCAGCATCAGCGCGTATTCGCGGCCGAGGCCGCGGCCCGCCCCGGTCACAATGGCCACTCGTCCGGCACACAGGTGTCCCATTTGCACTCCTAGTCCTTTGTTTCCCCATTGATGACGTCGCCAAACAATTGCCAGTTGGCGCCCTCGAAGCGCATCAACTGCCATTGTTTGACCGGCGCGAAATCAGTTGGCGAGGTACTTGCCCTGATCCCGGGCAACAACATGCCGAGCTCGACATTGCTCAGGCTGGCCGCCTGTTTCATGACATTCTCGCGCGTGAGATCGTCGCCGCATTGCTTGAGGAGGTGGACCAGCAACTCGGCCGTATTGTATCCGTTGACGATCAGGGTATCGCTGCGATTGGCCTCGGGATAATACTTGTCGAGGAAGGCATTGAGCTCCTTGAGGCCGCGATCATCCTTCCATTTGGGATCGTTGGGATCCTTGAAATAGGCCGCCGAGATGATGCCTTGCGCGTTCTCGAACCCGGCCGGCTTGATCACGCTGCCGATCGAGGCCGAGACGTAGCTCAACAGATGGAGCGGCTTCCAGCCGAGTTCGGCTACTTTCTTGATCGCCTGTGCGGCAAATTTGGGTGTCGCCACATCGAACAGCACGTCGGCGCCGGTCGCCTTCAGCTTAACGATGTGGGAATCGATACTCGGCTCCAGAACGTCGAAGGCTTCCTCGGCGACAATCATCGATGCGGCCTTGTCACCCAGGCCTTCCTTCATGCCCTTGAGGTAATCCTTTCCGAAATCGTCGTTCTGGAACAAGATGGCTATCTTCGCTCCCGGCTTCTCCTTCAGAAGAAATTTTGCATAGGTGCGGCCTTCGTTCTGGTAACTCGGGGTGAATCCCATGGTCCATGGAAAATTCACCGGATCGTTCCACTTCGCCGCCCCGCTCGAGACGAACAGCTGCGGCACCTTCTTGGCGTTCAGATATTTCTGGACCGCGGAATTCGTCGCCGTCCCCAGCGCGTTGAAGACGAAAAGGACTTCATCGCTTTCAACCAGCTTGCGCGTCTGTTCGACGGTCTTCGGCGGCGAGTAGGCGTCGTCGTAGGAAATAAATTTGATCTTGCGGCCATTGATGCCGCCCTCGGCGTTGATCTTTCGCACATAGGCTTCGCTCGCCTTCGCCACCATGCTGAAAGCCGATGCCGGACCGCTATAGGGAGAGGTGTTGCCGATCTTGATTTCGCTGTCGGTGACGCCAGGGCCATATTTTTTTTCGCCGGCGGGCGCCTGACCGGCGAGAGCAAGGAACGTTGCCGCGATGGCGAAGCCTCTCGCAAGGATCATGATCTCCTCCCGTCATTACAATGTCGCGGTCGGTTTGCCGTCTGTATCCGCGGGCCGCCTCGTTTGCCGGCCCTTGCATTTAGATAGTACACAAGCGCACTATATGCGACATGTCAAATTGCCGGGAAGCCTTGCGGAAAAGCCGTGCAGAAAAAATGAGAGGGGTCGCCCTTGAATCTCGACGCTATCAGCAATTTTCGTTTCGAAGCCGTCACCCACACCTATTCCCGAAAGGACTCGATGCTTTACGCGCTGGGGTTGGGCTACGGCTCGGAACCGACCGATCCCACCCAGTTGGCCTTCGTCTACGAAGATGACCTTCGCGCGGTGCCGTCGATGTGCTGCGTTCTCGCCCACCCCGGCATGTGGGTGAGGAACCCGGATTTCGGTATCGACTGGTTGAAGATGCTGCATGGCGAACAGAGTTTTGAAATACACAACCCGCTGCCGCCGGAGGGTACCGTCGTCGGTAGCTATGAAATCGTCGCGGTCGAAGACAAGGGCGCGGGAAAAGGCGCCATCCTGCATCAAGTCAAGAAGTTGCGTGACACATCGTCGGGCCAGTTGCTCGCGACCGTCCGCAGCGTGCTGTTCATGCGCGGCGATGGCGGCTGCGGCAGTTTCGGCGAGGTTCCCGAAGCTCCCCAACCGGTCCCCGAGCAAGCGCCCTCCTCGACCTGTGAGATCGCGACGCTGGCGCAAAGCGCGCTGATCTACCGGCTCAGCGGCGATTACAATCCGATTCATGCCGATCCCAAAGCGGCCGCCAAGGCCGGCTTTGAAGCACCGATCCTCCACGGCCTGTGCACCTTCGGCGTCGCCACGCGGGCGCTATTGACCACATTCGCCAAAGGGGCGCCCGAGCGGCTTAAATCCTTGTCCGTCCGCTTCAGCCGCCCAGTCTACCCCGGTGAAACGATCAAGACAGAATTTTTCGGCGCGGGCAGCGAAATTCGCTTCCGTTCGCGCGTCGTTGAGCGCGATCTCGTCGTCCTCGACCGCGGCAGCGCGGTCTTCGCAAGCTAACCGCCGCTCACTTCTTTTCGATCTTGGCGGTTGCGACGATCTCGGCCCAGCGCCTGCTGTCGGCGTCCTGGAACGCTGCAAGTTCCTGCGGCGTCGAGGGGAACGGTGCAGCACCGATCGTCGCCAGATATTTCTTCGTTTCGGCATTGTTGACGAAGCTGGTGATCAGAGCGTTGAGTCTCGCGATAATTTCGGGTGGGGTTTTTGCGCGCACGTAGACCCCGACCCAGGCGCTCAATTCATAACCGGGCAATCCGCTTTCCGCGATGGTCGGAACATCCGGCATCGTCTCGACTCTCTTCGCACTCGTTACCGCCAGCGCCCGCAGCTTGCCGTCCTGAAGCAGCCCCTGGGCGCTCGAAGTATCCGCGAAGACGCAATCGATCTGCCCGGCCAATACGTCCGTCAAAGCCTGCGGCATGCCGCGATAGGGCACGTGCTGCATCTCGATTGCCTGGCGATATCTGAACAGTTCGGCCGCGCCCCTGCTCGATGTGTTGCCGCTGCCGAATGACAGGGCTTTTTCGCGCTGCTTTGCCAGCGCGACGAATTCCGCAACGGTCCTGGCCGGAAAGTCCGACCTCACCGTCAGCATCATCGGTATCGTCATGATTCCTGCGACCGGCGCGAAATCCGCCTTGGGATCGTAGGGCAGCGAATTGAACAGGCTGATGTTCGCGGCTTGCGTCGAATTCGTGGTCACAAAGGCGGTGTAACCGTCGGGCTCCGCTTTCAGCACTGCGAGTGCGGCAAGATTGCCGTCCGCGCCCGGCTTGTTCTCGACCACGATGGTGGCGTTGATCGCGGCACGAATGCTTTCGGCCAGATGCCGCGTCACGCCGTCGGTAGCGCTGCCGGGCGGAAATGGCACGATCAGGGTGATGCGCTGCGAAGGATAAGGTTCCGCAGACCCCGCCGGACAGCAAGCCGCCAGGAGAAACAGGACGGCGGCGACCTCCCTCGCAAAATTGGTCCTCACTCCGGTCTCCCCTCCTTGGCTATCGGGCGGCCTCACCTTCCCGGATCGGCCTCAGGCGTCATGGTCCCGATAATGGCCTTGCCCGATATCGTACACATACGTACTATCTTTGGTGACCAATGCAAGTGGATCGGTGGATCCGGTCCCGGTCCGTCCATCGCTTCGCGCGCACCGCGTACCCGCCCAACAGGAGCCGTTGGCCATGAAGAACAACCGCAACCGTCAGGTCATCCTGAAATCCCGCCCCGCCGATATTCCTCAGGCCGACAATTTCGAGATCATCGTATCGGACGTTCCCGATCTGCGGGACGGGCAGATCCTGGTGCAAAATATCTATCTCTCGGTCGAGCCTGCGATGCGTGGCTGGGTGAGCAGTGTCGCCAATTATTCGGAGCCGGTGCGTATCGGCGACGTAATGCGCTCGTTCGCCGCCGGCGAGGTGCTGCAGTCGACGCATCCGGACTTCAAACCGGGCGACAGGGTGATGGGCATGTTCGGGTGGCAGGAATTCGCCGTCGTTGGCCCCGGTGCGGTCACGAGAAAGGTCCGCGAAGACGACCTGCCCCTTTCGCTGTCGCTCGGCGTGACCGGCATCAACGGCGTGACGGCCTATTTCGGCCTACTGGACGTCGGCCAGCCGCGCCCCGGCGATACGGTCGTCGTCTCGACCGCGGCTGGCGCGGTGGGCTCCGCCGTTGGGCAGATCGCCAAGATCGCCGGGTGCCGGACGGTCGGCATTGCCGGCGGACCAGCAAAGGTCGCGCAATGCCGCGAGCAGTTCGGCTATGACGCGGCGATCGACTACAAGAGCGGGGATATCGAGGCGGCCCTTGTGGCGGCCTGCCCCAAAGGCATCGACCTCTATTTCGACAACACCGGCGGCGCCATCAGCGACGTGGTCCTTCGCCATCTCGCCGTCGGCGCGCGCGTGGTGATCTGTGGAACCGCTTCGGTCTCGAGCTGGAATCCCTGGCCGAGCGGCCCCCGCGCCGAGCGTCATTTGCTGGTCAAGCGCGCCCGTATGCAGGGCTTCGTCATCTTCGACTACGCGCCCCGGTTCGAGGAGGCCATCGCGCGACTGGCCCAGTGGCTGCGCGAGGGACGGCTATGCTATTCCGAAGACATTCTCGAAGGTATCGAGCATGCACCGGGCGCAATCGCCACGCTCTATCGTGGCGAGAATACCGGCAAGCGACTGATCCGCATCGGGTGACGGCCGGGACCTGCCGACCGCCATCCCAAGTGAATTGCCGCTACTTTGCCGATGCTGACGTTGCGGCTTCGTCGATCAGCTTCCACGACGCCCCCTCGAACTTCGCCATGCGCAACGACTGATAGGGCGTATAGTCCTGCGGCGTGGTGTTGAGCTGAACGCCCGGCAGCATCATCTTGAAGCGCGCGCCCTTCATGCTGGTGGCCTGCTTGAGGAGACTTTCCCGCGTCAGGTCGTCGCCGCACTTTGCGAGCGCCTGGGCAATGGCCTGAACGTTGATGTAGCCCGAGAGGGCGACGAAATCGCCGGGGTTGTCGTTCGGCACCCACTTCTTCATGAATTCCACATATTCCGTCACTTCGGGGTCGCTGGCCCAGGCCGGGTCGCCGGCCTGCTTGGTGAATTGCGTGGTGATGATGCCCTGTGCGTTATCGAAACCGGCCGGCTCCAGCACCGTCTTGACCGAATTGGTCGGGCTGGCGAGGAATTGCAGCGGCGTCCAGCCCGTCTCCTTCACCTTGCGCAGCCCTTGCGCGGTGAATTTCGGCGTCGAGAAATACAGTAGCGTGTCAGCACCGGAATCCTTCAGCCGGACGATCTGCGAGTCGATGGTCGGCTCGGTGATTTCATAGGCGACTTCGGCCACGATTTTCGCCTTGTCCCCGAGTGCGGCCTTCAGCCCGGTCAGGAAGTCCTTGCCATAGTCGTCGTTCTGATAGAGCACGCCGACCTTGGCGGCCGGCTTGTGCTTCAGGATGTACTGCCCGAAGGTTTTCCCTTCCATTTCGAAGCCCGGATACATCGGCACGGTCCAGGGGAAGTTCTGCGGGTCGGCGAAACGCCGGCCCCCGGCAGAGACGAAGACGTGCGGCACCTTCGCGCCGTTCAGATATTTCTGGATCGCGACATTGGGCGTGGTGCCGACGGTACCGACATCGGCCAGCACGCCGTCATCCTCGACCAGTTTCCGGGTCTGCTCGATCGCCTTCGGTGGACTGAAGGCATTGTCGAGCGAGATCAAATTGACCTTGCGGCCGTTGATCCCGCCGGCTTCGTTGATCATCTTGAAGTAGCCAGTCATCACGCGGCCGTAGCTCGAAAACGCCGATGCCGGCCCGCTATAGGGGACCGTCTGGCCGAGCTTGATCTCGGTGTCGGTGACCCCCGGTCCGTATTTTTTCTCGGCGGCCGATAGATCGCCGGCCGTTGCAACGGCCATCACGGCAACCGCAATCGCCAACCCAAACTTCCGGATCATGCTTCCCTCCCCGTTTCTGCCCGCTTGGCGGATCTCAATTCAAATGGTACACTAGCAAACCATTTTTGTATTTACAAGCAAGCCAGCCTGTTTCTTTTGTCGCAGGGCGGGCCCGGCGCGCCCGGGCACGCTTGCCCTTCTGCCGCCTACCCTTCTAATGGCACGGCCTGGACTCGCCTTCGGTTGCCTGCAATTCGATCCGGTCGATCTGCGCGAACAAGGCAGCCGCAATATCAAGATCGGTTGCGAAGCTCATGGGATCGGCATGGCCGCAGATCACGTCGGCGAAATGCCAGGAGGCCACGGCGAGCGCCTGATCCCCGGCCACCACCGCGATCTTGAGCGGATGCCTGGCGCCGACACCGCGCGCGCTCTGGTAGCCGTCCGCGATGCAATAAAGCTCGAGCCGCACCTTGCCGGCAGCTGTCGCCTGGACCGAAACCTCGATGTTGCAAAAGCCGAACGCGGGATCGTCGCGCGAGCCTTCCGCATAGAAATAGAATGCACCGATGGTGCCGTGCATGCTGGGCCCCAACGCGCGGTCGCGCGGCACCTGCGGGTCCGGCCTTGCCGGCGTTCGCGGCGGAAGAAGCCCGAGCGAACAGAACTGACGGTAGGAATAGCAGATACCCAGGGCAACCTCCTTGTTTCAGCGCCACTTCAGGCCGGCGCCCCGGCGTTGAGACCCAATAATCCCATCGCATTGCTCGTAAACGCCTCGCGCGTAAGATTCAGCGCCTGCTCGGCAAACGCCGCAGGCCGATCCTGCTTGATCGTGAACGGGTAATCCGATCCCGCCACGACGCGGTCCGCGCCGACCTTGGTCACCAGATAGTCCAGCGCGACATCGTCATAGAGGATGGTGTCGTAATAGAACGACTTCGCCATCTCGCCGGGATCGCGCGGAAACAGGCTATCCAAAGGCGGTCCGACCGTCCGGGCATGCCGCAGCCGCGGCAGGATCCAGGGCAACGCGCCACCACCATGGCTCAGCAGAAACCGCAGTTTCGGAAAACGCTCGGTTACGCCGTTGGTCATCAGCGATACCGCGGCATAGGCGGTTTCGAGCGGAAATGCCGCAACCGCCGCCAGTTCAGGCCGGCCACCCATCCGGTCGAGACCGAGCGGATGCAGCGGATGGACCATCACCATCAGTCCGGCCTGTTCAGCGGCGGCATAGATGTCGTGCAGCCTGACATCGCCGAGCGCAATTCCGTTGATGTGGCTGCCAATTTCGATGCCGCGCAGGCCGAGCGACTTGATTTCGTCCAGCCGCTCGATGGCGAGGCTCGCATCCTGCATCGGCGCCATCCCGACGCCGATGAATTTCCGGGGATTGGCACGACAGAGTTGGGCAATCCCTTGATTGACATGCCGGCACAGCGCGTCGGCGTCCGCCGCCGGAAACCAGTGCGACAACAGCTCCGGCATCGGCGATATCACCTGAATGTCGACATCGTCAGCCGACATGTCATCGATGCGGCGCTGAGCATCCCAGCTGCGGGAATCGATGACGCGGAACACCTTGCCGCCGACCATGACCGCAGCCCCATCGGCACCTTTGCGCTCGATCGAAGGCCAGAGCGGATTTCGCCCCGCCGCTTGCGGAATGCTGCCGGGAACGAAATGGGTATGGATATCGATGGCCTCGGCCACAACGCGCTTCCCCGGGTTTGTCATGCACCGCACCAATTCCCCGGCCACATTCTCGGGCAGAACCTGCGATGTTACTTTACAAGCAGGTTGGACTGTTTTTAATATGGATGCAATCGAAGAATGAATGGCACGGTTTTGCGGGTCTTGCTCAAGCGACTTGGCTCAACCGGCTGGCAGGAACGACGCGGCGATCAACATCGCGTCAGGGAGCGAAAGCGGAAATTGACGGCGCCAATCGACAACATCGTGATCGCAGGTGCGGGCCAGGCTGGCGGCCGCGCGGCGGAAGCGTTGCGCGCCCGCGGCTTTCAGGGCGCCATCACCATTCTCGGCGAGGAGTCCCACCCGCCCTATGAGCGGCCGCAATTGTCCAAGGCGCTGCTGCACAGCGCCGACGCGCCGGTGGCCTATATCAAGCAGGCCCGGGATTGGAGCGACGTTCTGAACGTTCGGCTGGAAACCGGCGCCGAAGTAACCGATTGCGATGCCGGCCGGCGCACGGTGTCGACGGCGGATGGCCGCACGTTCGCTTTCGACCGCCTGTTGATTGCGACCGGCACGCGACCGCGCCGGCTCGCTGCGCTGGAGAACTCCGGAATTGAAATCCAGTACCTGCGCAACGTCGAGGACGCGTTGCGTTTTCGCCAATCCGTTCAGCGCCAGTCCCGCATCGTCATCGTCGGTGGTGGCGTGATCGGACTGGAGGCGGCATGCGCGGCCGCCAAGAACGGATGCACGGTGACGGTGATCGAAAGCGAAGCGCGACTGCTTGCGCGGGCCTTCCCGGCCATCGTCAGCGACATCGTAGCCGCCAGGCATCGCAGCCATGGTGTCACTTTCGTTTTTGGCGCCACCGTGACCGGTACAGCACCCAATGGTGTCCGGCTCAGCAATGACCTGGAAATCGAAGCCGACCTGGTACTGGTTGGCATCGGGGTCGAACCGGTCCCCACGGTCGCGGAACGGCTCGGCCTGCCTTCGATGGGTGGTATCGCCGTCGATGCCTGCGGCCGCACTGCCGCGCCGGAGATATTCTGCGCCGGCGACGCCGCCCTGCAATGGAGCCGCTGCCACGGCCGCGCGATCCGGGTCGAGACCTGGGCAAATGCACAGAATCAGTCGATTTCGGTCGCCGCCAACATGATCGGCGAGGCCAGGGAATACAACGACCCGCCCTGGTTCTGGACCGACCAATATGACCTCAACATCCAGGTGGCCGGCGACATGCTCGATGCCGAACATGTCGTCCGCGGCGACGAGCGTTCGGGAAAATTCTCGGTTGTGGCGATGCGCGGCTCGGAGGTGGTCGGCGCGTTGTCGGTCAATGCGGCCAAGGAGATGGCCTTGCTTAAGCGCGTGATCGCGGCAAATGCCCGGCCCTCACGCGCCGACCTCGAATCGCCAGCCTACGATCTGCGGACCGCCTTGAAATGACAAGCCAAGAACTTTCCAGGGAGAGACAGCAATGAACGCGTTCCAGCGGATGAACACCGCGCTCATGGTCGACGAATCCAAGAAGATCTTCAAGGTA
Source organism: Hyphomicrobiales bacterium (assembly GCA_017305715.1). GTDB lineage: Bacteria > Pseudomonadota > Alphaproteobacteria > Rhizobiales > Xanthobacteraceae > Bradyrhizobium. Next base: position 91,800 of record JAFKKG010000030.1, on the reverse strand, counting down.
TCGCGCCGCGCCTTTGTCGATCCCGATATTCTGGAGGCCGAGCGCGCGCAAATATTCGACAAATGCTGGCTCTATCTCGGCCACAGTTCCGAACTCGCCAAGCCGGGGGATTTCGTCACCCGCTCGGTCGGTGGCCGGAACATCCTGTTCGCGCGCGACGGCAAGGGTCATCTGAAGGCTATGCTCAACACCTGTCCGCATCGCGGCGCACAAGTCTGCCGGGAAAAACACGGCAGCGCCAAATCCTTCCAATGCTTCTATCACGGCTGGGTATTCGGCCTCGATGGAACGCTGCGCAGCCAGCCCGGCGACACCTCCTACGCCGAGGATTTCAAGGAACGCTCGACTTCCAGCATGCAGCAGGTTCCGCGGTTCGAGAGTTACCGCGACCTCAATTTCATCTGCTTCGACAAGAACGTCGAAAGCCTCTCGGACTATCTCGGTCCGGTGAAGGAATATCTCGATGTGATCTGCGACCAGGCCGAAACCGGCATGACGATTGTCGGCGGCACGCAGGAATATTCGATGCGGGCGAATTGGAAACTGCTGACCGAAAACTCGATCGACGGTTACCACGCGCTGACGACGCATGCGACCTATCTGGATTATCTGAAGGCGGCGTCCGGTGCCCTGGCCCAGGTCCCCTTCGAGGGTTCGGCGCGCGATCTCGGCAAGGGGCATGCCGTTCTCGAATACAAGGCACCATGGGGCCGCCCCGTCGCACAATGGATCCCTTCATGGGGTGAGGAAGGAAAGCGCGAGCTTGCCCGCCTTTATGAAGGCCTGGTCAATCGCTTCGGCAAGGAGCGCGCCGATCGTATCGCGACCTTCAACCGAAATTTGTTCATCTTCCCGAATCTCGTGATCAACGACATCATGGCGGTGACGGTACGAACCTATTATCCCGCAGCACCCGACTTCATGAATATCAGCGCCTGGGCGCTCGCTCCCAGGGAGGAGACCGAATGGGCGCGCAAGTACCGGCTGTTCAACTTCCTCGAGTTCCTGGGACCCGGCGGATTTGCAACGCCTGACGACGTCGAAGCGCTCGAGCAGTGCCAGCGCGGCTTCCGCAACTCCGCCGAAGCCCAGTGGAACGACATTTCGAAGGGCATGGGCAAGGAAAATCCGTCCTACGACGACGAGTTGCAGATGCGCGCGTTCTGGTCGAACTGGAACGATCATGTCTTCAAGGTGCCCGCATGAGCGACGGAGTGACCGCGATGGAAGCCATAGCCCGTACCGACGTCGAGGATTTCCTGTTTGCCGAAGCCGAATTGCTGGATGAATGGCGGCTGCCGGAATGGCTGGAACTGTTCACCGACGACGCCATCTACTATGTCCCGGCGACGGACCTGGCCGTCGACGCCTCGCCCGACAACAATTTGTTCTATGTTGCCGATGACCGATTCCGGCTCAGCGAGCGGGTCAAGCGCTTGATGAAACGAACCGCGCACGCCGAATTCCCGCATTCGAGGACCCGGCATCTCGTGAGCAACGTGCGGATCAGGAAGCATGTTGGCGATGAAATCGAGGTGAGTTCGGCCTTTATCACCTATCGCACCAAGGACGGTGTCACCGATACCTATTTCGGCAGCAACCGATATCGTCTCGTACCCGGCAACGGCACGTTCCGGATCAAGGAGAAGCGCTGCCTTCTGGACAGCGAAGGTCTTCGCGCCCAAGGGCGCGTCAGCATCATTCTGTGAAAGCAAGCCGGATAATGGACAAGAAACTCAGGGATAATGTTGCCATCGTCACGGGCGCGGCCAAGGGCATCGGCCTTGCGATCGCGGAGCGGCTGGCGAGAGACGGCGCCAGGCTCGTGCTTGCCGATCTCGACGAAGCCGGGTTGAAACAAGCCGCCACCCATCTCGGCAAGGAATTCGGCGCTGAAGTCGCGATGCATGCCGGCGATCTCGCCGATCAGGGCACCGCGGAAAAGACCGTCAATCTGGCAAGCGAAAGCTTCGGCCGTCTCGACATCCTGGTCAACAATGCCGGCGGCGGCATCATCAAGGCCTTCGCGGAGCAGACGCCCGAAACGCTGAAGACCACCATCGACCGCAATCTCTGGACCGTGCTGTGGTGTTCCTGGTACGCGGTTCCCAGGATGCGCGCGCAAGCTTATGGCCGCATTATCAACCTTGGCGCCGATTCCGTCCGCAACGGCCTGTGGGACCATGCCGCTTATAACGCCGCCAAGGGTGGCGTTCATGGCCTCACCACCGGCATGGCGCGGGAGTTCGCCAAAGACGGCATCACGGTCAACACGGTCGCGCCCTGCGCGGTGAATACGCCGCAGATGGTGGCGATCACCAAGAGCAACCCCGCGCTTGCCGCCAAATTCGTCAGCGTCATCCCCATGGGCCGTCCGGCCGAAATGGAGGAAGTCGCCTCGATGGTTTCCTATCTCGCTTCCGCCGAAGCATCGTTCGTGACCGGTCAGGTCATCAGCGTCAACGGCGGCAGCACCATGCTCTAGGTTTGTCCAATGGGTGAAACACTCGTGCTCTGCGCGGCCGATGAAGTGGTCGAAGGCGAAATCAAGCAGGCCCCGCTGCCCGATGGCTCCAACGTGGCGCTTTACCGGATCGATGGCGCGATCTACGCGACCGCCGACATGTGCACGCACGGCGAAGCATCGCTTGCGGAAGAAGGTATCATCACCGGCAAGATCGTGGAGTGCACGTTTCATTTCGGCACGTTCGACGTGACCACCGGCGAGCCGACCGGCATGCCCTGCGAGATTGCATTGAAGACATATCCCGTCACGATCGTTGACGGAAAGGTCCAGATCGAGGTCTAGAAATGGCGAACCGTCCTGACCGTATCCCTGCCCCGCAGAAATCCGCACGCCGACCGCTCGGTACCGCGCGGCGGCGAACCCAGGCGGAGCGCACCGAGGAAACGCGCACGCGCATCCTCAAGGCCGCTTCCGAACTCATTCGCCGGCGCGGCTACGCCCGGTTCCGAACCGCCGATGTTGCCGCCGAAGCGGGACTTTCCCGTGGGGCGCAGTTGCATCATTTCCCGACCAAGGATTCGCTCGTCGTCGCGACCCTGGAATATGTGTTCGAACAGGCCCAGGTGCTGAGCCGCCGCCGCGCCGCGGCGGTGAACCGGCCGCGCGACCTGATCGAGGCCGTGATCGAGGACGCGCGCGAGTTCTTCTTCAGCGAACATTTCATGGTGGCGATCGATATCGTGCTGTCGACTTCAACCGATCAGGCCGTCCGCAAGCAAATCCTGGATATTTCCCGCAAAGCCCGCCGCCCGGTCGAGACGGCCTGGACCGAAGCGCTGGCGGCGAGCGGCGTGCCGCCTTCCCTGTCGGCCGACATCGTGGCCTTGACGTTAAGTCTCGTCCGCGGCATGGCGCTGCGCACGCTGTGGGACAACGATCCGAAATGGTTCGACGAGCTGTTTGCGGTCTGGCGGCGGATGATCAAGATCTTTCTGGAAACGCAGCATCCGAAGGCGCGGGCGCGATGAACAACGGCCGCGCCATTCCCCTGATCACTTCGGTCTGCTACGTGCGCCTCGCCGTCAGCGAGCCGGGCGCGAGCGCGCGCTTCATGTCCGATATTTTCGGCCTGCAACGCGTCGCCGATCAGGATGGCGAGATCGCCTTTCGTTCCGACGACCGGTTTCGCACCGTGAGTGTCGGCGGGAATTCCGCCGATGGCGCCAGCGTCGGGATCGAGGTCTGGAATGATACGGCGCTGGAGGAGATTGGCCGGCACTTGCACGAAAATGGCTTCCCGGTGCAAGAGGCGTCGGCGAGCGACTGCCAGCGCCGCTACGTGCAGTCGGCGTTGCTGACGGAAGATGCATCCGGCAACCGGATCGATCTCGTGGTCCGTCCGACCAGGAGCGGCCGCCGCTACTTTCCACCGCGCGACGCCGGCATCGTCGGATTTCACGGCGTCGGCCTTCGTACCACCAACCATGCCCGCGACCTCGCGTTCTGGCGCGCGCTCGGCGCCGAGGTCAGCGATTGGGTCGGCGATATCGCCTATTTGCGGATCGACGGATTGCACCACCGCATTGCGCTATATCCGTCGCAGCGCAATGGGCTGCTGTATGCCGCGTTCGAAGTCGAGGCGCTCGATCAGATCATGCAGAACAGCTATTTCATGCAGGAGAGCCAGATCAGGATCGTGCAAGGCCCGGGCCGCGAGCCTGCTTCGCGGCAAATGTTCCTCCACGTCGAGGGCCCGGACGGCACGATCTTCTCCTATGTGAACGGCATGGCTGAAATCGACGGCAAGAAGCGGCCGGCGCGGCAATTCCCGCTTACCGCCAACTCGCTGTGCGACTGGGGCAGCGAAAGCAAGGACGTACCGGAACTGCGCGCGCCGATGAACGGGAGAACAATATGATCCAGCTAAAGGATGTCAGCTACGTCCGCCTCGGCTCGCCCGATCTCGAATCGGCGGAGAATTTCGCGACCGCCTGTCTCGGCCTCCAGATTGCCGAGCGTGGCAAGAAGGACCTTTATCTTCGCTCCGACGAGCGCGCCCACACGCTGTGCTATTCGGAAGGCGATCCGAATGACCAAACAGTCGGGTTCGAGGTCGAGGACGCGGCCAGCCTGCAGGAGGCGGCCGCGACGCTGGAACGGCTCGGACACGCCGTTCACGCGGGCACCGCGCAGGAAGCCGAGCAACGCAAGGTCAAGGCGTTCATCGGCTTTCGCGACCCGACCGGCAATCATATCGAACTGGTGGTGCGGCCGGAGCGCAGCGGCCGGCGCTATTTTGCCAGCCGCGATGCCGGCATCACCGGATTCAGCCATATCGGCCTCAACTCGACCGATCCCGCCCGCGACGAGCGGTTCTGGACCCAGGTCTGCAATGCCCGCGTCAGCGACCGCATCGGCGACATCCCGCTGATGCGCGTCAATGCGATCCACCACACCATTGCGCTGGTACGCGCGCCGAAAGCCGGCATCCAGCACATCAACCATCAGGTCGAGACCAGCGACGACGTGCTGCGCTCCTATTATTTCCTCAACGAGCGCCGCGTGCCGATCGTGTTCGGGCCCGGCCGGCATCCGACCTCCGGCGCGCGCTTCCTCTATTTCAAGGGGCCGGACGGCATGATCTTCGAATATTCCGTCGGCGTCGACGAGGTCGAGGACGAGGCCACGCACCGGCCGCGGCAATTCGGCTTCGAGCCGACCAGTTTCTGCATGTGGGGCGCAAAGCCCGCCGGCATGGCCTTGCCGAACAACTGAAAGCGAACAAGCATGGATCTGGGATTGAAGGGGCGCACGGCGATCGTATGCGCGGCAAGCCAGGGGCTCGGCAAGGCCAGTGCCATGGCGCTCGCACGCGAGGGGGTTCACCTCGTCATCGCCGCCCGACGCCGCGAGGTACTGGAAATCGCGGCGGACGAGATCGCGTCCGCCACCGGCAACCGCCCCAAAACGGTCGTCGCCGACGTGACGACGAAGGAAGGCCGCGACGCGCTTCTCGAGGCCTGCCCGGCCCCCGATATTCTCGTCAACAATGCCGGCGGACCGCCACCGGGCGATTTCCGCAAGTTCGAGCGCGACGACTGGATCAAGGCGCTTGACGGCAACATGCTGGCGCCCATCGCGCTGATCAAGGCGACGCTGGACGGCATGATCGCGCGCAGGTTCGGCCGCATCGTCAATGTCACGTCGCATGCGGTGAAAGCTCCGGTCGCGATGCTGGCGCTATCCAACGGGGCGCGGACCGGCCTGACCGGCTTTGTCGCAGGTCTCGCGCGGTCCACCGCCGAGCACAATGTGACCATCAACAATTTGCTGCCTGGCACCTTCGATACCGACCGCTTGAAATCGAACCTGGCGGCGCTGGCCAAGAATTCCGCCCGCGACGTCGGCGAGGTGACCGAAGAGATCAGGACCGCCAATCCCACCAAGCGATTCGGGCATCCCGACGAGTTCGGCGCGACCTGCGCTTTCCTGTGTTCCGCACAGGCGGGCTACATCACCGGACAGAATATTCTGATCGATGGCGGGGCCTATCCCGGCACGTTCTGAACATTTTGGCGACCGGCCCGGCGCAAGCCGCCGATCAAGACACAACACATAGGATGAGGCATGACAGAGGTCCTGATCGTGGGCGCCGGCCCGGTGGGATTGATGACGGCGCTGGGACTGGCGCGGGAAGGCGTGTCGGTGACCTTGCTCGAGGCGGAGGACGATATCGTCTACTCGCCGCGAGCCATCTCCTACGCCTGGTCGATACTGCCCGCGCTCCAGCTGTTCGGCGTACTCGACGACATGATCGCCGCCGGTCACATCGTCGATGACCGCTGCTGGCGCATTTTCAGGACCGGCGAGACCATCGTCTACAATCATGACGCGGTTCGCGACATCACGGACCGCCCCTACAGTCTGACCCTCGGTCAGGACCTGCTCGCAGGCGTCGTGCTGCGGCATCTGATGCGATATCCGAACGTGAATATTCACTGGGGCACGAAATTCACCGGCCTGGCGCAGACGCCGGGCAAGGTCGTCGTTTTCGCGGAAAAGGCCGGCGCGGCGGTCGAGTTTGCAGCGAACTGGGTCGTTGCGGCAGACGGCGGCCGAAGCGCGGTGCGCAAGGCCGTGGGATTGACGATGGACGGATTCACCTGGCCGCAACGCTTCGTGGTGACGAACATCTACTACGACTTCGAAAAATACGGCTGGGGTTCAGGCTATCTGGTCGATCCGGTCTATGGCGCCGTCGTTTACAAGATCAATCTCGAAGGCCTGTGGCGGTTCACGTTCGCCGAGCAGGCTACTGAGCCGCTGGAAACGGTCATGGACCGGATTCTGCAATTCATCCGGAGCGTTCTGCCCGGCGATCAGAAGTACGAACTCGCCCTCCACACCGCTTATAACATGCATCAAAGGACTGCAGCCACCTACCGCGTCGGGCGCGTCGTTCTCGCCGGCGACGCCGCGCACCTCACCAATCCGACGAGCGGTTTCGGCCTGATGGGAGGCTTGTACGATGCGTTTGCGCTGAGCGAGGCGCTTGCAGCCGTCGTTCACGGAAAAGCCCGCGACGAGATCCTCGACCGCTATTCCGAGCTACGAAGAAAAACCTATCACGAGGTCATCTCACCGATCTCCAGCGAAAGCCTGCGACTGGTATTCAATTCCGGCGACGAGGATCGGCTCGAGAAAGATTTGGCGCTGCTCCGGGGGCGCAAAGCCGACCCTGACGCGATGCGAAAATTCCTGTCCGCTCCGGCAGCGCTCGAGACGCCTTCGCTGGTCTCGGGTCGCACGCTGGCGCAACGGCTGGCGGACTCTTGACGGTACGCACAGCCCGACGAAATATTCCTGATTTGTTCTGTGGTTTCGCATCCTCGGCGAACCGATGCTCCCGGTGCACGCATTGATCCCGAATCCAGCAGCCTGTATTTGAATCGTCTGAATTATCCAACTCCGGGTTTGGTCAGAATCGCGAACATGGCGCCGGCGCAAATCGCGCCCCCTCGGACTCGGAGCTTCTCATCAAATCTTGCTGAATAGCCGCCTCAATTCGTCGCGGTGCATCAGCGGCGAGGGCATGCAAAGAAGCCTGATGCTGCATGAAACACCTCTCATTGCGACCATCGCCGTTGGCCTTGGTCTTGCCTTCATCTTTGGCACGATCGCCCAGCGGTTTGGCGTTCAGCCGCTGGTTGGATATCTCCTCGCCGGTGTCGCCGCAGGCCCCTTCACGCCCGGCTTCGTCGCCGACCAGCCCCTTGCAAACGAATTGGCGGAACTCGGCATCATTCTTCTGATGTTCGGCGTCGGCCTGCATTTTTCTCTCAAGGATTTGCTTTCGGTGAAGGCGATTGCCGTGCCTGGCGCCGTCGTCCAGATCGCGGTTGCAACCCTTCTGGGACTCGGCCTGGCCGTGGCCATGGGCTGGACGATCGGCGCTGGTCTCGTGTTTGGCCTGGCGCTGTCGGTTGCGAGCACCGTCGTCCTGCTACGCGCGATGCAAGAGCGCCGCTTGATGGAAACGGAGCGCGGCCGAATCGCCGTCGGCTGGTTGATCGTGGAAGACCTGGCGATGGTGCTGGCTCTCGTCCTGGTTCCCGCGTTGGCGAGCCTCCAGGGGGGCTCGACCCCGGCACCGGCTCACGGCCTGTTTGCGTCAGATCTTGGCCTCGGGATCGCCGGCGTGCTGCTCGTGACGGTGGTCAAGATCGCCCTGTTCGTTGCGCTCATGTTGCTCGTGGGCCGCCGGCTGATCCCATGGATCCTGCACTACATCGCACATACGGGCTCGCGGGAGTTGTTTCGGCTCGCGGTGCTCGCCATCGCGCTGGGCGTCGCATTCGGGTCGACGAAACTATTCGATGTTTCGCTGGCGCTCGGCGCCTTCTTCGCGGGGATGATGCTCCGGGAATCGCCGCTCAGCCAGCGCGCGGCGGAAGAGTCGCTGCCGCTGCGGGACGCCTTTGCGGTCCTGTTCTTCGTTTCCGTCGGAATGCTGTTCGATCCCGCCAGCCTGATCAGGGATCCCTTGCCGCTGATCGGGACGCTCTTTGTCATCATCGTTGGCAAGTCGCTGGCGGCTTTCGTTATCGTGCTGGCGTTCCGGCACCCGATCTCCACCGCGCTGACGATCTCGGCGAGCCTTGCCCAGATCGGCGAGTTCTCGTTCATCCTCGCCGAACTGGGCGTCGCGCATAATCTCCTGCCCAAGGCCGGGCGAGACCTGATTCTCGCGGGCGCGATCCTTTCCATCATGCTCAATCCGCTGATCTTCTGGATGGTCGACCGGTTGACGGACCGTCTCCAGATCCGGCGGACATCTTCTTCGCTCGCCGCATCAACAGCCGTCCAAATTCCCATTCCGGTCACAAAGCTGACCGATCATACGATCCTCGTGGGATATGGCCGCGTCGGCAGTCTCGTCGGCGCCTCCCTGAAGCAGAGGAACCTGCCGTTCCTCACAGTGGAAGCTGCGGACACAATGCCGGAGGAGATCAAGCAGAGCGGCATGCAGGTCATCGTGGGGAACGCCGCACGGCCGGATGTTCTCAACGCCACAAACCCGGTCGGTGCCCGAAATCTGGTCATTGCCATTCCCGAGGCATTCGAGGCGGGACAGATCGTCCAGCAGGCTCGCGCGGCAAATTCCGACATCAGGATCATTGCACGGGCGCATTCGGACGCCGAAGTCGATCATTTGAAGGCGTTGGGCGCCGATATCGTCATCATGGGCGAGCGGGAAATTGCGCATGCAATGATCGAAGAGTTGGACAGGAGGAGCCATGATGTTGCCGATCTCAGAAAGGCCGCGAGCGGTTCAGGCGTTTGAAGTGATTACGCCGGCGGGCCGGGTGTATCGATATCCGCGCCCCTCCCTGCTCCGGCGATGGGCCGGGTTCTTCGCTTCGCATGCCGATACCATCGCCATTTCCGCAACGATCCTTGCATTGATCTACGTCGCAGGATTTGCGGCCGAAGCGCTGGACCGGTCGGCGTTGAATCAGTGCAACGACGGGATAGCGGGCCCGAGTGGAACTTCATAGGGAGAGAGCAATTGCCGTTCAAACATCCGCATGTCTCTTTGACTTCGTTCTCGGTCGAGGTTGGCCCCGAAGGGACAACCGAGGTCGCAATCATCGAGACGGACCTGCACCTCAACCCTCGCCATCCCGACTATGTTGCCGCAAGCGTGCAAAAGCTGATCCAGGCGGCGCAGGCGGCGCTTTCTGCATCCGATCACGTGACGCATATCCGACTGGTATCCAATCGCAGCGGCCAGCTTTGAGGCCCATATCGCCGGCCGGCTGATCTTCCCGACGGCTTTGCGGAAAGGGCGGGTTCCAGTCCAGGCAGCGATCAATGGGCGCTCGAACCAATATACGCCTGGATGACCGAAGGATCGTCGCGGGCTTCGGCTGCAGTGCCCTTCCAGATAAGGCGCCCTGAACTGAGAACATAGGCGTGGTCGGCAACCTGAAGCGCCTTGGTCGTATTCTGTTCGACCACCAGAATCGAAAGGCCCTCTCGTTTGAGGCGCAAGATCGCTTCGTAACAAAGGTCGACGTTTTTTGGCATCAAGCCCAGCGATAGTTCATCGATCAGGAGAAGCCGTGGCTCCGACATCATCGCCCGCCCGATCGTGACCATCTGCTGCTCTCCCCCGGAGAGGTTCTCGGCGCGGGAATGAATGCGCTCGGCCAATCGCGGAAACAGGTCGAGCACCCGCTTCAAGTTCGCCGCCTCCCGCTCACGGGGACGACAGAAGCCGCCCATCGACAGGTTCTCATGCACCGTCAGGTCGCGAAACAGCCGTCGGCCTTCGGGTGCAATCGCAACGCCCTTGCGGACGCGCTCGCGCGGCGGCAACGCGGTGATGTCCTCGCCCGCCAGGGTAATGCGGCCTTCCGCCCCCAGCACATGACCGGCGATGCTTTGAATCGTGGAGGATTTCCCCGCGCCGTTGGCGCCGACGAGCGCAACGATCTGACCCTCGCCCACATCGAGGCTGATTCCACTCACGGCCTCGATCTTGCCGTAGCGACAGACGAGGTTTTCAACGTGTAGCATTTCGCCACCCCTCACCCAGATAGGCCGTAATCACCGCATCGTCGGCCATGACGGCGGCGACCGGACCGTCTGCGATCTTCCGTCCGTTGTCGAGAACCAGAAATCGCCGGCAGATTCGCTGGGCTTCCGCAAGATTGTGCTCGATCAGCACGATCGTGACGCCGCTTGCATTCAGCTCGAGGATCGTGTCGGCGAGCTTTCCGGCCTCCGCCTGGTTGAGGCCGGCCAACGGCTCATCGAGCAGCAATACGACCGGCTTCATCGCAAGCGCGCGTGCCACTTCAAGGCGCTTGAGGACGCCGAGTGGCTGCGAGCGCGGGTCGGCATGCGCCACCGAAGCAATCCCGACAAGCGCAAGCAGTTCCATCGCGGCAGCGCGCTGCCGCTTGCGACTGACGCTCCCGATCGCAACCCATGGCGACGACGTGCGATCGTGCCCGGCGGCAAGCGCTACATTGTCGAGCAGCGTGAGATGGCGAAATGGACGAACGATCTGATTGGACATGCCAAGGCCCGTCCGCGCCCGCTGCGCCACCCGGAAGCCGCGCATGTCGCGGCCGTCGAGAAGAACCTGCCCGACTTGCGGCCGAACCTGCCCGGAGACGACACGCAGCATGGTAGTCTTGCCCGCCCCGTTGGGCCCAATCAATCCGACGAGGTCTCCCTTGCCGACGGCGAAAGACACATGATCGATCGCCCGAATGCCGCCGAACTGCACGGCGATATCCCTGACCTCGAGCGCGGGACGCGGTTGTTTGGGGTCCATCATGACGGGCCGGCCTCCTTGCGCCTGGCCAGGGCGAACAGGCCGCCGAGACCGTCGGGCAGGAACCGCATGGTGAGGAACAGCAATGCCCCGAAAATCAGGAGCTTGTAATTGTCCGCAAACCGCAGCACTTCGGGCATTAACGTCAGGATCGTTGTTGCGATAATGCAGCCGGCGATCGATTGCATTCCGCCGAGCACCACCATGCACAACACCGAGATCGAGGCCGTAAATCCAAAAGCATCAGGGCTGACGCCGCGCAGGTAATAGGCCAGAAAGCCGCCTGCCAGTCCCGCCAGCGCGGTCCCGATGCAGAATGCCGTCAGTTTGTAGGCCCGGTTGTCGACGCCGACCATCTGTGCCGCGACATCGTCGTCGGCCACGGCCGAAAAACCAAAGCCCAGCCAGCTTCGTCGAACATGCAGGCAGAACAAAATGACGAGCACGGTCACCCCTAGCTCGAGGGCGACAAAACCGTCCCGTCCGAATGACGGCATCGCGATCCCGCTAATGCCGATCTCGCCGCCCAGCGCTTCGTTCTGCTTGACGACGCCGAGGAAAATGAAACCCGCGGCCATGGTCGCAATCGCGAGGAAATCCTCCCGGACCCGCAGGCTGCATAGGCCGACGACAAAGCCCGCGACAGCCGCGGCCGCCATGGCGGCCGGGAGCGTGAGCCCGATCGGGTATCCAGCCTTGGCCAGCAAGGCGGTGGTGTAGGCGCCCACCCCGTAAAACGCCGCATGACCGAGGCTCACCTGGCCGCAAAGGCCGGAGATCAGGTGCAGGCCGAGCGCCAGGATGATGTTGATCCCAACCAGCGACACGATCGAGAGAACGTACGCGCTCATGTTTTCTTCCCGGTCAGGCCGGCGGGCCGCAACATCAGCACCACAAGCAGCACGGTAAACGCAATGGCGTCGCGATCGAGCAGCGTTCCAAGATATGTCGTGCCAAACGCCTCGATCAGGCCAAGGAACAGCGCGCTTGCCAACGCGCCCCTGATACTGCCCATGCCACCCAGGACGATGATGGCCAGCGCCTTGTAGCTCGGCACGCTCCCCATCGTTGGTTCCACCAAATTATTCAGCACGCCGACCATCGTTCCGGCCACCGCCGCGAAGGCCGAACCGATGAAGAAGGTCATGTCCCGGATCAGCCGGATATCGACCCCGAAGGAAGAGGCCATTTGCGGATCGGACACGGTGGCTCGGGAGGCTATGCCGATACGGGTGAACCGGTTGAAAGCATCGAGCGTCGCAAACAGCACGATCGTGATCAGGACGACCGAGAGTTCGGCAGCCGTTATCCCGGTGCCCAGGATAGTGAATCGCTCCTGCAACGGCGGCTTGAGATAGGACAGCCCGTAGGGGCCGAACACGATCCGAAAGATCTCTTCCATCATGATGAAGAGACCGATCGAGACGATCAGGACAACATAGGGAGGCCGGCTCAGGATCGGCTCGTAACAGAACCGATAGATGGCGATCCCGCTCAGTCCGACGGTGATGACCGAGCAGGCCAGAGCCAGTGCAAGGCTGCCGGTGGCATTGGTGACGACCAGCGAAACATAGGCACCGAGCGTAAAGAGACCCGCATGCGCAATGTGAAGCACCCGCAAGAGGCCGTAGACCATCACAAGGCCTACCGCGATCAAGGCGTAGATGCAGCCATTCAGCAAGCCCTGTAATGCCAACTCCCAGATCAGTTTCATGATGAGCTACGAAGGTCCCCGCCTTGGGATCGCTATTGCGTCGGCGGCGCGAGCAGGACCGGGTCCTCGATCACGCCATGGGACTGCCACTTGCCGTCCTTGACGATGCTCACCGGGAATGAGCGCTGCACCTCGTGCAGGCTGTTGAAGCTGAGATCTCCGACGACCGTGTGCATCTTGGTCGCCGCCAGCGCCGTGCGAATGGCGACGGAATCGATGCTCTTGGCAGCCCGCAACCCGGCAATCAGCACCTCGGCACTCGCATAGGCCTGGGAGCCCGCGGCCTCCGGACGGAAGCCCGCCTTCTTCTCGAAGGCCTCGAAAAATGCCTTCTCCTGAGGAGTCTTCCCGGACCAGTCGATCACGTTGGTGATGATGGCTCCATCCGACGCGGCGCCCGCGATTTCGATGAATTTGCTGGAGCTGTAAGACTGCGCACCGACGAAAGGCACGTTGATGCCGGCTGCACGGATCTGACTGAGCAACGGCCCGCCGGTGAAATAAAAGCCCGAAGCATAGATCAGATCGGGCTTGTCTTCCTTGATGCTCGCGATCATCGGGCCGAACTGACGGTCCCCGGGCGAGTACTCGTACTCCTTGACGACCTTGAAACTGAACTTGTCCGCCGCGCCTTTGAGGCCGGCAGCAACCGTCTTGCCGAAATCGGTTTTGATGGTGAGCAGAACGATGGACTTCGCCTTCAGTACGTCGCCGATCAGCTTGGCACCGGCACGTCCTTCCACTTCACCCATGCTGCCGACGCGGAAGACGTAATCGCCGGACTTCGTGATGTCCGGCTGCAGCGCGATGGCAACGACGTACGGAATGTGGGCTTCCTGAAATACCGGCGCCGCAGCCTTGGTCGGCGCGGAAAAACCGGCCGAGATGACGGCGACAACCTTGTCGCCGATCAGCTTGTTTGCGACGGGAACCGCCTGGTCCGGCTTGCCTTGGTCATCATAGACGACAAGTTCGATCGGCCGCCCATTGATGCCGCCGGCCTTGTTCGCCTCTTCGACGGCGAGCTTGACCGCGATCTCCGCCGAGAGGCCGTCGGCGGCGGCGGGCCCGGTGAGGCCCGCATGAAAGCCGATCTTGACCGGCGTCTTGTCCTGGGCCGCGGCGGGCAGAGCATGAGATGCGAAGATTGCTGCCGCGATAAATAGAAGCCGGCGCTTGATGCTGACCATCATCTGTCTCCTCAGAAGTGCCTTTGACCTTCGATTACTTCAGTTCCACCGTCATTTCGATTTCGGACGTGAGACCAAAGGGCAGCGCGACATATCCCTCGCCGGTTCTCGTATGCTTTCCGGCCTCGCCAAACGCCGTCACCAGCATCGCTGAACAGCCGTCCGAGAGCTTGGTCAGATCGTTGAAGCCCTCCACCGTGCGAACCTTGACGCGAAGAAAGACGATGCGCTTGACTTGATCGAGGTCGCCGACCGCGACCTTGATACGCGCAAGCTGGCGTACGCAAGCGAGTTGAACGGCGGTTTCCGCAGCCTCCATGTTGACCTGATCGGGCACGCGGCCCTTGACGAAGTCGCCGGCCGGCGTCTGCGGCCCGGCGCTCGACAGATACAGGATTTTGCCGACCGGGATGGCATCGACGTAGTTGCCCATCGCCGGCTTCGGGACCGGCAGCTTGCCTTCGGCATAGCCCAGCTTCTCGAGCAGGGGCTTGAGGCGATTCTCAGCCTCGCCGGCGCTGGCGCCGTGGCTGAACCCCAGCGCGGCCAAAACCAGAATTGCGTTCCGGAACAGTTTATTCACTTGCATCGTTGAGCCCCCTTTATTGAAAGACGATAGCCATCCGGTCGACGCGCTTTATCCCCTGGCGCGCTCGGCCCCTACTGCGGTCTTGTATGCGTTCGACGCGCTGTCCAGTTCCTCCTGTGTCAGCACATCGAGCACGTTGGTGAAACCATTCGGCGCACGCTGTTCGGCGAGGATCATGACCGACTCCGGCCCCATCTTCTCGCGATTGATGCGCACCAGTTCGGCAAGGACGGGAAGCCGCTTGTCTTGATATGTACGCAGCGCCGCCACCGGATCACTGTCTGCAACCAGGCTGTCCGCCAGCGCCGGCGCATCGATAATGGCTTGCGTGGCGCCATTGGAGCCTGCCGGATGCATCGGATGGGCCGCATCACCCAGAAGGGTGACCCTTCCAAAGCTCCATTGCGCTACGGGGTCGCGATCGACCTTGGGAAACTCGTAGCAGGTGGGCGCGGCCGCGAGCACCGCGGGAACATCCAGCCAGGGAAAGCGCCAGTCGACGAACCGGGCCGCCACGCCGGGCACGGACGCCTCCCGATTCCAGTCCTCGCGCGGCGGCATGCTGTCGGTAATGGTGTCTTCAGCCACCCAATTCACGTTGATGAGTCCGTCATCGCCGACGCCGGCATCGACCGGGTAGACCACGACTTTCTTGTCGCGATGCCCGGCCATGATCATCGTCCGACCGTCGAAGAAGGGACGAACCCGTGAAATGCCGCGCCACATGATCTGCCCGCCGAACTTCGGCAGGCCTTCGTTCGGATAGAAGCTCTTGCGCACAACCGAGTGGATGCCGTCGGCACCGACGAGAATGTCGCCGCGACGTGGTGCAGGCCGCTGGCCATCCGGGCCGGCCGCGAAATGCAAAATGACTTGATTGTCCGACTGCTCGAAACGCTCCAGCCGATGTCCGGCATGGATGCGATCGCCCCCCAACGCCGCCGATGCAGCCTCCAGCAGCATTCCCTGCAAGCGGCCGCGGTTGATGGCCGCCTGCTGATAGCGATAACCCGCGTCGCGACCGCGCGGCTCGTGCCAGATCTCCTGACCGTGCTTGTTGAAATAGGCAAGCTTGGCGACCGCACAGGATCCACGGGCAATCGCATCTTCGAGGCCGATCGCCACGAGCTCGCGCACCCCGTGCGGCTGAATGTTGATGCCGAGCCCGAGCTCACGGATTTCAGGCGCCGCCTCGAAAACCTCGACCTCGAAGCCGCGGCGCGCCAGATGCAGCGCCGCCGTCAGCCCGCCGATCCCCGCTCCCGAGATCAAAACCCGCAACATCGCGCCTGCCCCTGAAATATTCTTGTGATGTACGTATGATATTTCTTGCGTATGGTCAAGCGTGCGGAGGTTGTCCCCTAGCGGGGCTTCGCGTTCTGCAGCTTGCGCCATTCCTGGTATTGCGCGCGGCTCTCCTCGGTAGCGGGAAACAGGCCGAAGATGGAGCGACCACGACGAATCTCGACGTCGGCAAACTCCTCGTAGAGCGTCGCTTCGTGCGCTTCGCGGGCGACCTCTTCGGCGAACTTCGCTGGAAAGATCACGACGCCTTCACGGTCGCCGACGACAATGTCCCCGGGATAGACGGCGACGCCGGCGCAGCCGATCGGCAGATTGAGGTCGGCGGCGTGATGAATGATCGGACTTGCCGGAGAGGCGGTCTGTTTCTGATAGGACGGCAAGCCTGTATTGGCCACGCCAGCGACGTCGCGAAACCCGCCGTCGGTCACGATTCCGGCCGCGCCTCGCGCTTTGAGGCGCGCAATCAGGAGATCTCCGGCAGACGCTGCGCGGGCATCGCCGCGCGAATCGATGACCAGCACCGATCCGGCCGGGCATTCCTCGATCGCGCGCCGCTGGACGTGATCGGGCCGGGCATAGGCCGCCATGTTGTCGATATCCTCACGCGCGGGAATAAAGCGCATCGTGAAAGCCTCGCCGACCATATTGTCCGTCGTCGGCGCAACCGGCGAGATTCCATGGAGGAAGATGTTCCGCAGCCCGCGCGAAAGCAGGCAGTTGGTCAGCGTTGCGACATTAACGACGCGAAGCATTTCACGCGCCTCAACCGAAAGAGTCATCGCCAGTTTTCCTTGATTTGCCCTGAAAAGCCTAGTTACATCTATCACCTTCTAATATATCATGCGTATAAACGATAGTTAAGAATCGCCAAAATGATTGATTCCGAATTCCATGGCTTCGGGTCGGGTCCCGGCAAGGTCGACTGGCTGAGGCCAGGTTCGCTGGTCGAAGCCGCACGCATGGCTGGTGAGCCGGGCTCTGCTATCGTCGCCGGCGGCTGCGAAATTGCGCGCGGCCTGCGCTTCGGGGGAGTGAAATTTGCCCGGCTGATCGCGCTGTCTGACGTCGACGATGTTGATCGGCTGGTAGCCCACCCCAAGACCGGACTTTCCATCGGCCCTCTTGTACGCCTCGACGCGATCGCAAATCACCTCTGGATTGCCAAGCGATGGGCCGCGCTTCACGAGGCCGTTGAACAGGTGCTGCCTCCGCAAATCCGCCATACGGCGACCGTCATTGGCAACCTTTGCTGCGGCCGGCCCGATTACGATTTGATGCCCGCATTGATGGCGCTGGGCGCCGCGGCCCGCGCCGTTTCGCCGAGCGGGGACGATATTCGCTGCAATCTGGATGAGCTGTACGACGGCAGCGGAAAGTTCATGCTCCCGCGCGGAACGATCGTTCGAGAGATTTTCGTCCGCCCTCCCTCACCCGATGCCGGCAGCGCCTTCCGCAAAATCATGGTGACGGATACGCCGTTGAGCGCCGCAGCCTATGTGGGGCTCAACGCCGATGCCAGTTCGATCGAACAAGCGACCCTGGTGCTCGGCGGTTGCCTGCCGGCACCCGTGCACATATCGGTCGCGGAATCGTCGCTGCGCGGTGCGCCGGCAAGGACAGCAAGTTACGAGCAGGCCGGACGACTGGCGGCGGACGGCTTACGAACCTCGGGCGTACGTCTAGCCAATCTCGAACTGTGGGTGAGACTGGCCGCCGTTCTGGCCCGCGACACGCTCGAGCAAGCGGCGAGCAGGGCCCGCTCCAAGCATAACCCCTTTGATGACGCGCAAAGCATGTTGTAGGCGATGCACCTTGTGTTCGACATCGACGGCGTTCCGGCGAGCATGGAGGCCGACCCGTGCGCAACGCTCCAACAGGTGTTGCAGGCCCGTGAAAATCCGTCGCGAGATGAACCGCGCTGTACTTCCGGGACCTGCGGCGCCTGTACGGTACTGCTCAACGGCGCACCCGCGCTCTCGTGCCTGACGATGGCGGCGACATGCCGCGGTGGTCACGTCGTTACCTCCGCCGGCGTGAATGACCCCAGGCTCGATCCTCTCAGGCGCCTGTTTGATCGCCGGGATATCAATCCTTGCGGCGCGTGCGCCTCCGGAATTCTGGTCTCCGCAGCTTCGCTGCTGGCCGCCAATCCGCGTCCGACGCCAAACGACGTCCGCCATGCCCTGGCCGGCCATATCTGCCGCTGTCTGGGCTATTCGCGCATCGTCGATGCCGTCACTGCCTCCGGCGAGCCGTGCGTTGAAACGGTCTACCCGCATGACGCGCTTCCCACGCGTGCTCGCGTCGCCGCGGCCCTGTCGCACCAGCAAGTGCTGGATCGGGATGCTTCGTCGCAAGGCACGGATTCGCTGGCTGCATTGCGATCGCGCCTATCGAACGCCGAGACATTGTCGGCCCTCGACCGGGCCGCCGCGGCTTTTGATTGGCCAGCGCAGCAACATCTCCCCGGTCAACCCGTGCAGCAGCGCCGGCTTCCGGGCGCAGCCGTAGCCGCGATCGAGCAATCCGGCATCACCTCCATCGCCTTTGCCGGCCTGGAATTCGATGCCGAGACGGCGATCGTCAATTTGAGCAAGGTCGTGACGGTCGTCTCTGGGCCTCATCTGCCCCCAGGTTGCGCCAACATCGCCGAGGCGGCGGTGATGGATGCCGTCTTCATCAGCTTGCGTCGAAGCAACGGGATCGATCTGGACAAGGCCCCGCTGTTTCCTGAGGACTTTCCCACGATGCTGCATTCATTCGACATCGTGAGCTTCGCCGCCTCGTCCGACGGTGATGGGCAGGCGGAGCCAACGCAACTTCGTCAGATGCTCTGCCTCGCCACGGTTTGCGCGATCGGCAGCGCGATCGCGCGGGCCCGAAATGGCCGGCTCCCCGATCCGCCCTTCACGCCGGACCGGCTGCCGGCGCCGATCGGTTAGCAAAACCGGCCGCCGTTCTGGACAATGCATGTAATATATCATACTAGTATCTGATGTTGACAAAATCACGAGGTCAGGCGTGGAACGGGTTCGTTTGAAGTGGGTCGCCTATACGGCGTATCAGGCCCCGGATCTCGACGTGATGGAACGATTTCTGGTCGACTTCGGCATGATGCGCTCAGCCCGAACCGACACCGGCCTGTTCATGCGCGGCACCGGCGAGGCCCATCATATCCACGTGACGCGGCTCGGTGACGAGCCGAAATTCCTCGGTGGCGCGTTCACGGTCGAAAGCCGCGACGAACTGGAGAAAGCCGCCCGCATTCCCGGCGCAACGGCCGTCGAGCCGATTCTCGATCCCGGTGGCGGCTTTCGAGTCACTCTGACGACGCCCAACGGACACTCGATCTGGATCGAGCATGGCGCCGCAAAAGTCGCCGCCCAGCCGATCCGCAGGTCCTACCGGATGAACTTCGCTTCCGAGCATCTGCGCTTCAACGGAACGGTTCGCCAGCGCGCCGAAGCGACCCCGGTGCTTCGGATCGGTCATTTCGTGCTCTGGGTAAAGGACGTGGTGGCCGAGGTGGACTGGTTCCGCAAATACTTCCGGCTGGTACCGTCAGACTATATCTGCGCACCGGGAGACCCGGACCCCATCATCAAGGGAACGTTCCTTCGCTACGACGAGGGCAAGGAATATGTCGAGCATCACTGCATCCTCGTCAACGAATCGAAGAATTTCGGCTGCCATCACAGTTCGTATGAGGTGCTCGACCTCGACGCCGTTATTGCAGGGCACGAGCACCTGGCCTCGAAGGGATGGAAGCTCGACGCCGGATACGGCCGGCATTATCTCGGCAGCCTGATCTACGATTACTGGCTCGATCCCTTCGGCAACCGCATCGAACATTATACCGACACCGATCTCGTCAACGACGAGTACGAGCCGGTGTACTTCGTGGGCCAGGCCCATGAGACAACGCAATGGGGCATGGCGCCTCCGCCTTCCTTCTTCGATTGACCGGCGGCGATGATCACGTCCCTTCAAAGTCAGCCCGGATCGACCGGCCGCTTCAGGCGCAAGGAGGACCTGCGCCTTGTGACCGGCCAGGGCCGCTTTGCCGATGATGTGAAGCTAGCCGCGCTGTGCCATGCCGTGGTCGTGCGGTCGACCGAAGCGCATGCCGACATCGTCGCGATCGACACCGCCGAGGCCGCCGCCCTGCCCGGCGTTATTGCCGTTCTGACCGGTGCGGACTTCGCGGCCGACCGCCTGGGCGATATTCCCTGCGAAAGTATTCCCGCCGCGGTCGCGGGAAACAACTGGAAGCGCACGCCCTTTCAGGCGCTGATCGCGCGGCGCGTTCTCGCGGTCGGTGATGCGGTCGCATTCGTGGTTGCCGAGAGCCGGATCGTCGCCCGTCGCGCCGCGGCGCTCGTTGCCGTTTCCTATGAAGCGCGTCCGGCCGTGGTCTCGATCGAGGACGCGCTCGCCGACGACGCCCCGCAGGTCTACGCCGACGCACCGGGCAATTTGTGCTTCGATCTCACGCTCGGCGACGTCAAGGCAACCGAGGAAGCCTTCAGCCGAGCCGCCCATGTCGTTGACGTCGCAACGCGACAACCGCGTGTGATCGGAGCGGCCCTGGAGCCACGCTGCTCGATCGGCTGGTACGATGCGTCCGACGAGCGCTGGACGTTGACCACCTCGACGCAAAATCCGCACAGCGTGCGCCGGCTGCTCGCCGAAAACGTGCTGCGGGTGCCTGCGAATGCGGTCCGCGTCGTCGCACAGGACGTCGGCGGCGGCTTTGGAACCAAAGGCCGACTCTACCCCGAAGACGTGCTTGTGCTCTGGGCATCGCGGCGGCTCGGCCGGCCGGTGAAATGGACCGCAGATCGCAGCGAGAGCTTTCTTGCGGACTTCCATGGCCGCGACCAGGCCGCCGAGGGCCGTGTGGCGCTTGACGATGAAGGCCATGTTCTGGCGATCGACGTAACGACGCGGCACAATCTCGGCTGCCGCCTCGGACCAGCCACCGGCGTGTCGCCATTCCTGACCGCGCGCATGATCGTCGGCCCCTACGCCATCCCCGCGGCACGCGTGCGGCTACAGGGCGTGTTCACCAATACCCGCACGACCACGTCCTATCGCGGTGCCGGACGGCCGGAAGCGACCTATTTCATCGAGCGCGCCATGGACGCGGCCGCCCAGCGGCTCGGCCTCGACCCGGTCACCATCCGCCGTCGCAACCTCGTCAAATCAGCGGCAATGCCTTTCAAGACCGCCGTCAACGACAAGTTCGACTGCGGCGAGTTCGAAGCGGTCATGGACAAGGCGCTGCGCGCCGCCGATTGGGATGGGTTCCCCGCACGCCGGGCCGAAAGCTTGGCGCGCGGCAAGTTGCGGGGCCGCGGCATCTGCTGCTTCGTCGAAGTGGCCGCCATCAGCAATGAACGCATGGAGATCAGGTTCGATCCCAGCGGAAGTGCCAGCATCTTGGCCGGCACCTTCTCGCATGGCCAAGGGCATGAAACGCTCTATCCGCAATTGCTGTCTCAGTGGCTAGGGATCGCAACTGACGCGATCCGGGTGGTCCAGGGCGACACCGACAAGGTCTCGCATGGCGGCGGCACCTATGCCTCGCGTTCGCTGACCGTCGGCGGGTCAGCGCTGAAGGGGGCGGCGGACGGCATCGTCGCGAAGGCCCGCGATATCGCCGCCTGGATGATGAAGGTAGATCCGGCCGAGGTGAGCTTCCAGGAGGGAATGTTCAGTCATCGCTCGAGTAATGCTGCGCTCCATCTGCGCGATGTCGCCAAGGCGTCCTATGCGCCGTTCGGCTTTCCAATTCATCTCGGGGTTGGCCTCGAGGCCGTCGGCTATTTCGCGGCGACGCCGCAAAACTATCCGAACGGCTGCCATATCGTCGAAGTCGAGATCGACCCCGATCTCTGCACCGTCAGCGTCGTGCGCTACGTGGCAGCCGACGACGTCGGCAACGTCATCAATTCGACGCTGCTCGCGGGTCAGCTCCACGGGTCGGCGGCGCAGGGTATCGGCCAGGCCATCAGCGAACGCATCGTCTATGACGGAAGCGGCCAGCTCTTCACCACCAGCTTTCTCGACTATGCGATGCCGCGCTCCCATCACATTCCGCCGATCACCTCGATCGAGCATTCGGTGCCGACATCGACCAATCCGCTGGGGGTCAAGGGAGGAGCCGAGGTTGGAACGATCGGCGCACCGCCCGCGATTACCCAGGCGGTTGCCGATGCCCTCGGCTCGCCGATCGACTCAGCAATCAACCTGCCCTTCACCCCGCAAGCCGTGTTCGAACTGCTTGCGCGCCACCTCAATTGCGACAGACGGAGGACTCCATGAGCCTGGAAGTTTTGATCGACATCGCCAAGCTGGACACGGACAAATGGCTTGATTTTCCCGACTACGGATTCAAGCAGTACTTCCTCTGGAAGCATCCGACCAGCGGCGCGAGCATCGCCCTGCTGGACTTCCAGGAAGGCGGCGGCGTACCGGTTGCGCACTCCCATGCGTCCAATCAGTTCATGTACTGCATCTCCGGTGAGTACGAGTATTCCGGCTCCAACCTGACGCTCGGACCCGGCTCGTTCTACATGAATCCCAAGGACAGCCCGCACGGCCCCACCATCGCGCGCAAGCAATCGCTGCTGATCGAAATTTACGACGGCCCGCATTACTACGAGAAGCCCGTGTTCCACACCGATGCGACCATCGGCGATTTCCTCGCGAAACCCAAGTGATGCCTGCCTTGGAATCGGCAACTCACCTATTGGAACTCGCACTTGAGGTAAACGGTCGCCCTGTCCGGCAGGCGATCGAGCCCGGCCTGCTGTTGGTCGAATTCATCCGTGAGCAACTGGGTCTCACCGGCACGCATGTCGGTTGCGACACGTCCCAATGTGGATGCTGCACCGTCCATGTCGATGGAGCAGCCGTGAAATCATGCACGATGCTGGCCGTCCAGGCGCACGGGAAGTCCGTCACCACGATCGAGGGCCTTGCCGGCGGCAATGGATTACATCCGTTGCAGGAGGCCTTCATGGCCCATCATGCGCTGCAATGCGGATTTTGCACACCGGGGATGATCATGATGGCCGACGCAATCGCGCGCGAGAACGATGAAGTGACACCCGAACTGGTCCGCGCCCAACTGCACGGCAATTTGTGCCGCTGCACGGGCTATCTCAACATCGTCGACGCCGTCGTCGCCGGTGCGGCCGCCATGCGCGGCGGCGCCCATTCCCGCTGACGGGAGGAGCCCGGGTTGCACGCCTTCGACTATATCCGCGCGGCGAGCCTGGCAGAGGCGGAGCGCCTCCTCGGCTCCGATCCGGAGGCGAAGCTGCTCGCCGGTGGGCAAACGCTGCTGCCGGCCTGGAAACATGGACTCAACGCGCCGTCTCTGCTGATTGATCTGCAGGACATCGGCGGCCTGTCCGAACTCTCCATCGAACGCGATACCATCACCGTCGGCGCCATGGCTCGCCATGCGAAAGTGGCCCGGCTCGAGGACAGCGGCGCCACCGGCCTTGCCATGCTGGCAGCCGGCATCGCCGATCCGCAGGTTCGAAATCTGGGCACGATCGGCGGCTCGATCGCCAACAACGACCCGGCCGCTGACTATCCGGCGGCGGTGCTCGGCCTGAATGCGACGGTCATCACCAATCGCCGTGCGATCGCCGCCGACCGTTTCTTCACGGATCTGTTCAGCACAGCCCTCGAACCGGACGAAATCATCGTCGCCGTTCGCTTTCCCAAGGTCCTGCGCGCCGGCTATTTCAAGGTCGCCAATCCCGCATCCGGCTATGTCACGGTGGGCGCTTTCGTGGCCGATTTCGGCGATCACGTGCGTGTCGCGATCAATGGCGCGCGGACATGCGTCTATCGCGATGAGGCCTGCGAGCGGCTTTTGAGCGAGGACCTGTCGACCGACGCGCTCCACGACTATGCCGTCGCGCCGGACAACCTCAATGACGACCTGCATGCGAGTGCGAACTATCGCGCCCACCTCATTCCCCGTGCGATCGCGCGGGCGATCCAACGGCTGAACGAAACACCATCCTGATATTTTGAAAGGAGCTCTCCATGAAAATCCGTCGCGTCACATCTCCCTCCGTCGCCGAGGCCGAGCCCGGGCTCTGGTCGAATTGTCTCGTCGTGGGCGAGATCGCCTATTTTTCCGGACTGACGGCGCGTGGAGCGGACGGCAAGACCATTGTCGGCGCGGACGAGTATGAGCAAACCAGGGCAATCTTCGAGAAATTCAAGGCCCTCGTCGAGGCTGCCGGCGGCGCCATGGCGGATATCGTCAAGATCAACGTCTTTGTCACCCGCATCGAGAATCGGCAGCAGGTCTGGAAGGCGCGGAAGGAGTTCTTCACGGGGGATTTTCCGGCCTCCGCCCTCGTCGAGGTCTCCAACCTCGCTTCGCCGGAAATCCTGGTGGAAATCGAAGGCATCGCCCATCTGGGGGCCGGCCGCCGCTAACGCAATCCATGCGGGCGGCCTTCGTTGAAGGCTGCCCGCTATTGATATATTAAGCGTATCTCCATTGATTCTCATTCTGGAGTTTTCTCATGGCGCGGAACGCGCGCGCGAAAACCAGCCCCTCCTCGCGTTCGGCGCCGAAGGGCGCTGGCAAGACCCTTCAGGCGCTCGCCTACGATCTGATCAAGGAGCGGCTGGTTTCAGCCCGCTACATCCCTGGTCAGTTTCTGCAGGAAAGCACGATTTGCGATGATCTGAAGCTTGGTCGCACGCCCGTGCACCAAGCGCTGCATCAGCTCCAGCAGGAGGGACTGCTCGAGATCATTCCGCGCAAGGGCATCTTCATCAAGGTCGAGTCGCTTTCCGAGATCTTCACGGCGCTCGAAGTGCGCGCATTGATCGAGCCGTACTGCGCCTCGCAATGCGCCGAACGCGCAACGCTCGCCGATATCGCCGAGCTGAAGAACATCCTGAACGAGTTTGAGAAACTGAGAGAGAAGTCCGATTCGATTCGGCTGATGGAGCTCGATCGCCGCTTCCACACCACGATTGCGCGCGTGGCCGGCAACAAGCTCATCGTTGAAGTGCTTCGGCCTATTCACGAGCGCATGTCACGATTGTGGTTCATGCCGCACTGGCAATTCGCGGACTACGATATGACCAGTACGGAACATCACGAATTGCTCAAGGCGTTTGAACGGCACGACGCCAGCGCCGCCGCGGAGGCGATGAAGGGCCACATCGAATCACTGCGAAAGCGCATTCTGGCGACGGGCTCGACGCTCTAGCCTGCCTGCGTGCCCGGCGTCCTCGGATTATCGCTGATCGATCGGCAAGCGAGGCAACAGCCCTGCAGTTTCGAAGTTCATTCGAAGCGCATCGATGAACCCGCGTGAAATCGGTGTATGTTCGAGCATTCGGATGCATCCGATCGCCTGTTGCTCCTGAAGCCCGGCATAGTCGATCCTGAACAGAGTGCCGGTTCTAACTTCGTTAAACACGTGATGGCTCGGAAACGCGGAAATCAGATCCGATTGCGCGACGATTGAACGCCGCAAATTCACGTCCTCGGTCTCAATGGGAACGTCAAGAACGAGACCGGCCCGCATGAAGTGTTCGTCAATCCGGGTACGAAGTGTGTTGCCGCGACCTGCGAGGACCCACTGTGCGGTGCCGAGATCGGTGGTTACGGCCGGTGATTTCGCCGCAAGCGGATGATCTGGTCGGCAATAAAACTCGGTTCCTTCCTGATTGATCAATTCCTGATGCAATCCCGCGATCTCGGCATCAGCCAGCAACGGCCCCAGCACCAATTCGACCTTGCCCGCTCGCAGTAGAGCGATCATCTCTAGCTGAGAGCCGACAACGACGCTGACCTCGAGATTGTCGCGCTTCTGAATGTCGGCGATGGCCTTGGCAACGAGCAAGACCGGATGCACCGGCACCGCTCCGATCGCCAAATGACCACGTCGATTCGCCCGATAGGAGCGCGCATTCCGCGCCAGGGCTTCCAACTCTGAACGCAACCGCCGCGCATGCCCCACCAGCAATTGCCCGAAGGGGGTCAAGGTCACGCCCTTGGGATTGCGATCGAACAATTGCGTGCCGACTTGCTCTTCCAACTCCCGGATCGTGCGTGTCAATGCGGGTTGAGAAACATGGAGTTTTTCGGCTGCGGCGTTGATGCTTCCCTCCTCGGCCACGGCCAGAAACGCCATCATGCTATGGCTATTTGGAAGCTTGGACATTGTGACGCACTTGCCTTCAGGTCGGAACGGGTGGAGGCCGGATAGAAGTTTCCGGGCGCGTTCCACCAACATAACGTTATCAGGTCTTTCTATTACCCCGCCCCTGACCGCGATGCTACGCTGCCGAAAGGCGGCATATCGCAGCGCAAAAAGAATAAAACGCTCACGGCGATGGCGGGGAGACCATGCGACTTTTGACCTTTACCGACGACCACGGCACCCGTATCGGCGTCATGCGAGGCAACGATATCCTCGATCTGAGCGTAGCGGCACCCGCCCTCCCCCGTGAAATGATCGCTTTCCTGACGAAGGGCGAGGTGGCGATGGCGGAGGCCAGGAGCGCTCTCACTCGGGGAGGACCCGCGATCTCGAGGTCGCAAGTAACGATCGAAAGCCCGATCCTGCGTCCGCCAAAAATCCTGGCGACCGGCATGAACTACCGCGACCACGCCATCGAAGTCGGCGGTGCCAATGCCAAGATGCCGGAGCGACCGGTTTTCTTCAACAAGCAGTCGACGTCGGCGCGTGCCCCCTACGCCACTGTTTTGCTGCCGCCGGAGTCGGATCAACTCGACTACGAGGCAGAACTCGCGATCGTTATTGGCCGCCGCTGCCGGCGGGTCAAGTCGGCGCAGGCATCTCAGGTCATCGCCGGATACACCATCCTGAACGATGTGTCGGTGCGCGACTGGCAGCGCATGGCGCCGACAGCCATCATGGGAAAGTCCTGGGACACGCACTGCCCCATGGGACCGGTGATCGTCACACCCGACGAAATTCCCGATCCGGTCGAGCTCGATATCAGGACCTACGTGAATGGCGAGGTCCGGCAATCGTCGAATACCCGCAACCTGATCTTCGATTGCGCCGCTCTGATCGAGGCACTGTCGACGGTTTTCACGCTGGAAGTCGGCGACGTGATTGCGACGGGCACGCCGGCCGGCGTCGCCGCGTTTCGCCCGGACAAAGCCTGGCTAAAGGTCGATGATTTGGTTCGCATCGAGATCGAGCGCATTGGCCATATCGAAGCACGCATCGCGCCGGACCGTGCCGGTTCGTTCATTCACTAGACACCCTGCAACGGAGCCACTGACATGACTGATACGGCAGCCATCGCGAGCCACAGTTCCACCCGGCGGATCGTGCCGGACCGACTGGCCCATATCGTCTTCAAGACAACTGACAAGAGCAGGCTCCTCGACTGGTACTGCAAAGTCCTGAATGCGCACATCGTTTTTGAAAACAGCTTCATCGGCTTTCTTACCTACGATGACGAACATCATCGTATCGCTGCGATCCAGATCCCCACGCTGAATCATGACGCCGACCGGTCGGCAGGGCTTCATCATATCGCCTTCACCTATGCGACATTTGACGACCTGCTGTCGAACTACGAACGGCTGCGCGACATCTCCATCGTGCCGTCGCACTGCGTCAATCACGGGCCCACCACGTCGATGTACTACAAGGATCCGGACGGAAATGCCGTCGAACTGCAGATCGACAATTTCCCAACGAATGCCGAAGCGGATGCCTGGATCAATTCACCCGCGTTCGCCGAGAATCCGATCGGTGTTGACTTCGAACCCGAAGAATTGCTGGCGCAATTCCGCAGCGGCGTCCCGGAGGCCGAATTGAAGAAGCGCAAAAACATCGGCCCGCGCGGTCTGCCTTCGCGAACCTAACTCGTACCGCCGGCGACCGCCATGCGGTCAATCACGGCCATCCGCGGCCGCCGGTCCCTCACGCTTTATTTGCCCAAGAGCCAGGTTCATGAACCATCAATCAATCCGCGCGGACATTGAACAGCTGCTGGCGGAATGGGCCTGGCTGATCGATCACGGCCGAGCGGACGAAGCGGCCCGTTTCTACACGGACGATGCCGAGCAGAACATCGCCGGAGTAACGACGCGTGGAATTGACGCGATCAGGGACGGGCTTCGCAGGCGACGTGACATGACCGGCCGCACGTCGCGACACGTCGTTTCGAACCTCCATCTTTTGGAAGTGACCCAATCCTCGATCAGTGTCCGCTGGATATTGACCCTGTATCGCTCGGACGATTCGAGTAGGCCGCCGACCCCTGCATTGATCGGCGACGTCAACGACACCATGCAGCATGACGCGGGGACCTGGAAGATACGGTCGCGGCAGATCCTGCCGATATTTGCCGCCTCATAGTGTGCATAAGAACAACTCTGAACAGTGACGGAGAGAGTATCATGCGGACAGGTCTAACGGTCGCGATGGCCTTGGGGACCATCGTTTACGGCACGGCCGTGGTTGCGGCGCCCCAATACGGGCCGGGCACGAGCGACACGGAAATTGTGATCGGCAACATCGTTCCCTACAGCGGACCGGTTTCGCTTGTCTCGACGATCGGAAAAACACAGGCAGCGTTTTTCCGGATGATCAACGATCGTGGCGGCATCAATGGACGAAAGATCCGTTACATATCGTATGACGACAACTACTCCCCGCCCAAGACCGCAGAGCAGGCGCGTCGATTGGTCGAGGGTGACGAGGTGTCGATGATTTTCGCTTCGGCCGGCACGCCCACGAACGCCGCCATCGTCGCCTACATGAACCGCAAGCAGGTCCCGCAGCTGTTTCTCTCTTCCGGCGACGCACGATTTAACGATCCGGAGCACGCGCCGTGGACAATGGCCTGGTTTCCGCAAGCTGAAATGGAGGGCCGCCTCTACGCTAGATACATCCTGACCGAGAACCCTTCCGCCAAGATCGCGGTTCTGTTTCAAAAAGACGATTTTGGAAAAAACATGCTGAAAGGCCTCAAAGAGGGTCTTGGCAACAAGTCCGACATGATCGTCGCCGAAGCGGGATATGATCCGTCCGACCCCACCATCGACTCGCAAATCGCCACCCTCCGGCAATCCGGAGCCGACGCCTTCATGAATTTTGCCACGCCGCGCACGGCAGCGCAGGCGATCCGCCGTTTGGCGGAGACGGGCTGGAAACCCTCGATCAATATACTCGCCTTCGCTTCCATCTCGGTTGGCGGCGTATTGAAGCCGGCGGGACTCGAAAACTCAGTCGGCGTGGTGTCGTCGAACTTCATGAAGGATCCGACCGATCCAGCGTGGGAAAACGATGCCGGCGTCAAGACCTGGCGCAAGTTCATGGCCGATTATTACCCCGAAGGTGACTTGAGCAACGCGTTTTTCTCTGCCTACGCCTACAGCGTCGCGCAAAGCCTGGTCCAGGTGCTCCGGCAATGCGGAGACAACCTGACCCGCGAGAACATCATGGAGCAGGCCCGCAACCTGAAGAAGATCGACTACGATCTGCTGCTGCCGGGCATTGAGGTCACGACCTCTCGGACCGACTACAGCCCAATCAAGCAAATGAAGCTGATGCGATTCGATGGCACGCGGTGGGTGTATTTCGGCTCGATTATGTAGTCCCGGCAAGTACGGGAACACCACAAGAAATACCGTTGCGAGCGTGATATGATATTTGATCAGCAGGCCGATATCCCCGTTCTGATCGTTGGCGGCGGTCCGGTCGGGCTGACAATGGCGCTGTTGCTGGCGCGACAGAACATTCCTTCGGTCGTCGTGGAACGGCGGCCAACGAGAGCCGACAGCGCGCCAAAGGCGCACGTCGTGAATCCGCGCTCGCTCGAGATCCTGCGATCGCTCGATATCGATGTCGACATGATGCGGTCAGCCGGCCCCCCTCGCGGCGACCAGGAGTATTCGCGCTTCATGACGACCCTGGCGGGGATCGAACTTGGCAAGATACCGCTGGATACGCCCGAAGCCAGTGCGGTCCAGGCCACTCCAACACCGCTACTGAACCTGGCGCAACCGAAATTCGAGGCCATCCTGCGCGCCGCGGCCGAGAAGAATGCGGCAATCGAACTTCGGACCGAACATGACTGGGTCGGATGTCGTCTCGAAGACGGCGGAGCCATATCGACAATTCAGTCGCATGGCTCGAAATATCAGATCAAGAGCACCTTCCTGATAGCCGCGGATGGCGCGAATAGCGCGGTGCGGGAATTCCTCGCCATTCCGCTCGACGGCAATCCGTCAGTACGGCCGCGCATTACCATTCATTTCGAAGCAAACCTTCGTGCGTTGCTCCGGGACCGACCGGCCATCCTGTACTGGATACTCGACCCGTCGGTTGCAGGCACCTTCATCGCCTATGATATCGACCGCACGTGGGTCTACACGCCGCGGGCAATGCCGCAAATATTCGACCGGGCGGTCTACACCGATGAACATTGCGCAACGCTGATCCGAAACGCCATTGGCGTCCGCGACGTTGAGCTTCAGGTCAAGCATGTCGTGCCCTGGATGATGGCGGCCCAGGTTGCTACTGCGTATCGCCGGGGCAACTGCTTTCTGGTCGGCGACGCCGCGCATCGCTTTCCACCGACCGGTGGCCTGGGACTCAATACCGGGATTGCTGACGCGCATAACCTCGCCTGGAAGATGGCCTTGGCGCTGCGCAACGCAGCAGCATCAGCCATACTCGACAGCTATGACGAAGAACGCCGACCCATCGCCGAGAACAACTGTCGGCAGAGTTTGCACAATTCGAACCGGCTGCCAGACCTGTTTCGTCTGGCCGAGCAATCGATCATCGGGGGAACGGTGAGCGATGCTGGCCGGACCGCACTTGGTTCCGAAATCTCGACACACCGCGAGCATTTTCTCAGCCCCGGACTGCAGCTCGGTTATTCGTACGGTCCTCCCGTTCGCGGGCCTGCCGAACCTACGCGGTACGATCCGTCGGCGAACCCGGGGGATCGCATGCCCCATGCCTGGGTGACCCATCGCGGTCGCCGAATATCAACGCTCGACCTGGTCGATCCAGTGTCGTTCACGCTGTTCACCCGCACGGAAGCTTCGCGCTGGCAAGGGGACGTCGTCGCTCCCTATGGGGTAAAATTCGTCAATCTGAACGATGGTTACGTTTTCGAAACGGACTGGTTGAAGACATGCGGCCTGTCCGGAAGCGGCGCCATGCTGGTCCGCCCGGACGGCCACGTTGCCAGGACTGTTGCCGATGATACCGAGCGGTCACGCCTGGAAATCGCCGCGGCATTGGGGTCGTGGATATCGGCTCTCGTACGGGACAATTCTGTAGCGGCTGGATGACCTTCGCAGCCTTACCGCTTGGTTACGCTCCCAACAGGCGGATCGGGAACGCGGCAGCAAGCCTACCTGGATTTTCCCTGGCGCCGCCGGTCCATGGGAAACGGCCGACCATTCGGCTGATGGACATCATTTCCAATGGATGGTGCGCAGGTCGTAGAACGCGTAACCCTGTTGAGGCACCCATTCGATCTGGCTGTCCATCGCAAAAACGGAGAACAGCTCCGAAATCAGAACGGCATGCCCGTCATCGCGCATGATGCGTGCGATCTTGCGGAACAGCTTGTCGCGCTCGGCCGGATCCTCGACCGAGTTGGTCTGTTCGATCAGCGCATCGACTTCGGGATTGCTATAGTCCGACCAGGTGCCCTTCTTGGCTGCGGTACCGAAGATCGCGGTGATCGGATCATAGATCGCGTTCGAATATTGCATAACGGTCATCGGCCCGGACGCGTGCGTGTTGTTGAGCCGATTCCACGCTGGATAGTCCAGCACTTTGGTCTTTGCCCGCACGCCGATGGCCTGCCAGTAGCCGGCGACCGCGTCGGTGACATCCTTCGGATAGGAATTCGGGCTCAGCAGTTCGGTCTCGAAGCCGCGTGGATAGCCCGCGTCGGCGAGAAGCTTACGCGCCAGCTTCGGATCGAATGGATAGGGCTTCAGATCGGGATCGACGCCCACCGGATAGTAGGCCGAGATGAAGGACGTCAGAGGCTTGCCGATGCCATGTTGCACATGCTTGATGATGGCATCGACGTCAATCGCGTAGTTCAACGCAAGGCGCACGCGTTTGTCGGCCAGCGGCGTGTTCGGCACGCTCGAATAGAGACGAATGTGCAGCGGACTCCCGGCCGGTACGAGCACAACCGATACCCCGGCCGATTCTTTGATCTGCTTCACGTCGCTCGGTGCGATCATGTCGGCCATATCGACCTCGCCGGCACGCATCGCGTTGAGGCGGCTTGATGCGTCGGGGATGTACCGAAAAACCAAACGCTTGATCGCCGGCTTGGCGCCGTAATAGGCGTCGTGACGCTCGAGTTCGAGAGATTGTCCAATCTTGTGCGAGACAAGCTTGTAGGGCCCAGCGCCGACCGGCGCCCTGGCGAAAGCCTCGGCGGACGGCAGCGACTCCACATACGCCTTCGGCACCAGGGCGACGAAAGCCGCCACCTTGTTCATGAAGACCACGTCGCGCTGCCTGAGCTTGACGTTGACGGTCGCGGGATCAATGACCTCGACCCGGTCGATGATGTCGGAAAAATAAGGCCGCCGCGTGCTCTTGGTTGCCGGGTCCAGGATTCGGTCGAAGGAGAACTTCACGTCTTCGGCCGTCAATTTGGCGCCGTTGTGAAAGATGACGTCCTGCCGGATGGAAAATCGATAGTCGAGACCGTCGTCGGAAACCTTCACATCCCTGGCGACCTGAGGGATCAGCTTGCCCTGCTTGTCGAACGTGTAGAGATTATCGAACATCTGCCAGGCATAGCGGTCGGAATTCCCGGTATTGTCGACCTGTGCGTCGAGCATCGCGATATCTCGGCCGATAGCGATGATGATGGTGCCCTTGTCGGCTGCCGGCTTCCCGCCAATCGCGATCGACGGCGTAGCGCCGAGCATGGCACAGACGAGAGCGAGCGCAGCGATCGCGACGCGCGGTCCATGTTTATTCACCCACATCGTCGTTCCTCACATACTGCGGTTGGCTTGAATTCTCGCCGACAAAATGACTATGCGTTCTTCGCCCTCAGCAGCGGCAGCACCATGCGGCCAAAGCGCTCCGCCTCCTCGTCGTGGAGATAGCCCGACAGGCAGAATGAATGGCAGCCGATGTCGATGAACTTCTGCAGCGTGTCGGCGCACTGCCGGGGATCGCCGACGACTGCGATGCCTGCACCGGGACGCACTTTGGTGATGCCGGTCCACAGATGGGGGATGATAAGGTCCTGGCTGGAGAGTTCCTGCATCCGGCTGTTCGCCACCGAATTCTGGAAACGGCCGGCGACATCCTTGCGGAATTCCGCATCCGCGTGACGAATGAGTTGGTCGGCGGCCGCCCAGGCGTCCTCCTCGCGCTCGCGGCAGATGATCTGCAGGCGCATGCCGAAGCCGATCTCGGCGGCCCGCCCGTACGTTGCCGCGCGTTGTCGAATCTGGCTCATATTCTCGGCCACCCGATCCGGGTGGTCGCCCCAGAAGAGATGGACGTCCGCATGCTTGGCCGAGATCTCCCAAGCTTCCTTCGAGCCGCCTCCCAGATAGAATTTCGGATACGGCTTCTGAAGGACCGGCGGGATGACCTGAACGCCCTTGAGCTTGTAGAATTGACCGTTGTAGTCGATTGGCCCGTCGGCCTTCCATAGGGCCTTGAGGATGCTGACTTCCTCATCCATCAGCAGATAGCGGTCGTTTTTGCTGTAGGGCAGCCCGTCGGCGGCATATTGCTCGTCGCTCAGACCGGCGATCAGATTGATGCAGATCCGTCCGCCGGTGAGTTGATCGAATGTCGAGATCATCTTTGCCAGCAGCACGGGATTGATGTAGCCGGGCCGGGCCGCGATGAGCGGCTTGATCGATTTGGTTCGGGCCGCCATCATCGCGCCTGTGATCCAGGCTTCCCAGCAATGGACGTTGACCGGAATCAGCAGGTACTCGAAACCAGCGCGCTCCGCACTGAGCGACACGCGGTCGAAAGCATCGATCGATGGCGGCACGGATGCACCCGGATCGCCGTAAGCCGTCGTATCGCCTTGCGTGGGAATGAACCAGCCCAGTTCGAGTTTTCGCATCTTCCGGCAAACCTCCCCGATGGACCACCCGGCGAATCCGCGACGATCGTCGCGGTGCCGAGCCTTTCAGTTGCAGCGGATGTTGCGGAGGCGGCGTGATCCGCCTCCGCTCGACGTGGTCAGCGCTGCAGGGTCGAATCGAAGCTTTCTCCCAGCTCCGACAGCCCTATGATTTGCGACGTCCGGTCGTGTCCCGCGTGCAGCACGTGGGTTTCCAAATCGCGCAGATAGCGGCTGAGCGGGAACTCGTCGAACAGCGCGGTCGATCCGGCGGCGTGGATGATCTTGTGGGAGAGCTCGAAGGCGACATGCGCAATCGTCGATTTGGCCGCCATGGACGCAAGCTCCGCCTCAACGACCGGTTTCGTCTTCCAGCACGTGATGGCGTGATGAAAAATCGCCCGCGCCGCTTCGAGCTGAATCTTCATTTCGCCGGTTCGCATCTGGACGATGCCGTCCCGGCCACGGCCGCGCTTGCGAACGTAATCGAGGTACCATTCGTACATGCCCTCGGTCGCGCCCAGATAGGTCGCCGCGAAACCGAGATGGAATTTCCCCTGCCAGCGCTGACGCGGATAGGCGCCCGGCTCGCCGAGGAGTTGGTCTTCCGTCACAAATACGTTGTCGAGCGTGATGATCGAGGATGGCGTCGCCCGCATCCCGTTCGGCCGATACCAGGTGTGATCCATCGAGACGCCCTTCATACCGGGCTCGATGATGATCATCTGGTGATTTTGGTTGTAGTCCTCGGTTCCTTCGAGGGCGACGAAGATGATCGCGAAGGCCATCGTCGGCGCATTGGTGGCGTAGTTCTTCTCGCCGTTGATGACCCATCCGCCATCGACCTTCTTGGCGGTCGTATTCATCATGTACATGTGCTTGCGCTTGGCTTCGCTGCCAACGAACGAACCCAGGAACGAGCGCTCCCGCATCGGGTCAAGGTAGCGCTCCTTCTGGCTCTTTGTGCCGATGGCTTCCAGACACCAGGCGGTGTGGTTGGTCACCTGATAACAATGTGCGGTGCCGGGACAACCCTGCGCAATGCTACGCTGAGCCTGCAGATATGTCGCCGGATCGTCGGTATCGAGATTGCTGCCGCGACCTCCGCGCTCCTTCGACAGCGTGGTGCGCAGCCATCCGCCCCGGTGAAGCTCCTCGATGTTCTCGACCGGCATGTCGCAATTGGCATCGTAGCCGCGCCCGCGTTCGCGAAACTTGGTGATCGCGAGTTCGCGCAGCGCCTTCATGTCCGCGGTATGCAGGGCTGCTTCCGGATCAATCGGGCGTTCCATGAGTCGATTCCTTTCAAGCATTACGGGTCTCCTTGCGGGTTGTTTCCGCGAAATGGCAGGCAACGAGGTGGTTGGGCTTCAACTGGCGCAGGGATGGCACCTCCTGGCGGCAGCGATCGGTGGCAACGGGACAGCGGGTGTGAAACACGCAGCCCGATGGCGGGGACAAAGGCGAGGGTATCTCCCCGGTAACCGGGGCGGCGTCGGCTTCGGGCACGGCGGAGGCAATCAGAGCCAGGGTGTAGGGATGCCGCGCGTCGGAAAGGATCGTCTCTTTCGAGCCGACTTCGACGAATCTTCCCAGATAGAGCACGCCAACCTGCGTGCTCATGAAGCCGATGACGGCGAGATCGTGCGAAATCAGCAGGAAGGTCAGACCGAGCCGGTCCTGCAGGTCGCGAAGCAGGTTCAGGATCTGGGCCTGAATCGACACGTCGAGCGCCGAAACCGGTTCGTCCAGAACAAGAAGGCGTGGTTCAAGCGCGAGAGCCCGAGCGATCGCCACGCGCTGGCGCTGCCCACCCGACATCTCGTTCGGATAGCGCTGCGCCGCACTCGCTGGCAGCCCGACCGCGTCGAGCAGGTAGGCGACCCGTTCGGCGCGCGCCGCCTTGCTCGAATAGGTGCGATGAATCCGCAGCGGCTCGTCGATGATGCGATCGACTCGCATGCGCGGACTGAGCGCGCTGTAGGGATCCTGGAGCACCGGCTGCAGGAGACGCCGGAAGGCGAAACGTTCGGCCTTGCCGTGCGTGGCGATGTCGCTGCCGTCGATGACGATCCCGCCCGACGTCGGCTCGTCGGCTGCCATGACCATTTTCGCGATCGTGGTCTTGCCGGAACCGGATTCGCCGACGAGACCGAAGGTCGTTCCGGCGGGCACGTCGAACGAAACCCCGGCGACAGCGTGCAAGAGCTCCGGCTTCCCGAACAGGCCGCGGGAGACCGGAAACGTCTTTCGTAAGTCCCGTACCGAGAGAAAAGCGCTCATCCGAGCACCTCATCGGCGTACCAGCAGGCCGAGCGGCGTGTCTCGCCGGCCGTTGCCATCCAGTCGGGGTATTCCGTCCGGCACAAATCGGTCGCGCGCCGGCAGCGAGGCGCGAACCTGCACCCGGCAGGAAGCGACGCCAGCGACGGAGGCTGGCCGGGGATCAACGGCAGGCGATCTTCCTGCCCCCCGAGCT
The DNA here is from genome assembly GCA_017305715.1 of Hyphomicrobiales bacterium. GTDB lineage: Bacteria > Pseudomonadota > Alphaproteobacteria > Rhizobiales > Xanthobacteraceae > Bradyrhizobium. The sequence goes on along the minus strand of JAFKKG010000030.1, from coordinate 55,070 downwards.
GAGGCAGCGCTCGCAGAAGTCCCTCCGTATAAGGATGGGCCGGCCGCGCGAAGATCTCGGCCACCGGCCCCTGCTCGACGATCCGGCCGGCATACATGATCGCGACCTCGTCGCAGAAGCGTTGCACCGTGTGCAGGTCGTGCGTCACGAGAATGATCGCCATCCCGGTCTCGCGCTGGAGATCGCGAAGCAGGGCCAAAATCTGCTGCTGCACCGTCACGTCGAGCGCAGTCGTCGGCTCGTCCGCGATCAGGAGTTTCGGCGCGCAGGCGATGTTGAGCGCAATCGCGACGCGCTGGCGCATGCCGCCCGAAAATTCGTGCGGATAGGATCCGAGGCGCTTCTCCGCGGCCGGAATCTGCACACGCGACAGCACGTCCAGGACCTTCGGCCGTCGGGCGCGACGCGAGCGATCGCCAAGGTGATATCTGAAGACCTCTCCGACCTGATCCTCGACGTCAAAGAGCGGGTTGAGCGAGGTCATCGGATCCTGCACGATCATGCCGATCTTGCGGCCGCGAATGGCCTCCATCTCGGCCGGGCTCTTGGCCAGGAGATCCTCCCCCTCGAACAGCACGCGGCCGCCGGCGATATGCCCACTGGCGGGCAAAAGACGCATGATGGAAGAGCAGGTCATGCTCTTGCCGGAGCCGGATTCGCCGACAAGCGCCAATGCGCGGCCGGGCCGAACGGAGAAACTCACATCGTCGACAGCCGTGATGATGCCGGACTCGGTGGCGAGCCAGGTGGTCAGATTCTCGACGCGGAGGAGATCGCTCATTCCTACCATCTCCGCCTTTGGCTGGGATTGAGCCTGTCGCGCAGCGCATCGCCCAGCAGATTGCCGGACAGCACGGTCGCCATGAGTGCAAGACCGGGGAACACGGAAATCCACCAGGCTCTTTCGAGATAGCCGCGACCGTCTGCGATCATGGTGCCCCAGGAGGGATCGGGCGGCTGCACGCCGAGCCCGAGGAAGGACAGCGTGGCTTCCAGGATAATGATCAGGCCGACATCCAGCGTCGCAAGGACGATGAAGGTGCCGAGCACGTTCGGCAGGATGTGATAGGCGATGATCCTGAGCGGCGATGCCCCTCCGAGCTTGGCCAACAACACGAAATCGCGGCTCTTGAGCGAGAGCGCTTCGGAGCGGATGACGCGCGCGAAACGCGCCCAGTTGGCGAGGCTGAGGACAACGACGATGTTGGTGAAACTCGGGCCGACGGCGCCGACCAGGACGAGCGCAAGAATGACGGCCGGCAGCGAAAACTGCACGTCGGCGATCCACATCACCGCCCTGTCGACGGCACCGCCGAAATAGCCCGCGACGAGGCCGAGAAGCGTGCCGAAAGCTCCCGCGAGCGCGACCGCGCAGGCGGCAAGGAACAGCGAGACCTGTCCGCCCCAGATCACCCGCGACAGGACATCGCGTCCGAGTTGATCGGTCCCGAACCAATGCTGCACGGAGGGAGCCTGAAGGGCCTTGTCGAGGCCGATCTCGTTCGGATCGTAAGGCGTCACGAAGGCGGCCAGCAATGCTGAGCCGAAGACGATGGCAAGGAGGATGATTGCGACCCAGATCTGCAGCGATGCGAGCCAGCGCGAGGAGCGCTCCGACGCGCTCGCCGCAAGCGTGCGATCCTTCGCGCCCGTCCGCTGCAGGACCGGTCGGTCTGGCGAGGGGGCGTCACGCATAGCGGATACGCGGGTCGATATAGGCGTAGAGGAGATCCACCGCGAGATTGATCGCGGTGAACATCAGGGCGGAAACGGTCACCGCCGCCTGAACGACCGCGTAATCGAGATTGGCGATCGAATCGAGGATGAGCTTGCCCATTCCCGGCCAGGCGAAAACGGACTCGATCGATACCGCGCCGCCCATCAGGATGCCGAACTGGAGCGAGGCGAAGGTGAGAACCGGGAGCGCCGCGTTCTTGAGCGCGTGCTTGTATACGACGACCCGCTCGGGCACGCCCTTGATGCGGGCCATCCTGACGTATTCGGAGGTGAGCACCTCCATCATGTTGGAACGCGTCAGCCGCATCAGACCGGCGGCGGAATACCATCCGAGCGCGATCGCCGGCATAATGAGATATTGCGGACCGCCATAGCCGCTCGTCGGCAGCCAGCGGAGCTGAACGGCGAAGACAAGCACGAAGATCAGCCCGAAGAAGAAGGGCGGCGCCGCCTGTCCGAACAGGGCGATCGCCTTGGCGACAAAATCGATCCAGCCGTCGGGGCGAACGGCCGAGGCGACACCCAGCGGCACGCCGACCAGGATTCCGATCGCGAGCGAGGTGCACGTGAGCAGAAGCGTCGGACCGATCCGCCCCAGCACGACATCGAGCGCCGGCAGGCTGAAGCGATAGGACATCCCCATATCGCCGTGGAGCAATTGCAGCAGATAGCGCCAGTACTGGACCGCGACCGGATCGGAGAGGCCCATCTGCTGGCGCAGCAACTCACGATCCGCCTCCGTCGCCTCGGGAGGCAGCATCAGATGGGTCGGATCGCCGATCAGGCGGATGATCACGAAGATGATCATCGTGACCAGCAGCACCGTCACGATCGACTGCGCGATCCGGAGTGTCAGGTAGCGGAGCATGGCCGCATCTCGCCTTCGATACCCATCACTTCCAGCGGATCGTGCGCAGGTCGTACCAGGCGATGCCCGGCTGGGGCGCCCAATCCAACGCGCTGTCGGCGCCGTAGACATAGAATATCTCGGTGATCAGCACGGCCTGCGCATCCTCGTGCAGGATCGCGCCGATCCGCTTGAAGACCCGATCGCGTTCGGACCGGTCGGCGGTCTTGTTCGCCTCGAGGATGAGCTCTTCGATCTCGGGATTCGAGTAGTCGGACCAGGTGCCGGCCTTGCTCGCCCCACCCGTCACCGGATGGATCGGGTCGAAGATGGCGTTCGACATCTGCATCAAGGTCATCGGCCCGCTCTTGTGGGTGTTGTTGAGCCGGCTCCAGGCCGCGTAGTCGATCCTTTGAATCTTCGCCTTGACGCCGACCTGGGACCAATAGGCGGCCAATGTCTCGGCGATCTCCTTCGGCCAATCACTCGACGAATAGATCGAGATCTCGAAGCCGTTGGGATAGCCGGCCTCTTTCAGCAGTTGTTTCGCCTTGCCGGGATTGTAGCCGTAGGGCTTGAGGTCGCGGTTCACGCCATAGGAATAGTAGGACGAGATATAGCTCGTGAGCGGCGCCCCGGCGCCGTGCAGCACGTTCTTGATCAAGGCGTTGGCGTCGATGGCGTAGTTGAAGGCAAGCCGCACCTTCGCCTTCGAGATCGGCAGCGACGGATCGTTGGCGTAGAGGCGAACCCCGAGCGGGCTCCCGATCGGGACGGAATGGACCGTGAGGCCGGGCGTCTTCTTGAGCCGCTCGATCTCGGCGGTCGGAATGCCGTCGCTCAGATCGACTTCGCCTGTCAGGAGCGCATTCACCCGGCTCGAGGGTTCCTCGATCAGGCGCATGATCAGGCGCTTGATGCCGGGTTTCGGACCAAAGTAGTCATCGAAGCGTTCGAATGTGACGAACTGGCCGATCTTCTGCTCGACGAAACGATACGGGCCGGTGCCGATGGGCGCGCGCGCAAACGCCTCGGGGCTTCCGAGCGATTGCGTATAGGCCTTGGGCACGATGAAGAGATAGCCGGCGATCTTGTTGAGGAACGCCCCGTCCGGCTCCTTGAGCGTGAAGACGACCGTCTTCGCGTCCTTGGCTTCCGATTTGGCGACGACGGGCGCGAAGGCGGGACGGCGGGTGCTTTTCACGGCTGGATCGAGAATCCGATCCATCGAGTAGGCCACATCCTCGGCCGTCATCAACTCGCCATTGTGAAACTTCACGTCGGTCCGCAGCGTGAACGTATAGGTGAGACCGTCCTCGGACCGGGTCATGCCCGCCGCCAGCCTCGGCACGATGTCGCCGTTGCGGTCGAGCGCGTAGAGCGTGTCGTAGAGTTGCCAGCCGTAGCGTTGGGAATCGCCGCTGGCGGTGACCTGCCCATCGAGATTGAATATCTCCTTGCTGACCGCCATGACGACCGTGTCCCGGTCGACGGCCGGCTTGCCGCCGATTGCGGCCGCCGGAACAGGGGCGAGGAGCACGCTCACAAGAGAGAGCGTCCGAAGATGCCGCGCGATGCCGGTTGTCATGATGTCCCCTCTCAGCCGCCGCGACGGGTTTCCGGCCCGCCGCTGACATAGATGACCTGGCCGGACACGTAGGACGCCTCGTCGTCGGCCAGGAAAGCGATCACGGCGGCGACGTCGGCCGGCACCCCGACACGCCCGACCGCGATGCCCTTCGCGCGCTCCGCCTTGTAGGCCTCCGGATCTTTTCCGAGCCTCGTCGCCGTCTTGCGTGTCATTTCCGTGTCGATGAAGCCCGGTGCGACGCAGTTCACCGTAACGCCGAAGCGGCCGAGTTCGAGCGCGAGCGATCGCGTGAAGCCCTGCAAGCCCGCCTTGGCCGTCGAGTAGTTGACCTGACCGCGATTGCCGAGCGCGGACGTCGAGGACAGATTCACGATCCGCCCCCAGCCGCGCTCCACCATAACCCGCTGCGCGGCGCTGCTGCACAGGAACGCCCCGCGCAGATGGACGAACATGATGTCGTCCCAGTTCTGCAGGCTCATCTTGTGGACGAGGTTGTCGCGGGTGACCCCCGCATTGTTCACGAGGATATCGAGCGATCCGAGCTCCCGCACCACCTCCGCGACGAGTTGTTCGACCGCATCGGGCTCGCCGACATTGGCCTGATAGCCCCGCGCCGGCACGCCATGGCTCGCATTGATCCGGGCGGCGGCTTCCTGCGCCGCCGCGCCGTCGAGATCGCAAATCGCGATTGCGGCGCCGTCGCGCGCCAGCCGCTCGGCTGTCGCGAAACCGATGCCACCGGCGCCACCGGTGATGAGCGCGACGCGCCCGTGTTTCCGCCCTGACATTGTCTCATCCGATTGGAGAGCCATTTTGGCTCTCTGATTGTGTCAATTGTATCTAGCTTATCGATACAATGCTAGTGACAATTTGGCGCAAAACGCATCACGACCAGGACACTTGCCGGAGGTTCAGGAATCCGGACCCCTCCTGCATGCTCCATTGCAGCCCATTCTTGTGGCTGAACAGGTGAAACAGCTCGGTGATGAAGACCGCCGCCGCATCGTCGTGAAGCAGCCGCCCGATTTCGCGGAAGACGGCGCCGCGTTTCTCGGCACCGACCGTGGAATCAAGCTTCGCGATCAGCGCTTCGACTTCCGGATTGTAGTAGTTGGACCAGGTCCCGTTCTTCGAGAAAGAGCCGGCCACCGGGTGGATCGGATCGTAGATGGCATTGGTGAATTGCGTGATCGTCGCCGGGCCGCTCTTGTGGGTATTGTTGAGCCGGCTCCAGGCGGCGTAGTCGATGCGCAGGATTTCGGTCTTCACGCCGACCTGGCCCCAATAGGCGGCGATGGCTTCCGCCAATTCCTTGGGATGGTCGTTGGCGCTGTAGAGCTTGAGCTGGAAACCATCCGGATAGCCCGCCTTCTTGAGAAGCTCGCGGGCCTTCTTGGGATCGTACGCATAGGGCTTGGTGTCGGGATCTGACCCGTAAGGGTAAAATGCCGAGATGAACGTTCCCATCGGCTGACCGACCCCGTAATAAACCGAGCGGATGATCGCTTTGGAATCAAGAGCGTGGTTCAGGGCGAGACGCACGTCGCGCTTGGAGACCGGCAAGGAGGCATCGTCTGAATAGAGCCTGACATGCATCGGGGCGGAGACCGGGTTGGTCAGCGTCTTCAGCCCCGGCGTCTTGCTGAGCCGTTCCTTTTCGTTGAGCGGCGCCTGCACGACGAGATCGACCTCCCCCGTCAGCAGCGCATTCACGCGTGTCGATCCCTCGGGGATCATCTTCATGATGAGGTTTTTGACGCCCGGCTTCTCGCCATAGAAATCCTCGAACCGCTCCAGCTCGAGCGTCTGACCGATATTGTGGCGCTTCAACTTGTAGGGACCCGAGCCGATAGGCGCAGAGGCAAAGGCATCCGTGTTGGGCAACCCGCTGGTGTAGGCCTTCGGGACGATGAACAGAAAGCCGGCGATCTTGTTGAGGAAGGCGCCGTCGGACTGCTTGAGCTTGAAGACGACCGTCAACGGGTCGGGCGTCTCGACGCCGGCGATGATCGGCGCGAAGAACGGCCGTCGCGTGCTCTTGGCGGCGGGATCGATCACCCGCTCCATCGTGAACTTGACGTCCTCGGAGGTCAGCGGATCGCCATTGTGAAAGCGAATGCCGGGACGAAGCTTGTAGGTATAGCTGAGCCCGTCGTCGGAGACCTTCACCTCCGTCGCCATGCGGGGGACCGTCCGGCCCTTGAGATCGAATCCGTAGAGCGAATCGAACAGTTGGAGCGCATAGCGCTGCGAATCGCCGCTGGCTGTCACCAGGGCGTCGAGACTCTGAATCTCCTTCTCCAGCGCGATAACAAGGGTGTCCTTGTCGACGGCAGGCTTGGGGCTGGATTGCGCATTGGCCCTGCCAATCGTTCCAAGAACTGCGGCCGCACCGATCGCAGCTCCGAAATCGCGGCGACTGAACATTCTTCCCTCCTTGCGAGCGTTACGCCCCGGTTTGCTTTTTCCCGACACTGCGGTCGATTCGGTTGAACTCGGCCTTCTCGCTCATCCCGGCGAGACGGCCAGCCGGCCGGCGAGCAGACGCTCTCCCTCCGCCCGCAAAACGAATTTCTGGATTTTTCCGGTCCCGGCCGTCAGCGGGAGTTCGGACACGCACGTGATCAGTTCCGGAAGCTTGAACGACGACAGGCGCGGCTTGAGATATTTGGCGAGTTCCGCCGGATCCGCAGCGCGGCCTTCGACTGGGACCACGAAGGCGATGCCCACCTGCCCCCAACGCGGATGCGCGACGCCGACCACGGCAGCCGCCTCGACGTCGGCGTGCTCGAGGAGCACGGCTTCGATCTCGGCCGGCGAGACGTTGAAACCGCGGCTTTTGTAACCGTCGCCAAGGCGCCCGCGAAACGTCAGCCGCCCCGTCTCATCCAGCGAGCCGCCATCGCCCGTCTTGAACCATCCGTCCGGCGTTAGCGCCTTGCTGCTCTCTTCAGGCTTCCTGAAATAGCCGGGCGTGATGCAATAGCCGCGGGCCCAGATCTCCCCTGTGTCGCCCGTCGCGACATCGCGGCCCGATTCGGGATCGACGACACGCAGTTCGACGTCCGGCAGCGCATAGCCCTGCGTCGTGATCCGCGTCTCGAGTGGATCATCCCACCGGTTGCGCGTCAGAACGGTCGTCGTTTCCGTGAGGCCGTATCCGGTCATCATGCCGGGAACGGCAAGATCGTGCGCGACCAATTCCAAAATTCGGCGCTCACTGCTGAGCACCCAGCCAAGTCGCAGGCGCGACAGGTCGAAATCGGCGCGCTCGGACGAGGCGACGAGCGATTCGACCATCGGCGGCAGGAAATGCGTCGCTGTGCAGCGCTCTTGCGAAACGCCCCGCAGGAATTCGCGCACCTCGAACCGTTCCGCGAGAACGACCGACGCACCGCGGGCCCAAAACGGCAGGACACCATTCATCATCGCCATCGAACCGAACAGCGGGATGCAGAGATAAAGGCGATCTTCGGAGGTGAGATCAGCGCGCTCGCCGATGTCGAAAGCCTTGCGCCACACGCAATGTGTAATCAACGCCCCCTTCGGAAGCGCCGTGGTCCCGGAGCTATAGGAAATCAGGGCGGGCTCGTTGGGATTTTCCGCATAGGCAGGGGGCGCCGCCGCCTCTGTCGCGCGGCCGAATGGCGACCATTCGACCAGTCCCGGCCAGCCGAGCCCGGTATCGAGCGTCACGATACGCCGAAGTCCGGGTAATTCGGCCGTCGCCAGAGCTTGCGCCGACTGTACCCGCACCTCCGGGCACAATTCGGCAATTTCGGCGGGGAAATCGCGAAATGAACCGCGACCCGGAATGATCAGCGCATTACTATCGGATTGCGCGAGCTGATAGCGGACCTCCGGCAGCTTGAGGCGCGTATTAAGCACGACGGTGATCAAGCCGATTTGCGATGCACCCAGCCAGCACCAGAGGAATTCCGGCCGATTGGGCAGCCACAACGCCACGCGATCGCCGGGCCGCAAACCGAGCGCCTCGAAGCGGCGGGAGGCCTCGTCGACCCGACGTTTCACCTCGGCAAACGTGTATCTCTCGCCTCCGAAGACCAACGCCTCGCGCGGGCCGAATTGATCCGCGAGCCACCTCAAGGCCGAGCCGTAGGTTGCGCCGACAAAGGGATTTCCTGGTGCCGCCATCCACAATCCGTCGTACTGTCCCTCCCAGCCCCCCGAGGCTGGATCGATACATCCAAGATTAGGACATGGATACAATCGACGTCAATGTCATTATATGCTAAGATGCATTCCCTATGCGCCAGATTTTTCTCTCAGAGGCACGGCGACGGACATACCCATGTGGACACCTGATATCCGCGATCTCGAAGGCCCCCGCTACATCGTGATCGCGACTGCGATCGCGCAAGCGATCGACAATGGCGAATTGCCTCCTGGCACTCAGCTGCCGCCCCAACGGGATCTGGCCGAAAGTCTGGGTGTCACGGTCGGAACGGTGACGCGCGCCTATGCGCTGGCCAGCGAGAAGAATCTCGTCACAGGCGAGGTCGGTCGTGGCACCTTCGTGAAAGCGGGACGGAATGTCGGACAGCGACTGGAATTCCGGCCTGCCGCACTCGAGCGTACGGTCGATTTTTCCTGCTACCGCGCGCCAATCGCAGGCCTTGGCGATCTCGTCTCGGCGTCGTTGACGACCTTGGCCCAGCGCGCAGCCCTTCTGCCGCTCCAGAAATATCCGCCCGCGGCCGGGCTCCCGGCCCATCGCGCCGTCGCAGCCGAATGGCTTGGCCGGCTGGGGCTCTCGGTGCGTGCGGAAGACGTCTTGATCTGCGCCGGCGTACAGCAGGCGATCCATGTCACGCTGGCGACACTCGCCGGGCCCGGCGACACAATCCTGACGGATGAACTGACCTATCCGGGCCTGAAGGCGCTTGCGGGACTGCAGGGACTGCGCCTCGTCGGCGTCGGCATGGACCGGGAGGGCATGCGTCCGGAGGCGTTGCGCGAAGCCGTCGCGCGAACCGGCGCCAGCGTCGTCGCGCTTCAAACAACCCTGCACAATCCGACGATCGCCACGATGAGCCTCGAACGCCGGCAGGCGATCGCGGATGTCGCCGAAGAGCTCAGGCTCACGCTGTTCGAGGACGACGCCCAGGCCGCAATTTTGGCGGAGCGCCCGGCACCGCTCGCTGCGCTCGCGCCCGAGAGAACCGTCTATTCGACCGGCCTCGCCAAGGGGCTGAGCCCGGCTTTCCGGACCGGGTTTATCGTCTGCCCGCCCGCGCTCAACGAGGCCCTGTCAAACACGCTCCACGCGATGACGCTCGGCCCCACGCCGTTCGTCGGCGAGATGGTATCGAGCATCCTCAGCCATCCCGAACTTGACCGGGTGATCGCGCGAATGCGCGAGATCATCGCCGAGCGTGTCGCCTTCGCGGTCGACTTTCTCGGACCCGATCGGGTTCGCTCTCATCCGGCTTCGGTCCATATGTGGTTGAGCCTGCCGCCGGAATGGCGGCCACTGGATTTCGAGGCGGCCGCGCGCCGAAAGGGCGTGGCCGTGGTCGCCGCCGACAATTTCGCAACCGACGGCGTACGCCCGCCTGGCGCGGTACGGCTGTCACTCAGTCCAGGCGCCGGGGATAACCTGCTGCATCGGGGCCTGATCACACTGAAGGGCATGCTCGACAGCCGGCCGATCATGTCGGCGACCATCATCTGAGTTTGCATTATCGCTCCGTCAGGGCGATCTCCCATTCGAGATAGGCCCGCATCCCCGCCTCTCCCTTCAGATAGGGCGGATCGACGACATCCGGCGGCAGATCGAGAGCAAGATCTTCGGTCGACTCCAGGGTCCCGCCCTGCGCGACCCAGCCGGCATTTCCGCCCGCGAGCCAACTGGCGCGGTGTCCGAGCCGGAGCAGCGTCGCGGCCGCCAGGATAGCTTGGCTTTCATCCGCGGCCGTCACAACCATCTCGCGATCGTGATGCTCGATCTCGCCGAGCCGCGCCTCGAGCCAACCCCGGGGCAGCCAGCGCGCGCCGGGAATGTGACCCTTCTTGAAGTCGCGGCTCGTGCCGACGTCGAGCACGATGCGGGACGTCCCGTCGAGGCGGTTCGGTGCCATCGAAGGGACCCTGTCGCGCAGGCCGATGAGCCATGTCGGGATCGCGGCCGGACCTCTTGCGAGTGGAAGGCCCGCGGCGCGCCAGGCCGGAATACCTCCTTCGAGCAATGCGACCTCCGGAAATCCCATCCGGCGCAGCCAATGGGCGGCCATGACCGCGCGCCCGTTACCGTCGTCGACGAGAATGACGGGTACCGCTTCAACCGCGAGAACTTCGTCCGTGCACTGAATGAGCTGCCCGCCGGGCCGCGAGCAGGAGGACGCGATATGCCCCGCCAAATAGGCTTCCTCGCTCCGCACATCCACGAGGATGACAGGCTCCGACGCTTGCCGGCTGGCCCGGTGCCGGACTTCAGCGGGCGCGAGACGCAACACGCCACTCGCATCCGCCAAGGCATTGGCGACGGCACCATCGACGGCGGCGTCGCCATCGGACGACGCCCCGCTGCGTTCTCCCGGCACGAGGCTGCGGCCGGAAAGGCGCCAGCCCATCGTGCCGTTCTCCAGCGTGACGACCCGCTCAACGCCAAGCAGCGCGAGGGTCGCGGCGGCGATCACCCCACGCGTCCGCCCCGCGCAGTGAACCACGACCAGCCGGCCGTCGCGCGCCGCCTCCGCCGCCCGGCCGGCGATCTCGACGCCTGGAACATTGCGGCTGCCGGGCAGCGTAGCGCGGCCGAACTCGGCCGGCGTGCGCACATCCCATTGCTCGAAGGTCTCGCCGGCGGCTTGCATCTGCGCGAGACGATCGGCATCGATCGACTTCACGCCGTCATGTTCGAGGATCTCTTCCCCGAAACGCTTGCTGGGAACGTTCACGCCGGTTGCGACGGGACGGCCCGCAGCCCTCCAGGCGCCGAGGCCACCGGTGAGGATACGGACAGCGCGATAGCCGAATTCGCCGAGCGTTGCGGCGGCAAGCGCCGCACGTCCGTCCCCCGCGCCGTCATCATAGACGACGATGTCCTGTGCGGTGGACGGAACGAGTTCTCCGATCCGCCATTCGATCAGTCGGCGCGGCAGGAAGGTCGCAAACGGCAGATGCCCCTGCTCGGCTTCGCCTGCCTCGCGGATGTCGAAAACAGCGAGCGAACGCGGACGCTGCGCCATCAATCCTGCAAGCGCACCGACATCGATATCGCCGGCCACGGCGTCAGCCCGCCTTCTCGGCGCGCTTCCATTGGTTGTTCGAGCGGCCCAGCAGATCGCCCGCGATCATGTTCTTGTGGATCTGGATCGTCCCACCATAGATCGAGCCGCCACGGACTTCGGCGTAGCGTTGGGCGAGCGGGAATTCCTTCATGTAGCCATTGGCGCCATGGATCTGGAGCGCATCGTCGCAGATCTCGCGAGCCGCCTGCGCGGTATAGACCTTCGCGATCGAGACCTCGCTGCGGCTCGGCAGGCCGTGGCCGGCATTCGACGCCGCCCGATAGGTCAGCAGCTGGGCGGCCTCGAGCTTCACCTTCATGTCGGCCAGCATCCATTGCACGCCCTGGAAGTCCGCGATCTCGCGGCCGAACTGACGCCGCTCTTTCGCGTAGTCGACGGCGAGTTCGAACGAGGCTTGCGCCGATCCGAGCATCCGCGCGATGCTCCCGAGTCGTTCGGCGTTATAGACGCTGATCAGCCGCCCGAAGGCATTGCCGTTCAGAAGCACATTCTGGGCGGGCACGCGGCAGTCATCGAAAAACAGCTCGAACAGCCTCTCATCCGCCATGTTGATCCCGCCCTGGCTGTGCGAGAAGCCCGGCGCATCATGCGGCACGATCACCGCTCCGATATCGGCGGGCTTTCCCGTGCTGCCGAAACGGCAATAGGTGAGCGTGAAGCTGTTGTGGTCGACGAAGCTGACGAACTGCTTCTTGCCGTTCAGCACGACGGTATCGTTGCCGTCGTGACGCGCAGCGGTTTTCATCGCCGTCGCAGCCGACCCGGCTTCCGGCTCCGTGATGCCGATGCTCACGCCGAACTCGCCGCGGCAGACGCCGCCGACGAAGAAAGACTTTTGCTGCGGTGTCCCAAGTTCGAGGATGGCCCCGATCGCCCCGGTCGAACTGCGATGCGCCAGAGCGCCGACGATCGAGGCGCAGGATTGCAGCTTCTGGATGACGAGGAGCGTATCGAGAAGAGGCAGGCCGGCCCCGCCATACTCCTCCGGCATATTGAGACCGAGCAGCCCCGCCTCGGCCATCTTGCCGCGCAACCGCGCGATACCCTCGCGGCTGTGATCGGAAGCCAGTTGCTTGAGCGACCGTTGATAGTGCTCACCGGCGTGATCGATGAGTTCGCGCTGCCGATCGGTGAATTGAAAGTCCATGAATCACTCCTTGATCCGCGCCAGAACCTGGCCGACAGCGACGACGTCGCCGGCGGAGACGCAAAGTTCGGCGACGACGCCCTCACCCGGGCTATCCACCGGGATTTCCATTTTCATCGATTCGATCACCAGAATTGTCCCGCCGGCCGAGATACGAGCGCCTTGCTCAACGAGAATCTCGAAGACGATGCCGGCGATCTCTGCCTTAATCTCTGTCGACACAATTGCTCCCCTGGGTCACGCCTGTCTCCATCACTAGCTAACAATTTCGATCTTTGTCTAGATCATATTCCCCAAATTGTGTCCCTTGATATACACACAATCCTGTAGTATTGCACCCACAGTGAGGGGATCGCATGGATAAAGCGACCGAGGAGGAACTTGCCGAGAGAAGAAGGGTGGCCCGACTCATGGGCGGCCCGGAGGCTCTCGAACGTCTGCACGCCGCGGGAAAGCTCAGCGCGCGGGAGCGTCTCGATTTGCTCCTCGATAACGGGAGCTTCCAGGAAATCGGTGTCCAGGGTCGCAGTCAGCATCCTGGCCTGCGCGACCGGACCCCGGCGGACGGTCTCGTGGCAGGTTCGGGGCGGATCGACGGACGGATCGTCTACGTGGTGTCCGAGGATGCCACCGTTCTCGCCGGCACCCGCGGACGGGTGGCGGAAGCAAAGATTGCGCGGATTCGCGAACTCGCCCTTGCGCATCGCAAGCCCTTCATCGCGTTGCAGGAGGCTGGCGCCGGGCGTTTCCAGGAGAACAACGGCGCGGTCGCCGCGGGCATGGGCGTCCGCTTCCGCGAACATTTTCTGCTCTCGGGCGTGGTGCCGCAGGTGGCGGGCCTGATGGGCGCCTGTTTCGGCGGACCGTCCTTCACGGCAGCGCAATCCGATTTCGTCACCATCACACGAACCGGCTTCATGGGAATGTCGGGTCCCGCCGTGGTGCGCGTCGGCATCGGCCTCGAGGTCAGTGCCGAAGAGATCGGCGGCGCCGACAAGGTGGCGACCGAGCGCGGCCTCGCCGACCATCTCGGTGAGACGGATGCCGACAGCATCGCCGCGATCCGCGAGGTTTTGTCCTATTTTCCGTCGAGCAGCGACGAGTTTCCGCCGATCCGGCCATCGAGCCCCGCGCCCATCGACACCGAAGAAGGACGGCGCGAGATCACCGCGCTCGTGTCTGACAATCATCGGCGCGCCTACGACATGCGCAAGCTCCTGCGCCTCATCGTCGATGACGGCAAGCTCACGCCATACAAGGAGAACTACGGCCCGAATCTGATCACGGCCTGGGCTCGGATCGGGGGCCGATCGGTTGGCCTCGTGGCGAACCAGCCGATGCAGCTCGCCGGCGCGCTCGACGAGAAGGCAGCGGTCAAGGCGCGTCGGTTCATCGACATCTGCGACGCTTTCCACATCCCGATTATTTCATTGGTCGATTGTCCCGGCTTCCTGGTCGGCCCGGATATCGAGGATCGGCGCATGGTCGTGCTGGCCTCGCAACTGCTGAATTCGATCGTCAGCGCGACCGCACCGAAAGTCACCATCATCCTGCGCAAGGCGATCGGGCTCGCCTACATCGCGCTCGGCGGCAAATCGACCAAGCCGGACCGCATCGTGGCCTGGCCGACGGCGCGGTTCGACGTGATGGGCACCGCAGCCGGCGTCGAACTCGTCCACGGCAAGGAGATCGCCAGAGCGGCCGATCCGGCCGCCAAGCGCGCCGAGATTCTCAAGAAAGTCGAAGCGGAATCCTCCGCCTATCTCGCCGCCGAGATGGCACTGATCGACGACGTCATCCATCCGGCCGAAACGCGCCAGGTCATCATTCATACCCTGGACTGCACGGCCGATCGCGTCGTGCCCGGCTTCAAGCGACGGATCATGCCGTGACAGACATGACGGAGCTGGAAGTCGATGTCGTCGTGGTCGGCCTCGGCGCCGCGGGAGCGGCTGCTGCCATCGCGGCGCACGATGCCGGAGCGCAGGTCGCCGTCTTTGAGAAGATGCCCGATCCCGGCGGTCTCTCGATCGTGTCGGCCGGCGGAATCCGTATCGCATTCGAGGCCGATGCCGCTTTCGACTATCTCAAGGCGACCTGCGGCGGACGGACGCCGGATGACCTGCTGCGCGTCCTTGCGGACGGCATGACAGAAGTCTCCGACTGGGTGCGCACGCTTGCCGAGGTGAGCGGTGCCACCGTGAAGGTCACGCCGGCAAGAGGCAATTATCCGCTGCCGGGTTCGGAAGCGCTCGGTTACTGCGAGGTGGCGGAGGTCCCGGCGATCGAAGGCGCGTCCTCCTTCCACGCGGTGCGCGGAATTCGGCCGGGATGCCGACTGTTCAAGGTCCTCGAAGACAATATGCAGACCCGCGCCATTGCCGTCCACCTGGGACACCCGGTCCGGCGCCTGATCCGCGAGGGAGCCAGGGTCTGCGGCGTCGTGGTCGAAGCGGACGGACAGCAGCGCCGCGTTCGCGCGCGACGCGGCGTCATTCTCGCCTGTGGCGGCTTCGAGGCGAATTCCGAAATGAAGCAGAATTTCCTGCAGGCCGATCCCGTGATCCCGGCTTCGTTCCTCGGCAATACGGGCGACGGTATCGCGATGGCCCAGGAGGTCGGGGCCGCGCTCTGGCACATGTGGCACTATCACGGACCTTACGGCTTCCGTCACCCGGATCCGTCCTATCCCTATGGTTTGTATCTCAAGGCGATTCCGATGTGGCATCCCGGACATCCGGAGAGCACCTCGGATCTCGGCGTCGTCGACCAGCAGGGACGTCCGGCCGGAGGCAAGCAACTCCCGCGGCTCGCCTGGATTCTTCTCGACAAGACCGGCCGCCGCTTCATGGACGAATATCCGCCCTACCCCGGCGATTTCGGCGTTCGTCCGCTCGATCTCTACGATTCGAAGATCCAGGACTTCCCCCGCATCCCCGCTCATATCGTCTTCGACGAGAAGGGTCGCCGGATGTATCCGCTCGGACGCTGCGCGATCAACGGGCGTGACGGCTGGTACGAATGGAGTGCCGATAATTCCCGGGAGATCGAACTCGGATTCTTCCGGCGGTTCGACAGTTGGGACGCGTTGGCGCAAGGCATCGGAGTCGATCCCGAGATCCTGAACCAGGAGATCGCGACCTGGAATCGGGCCTGCACCGCCGGCGACGACGAAGGCTTTGGCCGGCGTCCCGACACCATGGTGCCGCTCGATACGCCGCCCTTCTATGTCGGACAGGTCTGGCCGCTCGTCATCAACACACAAGGCGGGCCGGTCCACAACGTCCGGCAAGAAGTCCTCAACCCGTTCGGCGAGGCGATCCCCGGCCTCTACGCCGCCGGCGAATTGGGATCGGTCTTCGGCCATCTCTATCTCAGCGGCGGCAATCTCGCCGAGTGCATGATCGGCGGCCGCATTGCCGGCCGCGAGGCCGCAGGCCGGGAGCCGATCGGTGCCTGAGCTGCTCGTCGATGACAGCGGCGCGGTGCGCCGATTGGTGCTGAACCGGCCGGACAAACGGAACGCGCTGAATCACCGTACGATCGAAGCCCTGCTAAGCGAATTCGAGCGGGCTGAAAGAGACGAGACGGTCAACGTCGTCGTCCTCGCGGGCACCGGCGCCGGCTTCTCGGCCGGAGCCGACCTGCGCGAAGCAAGCGGCCTCAAGGATGCCGGGGCGATCGGCCATCATGCGGAGTTGATGTCGCGCCTGCTGCTCGCGCCGTGGCAACTCCGCAAGCCCGTCATCGCCGAGGTCCATGGTTTTGCGCTTGGAGCAGGCTTCGGCCTGACTCTCGCTTGCGACATGGCGCTGTGCGCGGATGACGCGATCCTGTCCTTCCCCGAAATCCGCCACGGCATGATACCGGCTCTCGTGGCACCTCCCCTGCTGCGCCGCGTCGGGTACGCGCGCGCCTTCGAGATCCTGGCCACTGCCAAGCCGGTCTCGGCAGACGACGCGATGCGGCTCGGCCTCGTGAAGGCGGTGCCGCAGGCGACGCTCCGCGCCGAGACGACGGCCTTGGCCGACGCGCTCGCCGCCTCCGGGACAATCCTCCGTTCGCTGAAGGAGCTGCTGCGCGATATCTCGGACGCCGACATGCTTGCCGCGGCCGCGATCGCGAAGGACACCAACGTCAGCGGAAAGCTGCAGCGTCTCGCCGGAGCGACCACATGAAACGGCCGTTCCACAAGGTACTGGTCGCCAATCGCGGCGCCGCCGCATCCCGGATCATCCGCGCGCTCGGCGAGCTCGACATTGCATCCGTGGCGATATTCTCGGAAGCCGACGCGAAGGCGCCGTATCTGCAGGCGGCGACCCAGGCTTTTGGCGTCGGCGCCGCACCCGCGCGCGAAAGCTATTTGCGGGCCGACAAGATCATCGCCATCGCCCGCGAGAGCGGCGCCGATGCCATCCATCCCGGCTACGGCTTCCTGTCGGAGAACGCCGCCTTCGCGCAAGCGGTCGCGGACGCCGGAATGACGTTCATCGGTCCATCGCCGCGATGGATCGAGGCGATGGGCCACAAGACCGAGGCGCGCGATCTGATGCGCCGCCACGGCATGCCCGTGGCGGCCGGCTCGGAGCTGTTGCAGGAAGGAGGCGACTTCGCCGCCGCCGCCCGGCAGATCGGTTATCCCGTCCTCGTGAAGCCGGCCCTCGGCGGTGGCGGCATCGGGATGATCGTCGCCCAGGACGAGGCCAGCCTGTCCCGCGGCGTCGAGCGTGCACGTTCCCTCGCAACCCGCAGCTTCGGCAACGGCCAGGTCTATCTCGAACGCTATCTCGCGCGGCCGCGTCACATCGAGTTCCAGCTGCTCGCCGACAAATACGGTGCAGCGCGCCATCTCTTCGAGCGGGATTGCTCGCTCCAGCGCCGGCATCAGAAGGTCGTCGAGGAGGCGCCCGCCCCGGCGCTTCCCCGCGATCCGCTCCGCGCCATCGCCGATATCGCGACGGGCATCCTGGCCGGGCTCGGCTACGATAATATCGGCACGGTCGAGATGCTGCGGGCCGATGACGGCAGCTTCTCCTTTCTCGAGATGAATACCCGTCTTCAGGTCGAGCATGCCGTCACCGAGATGGTCACCGGCGTCGACATCGTGAAGGCGCAGCTCCGTCTCGCCGCCGGCACGGCGATCTCCGATGTCCTGCCCAAGGAGATCTCCCTCGACGGCCATGCCGTTGAAGCCCGCATCTACGCCGAAGACCCGCAAAGCTTCATGCCCTCGCCCGGGCGGCTCGAGCAGTTCCGGCCCTGTTCGCCGAAACCGGGATTGAGGGTCGAGACCGGCTATGCCACGGGCTGCGAGGTTACGCCCTTCTACGACCCGATGCTGGCCAAGGTCATCGCGCATGGCGCCACGCGCGACGAGGCGCTCGACACTCTCGCGGCGGCTCTGGCGGATTTCGAGGTCCAGGGCGTGAAGACCAATATCCCGTTCATCCTGCGCGCGCTTCGCCACGATCCTTTCCGGGCGGGCGCGATTCATACCGGTCTTGCGGCCGAAATCGCCAACTGAGGAGACACCGATGACGAAAGTAAGCCAATTGGAGGACCGCGAGCCCGTCATCGTGGAAGCCGTCAGAACGGCGGTCGGACGGCGCGGCGGAGCCCTGCGGGAATGGCATGCGGCGGCGCTCCTTGCGGAGACCTTGAAGGCGATCGTGGCCCGTAGCGGCGTGCCGGCCACGCGGATCGACGATGTCGTGGCGGGTTGCGCGACCCAGGTCGGCGAGCAGGCCGGAAATGTCGGACGCACGGCGCTTCTCATGGCCGGCCTCCCCGTCACCGTACCGGGCATGACCGTACAGCGTGCGTGCGGCTCCTCTCAGCAGGCCGTGCATGTCGCCGACAACATGATCCGGAGCGGCGTCGCGGAAATCGTGATCGCCTGCGGCGTCGAGCTGATGTCGAAGACGCAGGGCGGCAACGAAGATACCAAATATGGCCGTCGCCATCCGGAAGAGCTGGTGCGCCGCTTTTCGATGCCCTCGATGGGCGAGGCCGCCGAGCGGATCGCTGACCACTGGCAGCTTGATCGCGCCTATATGGACGATCTGGCGCTGCGCAGCCACGCACTCGCGGCCGAAGCGACGCAAGAGGGTCGTTTCGATCGGCAGATCGTCCCCGTCGCCGCGGCCGACGGATCCACGCTTACGCGGGACGAGGGCATCCGGGCCGATGCCTCGCGCGAAAAGCTCGCTTCCCTGAAAACGGCCTTTCGCGAGAACGGCCGCGTCACCGCCGGAAATGCCAGCCAGGTTTCGGACGGAGCGTCGGCTATTCTCGTCATGAGCGCGCGTGCGGCGCGCGAATTCTCGCTCCGGCCCCGCGCCAGGCTCAAGGCGCAGCTCGTCGTCGGCGTCGATCCCGAACTGATGCTGACCGGCCCGATTCCGGCGACGCAGAATATCCTGAAGCGCTCAGGCCTCCGGCTGTCCGAGATCGATCTGTTCGAGATCAACGAAGCCTTCGCGCCGATCCTCGGCTCCTGGCTCAAGGAGATCGAGCCGGATCTCGACCGCGTCAACGTCAATGGCGGCTCGATGGCGATCGGTCACCCGCTCGGATCGACCGGCGCGAGGCTGATGACGATCATGATCGACGAACTGGAACGCCGCGGTGGCCGCTACGGGCTGCAATCGATGTGCTGCGGCGGCGGTCTCGGCACCGCGACCATCGTCGAGGCGTTGCAGTGAGCGAGGTCGACCGCAACCTGGTCGGGACGGAGACCGCCCCCTTCACCGTCGAGGTCGAACGCGGCGCGATCCGCCGCTTCGCCGAAGCGATCGGGGACAATAATCCGATCTTCAACGATCCGGCGGCGGCAAAGCAGCAAGGCTATGCCGATCTCGTCGCGCCACCGACCTTCGCGACCTCCTTCCGCCTGCCGATGGACCCGCCCTGGATCGCCAATCTCGATCGACGCCGGATCATGGCCGGCGAGACCTCCTTTGCGATCGTTCGCCCAATCACGGCCGGCATGGTGCTGACCTGCCGGATGAAGCTGCGCGCCGTCGAAGACAAGGGCGGCCGCAAGGGGCAGATGCAGCTCCTGCATCAGGACCTCGAAGGCAGCGACGCGAACGGGGACATCGTATTCGTCTCGAGCCGCACGACGGTCTATCGACCGGCAGAACAGAGCCTCGCATGATTTCCCTGCCCGATCTCGCCACCTTCGAAGTCGGCTCGCGGTTCGAGGCGGCCTGCGGTCCCGTCACGACCACGCAGCTCGTCCGTTATGCCGGCGCTTCGGGCGACTTCAACCGGATCCACTACGATCATCACTATGCGGTCGACGCCAAGCTCGGCGGGGTGATCGCACATGGCATGCTGACGATGGCCTTCATGTGCCGCGCGCTGACCGATCGCGCCGGCCCGCGCGGCAGCGTCAGCCGCGTCGCGGCGCGGTTCCTGTCGCCGGTCCGGCCGGGCGATACCGTCACGACGATCGTGACCGTGAGTTCGCGCAGGGACGACAGCGCCCAGCCCGGCATCGATTGCGACCTTGCCGCCTTCGTGGGCGATCGGCAGGTCGCCGAAGGCAAGGCGACGGTTGTGTGGCCGGACCAGGAACAGGCTCGTCAACATTTCGGGGGAGAACGGCATGGGTGAGAACAAACGACCGCTTATCCTTGGGGTCGGCGGGACACCGCGCAGCGGGTCCTCCACGGAACGCGCCTTGGCCGTATGTCTGGCGGCCGCCGCCGCGGAGGGTGCCGAAACCGTGATGATCAGCGGCCCCGACCTGATGCTCCCGATGTACAATCCGGGTCAGACGCCGAATACGCCCGAGGCGGAACGGCTGATCGACCTCTATCGCCGTTGCGACGGCATCGTGATCGCCTCGCCGGCCTACCACGGTTCGCTGTCCGGTCTCGTGAAGAACGCACTCGACTACGCCGAGGAACTGCGCTCGTCCGAGCGCGTCTATTTCGACGGCGTCGCAATCGGGCTGATCGCCTGCGCCGCCGGATGGCAGGCGACCGGACAGACGCTCGCAGCCCTGCGATCCATTGCGCATTCGCTGCGGGGCTGGCCGACCCCCCTGGGCGCGGCGCTCAACACCTCGGCGAAACTGTTCGATGATTCCGGTCAGTGCACCGATTTGTCTTCTCGTTTCCAGCTCGAAACGGTAGGACAACAAGTCGTGCGCTTTTCGCGGATGTCTGAAGCAATGAGCCGCCTCGAACGGGAAATCGTCCGGTAGAGCGTGCGGCCCGGACGCAGCGGGTAATAAGGATGGGCCGGGCCAGGCGATGTTTCGTGGATCATCCACCTGCCCGATGCCGACTTGAAGGAGAGAGCGATGTTTCTTCGTCTATACTGGAGCCGCCTCCAGCCGGGTGCATGGGAGGCCGTGCACGATCTCTACCGCCGCGATTTCAGCAAGACGAACGTGCAGGGCCGCCTCGCGCGTTGGGTCACCCGGGACACCAATGATCCCGACTGCGTCATCACGGTGACGCTGTGGGAGGACGAAGCCGCGATCCAGGCCTGGGAATCCTCCGAGCAATATGCGCGATCGATCGTCGCGATCCGCCCGCATCTGCTCGGTTCGCAGACCGTATCGCTCTGCGAAGTGAAGTTGGAA
Organism: Hyphomicrobiales bacterium; assembly: GCA_017305715.1. Lineage (GTDB taxonomy): Bacteria > Pseudomonadota > Alphaproteobacteria > Rhizobiales > Xanthobacteraceae > Bradyrhizobium. The sequence goes on along the minus strand of JAFKKG010000030.1, from coordinate 33,875 downwards.
CATCCATCGGGATTGCTCCAGGCCATCCACGAAGCCGCTGAACGATTTCCCCTTTCACCGGCGTGATGGTCAGTATCCCCTCCCGCCGGCATGGACCGGTTTGGCGGCGCAAGGAAGCCGGGATCAATGCGGAGCCCCGTTCCGATTCCATCGGAGCGGAAGGCTCTAGGGAAATAGACGTATGAGCCCAATGCTCATGGCAAGCAGCAGCAGCAACGACAACGCAACGGCCGCCGTCACCCGTCCTCCGACCTTTGCCAAAACCCTCACGTCGACGCCAAGTCCGAGCGCCGCCATCGAAACGACCGTGAGGTAGACCGTTAGCGTTCTGATGGGGCCTGCCAGGTCACCGGGTATGGCGTCGAACGAGCGCAGGGCGGCGAGTACCAGAAATCCGAGGATGAACCACGGCACGAACTTGAACAGGTCGAACCGCTTTTTCCCCGCCCCGATTCTGGAATCACCGCGCCGGCGCGAAGCCGCCAGCGACAGTCCCACCACGACTGGTCCCAGCATCAGCACGCGGACCAGCTTCACGAGCGTGCCGATCTGCGTGCTGACCAAACCGGCCGGCACCGTGGCAGCAAGCACCTGCGGCACCGCGTAGACAGTGAGTCCGACCAGAATCCCGTACTGGGTGGCCGACAACTGCAATAGCGGAATGAGCAGCGGCAAGCCCAGCACCATCAAAACACCAAGTATCGCGGTGAACGAAATTGATGATGCGATGTCGTCAGCATCGGCTCCGATCACGGGCGCAACGGCTGCAATGGCCGAGTTTCCGCAGATCGAATTGCCGCACGCAATCAGAATCGAGAGTTTCAGCGGCAGGCCCAGCATCCTGCCAAGCGCGAAGCTGGCCGCCAGGGTGATGAGGACGGCCAGGACAATGATGCCCAGCAGCAACGGGCCGGAGGCTGCGATCATCGCAAAGCTTATGGAGGCGCCCAGCAGCATCACCGCAACTTCCAGCAACTGCTTTGCGCTGAAGGCTATCCCGTACCGCCACCGTTCGGGCGGCGTCCAGAAGCCTCGAATGCACATTCCGAGCAGGATCGCCATCACGAGCGCTTCGACATAGGGATGCTCGAACAGACGCAGCTCGAGGCCTTCCAATCCAAACGAGATCGCGGCGACGAGAATGCAAAGCAACACGCCGGGCAACAATTTGACGGGGTAGCCGACCAGCGAGGCCAGGCGCCCCTTTGGCGGTGGAGATTTTCTATCGAGCGGCACAGAATTCACCAGACATTGGAAAGTTCTATGCGCCAACAAGCGCCCAGGTGTTAGTATATTTTCTGTCTGGGCCAATAGAGAGAAGTTATGCCTCTAAACCTTCATTTGTTTCGCCTGTTCGCCACAGTGGTGCGAGCCGGGAGTTTTTCGCGGGCTGCGGACCTTCTCCACATCAGCCAGCCCGCGATCTCCAAGGGCGTGCGGGACTTCGAATTGCAGGTTGGATGTCGACTGCTGGATCGGACCCCCAAGGGCGTCCGCCCAACCCGCGAAGGACATTTGCTGGTGAGGCACGCCGATGCCCTGTTTGCGGCTGAACGCGCAGCTGAAGATGAACTGGCCTCTCTGCACAATCTCAGCAGCGGCTCACTTCGCATTGGAGCCAGCACCACCATCGCCACCTATATGATCGCCGAATATCTGGGAAACTTCCACCGCGCCTACCCCGGGATAGACCTGCATTTGGTCAGCGCCAACACACGCGATATCGCCGATCTGATGGCGGGGCACGATATTGAAGTCGCCCTCGTCGAAGGTCCGGTGGAGGATGACCATCTGGTCAGCGAGCCTTGGCTGACGGATGAAATGCACCTTATCGTCAATCCCCGTCATCCGTTCGCGCTAGCCGGTGACGCCATTGAGTCCGCGGCTCTGGCGGAAGAAATCCTGATCATTCGAGAGCCGGGTTCGGGATCCCGGGAAGTCGTGGCCCAGGCCCTGGCATCGCAGGGGGTAGAGCCTCGACGGACACTCGAAGTCGGCAGTACCGAAGCCATCAAGCAGGTCGTCGCCGCGGGGCTCGGTGTCTCCATCGTTTCAACGGCGACGATTGAGGACCAGCTCAAACTGGAGCGATTGAAGGTCGTGCCGATGCGTGATCTGGCCATCGAACGCACGCTGTGGCAGCTGAAGGCGCCTGGAAGGATCGACATCCCCGCAGCAAACGCATTCGAACGAATTGTCCGGCAGGGATGTTCAACCGAAGCACGGGTTGCCCTGGGCTGACGATTGATATCCAATCACTCCGAAGAACAGCACATCGTCGACGTTGTTCTGATCCGGCAGCGGTCCCGGCACCGCTGGCTGCTGGGCGACCTTCCCGCCATATCATCGTGCGGTTCAAGATCGCAGCAGAATTCGCAACCCTCGCGTTCCGCTTGCAAGATGCAGAACGTGCGAGCGGCCGATGCGATCACGCCTCGCCCGCCATCGTCGGCTCGCCCAGGGAAAGCATCAATCGGTTGGCCCAGTTGAAGAATGCCGCGCTGTTGATCACATCGACGATTTCGGCGTCATCGAGACCGACGCTGCGCAGTTCCTCGATATGCTGTTGACCGAATCCGACAGGCGTCGAGGCCAGCGCAACCGAGGCCCTGACGATTGCGTTCCAGCGCTCGCCGAGATCGGCACCGACGCCTTCGTCGAGCAAACGCTGAACATCGTCACGGCGCTTGGAATGGACCGTGGCGAAGCGCGCGTGCACGGACACACAATAGATGCACCCATTGTAGCGGGATGTCGCGGCAGCCGCGAGTTCGCGATCGGCCCGCGGCAAGCCGTCGGCGATGTTGTAGAAGATGTCCTTGTCGGTCTTGGTCCTGGCTTCCAGGATTTCGGGATCGCGCACCAGCAGACGAAAGTAGTCCGACTTCGCGCGCGAGCGATCGACCAGGCCGGCCCAGTGCCGCTCGGTCAACCCCGCTTCGGGAAACGGCTCGAGCCAGGGCAGCCAGCCCAATTCGGCCTGGGTGAAAACGACCGGTTCATTCTCGTTGGTCTGAACGACGATTGAATCACGCATGATTCCCTGCCTCCTTAGCTGGCTTTGACTGCGGCATTGGCCTGAGACGGGAGAGACGCGCCAAGCGTCCGCAGGCCGGCGACAACCCGAATCTGAAACGAGAGGAACGAGACCAGTTGAGACAATGTCACGATCGCGGTGGTCGACCAGCCGGCATCGAGTAGCGCCTGCATGGCCGCGGGAGCCGCATCGCGTGGACGGAAGACCAGCAGATGCGCATGTTCGAGCGCGGCGGCAAGTCTTGCGCCAAGGACCTCTCGGCCGTCTCCGGCCATGCGATAGATCAAGCCGGCCTTGTCCTCGACCGAGAGCGGCCCGGCCGGAAAGGCGCCATACGGGCCTTCCGTTCTGGCCCGTCCGATTTCGACCTTGAGCGCTTCGACCAGCCCTGATCCGTTTGCGGCCTCGGCAAGCCTGGCCAGATAGAAGGCGGCGGTGGCCGGCTCCTGATGGACGCCGGCGACGAAAGCCGCGACGGCATATCGTTCCGTGGCCGTGACGTCTCCGAAATCGGCTGGTTCAAATAAGGCGATATAGCTCTTCTGGGCGTTCTCCCGCGCTTGCAAGCGCCGGGCGCGGATGCCGTTCAAGCTGGAGCCGGGTTCGATGCCGGCAAGAAGATCGATGATATCTGTTGTCTCGGCACTCATCATTCGGTTTCTTTCAGTTCGACGATTTTCATGTTCTATCAATCCACCCGCGCCGCGTCCGCCACCCAACCCAGCGCCGGGGCAACTTTCTCGGCAACCAGTTCGATCGATCGCAGGATAAAGCGATGCGGGGGATCGATCGAATGGGCCTGAAAGACCAGATCGGTCACCCGCTCCAGCGTGCTGTCCCCACGGAGCGAGGCGATGACATCGTCAGGCGTCCCGACATGAATATCAAACGACCTGATCATGTCGGGCAGCGTGTCTCCCAACAGGATGTGACCGGTCGCGACCAGGTGATCGCGCACACGCCGCAGTCCGATGTCGGCCAGGCGCAACGCTTCCGCGCGATCGTCGGCGACGAAGACGTTGCGCGATGCCATGATCCGGGGCTCACGCCCCGGCGGCAGGGCCTTGAGATAAGCGTGGATAATGGGATGCTGGATCTCGGCCAGCGATGCGCGCGGCGCTTCCCTGGAACGGGGCTGCGTCCGCGACAACAGCAGGCCGTCGCCCGCCTCGCCCGCCCGCGTCCCGCCGCTCACCGAAAAGGTCGCTTGCCAGATCCGGTCGCACAATTGCGGCCTCGGTGGATAGAGCGTGTCGCCGCCGACCAGCGGTCCGCCCGCCAGGGCGTTGCGGACAACATCGAGATTCTTCGCGAAAATTTCCGCACGCAGCGCGCTATCGAGGCCAAAGGCCGCAAAGGCCGACGGGTTTCCGCCGGTCCCGACGCCGAGTTCAAAACGACCGTTCGACAACAGGTCGAGCACCGCGGCGTCCTCCGCCACTCGCACCGGATGTTCCAGCGGAAGCGTGACGATTCCGGTCCCGAGGCGAATGCGGGAGGTCTGCGCCGCGACGAAACCGAGGAAAGCGAAAGGAGCCGGCAGGCCGCCCTCGCCTTCGTGAAAATGGTGCTGCGCGATCCAAGCGGAATCAAGACCGGCTTTCTCCGCATGCCTGATCTGCTCCGCCGCCAGCCGATATCGTTCCGCCGGCGTCGCGTCATCGAGAAGCCGGGTGAAAAAGCCTAGTCTCTTCAAGTTTGCGAAACGCTTCATGAGGACCTTCGGGACTGGAATAGGAGCATATGAGGTCGAGGCCCAGCCGCCTCTTGTTCATCGTACGACACATACCAACCGAGGCAATCAATCAAGCCTGAGCGTGGATCATGAGGCCATCGGGCCCGAGCAGGCGGAGTGCCTCAATGGTCTATCCGGACCCCACCGGCGTCTCTCCCGCCTCACCGGCTTCGATCTCCGCGAACACACGCCTTGCGACGCGCACGGCGTCGAGCGTGGCGGGCCAACCACAATAGGGACCGGTATGGATCAGGATCTCCCGGACCTGGTCGCGGGTCACACCATTGCGGATCGCGCCGCGCAGATGGATCGCCAGTTCGTGCGGCCTGTTGAGTGCCGTCAGCATCGCCAGATTCAGCATCAGCCGGGTCTTGACCTCGATCCCCGGGCGAATCCAGACCGTTCCCCAGCCGGCTTCCGTCATGACTTGCTGCATGGCCTTGGCGAAGTCGTCGTTCTGGGCTTCGGCCCAGGCGCGGTCGACATAATCATCGCCGAGAACCTTGCGCTTGAGCGCCATGCCCTGATCGAAATGAGTTGAACTCATGTGCTCTCACCCTCCGTTTACGTCCCTGGACCAGCATGTGCGACCGAAGCGATTGACCAGGGTCAACGCGCCGGTTCACCCCCTCGCGACCTGCCTTTCGCTATCCGGGCGCGAAGACCATCGGCGCCCGGGGATCGAATCCAGCAGCAGCCGCGTGTAGGGATGCTGTGGCGACGTGAAGACAGCCGCAGTCGGGCCATGCTCGACGATCTCGCCGTTCTGCATCACCGCCACTCGATCGCATATCTGGGATGTGACCCGCAGATCGTGCGTGATGAACACCAGTGAAATGCCAAGACGACGTCGCAGATCGGCCAACAGCTCGAGCACTTGTGCCTGGACCAGCACATCGAGCGCCGAGACCGGTTCATCCGCGATCAGCACCTTCGGCTGCAGCGCAAGCGCCCGCGCCAGCCCGATGCGCTGTCGCTGCCCGCCCGAGAATTCGTGAGGATAGCGATCGAGAGAAGCGGGATCGAGACCCACGAGCGTGAACAATTCGACGGCGCGCTCGCGAGCTGCCGCTTTCTTGACACCCAATTCCCGCAGCCCTTGCGCCACCAGTTCGCCCGCTTTTCGGCGCGGGTTCAACGACGCAAACGGGTCCTGAAACACCATCTGCATGGCCTGCGAACGTTTCCTCAGCTCACGTGGCCCGAGCGAAGTGTAGTCGATACCGTCGAGCCATATGCTGCCTTCATCGGGATCGAGCAGGCGCACGATGCATCGGGCAAGTGTCGATTTGCCCGATCCGCTTTCGCCCACGATGCCGAGCGATGCGCCGCGCGGAAGTTCCAGGCTTACCGCCTTGACGGCATGGGTCAGCTTGCGACCGAAGCCGAACAGGCCGTACGACCCGTAGGTCTTCGACAGCCGGTCGAGGACGAGGACATGATCGGATGACACATCTGCCGGGTCCGGCGCCGTAAGCTTGGGAACGGCGGCGATCAGCTTCTGGGTATAGGGGTGCTGCGGCGCGTTGAGGATCTGCTCGGCGGGTCCTTGTTCGACGACACGGCCCGACTGCATGACAATGATCCGGTCGGCGATATCGGCCACCACACCGAAATCATGCGTGATGAACAACACCCCGGTGCCGATCTTGCGTTGAAGCTCGCGGATCAATTTGAGGATCTGGGCCTGCGTCGTCACGTCGAGCGCGGTGGTCGGCTCGTCGGCAATGAGAACGCGTGGCTCCAGCGCCAGCGCCATGGCGATCATCGCGCGCTGGCGCTGACCACCGGAGAGCTGGTGCGGATAGGAGCGCAGCGTACGCTCGGGATCGCGGATGTGGACATCATGGAGCAGCGCCAGGATCCGTGTACGGATTTCCGCCTTGCCAAGATCGGTGTGAAGCCGAAATACCTCCGCGATCTGATCGCCGACCCGCCGGATCGGGTTGAGCGCGCTCATCGGGTCCTGGAAGATCATACCGATCTCCGCACCCCGGATTTTTCGTATCTGAGCTTCCGGCAGCACCGCAAGGTCGCGCCCGTCGAGCCGGATGCTGCCGCGCGCGATGGCCGCACCGGGGGGCAACAGCCGCATGACGGCGCTGGCCGTCATCGATTTGCCCGAACCGCTTTCACCCACGATGCAAACGATCTCGCCGGGCTTGACCGAGAGCGATACGCCTTCGGTCGCGAAAGTGCGGTCAGCCCCCGGCGGCAGCTGCAAGGTCAGATCGTCGAGTTGCAGCAGCATGGCACCGCTTTCCGGCAAGCACGGCTCAATTTGAGCACGACGTGCCGAGGGCGTCACGACTGATGTTTCCGGGCTGTCCAGCATGAGATTCTCAATCCGTCTCGTCTTGAAGAAGAAGCCGTCTGCTCGAACCTTCTAGAGACCCGCGATATAGGCCGCCCGCGCCATCAACCGGCTTGCAGCTATGCCGTCGGTAACGGCAAGCCGGAAAAGCCAGCCATCGGTCTCCGCCGCACGATTGATGAGGGATGGATCGTCCAGAACCGCTTTGTTGATCTCCACCACCCTGCCGGCGAGCGGCGCGATCACATCGGAGGCCGTCTTCATGCTTTCCACCAAGCCGCAAGAGGCTCCGCTGACGAGGATCGTGTCGATCGACGGCAGGTCGACATGGACGAGAGGCCCGAGCGAATCCTGAGCGTGATCGCTGATTCCGACCGTCGCATGATCGCCGTCACGAAGCACCCATGCATGATCGGGTGAAAAGAGAAGCTCTGACATTCAGGTTGCACCTCCATGTAACAAGCGTCACGCCGGCGTTCGTGCCTATCGGCCCTGAGCGAGCGTGGCCGCCAGTTCACTGACGGGACGGCCGTACGCCGCATCGTTCCTGCCGGTTCTTGCCGTTGCCGGAGTCGGCGCCAGCAGTTGCTCCAGCTGCGCCATGTAGCCGGCACACGACAGTCCCTGCTCCGCCAGCCACCCGTCGTCGAACAGCGTGCTGCGATAGCGATCGCCGGAATCGCACAATATCGTCACCAGCGATCCCTTCTCGCCCGCTGCCGCCATCTCCTTCAGGATCGCAAGGGACGCCCACAGGTTGGTGCCCGTCGAACCGCCGCAGCGCCGCCCGAGAAACTGTGACAGGACGCGGGCCGCGGCGATGCTCGCCGCATCCGGCACCGCAATTGTCCGGTCAATCAGTTCGGGAACAAAGGAGGCCTCGACCTGCGGACGGCCGATGCCCTCGATGACCGAGCGGCCGTTCGGCCATATCCGGATTCGGGGATCGGCCATATGCCGGTGGTAGACGGACTCAAGGGGATCGGCCAGGCAAAGCCTCGTCGGCAGTCCACGATGGCGGACATACCGGCCGATCGTCGCCGAGGTTCCGCCGGTGCCTGCTCCACACACCAGCCACGTCGGGACCCGATGCTCTTCAGCCGCCATCTGTGAGAAAATCGAATCGGCGATATTGTCGCAGCGCCAGTCGACCGCGCGTTCTGCGAAGGTAAATTGATCCAGATAGCAGCCGCCGGTTTCATCCGCGAGGCGTCGCGCCGTTGCGTAGATCGCTCCGGGATCGTCGACGAGATGGATCTCGCCGCCGTTCGCCACGATCTCCGCCTGCTTCTCCGTCGTCGTGGTTCGCGGCATCACCGCGACGAAGCGTAGCCCCAGCAGCCGCGCGAAATAGGCTTCGGAGACGGCGGTCGAACCACTCGAGGCCTCGACAAGCGTCGAGTTCGGCCCGATCCGGTCATTGCACAGCGCGTAGAGAAACAGCGAGCGCGCGAGACGGTGCTTGAGGCTGCCGGTCAAATGGGTCGTTTCGTCTTTCAGATAAAGCGTGAGCCCCGGCAGAGCCGGCAGATCGATCCTGAGCAAATGGGTTTCGGCGGAGCGCATGCGCTCCATTTCGATCCGGCGGATCGAGGCGTTCACCCACTCGCGGCAAGGGCGCGTCATCAAATCACCTTTCGCGGCCCGCATCGCTCCGGCCGATACGTTGAAGCCTAACGGAAAGTGTCCGCAGTTTGCTTGCTTGTTGCCGCAAGTTTGAGCGCGGTGACAGATATTCATGCTCGCGATAGCTGAAATCTGGCAATAAACTTGCATGAACATCGTTAGAGGCAAAGAGAGTCATCTCATTTTCACCTGAACTGGAGACCAACGTGCTCGACGAGTTTGACCGCAAGATCCTGGCGACGCTTCAAGTGGACAGCAGCCTTTCGGTCCAGGAAGTCGCTGATCGGGTCGGCTTGAGTTCGACACCGTGCTGGCGGCGAATCCAGAAGCTGGAGAGTCTGGGCTATATCCGCGGGCGCGTAGCGCTGCTCAACGCCGAGAAGCTGAATGTCGGCGTCAGCGTGTTCATCGCCGTGAAGACCAACCAGCATAATGCCGAATGGGTCGATCGATTCAGGAAGATCGTGACCGGCTTTCCGGAGGTCGTGGATTTTTTCCGGTTGAGTGGTGACGTCGATTATCTGATCCGCGCCGTGGTACCGGACATCCGCGCCTATGATGAACTCTACCAGCGACTGATCGCGAAAATTGATCTCTACGACGTGTCGTCGATGTTCGCGATGGAACAGATCAAGTCGACGACGGAACTGCCGCTGGTCTACGCATCGGCGCAAAACGGGCGTGGCGCCGCCCAAACCTCACGGCACGCGATCGCCGCGGTGTGACGCAACAAGACGTTTCAGTTTGCCGCAGCGGTAGCGGTCCTGTAGGCCTCGTTCGCGTCCGACTCGTCGTAGCCCGCGAAGTCCTCATAGAAGGCGTCGGCGTCCGCGCAGAACAGGTCGCGGGAAATCCCCGCGACCAGTGCGGCGACCCCCCAGGGCATGCCGTTGATGCCGCTGCAGATCGGGCCGATACTCACCAGGCCCGAACTGTTGAAGAAATGCAGGTTGCGCAACGCGCGGTCGGCCTGAGGCGTTCGCCCGACCGCCTGCATCGCCGATCCCAGATAGGGGTAGTTTCCGATCAGGCTGTCCACGCGCTCCCCGGTCAGCGTGACGCGCTCGTTCCAGAACAGAATGTCGGGCACCAGCGCCCTCAGAAACGGCGCGCTGGCGAGATCAATCTTGAATCCGGTACCCAGTATCGCGAAGTCCGCCTCGACAGCGCCGGCCGGCGTGGCGATCTCGAGTGCAGTCCGGGTGGCCCGCATTCCGGTCCAGCCCTGGCCGGGTTTCAGCGAGAAGTTGGAATGCTTGCGGCAGCGCTGCAGCGTGTCGGCCGGCGGGGGAGTAGGAAGCGACAGGTAGCGGCGCATGAAGCGGAGCTTGCGGACATCGTCCAGCGCGCGAAAATTTCGGAAGAATCCGCTGAATTCGAGAAATCTCAGCGCATTGACTTCGGGGAGCGCCGGACGACGCATATACTGCGTCACCTCGCGGGCACCGGCCTCGAGTGCCGTGGCAGCATTGTCGAAGGCCGAAGCTCCCGCGCCAAGCACGGCGACGCGCTTGCCGGCCAAGGCGCTGAAATCAATTGGCTCGGAACTGTGGGCACACAGCGTCTTGGGCAGACCTTGCGCGAAAGCCGGCACCTGCGGACCTCCGGAACCGTCTATGCCGGTCGCGACCACCACCTTGCGCGCCTGGACGGTGCGATCGCCGGTGGATCCGCGTAGCGTAACGCGCAGCCTGTCTCCTTCCGTCGTCACCGCGCTCACGGCCGCATCGTTCTCGACCGGGAGCTGCAGGAACCGGCGCAGCCATACCAGATAATCCATCCATTCCGCCTTGGGAATGCGGACAAGGTCTCGCCACGCCTGCTCGCCATGCTGCGCCTCGTACCACGAGCGGAACGATGCAGACGGCAGCCCATTGTCCGGCCCCGTCAGTTCCTTGATCGTCCGCAGCGTCAGCATGCGCGCCCAGGTGACCCAGGGACCTTCTTCGCCGGCGCCGCTGCGATCGATCAGCAGGATGTTGGTGATCCGCTCCCGCAACAGCCCGAACGCCAGGGAGATGCCGGCTTGGCCGGCACCGATGATGACGACGTCGTAGACCTGCGTGCCGTCTGCGCTCTGCGTTGCGCGCGGCCAGATCCTCGGCGGATAGGCGAACATTTCCATTTCGCGCGTCAGCGCCAATTCCAGTGTCTGGAGCGACCTGCTCATCTCGGTATCCAGTCGAACATGCGCAGAGAAGATGTTTCAGCCACGGTTGCGCCTCGGATCGAGAGCTTCATTCAGCGCTTCACCGACGAGATTGATGGCCACCACCGTGAGGAAGATCGCGATGCCCGGAAAGATCGACAGATAGGGCGCGGTGCGCAGCGCCGGGCGGCCGATGGCCACCATAGTCCCCCAGGAAATCACGTTGGGATCGCCAAGCCCGAGAAACGACAGTCCCGCCTCCAGCAAGACCGCCGTCGCCACCATGATCGAACTGGTGACGATGACGGGCGACAGGCAGTTCGGGAGGATTTCGGTGAAGATGATTTTCAGAGGCGGAACGCCCACCAGCTTGCAGGACAACACGAATTCACGGTTACGCAACGACATGAACTCGGCGCGGACCAGGCGGGCGATCGGAGGCCATGAGACAATCGCGATGGCGCTGATGATGGCGACGATCGATGGCTGGAAGATCACCACCAGCACGATCACGAAGATGAAATTCGGGATGGTCTGGAAAATCTCGGTGACCCGCATCAATACGTCATCGCACCAGCCCGGCACATAGCCCGCCGTTGCGCCCACAAGTACGCCGATCGAAAGCGCCGCGACGGTGGCGACGATCGCGATCGTCAGCGACACCCGCGCACCATAGAACAGGCCCGCAGCCACGTCGCGCCCCAGCGTATCCGTGCCGAAAGGCTGCGCGAGGCTCCCGAAGGGCGGCGTGTAGGGAACACCGACCGCTGGCCAGGGTCCCGCAGGAAACAGAACCGGCGCCACCACCGCCCCGATCAGGACGACGAGCAGGATAAGGGCTCCGGTGAGCGCCGACGGACGAAGCCACGGCGTCCGGCCTCTCATGCCACGCGCACTCATTTCGACACCTCGATACGCGGGTCGATCCATGCCGAAACGAGATCGGTGACCAGGTTGGTCACGACCACCAGCAGCGACGAAAAGAACAGGATGCCCAACAGCAGATTGATGTCGCGCGAGAAGATCGCGTCGAACGTCAGCCGTCCGAGGCCGGGCCAGCCGAACACCGTTTCGACCACGACCGAGCCGCCGAGGATGCCGCCGACATTGACGCCGAGCATCGTGACCATCGGCAACAGCGCGTTGCCAAGCACGTGATGGGCATAGACCTGGCGAAAACTCATGCCCTTGGCGTAGGCAGTCTTGACGAAATCCAGCGAAGCGACGTTGAGCACCGACGCGCGCATCAAGCGGATGAACACGGCCATGTAGAACACCGTGAGCGTCACGACCGGCAAGATGGCATGACGGGCGATGTCGAGGATACCGGCAAGCCCCGTGGAGGGGACGCCGATGGTTCGCATGCCGCCGGATGGCAGCCAGCCAAGCTTTACCGTGAAAAGGAGAATCAGCAGCAACCCGAGCCAGAACAGCGGCGTGGCGTAGCCGATCAGCGCCAGCAGCGAGATGACGACGTCCGAGATCGCATTGGGACGCATCGCCGCCAGCATGCCGAGGCTCACGCCCAGCATGAAGGCGATGGCCAGCGATGACACCATCAGGATCAGCGTCGCCGCGAGCTTGTCAGCGATCAGCACCGAGACCGGCATGCTTTCGCGGAACGAATAGCCGAGGTCGAACTGAAGCAAATTCCAGACATAGCGACCGAACTGCACCCAAAGGGATTGATCGAGGCCGAAGCGCTCCTTCAGAGCCGCGATATAGCCCGCATCCGCGCCGCCGCCCTGCCCCGCCATTACCTCCGCGAGGTTGCCCGGCGCCAGATGAACCACCACGAAGTTCACACAGACGATGCCGACGACGATGATGCATGCCTGCATCAGCCGGCGGATCAGAAACGCAGCATAGCGGGTCAACGGCGCGAGCTCCCCATCATCGGTTGAGGTAGACCTCGGCAAAATTGCCATGGATGCCGAATGGATCCACCTCGGTATTGGTGACGGCCTTGTTCTTGATCGTGACGTATTGGGCATCCGCGATCGGAAAGATCGGCAGATCGTTCATGACGATGTTCTGAAAGTCATGAAACAAGGCGGCCCGCTTGACCGGATCGACCTCGATCTGGGCTGCCTCCAGCGCAGCGTCGGCGGCGGGGCTGTTGTAACCGCTGCCATTGGAAAACGAGACGCCCGGCGTGATGTTCTTCGACCAGTAGAATCGCTGGATACCCACGGTAGGGTCGGTCAGGCCAAACGCGCCGGTGGTCGTGGTGTCGAAGTCGTAGTCGGTATAGACCCGCTTGTAATAAGTGGGGAAATCCTGGTTTCGGATATCGACCGCGATACCGACCAGCGCCATCTGCTGCTTGAAGTAGTCGGCCGAGCGCAAATAGTGATCGCCAAACGGCAACGGGTCCTGGGTGATCCTGAAACGAAGCCCGTCGCTCTGGCGCTTCATGCCGGCCTCGTCGAGCAGCGCATTGGCCCTGGCGATGCTGAATTCGTATCGTGGCACGCTACCGGAATAGTATTTGGTATTTTCGTACGAGATCGGTCCCGTCGCCGGCTTGCCGAAATCGAAATAGATGTTCTTGACGATGAACGCGCGATCGATGGCGTGATACATTGCCTGGCGGACGCGCACGTCCTGGAAATAAGGTCGCCGCAGATTGAGCTCCATGAACGCCTGATAGGCGATCGCTTCGCTGCCGCGCTGCGGGATCGTCAATGTCGGGATTTTTTCCAGGCGACGAGCATCGGCGAGTGAAACCGGGATCGCTCCGGCGATATCGAGCTCGGAGGATTCGAGCGCGACCGCCCGCGAAGCGGAATCGGGCATGATGACCATCACGATACCGTCCAGATACGGTTTCGGTGCATCCCAATAATCCGGGTTGCGTTCGAGCAGGATGTACTGGCCGCGCTGCCATTCCTTGAACTTGAACGGGCCGGTTCCAACCGGCCGCAGGTTGGCCGGATTGGTCAGGATATCCTTACCCTCGTACAGATGACGCGGCAGAATCTGCGATTCCATTCCGGCAAGCGAGTTCATCACATAGGGCGATGGCCGCTCGAAACGGAATATGGCGGTGAGCGCATCAGGCGCTTCGACGTCGGAGAGATAGCGATAGGTCGAACGACCGCGCGGATGCAGCGCCTTCCAGACCTTGGTCGCCGAAAACTGGACATCAGCAGCAGTGAAGGGCTGGCCGTCGTGCCATTTCACGCCGGACCGCAGCTTGAACGTGATCGACTTGCCGTCGGGCGACACCTCCCACGAGGTGGCGAGCTGCGGTTTTGGATTGAGATCGAAATCATAGCTCACCAGGCCGTCGAACATCTTTCCCGAGATCTGGAAGATCTGGCCGGTAGAGTTGAAAGCGCCCGTCAGCATCACCGGCTCGGCAAGCCACATTTTCAGCATGCCACCCTTCCTGGGTTTGCCGGTCTGCGCCATGCCTTGCGAAATCAGGCCGTGCGGCATGGCGGCTGAAAGGCCGGCTGCCGCGAAGCCGGCAATAACGTCACGTCGCGTGGAACCCATCGAAGTACCTTTCAGCATGGACCTATGTAATGGAGTTACCCGGCATAGACGAAGCCGCCGGACGCCTGGCGCGTCGGGTAGGCATCGATCCGGCTGATGTTGACATGCGCGGGCGCGGACAAGGCGAACATGATCATGTCGGCAAGGTCCCCGGCCTGCAGCGGATCCTTGCCATCGAGAAACTTCTCCTGCGCGGCCTTGCGATCACCGCCCATGGCGATTTCGAACACTTCGGTGGCGACCCGGCCTGGCATGATCTCGGTCCAGCGGATCCGCGAGCCGTTGGTATCGAGCCTCATGACGTCGAGGAATTGCGAGACGGCCGCCTTGGTCGCGGAATACGGCGCCGATCCCAGCATCGGGTAATGGCCGGCCATCGAGCTGACGATCACCACATGGCCGTTGTTTCGGGCCATCATGCCGGGCAGTACGAATCGCGTCAGGTGAAGTACCGCGCGCAGGTTCAGGTCGATGATCTGGTCGATCTTCTCGACCGGAAAATCATACAGACGGTCGTTGTGGGACACGCCGGCATTGTTGACCAGCACATCCACCTCGAGGCCGTCGAGCGCCCGGCGGCAGGATTCAAGATTGGTCACATCGATAGCATGCGCGATGCAGCCAGTTCGTCGGCTCAACTCCTTCAGCCGATCGGCGCGCCGCGCGATGGCATGGACTTCCACGCCCGCCGCAGCAAGCTTTTCCACGGTGGCATGCCCGATGCCACTGGACGCTCCGGTGACGACGGCGGTTCGATACGGCAAGGTGCTGGATGAGGACAAGACAGGCTCTGTGGTTGTTGAACGAGCCGAATGATGACACCGGGCGCCAGGAATTTTTTGCCCTTTTTTTGGTCCTTTGCAGAAGCTGCTGAGAATTTCATCTATCAAACCGATGCTGTTGGGCAGCGATCTCCAGCCGCCTCCACGGCGACCAGACCAGCCCACCACGCCACCCCTCGAAAAGCGGAATGGGAACGATGAGCGATGCCGGACCCCAAGGATGGACCGCAGCACGAACCATCCGCAGATCATTCAGGCGCGCATGGATCGCAGAATTTGTTGAGATGTCTTTTCATTGCGTTGCGCCGCAGCCGAACCGTAGCGAAAATGTGCACGGCGGCACGAGCTGTGGAACAACCTCAGCTCGGCCAAAGCACGAGCCGTTCGCAACGTTAGAGTTGTTATTTTTCGAAAAACCGGAAACTCGGCGCGAACGCGAAAAATGCCTGTAAATTATCTGGCTTTCACGTGGCAGATGCCCACCCTCTCCGGTTGAGCGGCTGCCTGGCTGGGGCGGGAGGGATCGAACCTCCGAATGGCGGAATCAAAATCCGCTGCCTTACCGCTTGGCTACGCCCCAACAGGCGGATCGGGAACGCGGGCAGGAAACCCGCCCGGATTCCCTTCCGGCACCGCCGGTCTATAGAGAGCGGTGGGCCATTTCAACCGGCTAGAGCGCGATCCGGAATAACGGACGCCGGTTTTCCTTAAAAGATCATGCGCAAACAGAAGGATAGGGTCGGATTGGGCCCCAAATCAGGCCCGGAAACACCACCCTTTATAATGGGCGCCGGATGTTCGACCATTTCGGGCGCCCGGCCTGCCATGGCCGGCCGCTCCGACGCTCCTCCCCGGCGGTCCCTTCGGAGAGTTGAGAGAACGCCGGTTTCGTGGGAAGACGGCAGCCCGCTATTCTCAGGCTTGGGCGAGTAACCGTCATGACCTACCGCGCGCCGATCAACGACATCCTGCTGGCCCTCAACCATGGCGCCGGCCTCAAGGCCGCCGTCGAGGCCGGTCATTACGGCGATTTCGACGCCGATATCACCGCCGCCGTGCTGGAGGAAGCCGGCAAATTCGCCGGTGACGTGCTGGCGCCCCTGAACGTTGTCGGCGACGAGCACGGCATCAAGCTCGCCGACAACAAGGTGACGACAGCGCCCGGCTGGCCCGATGCGTATCAGCGCTGGACGGCGGCGGGCTGGAACGCAGTGTCGGGTCCGGAAGCCTTTGGCGGCCAGGGCCTGCCGCTGGCGATCAACGCCGCCTGCACCGAAATCTGGAGCGCGTCGAACATCGCCTTCGGCCTCTGCCCGCTGCTGACGCTGTCCGCCATCGAGGCGCTCGACGCCCATGGCAGCGAGGAACTGAAAAAGATCTATCTGGAGAAACTGATCTCCGGCGAATGGACCGGCACCATGCAGCTCACCGAGCCGCAGGCCGGCTCCGATGTCGGCGCGCTGCGCACCCGCGCCGAACGCGCTTCCGACGGGTCCTATCGCATCAAGGGTTCAAAAATCTTCATCACCTATGGCGACCACGACATGACCGAGAACATCGTGCATTTCGTGCTGGCCCGCCTGCCCGATGCGCCCGCGGGCACCAAGGGCATCTCGCTCTTCCTTGTTCCCAAATTCCTGGTCAATGCCGACGGCTCGATCGGCGCGCAGAACGACATCTATCCGAGCGGCGTCGAGCACAAGCTCGGCATGCACGCCTCCCCCACCTGCACCATGACGATGGGCGACAAGGGCGGCGCGATCGGCTACCTCGTCGGCGAGGAAAACAAGGGCATGGCCTGCATGTTCACGATGATGAACCAGGCCCGCCTCGGCGTTGGCCTCGAAGGCGTCGGCATTGCCGACCGCGCCTATCAGCAGGCGCTGGCCTACGCGCAGGAGCGCCGCCAGGGCCGCGCCGTCGGGTCCAAGGGCGACGGCATGGACGCGATCATCGTGCACCCCGACGTCAAGCGCATGCTGCTGCAGATGCGCAGCATGACGGCGGCCGCCCGCACCATCTGCTACGCCACCGCCGTTGCGCTCGATATTTCAGTGCGCGCCAAGGACGCCAAGGTGCGCAGCGACGCCGCCGCCCGCGGCGCGCTGCTGACGCCGATCGCAAAGGCCTTCTCCACCGACATCGGCAATGAGGTCGCCTATCTCGGCGTGCAAATCCATGGCGGCATGGGTTTCATCGAGGAGACCGGTGCCGCCCAGCATTATCGCGACGCCCGCATCACCTCGATCTATGAAGGCACCAACGGCATCCAGTCGATTGACCTTGTGACGCGCAAACTCGCGGCCAATGGCGGCGCGTCGGTGTGGGCCCTGATCGATGAACTCAACGGCATCGTCAAGCAGGTCGAAGCCTCGAACGATCCGGCCTTCGGCACCACGGGGGCAAAACTGCGCGACGCGCTCGGCTCGCTCGAACGTTCCAGCAAATGGCTGCTGGAGCGGGTCACCTCGAAGCCGAACGATGCACTGGCCGGTGCGACGCCCTATCTGCGGCTGTTCGGCTCGACGCTCGGCGGCTGCATGCTGGCCGGTGAAGCCCTCGCCGCCAAGAGCAACGGCGATGCCGGTGGCGACCCGCAGCGCTATGTGACGCTGGCGCGATTCTTCGCCGAGAACGTTTCGGTGCAGGCGACCTCGCTGGAAAAGACCGTCATCGACAGCGCCGACGCGGTCAACGGCGCGGACGCGGTGCTGCTGGCTTGACACGATCCGTGACGTCGCAACGTTTGCCAAGAAAAATCCCAAAAAGGAGCCACCGTTCCGATGTTTGACTTCGATCGCGTCATTAACCGCCGCGGCACCCACGCGTCGAAATGGGATATGATGGCCAAGAATTCCGGCATCACCGCAGCGGACGGCATTCCGATGTGGGTCGCCGATATGGATTTCGCGGCGCCTCCTGGCGTCACCGAGGCGCTGTCCGAGGTCGTCACCCGCGGCGTCCACGGCTATTATGCCGATACCGGCAGTTGGGCGGCCGCACTTGCCGAATGGATGGCGCGCCGGCACAAACTCAAGATCGATCCGGCATGGGTCAGCCCGACGCCCGGCGTGGTCTCCGGTCTCGGCCTGATCCTGCAAGCCGTCACCGAAGCGGGCGACGAGGTCGTGGTGTTTCCGCCAGCCTATCATGCCTTCCGCAGGATCATCGTCGGCAATGACCGCAAAATCCTCGACGCGCAACCGGTCCAGCGTCAGGGCCGCTACGAGATGGACCTCGAAGCGCTGGCAAAAAAACTGACGCCCCGCACCAAGATCGTATTCTTCTGCAGCCCGCACAATCCGGGTGGCACGGTGTGGTCCGCGGAGGAAATCCGCAGCCTCGCCGGCTTCTGCGCCGAACATGATCTGATTTTGGTGTCCGACGAGATCCATTGCGACCTGCTGCTGGGCGGCGTCAGGCACACGCCGACCCTCAACGCCGCGCCCGAGATCGCCGATCGGCTGATCACCTGCGTCGCCGCGACCAAGACCTTCAATCTCGCCGGCGCCCATGTCGGCGCCTGCTTCACGTCGAATGCGGCGTTCAAGCAGCGCATCGACGCGCGGATCGCAGCGAGCGGGCTCGCCTCCTACAACGCCTTCGGCATGATCGCGACCGAGGCGGCCTGGCGCACCGGCGAGGCCTGGCTCGATGCGCTGCTGCCCTATCTCGCCGGCAATCACGATACGCTCAATACGCGGATCGAGCGTGCCGCGCCCGGCGCGCGCGCGATGCGGCTCGATGCGACCTATCTCGGCTGGATCGATTTCTCCGGCACCCGATTGCCGGCAGCGGACGTCGCCGCGCGGGTAAAAGACCGCGCGCGCATCTTTGCCAGCCCCGGCGAGCAGTTCGGCCCCGGCGGCGAAACCTGGCTACGCTTCAACTTCGCAACGCCACGTCCGATTCTGAACGAGGCGCTCGATCGGCTCGATGACGCCTTTCGAGACATCCGAAGCTAGAGCATGACCCGGAAAAGCGGGGAGCGGTTTTCCGAACAGATCATGCTCAAACAAGATCTAAAGCGCGATGACGGTTAAACCTAATCTCATCGCGCTTTGGTCAGCCAATCGCCGCTACCGCAGCGGCATAGGCGGCCGCGGCACCGACGTCAGTTCCGGATCGTTCAGCGTTTCCGCCGATTGCGGCTCGACCTGGCGCGGCACGTAGGCCGGCGCTGGCGGTGGCAATGGCGCTGCCGCCGACGACGGCATGATCGGCGCTGCGGCCGGCCGGTACGGACGCGGCGGCAATGGCGGCGGCGGTGCCGTCGTGCGCGCGGGCGTCAGGGCGGCGACGGGTCGCGGCGGCGGCGCCGCTTGCGCCGGCTTTTTCGGACGCAGGGCGGCAGCCTTCTCCTTCTCGGCGACCATGGCAACCAGTTGCTGCTGGCTGGCTTTGAGCTGCTCGACGCTGGCCTTGAGTTGCTCGATCTGCTGGCTTGCGTTGGCCAGATCGCGCGCCATCGTCTCGAGCGACTGCGGCTCGGCAGCCGAGGCGGCGACCGCGGGGGCCGCAGCAGCTTCGGCAGTGGCTGGCGGGGCACCCGTTTCGGCGGGCGGCGCCGGTGACGCATTCGCGGCATTCACCTCGGCGGCGGCCAGGACCGGCGGCGCGGCAAGCGCGGTCTTTTCCGGTGACTGTGATGACTTCCCGGCGAATAGCGGCAGCCAATCCGCAATCATCTGCTGGGCGGCATCGCCGTGATAGCGCCAGGCCATCGCCGCGCCACCGATGCACGCCGCCAGCAACAACGCCGCGACGCCGCGCAGCAGCCGCCCCGCCATAGATCGGCGGCGGCCCTTGTTCAGGATCTCGTTGACGGCGGTGGCGCGAAACGTGGTATCGACCGGCGGCACAGGCGCACTCGCTTCGACCTCCGGTGCGACGCGAAGCTGCGGCTCCACGTGCAAATGCGGTTCAGAAGGTGGCTGCGGCTCCGAAGGCGCGCGTACTTTTTCCTTCAGCAGGCTCTCGATCTCTTCATCCGCGGGCACCACCCTGATGGCATCGGGTGCGACCACGACGATGTCGTGCGGATCATCGCTCGGTTTCGGGTTCGACATGGGTTGCATCGGGGCTCCGTACTCGGTCCAATGTCCCCTGACTGAGGGCGACGGGCAGAATTGACGCAGAAGCCCGAGGTTTCACCTGCCATGGCTTCCTGCCCGTTACCCCATTCCGGTTTGACCAAAGCAAGGCAGTACCATGGAGAGGTTGCGGCCGGGGGAACCGCTCACCCGACTTCCGGAAGCCGCGGCAAGAGCTTGTCGAGCGTGATCGGATAGTCCCGCACCCGCACCCCTGTCGCATTGTAGATCGCGTTGGCGACCGCCGCGGCGACCCCGCAAATGCCGAGTTCGGCGATGCCCTTGGCCTTCATCGGCGACGACATCGGATCGGTTTCGTCGAGGAAGATCACATCCTGATGCGGAATATCGGCGTGAACCGGCACCTCGTAACCGGCGAGATCGTGATTAACGAAGAAGCCATGGCGCTTGTCGACCACGAGCTCTTCCATCAGCGCCGCACCGACCCCCATGGTCATCGCCCCGATGACCTGGCTGCGCGCCGTCTTCGGATTGAGGATGCGGCCGGCGGAGCACACCGCCAGCATTCGCCGCACGCGGATTTCTGCGGTCGCGGTATCGACGCCAACCTCGACGAAGTGCGCGCCGAACGTCGACTGCTGAACCATCTTGCCGAGGTCGCCATATTCAATGCCGTCTTCGGCAACGAGCTCGATGTCGCCCGCGGCCTGCACGAGCGGGACGCTGCGGGTGCCCGAGCGGACCTGCCCGTCGATGAAATCGGCTTCGGCAGAGTTGAAGCCCAGCCTTTGCGCGACGGCTTCGCGCAGCTTCATACAGGCGGCATAGACACCGGCTGTCGAATTGTTACCGCCCCATTGCCCGCCTGAACCTGCCGACACCGGGAAGGTCGAGTCGCCCAGATGCACCACGACCTTCTCCAGCGGGACACCCATCATCTCGGCGGCAGTCTGCGCGATGATCGTATAGCTGCCGGTACCGATATCGGTCATGTCGGTTTCGACCGTGACGACCCCGCGGCCGTCGAGCCGGACGCGCGCGGCCGATTTGGTCAAAAGATTGTTCCGGAAGGCGGCGGCTGTCCCGAGACCAACCAGCCAGTTGCCATCACGGACCTTGCCAGGCTGGGCGTTGCGCTTGCTCCAGCCGAAGCGCGCGGCGCCGGTTTCGAAGCATTCGGTGAAGCGGCGCAGGGAGAACGGCCGCTGCGGCTTTTCCGGGTCGACCTGCGTATCGTTGAGGATACGAAATTCGACCGGATCGAGCCCGAGCTTCTCGGCCATCTCGTCAATGGCAATCTCGAGCGCCATCATGCCGGACGCCTCACCCGGCGCCCGCATCGCATTGCCTTCGGGCAAATCGAGCGCCGACAGCCTTATGTTGGTCATCCGGTTGGCCCCGGCATAAAGCAAGCGGGTCTGCTCCACCGCCGCCTCGGGCTTGCCGCCCGGCAGATTGCCGGACCAGCACTCATGACCGATCGCGGTGATCTTGCCATCCTTGGTCGCGCCGAGGCGAATGCGCTGGATTGTCGCGGGACGGTGCGTGGTGTTGTTGAACATCAAGGGCCGGTGCAGCGCCACCTTCACGGGCCGTCCAGCCGCGCGCGCGCCGAGTGCGGCAAGCAGCGCGTCGGCGCGCAGGAACAGCTTGCCGCCAAACCCGCCGCCGATGAATGGAGATATCAGCCGAACCTTCTCTCTGGCGATGCCCAGGGTCTCGGCAAGGTCGGTAGCGCCCCAGTCGATCATCTGGTTCGAGGTCCAAACCGTGAGCGTCTCCCCGTTCCAGGCAGCCGTGGAGGCATGCGGCTCCATCATCGCATGCGCTTCGTCGGGCGTGGTGTAGGTCGCGTCGAGCTTGACGGGCGCGGCCGCAAACGCGCCGGAAAAATCGCCGACCTGGGTATCGGCCGGACCGCTGTTGCCTTCGGCGGGATTGCCTGCATCCGCTACCGCAGCAAGTTCGAACACTCCCTCGGCCCTGCTGTAATCGACCTTCACCAATTGCGCGGCGGCCCTCGCCTGCTCAAACGTTTCGGCAACCACCACGGCGATGGCCTGATGATAATGCTCGATGTCCGGCCCGCCGAGCAGCGCAGCGAAATTGCGGCTGCCCTTGGCCAGTTTACCGGCATTGTCAGCCGTGACGACGGCAAGCACCCCGGGCGCGGTCTTGGCCGCGGTCAGGTCGATCGCATCGATGCGGCCTTTGGAAATAGCCGAACCAACGACGTAACCATAGGCCGGGTCGGGCACGGCGTCGTGCCGTTCAAAGGCGTAAGGCGCTGTCCCCGTGGTTTTGCGCGGACCGTCGATGCGGCTGACGGGTTGGCCGATCACCTTGAGCTGGTCGATCGCATTCGTGGTAGCCGGGGAATCGAATTTCATGATCTATCCCTTCGCCGCGGCCAGCACCGCGCCGAGCGTGCGCTCGGCCAGCGTCAGCTTGAATGCGTTTTCCCGTGTCGGCTTGGCGTCGCCAAGCAACAGCGCGGTCGTCGCCCGTGCGCCGCGCGGCAGTTCGGCGTCGGCCGCTTCGAGGCGCCACGGCTTGTGCGCGACGCCACCAAGCGCAACGCTTCCGCTTCCGTCGCGCTGCACGATGGCGGCGACGGAAACCAGCGCGAACGCATAGGATGCGCGGTCGCGCACCTTGCGATAAATCTGCTTGCCACCGACGGGCTTCGGCAGCGTCACCGCCGTGATCAATTCATCCGGCGCCAGTGTGGTCTCGATCTCGGGCGTCTCGCCCGGCAGCCGGTAGAACTCCGCAATCGGAACGTTTCGCGTGGCGCCATCGGGTCGAATTGTCTCCACGGTAGCATCGAGTGCCCGCATCGCTACCGCCATATCGCTCGGATGGGTCGCGATGCAGGCGTCGCTGGCGCCGATCACCGCATGCTGACGGCTGAATCCGCCGATCGCCGCGCAGCCGGCGCCGGGCCGGCGTTTGTTGCAGGGCTGGTCGGTGTCGTAGAAATAGGGGCAACGGGTCCGTTGCAGCAGATTGCCCGCGGTGGTCGCCTTGTTGCGCAGCTGACCGGAGGCGCCGGCGAGCAGCGCGCGTGCCAGCACGCCGTAATCCCTCCGCACCCGCGGGTCGGCAGCAAGATCGGTATTGCGCACCAGCGCGCCGATCCGCAGGCCGCCGTCCGACGTCGGCTCGATCTTGGCAAGGTCGAGGCGATTGACGTCGATCAGATGGGACGGCGTCTCGATTTCGAGTTTCATCAAATCGAGCAGATTGGTACCGCCCGCGATAAACTTGGCGCGCGGGGTGCGCGCGGCAGCGGCGGCCGCCTCGGCGGGCGAATTGGCGCGCTCGTAGCTGACGGATTTCATGCCTTGCTCCCGGCAACCTCGGTGACCGCATCGACGATGTTGGAATAGGCTGCGCAGCGGCAGATATTGCCGCTCATCCGTTCGCGGAGTTCAGCGGCGGAAAATTGCGGGGCCGCGTTCAGGTCGGCACTGACGTGGCTCGGGATGCCCGCCTTGATCTCGTCGAGCACCGCCACCGCCGAGCAGATCTGCCCGGGCGTGCAGTAGCCGCATTGATAGCCGTCATGCTTGACGAACGCCGCCTGCATCGGATGCATGTTTTCGGGCGTCCCCAACCCCTCGATGGTGGTGACGCTGTCGCCCTCGTGCATCACGGCGAGCGTGAGGCAGGAATTGATCCGGCGCCCGTCGACAATCACCGTGCATGCGCCGCACTGGCCGTGATCGCAGCCTTTTTTCGTTCCGGTGAAATGCAGATTCTCGCGCAGGGCGTCGAGCAGCGTGGTTCGCGTATCGACCATGAGCTCGCGCGTTTTGCCGTTCACGCTGAACGAAACTTTGGACATCACGGGGGCCTCGGCAAGCGCGGGCTTCAGGGTCACCTCGGCCTTCGCCACGAAGGGAGACGTCGTCACCGCGGCGGCAGGCGCCGCCAGCGAGGCGGCGCCAACGATCAAGAGGTCGCGCCGGGAGAATTTCAAATCGGCCGGGTTGGGCATGCTGTTCTCCACTGCTGCATCCCAACCACGAAGCCTCCCCGGATGTTCCAAGCGGCCCTCACTTCACAGACAGGAGGCCGCCGCGTGGCTCCACGGCGCCGAGGTGAGCCGCTTGGCGCCGTTCCGGAGCTGTGGAACTACTGTCATCCAGATGTCATCGAATGCCCCAACAGCTTGTCCGGCACACAATCGAGGAACCCGATGGACTATTTCCGACGCTTCACCTTTCTGTTCGCCGCGCCCGTGTTCGATAATGACGATCTCGAGGGGCTGCGTTTCAACCAGATCATCACCGAGATCGAGCGTTCCGGCTTTGAAGTGGTCCGGGCGCGCAAGCTCGAGGATGCGGAAATCCAGGTCCAGACCGACGCGGCGATCGGCTGCATGGTGGTCGACTGGGGCAAGAAGGGCCTCGAAGGCAAGACCATGGCCCTGATCAACCTGATGCGGCGGCGCGGCCTCGACTTCCCGATCATCCTGTTGATCCGCCGCAAGCGGTTCGAGGATTTGCCGGTGGAAGTGCTGGATTTCATCGACGGTTACGTCTTCCTGTCCGAGGAAACGCCGCCCTTCATCGCCAAGAATTTGATCAGCCGGCTGAAGCAATATGCCGAGACCCTGAAGACGCCGTTCTTCGGCGCGCTGGTCGACTATGCCGAAGAGGGCAACCAGCTATGGACCTGCCCGGGCCATAATGGCGGCGTGTTCTACAGCCGCAGCCCGATCGGCCGGGTGTTCGTCGAACATCTCGGCGAAGCGGTGTTCCGCGACGACCTCGACAATTCCGTGCTCGACCTCGGCGATCTCCTGACCCATGAGGGCCCGGCGCTGAAGGCGCAAAAGGAAGCCGCGCAGATCTTCGGCGCGGAAAAGACCTATTTCGTGCTCAACGGCACCTCGACCTCCAACAAGGTGGTGCTGGGCGCGCTGGTCACCGACGGCGACCTCGTGCTGTTCGACCGCAACAACCACAAGGCGGCCCATCATGGCGCGCTGATGATGGCCGGCGGCATCCCGGTCTATATCCCGACGGTCCGCAACGCCTGGGGGTTGATCGGCCCGATGCGCTGGGATGCGATCGACGAGACCAGTTTGCGCGAACGCATCCGCAGCCATCCGCTGGTCAAGGACCCGGAAGCCTGGCGCAAGCCGCGCCCTTTTCGGGTGGCGGTGATCGAGCAGTGCACCTATGACGGCACCATCCACAATGCCGAGATGATCATCAAGGCGATCGGCCATCTCTGCGATTACATCCTGTTCGACGAGGCCTGGGCCGGCTTCATGAAGTTTCATCCGCTTTATGCCGGACGTTTCGCGATGGGGCTCGGGAATCTCGGTCCCGAGGCGCCCGGCATCATCGCGACCCAGTCGACCCACAAGCAGCTGGCGAGTTTTTCGCAGGCTTCGCAAATCCACATCAAGGATCGCCACATCACCGGCCAGAAGCGCCGCATCGAGCACCGCCGCTTCAACGAAAGCTTCATGCAGCACGCCTCGACCTCGCCGTTCTATCCGATCTTTGCTTCCCTCGACGTCGGCGCGCAGATGATGAAAGGCCGCTCCGGCGAAGTGCTGTGGGACGACACCATCCGGCTCGGCATCGAACTGCGCAAGAAGATGCGCGCGGTCCGCCGCGAATTCGAGGAAAAGGAAACCCGCCCCGAGCGCCGCTGGTTCTTCGAGCCGTTCGTGCCCGACCGCGTCGCGATCCCGGACGCCTCGCGCGAGGGCGCCGTGCACAATGTGGCCTGGGAGAGCATCTCGACCGACCTGCTGGTCACCGATCCCGGCTATTGGCAGCTTTCGCCGGACTCGCTGTGGCACGGCTTTCCCGGCCTGACCGCGGGCTTTGCCATGACCGACCCGAACAAGCTCACCGTGCTGACCCCCGGTTTCGACCACGCCACCGGCCGCTATGCCGACCACGGCATCCCCGCGCCCATCGTCGCGCAATATCTGCGCGAAAACCGTATCGTGGCGGAGAAGAACGACCTCAACTCGCTGCTGTTCCTGCTGACCCCCGGCGTCGAGGCCAGCAAGGCCGGCACGTTGATCAGCGGCCTCGTCGCCTTCAAGAAGCTGCACGACGACAACGCGCTGCTGGAAGACGTGATCCCGGAATTTTTCCAGCGCCGGCCGAAGCGCTATGCCGGCGTGCGCCTGCGCGATCTCTGCGGCGACATGCATCGCTTCTTCCGCGACGCCGGCGTCAGCACGCTGCAGGCCAGGCAGTTCCTCGCCGAGCATTTGCCGGACATCGCAATGTCGCCGCGCGATGCCGCGCGTTACCTCGTGCGCAACGACGTCGACTATCTCGCCATCGACGCCATCGGCGGCCGCATTGCCACGACGCCCTTTGTCGTCTATCCGCCCGGGATCGCCACCATCGTGCCGGGCGAGCGATTGAGCGAGCGGGCGCAGCCGATGATCGACTACCTCAAAATGTTCGAAACCTGCTTCAACAGCTTCCCCGGCTTCGACGTCGAGATCCAGGGCGTCTACAAGGAAGTCGACGCGTCCGGCCGCATCCGGCTTTACACTTACGTGGTCTGCGAATGAACCGGCCGATCGAAACAACCAACGAGGCGCCGGTGCTGGTGCGAGCCTCGCGCGACGGCGATGTCGAGGCGATGCTGGCGATCTACCGCCACCACATCCGCCGCGGCATCGAGGAAGGCGTCGATGACAGCGGCACGCCGGAGCCGGACGATCTGCGCGACCGGCGCAAGAATCTGCGCAGCCAGCGCCTGCCGCATCTGGTGGCGGTCTGCGGCGGCGAGGTGGTGGGCTATGCCTATGTCGTGCTGTTCCGCAAGCGGCCGGCCTATCGCTACGCCGTCAAGCATTCGATCTATGTCCACCGCGAACATCAGGGACGCGGCGTCGGACGGCTGCTGCTGCGGGAACTGATCGATGTGTGCGCGGCGGCCGGCTTTCGGCAGATGATCGGCTATATCGATTCCGACAACACCGCCTCGCTCGCGCTGCATGAGCGATTCGGGTTTGCGCGGGCGGGCCTCTTGCCTGGCGTCGCCTATCGCTATGGCCGCTGGTCGGACACCGTCATGGTGCAGCGCTCGCTCGCCGCCGGCGCCACCGCCCCGCCGCTGATTTCCAGCCCGGGACGGTAGAGGACGTTCAGCGCGCCTCGCCGGAAAAGGCCTGCCGCAGCGCCGACAGCCGGTCGAGTGCCGCCTGCGGCAGCGGGCCTTTTTCGACCGCGGCGAAGGCGCCCTCGAACTCCTGCGGCGTTGCCATGCCGACCAGGATGGTCCCCATCGCCGGATGCGACAGCGCAAACCGGGTGGCGGCTTCGGTCAAACTGCTGGCAAACCCTTCCTGCACCAGCGGCATCAGGCGGCGCGCGCGCTCGATATCGGCGTCGTAGCGCATGGCCGAGCCGATCGGCTCCGGCGCCGGGCTGGCGATCGGATGCCGCGCCGCCGAGCCCGACAATGCGCCACCAGCCAGCACGCGGATGCCGACGACGCCGACACCGGCGTCGCGCGTATGATCGAACAGGCGCCGGTAATCCTGCGCCGGATAGTTGGGCGGCAATTCTTCCGCGGCGGATGGATTGAGCATGTTGTAGACGATCTGCGCGCTGTCGAAGCGGCCTGAATCGATCACCTGATGCAAAGCCGCGGTATCGCCGACCGCCGAAATTCCGAGATATCGAATCTTGCCCTGCTGGCGCAGCCGTTCGAACGCCGGCACCACTTCTTCGAGCACCTGCCCCGCACCCAGCGTCGATCCGCCGCCGCTCGTCGTGATCGGATTGTGCAAATGAAAGATGTCGACGTGATCGAGGCCCAGCCGCGCCAGGCTGCCTTCGAGCGATGTCGTGATGGCATCGGCCATGCGGCCGAACTCGGCCGGCGGCACCCGAACCTTGGTGCCGACGATCGCGCCCGCCGGCTTCAGCCGTTGCAGAACGCGGCCGAGATTCCTTTCCGATTCACCGTCGCCATAGAGCACCGCGGTGTCGAAATAATTGACGCCGACCTCGAGCGCCCGCGCCACCAGCCGTTCCTGGTCGGCGCGCTCGCCACGCACCATGATCCCGCCGACGGCGCCGCACCCAAAGCCCAGCACCGAGAGCCGCATTCCCGTGCGCCCGAAATCCCGCAATTGCATCACAGTTCCTCTCGCTGCCCGTAGCCTACGCCAAATCGGTGTGACGTGCGACACACTGATGATTCCCGAGTTGCAGGATCGGAAAAACTGACGCAGAGTTTGGCCCTGCGCCGGAAATCGACCCGCGCCTGTCACATTGAGGGAGCACGCCATGATCAAGGTAAGCGTTATGTATCCAAACACACCGGGGGCGCGCTTCGACCACGATTATTACAAGAACAAGCACATGCCGCTGGTGAAGGCGCGGATGGGCGACGCCTGCAAGTCCTACACGGTGGACAAGGGCCTCGGCGGCGGCGCGCCCGGCGCGCCCGCGACCTATGTCGGGATGTGCCACATCTTCGCCGACTCGGTCGAGGCATTCCAGGCCGGCTTCGGCCCGCACGCCAAGGAGATCATGGGCGACATCCCGAACTACACCGACATCGCGCCGGTGATGCAGATCAGCGAAGTCGTCGTCGGCTGACGGCTACGTCGTCATTGCGAGCGAAGCGAAGCAATCCATATCCCGCCAAGCGCAGGAATGGATTGCTTCGTCGCTGACGCTCCTCGCAATGACGGCAAAGCCGGTCAGCATAGCCCGTTGACTTTACGGGCTCGAACTGCCGCCGTTACCACTTCATCGCGCATTTCTCGGCATAGGGATCGGCACTGTCCTTCAGGACCAGGCCGAGGCTCTTCATGGTGAACTCGCCGGCCTCGTCCTTGACGACTTCCTGCAGATAGAAATTCTGGATCGGGAAATGATTGTGATTGTATCGGAATGATCCGCGCACCGATTTGAAGTCGGCCTTGCGCAAGGCGTCCCGCACCGCGTCCTTGTTGCTCAGATCGCCCTTCAACGCGACGACCGCGCTGTTGATCAGCATCCCGGCATCGTAATGCTGCGCCGAATAATAGGACGGGTAGCGGCCGTATTTCTTGCGGAAGTCACTGACAAAACGCTTGTTCACCTCATTGTCGAGGTCCTGCACCCATTGCTGGGTGCTGAGGTGGCCCAGCGCCTGCTCCTTGATCTGGGGCAGCGTCAGCGCGTCGACCGTGAACACGCTGTAGATCGGCAAGGTCCCCTTGAGCCCGGCCTGGGCATATTGCTGCATGAACTGCGCGCCGGCCTGTCCGGGATAGAACACCCAGACCGCATCGGGCTTGACCGAACGGATTTTTGTCAACTCCGCCGAGAAATCGAGTTGGGCCGGCCAGCCGGTATACTCTTCGCCGACCACCTCGCCCTTGAACGTTTTCTTGACGCCGGCGGCCATGTCCTTGCCGGCGGCGTAGTTCGGCGCCAGGATGAACAAACGCTTGACGCCGCGATTGTTCAGGGTCTCGCCGAGCGCCATCGGCGTCTGGTCGTTCTGCCATGAGGTCGAGAAGAAATACGGCGAACATTGCTCGCCGGCGATCTGCGAAGGCCCGGCATTGCCGCTGATCAGAAACGTCTTGCCGTCGACGGCCGGCTTCAGCGAGGCCAGCAGCACGTTGGACCAGTTGAAGCCGGTGATGAAATCGACCTTGCGCGACAGCACCAGCCTTTCCGTGGCCTGCTTGCCGACGTCGGGCTTCATCTGGTCGTCCTCGTAGATGACCTCCACCGGCAGACCGCCCATCTTGCGGCCGAGATGATCGAGCGCGAGTTCGAATCCGTCCCGCTCGTCATTGCCCAGTGCGGCGTTCGGACCGCTGAACGTGTTGACGAAACCGATTTTGACCGGACCATCGGCCGCCTGCGCGGCCACGATCGACGTCGACATCGCCAGCGCCGCCGCGAAAAGTTTCTTCTTCATCATATCCCCCTGTTGCCTTCGCTTCCCGAATTCATCAGCCGGCCGTCAGGCGTCCCACGCGACATGCAGCGCCAGCGGACCCCGGAACGAGACGTTCGGCGCAAATCGAAGCGGCTCGTTTTCGACAAGCCGCAGGTTTCGCAAGCGCCGGGACAAGACTTCGATCGCGATCGTCGCCTGCATGCGCGCCAGCGGCGCGCCGAGGCACAAATGCGCGCCGACGCCGAACGACAAGTTTTCGCGGGCGTTGGGACGGCGGATATCCAGCCGGTCGGGATCATCGAACACATCAGGGTCGCGATTGCCCGATGCCAGCATCAACAACAGGTTCGAATGCGCCGGAATGTCGACGCCGCCGACATTGACGTCGGCCATCGCATGGCGCCGCCAGGCGATGACGGAACTGTCGAGCCGCAGGATCTCCTCGACGGCGTTCGGAATGAGGGCAGGATCGTCCACGATCTCCTGCCAGGCCTGCCGGTCGGCGAGCAGCCGGCGGAACGCGTTGCCCAATAGCCCCGTCGTCGTCTCATGTCCGGCAAACAGCAGATTGAGGATGACGGTCGTGGTCTGCTGTGGCGTCAGCCCGACGCCGTCAGGATCGACGGCGTGCGCCAGCGCACTGGTGAAATCATTCTCCGGCTTCTTCAGCCGCGCTGCGACCAGCGCTTCCGCATAGCGCCAGAACGCCGCCATCCCCTGCGCCGCGCGCACCTGTTCGTCATCATCAGGGCGGCCATAGATGAAGATGATGCGATTCCAGGAGCCGGTCTTGATGCTTTCGACGTCGCTGTCGGGCACCCCCAATATCTTGAAGAGAACCAGCACCGGCAGATCCCAGGCGAGTTCGCGGATCAGGTCCACTCTGCCGCCGCGAAAGCGCTCCTCGCAGAAGCGATCCACCAGGCTGCGGATGAACGGCTCCATCTCGGCCACGCGCTTTGGCGCAAAGGCGGTATTGGCGAGCTTCCTGACGCGGGTATGCTCGGGCGGATCGACGTTGGCCAGTGTCGGGATCGCCTTCCATCCGCCCTCTTCGAGGGCCTTTG
Organism: Hyphomicrobiales bacterium; assembly: GCA_017305715.1. Taxonomy (GTDB): domain Bacteria; phylum Pseudomonadota; class Alphaproteobacteria; order Rhizobiales; family Xanthobacteraceae; genus Bradyrhizobium. The sequence continues at coordinate 2,698 of JAFKKG010000030.1, read as the reverse complement.
ACGCCATCGGGCATGCAGGACGCAGCGGCGAGTTGGCGTTCTGCGCGGAAAAGCTCGGCGGATTGCGGAAGATGCCCTTGATGTCGGCGTGCCGCGTGATGACCCAGTGCCGGATCGCGTCGCAGTAAAACGCCGGGGCAATCTCGCGGGCCCGGGACAGAAAGGGATACGGGTCGAGCAAGTAGTCGGCGCTGAGCGGATCGAACCGTTCGCCAAGCTCACGCACGACATCGCGATCGACAAAATTCATCGCACCCTCCTTGCCGGTTTCCACGGGCGCCGGTTCTTGGTGACCGGCGCGCTCTATATACTAAGTGAACATATTAAATGTGTACCGTCAATATCCCATCGCCGGCGATCCCGGTCACGCCGGCCAGCGACGAAATCCCCGGGCGTTCGGAACAAGCATTTGGCGCGAACCGTCCGAAGCCGTTATACGGTCGAATTCAATCGTTAAGCCGACGGGCGGAGCCACATGCCGTTGAACATCCTTTATTCGAAGCCGGGTCACTTGATCCGAAGAGCGCATCAGATCGCGGTCGCGCTCTTCATGGAGGAGTGCGCGGGCTACGACATCACGCCGGTGCAATATGCGACGCTGGTCGCGATCCGGGAGACGCCGGGCATCGCGGCGATCCAGCTTTCGGCGATCGTGGCGTTCGATCCGGCAACGCTCGGCAAGGTCATCGAACGTCTGGAGATGAAGAAGCTGGTGAGCCGGCGCCTGACCGCGGCCGACAAGCGCGCCAAATCCCTGTTCCTGACCAAGGAGGGCCAGGCGCTGTTGGAAGCCGTCGAACCCGCCGTGATGCGCTCGCAGGAACGCATCCTCGCCCCACTCGGCGCCAGAGACCGCAAGACCTTCGTCCGCCTGCTCGACCAGATGGTCGAGACCAACAATCACGCCTCCCGCGCACCGCGCGGCCCGGTGGTTGCCACGACACGGCGGCGGACGGCGGAACGTTGACCGGCCAGCACGATAAGCGTAGCCCGTATGAGCACAGCGACATCCGGGGTTCTGTCAGCGCCTGTGATAAGATTCATTCCAGAGAAGCGTGGCAACGACTGCCTTTCGTTCCGCTTCCGACAGATCGCGCATCAAACGATTGATCTCGCTGGCGGCCCGCTCCGTCAGCGAGAAATTTATCGGCATGATGTCGAGCGGCTGCATTTTCCGTATCCCGCTTAATCCCTCGGCCTCTTGTAAATGATGCCTGCTCTCGACGAGGGCGGCAGCTTCTTCAACCACTCGGCCAGCTTCTCCTCTTCCGCATGTAGCAGACCATGGAGTTCGGACGTCCGGGCGAAGATGGACCGGACCGTTGCATCGTTCGCGGTCTGTGCCATCTCGGCGCACTGCTCGGAGAGTTTCAGATTCTCGCTCATACTGCGATCCTCCTCGGAATATGCATCTCAACCTCCTACGCCTGCCGCCCGACCCGCCCAACTAACGGTGAACCCACATTCGGGCCGTCCGCAACTTCATCATGAATCCATTGACCCAGTCCGGCGCTCCGAGGTAGCGCAGGGCTTCGACTTGTCCCGTTCCTTCAGCCGCGCGAAGTTCGCATCGGAGAAGTAGTCATTGTTGTCCGCATACGCCGCCAGAGTGCGCGCGACCTCCTCTCGCAGCGCCTCGGCATCCGGCAGCCCTGTGACGAAGTTCAGCTCTCGTCGAAGACAAATCGCTTCGATCCTGGCACGCTTATTCTCATCATAGCCAATACCCCATGCCTCCAGTCTGGCGTGAGTGGCCTCGTGGATGATGGTGGAAGCGATCCGTTCGGGCGTCGTTGTTTCAAGGAGAACATAACGTTCGTCGAACACGCAAGCCTTCAGCGACACATCATAATGCGCAAGATCGCCCGGCAGCAAGTACACCCATATCCGCTCCAGATTGCGGATCACGCGGGAGTAGTTCAGCGTGTCATGGCTCTTGATCAGTCGCAACGCCTCCTCGACACGGCGCAAGCTGGGATGGGGCTCACTTTCCCGCGTCCCCACCCAAAGCCCATCAACTGTTCGGCTTGTGGAGAGCCAGAGGGCTAGCCGGCCGGCGGCGGTGGGTTTCGGAACCGGCGTTCTGACAGGGCGCACCAATCCCGCGGCGTGTCCACCTGCAAGCGCCGACCCTTCGTGATGCCCCACTTCCATCGACCATCCCTAAGCCGGCCTGCCTTTCCGGTTGCTTAGAAGCTTGATTCAAATCGTATCGATTATGGGCTTATCCAGCCCGACGGGCAAATCACCTTCTGATATTCGGAAGTCATGTCAAGCCCCCGGAATAAAAAATATTTCGCTTTTCAGAAATGGCAAATCAGGGCTACGACCTTGCCCATCCCGTCCTGGTCAGAAGGGCGTCGGCCGTCGTCACGGACGTTGGGCGGGGAGCGGTGGACGTGGAGGTTGTCGCCTGACGCGCGCGGCTGAAGCGTACGGCAAAAGCGTGTGGTCCTGACGCCGCGTTGCTGGCGTCCATGCACCTGGAGGCGTTCGACTTCCCAGGGCGCGACGGAGGCAAAAGAGCCGTTCTCCGGGGAGAGCACGTGATAAGCCGTAAAGCCATCGCGCAGGGAATGTCGGATGTTCTCCGCTGCCCTGTATGCTCATGTGCGCACTTCTCTGTGCACATTGCACATGAGACCGCGGGTGCAGCGCGCATCCGGCATTCCCTGCGCCCTCCATTCGAAGAGGGCGG
>JAFKKG010000029.1 GCA_017305715.1 Hyphomicrobiales bacterium | reverse complement strand
GGAATGTCGGATGTTCTCCGCTGCCCTGTATGCTCATGTGCGCACTTCTCTGTGCACATTGCACATGAGACCGCGGGTGCAGCGCGCATCCGGCATTCCCTGCGCCCTCCATTCGAAGAGGGCGGGAAATAACAGCAAAGCTCGGGCGCATTGCGTCGCGGGAAGGTGAGCTCATGCCTAATCCCCGTCATTGCGAGGAGCGAAGCGACGAAGCAATCCATGTCTCAGCAGGCGGGGCATCGCTGCGCTCGCAATGACGCGGATAGGCCACAGCGCACTGGATACGACGGGATGACAGCTCAAACCAAGGGCCAGTTCAGCCCGCCCGGAAGATCGCCGGCGCTTCAGCCCGGCCTTGACCGGGCGCATCCCGAGCAGGCCGGTGAACGCCGAATTCTCGCGCGGCTTTGCCGAAATCGCCGTCAAATGATGCATTCCGGTCAACTGCATTGCATCGTCCTCATGATTTTCCGCGAAAGCAGATGCGGCGATTTGGGTCTTCTCGGGGATCATGTAGCATGTAGGATGTGGATAATGACTCGCCAGCGGCAGCGTCGCCGCCTGTTCCAGGGACCGCTGCCATGACCGGCCACCTCATAGTCACCGACGAAGACGCCACGCGCGTGATCACGCTGCGGCGGCCGGAGAAGAAGAACGCGATCACCCAGGACATGTATCGCGCGATGAGCGATGCGATCGACAAGGCGCAGAACAATCCGGCCATCCGTTGCATCATCATCACCGGCGGTTCCGGCGTGTTCACCGCCGGCAACGACCTGGAAGACTTCCTCAAGGATAGTTCCACCAACGCCGACGTGCCGCGTGCCTCCAATGCCGCGAAATTCCTCTATTCGCTGGCGCACAACGTCAAGCCGATCATCGCCGCCGTCGACGGCGTCGCGATCGGTATCGGCACCACGATGCTGTTCCATTGCGATTACGTGCTCGCCAGCAAGACCGCGACCTTCTCCACCCCGTTCATCAATCTCGGCCTGGTGCCGGAAGGCGCCTCCAGCCTGCTGATGCCGCGCACCATGGGACACCAGCGCGCGTTCGCGATGCTGGTGATGGGACGCAAATTCACCGCCGACGACGCTCACACGGCCGGCTTCGTCAACGTGGTGGTGGCGCCCGGCCATACCGAGGCCGAGGCCCGCAAGGTGGCGCGCGAGATCTGCGCGCTGCCGGCGGAAGCCGTGGCGATTTCGCGAAAACTCCTGAAACTGCCGCCCGAGGATCTGACCCGCCGGATCGACCAGGAAGGCCATCTGTTCGGCGAACGGATGCGCTCCAAGGAAGCGATCGGCGCGTTCAAGAGGTTTTTTGAACGGAAGAAGGGGTAGCCCATCCTCGGTCCCCGTCGTTGCGAGCGCAGCGAAGCAATCCGTCGCGCCGCATCAAGCAAGAATGGATTGCTTCGTCGCTACGCTCCTCGCAATGACGAGGAAACCAAACACCGCCGGACAAGTCAGCATCATGAAAGTTTCTCATAGTCCGATTTTTGCGTTCGCGATGCTGACAGCGCTTGCCTCGCCCGCTCACGCGCAAAGCACCGCACCTATCGACCTTCGCATTCTTGCGATCAACGATTTCCACGGTTACCTGCGCCCGCCGCCGGGCGGAATCAGGATTACCGACCCCGAAGACAAGACCAAAAAGACCTTCGTCGCCGCCGGTGGCGCCGAACACATGGCAACCCTGGTCAAACAATTGCGCGACGGCCACAACAATACGATCTTCGTCGCCGCCGGCGATTTGATCGGCGCCAGCCCGTTTTTGTCGGCGATGTTCCATGACGAGCCCACCATCGAGGCCCTGTCGCTGATGGGGCTGGATATTTCCGCGGTCGGCAATCACGAATTCGACGAAGGCAGGGCCGAGTTGCTGCGCATGCAGAATGGCGGCTGTCATCCCGTCGACAAATGCCTCGGCCCGCACCCGTTCACGGGCGCAAAATTCCGCTATCTCGCGGCCAGCACGTTCGAGAAGGCCACCGGCAAGACCGTGTTTCCCGCCTACGACATCCGGACATTCGACGGCATTCCGGTCGCCTTCATCGGGCTCACGCTGAAGGGTACGCCGAACGTGATCTCGCCGGAAAGCGCGGCCGGCCTCGAATTCCGCGACGAGGCCGAGACGGTGAATGCACTGATCCCCGAACTGAAGGCGCGCGGCGTCGAGGCGATCGTCGTGCTGATCCATGAAGGCGGCACGCCGATCGGCGACTACAATGAGTGCCCGGGCATCTCCGGCCCGATCGTCGACATCGTGAAGAAGCTCGACAGAGCGGTCGATATCGTCGTGTCCGGCCACACCCACCAGGCCTATGTCTGCGAGATCGACGGCCGGCTGGTCACGTCCGGCGACAAATACGGCACCATCGTCACCGCCATCGACCTCAAGCTCGATCCCGTCAGCCGCGACATCATCAGCGCCAGGGCCGACAACACCATCGTCCGCATCGATTCATTCGCCAGGAACCCGGAACAGACCGCGCTGATCGAGTCCTACGACAAGGTCGCAGCGCCGATCGCCAACCGCGCGGCCGGGTCGGTCACGGAAACGCTGTCGCGCACGCCGCTCCGTACCGGCGAAAGTCCGCTCGGCGATATCATCGCCGACGCGCAGCTCGCCGCAACCAGCAGCGCTGCGACCGGCGGCGCGGTGATCGCCTTCACCAATCCCGGCGGCGTGCGCGTCGACATCACGCGCAGGGACGATGGCGCGGTGACCTATGCCGACCTGTTCGCCAGCCAGCCGTTCCGCAACCAATTGGTGACGCTGACCCTGACCGGGAAGCAGATCAAGGACATGCTCGAGCAGCAGTTTCTCGACCCGAAACGGCCGCGGATCCTGCAGGTCTCGAAGGGATTCAACTATGCGTTCGACTACACGAGGCCGGACGGCGAGCGCATCCTCGCCGACCGGATGTCGCTGAACGGCGCCCCGATCGAGGCCGCCGCGAGCTATCGCGTGACCGTGAACAATTTCCTCGCGGTCGGCGGCGACGGTTTCACGGTGCTGACGCAAGGGACCGCGCCGCAGATCGGCGTCTACGACGTCGACGCGCTGAACAGCTATTTCCTGGCCAACAGCCCGGTCGCACCCGGCCCCGCCAACCGCATTGTGCGGATAAATTGAGCGGAGACCCGCGCCGCCCTTTCCGAGCGGCCGATGACCGCCTAGATTGTGCGTTTGCCGCCTCGCGCGCACGCTGGGATATCGCATGACGCTGTTATTGACGCACTCCGCCTGTCTCGATCATCTGACGCCACCGGGACATCCCGAGCGCCCCGACCGGCTGCGTGCGGTCGCCGAGGTCTTGGGCGAAGACCGCTTCAAGCCGCTGGTGCGCGGCGAGGCGCCGGAAGGCAGTCTCGACTCGGTGACGCTGTGCCATGGCGAGCATTATGTCGGCGAGCTGCGCCACATCGCGCCCACCAGCGGCCTCGTCTATATCGACGGCGATACCTCGATGTCGCCGGGCACCTGGGAAGCCGTGATGCGCGGCGTCGGCGGCGCGGTGGCCGCGACCGACGCGGTCATGTCCGGCACGCATCCCAACGCGTTCGTCGCCGTCCGCCCGCCCGGCCATCATGCCGAAGTCAGCAAGCCGATGGGCTTCTGCTTCTTCGACAACGCCGCGATCGCCGCCCGTCACGCCCAGCGCAAATACGGCATTGCCCGCGCCGCCGTGGTCGACTTCGACGTCCATCACGGCAACGGCACCCAGGATATTTTCTGGTCCGATCCGACCGTGATGTATTGCTCGACGCATCAGATGCCGCTGTTTCCCGGCACCGGCGCCAGCGGCGAGCGCGGCGAGCACGACACCATCGTCAACGCGCCGCTCGCCTCGGAAGACGGCAGCGTCAAATTCCGCGCCGCGTTCGAAAACCTGATCCTGCCGCAACTCAGGAAATTCAGCCCCGAACTCATCATCGTCTCGGCGGGCTTCGACGCGCATTTCCGCGATCCGCTGGCCTCCCTCAACGTCAAGGCGGAGGATTTCGGCTGGGTCACGCGCAAGCTGATGGATGTCGCCGATACAAGCGCCGGTGGCCGCGTGGTCTCGGTGCTGGAGGGCGGCTACGATTTGGAAGGGTTGAAAGAGTCGGTGGCGGCCCACGTCACCGCATTGATGGGCGCCTGAAACCCCGCCACAATACGCCCGCAAAACTTCGCTTGATTCTGCGTCGGGAAGATCACGATCTGATCCACGCATCCGGGAACACAATATGGCTGAAAACACCCAAGTGGACGTCAAAAAGCTGAGCTTCGAGCGTGCGATCGAGGAACTTGAATCGATCGTGAAACGGCTCGAGGACGGCAAGGTGCCGCTTGAGGAATCGGTTGCGATCTACGAGCGCGGCGAATCCCTGAAGCGGCGCTGCGAGGAATTGCTGCGGCAGGCCGAGGCCCGCGTCGACAAGATCACCACCGACGCCTCGGGCCAGGTCACCGGGACCGAGCCGCTCGATGTTCAATAATCCGGAACATTAGGCGAATACGGCATTCGCCGCCCCGCAAAAGGCCCGAGTTAAGGCCCGAATAAGCTCTTGGCGCGCAAAACAGCCTGATATAGTCCGGCCAACACCCGGGGACAGTACGTGCGCGTTCAGCACCGCCATATCATCTACATTCAAGGCTACGACCCGCGCGGGCTGGCGCAATATTACCGCATGTTCCGCACCGAACTGCGCAAATTCGGCCGGCTGTACCGGCTGTCCGCCACCATCAGCCGGCCCAAGGTGGTCGCCGACGACGAGATCGCGTCCTGGACCATCGAGACCAAGGCGGACGACTGGCAGACCCGGACGTCCTACGATTTCCTGCGCTTCGAGGATTTCATCCAGCGCGACCTCGCCGCGCCGATCTGGCGCACGGTCTTCAACGCGGTGTGGATCTATTGGCGGCTGGTGTTCAACGGCACCATCGCGCGATTTACCAAAGCGAACTGGCGCTTCGCGACCTTCATCACCTACCCGCATTTCGTGCTGTTGCTGGAAGCCCTCGGCTCGGCCGGCATCGCCTTCGTATTCCAGAAAGGGCTGGATGCGCTGGGCATCCCGATCCCCCTGAGCATTGCCGCTTCCGTCGCGATCTTCGTGGCGCTGCTCGGCACCCTGCTGAAATACACCGAAAACAGCACCTACGTGCTCTATCTGCTGTCCGACTGGATCTGGACCTGGGATTTTGCGCACCGCGCCCGCCCCGACTGGGATCAGCGCCTCGACCACTTTGCGCAGCACCTCGTCAATGTGGCGCGTGCCAGTGACGCCGAAGAGATCGTCATCGTCGGCCACAGTTCCGGGTCGTTTCTGGGGACCGAGATGCTGGCACGTGCGCTCAAGCTCGACCCGGCGCTCGGGCGTCGCGGTCCGCGTATCGTGCTGCTGACGATCGGCGGCAATTTCCCGATCGTCGGTTTCCACGCCGCGGCAAAGGATTTCCGCGAGCATCTGCGCCAGCTCGCCATTGAGCCCTCGATCGACTGGATCGACTGCCAGGCGCGCAAGGACGTGATGAACTTCTACCAGTTCGATCCGATCAAGGGCCATGGCATCGAGGTCGGCAGTGCCGGGCGCAATCCCACCGTCGTGGCGGTGCGTTTCCGCGACATCGTCCGGGCCGACCACTACGAGTCGTTCCGCTGGCAGTTCTTCAAGGTCCATTTCCAGTTCGTGATGGCCAACGAACAGCCGCACGCCTACGACTTCTTCATGATCGCGTGCGGGCCGATCCCCCTCACCGCCCGCATGGCCGTTCCGGACGCCGCGCTGGCGGTGGCGACCGGCGATCCGGCGGCCCGGGAATGGGCCTGGAAACGGATCGATGCGGCCGGGCCCGGCCCGGTGGATGCCAATGATTTAGGCGAGATGGAACCTTCCGCCCGCCGCAGGGGTTGAAACACAAGGATTTTTCGGCCCCTTGGATGGAACCCGACCTCCCCTCCGGGTTGGCTTTGGCCACAGCTTTGGTGTAAAGCTTGAAATTCTATGGGCTGTGGAGAGTAGCCTGCCGGGAATTTCTGACGGCAGTAAGCACTTCAAATAGCTAAAGAAACTGACCGGGAAGGGTAAGAACTACCAACGTGATGCCTATCACATGGTTTGTTCCGGAGTGCATCTTGGCTTTCAAATCAGATACCGGCCGGCCTAGATGGCAAACGGCGTCTGGATTTTCGCTGCGCGATTAACGCGCAACCCATCTCGCGTCGGGCCATCGCCCCGACATGCAAAATTGGAATATCGCTGTGACCGAATTTAGTAAGACGCCACTTCTCGATACCATTCGGACGCCCGCGGACCTTCGCAAGCTGAAGATCGATCAGGTCCGGCAGGTCGCCGACGAGCTGCGCCAGGAAACCATCGACGCGGTTTCGGTGACCGGCGGCCATTTCGGCGCCGGCCTCGGCGTCGTCGAGCTCACCACCGCCATCCACTATATCTTCGACACCCCGCGCGACCGCCTGATCTGGGACGTCGGCCATCAGGCCTATCCGCACAAGATCCTCACCGGCCGCCGCGACCGCATTCGCACCTTGCGTACCGCCGGCGGTCTGTCCGGTTTCACCAAGCGCAGCGAGAGCGACTACGATCCGTTCGGCGCCGCGCATTCCTCAACCTCGATTTCCGCCGGCCTCGGCATGGCCGTCGCGCGCGACCTCTCCGGCGGCAAGAACAATGTTATCGCCGTGATCGGTGACGGTTCGATGTCGGCCGGCATGGCCTATGAGGCCATGAACAACGCCGGCGCCATGAATTCGCGCCTGATCGTGATCCTCAACGACAACGACATGTCGATTGCGCCGCCGGTCGGCGCCATGAGCGCGTATCTGTCGCGGCTCTACTCCGGCAAGACCTACCGCACGCTGCGCGAGGCGGCCAAGCAGATCAACAAGCGCCTGCCGAAGATCATCGCCAACCGCGCCAACCGCGTCGAGGAATATTCCCGCGGCTTCATGATGGACGGCGGCACGCTGTTCGAGGAGCTCGGTTTCTATTATGTCGGCCCGATCGACGGCCATAACCTCGACCATCTGCTGCCGGTTCTGAAGAACGTCCGCGACATGGAGACCGGCCCGATCCTGGTCCACGTCGTGACCCAGAAGGGCAAGGGCTACGGCCCCGCCGAAGCTTCCGCCGACAAATATCACGCGGTCGTCAAGTTCGACGTCGCCACCGGCGCGCAGGCCAAGGCCAAGCCGAACGCCCCCGCCTACCAGAACGTGTTCGGCCAGAGCCTCGTCAAGGAAGCCCAGAAGGACGACAAGATCGTCGCCATCACCGCCGCGATGCCGTCCGGCACCGGCGTCGACATCTTCAACAAGGCTTTCCCCAACCGCACCTTCGATGTGGGCATCGCCGAACAGCACGCGGTGACGTTCGCCGCCGGTCTTGCCACCGAAGGCTACAAGCCGTTCTGCGCGATCTATTCGACCTTCCTGCAGCGCGGCTACGACCAGGTGGTCCATGACGTCGCGATCCAGAGTCTGCCGGTTCGTTTCGCGATCGACCGCGCCGGTCTGGTCGGCGCCGACGGCGCCACCCATGCCGGCTCGTTCGACAACGCCTATCTCGGCTGCCTGCCGAACTTCGTGATCATGGCCGCCTCCGATGAAGCCGAACTGGTGCACATGGTGGCCACGCAGGTCGCCATCAACGACCGTCCGAGCGCCGTGCGTTATCCGCGCGGCGAAGGCCGCGGCGTCGAGATGCCGGAAGTCGGCATTCCCCTCGAAATCGGCAAGGGCCGCATCGTCAAGCAGGGCAGCAAGATCGCGCTGTTGTCGTTCGGCACGCGGATGGCCGAATGCGAAAAGGCGGCCGACGAACTCGCCGCCCACGGTCTTTCCACCACGATTGCCGATGCCCGCTTCATGAAGCCGCTCGACGTCGACCTAGTGCTGAAACTGGCGCGCGACCACGAGGTGCTGCTCACGATCGAGGAAGGCTCGATCGGCGGTTTCGGCTCGCATGTCATGCAGACGCTGTCCGATCACGGCATGCTCGATGGCGGCTTGCGGATGCGCGCGATGATCCTGCCCGACGAGTTCATCGACCATGACTCGCCGAACGCGATGTATGCCTACGCCGGACTCGACGCCAAGGGCATCGTGGCCAAGGTGTTCGAGGCACTTGGCAAGGACTACAAGGCCGAGACGGTCAAGCTCGCCTGAGGCTTTCGTATAGGCGCCGTGCGGCGATGATCCATGAAAATCTATCTGGCAGGCCCCGATGTGTTCCTGCCAGATGCCATCGGCATCGGCCGGCGCAAGGTTGAGATCTGCACCAGCTATGGCCTGATCGGGCTTTATCCGCTCGATAATGTCGTGGATCTCGCCGCCAGCGACGTTTCGCTCACGATCTTCAAGGGCAATGAGGCCATGATGGATGCGGCTGACGCCATCATTGCCAATTTGACGCCATTTCGGGGCCCCAGTGCCGACGCCGGCACCGTCTATGAACTTGGCTATGCGGCAGGCCGCGGCAAGCTCTGCCTCGGCTATAGCAACGATCCCGCCCCCTATCGCGATCGCGTCGCGCGAATTTGCGACCTGACGGCATCGGACGGGCGGCTCGTCGACCCGGAAGGACTTACCGTGGAAGATTTCGGCTGGCCGGACAATCTCATGATGATCCACGCGCTCGATCTGCACGGTTGCCCGCTGGTGACGCCGCACGAGCCACCCACGGATATCTGGCACGACCTCACCGCGTTCGAAACCTGCGTCAGGCTGGCGGCCGATCGCGCCAAAGGCAAATCGAGCTGAAATTGGCCGACACGAACGACAACAAGACTTCTCCCCGCAAGCGCGCGGACGTGCTGCTGGTCGAGCGCGGCCTGTTCGAAAGCCGGGCCCGTGCCCGCGCCGCAATCGAGGCCGGCGGCGTGACGGCCGATGGCAAGACGGTCGCGAAGGCGTCTGACCTGATCGCCGCCCATGCGAACCTCTCCGCGCAGCCCGCGCATCCCTATGTCTCGCGCGGCGGTGTCAAACTGGCAGGCGCGCTGGAACAATATCCGATCGAGATCGAGAACCATATTTGCCTGGACGTCGGCGCCTCGACCGGCGGCTTTACCGAAGTGCTGCTCGCGAACGGCGCCAGCCTCGTATTCGCGGTCGACGTCGGCCATGGCCAATTGCATCCCTCGCTACAGGGCCACCCCAAAATCGTATCGATGGAAGCGACGGATATTCGCGCCTTCGAAGGCAAGCGCCTGCCGGCGCGGCCCGACATCGTCGTGATCGACGTCAGCTTCATCTCGCTGAAGGCGGTGCTGCCGGTGGCACTCTCGCTGGCGGCGGCGCCCATGCATCTGCTGGCGCTGATCAAGCCGCAATTCGAGGCGGCACGAAAACACGCCAAGCGCGGCATCATCCGCAATGCGATGGTGCATCAGGAAATCTGCGACGACATCGTGGCCTTCGCGACCTCGCAGGGCTGCACCGACATCCAGATCTTTCCATCCTCGATCACCGGCGGCGACGGCAACATCGAATTCTTCCTCGGTGCGCGCCGTGGCTGAACCCGAACACCTCGTGATCGACCATGTCGGCCATCGCGGCGATGGCGTCGCCATGGCAGCCGGCATGACGGTCTACGTGCCCTACGCCCTCGGCGGCGAGACGGTGCATGCCGAGCACGTGCCGGGTCATCCGGACCGCCGCCGGCTGATCAAGGTCGAACGCGCCAGCGCGGAGCGTGTTGCGCCGTTCTGTCCGCATTTCGGCATCTGCGGCGGCTGCGCGATCCAGCACTGGGACGCCGTGCCCTATCGCGCCTGGAAGCGCGCGATCGTGGTCGCAACCCTGGCGCAGGCCGGGATCGACTGCGAGGTGGCGCCGCTCGTCGACGCCCACGGCCTCGGCCGCCGCCGCATCACCCTGCATGCGCGGATGGGTACGCATGAGGTGCTCAAGGTCGGCTTCGCGGCCGCCAATTCGCACGACATCATCCCGATCGACCGCTGCCCGATCCTCGACCCGCATCTGGACGGCGCGATCGAGGCCGCCTGGGCGATTGCCGAACCGCTGATCTCGGTCGGCAAGCCGCTCGATATCCAGATCACGGCGACCCATAGCGGGCTCGATGTCGACGTGCGCGGCTCCGGGCTGCTCGCGACGGCGCTGATCGGAAAACTGTCACGCGTCGCTGAACAGCAACGCCTGGCGCGGCTGACGCGCCATGGCGAACTGGTGTTGATGCGAACGCCGCCGGTCGTCAGCATCGGCACCGCGCAGGTTGCCCTGCCGCCCGGATCATTCCTGCAGGCGACCGTGGCCGGCGAGGAAACGCTCGCTGCATTGGTCGCCGACCATTGCAGGCGCGGCAAATATATCGCCGACCTGTTTTGCGGCGTCGGCCCGTTCGCGCTTCGGCTGGCCGCGAAATCGCGGATCGCCGCCTTCGATAGCGACGCCGGCGCCGTAACCGCCCTGCAGAAGGCGGCGACATCGACGTCCGGACTGAAGCCGGTCAAGGCCGAAGCACGCGACCTGTTCCGCCGGCCGCTGATGCCGCAGGAGTTGCGCGACTACGACACCGTCGTGTTCGATCCGCCGCGGCAGGGCGCGCAGGCACAGGTGACGCAACTTGCCGCGAGCAAAATTCCGACGGTGGTGTCCGTGTCCTGCAACGTCACGACATTCGCGCGCGATGCCAGAATCCTGATCGATGGCGGCTATACGATCGAGGGCGTGACGCCGGTCGACCAGTTCCGTCACACGCCGCATGTCGAGCTGGTGGCGCGGTTCGTGCGCAAGCGGTGAACGGGCTACTGGTGCCCGGGCAGCCGCAGTCATGATCGCGGCAAATGCCGGATTCGCCGGATCACCAATATCGTCAATGCCAGTATGGCGATCGGCGCGAGCGGCACATCATTGGCACTCGCAGGTATCATCAAGAACGGCGTAATGTAGAGCGCGGCGAGCATGATGCGCTCATAGGGCAGCCATCCGTTCTCGACCGCTTCGGAAATCAACCAGGCGCCGGGCACCGCGAAAAGCACCATATCGTAGCTGCCGAAAAAGGGCAGGCAAAGACCCGTCGTCGCCACCAGAAGCGCTATCTCGGCTCTCCCGCCCGGTCGCTTCCATGCGATGAGGACGAGTGCCGTGATCGCCATGGCAGCAACCATGTACTGAACCGACCAGGCCAGGCCGGTCGACCCGCCCAACACCCTTATGGCGGCAAAAAGACTGGCGAATTTATCGAAGCCGGGAGCGCCGCCCACATTCCAGGCGCCGGCTTCCGGAACGACCCGGATGAATTCCCTCCACGGCTCGATCCCGAACACAACAGCGGATCCCGCGATCAGCAGAAGGCTGGTCACCGACGCCGATGCAAAGGCTCGCCATCTTCTGGCCGATAGCAGCACGAGCGGCGCGAGAACCGCCAGTTGCGGCTTGTACACGAGAGCACCGATGAATACGCCGGCAACCACGGGGTAGCGGTCCAGGGTAACCGCAGATCCCCCCAGGAGCGCGGCCGAAAACAGCGAGTTTTGCCCGAAAAGCGCGCACACCGCGACCGCTGGAAACGCGATCGCGGGAATGATCGATCCGCCCTTCAGAATAGCCCGAATCGCAATTGCGTAGGCAGTCCCGGTGGCCGTGACCCAAATTCCCACCGCCGTCGCAAAAGGCAGCAGCGCAAAGGGAAGCAAGAAAAGCAGGGCGGGTGGAGGATAGAAGAACGGCGCATAGTTTCCCGGCCCGAACAGGGCCGCCAAGGCAATGCGTTCCGGCTCGCCATAGGCCTGCGCGGCGTGGCCATTGAGCGCGAATCTGGCGGAAGTCCAGAACGCGCCGAAGTCGAGACCGACGTTTATCGTCGGCGCGGCCCATGGAATGATGGCGACGGAGCCGACCGACAGAACGAGCAGCACGCGGGTAACGGCGGTCACGCGGTCGTGGGTCAACCATTGGCTTTCACGCAAGGCGGCCAGAATTTGCGATGAAGGATTTCTGAAAGTCATCGGATGGCTATCGCGCCCCGACCAAGGTCCGGCCCGGAAAGCAAGCCTGCGTCGTCATCTTCATCCTTTGTCGAGGGCGGGGTGACGATGGAAGGGAGTGGAAGTTCGACGTGCGTTCGGACGGGTGACGCCAAACGCCGCGCACGAGACTGACAGAAGATCGACGGAATTCAAGCCGGCACTTACCGCCCCCAGCGATCCTGCCAGATTTTTTCGCCGATCAGGCAATTGACGCGCGGTTCCTTTTCCTTGCCCGCAACCGGCACGACCGGACGTTCGGGCGTGCGGCCCGCGACCTCCAGCAACAGCTTGGTGCGGATCGCCTCCTTGAACTTCTCGCGCTCCTTGATCGTCACCACGAACGAGCCGGGACCGCCGATTACGCAATCCTCGTAGTAGTCGTCAAGATTGTCGATATCCATGGTGGAATAGGACGGCTCCTTCACCATGATCGGCAGGCCGTTGATGACGATCCCCTTCTCCACCGCGGCATCGCGGGCGACGACGACGGGGGAGCCGTTGTTGTTCGGGCCGTCGCCGGAAATATCGATCACGCGGCGCAGGCCACGGTGCGGGTTCTCCTCGAACAGCGGCATCGCGAAATTGATCGCGCCGGAGATCGAGGTGCGTGACGCCCGGCGGATCGGGGTCTTCATGATTTCATTGGCGACGGCATCCGCCGTCTCGGGCCCATCGATCACCCGCCAAGGGATGATGATCTTCTGGTCGCTGGAGGCTGCCCATTCGAAATAGGTCACGGCAATCTTGCCGTTCGGGCCGGTCTTCAGCGCCTGCAGGAACTCCTTGGAGACGATGGCCTGCGCGTACCCCTCGCGCTGGATCGCCAGCTCATCCATGTCCATCGAGTAGGAGACGTCGACGGCCAGAACCAGTTCGACGTCGACCGTTGCTTCCTTTTGGACCAGTTCACGGCCCGGAGGATGGTTCGGTTGGTTCCCAAGCTGGTTTTTCGGGCTCGGCGCAGTAACACCCGCGGCGTCGCTGCCGGCGAGAATGCCTGCCACAAGCACAGCTCCGATCGAGACATACCAGCGCATCGCTGCCCTCCCGTCGATTGCCGGCGATGGTGACACGCAAAATGCGCCGCGCAAAGGGCTGATATCATCTGTCCTTCACATTTGGGTTAGCCTTCCCCCGTCTCGATTCGGGCAATATTGCGCCTCGATTCGTCTGCGCTAGATCGCGTTCCCAGCGGGAGAAATTTCATGCTTCGAGCGAGCATTGTCGGCTGTGCGTTGTTGCTGGGCATCCCGAGCGGCGCCAAAGCCGCCGAGAGGACTGGATCGCCGACCGAACGCGGCGCCTATCTGGTCAACACCATCATGGCCTGCGGCAACTGCCACACGCCGCGCGACGCCGATGGCAAGCCGGTCGCCGAGAGGGCCCTGTCGGGCGGCCTCGCCTTCAACACGCCGGCTTTCGTTGCCACTGCGCCCAACATCACCCCCGACAAGGACACCGGGATCGGAAGCTGGAGCGACGCCGAGATCAAGCGCGCCCTGGTGCAGGGATCGCGCCCCGATCATGGCCGCCTCGCCGGCGTGCAACTAGCCGCGATCATGCCCGCCAATTTCTACAAGGCGCTGCTGCCGGACGACCTCGACGCCATCATTGCCTATTTGCGCAGCGTCAAGCCGATCCGGAACGAAGTCCCCGATCCCGTCTACAAGGTGCCGGTGAAGCGCGATCCCTATCCTGACGCTGACGCGGGTTTCAGCAAAGCCATGCTGGCCGACCCGGTCAGGCGTGGCGCCTATCTCGTCACCATCGGCCATTGCATGGAATGCCATTCGGCGTGGTCGCGCGGCGTATCCGATTTCAAGGCAGGCCTCGGCCGCGGCGGCCGCGCGTTCCCGCTGCGCGAGGGCACGCCAGACGCGGCGCCGGGAAGTATCGCGCCCAACATTACGTCGCACCCGACCGCGGGCATCGGTGCCTGGACCGACGCCGAAATTTCCCGCGCCATCACGCAGGGCGTCGGCCGCGACGGGCGGATGCTGAAGGCGCCGATGGCCTATGGCTATTATGCGGCCCTTGAGGCCGCCGATCTGGCCGATATCGTCGCCTATCTGCGCACCGTACCGCCGTAGCGAACAGACCGGGCGTTCGCCGCGACGCACGGGGCGTGCGGCGGACGCAATGGCGTCACCTGACCGACCCGAAACTGTCGCAAAACGCCCAGTTTCAGGACCGGCCCGGAGCCTGTAAACTGACGGGGATGGCCGTCAGCCGCGGCGATCGCTCAAGGACGCAGTGGCTGACGGACTGCCGCGCCAGCCAGTCTCCGCGTACCCATCGGAGCTGGTTGCCTTGGAGTCTCCGCTGGAATGATCGATACCGTCGCCAAGCCAAAAACAAAGGTCAAAACCAAGACCGAACGGCCACGCCTGCACAAGGTCATCCTCGTCAACGACGACTACACGCCGCGCGAATTCGTGGTCACGGTGTTGAAGGCCGAATTCCGCATGACCGAGGATCAGGCCCACAAGGTCATGATCACCGCGCATCAGCGCGGCGTCTGCGTGGTCGCCGTCTTCACCAAGGACGTCGCCGAGACCAAGGCGACCCGTGCCACCGACGCCGGCCGCGCCAAGGGCTACCCTTTGCTGTTCACCACCGAGCCCGAGGAATAGCGCGGCGCGGGCTAGGCCGCCGACGTTTCGTCGACCAGTCCGAAGACGCGCTCGGCCTTCGAGAACCCCGCGATCGGAAACTCGCCGAGATCGCTCCATCCTCCCCGGCAGATGCCGGCGAATCCTTCGGACGCCACCACCGTGCGCTGCAGGCGGCCGGCGATCTTTTCCAGCCGCGCCGCCAGGTTGACGGCAGGACCGATGCAGGTGAAGTCGAGCCGGTTGCCGCCACCGATATTGCCGTAGAGAATCCGCCCGACATGCAGGGCGACACCGAAACGAAACCGTTCGACTCTGTCCCCGATCGGATATCGCAGCTCCGCGACGCTGGCGCGGGACTGCTGGGCGGCTTCGAGCACGCGCGCGCAGACCTGCTGCTCGTCGTCGACATATTCGTCGATCGGAAACACCGCCAGCAATCCGTCGCCCATGTATTTCAGGACTTCGCCGCCATGGGAGCGGATCGCCGCGACCTGACAATCGAAATACAGATTGAGAATGTCGACGACCGTCTCGGACGGCAGGCGGTCGGACAACGCCGTGAAGCCGCGCAGATCGGACAACCAGATGGCGGCATTCATCGATTCGGTATGACCGCGGCGAATCTGTCCGCCCAAGATCCGCTCGCCGGCGCGGTTGCCGACATAGGTGTCCAGCAGGCTAGAGGCCGTGCGGCGCAAACTGATGATCTCGATCACCCGCGACAGCGGGGTCGTTATTTGTCGTAGCGCCGCCAGCTGTTCTTCGGTGAAGCCTCCGGGCTGCTTGGTGGTCCAGCTCGACGCGTGCGCCGAACCGTCCGTAAACAACAGCGGCAGCGCAACATAATCGGTGACGCCTTCGGCGCGCATGTCGTCAACGATCGGGAAGCGCTTGCTCTGCGGATCGTCCATACGGGCGCGAACCTCCAGCCCGTGCTGAAACACATGGATCAGCGGGCTGGCCTGATAGTCCGGTGAATCGAGGATCTTGAAATCGACCGTCCCGAACTCGACCTCGGCGCCGGGCCGCCAGACGAAGTTGCGGCCGAAAATATCGGGATGCAGGGTTCGAATGAAAAAGCCGACACGCCAGAGCGGCAGTCCGGCCTCCGCCAGCCGCTCGCAGACTTCAGCCATCAGCCGCGGGGAGTTGACCACGGACCTTGCGCCGTCGATCAGCCAGTTGGTGATTTGCTGCAGTTCGGAAGCGTTCATGGCAACACATTTGCCGCGCAAGTTCGGCGCGCGTCAAGGCGGCGGCGGCAAGACGGCGTAACGCCTGCAATTCCAGGACGCTGCTCGCGCCAGTCAGCCGACCTGGCCGCGATGGCGCAGCAGATGATCGGCCAGCACGCAGGCCATCATGGCCTCGCCGACCGGCACGGCGCGGATGCCGACGCAGGGATCGTGGCGGCCCTTGGTCATGATGTCGGTGTCGGCGCCGGAGCGGTCCACGGTCAGGCGCGGCGACAGGATCGACGACGTCGGCTTCACCGCAAAGCGCACCACCACCGGCTGGCCGGTCGAGATGCCGCCGAGAACGCCGCCGGCATGGTTCGACAGGAAGCGCGTGCCGTTATTGCCGGTGCGCATCTCGTCGGCGTTTTGTTCGCCCGACAATTCGGCAGCCCCAAAGCCGGCGCCGATCTCGACGCCCTTCACCGCGTTGATGCTCATCATCGCCGCCGCCAGTTCGCCGTCGAGCTTGGCGTAGATCGGCGCGCCGAGGCCGGGCGGCACGCCTTCGGCGACGATCTCGATCACGGCGCCGATCGAGGAGCCGCTCTTGCGGATGCCGTCGAGATATTGCTCGAAGAAAGCAGCCTTGTCCTTGTCCGGGCAGAAGAACGGATTGCGTGCGATCTCGTCCCAGTCCCATTTGTCGCGATCGATCTTGTGCGGACCCATCTGCACCAGCGCGCCGCGCACCTTCACGTCGGGCAGTATCTTTCGTGCGATGGCGCCGGCCGCGACACGCGTGGCGGTCTCGCGCGCCGACGAGCGGCCGCCGCCGCGATAATCGCGCAAGCCGTATTTGGCTTCATAGGTGAAGTCGGCATGGCCCGGCCGGAACTTGTCCTTGATCTCGGAATAGTCCTTCGAGCGCTGATCGGTATTCTCGATCAGCAGCGCAATCGGCGTTCCCGTCGTGACCTGCACGCCGGTCTCGGGATGGGCCATCACGCCGGACAGGATTTTGACCGCGTCCGGCTCCTGGCGCTGGGTGGTGAAGCGCGACTGGCCGGGACGGCGGCGATCCAGATCGTGCTGGATCTCCTCAGAGGTCAGCGGGATCAGCGGCGGACAGCCATCGACCACGCAGCCGATCGCGATCCCGTGGCTCTCGCCGAAGGTCGTGACCCGGAACATGTGGCCGAAGGTATTGAAGGACATCTGACGGTTCGTCTCGGAAAGTAAGTCAATTCGGACTTGTCGTAACGCGCGTGGATGCCCGGCACAAGGCCGGGCATGACGGCGGATGGATTAACTATACTTCTGCAACGTCCCGTCCCGGAAGACGTAAACCGCGCCCTGCTCGATGGTCAGGTCGGCGGCACTCTGCGGTGTCTCGATGCCCAGCGCCACCATCAGGGCACGGGCCGTGCCGCCATGTGCCACGGCGACGGTGTCCGTCGCAACGGACGCGTACCAATCCTGCATCCTGGCCTGGACCTCGACATAGCTCTCGCCGTCCGGCGGCGACACCGTCCATTTCTCGGACTGGCGTTTGGCATAGAGATCGGGATCGCGCCGCTGCATCTCCGGCAGCGTCGAGCCTTCCCACTGGCCATAGCCGATTTCGCGCAAACGGTCGTCGAGCGCATAACCGTCGCGCGGCAGCTGCAGCGCGCCGCGCACCAGTTCCATCGTCGCGCGGGCACGGATCAGCGGGCTGGCGACGAACGAGAGTGAGGATTTGTCGCGACCATCGCGGGCGAACAGATCGGCAAGGATATTGCCGGCATGGGCCGCCTGTTTGCGACCGAGATCGTTCAGCGGAATATCCTGCACCCCTTGCAGCCGGCCCAGCGCATTCCACGATGTCTCGCCATGGCGAATGTAGTAGATGACAGGCGCAGGCATCGAACTGGCGGCTATTCCTTGGGCGATGAACCGGAGAGCGAAATGTCGGGCGCGTCTGGGCGCTTCATGCCGACGACGTGATAACCGGAATCGACGTGATGTACCTCGCCGGTGACGCCGCGCGACATGTCCGACAGCAGATACAGCGCGCTGTCGCCGACCTCCTCGATGCTCACCGTACGGCGCAGCGGCGCGTTGTATTCGTTCCACTTCAGAATGTAGCGGAAATCGCCGATGCCGGAGGCCGCGAGCGTCTTGATCGGTCCGGCCGAAATGGCGTTGACGCGGATATTCTTCTCGCCGAGATCGGCGGCCAGGTAACGCACGCTGGCCTCGAGGGCGGCCTTGGCGACGCCCATCACGTTGTAATGCGGCATCCATTTCTCGGCGCCGTAATAGGTCAGCGTCAGGATCGAGCCGCCATCGGTCAGAAGCCTTTCGGCCCGCTGCGCGATCGCCGTCAGCGAATAGCAGCTGATCAGCATGGTCCTGGAGAAATTGTCGGCGGTGGTTTCCAGATAACGGCCGTCGAGCTGGTCCTTGTCGGAGAAGGCGATCGCGTGCACGACGAAATCGATCTTGCCCCACTTTTCGGCAAGCACGTCGAATACCGCGTCGATGGTCGCGGGATCGGTGACGTCGCAATGGCCCAGCAGGATACCGCCCAACTCCTTGGCGAGCGGCTCGACCCGCTTTTTCAGCGCGTCGCCCTGCCAGGTGAGCGCGATCTCCGCGCCCGCCGCATGGCATGCCTTGGCAATGCCCCAGGCGATCGAGCGGTTGTTGGCGACGCCGAGCACCACCCCGCGTTTGCCCTGCATCAGACCTGAATTTTGCGGCATCCGGTTTCCAATCGCAGCTTTGGTATTATGGTTGGAGGTACACCAGCACTCCGGCGGGGTACAGCCCAAATCCGCCCGGGATTAACGCTGTTTCGCGCCAGCCTTGGTAGTCCCCTTATAGTCCTTGGCAGCCGGAATAGACGCGTCAATTGGGTGTTATGCTGGGTAAGGCGTTCGCGCCCGGCCAACCCCAGAGATCCGGTGACAATGACCGCGTTTCGCCAAAGTGTCGAAGCCATGATCCCGGCGCTGCGCCGGTACGCACGCGCGCTGGCGCGCGATGCCGACATCGCCGACGATCTGGTGCAGGACACGCTGGTGCGCGCGTTGCGATCGGAACGGTTGTTTCTCGGCGGCGACGTCAGGAGCTGGCTCTATACGATCCTGACCAACCTCAACAAGAACCGGCGGCGATCGCTGGCGCGGCGGCCGCAATTCATGCCGCTGCTCGACAACAATCCGGACGCCAGCGGTACCGAAGCCGAAGGCCGCGACATCGCCCGCGCGCTGTCGACGCTGGTGGAAGAGCAGCGCTCGGTACTGCTGCTGGTGATGCTGGAAGGCCTGAGCTACCGCGAGGTCGCCGACATTCAGGGCGTGCCGATCGGCACCGTGATGTCCCGGCTTGCCCGTGCCCGCGCGCACGTAAAGGCCTCGCTCGAAGGGGAGCGCGCCGCGCTCAGGCGGGTGAAGTGATGTGGGTGATCGACGCGTGATGGCAGGCAATATGCATAGACCGGGTTCGACGACAATTTCGACCCCGAATGGACAGACCTCGAATGGACAGATCTGGATTAGACAGATCTGGAATAGACAGAGACGACGACAATGACCGACCAGCACATTCCCGTCACCGAAGACGAGCTGCATGCTTACGTCGACAACGAGCTGCCGGCCGAACGCCGCGGCGATGTCGAGGCGTGGCTCGCGACGCATCCCGATGATGCCGCGCGGGTGCAGTCGTGGCGTTCGATGGCGGAGGCGCTGCATGCCCGCTACGATTCGGTGATCGATGAAGCGGTGCCGAAGCGGCTCGAGATCGAGCGACTGGAGCGCCAGCCGCGCAAATGGGTCTACGGCGCGATTGCCGCGACGCTGGCGGCGTTCGTGTTCGGCGGCGGCGTCGGCTGGATGGCGCGCGGGGCCGCAGCGGCGCCCTCAGCGTTGCAGAATTTCACGCTCGAAGCGCTCGAAGCGCACCGGCTTTATGTGGTCGAAGTGCGCCATCCCGTCGAAGTGCCGGGCAGCGAACGCGCGCATTTGCAGGCATGGCTGACCAAGCGCTGCGGCTGGATCGTGCGTGCGCCGGAATTGACCCCGGCCGGGTTGAAGCTGGTCGGCGGACGGCTGTTGCCCGGCCCGGGCGGGCCGGCATCCTTCATGATGTATGAGAGCGCATCGGGTGAACGCTTCACGATCTACACGGCAAAATCGGAAGCCGAGGCGGCGCAGATGCGATTTTCATCCCAGGGCAATGAGAGCGCCCTGTTCTGGGCCGATCGCGGCGTGGCCTATGTAGTGGTGAGTAGCGTCGGTGACCGCAGCCGGCTGACACAGATCGCGCAGTCGGTTTACGACCAGATGGACAAGATCGAAAAGACCGGAGGTTGAGGGCCGGCGTGCCGGCTCGAAACGTTAGGTCAAGCCGCTTGTCCCAATTCTGACATCGAAAATCTGGAATCAAGACATCGACGCGTCTCATTATCGCACTGGGTGATCACGCGAAAATGAGTGGCGCACGATCCGCCGATCGGCGCAAGCGGCCTCGATCGGGGTTTGGTACCGCGCTGGTCCCCCTTTCGAGGCCGCCCTTTTTTCGAACGAAACGGGCCGGATTTTATCGGAAAATCGCCTGCCGCACTCCGCTTTTTATGGGACGTGTTTTTTGGTCAGCTGAACTCGCTGCGCGGATTGTAGGGGTGGCCGTCGCGCCACTTTTGCATCAATGCTTCAAGCTCCGCATCGTTCCCATCGGGCAGGATAATCCTGGTCGTGACGAACAGGTCGCCGGTTCCGCCCGCCTTCGGCAGCCCCTTGCCCTTGAGGCGGAAGGTGCGGCCGCTGGAGGTGTTTTTCGGGATCGGAAATTCGACGGCGCTGCCGAGCGTCGGCACGCGAACCTTGGCCCCGAGCACGGCCTCGTAAAGCGTAATCGGCAGATCGAGCCGCAAATCACTGCCGTCGACCTTGAAGAACGGATGCGGCGCAATGCTGACGGTGATCAGGAGATCGCCCGGGCGATGGCCCGGCGCGGTCTCGCCCTGGCCTTTCAGCCGGATCTGCTGGCCGGCGGTGACGCCCGCCGGAATCTTGACGTTGAGCTCCTTGCCGGTCGGTAACCGGACCCGCTTCTCGGCGCCCTTGACCGACTCTTCCAGCGACACCGTCATGGCAACGCTGAGATCGAGATCGAGGCCGATCCCGCCGGTATCGAATTCAAACGCGCCGCCGCCGCCCGGACGTTGCCCGCGCGCCGCGCCGCCGAACATGCTGTTCAGGATGTCCTCGAAGCCACCGCCGCCGGGGCCGGCACCACCGGTGCGGAAGGTATGGGTTTCGAAGCCGCCACCCGGACCGGCGCGGCCGCGCGGGCCGCCGCCGGGAAAGCCCTGGAAGCGCGGCTTGCCCTCAGCGTCGATTTCACCGCGGTCGAACTGCTTGCGCTTGTCCTCGTCGCCGACGATCTCGTTGGCCGCGTTGATCTCGGAAAACCGCTCCGCGGCCTTGGGATCGTTCTTGTTGCTGTCGGGGTGATGCTTCTTGGCGAGCTTGCGGTAGGCACTCTTGATCGCCGCAGCGCTGGCGCCCCGCGGCACCCCCAAGACCTCATAGGGGTCGCGCATCCGTCACGTCTCCTTCACGGAAAATGGTTCTGACATTGGGCAATTTGCCCGCTTTGCCTTCATCTGGGGAGCCAGTTGCATTTTTGCAACTGCCGCGGCGAGTTCTTTGAGGCAATCTAGCCCCGTTTCCACGGCTTGAGCGTTTGAATTTCCCATCGGCCCTGGCCGCCCTTGCAGGCGGCGCCCTGCAGCCAGCTTTCGGCGCGGCCCTTGACATAGCTGGCCAGGAAGTCCCGGCACGTTCGGCCGTCATCGGAAGCATAGGCCTGGGACAGCGGCGTCACCGAACCCCGCGCGCCGGTTTCCGGGTTTTCCCAGGGCTGGCTGGAATCCTTGTCGCCCTTGGTCAGCACATCCGAGGCGGCGGTGCGGGCAAACGCCAGATCGCTCTCGGTCGGCACCGGAGGGACGGCCGGTGGCGTAACCGTCCCCGTCACATCCTTCTCTTCGAGCTTGGCCAGAGCGTCCGAGCGCGACAGGCTGCAGCCGCTGGCGCCGAGGCCGATCAAAATCATGGTCATCACCGCGCCCGCCGGCCGGATCGCCGATAGGCCAACGCGTCCCCATGTCCTATATAGGGCGAGCCCGTACCGGGGCGGTAGCGCGCTCTGTGACGCGAACGGACGCAACTGGAACTCCTGCCATGACTGACACGACCTCCATCAAACACCCGACACCGTTAACATCGGGTGATTTTACCGCCGCCGAGGAACCGTTTGCGCTTTTCGGCGCGTGGTTCGCCGAGGCCGTGAAGGCCGAACCGAACGATCCCAACGCGATGTCGCTGGCAACCGTCGATGCCGACGGATTGCCGGACGTCCGGATGGTGCTGATGAAGGGATATGATGCGGATGGTTTCGTGTTCTACAGCCACATCGCCAGCCAGAAGGGCCGCGAACTCGCCGCAAATCCTAAGGCGGCTTTACTATTTCACTGGAAATCGCTGCGACGTCAGGTCCGCGTCCGTGGCAACGTTTCGCCGGTGACATCGGAAGAAGCCGACGCCTATTTCGCCACCCGCCCGAAGCAGGCGCAGATCGGCGCCTGGGCCTCCAAGCAGTCGCAGCCGCTGGAAAGCCGTTTTGCCTTCGAGCAGGCGATCGCGGTGGTCGCCGCCAAGCACGTCATCGGCGAGGTGCCGCGTCCGCCGGGCTGGAGCGGCTGGCGCATCGAGCCCCTGCGTTTCGAGTTCTGGCACGACCGCCCGTTCCGTCTGCACGACCGTATCGAATTCCGCCGCGACGCGCCGGCCCAAGGGAAAATCCAGCCTTGGACCAAGGTGCGGCTGTATCCCTGAAGCCTGAAAGTAGTCCATGCAACCATCCAGTAACGCGCCCCGACGCACGCTGCTCCTCACC
The DNA here is from genome assembly GCA_017305715.1 of Hyphomicrobiales bacterium. Taxonomy (GTDB): domain Bacteria; phylum Pseudomonadota; class Alphaproteobacteria; order Rhizobiales; family Xanthobacteraceae; genus Bradyrhizobium. The sequence continues at coordinate 110,308 of JAFKKG010000029.1, read as the reverse complement.
GGAGCGAGCCGCGGCATCGGCCATGCCACCGTGATCCGGTTTTCCTCGGCAGGTTGGCGCGTCATCACCTGCTCGCGGCACGCTTTCCCGGAGGATTGTCCGTGGGACGCAGGGCCCGAGGACCACATCCAGGTCGACCTTGCCGATCATGCCGATACCACGCGGGCGATTTCGGAAATCCGCGAACGGCTGGAAGGCGGCGCGCTGCATGCGCTGGTCAATAATGCCGCGATTTCGCCGAAGACCGCCGGTGGCACGCGGATGGGCACCATGGATACCGACATCGAGACCTGGAGCCACGTTTTCCGCGTGAATTTCTTCGCACCGATCATGATGGCGCGCGGACTGATCGAGGAATTGAAGGCCGCCAAGGGCTCGGTGGTGAACGTCACCTCGATCGCGGGCTCGCGCGTGCACCCGTTCGCGGGCGTCGCCTATGCGACCTCGAAGGCGGCGCTGGCGTCGCTTACACGTGAAATGGCGTCCGATTTCGGGCGTGTCGGCGTCCGCGTCAATTCGATCGCGCCGGGCGAGATCGACACCTCGATCCTGTCGCCGGGCACCGAGAAGATCGTCGACCAGCAGATCCCGATGCATCGGCTCGGAACACCGGACGAGGTGGCCAAGATCATCTACGTGCTGTGTACCGAAACCAGCAGTTACGTGAACGGCGCCGAGATCCACATCAACGGCGGCCAGCACGTCTAGCCGGACTGCTGGCGCTCGGCTTTGCCCCCTATGTCGGTCGCATCGTCGGCGTCGATCCGGAGCAGGCAGCAGGTGAGGCGGCGAGATGAGCAGGCGTGAGCGGACCGGTCACCCCGCGCATCTTCGCCCCGATATTCGTTCGCATCACTCCGCGTAAAACTTGTTCCGCGCCTTTCTTGGCGCACTTCGCTCGGCCAGCGCGCCGGTGTTGAAGGCGCTGGAGCATTCGTCTTCGTTTTCACCGTCGGACAGTGCCGCGCCACAATGCCGGCAAACGCGCGCCGCGATCGACTGCGCGTTGTCAACGCCGCGGCTCTGCTGGTAGCGCGCAAAATCGATGACGTTGCGGGGTGACTTTATGAGTTTCTCAACCATTGCTGTCCTCGCGGCTTGTGACAGCGTTATCGCAGAAAGCCGTCGCGCAAAGGTTCAGCGCAACGCTCAAATTTTACTCGTACAAATGAGGCAGGTTCCGCTGGTTTTTCGCGCGTGTACGAATGCACAGGAGGACAGGCATGGGTCTTAATATCTCGGTGACTACAGTGATTTTAGTCACTTACCGCCGCCTTGGCGGCTACAGCCACTTCTTCCATCGGAACAGGAAGTAAGGCAGCACGGCTGCCGCAAGCATCATCACCAGCGCCATCGGGTAGCCGTGCGCCCATTCGAGTTCCGGCATGGCCTTGAAGTTCATGCCGTAGATCGAGGCGATCAGCGTCGGCGGCATCAACACCACGGCCATCACCGAAAACAGCTTGATGATGTTGTTCTGTTCGAGATTGACGACGCCGAGCATGGCGTCGAGCACGAAGGTGATCTTGTTGGAGAGATAGGAGGCGTGGTCGGTCAGGGAAGCCACGTCGCGCTGCATGGTCTTGAGCTGCTCGCGCATGTCCTTGGACCATTTCACGCCTTCCATGACCGCCGACAGGAAGGTGACGACACGGCCGATAGAAACCAGACTTTCGCGGACCTTCGAGGTCAAGTCGCCCTTGCGGCCGATCGCGATCAGGATCTGGGAGTATTGCTTGGCCTGGCCATGGCGCTCGCTTTCAGGTTCGAAGATGTCGTGGGAAACCTGGTCGACGTCGGCACCGACCTTTTCCAGAATGTCGGCGCAACGGTCGATCACGGCATCGACAAGTTCCATCAACACCACTTCGCCGGTGATGCCCGGTACGCATGACCGCCCGAGCTTGTGTTCCACCAGCGCAAACGGCTTCGGGATGTCGTAACGCACGGTTACCAGACGGTGACCGGCCAGGATGAAGGTGACCGCCGTGGTCCGCGGCATATCGCTGTCGGAATGGCACATCAGCGTCGCGGTCATGTAGCGCGCCCCGTTCTCGATATAGAGTCGGCTGGAAATCTCGATCTCCTGCATGTCCTCCCGGGTTGGCACCGCGATCCCGGTCATGCGCTCCACCGCCCGGTCTTCCTCGGCAGTCGGTTTCACCATGTCGATCCACACCGCGCTGTCGGGCAAGATCGCCGCATCGGCCAAATCGACCTTCTTCAGGGAGGTTTCGGAGGGGACATACACTGACAACATGGTGAGGAACTCCGAAACAGGCGGCGCTTTGGGTTCAGGCCGCCTTTCCTACGCGAACCGATACCCGCTTCGCTCGAGAAAATTGATGGGGCACCCAGCAGGACTAAACGCGATTCTGGCAAGCGCTTGATGACTGGCATATTAACCGTCCATCCACATTTATGGCGACGGGATGGCCGGAGCGTGGCTGCGATTCGGCAGCAATGCCAGCGTTGGCGAGAAATCAACCGCAAATTGCAAAACTTGCGGCAGAAAAGCCACAGCCAGCCTCCCGCAGCGCCGAACAAGCCTGCAAGCACTGGAAAAATTGCAGGTTTTTGACGATACTGAGATTAATGGAATCGTGGCGTTTACCGCGCAAAATAGCGTGTGACGCGATAATCTTTCGATTGGAAGTGCAATGACGTCGCTGAAGGCAAAGTTGGGAATTCTGATTGCCGGCCTGATGTTGTCGGGCTGCATGCAGACCACGAGCTATCAGCCGGCGCCCGAAGCCACGCTCAAGCCGGCGGACAAGGCCCAGCTTGCCAAGGCGCGTTACGCCAAGGTTCCCGTGGCCGAGCCGTTCCGCCGCGCCATTGTCGATTACCACCGCCGCGAACAGCCCGGCACGATCGTGGTCGATTCCGACAACCACTATCTCTATTTGGTGCAGGACGGCGGCAAGGCCATCCGTTACGGCATCACGGTCGGCGAAGAAGCGTTGGCCTTCTCCGGCATTGCCCGCGTCGGCAATATGGCGGAATGGCCGAGATGGACGCCGACCGCCGACATCCACAAGCGCATTGAAGGCTTGCCCGCCTTCGTGCCCGGCGGCGTCGACAATCCGCTCGGCGCCCGCGCGCTGTATCTCTACCAGGGCGGACGCGACACGTTGTTCCGGATTCACGGCACCAACCAGCCGGAATATATCGGCGCGTCGATTTCCTCGGGCTGCATCCGCATGACCAATGAGGACGTCATCGACCTCTACAGCCGGGTCAAGCAGGGTACGATCGTCGTGGTGCTGGATCCGAAGCACGGCGACTCGCCGTACAATTCGAAGATGGCGCTTCAGGGCGGCAGCGGCGGCCCGATGACGCAGTAGTCGGCGCCATCATGGCCCATCCCGACCAAAACGCCGGCTTGCCCGGCGTTTTTTTCGTTTCTGGCGGGCCGGCCGCCGGCCTCGTCCGGGCGTAAATCGCTTCGAACGATGGGAGTTTTGGGAGTAGCGGCAAGAAAGACACAGCCGCGGTCCCGCAGTGCAGGACCGGCGTGCAAGCACTAGAAACTTCGGCCGATTTCAACGATACTGCGTTGAATTGTCGCGGGGCGGCCCAGAATGCCCGTACCGCGAATGCCAAGCTTTCGATTGGACGTGAAAATGCCGTCGCTGAAAATTTCGTTGGGTATCCTGGCTGCCGGACTGATGCTCTCGGGCTGCATGCAGGGCGCGACCTATGAGGCAACCAATGTCCAGAGCTTCAAGCCGCGTGACAAGGAACTGCTGGCCAAGACCAGCTACGCCAAGGTCCCGGTAGCCGAACCGTTCCGCCGCGCGATCGTCGACTACCACCGCAAGGAAGCCCCCGGCTCGATCGTCGTCGATTCCGACAACCATTATCTTTACTACGTGCAGGCCGGCGGCAAGGCGATCCGCTACGGCATCACGGTCGGCGAAGAAGCCATGGCCTGGTCGGGCATCGCGAAGGTCGGCAGCAAGACCGAGTGGCCGCCCTGGCATCCGACACCGGGCGAGATTTCGCGGCTCGGCGTTCCGAAATTCGTCGCCCCCGGGCCGGACAATCCGATGGGCTCGCGCGCGCTCTATCTTTATTCCGGCGGCAAGGACACGCTGTTCCGGATTCACGGCACCAACCAGCCGGAATATATCGGCGCGTCGATTTCCTCGGGCTGCATCCGCATGACCAACGAGGACGTCATCGACCTCTACGACCGCGTCGGTCTCGGGACGGTCGTGGTGGTGCTGGAGCCGAAGCACGGCGACTCGCCGTACAATTCGCGGCTGGCGCTGCAGGGCGGCGGCAACGGTCCGATGGCGCAGTAACCGTCGACGGGTTACAGCGCCACAGGGACAATCAAGAGCGCCGGTCGTGCCGGCGCTTTTTTGTTGCGGGCTTGTCTGCTGAAGGTTTGGGGGCGGCTTCGGGTTCTACCGAATCGGACTTCCCATCCGCCGGCGCGGCGCCGGATTTCCCCGCATCCGATTTGACGGCGACCTCGCGCGGCGGCGCCTCTTCCGGACGCCCGGCCGGCAGCAGCGGCGCGGTCTGCGGCAGCGAGTCCCACACGTTCCATTGGCAAATGCGGTAATTGTTGCGCCGTTCCATCAGGTCGAGATGGATGTGGTCCTCGTGGTACCAGTCCGACCCCGGCCCCAGCACCGTCGAGAATCGCGCGCATACCGAATGCAGCACGGTTTCGCGCAGTTCCCGCGGCACGGTACGGTCGGTGAGCGAGATCGAGCGCCCGTCGGCCAGCTTGAAGGCGCGAACGTCGAGCGCGTTGGCGCGGCCATGTTCGGAGAGTCGGGCGCCGACGACGCGGTTGCGGCCGCGGCATTCGAACGAATCGAAATTGTCGAGATCGGTGACCGTGCTGCCGAGGTTCGCCGCCAGCGGCGCGATGTCGGTCCGGATCCAGTCCGCCAGCGCAGAGGCCATGGCGCAGCGCAGGATCGCGGCCGGCTTCACCGAGACCCGGCGCTTGTCGGGCAGCACGATCGCCTCGAGCCGCACCAGATCCTCGCCCCCGCAACCGCCGGCGCCATGGATATCGGGAATGCTGGGGGCGATGGCGACAGCCTCCGTCAGCGCCAGCCGGCACGCCGAAGGCTGGGGTAAAGGCGCTGCCTGTTCGCCGGGCTTGTCAGCCGTTACAGCGTCTTTGGCAGCGTCTCTGGCAGCTTCTTTGGCAGGCTCCTCGGCCTTGCCCGATTCCGGCTTGGGGGCATCGGCGGGGCGCGGCCGCGGCAATGGCACGGCCGCGCGACGGACCGTTCCGCGATGCTTCGGCGGATGGATCCCGAACAGGTCGCCCCAAGGCGCGGACTGAGGCGCCGGCCGGGAGGCCCTCGCCGCCAGGGCCTGTCCGGAAAGCAGCTCAGGCAGAAGCAGGCCGGCCGCAACGGTAACCATTGCCGCCGCCATGCGGCCAAAGGCGCCAAAAGCCCATTTTCGGCTTGCTTTCTCCGCGCTACAGTTCATGTCAATTCCATGATCGAACGCCAGCCCACCAGCACTTTGGCGGATCATGCGCGAGACAATAACCTTTGGGAGGGACGTGCGTATGCTCGGATTGATGCAAGACTGGCCTCTGCTTTGCCACCGGATTATCGAACACGCGGCGCAGTATCACGGTACGCAAGAGGTCGTCACGCGGTCGGTCGAAGGGCCCATTCATCGCACCAATTACGCCGAAATTCGTGATCGCGCGCTGAAAGTCTCGCAGCGGCTCGACCGCGACGGCATCAAGCTCGGCGACCGCGTCGCCACCATCGCTTGGAACACCTGGCGCCACCTCGAAGCCTGGTACGGCATCATGGGCATCGGCGCGATCTGCCATACCGTCAATCCGCGGCTGTTCCCCGACCAGATCGCCTGGATCATCAACCATGCGCAGGACCGCGTAGTGATGACCGATATCACCTTCGTGCCGATCCTGGAAAAGATCGCTGACAGCCTGCCGAGCGTCGAACGCTACATCGTGCTCACCGACAAGGCCCACATGCCGCAGACCACGTTGAAAAACGCGGTCGCCTATGAGGACTGGATCGCGGAAGCCGACGGCAAGTTCGAGTGGAAGACCTTCGACGAGAACACCGCGGCCGCGATGTGCTACACCTCGGGCACGACAGGCGATCCGAAGGGCGTGCTGTATTCGCACCGTTCCAACGTGTTGCACGGGCTGATGGCCAACAATGTCGACGCTCTCGGCACCAGCGCGGCCGAGACCATGCTGCCGGTGGTTCCCCTGTTCCACGCCAATAGCTGGGGCATCGCGTTCTCGGCGCCCTCGATGGGCACCAAGCTGGTGATGCCCGGCGCCAAGCTCGACGGTGCATCGGTCTATGAGCTTCTCGAAACCGAGAAGGTCACGCACACCGCCGGCGTGCCGACGGTGTGGCTGATGCTGCTCAACCACATGGCCGCCGGAAATCTGAAGCTGCCGCATCTGCGCATGGTGGTGTGCGGCGGCTCGGCGATGCCGCGCTCGATGATCAAGTCGTTCGTCGACATGGGCGTTCGCGTGCGCCACGCCTGGGGCATGACGGAGATGAGCCCGATCGGCACCGTGGCGGCGCTGAAACCGCCGTTTGCCGAAATCTCCGGCGAGGAGCGGCTCGATATCCTGCAGACGCAAGGTTATCCGCCGTTCGGCGTGCAGATGAAGATCACCGACGATGCCGGCAAGGAACTGCCATGGGACGGCAAGACGTTCGGCCGGCTCAAGGTCTCCGGCCCCGCGGTCGCCAAGGCCTATTTCAAGGTCGATAGCGAGATCCTCGACGAACGCGGCTATTTCGACACCGGCGACGTCGCGACCATCGACCAGCACGGCTATATGCGGATCACCGACCGCTCCAAGGACGTCATCAAGTCGGGTGGCGAATGGATTTCGTCGATCGATCTGGAAAACCTCGCCGTCGGCCATCCCGCGGTCGCGGAAGCCGCCGTGATCGGCATCCATCATCCCAAATGGGACGAGCGGCCGCTGCTGATCGTGCAGCTCAAGGCCGGCGCGAAGGCGACGCGGGAGGACATCCTGAAATACATGGATGGCAAGATCGCCAAATGGTGGATGCCCGACGACGTCGCCTTCGTCGAGGGCATTCCGCACACCGCCACCGGCAAGATCCTGAAGACCGCACTGCGCGACCAGTTCAAGAGCTACAGTTTTCCGAACGCTGCCGCGTAAGGAGATGCGAATGGTGAGTGGCGAATAGCGAATCGGGGAGAAGGCGGAGCGGTCTTTCCCCCTTTCCCTGTTCGCCATTCGCCACGCGCTATTCGCTCTCAACGCCCTTGAATTTGCCATTAGTCCGTGGTCTCAAGCGGCCAACGCGACCCGGCACCCCTCGCCCGGCAAGGCTCCAACCGGCAGATTTTGACGATGGCCCGCAGGTTTTCCGCTCCCTACCAGTCGGAGCCCGTGTCCAGCCTCGCCACATGGGCACGCAACCTCGCGCTGTTCGCGCTGGTGGCGGTGGTGGTGTCGATCATCATCGTCCGCTTCGGCTTCCTCGAAATGAAGCCGGCGCTGGCGACATTCTTCGGCGCGTTGGCCTGTGCGGGTCTTTCCATCCTGATCGGCCTCGGCGCGTTCGCGGCGATCTGGCAGAACGGCTCGCGCGGCATGGGCCGCATCCTGCTGGCGCTCCTGATCGACACCGTGATCCTCGCCTACCCGGCCTATCTCGGCCTGCAATACCGCAAGCTGCCGCCGATCCACGACATCACCACCGACCCGATCGACCCGCCGCGTTTCGAGGCGCTGGCGCGGCTGCGCGCCGGCGAGGGCACCAATCCTGCGGTTTATGCCGGGCTGTATTCCGCCGAACAGCAGCGCATCGCCTATCCCGACATCGAGACCGTGGAGCTCGAAGTCCCGGCGCAGCGCGCCTATGACCTCACACTGGCCCTGGTCAACCGCCGCAAATGGCGCGTGGTCGACGAGCGCCCGCCACAGCAGCGCCGCGAGGGGCGCATCGAGGCGATCGCGCAAACCCCGATCATGGGATTCCGCGAAGACGTCTCGATCCGCATCAAGGCCGACGGCGAGGATTCCCGCGTCGATATCCGATCGGCCTCGCGCTATTTCGACAGCGATCTCGGCAGCAACGCCGCGCGCGTCTCCAAACTGATCGAGGACATCAACACCGCGGCCGACAACGTCAACGCCAAGCCGGCCAGCAAGAAGCCGGCGACGCCGGCGAAAGCGCCGGCCAAGACGGTGAAGAAGCAATAGCGCGCCGGCTGCGTCTCCCTCGCCCCTGCGCCGGCACGGGGGCAGAACGGCATTACCGAGATTGCCCCCTAACCGGACATGGCTCGGAAATAACAAACGGACGCGAATGACCCGGAGCCGGCATATTGAGCTTTCTAAAGCCGTAGCGCTCGCTCATACTTGGGATTGTCGGGCATGGGCGTGCTTTTGGCTTCTCGCTCCTGCTGCGCTTATTCCTTGACGGCGCGGTCCATTATCAATTTCTGAATTTTTATTCCCATCAGCGCTTATCGCGAGTTCGTTGAAGCCCTTACTCGCGTTGGCGGTCTTACTAACCGGCGCTTACTGATCGACGCCGTTGCAGCAATTTCATAGTGGAGAGTTTCGTGAAACGTCGCGAATTTCTGGCGCGAGCCGCAACTGCCGTTTCCACGAGTCTCCTTCTAGGGAGCGTTCGGTCCGACGGTTATCGCTTCGCCGGTTCAGCGCTTGCCGCTGGCGAGGGAGATCGACAAAAGGCAACGCTTGAGCAGAAACTTGCCGAATTTGCGCTTTCCATCAAATATGAGGCTCTGCCCGCTGACGTTATCGCCTCGGCCAAGCGCGTCCTTCTCGACACGCTCGGATGCGCATTCGGATCAGTAGGATCCGAGCCCGCAAATATAGCTGAGACGACAATTCGCAAGACTTTCGGGGAGGGCAATACGGCTACAGTGATCGGCTATCCGCGATCTGCGACCGTAGAGGGCGCGCTGTTCGTCAATGGCGTTCTCGTTCGCTCCCTCGACCTGAACGATACCTATATTGGCACCGAACCACTTCATCCGAGCGAGGTACTGCCGACGGCGATTGCTCTCTGCGAGGAGAATGGACGATCCGGCCGCGAACTTATCGAAGCGATGGTCGCGGGCTATGAGGCCAGCATGCGCGTTAATGACGCCATTTCCTTCATTGAACGTGGCTTCCATCCCTTGTGTGCGGCCTCCTACGGCATCCCTCTGATTGCGGGAAAAATCTGGGGGCTTCCCAAGGAAGCCCTCGCAAACGCGGTTGGAATATCGGGCGCACGTGGCTTCACCAGTTTTGTGGTGAATAGCGGCGCGATCAGCATGATGAAAGCCATGGGACTTGCCGCCACGGCGGCTGACGGCGTTTTCGCAACGCGGCTTGCCGCCCAGGGCTTTACCGGCCCTTCCGGCACGCTGGAATGGCTGGCGTCGAAAATGAAGCCCGTCAAGGAGGGGTTTGCCGTTGATCTTGAGCTTGCGCGATACCGGCTACCCCGGGTGGCATTCAAACGCTTCCCGATTCAGATTGAGTTGCAAGCCGTGGCAGAGGCTGGTGCATCACTCTCGGGAAAAATCAAGGGTCGCGAGCAGGATATCCGGGTGATCACGGTTGAGAGCTATCCTGGAATAATCGAACGTGTTGCGGATCCGGCGAAATTCAAGCCGCAGACAAAGGGTACCGCCGATCACAGTCTGCCCGTCTGCCTCGCCATGGCTCTTCTCGACGGCGATGTGACCGTCGCTCAATTCGAGAAAGACCGCTGGCGGTCTCCGGACGTGATGGCGCTGGTGGAAAAGACGTCGGTGAAGCCCGGAGATGCACTCATCGCCAAACTCCCCAAGGGGCGTGGTGCAAGCATAGAGATTGTCTTTGCAGACGGTCAGTCTTTGCGTGAGACCGTCGAAGTTCCCGAAGGCGACGCGGAACGCCCGCTATCGCGATCGTCACTCGAACGCAAATTCATGAACTTCGCGGTTCCTGTCGTTAGCAAGGTCGGCGCAGAGCGCGTCGTGTCACTTGTCGACGGACTTGAAGAGTTAAAGGATGTCCGGGAATTGACCCGAGCCCTCAGGGGAACCGGAAAACAAAATCCGACGTGAACCTGAACACCTGATCTACCGGCAAATGGGAATGCCGGTGTCGGGTATTGGCCCTTTCAGAGATGGCGAGATGTCCGGCTTGAGTCTGTTATGCATGAAAGCCTAAGCCTACGCCATCCGATACGTCCCGCCGATGACCGGATCGCCGTCGGTCGCCACGATGCCGCGCGACACCAAATCTTCCAGATGCGCCAGCACCGAATAGCCGGCAGCTCCCGTGAGCCGCGGGTCGAGGCCGATATAGATCGCGCGCACCATGGTCGGGATGTCGGCCTCGCCCTTGGCGAGGCGATGCAGGATCGAGGCTTCGCGCGCACGGCGGTGCCGGGTCAGGAAGCGGACGTAGCGCGGGCCTTCCGGAATTTCCGGCCCGTGGCCGGAGAAATACAGATCCTCGGGCCGCGCCTCCAGCCGCGCCAGCGACTCCATATAGTCGATCATCGATCCGTCGGGCGGCGCCACGATCGAGGTCGACCAGCCCATCACGTGATCGCCGACGAAACTGATCTTTCGCTCGGGCCAGGCGAACGCCAGATGATTGGCGGTGTGGCCGGGCGTCGCCACCGCTTCCAGCGCCCAGCCGGAACCCTCGATGGTGTCGCCGTTCTTGACCTCGATGTCGGGCCGGAAGTCGCGGTCGGCGCCCGATTCCGGGTTGTGCTTCTCGCTCTCGAAGCGTGGCCGCGAAGCACGGTGCGGCCCCTCGGCATAGACCGGCGCGCCGGTCGCGGCCTTGATCCGCGCGGTGTTCGGCGAATGGTCGTTATGGGTATGGGTGACCAGGATGTGCGTCACGGTTTCGCCGCGCACGGCATCCAGCAGCGCCCTGGCGTGCGCCTCGTCGTTCGGCCCGGGATCGATGATCGCGACCTTGCCCTTGCCGACGATGTAGCTGACCGTGCCCGTGAAGGTGAACGGACTCGGATTGTTGCACAGCACCCGCCGCACGCCGGGCCGGGCTTCGTCGACCACGCCGGGCTTGAGCGGGAAATCGCGGTTGAACGGGATGTCTTCGTTGTCGGTTTCGGCCATGGGGGAATGCCTGTCTGGTACGCCGCGTTTCTCGCCGAACCCTCATGCCGAGGAGGCCCGCAAGGGCCGTCTCGAAGCATCGGGCACGACCTGTCGCGCGGCCATCCTTCGAGACGCCCGCGAAGGCGCGGGCTCCTCAGGATGAGGTCGGAGGACTTGGTTACGAAAACGCCTGGATACCCGTGATCGCGCGGCCCAGGATCAGGGCGTGGACGTCGTGGGCGCCTTCATAGGTGTTCACGGTTTCCAAATTCGAAGAGTGGCGCATCACGTGATACTCGATCTGGATGCCGTTGCCGCCGTGCATGTCGCGGGCGACGCGCGCGATGTCGAGCGCCTTGCCGCAATTGTTGCGCTTGACGATCGAAATCATCTCGGGGGCCATCTTGCCCTCGTCCATCAGGCGGCCGACCCGCAATGAGCCCTGCAGGCCGAGCGAAATCTCGGTCTGCATGTCGGCGAGCTTTTTCTGCACCAATTGGGTTGCCGCCAGCGGCCGGCCGAACTGCTTGCGATCCAGCGTGTATTGCCGCGCCCGATGCATGCAGTCCTCGGCGGCGCCCATCACGCCCCAGGAGATGCCGTAGCGGGCGCGGTTGAGGCAGCCGAACGGGCCCTTCAGACCGGACACGTTGGGCAACAGCGCGCTCTCCGGCACCACGACATTATCCATCACGATCTCGCCGGTGATGGAGGCGCGCAACGAAAGCTTGCCGCCGATCTTCGGCGCCGACAGGCCCTTCATGCCTTTTTCCAGGATGAAGCCGCGAATCTGGTTGTCATGCGCGGCGGATTTCGCCCAGACCACAAAGACGTCGGCGATCGGCGCGTTGGAAATCCACATTTTGCTGCCGGTCAATTTGTAGCCGTCGGACACCTTCTCGGCGCGGGTCTTCATGCCACCGGGATCCGAGCCCGCATCGGGCTCGGTCAGGCCGAAGCAGCCGACCCATTCGCCGGTCGCGAGCTTGGGCAAATATTTCTTGCGCTGGCTGTCGTCGCCATAAGCGTAGATCGGATGCATCACCAGCGAGGACTGCACCGAGTTCATCGAACGGTAGCCGGAATCGACGCGCTCGATCTCGCGCGCCACCAGGCCGTAAGCCACGTAGCTCGCGCTGGCGCAGCCATATTCTTCCGGCAGCGTGATGCCGATCAGGCCGAGCTCACCCATCTCGTTGAAGATCTCGCGGTCGGTCTTTTCCTCGAGATAGGCCTTGGTCACGCGCGGCAGCAGCTTGTCCTGCGCGTAGGCGCGCGCGGTATCGCGGATCATCCGCTCGTCTTCGGTGAGTTGCTCGTCGAGCAGGAACGGATCGTCCCACTGGAAACTCGCTGACGTCGGCTTGTCCTTGGACTGCGGGCGCACGCTCATGAAAATCCCTTTCGCATCACTGTCCTCACTGGAATTGGCCGCCAAATTAATGCGCTATCGTCCGAAGCGCAATTGAATTGGGCAGCGCCGTCATTCCGGGATGGTGCGTTAGCACCAGACCCGGAATGACGACAGCTACTACCCTTCCAGCCGTTCGTTGGAGACGATCTCGATACCGAAACCGGACAGCCCCTTGTAATCGTGCACCGACGACGTCAGATGCCGGATCGAGCTGACGCCGAGATCGCGCAGGATCTGCGCGCCGACCCCGACTTCGCGCCATTGCCGGTTGCGATCGGCTTCCGCCGATTTCTGTTCGCCGACCGGTTCGACGGGAACACCGGCCGCACCGTCGCGCAAATAGACCAGCACGCCGCGGCCGGCTTTCTGGAAATGGTTCAGCACGATCTGCATGCGCGCCTGGCCGGTGAACAGGTCTTTCACGATATTGGGCTTGTGCAGCCGGGTCAGCACGTTCTTGCCGTCGCCGATACCGTTATAGACGAAGGCGGCATGCGCGATCTCGTCGAACGGCGAACGGTAGGCATAGCCCTGCAGCGGCCCGATCGGGCTATCCGTCGTGAAGGTCGCAACCCGCTCGATCAGCTTCTCGCGCGCCTGGCGATAGGCGATCATGTCAGCGATCGTGACGTGCTTGAGCTTGTGGGCGGCGGCAAAACGCGCGACCTGCTCGCCCTTCATCACGGTGCCGTCATCGTTCATCAGCTCGGAGATGACGCCGACCGGCGGCAGGCCCGAGAGCTTGCACAGATCGACCGCGGCCTCGGTATGACCGGAACGCAGCAGCACGCCGCCGTCGCGCGCGATCAGCGGAAAGATGTGGCCGGGCCGGGCAAAATCATTGGCCCCGGCATTCGGGTTGGCCAGCGCGCGGCAGCAGGAGGCGCGCTCATCGGCCGAAATGCCGGTGCCGCCATCGGGCTTGTAGTCGATCGAAACCGTGAAGGCGGTGGTGTGGTTGGAATCATTATGCGCCACCATCGGATCGAGCCGCAGCCGGCGCGCGTCGTCCTGGGTGATCGGCGCGCAAACGATGCCCGAGGTGTGACGGATGATGAACGCCATCTTCTCGGCGGTACAGAACGAGGCCGCGACGATCAAATCGCCCTCGCCCTCCCGGTCGTCATCATCGGTGACGACGACGAGTTCGCCATTGGCAAAAGCTTGCAGAACTTCCTGGATCGTATCGGCCATTTTCCTTGGATCTCGCTTGGTACAAAGAGTGCATTAGCCGGACTCATGGGCCCGCGCCAGCATCAATACGCAGGGCAGAACCTCGCCAGCCACGTTTCGCAGTACGAAATCGGCATGCAGGAAACCATTGACGAGGTCCGGCTTCCATCGCCATGGTCGCTCCACAAAAACAAGAAGCAGGCGCCAGGGAAAGAAACATGCGTTTTCAACTGAATTTCCGCCGGATGGCATGGGTCAGCCTCGCCTTGCTGGCGGTGGCCCCACCGCAAGCCCGTGCCGCCGACGAATGGCCGACCCGCGACATCACCTTCTATGTGCCCTACGCGCCGGGCGGTTCGACCGACCCGATCAGCCGCAAATATTCCGAGCTGCTGGAGAAGCAACTCAAGGTCAAGGTGATCGTCGAGAACAAGCCCGGCGCTTCGGCGACCATCGGCACCGGTGCGGTGATCCGCGCCCAGCCGGACGGCTACACGATCGGGCTCGGCTCGACCTCCTCGCTGGCGTACCAGCCGCTGGAAATGAAGGGGCTGGTCTGGAAATCGGCCTCCGATTACCAGTCCATCGTCAAGCTTTCCGACCTGCCGGCGATCCTGGCGGTGCCGGCCGATGCCCGCTGGAAAACGTTTGAGGAGTTCGTGGCGGAGGCCAAGGAAAAACCGCGCAAGTTGAAGGTCTCGGTCTCGGGCCTGCGCTCGGCGAACGACATCAACATCCAGCAGCTCAACAAGCTGTCGGGCGCGCGGATCGTCACCGTGCCGTTCACCGGCGGCGGCGGCGAATCCACGCTGGCGGCGCTCGGCGGGCGGGTCGACGGCACCTGCGGATACGCGCCGGGCATGAAGGGCCAGATCGACGCCGGCAAGCTGCGCGTGCTGGCCGTGTTCCAGCAGGGTAAATACGACCTGATCCCGGACGCCAAGCCGATCGGCGAGACGCCGTGGAAGGAGACGTTTCCGGTCGGCTATTACGTGATCGCCCCGAACGGGCTGCCCAAGCCCGTGCTCGACAAATTGATGGCGGCGTCGAAGACCATCGTCGAGAGCGACGAGTTCAAGAGCTTCCTGAAAGCCAATGGCTATACCTGGGATCCCAAGCTCGGCGACGACATGAAGAAGGAGCTTGAAGCATACGACGGCAAGTTCCGCGCCATCCTCAAGTTCCTGGACGACGACAAGTGACGCCGGCGAGAAGCTTTGGGCTGCCGCCGGCGCGGCGGTTCACCGGCCTGCTCGCGCTGCTGCTGGCCGGGACTTACGGGTTTGACACCTGGCAGACGCTGTCGTTCGGGCGATGGCACAAGCCGGGGGCCGCGATCTTCCCGATCGCGGTGGCCGCGCTGATGGCGCTGTCGGCGATTTCGGTGCTGCTGGAGAGACGCAGCGGCCCCGACGATCCGATGCCGGCGACCTTCGCGCTGCCCGCCGGTGCCGACCTGCGCCGGCTGCTGCTCGTGCTCGCGGCGTTTGCGGTCTATTTCGTCGCGATGCCGTATCTCGGCAACATGATCGCGTCGGCGCTGTTCCTGCTGGCCAGCATGTGGCTGCTCTCGGACGACCCCAACCGGTCGATCGTACGGCTGGCGATCACCGCCGTGGTGATCGCGGTGACCTTCGAAGTATTTTTTGTCCGGCTCCTGAAGGTGCAGATGCCGGCCGGCGTGTTCAAGCAATGGCTGTTTTAGGTACCCGTCATTCCGGGGCGCGCGTTAGCGCGAACCCGGAATCTCGTGCCACAACCTCTGGATTCCGGGTCCACGCGAAGTCGCGTGTCCCGGAATGACGGTGCAAGAATGAACTCGCTTCAGGGCCTATTGTACGGCCTCTCCATTGCCGCAACGCCTTCCAACCTGCTGGCCGCCTTTGTCGGCGCGTTTGCGGGCACCGCGATCGGCGTGCTGCCGGGCCTTGGTCCGGTTGCCGGTGTCGCGCTGATCCTGCCCCTGACCTTCTCGCTCGACCCGACCGCCGGTCTGATCATGATGGCCGGCATTTTCTACGGTTCGATGTATGGCGGCTCGACCACCGCGATCCTGCTCAATATCCCCGGCGAGTCCGCCTCCGTCGTCACCGCCATCGACGGCTATCAGCTCGCCAAGAAGGGCCGCGCCGGCGCCACGCTGACCATCGTCGCGGTCGGCTCCTTTGTCGGCGGCACGCTCGCCGTGATCGGCGTCATGATGTTCTCCTCGCTATTGGCAAAAGTCGCGATCCTGTTCGGCCCGGCGGAATTCTTCGCACTCACCGCCGGCGGGCTGATCGTGATGTCGCGGATTTCAGGCGGCACGCTGGCCTCAGCGCTGCTCCCGATGACGCTCGGGCTGATGCTCGGCACCATCGGCCAGGAAGCCGTCACCGGCGAAACCCGCTTCACCTTCGGCCTGCCGGATCTGGCCGAAGGCGTTTCGCTGGTGCCCGTGGTGGTCGGGCTCTATGGCTTTGCCGAACTGATGCTGCTGGTCGAG
The DNA here is from genome assembly GCA_017305715.1 of Hyphomicrobiales bacterium. Classification (GTDB taxonomy): domain Bacteria; phylum Pseudomonadota; class Alphaproteobacteria; order Rhizobiales; family Xanthobacteraceae; genus Bradyrhizobium. Next base: position 94,124 of record JAFKKG010000029.1, on the reverse strand, counting down.
GACCGCGCCCATGCCGCAAACCGGCCGGAATCCGTCAAGATGCGCGACCTGCTGCCGACCCGCACCGAATGGAAGCGCGCGGTGCCGTCCTGGCTGCGCGGCACGTTTCTGGGCTTTCTGTTCGGCCTGGTGCCCGGACCGGCGGCCACATTGGCCTCGTTCGCCTCCTACCGGCTGGAGAAGGCGGCCTCGAAACATGGCAGCGAAATCGGCTCTGGCGCCATCGAGGGCGTCGCGGGGCCGGAAGCTGCCAACAATTCCGCCGCCACCGCCTCGCTGGTGCCGCTGCTCGCGCTCGGCATTCCCTTCACGCCGATCGCGGCCCTGATGATCTCGGCGATGCTCGTGCAGGGCATCCAGCCCGGACCGCTCTTGATTACCCAGCATCCGGAAATCTTCTGGGGCCTGATTGCATCAGCCTATATCGGCAACGTCATGCTGCTGGCGCTGAACATCCCGATGGTCGGCGTCTGGGTCAGCCTGCTGCGGATCCCGCATTATCTGTTCATCCCGCTGCTGCTGGTATTGTCCGTGATCGGCACCTACAGCGTCCGCAACAGCATCTTCGACGTCTGGGTGCTGCTGGCGGCCGGTATCGTCGGCTACGCCTTCAACAAGATGAAATTCCAGCTCGCGCCATTGGTGGTCGGGCTGATCCTCGGCCCCAACATCGAAAAGCATTTTCGCGAGGCGCTGTTCCTCAGCCAGGGCGATCCCTGGATCTATGTCGAAAGCCCGATCGCGGTCGGGGTGTGGCTGCTGGTGGCGGCGATCCTGATTGCGGGCTTCATCGCCCGCCGCCGGGCGGCGTTTGCCGATGCGATGGCGCAGGAAAGCAGCCTGTAGGTTGACGCCCTACGGCAGCACTTCCTTGCGCTCGGCGAGCAGCGCATCCAGTTCGGCGCGCTTTTCGTCCAGCAGGCTGGCGTCGGCGGCCTCGATCACCGCGTAGAGTTCACGGGCATCGGTAATGCGGGTGACCATGACGTAGTCGGCGCCGGCGGCGTAGAGATCGTTGACGCTGGACAGCATGTCCGCGTTGCCGATGATCTTGGCGGTGGGGTTGAGCGTACGCACGTGGCGGACCAGTTTTTCGTTGTCGGCCCCCTTCAGCAGCGAATCGGGCACGCTCAATATGATGATCTCGGCCTTGCCGATGCCGGCATGCAGCAGCGTATCGACATTGCTGATGTCGCCATAAATCACGTGCAGGCCGCGATCGGCCAGCGTCCGGAAGACGTTGGGATTGAAATCGATCACCGTGATCTGCTCGAGCACCAGCGGATTCTGCCGTTCGATTTCAGCCAGCAGCGCGCTCGCCGCGCGGAAGAAGCCGAGAATGACGATGCGACGCGCTTCGCCGTGGCCGCCCTCGTGTCCGGCATCGCCTTCGTGAGCCTGATCGAGATCGCGCAGGCCGATTTTCTTCATCGGACCGATCAGGGCCCGCGTGATCTCGTCGCTCTTGCCCATCACGAAGGTGCTGATCACGGCCAGAACGACGAAGGCGAACGATGCGGCGCTCGACGTCTGGGTCCCGATATGGTTCGCGACCACACCGGTCTGGATCACCACCAGCGAGAACTCGGAGATCTGCGCCAGATTGATCGCCGGCAACAGGCTGGCGCGCAGCCCCTGCTTCATCAAATAGAGCGGCACGAACGTCGTCACGATGCGGCTCACGACGGTGAAGGCCGCGATCAGAAGCGCCAGCCCGATCACCGACAGGCCGGGGATCGGGATCGTCATGCCCAATGCGACGAAGAACAGCGTGATGAAGAAATCGCGCAGCGTCGTGACTTTCGCGGTCACGTCGAGCGCATAGGGGAATGTCGAGAGCGAGACGCCGGCCACCAGCGAGCCCATCTCGCGCGACAGATGCAGCTTTTCGGCGATCTCGCCGATCAGGAAACACCAGGCCAGCGCGCCAAGCAGGACCAGTTCGGGCCGCCGGGCGATCTGATGAAACAGCCGCGGCAGCACGTAGCGGCTCAGCACCAAGGCGGTCGCGACCAGCACGCCGACCCGGCCGATCGAGATCAGGATCACGCTCACTTGAAGGTTGTCGAGGCTTGGCTGCACGGCGAGGAACAGGATCGCGAAGATATCCTGCAGCACCAGCACGCCGAGCGTGATGCGCCCCGGCAGCGTATCGAGCTCACGCTTCTCGTACAGCACCTTGACGATGATGACCGTCGAGGAGAGCGCGCAGGCAACGCACAGATACAGCGCGTCGAAATGGCCTGATCCCATCGACAGCCCGATCCCCCAGAAGAACAGGATCCCGAGCAGGCAGCCGCCGACCAACTGGCCGCCCGCGGCGAACAGGATGACCTTGCCGGCCCGCACGATCTTCTTCAGGTCGATTTCCAGCCCGATCATGAACAGCATGAAGATCAGGCCGAGTTCGGAGATGACGGCGATCGAATCCTTGGACTCGACCCATTTCATGCCGAATGGACCAATGAAAAACCCGGCGATAAGGTAGGCCAGGATCAGCGGCTGGCGGGTGAAATGGGCCAGCAGGCCGAGCACCCAGGCGAACAGGATGCATAAAGTGATATCGCGAATGAGCTCGTGCATAGGTTCCGACTTGTCCTCACCGCAACCTAAGGGTCCGGTTGTAATGGTCAAACGAGCAATCTGTCGCATCCGCCGAATGGGTCTCTTTCTAGCGATTCTTGCCTGCCTGTCGATCCCTTACAAAGCCGGGGCGCGGGCCCAGGCGGCCGGCGGTATCGAGCAGAATTTCGCTGGCTCCCTGACCGCCATCCCCGCCGATCCTCTCGCCGTATCGGGCGCGTTTTACGTGCCGGTCTATTCGAGCGTGTCGATGAGCCAGGGCAGGCTGCGGGCGGATTTTTCGGTGACGCTCAGCGTTCATAACGCCTCGGAGACCAGCCCGCTGGTGCTGAAGCGGATCGCCTATTTCGACACCATGGGCAGGCTGGTGGAGAGTTACCTCAAGGCCCCGATCGCGCTAAAGCCGTTCTCGACGGTGGAGGTCTTCATCGCCGCCACCGATATACGCGGCGGGACGGGAGCCAATTTCGTGGTCGACTGGGCGGCCGGAGGGGAAATCGCCGAGCCAGCCGTCGAGGCACTGATGGTCGGCAGCGTCGGCAGCGGACATTACGCTTTCATTAGCCAGGGCCGCCCGATTAAGGTCATCGGCAAGAGCCAATGACGAACCACAGGGTTTTCGAGCGAAGCGGGAACCGGTTCGCATAGCAATCAAGTTTACGCAGATTGCGTAGACTTATCTGCGGTAGAAGGCCCGCCAAAACAAACCTGTTGAGCTTAGGTCCTGATTCAATCAAAACCCAAGCTCAATACCGGAGCGCCGCGCCAGCGGCCCTCTCAACAAAGAACAAACAATGGGAGTGACCATCCATGTCTACCGCAGCACGTTTCGATTTCGCACCCTTGCTGCCGGCCGGCTTGCCGGCACCGGCGGCGCGGTGGACCGGACTCGCAAAGTACAGTTTCGTCGGCGGCAACAATGATCCGGACCAGGTCCCGGTCGATCAGCTGATCGAAGCGGTCACTGCCGTGCTCAGGCGCGAGGGCAAGACGCTGGCGACCTACGGCCTCGCAAGCGGGCCGCAGGGCTATCGTCCGTTGCGCGAATTCCTCACCAGGAAGCTCAAACGCGACGCCGGCATCGGCTGCACCGCCGACGACATCCTGATCGTTTCGGGTTCGCTGCAGGCGCTCGACCTCGTCAACCAGACGCTCCTGGCGCGCGGCGATACCGTGCTGATCGAACAGGAGACCTATCAGGGCTCGCTGAACCGCCTGACGCGGCTCGGCGTCAACGCGGTCGGCATCCCGCTCGATGACGAGGGCATGCGGATGGATGCGCTGGCGGCGGCCCTTGCCGACCACAAGCGCCGCGGCATCACGCCGAAATACATCTACACCATCCCGACGGTGCAGAATCCGACCGGCTCGATCCTGCCGGAAACGCGGCGCGCCGAGATGATCAAACTGTCGCAAGAGTACGGCGTGCCGATCTTCGAGGACGATTGCTACGCCGATTTGATCTGGAACGGCCAGCGTCCGCCCGCGATCTACGCCATGGCCCCGCAAGGCGGCGTCATCCATATCGGCTCGTTCTCGAAATCGATCGCACCCGCTTTGCGCGTGGGCTTCATCGTCGCGCCCTGGGAAATGATGTCGCGGATGCTGGCGCTGAAGACCGATGCCGGTTCCGGTGCGCTGGAGCAGATGGTGCTGGCGGAATATTGCGCGCCGCATTTCGAGACCCACGTGCCGAAGCTTACCCGGGGGCTGCGCGCAAAACTCGACACGCTGATGGAGGCGCTCAACGAGCAGTTCGGCACCTCGGCGGAATTCGAGGACCCCAAGGGCGGGATATTCCTGTGGGTCAAACTGCCCGACAATGTCGATACGCTGAAACTGTACCAGGCGGCGCTGGCCGCCGGGGTCGCCATCAATCCCGGGCCGGAATGGTCGACCGACAAGGCCTATGCCGGCAGCCGGTTGCGGCTGTGCTTTGCCAGCCCCTCGCACGAACAGATCCGCGAGGGCGTCGCCGTGCTCGCGGAAGTCTGCCGCAAGGAGTTCGGCGTGCCGGAACGCAGCGCCAATGTGGAGAAGCGTGTGAGGACGTAAGGTTGCGCGAGCGCGCACCTGGGGTGACCGGCGCCCCGTCCCAGCACCGCCTCGGCATCGCCCTCGTCGTCGCGGCCGCCATCGCCTGGAGCACGGCGCCGTTCTTCACGCGGCTGCTGCCCTATGATTCCTGGACCATCCTGTTCTGGCGGGGCTTGTTCGGCGGCGGGCTGATCGCGGCCATGATGGTGCTGCTGCAAGGCCGCGCCGGCCTGCGGGAGCTGACGCGGATGGGAAAGAGCGGCTGGCTGGTCGCGTCGTACTCGACCGCGGCCATGCTCGCCTTCATCCCTGCCCTGCAACTGACCAGCGTTTCCAATGTCGCCATCATCATCGCGACGGGGCCTTTCCTCGCCGCCGCCCTCGCCTGGGTATGGCTGCGGGAAATACCGCGCTTGCGAACCATGCTGGCGAGCGTCGTGGCACTCGCCGGCGTCGCCATCATCCTCGGCGATGCGCGCGCCGGCTCGGACATCCTCGGCATTGCGCTCGCCATCTTCATGGCGCTGGCGATCGCCGCGATGACGGTCATGGTGCGGCGGCACAAGGAGAATTCGATGGTGGCGGCCGCCGCGATCTCGAACATCCTCGGCAGCGTCGTCAGCATTCCCTTCGCTCACGGGCCGTTCAGCGTCTCCGGATTCGACCTGTTCATTCTCGCGATGTTCGGCTTCTTCCAGGTCGCCATCGGCCTCACGCTGTTTTTCATCGGCTCGCGCTTCCTGCCATCCAGCCAGGCCGCCCTGATCTCCACATTGGAAACGCCGCTGATGCCGTTCTGGGTGTGGCTCGCGTTCGCCGAGGTGCCGGCGCTGCGGGTTTTCGTCGGCGGCGCCCTGGTGATGGGCGCCGTCGTCGCCGACATCATCGGCGATATGCGCGCGCAGCCGAAATCCGGTTGATCTGGCTTTTCCTTTGACGCGTTTTCTCGAACCGGTACCCACTTCGCCCGAAAACGCTCTACCGCACCGCGAAAGGCGCTTGATAGGGCCGGCCGAACGGCACGCCGTTGATCACGGTCTGCACCGGCTTGAGCGCCAGCTTGCCCTCGCGCCTGTTGTTGCGGGTGTCGAGAAACGAGACCGGACCCTCCACCAGTTCCATGATCGCGACGTCGCCGGGCGCGCCGATCTGCAGCGTGCCGATCTTGGGCGCTTTGTTGATGATCTTGGCTGGTGCCGCGGTCGCCATCGCCACCACCTGCTCGATCGTAAATCCGAGCGGAATGAACTTGCTCATCACGTTCGGCAGGAAGGGAATACCCGGCGTATTGCCGGAGAAGACGTGAATGTCTGACGAGATGGTGTCGGGCGTGCAACCGCCCGCGATCGCGATCTCCGCTACCGTAAAGTCAAAGCTGCCGCCGCCATGGCCGACATCGAAGATCACACCGCGCTGTTTGGCGGCCAGCGCCGCCGGCAGCAGCTTGCCGTCCTGCACGATGTTGGTGAAGACGCCGCCGATATTGGGCGCGCCGGAATAGGCATGCGTCAGCACGTCGCCCGGCCGCAGCAGATCGAGGATCTGCGACATCAGCTCCTTGGTCTCGACGCCGCCGATATGCACCATCATCCTGGCCGGCCAGCCGCACATCTCGCAGGCCTGGATGCCGCGCTTCAGCGGCTCGACGCCGTGCTTGAAGATGACATTCTCCGACATCCGGACTTTGACACCGAGCAGGAAATCCGGATTTTCGGCGAGCGCCATGGCGCAGGCTTCGACCTGGGCATGGTCGATGTTATAGAGCTCGGCCACCGGGAAGGCCGACAGGCCGTTATTGGCGATATGCACGAAGGCGTAAATCCGCGCGCGCGATTGCGCCACGATGTAGCGGCGCAGCGCGGCGAGATTGTTGACCCCGGCATCGCCTGCCGATACCACCGTGGTGGTTCCCTGGAACTGCACCAGTTCGTCGGCGGGAATGCCGATCGCCGAGCCATAGGGGTAGACGTGGGAGTGCAGGTCCACGAGCCCCGGCATTACCAGTTTGCCCTGGGCATCGATGGTTTTTAAGGCGCGGGCGGCCGGAATGTCGGCCTCGACCGCCTCGATTGTCCCCCAGCGAATGCCGATGTCGCGTTTTGCCCGCAGCGACTGGCTGGGATCGATGACGTCGCCGCCCTTGATCACGAGGTCGAACTTGTCGTTCGGTCCCATCGCGGCGTAGGCCGGGGCGGACATCGCGGCAACCGCGGCAGACCCGGTCAGATTCAGAAAATCACGGCGTGAAAACCCGCTCATGGCGTCGCTCCCCCTGATTTTTTTATGCCGCGATGATGCGCCGGGACCCGCCCCTGCGCAAGCAGGCGCGCATTCGCCGATGACCAGCCCACGCAAAAAAGACTGACGGCGCCGCTAGCCGGCCCAAGGGCATTGCCATAGGCTTCGCGCCAACAATGAGGGCCGAAGCGCCCGAAACGGGAGGCGTCCATGGTGTCGTTCCGAATCCTCACAGCCGCGTTCAGCCTGCTCGCTTGCAGCGCGGCATTCGCCGCCGATCCGCTGCCTCGCGGCAGGCCTGAGGATGTCGGCCTCTCCAGCGAGCGGCTGGCGCGCATCGCGGAGGTGCTGAAGGCCGATATCGACGCCGGCCGAATTCCGGGCGCGGTGATTGCCATCGCCCGTCACGGCAAGCTGGTCGCCCTCGACGCCTATGGCTGGCGCGACAAGGCGGGCGGTGTCGCGATGACCACAGACACCATCTTCAACATCGCATCGATGACCAAGCCGATGACGGCGGTCGGCGGCCTGATGCTGTACGAGCAGGGCAAGCTTCTGATCGACGATCCGCTCGGCAAATACTTCCCGAAATTCGCCAATATGCGCGTCGCGGTGAGCGAAAACGGCGAGCCCACCGTCGACACCGTGCCGGCGAACCGCCCCATTACGATCCAGGACCTGATGCGGCACACCTCCGGCATGATTTATGGCGGCCGCGGCAACACGATCATTCACAAGCAGTATCCGGCCGGCAGCGCCGCCGCCGCGACCCGGCTGGACGGCGCGGCCTTCATGGACAAGCTTGCCTCGCTGCCGCTGCTCTATCAGCCCGCAACGGTGTGGGACTATGGTTTCGGGCTCGACGTGCTCGGCCTCACCATCGAGAAGATCAGCGGCCAGCCGCTCAGCCAGTATCTCGAAGCCAATCTGTTCAAGCCGCTCGGCATGACCGACACGGTATTCTCGATCGGGGGTGACCGGGTTGCGCGCTACGCCAAACCGCTTCCGGTCGATCCCGACACCGGCAAGCCGCAAGCCCGCGGCCCCGACCTGACGCAGCCGCTCAAATTCGAATGCGGCGGCGGCTGCGCGGCCTCCACGGCGTCGGACTATCTGCGCTTTGCACTGATGCTGATGAATGGCGGCCGCGCCGGCGAAGCCCGGTTGCTCGGCCCGCGCACGGTCGCCTACATGCTGTCCGACCAGCTTGGCACGAACATCAGGAATCTCGTCGGCAATGCCGACCCGACCCGCGCCGATTACGGCTTCGGTCTGGGCCTCGCGGTGCGCACGACGCCGGGCGTGGTCAGGATGATGGGATCGGTCGGGCAGTTCTCGTGGCCCGGCGCCAGCGGCACCGACTGGTGGGTCGATCCGAAGGAAGAGCTCGCCGTGGTCTATCTCTCGGCGGCGCCCGGTCCGATCCGCTGGCACTATCGGCAGAAGATCAACGCGCTGGTGTATCAGGCGATCATCGAGTAGCGCGCGACAACGACATGCGCGGGCTTGTCCCGGGCATCCACGTCCTTCTCGCCCGCGGCTCGGGCGTGGAGCCCGGCCATGACGGACATTATTTGTCAGCGCAGTTTGAGCGCGGAACCAACGCCTTTTCGCGCGTTAACTGTTACTGAACAAGCATTCATAAATCTCTTCAAGTTCCATCGGAACGTTCGTGACGATGCGCTGTTCTATCCTCGCTTTAAACGAGGAGAGGAAGAGTAATGAAGAAGTTTGGATTGGTCTTGGCAGCGCTTGGCGCGATCATCGTGGCGGCACCGTCGATCGCAAGCGCGGAAACCGTCGTGATCAAGCGCGGCGGTTATCATGGCCATCACCATGGCTATGGCGCGCGTGCGCAAGTCCGCGGCCACCGCGACCGCGGCTGGCATCGCGGGCACGGCCATCGCGACAAGGTCGTGATCATCAAGAAGCGTCATCGTTACTGAGATTTGCCTTAACGAAACTTGCGTCCCAACGGAAAATGGCTCCTCGCGGAGCCATTTTCTTTGTTCAATCAGCTTCTTTGTTCAATCAGCGTTGCTGTCTACGACAGCAGCTCAGCTGTAGATTTCGAACAGGCCTGCGCCGCCCTGGCCGCCACCGATGCACATGGTGACGACGCCCCACTTCGCCTTGCGGCGACGGCCTTCCTGCAGGATGTGGCCGGTGAGCCGCGCGCCGGTCATGCCGAAGGGATGACCGATCGCGATCGAGCCGCCATTGACGTTGTACTTCTCGGGGTCGATGCCGAGCTTGTCGCGGGAATACAGACACTGGCTGGCGAAGGCTTCGTTCAGTTCCCAGATGTCGATGTCGTCGATCTTGAGGCCATGGCGCTTCAGCAGCTTCGGCACAGCGAAGATCGGACCGATGCCCATTTCGTCCGGCTCACAGCCCGCTGCTGCCCATGCGACGAAACGGCCCATCGGGTTGAGCCCGCGCTTTTCGGCATCCTTGGCTTCCATCAGCACCACAGCGGCCGCGCCGTCCGAGAGCTGGCTGGCATTGCCGGCGGTGACGAACTTGCCCGGGCCCTTGACCGGCTCGAGCTTGGCGAGGCCTTCCAGGGTGGTGTCGGGACGGTTGCACTCGTCGCGGTCGACGACATAGTCGACGATGCTTTCCGCCTTCGTCGCCTTGTCGACCACCTTCATTTTGGTCTTCATCGGGACGATTTCGTCCTTGAACTTGTTGGCCTGCTGGGCGGCGGCCATGCGGCGCTGCGATTCCAGCGAGTACTCGTCCTGATATTCGCGGCTGAGCTTGTAGCGCTCGGCAACGATATCGGCGGTATCGATCATCGCCATGAAGATGTCGGGCGCGGTCTTGAGCAGATCCGGATCGATCGATTCCTTGGGCGTGCCGCCGCCCGGGATCGAGATGCTTTCAACGCCGCCGGCCACGATGCAATCGGCGCCGTCCGAGCGGATCGAATTCGCGGCCATTGCGATGGTCTGCAGCCCTGACGAGCAGAAGCGGTTGACCGATACCCCCGCCGTCGACTTGGGCAGGCCCGCGAGCAGCGCGGCCTGACGCCCGATATTCGGCGCGCCGTGGGCGCAGTTGCCGAGATAGCTATCCTCGACGTAATCCTTCTCGACGCCGGCACGCTCGACGGCGTGCTTGATGGCGTGGGCCGCCATCGACATCGGAGGGGTGATATTGAACCCGCCGCGGCCGGACTTTGCCAGCCCGGTACGCGCATAGGAAACGATAACAGCTTCACGCATTTTTAGACCTCCCTTTGATGCGATCCAGTATGGACTGGACCAAAGCCCGTGTGTAGCGAAAACCTGAATTCCGGAGGGCGGAAAAGCAAGGAATCGTCTTCAATCCCACGCCGGCGCAAACCCCGGATTTACACATCGCTTGTTCTTCGGCAAGGCCGCAATCGCCTTCCGATCCTCATCATCGAGGTTGACCTTCAGTGCGCCGAGATTGGCCTGCTGGCTTTCGGCGCGCGAGGCCTTCGGAATCGCGGCAACGCCGTCCTGATCGAGCAGCCATTTCAACGCCACCTGCGCGGCACTGGCATCGTGCTTGCGGCCGATCTTGGCCAATACCGCGTCCGAGGCCACCCGCCCCTGCGCCAGCGGGCAATAGGCGACCAGCGGGATCGATTTGGCGGCAAGATATTTGCGCAGCGGCGTCTGGTCCAGCATCACATGATACTCGACCTGGTTGCAGGCGATCGGGGCCTTGATGTCCTCGACCACGGTCTTGAGCAGCGCGATGTTGAAATTGGCGACGCCGATGGCGCGGGTGCGGCCCTCGTCCTGCAGCTTCATCAGCGTCTCGAACATCGCCGGCAGATTCATTTTCGGCGCCGGCCAATGCACCAGATAGAGGTCGACCTGATCCAGTCTCAGTTTCTTCAGCGACGCATCGAACGCCCGGCGGATCGCGTCCGGCGCCAGATTTTCATTCCAGACCTTTGTGGTGACGTGCAGCTCCTTGCGGGGCACGCCCGCGGAGGCGAGCGCCGCCCCGATCGGCTCCTCATTGCCGTACATTTCCGCGGTGTCGAGATGCCGGTATCCGAGCCCGAGCGCGCTTTCGACCGCGGCACGACAGCCATCGCCCTGCAGGCGGAAGGTGCCGAGCCCCAGTCTCGCCAGGGCAATGCCCTGCGTTTGCAGATTTTCCATAACATGCTCCTGAAGGCGTAGGGTGCCGCGGCCGAGACGAAAGCCGCATGGACGGTATTTGATGGCGGAGGATAGATCGCTATTGGATAGTCTGCCCGCAAGGCGGCGGGCAAATCAAGATCGGGGGATGCGATGGAAAAAGCGCTGCGGGCATGGCTGGACGCCCATCAATTGCCGGCGATCGCCGCCGCCGTGCTCGGCGTGATCACGACGCTGGCTACGCTGATCGTGCTCGGCTTCTATTTCGCGTCGAAGCCCTGACCACCCACAGACTTCAAATATGCTGCGCCATGATCTGACCGGGCCGCGCATCCAGGCGGGGTTCGATATCCACCGACCATAGATCGGAATTGTCGACATCCTTCAGGGTCACGGTCATGATTTCGGTCTTGCCGTCGACATCGACGCGGCCGAAGAATTGCAGGCCGAAGCAGGGCGCGAGATTTTCCCCTTGTTCCGCGCTGCAGCCCTTTTGGAACATCGCCTTGGGGCCGAACGTATTGTCGAGTGGGGCGGGCGCCCAGGTGCCGGCATGCAGCGGGCCGGAGACGAATTCCCAGAACGGTTCGAAATCGGAAAACACGGCGCGGTTCGGATCGTAGTGATGGGCTGCGGTGTAATGCATGTCGGCGGTCAGCCAGACCGTGTTGCGAATACCGGCGCGCTTCATGAAGGAAAGTAAATCGGCGATCTCGTGCTCGCGCCGTTCCGGCGGGCCGTCGCCGAGCGCGACAGCGTCCTCGCTGATCAATCCGATCGGCATATCGGCCGCGATCACCTTCCAGGTCGCATTCGAGGCCACGAGTTCGCGCTTCAGCCACGCCAGTTGTTCGCGCCCGAGAATGAAGGCCTCGCTCTGGTCCTCGCGCTTGTTCCAGGTCGAATCGCGGTAGCTGCGCATGTCGATCAGGAAGACATCGAGCAGCGGGCCGTAGGAAATCCTGCGATAGATGCGGCCGTCCCGTTCGGGCGTCGGCCGGATCGGCATGAACTCGTGGAAGGCGCGGCGCGCCCGCGCCACCAGTTTCGACGTGCCGTCCTCGGCATAGCCGGTCTCGTCGGCGGTGCCGCGAGGGGCCCAGTCATTGGTCACCTCGTGGTCGTCCCATTGCGCGAAGATCGGCACTTCGGCGTGGAAGGCGCGCAGGTTTTCGTCGAGCCAGTTGTATTTGTAGTTGCCGCGGAAATGCGTGAGCGTATGCGCGACGACGGATTTCTCCTCGGTGACGATGTTGCGCCAGATCTCGCCATTGGGCAGCTTCAGTTCCGGCTCCACCGGACAATCGGCATAGATGTGATCGCCGCAATGGATGAAGAAATCCGGCTGGTTGTCGCGCATGGTACGATAGGTGCGCAGGCCGCCACGCGAGGGATCGATGCCCCAGCCCTGCCCCAACGTGTCGCCGGACCAGACGAACGACACCGAATGCCGCTCGGCAGGCGCGGTACGAAAACGGCCGAGCTGCGCCTCGCCGGTAATCCGGCTCTCATCGAGATTCTCGAACCGCACGCGATAGAAAATGTCCTGCCCGGCCGGCAGGCCATCGAGCAGCAGTTTCGAGGTGAAGTCGCTGTCCGGCAACGCATCGGCGGAAGACGAACCAAGGATGCGCGCAAAACTCTCGACCGTCGAATATTCGACCTGCATCCTCGATGGGCGGTCGGCGCGGGCCCATACCACCGCTGACTGGGCCGAGACATCGCCGGACTGAATCCCGCAGGCCATGGCCGGGCGATCCGCCGCGCGGCTCAGATAGGGTTTTGCGAGACTGCCGAGCCCACCAGCCACGATCGTTGCGGCGGACCGCACCAGCAGATGACGCCGGGTCAGTCCCCGCTTCGCAGCTATCGCAATCGCCATCGGCCAACCCTCGTCGATCTACGACGGGGGTTTGCCTGCTTCGCTTGACTCTAAATCGAAGGTTTTGCGACAGCGCGATGACGCCCATAGCGTTTTCGGGTGAAGCGGTTCGCGTGAAGAAAATGCGTCAAAACAGGAATCCAAGACTTCGGATCTGATTTAATCAGAACCGAAGCTTTTGTCTGCGGGCTATCGCTGCCAGTTGCAGATGCCGCCGGTCCGGCACGGCCATTTCTGGATCCGCGTATCCCGCGCCTCTGCATCCAGCGGATTGCTGTGCCGCTTCGCCAGCTTCGCGCGCGCCGACGCCCGCGGCGCCTCGGCAGGGGTCTTCTCGACGCGAGATTTGGCAACACGCTGCTTGCGCGGCGGCAGCTTGGGCCACACCGATGCCTCGAGGTCCGCATCCGCAGCGTCGGAATTCGCTTCATCAGACCGCGCCTCGATCCGGACCGGGCCAAACCGGGCCTCCGGTCCGATCCGCTTCGGCGAAAGCAGGGCCCTGGAAAGATCGAGCTTGAGGTACTCGCCCGGGCGATATTCAGCAGCATTCGCAGCGCCGGCCAAGGCCAAAAGCCCCGTGCAAACCACTGCAAAAAAAGCGCTTTTCAGGACCATCAAGGGCCTCCTGAAATGACTCAAAATAAAGACAACTAAGATCATGTAGGAAGCCGACCGGCCTTTGCCAGCCGATATCTTCGACAAGGTTACCCGCTAACTATGCCGGCCATGCAAATAACCATGGCCGGCCCGGGAACTTATTCAGCCGCCAGTGCCACCGGCTGCCCGATCGCGCCCTCCAGCCGCGTGCACTCCCGGCGGTAGCGCGCGACATTGGCCTCCTTGATGTGGCCATAGCCGCGCACGAGATCGGCCGATTTCGCCAGCGCCACCAGCCGCGGCCAATCCTGCGGTTTTGCGGTGTCGAGGTGGCGGAAGATCATGGCCGAATATTCGCCCGGCAACGCCCGTTCCATCCGCCGCTCCGCGGTATAGCCGAACGGATCGAACGCCGTGCCGCGCAGGAATTTGAAGCGCGTCAGGATGTCGAACGCCTTGAGGATCCAGCCGCCGAATTCGCGCTTGCGTAAATGTCCGGTCACCTTGTCGCGCGACGCCAGCAAGGGCGGCGCGAGGCTGACCTTGACGCTCGCCTCGCCGTCGAACTGTTCCTTCAAGGCCTTGGCAAATTCACCGTCGGAATAAAGCCGGGCGACTTCGTACTCGTCCTTGTAGGCCATCAGCTTGAACAGGCCTTTGGCAAAGGCTTCGGTCAGATCCTGCGCCGCGGGCGACGCCTTGGCTTCAGCGGCGCGCACCCGCGCGACCTCGGCGAGGTAGCGCTTCGAGTAAGCCTCGTTCTGGTAGTCGGTCAAGAACGCCGCCCGGTGGGCGATGGTCTCGTCCAGCGTCCGCTTGACCGGCGCCGCGCCGGAACTCTTGAAGCGTGCGGCGCTGACCACGCGTTGCAGGTCGTGGGCGGCGAGCCGGCCCCAGGAGAACGCCAGCTTGTTCATCTCGATCGCCGCGCCATTGAGCTCGATCGCCTTCATGATCGCTTCCAGCGAGAGCGGGACCGTGCCGCGCTGGAACGCAAAGCCGAGCATGAACGAATTGGTCGCGATGCTGTCGCCCATCAGGGACGAGGCCAGACCGGTCGCATCGAGAATATCGAGATCGCTGGCGCTGACCGCCTCGTTGAGCGAATCGCGCATCGCCCCGGCCTGGAAGTCGATATCGGGATCGATCACGAAACTTGCGGTCGGCAGCAGGTCGGCGTTGACGATCGCGCGCGTCAGGCCGCGCTCGGCCCGGCTCAGCGCCGGAAGGCTGGTGGCAACGACGATGTCGCAGCCGAGGATGAGATTGGCGGTGCCGGGTCCGATGCGGACATTGGCAAGGTCGTCCGCCGATGGCGCGATGCGGACGTGGCTCATGACCGCGCCGTTCTTCTGCGACAATCCGGTAAAGTCGAGCGTCGAGCACGCCTTGCCGTCGACATGGGCAGCCATGCCGAGCAACGCGCCGATGGTGATGACGCCGGTGCCGCCAATGCCCGTGACGAGGATGTTGAACGCACCATCCAGCGCGGGCAATTTCGGCAGCGGCAGATCGGCGAACAGCGCCGACGGATCGGCGGCGGCGCGATCGGCCTTGCGCAGCTTGCCGCCATGCACGGTGACGAAACTCGGGCAGAAGCCTTCGATGCAGGAAAAATCCTTGTTGCAGTTCGACTGATCGATCCGCCGCTTGCGGCCGAGTTCGGTTTCCAGCGGCTGCACCGAGACGCAATTGGAGGCGGCCGAGCAGTCGCCGCAGCCCTCGCAGACGCGCTCATTGATGAAGACGCGCTTCGGCGGATCCGGATAGATCCCGCGCTTGCGGCGGCGGCGCTTTTCGGCGGCACAGGTCTGATCGTAGACCAGCACCGATAGGCCCTTGACCTCGCGCAATTCCCTCTGCACGGCGTCGAGTTCGCGGCGGTGATGGATGGTGGCGCCGGCGGGAAAATAATTGCTCGGATATTTTTCCGGATCGTCCGATACGATGACGAGGCGCTTGGCGCCTTCGGCCGAAACCTGGTGCGCGATCTGCGACACGGTCAAGCCGCCCTCGGCGGGCTGCCCGCCGGTCATCGCCACCGCGTCATTGTAGAGGATCTTGTAGGTGATATTGACGCCGGATGCAGCCGCGGCGCGCAGCGCCAGCAATCCTGAATGGGTGTAGGTGCCGTCGCCGAGATTCTGGAACACATGCGGTTCGCTGGTGAACGGCGCCTGCCCGATCCAGGCCACCCCCTCCGCACCCATATGCGAGATCGTCTGGGTACGCCGGCTCGGAATCGACAGCGCCATGCCATGACAGCCGATACCCGCCATCGCCCGGCTGCCTTCCGGTATCTTGGTCGACGTGTTGTGCGGGCAGCCGGAGCAGAAATAGGGCGTGCGCTGCAGCTTGGCGGCGCCGATCCCCTCGGCGGGACGATCAAAGGCCTCGAGCTTGGCGAGGCGCTGTTCCAGCGCCGGGCTGCGATGGCCGAGCCGGCGGAGCCGCGCCACGACCGCCGCGGCCACCATGGTCGGGCTCAGTTCGCCTTCGCTCGGCAGCAACACGGCACCCGTCTCATCGCGCTTGCCGACCACCGAGGGCCGCTTCGAGGCGTCGACATTATAGAGGATACGTAGCAACTGATCTTCGATGAAGCCGCGCTTCTCTTCCACCACGAGCACGTCCTGCAGGCCGTCGGCGAAAGCCCGCGCCCCGTGCTGCTCCAGCGGCCAGGTCAGCGCCACCTTGTAGATGCGCAGGCCCAGCGCCTGCGCCTCGGCGTCGGTGATGCCGAGATCGGCCAGCGCCTGCCGCAGATCGAGATAGGCCTTGCCGGTCGCCATGATGCCGAGCCGCGCCGGCTTAGAATCCAGCACGATGCGGTCGAACCGATTGGCGCGGGTGAAGGCGGCGACCGCCTGCATCTTCGGGCCGTGCAGCCGCCGCTCCGCCTCCAGTGGCGGATCGGGCCAACGGATCGACAGGCCGCCCGGCGGCATTTCGAAATCGTCGGGCGTGATGATCCTGATACGATCGGGATCGCTGACGATCGAAGCCGAGCTCTCAACCGTTTCCGAAATCGCCTTGAAGCCGACCCAGCAACTGGAATAACGCGACAGCGCAAATCCCAAAATGCCGAGGTCGAGATAATCCTGCAGCGTCGCCGGGTTCACCACCGGCATCAAGGCGGAGGCAAACACCTGTTCGCTTTGATGCGCCAGCGTCGAGGACTGGCAGCCATGATCGTCACCGGCCAGCGCGATCACGCCGCCGTTCGGCGAGGTGCCGGCGGAATTGGCATGCTTGAGCGCGTCCAGCGAGCGATCGACGCCGGGACCCTTGCCGTACCAGATGCCGAACACGCCATCGACCTTGGCGCCCGGAAACATCCCGACCTGCTGGCTGCCCCACACCGCGGTTGCCGCCAGATCCTCGTTGAGGCCCGGCGCGAATTCGATGTCGTGCTGCTTCAGGAAGGATTTAGCGCGCCACAGCGCGTGATCGTACATACCGAGCGGCGAGCCGCGATAACCGGAGATGAAGCCCGCGGTGTTGAGCCCCTGCGCGCGGTCACGTTCGCGCTGCAACATCGGCAGTCGGACCAGCGCCTGCGTGCCGGAAAGGAAGATGCGTTTTGCATCCAACCGGTACTTATCGTCCAGCCCCACTTCCATCAACGCCATTTTCCGCTCCCCGTCGCATTTTCACTCGCCCGGCTGTTTTGAACCGGTCTAATTGCGACCAGAATGCACCGGTTTTGCTATGCGTGCCCAGCCTGAATCCATGGCGGCAGAACATATCTCGGGCGGGTGTGGAATTCGGTCGCACCCTTGCCGAAACCCGCCTTCTTTGAAACGCTGGCGGCCAAGGGAGCGACCAGCGAGCGACGAGGGAAGTTTTGAGATGACCGAACCGGCATTCAGGACGGAGATACTCGAAAGCGGCGATCTGCTGCTCGGGCCCTGGCGGCGACCGGCGCAGATGCTGCAGGCGCAGGTCTATGATTCCCACGCCTCGATCCACGACGACGCCACCGCGCAAAAGCTGGGTTTTCGGGGCGGCACGATCGAAGGCCCGACCCATTTCAGCCAGTTCGCGCCGCTGTGCGAACGGATCTGGGGCCAGGCCTGGTTCGAGACCGGCTGCCTCTCGGCGCATTATCGCAATCCCGCGTTCGAGGGCGAGGAGGTCCAGGCCAACATCGAAAAGCCGAAACCGGGCCAGACCGTTTGCGCCATCGGCATGACCAAACGCGACGGCACCGAGATTTTGCGCGGCACCGCGTCGGTCGGCGGCGATGGGACGGAAACGGCCCTGCACCGGCGGCTCGGCGAACTGAAGCCGCTTCCCGACCCCGTGATCCTCGCCGACCTCAAGGTCGGCATGACGACGGGCCGGCAAACCGTGAGGATGGATTTCGACCAGAACATGGGCGATCTCTATCCGTTTTCGCTGGCGCAGAAGCTGAAAGTCATCACCGAACCATCGGCGTATTATTCGCAGGAACTCAATCCCTGGGGCCGCGCCATTATTCCGATGGAAATGCTGAGCGTGCTGTTTCAATACCGCGCCCGCGAGGACCGGTTGCCGGTCCGTGGCCCCGCTGTCGGACTGTTCGCGGACCAGGAAATACGTTTGCTGCGCGGGCCGCTGTTCGCCGGCGAGGATTACGTCACCGAGCGCGAAGTCGTTGCCTTGAGCGGCAGCCGCCGGACCGAGAGCATGTGGGTGCGCACCACGGTGTCCGGCAGCGATGCCAAACCGGTCGCGACCATGTTGCTCAATCTTGCGAGCATCAAGGATTCTTACGCGAATTTCGCGAGCGAGCACAAGGCACTCTATGGCTAAGCCGGCATCGCCGGACGCGTCGCGGCAACAAGGACAACAACAATGGCCCGCCTGCCCTATCTCGAAGCCGACCAGATCGCCCCCGAATACCGCGACATGCTCGCGCGCAACACCAATCTGCACAAGTTGCTGGTGAATTCGCCCGAGATGGCGCGGGCTTTCAGCGGCATGGGTGGGTACATCCGCCACAGGAGCAAACTCGACCCGCGTCTGCGCGAGCTGGCGATCCTGCAGGTCGGCTGGATGGAGAAATCGGAATACGAATTCACCCATCACGTGAAGATCGGCAAGGAATTCGGCGTCACCGACGACGACATCAAGGCGATGATGGCCGAGACCGAGGGCAAGCCTTCGACCCTCGAACCGCTGGCGAAAGCTATCCTGCGCGGCGCCCGCGAGATGGTGCGCGAACTTGCGATGTCGGACGCGACGTTTGCCGAGATCAAGCGCGAGCTTTCCAACGAACACATGACCGACCTGGTACTCACCATCGCGTTCTATTGCGCCGTGGTGCGCGTGCTGGCGACGATGAAGATGGACAACGAGCCCTATTACAAAGAGGTACTGCAACAGTACCCGATCCCGGGAGTGGAATGAAATGCGCCTCAAAGATCGTGTCGCCATCGTCGTCGGCGCCGGCCAGAGCCCCGGCGAAGGCATCGGCAACGGCCGCGCCACCGCGCTGACCTTCGCGCGCGAGGGCGCTCGCGTGCTGTGCGTCGACCATCACCTCGAATCCGCGCAGGAGACGGTCGATCTGATCGCGGCCAAGCAGGGCACCGCGGTGGCCTTCAAGGCCGACGTCACCAAGAATGCCGACATCAAGGCGATGGTGGCGGACGCGCATGGCCGCTGGGGCCGCGTCGATATCCTGCACAACAATGTCGGCGTCAGCCTGTCCGGCGGCGACGCCGAACTGCTTGACATCACCGAGGAGGCGTTCGACCGCTGCGTCGCGATCAACCTGAAAAGCTGCATCCTCGCCGCCAAGCACGTGCTCCCGATCATGCGCCAGCAGAACAGCGGCAGCATCATCAACATTTCGTCGATGGCCGCGATCGCCACCTATCCCTATGTGGCCTACAAGGCGACCAAGTCGGCGATGATCGCCTTCACCGAACAGCTCGCCTACCAGAACGCGCAATACGGCATTCGCGCCAACGTGATCCTGCCCGGCCTGATGAACACGCCGATGGCGGTCGATACCCGCGCGCGCGAATTCAAGAAGACCCGCGCCGAGGTCGAAGCCGAGCGCGACAGCAAGGTGCCGCTGCGCCAGAAGATGGGGACCGGCTGGGACGTCGCCAACGCCGCGCTGTTTCTCGCTTCCGATGAAGCGAGTTTCATTACCGGCGTCACATTGCCGGTCGACGGCGGCGCCAGCGTGCGGCGCGGTTAAGCATTGTGGCGCTTTGACGCCATGCAGCACGTTTCGATTCGGAACAGTTGAAATATTCCAATGACACGATGATGTGACGGCGCGTTACCGCACGTCCAAATCCTGACTCGTTGTGGTCGCACGAATTTCACGAGCGGCCGCTATCACGCGGGCCAAGGAAATGCGGAGTCTTTGGACGCCATGATGGACGAATTCGATTACGATCTGACGCATGAGCAGTGGGACGTGCTGAAGAATTTGCGCAACATCGCAGGACGGCCACCGCGCATGAGCCGATTCGCCATCGAACGCCTGATGGCGCTTGGGCTTGTCGCCATGCACGGCGACCTGCCGGTTCTCACGGCAAACGGACGCAAGGTGTTGATCCGAGGCTCGTCACAGCTGCTGCTCGATCTTGCGGCGTGATGCCGCCTTCGCCTCAGAGCGGATTCTCGTCATTGCGGTCACCCAACAGTCAGAGTTCCTCGGGCCTGTTGCGTGCGATGATTTCAGCGGCGCCCTTGTCGAGCAGTTCGAGCCCGATCGCGCGACCGAGTTCGCGCGGACGGCCGGCTGCCGCCGTTCGCGACGCCTCGATGAAGCGCTGGCCGGTTTCGTCCAGCACCGAGGCCATGAGCGTCATGTCGTTGCCTGAAATGGTCGCGTGACCCGCGATCGGCGAATTGCAATGGCCGTTCAGCACCCACAGCACTTCGCGCTCCGCCTCCGCACAGAGCCGCGACGAGGCGTTTTCAATTTTCGCCAGATGGCCGCGGGTGAGCCAGTCGTTCTCGACGCATTCGACCGCGACGATGCCCTGGCCGACCGACGGCAGCATTTCATGAACCGAAAAATCATGGGCAATGCGGGACGTCATGCCGATGCGTTCGAGCCCCGAGCGCGCCATCACCAGCGCATCGGCGGGCCCGACCTCGCCGCCGCCGGGAAGCTTCTGCCTGTCGCCGCGATCGAGCTTTGCGATCCGCGTGTCGGCGGCGCCGCGATAATGGATGATTTCGACGTCCGGAAACAACCGGCGCAGATAGGCGGCGCGGCGCACCGCGTTGGTGCCGATCTTGAAGCCTCTGCCGCGCGCGGCCCTGAGATTTTCCAGCGACAGGCCAGGGCGCAGCACCAGGGAATCATTGGCGGCATCGCGCGGCAAGGTCGCAGCAATGACGAGGCCCGGCGTCTCCTCGTTGCCGGGCACGTCCTTCAGCGAATGCATCGCGGCCTGCAATTCGCCGGCATGCATCGCTGCGCGGATTTCGGCGACGAACGCGCCGCCCTTGCCGCCATGGCGCAGCAGCTTGCTGGTCTGGTCCTGGTCGCCGCGGGTTTCGAATTTTATGATCTCGACATCAAGCCCCGGATGGGCTGATCGCAGCAGGCGCGCAACCTCATCCGTCTGCGCCAGCGCCATCACGCTCTTGCGTGTGCCAATGCGTAAGGGGTGGTCTGGCACGAGGTCTCCGTTTCGAGGTAGCCGATGGCTGCGGGATTAAAGCAAAGGAGGGAGTAAAACAATCCGCCTTCGCCCTTTGGGCTATGGCGGGACAGGCCCGCCTTCGTCGTTCCGGCCTTGAGCCGCGACCCATGCCGCGTGATGGCTCGGTAGCAGGGACCTTTCGCAAAACTTCTTCCTGGGGTTATGGGTCCCGGCGTTCGCCGGGACGACGTGGAAATAGTTTCACTATCCCGCGACGCATTGCGTCCGAGGTTTTCAGTTTCGTTCCGCCCTCTCCGAACTGAGGGCGCAGGGAATGCCGGATGCGCGCTGCACCCGCGGTCTCGTGTGCGACGTGCACAAAACAAGGTGCACACGAGCATACAGGGCAGCGGAGAACATCCGACATTCCCTGCGCGATGGCTTTACGGCTTATAGCGTGCTCTCCCCGGAGAACGGCTCTTTTGCCTCCGTCGCGCCCTGGGAAGTCAGACGCCTCCCAGGTGCATGGACGCCAGCAACGCGGCGCCAGGACCACACGTCTTCACCGTACGCTTCAGCCGCGCGCGTCAAGCGCAACTGTCACGTCCACCGCTCCCCGCCCAACGTCCGTGACGACGGCCGACGCCCTTCTGACCAGGACGGGATGGGCAAGGTCGTAGCCCTGATTTGCCATTCCATAAAAGCGAAATATTTTTACGTTTGGGGCTTGACACGTTTTCTGAATAACAGAAGCGACTTGCCTGGACTTGTTGCGGCCTTTCCGTTCCGTCCCCCCTTGCGGGGGAGGGTCAGGGAGAGGGGTAGCGGCAACGGTGGTGTGCGTGGCTTACCCCTCTCCCCCGCCCTCCCGTGCAAGGGGGAGGGAGCACACCGTCGGCGCCGCAGACCTTTCGGGACCCATACCCCGCAACCCCATCCCTGCCCGACGGGCTGCCATCCCGGAATAGCTATTGTGCAACGCAACATAAGGCGTACATTCGCGGTTTGGAGCGAGGTCGTAAGTGTCTGAAATCAATGCCAATGCCTGGATTTCCTCAGGCCACCGCCCGATGGGGTTCCCCGAATTCGTGGTGATCATCGCCTCCATCATGGCGCTGAACCCGCTGGCGATGGACATAATGCTGCCGGCGCTGCCCAACATCCGGTCCGCTTTCCAGCTCGCCGACGCCAACCGCCCGCAGCTGGTGCTGTCGACGTTCATCATCGGCTTCGGCGTCGGCCAGTTCGTGATGGGACCGCTGGCCGACCGCTTCGGCCGCCGGCCGGTGCTGCTCGGCGGCATGACCGTCTACTGCGTCGCCAGCCTGCTGGCGATCGCGGCGCCCTCCTTCGAGACATTGCTGCTGGCGCGCGCGCTGCAGGGCCTCGGCACCTCGGCGACCCGCGTCATCGCCACCTCGATCGTGCGCGACTGTTATGCCGGCCGCCGCATGGCGAGCGTGATGTCGCTCGCGATGATGGTGTTCATCGCGGTCCCCGTCATCGCGCCGTCGTTCGGGCAGGCGGTGCTGCTGCTGACGCAATGGCGCGGCATCTTCATCGCGCTGATGATCTATGGCGTGGTGGCGCTGATCTGGAGCGCCTGGCGGATGCCGGAGACGTTGCCGCCGGCGATGCGCCGGTCGCTGGCCGCCCGCGATATCCTGGACGCGTTCCGCCAGACACTGACCAACCGTCAGACGCTGGGTTACGCGGTCACCGCCGGCGGCGTGCTGGGCTCGATCTTCGCGTTCGTTTTCTCGGCGCAGCAGATCTTCACCGATATCTACAAGCTCGGACATTATTTTCCGATCGCCTTCGCCTCGATCGCCGTCGGCACCGCGATTGCCGGATTTGCCAACTCGCGGTTCGTCGACCGCCTCGGGATGCGCGTGATCTCGCACGGCGCATTGATCGGCTACGCCACCGTGGCTGCGATCATGCTGGCGGCGGCCAAGCTGCACATGCTGCCATTGCCGCTGTTCCTGGGGCTCTCGGCGCTGATGATGTTCGCATTCGGCCTGATGATCTCGAACTTCACGGCACTGGCCATGGAGCCGCAGGGCCGCATCGCCGGCACCGCGTCCTCGCTCTACGGCTCGATCACCACCCTGCTCGGCATCGCCATCGGCAGCACGATCGGCCAGCACTATGACGGCACGCTATTGCCGTTCGCGACCGGATTTTTCCTGTGCACAATGGCCTCGCTCGGCGTGGTGCTGGTGGTGGAAAAAGGCCGGCTGTTCAGGCCGCATCAGGTGGCGGTGTAGCTGGCCAAAGCGCGATGAGACCGGTTGAACCGTCATCGCGCTTCAGTTCTATATTGAGCATGATCTTTTCGGAAAGCCGCTTCACACTTTTCCGGATCATACCCTAGTTCGGCTTGATGCCGGCCGCCTTCACCGTCTTGGCCCATTTCGCGATATCCCTTTCGAGCAGATTGCGAAATTCCTCGGGTGAACTGACGAACGGCGTTCCGCCCTGCTTGGCGAGCACGTCCAGCGTATCGGGATCCTTCAGTATCGCGGCGAGATCGGCGTTGATCTTGCTGACGATCGACGGAGGAAGACCCGCCGGTCCAAAGATTCCCCACCAGGGGTTGACGTCGAAATTCTTGACGCCGCCTTCGGCGATCGTCGGGGTATCCGGCGAAATCGCGGCGCGCTTGCCGCTGGAGATGGCGAGCGCGCGCACCGATCCCTGCTGGACCGAAGCGATCACCGACGGCGCGCTGGCAAAGGCCGCATCGACGTGACCGCCGATCACGTCGGCGATGGCTTGCGGTGCGCCCTTGTAGGGCACATGCGTGATGCGGACATCGGCCTCGTATTTCAGCATTTCGCCGAGCAAATGATTGACGGAGCCGCTTCCCGCAGAACCGTAGTTCAGCTTGTCGGGATTGGCGCGCGCCAGCGCAAGAAACTCCCCAAACGTCGTGGCCTCGACCTTGGGCCCCACGATCAGCAGAAACGGCGTCGTGGCAATGGTGCCGATCGCCGTAAAGTCCTTGATGGTGTCGAACGGCAGGTGCTCGTAGAGGCTGGGGTTGATCGCCTGCGAACCCTCGTAAGTGACCAGCAGCGTATACCCGTCCGCAGGCGCCTTCGCGACCGAGTCGGTGCCGATCACGCCCGCTGCACCGACCCGGTTCTCGATCACGACCGGCTGCTTCCAGTGCTCGCTGAGCTTCTGTCCGATGGTGCGCGCGAAGGTATCGGTCGCACCGCCGGGGGCCTGCGGGACGACGATGCGGACCAGTCTCGTCGGAAAGTCTTCGGCGTACGACGGCCATGCGACCAATGCCGCGAGAGCACCCGCGACCAGCGAACGAAAAACGCCCATGCATTACCCCCTATCGCGGTCGTTGGGTTTCCGCTTGAGGGGCGGAAGATCGACGCTCTTGTTCAGCGGCAGCCCGCATGGGCAAAGCGACATGCGGGAATCCCGGATATCGCTTCGCCCATCCGGGCTACGCTCCCATTCCAGAGATCACAGACGCCGGCCGATCGTCAATCCACCGTCCCCATCGGCCATTGCGTCCGTTTGCCTAAAGTTGCAGAGTTCAGGCCGCTTTGTGGCCTGGGGAAATCGTCATGCGCATCTGGGGGCGGGTGGCCGCCTTGGCGTTGATGTTCTTTTCAATGCCTTGCGACGCCCTGTTTGCCGACGTAATCGAACGACACGAGCCCGAGCTCGACATGTTCGCGTCGATGACCGGCAAGTGCAGCACGTTGAAGGTGGCGGACGGCGACTTCTCGTGCAGCACGGTGGCGTTTTCCCATAGCCCCGGCGGCCGGTCGGGCTTCACCGTGCCGCTCAACGATCCCAATGATGAAAGCCACATCATCACGTTTTCGGGTGAAATCGCCAAGCGCGAGCAGGACGACAGATACGAGCTGTCGATCGACCGGATGCTGATCAAATCCAAGGACAGGCCCAAGGTCGATGGGCTGCCGACGCCGACGGTCGAGCCCTCGACCGGGCTGTGCAGGCAGATCGGAAATTTCGCGAAACAAAAAGTGTCGAGCGTCGCCTGTTCGGCCGTCGACGCCAACGGGCGGAAATACGAGTTCCAGTTCGAGTCGGACGGCACGCCGATCAAGGTGCGGCTGATCCGGGTGGCCGATACGGCGGCGGAAGAACGCCGCGTCAAGGCGGTCGCCGCCCATATCGAGCAGCTCAAATGCCGGCAAAAGGCCAACGTGCAGGGTGTTCTGCCGAGGGACCGCACCGCCTTCATCCTTCAATGCATGGAAGAAGACTAGGCCATGACATTGCGGTCAGCCGCCTGGGCCCTGCTTGGTTTCGCCATCGTCCTGTCCGCCGGCTACGCGCTCAATCGCGGGATCCTGATCGGATCGAGGATCGAGACGGCGCAATTGAGCGACGCCTATCCGGTGCCGTTCTACAAGAAGCATTGCAAATATCTGTTCTTCACCGGCGTCCGGCAGGTGTGGACGAGTTCCGAATCCACCAGGGCGGAAGCTGAAAGCAGTCCCTGTGCTGCGCTGAAGCCCGAGCCGGTCATTCGCAGGCGACGGAAGGCATCCGATTTCTGACGGAATATCCGGCCGACCGCCGCCCCGCCTACAATTGCATCAGCATCGCCGGGGAACGATACGGAGCGATCGGCCTTAGTTCTTCAGAGATCGAATCTAACCGATGGGCTGGCCCAATGCATATTCTACCCGTTGATCGCGCGCTGAGCATATACGGCGCGCTTGCGGACCGTTCCGAGACCAAGGGCGCCCGCGAACGTCTTTCAAGACATCTGATGAAGTTATATATCGACGGCGAAAAGGACGAGCACCGGTTGACGGTGCACGGACTGTCATATCTTCGCGAGCTGGATCGAGAGATCGACTCCAGAAACTGAACGCGCGGTGCTATTCCTTTTGCGCCTGCCGCTGCTTTCGCAAAGAATTGCGCCGCGTGATTTGTGCCTTTGCGGCACGGACCGCGTCTTTTCGGGTCAGTTTCGCTTCCGGCAAAGAGGACCTCGGTCGATCGACCGTACCGGAACCGGGCATTGCAGGCAGCAACGGTGCCGGCATCGTCGAACTACGATCGACGGGCTGGATGCTCATGGGACCAGGATATCGTCGTTCGCTTCTGTGCATGGACGACAACGCGCTGCTGCCGAATTTGTTCGATGCGGCGAGCCGCCCATCCTGCACGCCTAGCGGGTTCGCTGGAGCGCCGTTTCGAAATCCGGAAAAGGTTCCACGACTCTTCGTGAATACGCAATCCTGACCGGTGCAACCTATGCGCCGGCCGCGCTTTAGGTTGTTGCAGCGAGAGCCGCATATGCAAGGCCCCTTCCCGCGCCGGTTCTAGAAAGCCTGAATGAGCTTGATCACCAGAAAGGTCAACAACGGCCGCACGATGGACGAGATGCTGGCGTTGCTGAGTGCCGTCGCCTGCTCGATCCTGGCCGCGCTGTTCATTGCAGCGCTGTATTTCGGCCGGGAGATATTCGTTCCCATCGCGCTCGCCATTCTCCTCAGCTTTGTGCTCGGACCACCGGTCGGACTGCTGCAGCGCGCCCGCGTTCCGCGCGCCCTGGCGGTCGTGGGCGTCGTCTTCCTGGCGTTCTCCATCATCTTCGGCCTCGGCACCCTGATCGCCAATCAACTGACCCAACTCGCCGGAGGCCTGCCGGTCTACCAATCGACGATGCGTGAAAAAATCCAGTCGGTGCGCGGCGTCACGGCGACCAGCGGCACACTCGAGCGGGCGGCCGATATGCTCCAGGAATTGAGCCGGGAACTCGACCGGCCGAAGGAAGACAAATCGGTCCGCGGCGCGATCCCCCGTCTCGGCGCGCCAAATGCCGCCGGCACGACCCTGCCGATCCCCGTTGAAGTGCGGCAACCCGACCCGGGAGCGCTCGAGAATCTGCGAACCCTGATCGCGCCATTGCTCAATCCGCTCGCGACCACCGGCATCATCATCATCTTCGTCATCTTCATCCTGATCCAGCGCGAGGATCTTCGAAATCGTCTGATACGGCTCGCGGGCTCGCATGATCTGCAACGCACGACGGCGGCGCTCGACGATGCCGCAACGCGGCTTAGCCGGCTGTTCCTGGCCCAGTTGATGATCAATGCCACGTTCGGCGTGATCATCGGGGTCGGGCTCACGTTCATAGGCGTGCCCAGCGCGATCCTCTGGGGCATTCTGGCGGCCGTACTGCGGTTCGTTCCGTACATTGGCTCGGCCATCTCGGCCGCATTCCCGCTGGCGCTCGCGGCCGCCGTCGATCCCGGCTGGTCGATGCTCGCCTGGACGCTCGTCCTTTTCCTGGGCGTCGGACCGGTTGTCAGCCAGGTGGTGGAGCCCCTCGCCTACGGCCAGAGCACCGGCCTTTCTCCCGTCGCCATCGTTGCTTCTGCGACGTTCTGGACCGCCTTATGGGGGCCCATCGGTCTCGTGCTGGCAACGCCCCTAACGGTTTGCCTCGTCGTCCTCGGACGCCATGTCGAGCGTCTCGAATTTCTCGACGTGATTTTTGGCGATCGGCCCGCGCTGTCACCACCGGAAATGTTTTATCAGCGGATGCTGGCCGGCGATCCGATCGAGGCGGCGGGGAAAGCCGAAGAGTTCCTCAAGGAAAAATCGCTGTCGTCCTATTTCGACGAGGTCGCGCTGAGAGGTCTGCAACTGGCCCAGGCAGACGCCAAGCGCGACGCACTGGACCAGGCGCGCATGATGAAGATTCGCGACGCCGTGACCGAATTTGCCAGCGATCTGTCGACCCAGGACGACTCGATCCCCGAGGTGACCTCGCCGACCATGGACGCGGAGGCGGCGGCCGCGGTTGAGACCATCCCCGATGCAGCCATTTCCAGCAATCTGCCCGTCGTGCAGAAGGCCGGCCTTCCGCTTCATTGGCAGGGACAAGCGCCGGTGCTCTGCCTGGCCGGGCGCACCCCGCTCGACGAAGCCGCAGCGGTGCTGTTTGCACAGCTATCCGATGCCCACGGTCTTGGCGCCCGGGTTGAACCTGCGGATGCGCTTTCATCGACCAAAATCGGGCAAGTCGATTTCACCGGTGTCGCGATCGTCTGCCTGTCCTACCTCGATGCCGGCAGCCCCGCCCATATGCGCTACTCGGTTCGGCGCCTTCGTCGCAAATTGCCAGAGGTCACGATCATGCTCGGTTGCTGGGCCGAGAACATCGACAAGGAAGCGCTGGAAGAACTGCGAGAGGCGGCCAAAGCCGACATCGCCGCGGGGACCTTGCGCGAAGCGATGATGATGTGCCGGGCGGCGGCCGGCGTTCTGGACAGCGATGACGAGCCCAAGCCGGCTCCGCCAACCCTCAAGATCGCGTAACAAAGTGCGGGTGGGTCGAGCCGCCCTGCCAGTTAGCCAAGAAACCGCTGGATCAGCGCGAGCACCTCGTCCGGCTTGTCGTGCTGCAACCAGTGGCCGGCGCCTTCGATCTTTGCGAGTTCGGCATGCTTGAAATGCGACATCACGCCGGCCTTCTCGGGATCCGGCAGGAAGCTGTCGCTGGCAGCGACCAGAAGCGTCGGGCATGCGATGCGCGACCACAGGGCGATATTGTCCTCGAGCGACAGCCGGTAAGGCGCGCGCGCCCGCAAATAGGGGTCATACTTCCAGCTGAAACTGCCGTCGTCGTTGCGCTTCATGCCGTGGGTGGCCAGATGCATCGCCTGCGCGCGCGTCAGCCGCGGATTGCGGCCGATGATCCGCTCGGCGCCGTCGGCCAATGTCGGATAGCGGTGGATTTTCCGTTGCGCCAGCCGGTCGAGATCGCCGGCCCAATCGGAGATCCTGACGTCGGCGGGCTTGGGGCGGCGCGCCGGAAAATTGGTGACGCCATCAAGCACGACCAGCTTTGACACGCGTTCCGGAAAAGCGCCGGCATAGGTCAGGCTGACCATGCCCCCCATCGAATGGCCGACCATCGCGACCGGTCCCAAACCTTCCGATTTCACCAGGCTGATCAGGTCGTAGACGTGATCGGCAAGGCTGTAGCTGGAGCCGAACGCCCAGCCGGAATCGCCATGGCCGCGCAAATCGGGCGCCACGACGTGAAAATCCGCCGCCAGCGCCCGGGCCAGATGGTCCCAGCTGCGGGAATGATCGAGGCCGCCATGCACCAGCAGCAAGGGCGGCGCCGATGCGTTGCCCCAATCGGTGAAATGAAGCTGGAGCCCCTGCGACTGAAAAGTGCGCGACTGCGGCGCGTCCGATGCAATATCCATCGGAGTTACTTAGAGGCTGGCGCAGCAGAGGTCCAGCGGCTGCCGAAACAGCCCGTCAACTATTGCGGCATGGCCGACCGATGGAAATGCACGATCTGCCAATCGGCACCGCGCCTGGCCACCACGAAAGTGACCCGCCCCGATGTGCTGATCGGATTTCCGTCCTTGACGCGGGTCGTTGTATCGAGGCCGGTGACCAGCACCGCATCATCAGACAGCACCATCGATTCATAGCTGTTGAGCGCCGCTCCTCGTGGCCTGTTGTTGAGAAGTGCGGCTTCGAAATAGGTCCTGATACCCTCGGGCTTCGTCACGACGGCCTTGCTTCCGGTTCCCATGAACAACGCGTCGGGCGCGTGAAGCTTGACGATCGCGTCGACGTCCGAGGCCGAGAAGGCCTTGGCCCATCGATCGATGATCTGAAGCGCATCCGTTTTTGAATCCGCAGCCGCCGCTGAAATCGAAGCCATCAAAATGAACCCGCAAACAAGGAAACGCATGGCAAGCCTCCCACTATCTCAGGCGATATCCATGGAGGTTACGACAACCCGGGGAAAATCATAGCCCCGAAATGGGTGGCGCTGCCGAGCGCCATCGCGCGAGGCCGCTCAGTTCAGCCGCAGCTCGGTGATGTGCCGCGGGTCGGGCTTCAGCTCGCCCCGTTCGACGCGCTTGACGATATCGGTCAGCGCGGCATTGGCGCGGCAGGCAAGGCCGACCTTCTCGCCCTCATCCACCACAAATCCGTTGAGGAATTCGATTTCGGTGCGGCGGCCCTTCTGCATGTCCTGGCCCATCGAGGGCCGCTGCGCCGACGAGGTGCGCTTGCCGTCCTTGAAGCGCTGCGCGTCGCAGGCGCGCATCGCCTCTTCATTGCCCTCGCCGGCCTGCGCGATCGTCTCCGGCGGCAGATGCAATATCTCTTCGAGCTGATAGCCATGCGCCTGCCCGACGCGGATGGCCTCGCTGCCGAGCCGGGTGGAGAAGCGGCGGACCGGCTCGCTCTCCAGCATCTGGCCGCCGGTCATGCCGGTGCAGGCGGACAACCCGTTGCCCATGACATTGGCGACCAGTTTCGACCAGCGTTCGCCCCACAGATTATCGGTCACCTTGGCACTGTCGGTGTAGGCGACCAGGCGGCAGACTTCCTCTGCCCTCGGCGTGATGCGGCCGTGCACTTCGCCGGCGCGGAACACCGTATGCGCCGCGCCGTGCTTGCCGGCGCCGCGGTGGATGTGACCCGGCTCCGGCAGATTGACCGTGATGCTGCTGGCGATGCAGCCGAGCGTCTTGCCCCAGCCGACGATGCCGGCGATGGTCTCTTCGTTCATGCAGTTCTGCAGCGACACCACATAGCCGTCCGGCGCCAGATATTGCCGGATCAGCATGGTGGCCCAGGCGGTGTCATAGGATTTCATGCACACGAAGGCGATGTCGACCGGCGCCTCCCGGGCGAGCTGCTGCGCGTCGGTGATATGCAGCGCGCGCACCGGGAC
Organism: Hyphomicrobiales bacterium; assembly: GCA_017305715.1. GTDB lineage: Bacteria > Pseudomonadota > Alphaproteobacteria > Rhizobiales > Xanthobacteraceae > Bradyrhizobium. The sequence goes on along the minus strand of JAFKKG010000029.1, from coordinate 63,320 downwards.
GGAGAATTCCGGAACATCCATCGCATGGGTGACGCGCAGGCCGTGCTGGCGCATGTGCTCGACATGCTCGGGCCAGGGATCGATGAAGGTCACGTCCTCGCCGGCCTGCACCATATGGGCGCCGGCATATCCGCCGACGGCGCCGGCACCCACGATCGCTATTTTCTTGCCCATGCTTCTCCCCGTTTTCTCTTAGCGTTTCTTGGCGGCGAGGCTAACCCATCGGCAGGCCTCCTCACAATGGCCGAACGCGTGTAGCAAGCGGTCGCCCCCATCCGCGAACTTCATATATCCGCCAAAGCGGCCTATACTTGTCCGGACTGGCGCCGAATGCGGCAGGCGCGATCCAGGGAGAATTTCGTGACGGCAACCGCGACGGCGCAGGCCTATGAGCCGCGCTATATCAGGCTCGACCCCAGGGACAATGTGGCGATCGTGGTCAACGATCTCGGATTGCCGGCGAAGAGCCGTTTTGCCTGCGGTCTCGAACTGCGCGGTTTCGTGCCGCAGGGCCACAAGGTGGCGCTGTCTGATATCGCCGAGGGCGCACCGATCCGTCGCTACAACGAGGTGATCGGCACCGCCGCAAAGCCGATCCTGGCCGGCGAATGGGTTGACGAGGCGCACATCGAGATGCCGACGCCGCCCGAACTCGACAAGCTCGAACTCGCCACCGCCGTCCCTGCCCCGCAGGCGCCGCTCGAGGGCTACACCTTCGAAGGCTTTCGCAACGCGGACGGATCGGTGGGCACCAAGAACGTGCTGGCGATCTCGACCAGCGTGCAATGCGTCGCCGGCACGCTGCAGTTTGCGATCAAGCGCATCAAGGCGGAGCTGCTGCCGAAATATCCCAATGTCGACGACGTCGTTGGCCTCACCCATAATTACGGCTGCGGCGTTGCGATCAATGCGCCGCTCGCGATCGTGCCGATACGCACCCTGCAAAACCTCGCCCTCAATCCGAATTTCGGCGGCGAGGCCATGGTCGTCGGCCTCGGCTGCGAAAAACTCGTTCCCGAGCGGCTGCTCCCGGAAGGGACCGACAGCAGCGTCGTGCGGATGCAGGACGAGGCGTTCGACGGCTTTGGCGCCATCGTCGACGCCATCATGGAGATGGCCGATGCGCGCCTGGCCGTGCTCGACAAACGCCGCCGTGAGACCTGTCCCGCTTCCGACCTCGTCATCGGCCTGCAATGCGGCGGCTCGGATGCCTTTTCCGGCGTGACCGCCAATCCCGCGCTCGGCTTTGCCGCCGACCTCTTGGTGCGCGCCGGTGCCGCCGTGATGTTTTCCGAGGTCACCGAAGTGCGCGACGCCATTCACCTGCTGACGCGGCGCGCCGCGAGCGAAGACGTCGGCCGTGCACTGATCCGCGAAATGGACTGGTATGACGGCTATCTCGCCAAGGGTGACGCCGACCGCAGCGCCAATACCACGCCGGGCAACAAAAAGGGCGGGCTGGCCAATATCGTGGAAAAATCCCTGGGCTCGATCGTCAAGTCCGGCTCCAGCGCGATCGTCGACGTGCTGTCGCCGGGCGAGCGCGTGCGCAGGAAAGGCATGATCTTTGCGGCAACGCCCGCCAGCGACTTCATCTGCGGCACGCTGCAGCTCGCTTCCGGAATGACCTTGCAGGTGTTCACCACCGGGCGCGGCACGCCCTATGGGCTCGCCGCCGCCCCCGTCATCAAGGTATCGACGCGCACCGAACTGGCGCGGCGCTGGAAGGATCTGATCGACTTCGACGCCGGCCGCATCGCCACCGGCGAAGCCACCATCGAGGAAACCGGCTGGGATCTGTTCAGACTGATCCTCGATGTCGCCAGCGGCCGCACCAAAGTGTGGTCCGACCGCTGGGGCATTCACAACGATCTGACGCTGTTCACGCCGGGGCCGGTGACCTGAGGCGTATCCCGGAACGCGTGGTGTCCAGCCACAAACTTCGACGCGGCGAAAATACCAGCGATGCCCGTTCCAGGCACGCACGCGTTCGCTTCGGCAAACCGGCGGTTGCCCTTCAGTGTCGTATCGCGCCGACGGCGGCAGCGGCGAAGCCCTCTCCCGCTTGCGGGGGTCGGGTGGGGTGTCGCCGCGAGTCTTATTGTGGAGAGAGCTCCCACCCGCCGCGCTCGTTGAGCGCGCCGGCCTAAGAGCGAACTTCGCTCGTCTCGCCCCGCAAGCGGGAGAGCTGCAGCGAGACTGCCGCCCGCCGATCAACCTGAGTGCATTTCACCTCTACCTTGCCGCGACCAACGCCTTCACAGGCGGCGCGTCGGCCGGCAATGTCGCCAACTCCCTCGCGAACGAGAGCGTCTGCCTCAACCCGCCGGATTTCCGGTTCTCGATCATCAGCGTGCCTTCCTGCCGCTCGACGATTTCCTTGGCGATGGCGAGGCCCAGACCGGCGCCTGGAATATGCTTCCGCCGCGCCGGATCGACCCGAAAGAACGGCTCGAAGACACTCGACAGGTCCTTTTCGGGAATCCCGGGGCCGTTATCGTCGATGATGACCAAGGCAGTCTCACCGTTCCCGACCACGCTGACGATCGCGCCGCCGCCATGGGTCGCGGCATTGATGACGAGATTCCTCAATGCTCTCGTGAAAGCCAACGGGGACATCCTGACCGTCACCTGGTCAAGGCCTGCAATTTCGACCGGAAGACCTATGAGTATGAGTTCCTGACAAACCCGCCCGACCAGGACGTCGAGCCTGATCGGCTCGGTTCCTTTTCCGACACTCTCTTCGCGGACGAGTTGAATGGCGCTGTCGGCTATCCTGTCCAGCTCATCGAGATCATGCAGCCATTTTGGGCGCTCGTCGTCACCGAGAAATTCCGCGCGAAGGCGCATGCGCGTCATCGGCGTTCGCAAATCATGTCCGGCCGCGGCGACCAGCCTCATCCTGGTTTCCATGGCGTTCTTCAGGCTTTCGCCCATCAAATTGAGGGCGCGGGCGGTGGCCCTGATTTCGGCGGATCCCTCTTCGCGAATTGTCGGCAGGATGCCATCGCGGCCAACGGCTTTGGCCATCGTTTCCAGGAACTTCAGTTGCTTGGTGGTCTGATGCGCGACGATGAGCGCGACGCCGATGACGCCGATCGCAATGAGGCCCATCCATCCGGCGAGACCGTACCAGACACGCGGCGGCGGGGTGAGGCTCGGAACGGGCCAGGTCAGCCAGCCTGGCCCCATATGGACCGAAACCGTCTGGCGTCCAGGCGAAGGCTGCTTGACGACGACGTCGAAGGGCACGCCACGCTTTCGAAACGACTCTTTCACCTCGGCCGTCGGCTTTTCGAGGACTTCACCCGGCCCCGGTTGCGATTGCATGCGGAAGACAGCTGCGTTTCCCTGGAAGGTCAGCGAGGGAGCGAAGGCGCTGACGCGTTCGGCAAATCCTTGCCGAAAATTTCCCTCGACGAGATCGATGACCATCTTCGACATCACGAGCGTTGAAAGGACCACAACGCAAAGGATGGAGCCGACCAGCATCAACGCGACGCGTACCCGTATCGAATTCATGATTCGATACCAACGGTTTCGACGCGGGCCGAGAAGAGATAGCCGCCGTTCCGCACCGTCTTGATCATTTGAAACTCTTCATTGTCGCCGAGTTTCCGCCGCAGCCGGCTCATCAACACGTCGACCGATCGGTCGAACACCGCTTCGCTGCCGCGATTGGTCAGTTCGAGCAGCTGGTCGCGAGACAATAGCCGGCCGGGCCGCCTCACCATCGCCAGAAGCAAGTCGAACTCGGACCCGGTCAGATCGAGCGGCGCTTCGCGTTCGTCCAGCACCTGGCGCACCCCGGGATAGAGCTTGAACTTGCCGAACCGGTGTTCGAGCACGTGGGAAAGCCGTATCTCCTGCGTCAGGTTTCGGCGCAGCACGGCGCGAATGCGGGCGAGCAGTTCGCGCGGGTTGAACGGTTTGCCGAGATAATCGTCGGCGCCGATCTCGAGCCCGATGATCCTGTCCACATCCTCCTTCAGCGCGGTCAGGATGATCACCGGTATTTCGGAGCCGTTACGGCGAAGGTCCCGGCAGATATCGAGTCCTGACCCGTCCGGCAGCAGGACGTCGAGCACGATCAGGCTGATTTCGTTGTTGACGAGCACGTCCTGCATCGACCGCCGATCGGACGCCAGCGACACGCGATAGTCCTGATCGGTCAGGTACCTCCCGAGCAGCTTCCGTATTTCCAGATCGTCATCGACAATCAAAATGTGCTGCATGGTCTCCGCTGCCCGATACCTGGTTCCATCTGCAAGACGCTTGAAGGCGGATTATGGCCGCTTTGATGGCGGAGCCGCGCATGGCGATGGCGCGTTTCTGGTCATTCGCTGACCGGTTTTGCATCGTCGACCCATTCCGGAGGCGCCCCAAGCATCTTGCCGCTGAGGAAAGCCGGAACGCCGGTGCGCCCAAAGGCGTCACAGGCCGCGTATTTTGGTTTACCCCCGAGCGCGGACTGCACGCGGTGCGCGCTCGGCATCGACAGCTTCTTGTCGAACGGATTCTCGCCGGTGATCATCAATTTGCTGAAATCCGCGCCGAATTCACCCGCAAGATCATAGGCATCGCCAGATGCCGAAAGGCGCGGCGTACTGGTCAGGATATCCGCGCCACGGGCCCAGACGAACGCAGCTTTTTGCCGGCCTTGCATGTCCCTCGCCTCGGCCTCGACCGACAGGCTCCCCATGCCAAACGGAATGCGCGGGACAATGATGTGGGAGGCTCCTCCAGTGAGGAACATGGGCACGGCTGAGGCCACCTTCGATGTGCCCGCGACGGCGGCATCGGTCACGGTGACATCGGTAACCGTGACGTGAACGACCAAATCCGCACCCTGCCCGGGCGGGACGATTTCAAAGCGGTCGCTCAAGCCGATGCAGACGGACCGGTCCACCGCATTTGATATCACGCGCCGCTGTTGGTCGGTCAGTTCGGCCCGTGCCGCCGCGAACGACGTCGGTACGATCGCAACCCTTTTCGCCGCCAGTATGTCGGCTTTATCTATCCGCAACTTGGATCGCGTGACGATACCCTCCGCCGGCGCCAAACCATCATAGGACATGAGCGATCCGGATGTGGTCAGCGGCGCGCTGGCGCAACCGGCAAGGATCGCCACGAATGCGTTCACACAGAACAGCTTCAACATGAAATTGAAATGGCATCGCCGCATATCGTGTTCCCCGGGCCCCGGAGACACTTGCCTATGGAACAATCTGGCCGGAAAATTGTGTTGGAGGGCTCCTTATGTTGCGGAATATTTCCAGGCAGCCGCACCCAGGCGCGCGGCCTCCATGGCAGGCGCTCACCGCGGCCAGTCCCCTCAACTGCATCGAGCCGCCCTTGGGTTGCAATTAAAGCCGTATTAACCCTGGTCCGGCGAACGCGTCGCCCCACCCAGGCCCTTCAAATCACGCGAGCCATTTAAGCGAACATTACAGAATCTGGCATAGGCAAAGGGCAGCATCCCGCATGCGATCGCGCGTGACGCGCCAGGGGCCTAGCAATGCACGCGGACAAATTTGATGTGCTGCTCGTCGAACGAGGCTGGATGTCGCCGCGATTCCGCCGGCTCGCTTTGCTGGGACTGGGCATTGCGTTTGTAATCATTTTGCCGTGGCTGCAAAAATCCCTCTGGCTGACGCCATGCCCCGGCCGGATCGCGGGCCACTGCGCAGGTCCGTGGGATGATTTGCGCTGGATGTTTGCGATCCAGACCGGGCTCTGTATCGGTCTCATTGCCATCGGCGTTGCCATCATCTCTGCCGGCGAAGCCGATCGAACAAGCGGCCGGACCGTTTCCTGGATCGCGGCACGCACGAACTGGTGCACGGCATTGATCGTCGTGGCCAGCGTGCTGCTGCCATTGTCGGTCGCCTATTTCGTGCTGGATCGATTTCCGAATTCCGGCGACGAGTACAGCTATTTGTTCGAGGCGCATACGCTTGCCGGATTTCGATTGTGGGAAACCCCGCCGGCGCTGGGGACGGATCTGATCCCGTTCCGCACCTGGATTTTCGAATCCAAATGGGTCAGCCAGTATCCGCCGGGATGGCCGATGGTGCTCTCCGCAGGGCTGTTGCTGGGCATCCCGGCATGGATGGTGAACGCGCTGCTGGGAGGCGGCAGTGTCGTGGCGCTATCCGCGCTTTGCAGGCGTGTCGGCGATCAGTTCGCAGCGATCATTGCGGTGGCGCTTTTTACGCTGACCCCGTTCTACGTCATGAACGCGGCTTCCTATTTCGCGCATACATTCTCATCGCTCCTGATCCTGTCGTTCTGCCTCTGCCTGCTGCCGGGCGGCGAAACCGTGCGGGGATACAGACTGGTCGCAGCGGGCGCCATCGCCGGCTGGCTGGCGATGACGCGCTATTTCGACGTGTTGCCGCTGCTGCCGGCCATGCTGCTGTGGCTGGCGCTGCAGAGGCCGGCTGCATGGCCGCGCATCATCGCACTCATGGCGGCCGGGTTTATTCCGTTTCTGGCGCTGCTGATGATCTACCACTATCAGATCACCGGCAGCCCGTTCCGCAGCGCCTATTTCGTCATCGACAACCCGGAAATGTCGGAAATCTTCGTGGGGCTCGAACCGTCGCGGATTCTGAATGGCGTGGGCGTGACCGTGGACCGCCTGGTCGAACTGGCATCGTGGACCTCTCCGGTCCTGCTGATCGCCTACGGCATTTGCCTGGTGCTCAAACTCAGGGACCGCAAACTCGCCTTTTACGACCTGATCTTTCCCGGCTTCGTGCTCGCCTATGTCGCCTTCGCAGATCTCGGCGGCAACCGGTACGGCCCCCGTTATTATTTCGATGCGTTTCCCCTGATGATCGTCACCATCGTCTCGGCGCTGCCTTCCGTCATGGCGCGGCTGGAGCGGCCGATCGAGCGGGCGATGCTGCCGCTCGCCTCGATCACCTGCCTGCTGTTCCTTCTTGGCACCTGGCCGCTGGTGCTGACCGGTTTTCAGCGCCAGGTGTTTTCGCGCCAGGAGCCGTTCAGGCTGGTGACACAAGCCGTGACCGGGAACGCGGTCGTGATTCTGGACGACACCGACGGCCCGGGACTGCATAGCTGGGACCTTGCGCGCAACCCGCCATCGATGGACGCCGCCGTGCTCTACGCACGCGCAGGCGCGGACGCCGCCGCGTTGCGCAAGGCGTTCCCCGAGCGATCGATCTGGCGCTTCAGTCGCAGCGATCCAAAGCAGCCTGGCGAACTAAGCCGCGTGACGCCGTAGTCGTGGCGCCGAACTATTTCGATCCCTGCATCGCCACATCATACGCGCGGATCGTTGCCTCGGCGCGTTCCGCGACTTCGGCCGCTGTCATGCCAGGCTTGTAGAGACTGGTGCCGAGGCCGAACGCATGAATGCCGGCCCTGGTGTAATCCCCGAAATTGCTGTCGGATATTCCGCCCACGGCGGCGATCATCAGGTTCGCCGGAAGAACGGCGCGGATCGCCGTGATCCCCGATGCGCCAAGGATACCGGCCGGAAAGAATTTCAGCGCAGAAGCGCCCGATTTGGCCGCCAGCAAGGCCTCCGTCGCCGTAAACACGCCGGGCATCGTGACCATGCCGCGGTCCCAGGCGCTGGCGATGACCTCGGGGTCGACATTCGGGGACACCATCAGCCGCCCGCCGACATCATGGAGCCGCTCGACATCTTCCGGTGTCAGCACGGTGCCCGCACCGATCAGGATTTCCGCCGGCGCCTTCTTCACGGCGATCGCGATCGAGCTGAACGGATCCGGCGAATTGAGCGGGATCTCGATCGCCGTCATGCCGCTCTCGATCAGCCCGTCGACGATGCCCTCGACCTCGTCGGGTTTGATGCCGCGCAGGATCGCGACCAGCGGACGCTTCATCGGCGGGAATGGAACAGGATTCATGCGTTGACACCCTACAATTTCCAAATGGTCTTGGCGGCCAAGGCAAGGCCGCAGCGAACCGCATCGTCGGAATCGATCGATTGGACCGCAACCGAAAGCGTGGCGAATGCCGACAGATACAATTCTTGCAATCTTCCCGACGCCACCAATGTGACGCCGCGCACGGAACTATGTCCGGCGAGGCCCGCCGCCAATTCGAGGCCGATCAGGGTTCCCGATATTTTCTCGCGGGCCGCGGCGGGACCGCCGCCAAACAGCAGCTGACCCGAGCGCACCTGAAACAGCAGGTTTGCGGCCGATGCCGGTGCTGCAAAAGCGGCTGACACCGCCGACTTGAATGCCGCGGTGTCGACGGCTTCATCGGCATTGGCGACCGCCAGTGACAGGATCGTCGCTTGCGACACCGCGCTGAAGAGTTCGCCGGTCATGAATGTCGTGAAGCGCTCGACCGTTCCGCCGCGCACCTGCGCCCATTTCGAATGGGTGCCGGGCATGCAGACCAGCGCCTCGCCCTCGGCGCCGAGCGCACCGAGCAATTGGGTTTCTTCACCCCGCATCACGTCCGGCGCCGCGGGATCGCGCTGCGCGATACCCGGAAGAATCCGGATATCACGTGACTGTCCGGAGACCGGGACGGCACGTTGCAAAATAGCTGCGAGATGTGCCGGCGTGTCGATATATCCGGCCTCGACCCATCCCTGGCGAGCCCCCGCCATGCCGCAGATCACGACCGGTAAATTCTCGGCGGCGCTCACAGCATCGAGATGCGATTGCAGCACGGCGGCAAAACCGGCTTTGGCCGCCGCCATCATGCCCTCCGCGCTGCGCCTTTCCGCCAGCACGTCGCCAGCCGGGTTCATCAGCCAGAGCCGGAAACTGCTGGTCCCCCAATCGACGGCGGCGTAGGCGGCCTGGCTCATTTCGCAACCTGCCCCGACGTTCGTGCGCGCGCCGCCTGGATGGCGCTCCACACCAGATAGGGCGTTGCCGGCATGTCCAGTTCATCGATGCCGAGCGGCGACAACGCATCGAGCACCGCGTTCATGATGGTCTGGGGCGCTGCGATGCTGCCGGCCTGCCCGGTGCCTTTGACGCCGAGCGGGTTCGATGCGGTGGGCGCCGATGGATTGAGGCCGCCGGCGAAATTCGGCAGGTCCTGCGCGCGCGGCAGCGTGTAGTCCATGAAGGAGCCGCTGAGCAACTGCCCCTCGGGATCGAACACCACGTGCTCCAGCAGCGACTGCCCGATGCCCTGCACCACGCCGCCATGCACCTGGCCGAGCGCCAGGCGCGGATTGATGAGGCTGCCGAAATCATCGACGATGGTGTAGCGATCGAGCCGCACCACGCCGGTGTCGGGATCGATCTCGACTTCCGCGACATGGCACCCGTTCGGAAAATTATAGAGGTCGGAGGAGTTGGTCGCGCTTCCTTCGAGCCCCGGAATCATTCCTTCCGGCAGATTGGCGGCATCCCGCGCGGCATCGGCCACCTTGCCGATCTCGATCGCGCGCCCCGTCCCCCGCACGACAAAGCGGCCGTCGACGAAAGCCACCTGATCGGCCGGCGCTTGCAACAGATGCGCTGCGATCAGCTTTCCCTTCTCGATCAGTTTTCGCAACGACATGACCAGCGCGGTGCCGCCCATATGCATCGAACGCGCCCCGCCATGGCCGTTACCGCCGGGCAGAAAATCCGTGTCGCCCTGCCGGAAGCGGAAGACATCGATCGGCAAGCCGAGCATGTCGGCTGCGACCTGCGGATAGGCGGTTTCATGTCCCTGACCGTTGGACTGGGTACCGACCGCGAGCGACACCGTGCCGTCAGCCTCGAACGCGGCCCGTGCCATTTCGAGCGGCACGCCGCGGGAGGTCTCGAGAAAGCAGGCAATCCCGAGACCGCGCAGCAGGCCGGCTTTGCTCGCCTGCCTGCGCCGCTTGCGAAAGCCCTCGCGATCGGCGAGTACGATCGCGTCGTTGAGGTTCGCCTTGAAGCGCCCGCCGTCAATCTTCATGCCCATCGCCGTGCGATGCGGAAATTTGCTGACGATGTTGCGGCGGCGCAGTTTGACCGCATCGATCCCGGTTTTGGCCGCGGCAAGGTTCACCAGCCGCTCGATCAGATAATTGGCTTCCGGCTTGCCGGCGCCGCGATAGGCGTCGATCGGCGGCGTGTTGGTGAAGGCGCCGCGCACCTCGTAAAACACCGCGGGGATGTCATAGACGCCGCCGATCGCGCTGCCGGCCGCATTGGTGGAGCTGATCGGGCCGCTGGTCGACAGATAGGCGCCCATATTGGCGACCGCCCTCACGTCGAGCGCGAGAAACCGGCCATCGCTGTCGAGCCCGAGCCGCGCGCGGGAAAAGAAATCCCGGCCGTGCGCCGAACTGACGAAATCCTCGCTGCGTTCGCAGACCCAGCGCACCGGACGGCCGAGCTTTCTGGCCGCCCATAGCACCAGCGCATATTCGGGATAGACGTAGTTCTTCATCCCGAAGCCGCCGCCGACATCGGGCACCACCACGCGCAGGCGCTCGAGCGGAATTTTGAAAACGGCGCCCGCGAGCACCTTGCGGGTATCGTGAACGGCCTGGCCGGTCACCGACAGCAGAAATTGATCGCTCTTGCGGTCATGGAAGCCGATCGCCGCGCGGGTCTCCAGGGGGGCGGCCACCACGCGATTGTTGAAGAGGTCGCATTCGACGACATGCGCGGCCCACGCCATCGCCGCGGCCACGGCCGCTGCATCGCCCTTGTGGAACAGGAACGCGGAGTTACCCGGCGCCTCCTTCCATAACAGCGGGGCGTCCGGCCTCAGCGCGGCGGTGGCCACGGTGACGCAGGGCTGCGGCTCATAGGCGATGTCGACCGCCTCGCCGGCCGCGACCGCCGCCTCCAGCGTTTCGGCGACAATCAGCACGACGGGATCGCCGACATGCCGTACGAAGCCCCGCGCCAGCGCCGGGCGCGGCGGCGCGATGATCGGCTCGACCGCATCGATCACGGTGACGCAGGGCAGATCGCCGATCCCGTCGGCGGCGAGGTCGGCCTCGGACAGCACCGCCACGACGCCGGGAAGTGCGCGCGCAGCGTCCAGATCGAGCTTGACGATACGCGCGAAAGCATGGGTCGAGCGGACCACATGGGCGTGCAGCGCGTTTGCCACGTGATCATTGGCGACATAGGTCCCGCGCCCGGTGAGGAAGCGATGATCCTCCAGCCGGTTCAGGGACTGACCTTGGTAACGCTCGCGCAACCGCTCACCTCCTCGCCGAAGCACCGGAGATATTTCGGGTGAAATCATCTCGTTTGGTGATCGCGCGCATCTTGAGACTGTATTGGCCTTTTGCAACCGTCACGGCGAGATTGTCTCCAGCATAATTACCACGCCAGGAGCCAAGATGCCGCAATCGAAGACGGTCGAAATCGCAGGCCTCGACCACATCAACATCCAGACCCCCGTGGTCGAAGAAACCTGCACCTTCTTCGAGAACATCGTCGGGTTGAGGCGCGGATTCCGCCCCGATTTTCCGTTTCCGGGCGCCTGGCTCTATCTCGGCGAAAAGGCCGTGGTCCACATCATCGGCATGACCGACGAAAAGGCCGGCGCCGCCGGCTCGGGGCGGGTCAACCATGTCGGCTTCATGGCGTCCGGCTATGCGAGCCTGCTCGATCGCGTGCGCCGCGCCGGGATCGCGCATGAAATCCGCGACGTGCCCGGCGCCAACCAGCGGCAGGTGTTCATGAAGGACCCGAACGGCGTAGCGGTCGAGCTGGCTTTTGACGCGGCCGAGGCGATGGACGGGCCTGCGGGGGTCTTTCAACCGTAGCTGCGAGAATACCCGCTTTCACCATGGCATCGACCTCCTCCTGCACGGCTTCCGCGAGGCTCTGGGCGATACGGCTGACGGGCCGGCCGGTCGGCATGGCGAGGCCACGATGGCCACGCAATCCACGCAAGTTCGCCGCGCCGAATTCACCCGCGGCGATTTCATGGCGGATGGTCCAGTTCGGCACCACGCCGAAGCCGATCCCGCCGCGCACCATCTGTTTCATGCAGTTCATGCTGACGACCTCGACGCGCGGCCACAATTTGTGAACGCGCTCGCCGAGCAAGGTTTGCAGCCGCGGCAGCCACGGTATTCCGATCGGCACCACCAGCGGCAATCCCAAGAGCGCCTCGACATGCACCTCTCCCGACGGCAGTTCGCGCGCGCCGGCCGGACCGAACACGCAGAACTGCTCGTGGAACAGCGGTGTGAAAAGGACGCCATCGGTCGAGGCGGGCCGCGCCACGATCGCCAGATCGAGCTCGCCATTCATCAGGCTGGTCAACGGATCCGGGGTGATCGCCTCGATCAGTTGCAGCCGCACCCGCGGAAAGCGAACCAGGAAGCGGGCGGTGAGCGGCTGATACAGCAATTCACCGACGCTCGGTGTCGAACCGAGCCGGACGGTGCCGCGGGGATTGGCGTTCTCGGCCTGAACCTCGCTGCGCGCCTCCTCGACCTGCTGCATCAAAAAGGACGCGCGCTGCAACAGCACGCGGCCTGACGGCGTCAGTGCGACGCCATGCACGCCGCGTTCGAACAACGCGCCGCCGCATTCCGCCTCGAGCAGGGCCACCTGGCGCGACAGCGCCGATTGCGCGATGCGCAGCACCGCGGCCGCGGCGCTGAAGCCGCCGCAATCCGCAACCGCCTTGAAATAGCGCAGCTGCCGCAGGTCCATCGGCCATCTCACAATGTGATCGAGCGGATGTCTTTATTCTATTTGTGAGATGCGTTCAAGACGCGCACGATGCATCGACAGTGAGCGGAGGCGGCATGAACGAGACATCGGTATTCATCGTTGGCGGCGGGCCTGTGGGCCTTGCCATGGGCTTGCTGCTGCATCGCTTCGGCATTCCCTGCGTCGTCGCCGAGCGCAGCGAGGGCACCACGACCCATCCGAAATCCCGCGGCTGCTTCGTCCGCAGCATGGAGCTGTTCCGGCAATGGGGCGTCGAGGAGCCGATCCGCGAGCGCGGCCTGCCGCCGCACGCCGACGTCTGGGTCTGCGCGAAAACCTTTGCGGGCGAAGAATTGGGGCGGACCACGCCGGAGCCGAACCTCGGGCACAGCCCGAGCTGGAAGAGCATGGTCTCGCAGGACGTCGTCGAGGAGGAGATCTTTCGCAAGATCGAGGGTTCCGCGACCACCACCGTGCTCTACGGCACCGAGGCCTTCGACCTCGAGGAAGCCAGCGATCACGTCTTTATCCGCACCCGCAACGTCGCGACCGGCGAAGAGAAGCGCTGGCGCGCAAGCTATCTGATCGCCGCCGACGGCGCGGCGAGCCAGATGCGGCGCGACGTCGGACTATCGATGATCGGCCCGGCCTGCCTCGCCGTGATGTCGAACGATTACTGGCACGGCGACATGTCGCATGTCGCGCGGGCGCGTGACATCGCCGGTTGCCGCGTCTTCCTGGATGAGCCCGGCATTCCCGCGAGCACCATCCTCAACACCAACGGCCGCGACCGCTGGCTCAGCCTGACCCAGATCGGCGGCCCGAACGACGAGCGCCGCGAACTGCCCGAGGAAGGCCCCACCATCGAGCGCATTCGCAAGCAGACCGGCATTCCCGATCTCCCGATCAAGATGATCAGCCGTTCGGTGTGGCGGATGAGCCGGCAGGTCGCCGAGAATTTTCGCAAGAACCGCGTCTTCCTGGTCGGCGACGCCGCACACCGCTTTCCACCGACCGGCGGCTACGGCCTGAACTCCGGGGTGCAGGATGCCCATAACCTCGCCTGGAAGCTGGCCTTCGTGCTGCGCGGCCAGGCCGATGCGCGGCTGCTCGACAGCTACGACGCCGAACGGCGGCCGGTCGCGCAATCGAATGCCGATTTCAGCCTCGGCAATCGCATTCGCATCGAGACCATGGAGAAGGCGCTGCGATCCGGCGACCAGGACTGGATCGCGTTCTGGATGGAGGATTTCGACAACCATCTGCACAGCATCGGCCAATCGCTCGGATTCCGTTACGAAGACGGCGCCCTGCTGCCGGACGGCACGGCGCCGACGCCGGTCCAGCCGCGCGTCTACACGCCGAGCGACCGGCCCGGTGGTCGCTTTCCGCACATCTGGCTCGATCCGTCACGGCAGAAATCGACGCTCGACTGGTTCGATACCGAACTGACGCTGGTCGCCGGGACGGCCGGGCAGGAATGGATGGAAGCCGGACGCAATGTCGCGCAGCGCGGCCGGACGCCGCTGGCGCTGCGGCAGCTGCCGCGCGACGGCCGCGACGCCGGCCTGCATATGGGACCGCGCGGCGCGGTGCTGGTGCGGCCCGACGGACATGTCGCGTGGCGTTGCCCATACCTGCCGGCTGATCCGGAACGGCATTTGCAAAAAGCCATCCAGGGATTGTTCGCCTGATGCCAGATATCGCCCACGATGGAATCGAGACGTTCTATGCCGAGCACGGCGCGGGCCCTGCCATCGTGCTGATCCATGGCGCCGAGGCGGACAACACGATGTTCGACCGCCTGGTCCCACGGCTTTCGACACGTTGGCGCTGCCTCGCCTACGACCAGCGCGATTCCGGCCGCACACGCAACGGCACGGATGAATACCAGATCGAGCAACTCGCCGATGACGCGGCCGGGTTCATCGCAGCGCTCGGCCTTTCCCGCGCGCATGTGTTCGGCACCTCGCTCGGCAGCGTCATCGCGCAGCAGCTTGCGGTGCGCCACCCCGATCGCGTCGACCGCCTGATCCTTTCCAGCGCCATCCGCGCCGGCCAGGTGATGACCGATTTTGCGCCCGAAAGGGCCGCGCGGCTCGCCACGCTGCGCGCCGACCCGGTCGCCAATGCCGATGCGCTGGCCGCGCATTTCTTTCCGGCCGCGCATCTGAGGGAGCATCCCGGCCTGTTCGCATCGCTGCGCAGCCCGCGCTCCCCGGAACAGGCTGCAAGGCGCGCCGGCCTGCTCCGCCGCCGCTACGATCTCGACATCTCCGCGATCACCAGCCCGACGCTGGTTCTGGTCGGCGCCGAGGACGGCTTGATCCCGCCCGCGCACAGCCTGTCGATCGCAGACGAAATTCCAGGCGCCGAACGGCACGCGCTCGAAGGCGTCGGCCATGTCGGCAGCGTGCAGGCGCCGGAAGCGACCGCGCAGATCATTGAAGGGTTTTTCAGCGCAAGGAGGTAGCGGCAGATGGGTATCTCTCGACGCGAATTTTTGGGTGCTCTGGCGGCAGGCGCCGCAACAACGGCGCTGCCGGCCGGCGAAGGCGCGTGGGCGAGCGATGAAGCCTACCCGAAGCGCTACGTCAAATTGCTGGTGCCTTACCCGGCGACCGGCACCGCGCCCGATCTGCATGCGCGGATTTTCGCCGAGCCGATGAGCGCGCGGCTCGGGCAGCGGCTCGTCGTCGAGAACCGCGGCGGGGCCGGCGGCACGATCGGCGCGGCCCAGGCCGCACGCGCACCGGCGGACGGCTACACGATTTTATGGGCGGCGGGCAGCCTGTTCGCCTGCAACCCGTTCCTCTACAAGAACATCCAATATTCCTTCGAAGACTTCACGCCGATCGGCTGCTTTTCGGATTGCAGTTTCGTGCTGTTCACCCGCAAGGGCCTCGGCGTCGCGACGCTGGCCGAGCTTCTGGCCAAGATGCGCGCGGAGCCCGGCGCGGTTCGCTTCGCCAATGGCGGCATCGGCAGCCAGTTGCACCTGACCTGGGAGCGGCTCTTGAAGCTGGCGAAGGTCGAGGGTCAGAACATCCCATTCCAGTCCGGAGGCACGCTGACCGCGCTGCTCGGCGACACCGTGGATGTCGGCGTTTCCGTGCTCGATCCGGGCCTGATCCAGTATTTTGCGGCCGGCACGATGGTGCCGCTTGCGATCACCAGCCCGGCGCGGCGACCGCAACTGCCCGATGTTCCGACGTTCATTGAATCGGGCTTCCCCGGCTTTACCGCCAGCGGCGGCTACGCCGCGCTCGTTCCGCGCGGCACGCCCGATCCGATCGTCGCCAGGCTGCGGACGGAGTTCGACGCCGTCACCAGCGACCCGGCCATCATCGCCAAGCTCGACGAATTGGCCGCGGAGGTTCCGAAATGGCGCCGCGCCGCCGATTACAATGCATGGTTCGTCGGCGACCGCGAAGTGTGGCGGCGCACGATCGAGGAAACCGGAATCAAGTTCGGCTGAGATTCGCGGCGAAGCGTGTCCGCGCGCTCACGCGTGCGGCATTCAGCCGTGGTAGGCGAACAGCTCGATCGGGTCGTTGAAGCCGCGCACCGGATATTCGCCGACGCGTTCGAGTTCGAACTCGCCTTCGACGATTTCGGCGAATGCGCGCGACAGCAACACCGGTTTGCCCAATTGCTTGGTGAGGGCTTCGAGGCGCGAAGCCATGTTGACCGCCGGGCCGATCACGGTGAAATCGAGCCGGCTGCGCGAGCCGATATTGCCGTACATGACGTCGCCGACATGGACACCGATGCCGTAGTTCAGCGGCGCGCGACCGGTTTTGCCGTTCTCCTCGTTCAGCGCCGCCATGGCCTGACGGGCCTCCGTCACGGCATGCAGCAGATTGGCGCAGGCTTTGGGCTCGCTGAGCGGAAAGATGGCGAGCAGACCGTCGCCGATGAATTTCAGTATTTCGCCGCCATGCCGGGCAATCGGCTCCGACATCGCGTCGAAATAGCCGTTCAATAGTTCGATGACGTCGTCGCGCGGCCAATTGTCGGAGATCTTGGTGAAATCGCGCAGGTCGCAGATCATGATGGCGGCGCGCACCGTCGTGCCGCTGCCGCGCCTGGTGGCGCCGGCCAGGATGAGATCGCCGGCGTGCGAGCCCACATAGGTTTCCAGCAGCGTGCGCGCCAGGCGATTCTTGATCCGGATTTCGCTGACCAGCGCCAACACCGGCAGCAGTTTTTGCAGGGCGGCGATATGGGCATCGTCGAAACCGCCGGATCGGTCGGTTGCAAACGTCACGATATGGCGCTTGCCGAGCGTATGGTACAGCGGCCAGGCTACATAGTCGGTCAGGCCTTTCGCCCGCATCTCGTCATAGACGGCGTGCTGGCGCCCCAGCGTGGAATCGCGCGCCAGATTCTCGCGCACCTCGGCGGCGCCGTCATGGATTTCGTTGGCGGGACTGCCGATATATTCGGACCGCTCCCGGACATCGTAGTCTACCCTCTCCACCACGGCCTCGCGCATCCCGTCTTCCCACATGATCCGGGCGCCGAGCCATTGCGGATGGTGGATCAGGACATGAAGCGTTGCGCGCTTGAGCGGAATGCCCGCCTGCTGGAGCCGGATGCTCATTTCAGCGAAAATATTGTCGATGAAACGCTCATCGCGGGTGCCGTTGGTCAGCCAGTGCACGACGTCGCCGGGCGCGGTGACGGGTTCGATGTTTGGCGGCGCGTTCATATTTGCTTCCTGGGCCGGGACCTGGATCGAGGCAAGGATATGTCGTGTCTCCGCCCGGCGGCGTCAATGGAGCGGCCGAAATTTGATGGTGCGCTTCCCGGCACCTTACTTTGACGGGGAAACGAACCGACGAAACCGGTCCGGATGCGCGGAAACCACGCGGGAGACCTGTTCGGTGATCAGGTCCGTCAAGACAAGGCTTGCCCTGGTCGGCGGCCGATCGCGATGACGAAACAGGGTTCGCGTGACTTCGAAACCCTCGATCGGTGCACCGACGAATTCCTTCTCCTTCAACTGGCGATCGACCGCGGAGGACGGAACGACGGCAAACCCGGCGCCGGCGCGAATCGATTCGATCACGAGGGTGTAGGAATCGAGTTCCGCAACAACGCGAGGGCGAAACGCCGATCGCGTCTGCAGCCGCTCCAGCATCTCCCGCGTAAAGCTGCCGAGCACAAGCGGGATATCGTCGAGATTGCCCGGCTTGATGCGACGCGATTTGAAGGGCCAGTCCTGAGGTCTCGCAATCAGCCACATCGCTTCCTTGAACAATGGCTTGCTGATGAGATCGGGATGTCCAAGTTCTGAAGTCATGATGCCGATGTCAATGCGGCCAGACAACAGGCCGTCGCGAACGGCCGGAGAGAAGTCCTCGTGCAGGTATAGCTTGATGCGTGGATAGCGCGCGGCACACGCCGACAGTATTTTTCCGACGAACAGGATGCCCACGGATGGGGGAAAGGCAAATCCCACCGGTCCGGCCGGTTCGGCCCCCTGTGAGCGAACCTCAGTTTCCAGCTGCTGCGCCATGCGGAGCATGAGCTCCGCCCGTTCGAGGACGAGAAGACCGGCTTCCGTCGCCTCAACCCCGCGCCGGTGCCGCGTCAACAACTCCACGCCCAGCTGTTCTTCCAGCAACTTGACACGCCGGGTGAGCGCGGGCTGAACGATGCCGAGCGATATCGCCGCCCTTGAAAGGCTGCGGTGGCGGATGATCTCGACGAAGTAACGAAGGGAGATGAGGTCCATGCCGTCCAGATATCATGCTTCGCTATCGCTGTAATCAGTAATTACTATTTTTAACATAGCTGAAATGCTGCTCATGTCCGCCCCGTCAGCACGGACATCCAGATCCGCGCAGAATTCATGGGAGGAAACATGGCGCTCAGGCAAATTGCGGCCGCGGCTTGTTTGTGCGCGATGGTCCTGCCATGCACCGCACAGGAATTCCCCACGCGACCGATCACCATCATCGCTCCGAGTGCGCCCGGCGGGGTGTCCGACATCATCGCGCGGGTTGTTGCGAACAAGGCGGCCACGGAGCTGCGCGGCACCATCATTGTCGAGAACAAGCCGGGAGCGAGCGGCGCGATCGGCGGCTCTTACGTGATGCGCGCGCCACCTGACGGCTACACGATACTGCTGACGAATGGAACGACGCATGGCGTGCTGCCCGCGCTGAACAAGAAGCTTGCCTACGATCCGATCAGGGATTTTGCCCCGATCCTGCGCGTCGGCGAGACTCAACTCGCGCTGGTCGCTTCGAAGAAGCTGCCCGTCAAGAATGCGCAGGAACTGCTAGCCTATGCGCGCGCGCATCCAGGCAAGATGAGCTACGGCACCTTTGGACACGGGTCGGCAGGGCATTTGTTTGGCGAGGTGCTGAAGAAGCGCAACGGCGTCGATATCGTGCACGTGCCCTACAAGGGCGAGGCTGCCGCCATGCAGGCGCTCATCGCCGGCGAAATAGAACTGGCGATCGTCGTCTCGGCCAAGCCGTACGTCGAACAGGGGCAGGTTACGCTCATCGGAATAACCGGCCCTGAAAGCAGCGCCGCCTATCCCGGGTGGCCGACATTGTCTTCGCAGAAAGTAGAAGGCTTTTCGCAGGCCAGAGGCTTCCAGGTCTTTGTCGCGCCGGCCGGAACGCCGCAAGCCATCATCGACAAATTGGCCGGCGCATTCTCCAAGGCGATGGCCGATCCGGAGTTTCGCCGCCAGTTGCTCGATCTCGGTATCGATCCGGCATCGGAACGGGTGGAGGAGTTTCCCGCGCTATTCCGCTCGCTGATCGCGCAATGGAGGGCCCTCGTCGATGAGTCCGGCGTAACCACGGAGTAATCGCCGCAAACGTGGCCGACACTGATCAGTCCCTGGTGCAACATCCCTGAAAACGGAGGGTAATCCATGATTATCGAACGTGACGTTCCCATCGCAATGGACGACGGACTGCAGCTTCGCGCCGATGTCTATCGTCCCGATAGTTCCGCGCCCGCGCCCGTTATCATGACGATGGGCCCCTACGGCAAGGGCGTGAAGTATCAGGATCACCATTACAAACATAGTTGGGACTGGATGATCCAGCACCACCCCGATCTGCTGGCGGGTTCGAAACACCGGTGGCTGGCATGGGAGACCGTCGACCCCGAAATCTGGGTCGCGTGGGGCTATGCCGTCATTCGCGTCGACTCGCGCGGCGCCGGGCGTTCTCCGGGTTATCTCGACATCTTCTCCGAACGCGAAACGCTCGACTTTTACCACGCCATCGAATGGGCCGGCACGCGGGACTGGTCAAACGGCAAGGTCGGGCTGAACGGGATCTCCTACTACGCCATGAATCAATGGCGCGTTGCCGCGCTGCAGCCGCCGCATCTTGCGGCGATGATTCCGTGGGAAGGCGCGGCCGATTCCTATCGCGACGTGTTTCGCCACGGCGGCATCCTGTCCAACAAGTTCATCGAGTCCTGGTATCCGCGTCAGGTGCTTTCGGTTCAGCATGGCAATCCGGCCGCCCCCGATGATCCCTGGCTGGATCAATCCTCTACCGGACCCGAGAAACTGTCGGAAACGCAGTTGGCCTCGAACCGTTATGCAACGCTTGCAAACGTACAGGCGAGAGAAATGGAGGACGGATGGTATCAAGGCCGTTCTCCGGATTGGTCGAAGGTGATCACCCCCTTCGTCAGCGCCGCAAGCTGGGCGGGTTTTGGGCTGCATCCGCGCGGAAACTTTGCGGCGTTCACGCATGCCGCCTCAAAGCAGAAGTGGCTGGACGGTCATCCAGGCCGTCACGAGGAATGGTTCTATCTCGACTATGGATTGCAGCTTCAGAAGCGGTTCTTCGACCATTTTCTCAAAGGTCAGGACAATGGCTGGGACGAGGAAGCGCCCGTATGGCTCAACCTGCGCAAGCCCTTCACCGACGACGTCGAACTGCGGAAAGAGAACGAATGGCCACTCTCGCGGACGCAGTGGACAAAGCTGTTCCTCGACGCCGGGAGCAAGTCGTTGAATTGGCAGCCCGCCACGCGGGATGGCCAAACGAAGTTCACGGCCATGGCCGATCATGTGTGCTGGATGTCGGCGCCGCTCGATGCGGAAACGGAAATCACCGGGCCGCTGGCGCTGAAGCTGTTCATTTCGTCATCGACGGTGGACGCCGATTTGTTCGTGACGTTGCAGGCCTTTTCGCCCGACGGTCGCGAGGTCGAGTTTCGGGGAACGGTCGATCCGCATACGCCGCTGGCACAAGGCTGGCTGCGGGCATCGCATCGAAAGCTCTGCAAGCAACGTTCCACGCCATTTCAGCCCTATCACACCCATGATGAAAAGCAGCCGCTGGTTCCGGGCGAGATTTATGAGCTGGATGTCGAAATCTGGCCGACCTGCATTGTGTTGCCGGCCGGATATCGTCTGTCGCTCGACATCCGCGGTCACGATTTCAGCCGTCCGTCGCCGCATGCAGACTCGCCCTATGGCGGGTCGGGTCCGTGGCTGCACGATGATGCGCTGGACCGGCCACCGGGCATTTTCGGCGGCGAGACCACGATTCATACGGGTCCCGGCCGAGAGTCCTTTCTGCTGATCCCGGTGATCCCCGGGCGCCCGAGCTAGCCTCCCGAGCGTCATTACCCACCGAGAAACTTCCTAGGCAGTGCAAGGCTCCGGCTCGCTCGTAAACGACGTGTGGCCGCAAAACACTGGCATCCGGCGACTGAAAAAGGTTTGATGTGAAACCTTTTCAGTCGCCAAACTGACTCCATATTTGCCAAAAGCTTAGTTGCGGAACGGGCGGAGACTTTCCGGGATTTCGTCACCGATGTTGAACGATCGGGTGCCCAGAGACTCATTGAATCTTCGAAAAAGCCGGGATTTCCGGCCTATTCGCGCGTCTATTTGGGAGCACCGTTGAACGCCGGGCTGCCTGGCTGGGGAAGCAGTGTTGATGAACTGGTCTCTTGAGAACTTCCCGGCCAACGGGGAATTTTGCGGGGAAACCCGGGCGAACAACAGGGAAGGATTTGAGCAAAACAAACGAAGGCCCCAAGGCCCTGAGTAAAAGAGATTCTATGGTATGCTAACGCTCGCCGTCGAGGGACAGTGTGCAATTCAAACTCGCGATCCTATCTGTTTTAGCCACGCGAGCCGACGGCCGCGCGACGCTCGAGGAACTTGCCAGCCTGGTCGAGCAACATGCTCTCGACGCCGATGGACATATCTATTCCGCGCTTGACGGCATCGACATTTTTCAGTCCGGGCTCCTGATCCAGGACGGTAATTGGCTGCAAATCACCGAGGTCGGCCGATCGGCGTTGAAGGCGATCGAAACTTCGGCCGGTCTTCCGCCTGCCCCTTCACTGAAGTTGATCGACGATCTCATCGGCACAGAGGAACGTCAGAAAATCTTTGGTCTTGAACCGCGTGGCGACAATTCCGATCCCGATTCCGACGGAGTAGAAGCCGAACACGCCGCCTCGACCAGCGATGCCGAACCGCCGGCCAGCAAGCCTATCGCCGCTGTGGCCCCAGAACCAATGCCGGCAGACGCGCCAGCCTTTCTGGTATGGGACGAGACCGGTCCAGGCGCCAGAGCCCCCGAACCGGAGATACCCGGGCGAAGGAGGTCTTCGTCGATAATTTCTGTCAAACTTCAACAGGCACGGACCATCTGGCGGCGTCATCTGGAGCAGGATGCAGTGAACATCAGAACCGGACCACGACAGACCGGAGATGCGAGCGGCGCAGCCATCGCGCTTCTTACGCTGCTCGTCATCGTGATCTGCGCAGGAGCCGTGATTGCTCTCACCCAGATCAGATCCCTGAAATCAGAAGTCGCAACCCTCCAGCGCGAACTCTCCCCTCTTAGGGAACGCGCCGCCAGAGCGGATCTTTTGGAGAAAGCAAAGCAGAATGCCGAGCAGCAAAAGGAGGTGCAGGACAGACCCGGTGCTGACGCGAACAGGAGCGCCCCACTCCCTCGAATCGAGCAAGCCGCGCTTGATCTGACACCGGAAGAAACTCGATTGATCCGGGATTTTATCAAGCCCGCCCCGGCCTCAGCCACGCCTGCACCCGCGATCAATGTCGGAGACACGGTCGGAATTGCAACGATTCCACTGCCGTCCCAGCTCATGGAGAAGATACCGAAATTGCTCGGGGCAAGGTTTACGACCCGCAACGGGTCAATCATCATTCTGAGACGCGATAGCCGGCAGGCCGACTTTGTCTTGCCACCCAAGTAAGCTGCGGATCCAGAGACGTGTGCTCAGAAGCAGAGGTCTCCCTTGCCGAAAGCAAAGGTTGTGGTCGACCGACTTACCTGTGAAGGCGCTCGCCTAACGAGCGGGCGCCGACGGCCGCGACGCCGACGACAATCTTGGTTTTTCCGCCTTCGGCTGGCCCGGGACCTGAGGCGACGAGGGTGTCTGCACCGGCTTGCGCGTTGCGGGAGCTGCCGGCCGGGGCGAAGCCGCGACAATCCTGAGCCGCGTATTTTGCTCGGAAGCTTCGGAAATGACGCGGGCCAATTGATCCTGGATTCTCCTGGTTGCCGTCGCCGCAGGTGCGTCGTGAAAGCTCCGGACCGTCCTACGCCGCAGGCGTGGCGATCCGCCTACGCAGTTCGAAGAGGAAGGATGAGCGATTGTCGCGACGCGAACGGGACAGGTCGCGGACGATACTTACGAGCGCCCTGATTTCCCTTCCTACAGCGAGGAAATAGAGCAGGTGCGTGACCGCAAAGGACAGCAGGCAAGCCCCCAAAATGGTCGCCATCACGTAGAGGCCAGCGCCCGACGGGATCGCGCCAAAGCCCGACGAGACCGAAATGGGTCCGAGCGATGCCTCCGTAATGCCGGGTGCGATCATCTTCCAGGACATAGCCACAAACAACGCATAGGCCACGCTCAAATGAGTTGCGACCGTGAAAAGCGGCCTGGACCGGGCTGCGAGCCCAAAGCAGGCAAGCGCGAAGATCGGCAGTGCAAGCCCGAAGAACTGAAACCCATCGATCGGAATGAAATAGCTCAACGTTGCGTCGCTTCGCTGAAAGATGCCGAACATCTTGAGATTGATGAACCACAGGAGTTCGGAGTTCGGCGCATATTGAAGGGCACGCGCCGCCAGTTCGGCGCATAGCGCGGCGGCAAAAAGCGCGAATGGCCCGAGAAATTGCAGCTTGAAAAGCCGGTTCATATGACGAGCCATACGTCAAAAACGTTTAGCCCGTCTTAAAGGTTCCCCGGCCCGTGGCACGCGCCCGGCCCTGAAATATAGATAGGAATCAAGCCATTACGGCCAAATCTATGGCTGGTTATTGGGCGGCCGTTCAATGAACCGCCGGCTGCCGTTAAGAAGCTCAAGGTTGTTGACGATCACCGGATTGGTCGGATCGAGCGCGTATGCCTTCTCGAACTTCCGCCGCGCTGCACTCAGATTGCCGCGCAGCATGTACGAATATCCCTGATCGTTGAGGACTTGAACGGTTTCGCCCCCCAGGCGGATCGCTTGCGAATAGGCCTGATCGGCAAGGTCAAAGCGACGCAACCGATCATAGCTTGCTGCCAACCCGATCCAGGCGGTGACGTCTCTCGGCGACTTCTCGACCGCATCCTTGAAATAGCGCTGCGAGATCCCGTAATTGCCGCGGTTGAATTGCTCCAGTCCCATCCGAACCGGCTCGTCGGAGGGATAGTATTTGACGTCGGTGGGCTCCTGAACGGGGTCGGGACCGCCGGCGTCCACGGGGGCAACGATGGCGGCGTCCCTGGTCGTTTGGTCGCACGCTGCAAGGCCTACCCCCAGACAGCAATAAATCAAAACTAGAAATACACGCCGCATAACCCTTGTCCCCTCGCCGGCCCCAGCGGACTTACTGCACCGTTCGAAATATCAATCAAATTACCTTGTCATGAGCAGGCAAAAAGGCCTGTTCGCACTAAGACCAGACGTCCCATCTCCATCCCGAAGAGCACCGAGGCCACGAGATCCGCGAAGGGCTGATACGCTCCAATTCGAGACTCCCTTAATTGCCCTCTGTACCTCCGACGGCTGCTCCGCCGACCGGCACCGATACGCCAGAAGACGTCCCCGTCCCCAATCCATTTACGCTGATAATCCGGGTGACGGGAGGCGCTTGGCCCAACGCCTTACCCGGTTCGCTGACGTCGGGAAGCTGGTCCACCGGACGCTGCGTATTGCCATAGCGTGTCACCGCGGTACCCACGCGTCGCGCGTCATACGCGATCCTGCGATCAGTGACATACCGTGGCCAGGGGTGAATCGTATGAGTGACAGCGTTAACCTGCTTGGCATCGCCGGCGCTCATCGTGATGGTATCGGAGCGCTGGAAATAGCGATCGACTTCATCGTGGCCTGCGAGACCATAGCAGCCGCCCAGCAACAACGGAGCCAGAAGAGCTAGATACCTCACGGTCATTCTCGCTTCCTCAGTTGAGTGACTTGACGACCGGCTGATCCGAGAGGGCAGCGGGCGGCGGATTGGACAGGCGGACGTCGGGGGCGATCATGTGGCCGTACGGTCCCTTCACCTCGCCGCCGGAATTGACGTAATCATTGTAGCGTTTGCGTACTTCCATCTGACCGTTGAGGAAGAAATCGACGTCATTGGGCGGCAGGCGGGAGTCCAGTGGCGAGGCTAATCGCTGCCCCGGCACCGCCGGCGCCACCAGCCGCGGCGTCACGATGATTACCAGATCGGTTTCCTCCTGCTGGTAGGACGAAGAGCGGAACAGCGCCCCAAGCACCGGCACCGAGCCGATCCAGGGTAGTTGTGAAACGTCCTGCCGGTTGCGGGTCTGCAGCAGGCCGGCGATCGCAAAGCTCTGTCCATCGCGCAGCTCGACGGTGGTCCGCGCGTTGCGGACGGTCAACGCCGGGACCGTCGTTCCCTGAATTGTCACCGCATTGGCGAAATCAAGCTCACTGACCGACGGCTCGACCCGGAGGTTGATCACGCCGCGCGAGAGAACGGTGGGGACGAAGGCCAGTTCGACACCGAACTTCTTGTAGTCGATCGTGATCGTGGGAACACCGGTCGATGTCGTGTTAGGTATCGGCACCGGAAACTCACCGCCGGCCAGGAACCGCGCGGCATCACCCGACAGCGCCATCAGATTCGGCTCGGCCAGGCGCCGAACCAACCCTTTCGTTTCCAATGCGGTGACCAGCAAATCCACCGAACCGCCGCCACTCGTTCGAATGATACTGGTCAACAAACTTGCAAACGGTACCGGTGCTACGCCGCCTGCGGTACCAATGAGGGTTCCCAATGTTCCGAGTATCGGAAGACTGCCAGTAGGCGAAGCGCCGACAGGCGTACCACCAACATTGCCAGCCGGGTTTGGGA
This sequence comes from Hyphomicrobiales bacterium, assembly GCA_017305715.1. Classification (GTDB taxonomy): domain Bacteria; phylum Pseudomonadota; class Alphaproteobacteria; order Rhizobiales; family Xanthobacteraceae; genus Bradyrhizobium. Next base: position 37,324 of record JAFKKG010000029.1, on the reverse strand, counting down.
CCGTATTAATACCACCGATCGGTTGTCTGACCGTTCCGGCAGTTGCACCACCAAGCCCTGTGTTCCCGACATTAGTACCGTTTGCATTGGCCGCATACAGGTTGACGCCAAGGTCCCTACCGGCAGTACGGGCGACCTCGAGGAAACGCACCTCCAGCATGACCTGCTGCGGTCCCGTCACATTCATGGCGTTGACGACCGTGCCGCCCTTCGGGACGCTACCGGCGGCAATCGACATGGCGCGCTCGGCGGCCACGGCATCCGTGGCGGTCCCGCTCAACACCACCTGGCCTTCCGCCGAGGAGACGCGAATGCCGCGGGTGCCGGTCGAGGACTGGATGTTCTGCTGGAGATTGCCGGTATCGATCGCCACCTCGACATCGAGGATGCCGATCTGCTTCATCGAACTGTCGAACAGGATGACGTTGGTGGTGCCGGTCTGCTTGCCCTGGATGTAAATCAGGTGATCGCTCAGCGATTTCACGTCGGCGATGTCGGGCGAGCCCGCCACGATCGTGGAAAAGGCGGTATCAACCCTGAAGGTGCGTGACTTGTTGAGGATCACCTTGACGCGCTGGACGTCGGTCATTTCGCTGACGAAGACGCCGCCGGAAGAGCCCCGCCGATCCGCAGCCTCCGCGCGGTCAGCGCAGCCGATCGAAGCAAGCGCAGCGCCGAGCACGATCCCGCCCAAGGCGAAAAGCCTGCTTCCAGCCGTACACGAAACGCGACCACCCCTCATTCAATATCCCCTCGCCGCAATTCACAGCTGCCCTCAATTCAGCAGCGCCCCAGTAACTCCCCTTCCGCGCACCACGTCGCAGAGCTTACTGCCTGTCCGATGACAAATCGTTACCTTCGCAATTCTTTTCCGGACGCGCGATCTCCAGGAAAAAATCGAACCGCCCCGTCGTCGCTTCCGCCTTCCGAATATGTGAAAATCATCATCCGTTACGCACGTCCTTTGCAAGGAAAGACCCCCGAAGGGCCGCGGTAACACCAGAGAAAACTCCCCGATGTTGCCAGCGAGCACCACTTTCCAGGCCTGCCTTGGATTGGCTTCCGGTACCGCTTTGACCGCGGTCGCTGCCAATAGCCGAGGCCCCACCGGCCCAATGCCCCTTTGAGTGCATAAGATACATCAGACATCCCGGAGCTAGCTCGCTCGTCATCCGGACGCTGTCCGGAATGGTGCTTGTTAGAAGGGAATTTTGGTAGACGCGGTCGGGTTGTTCAATGTTGATCCCCAAATCGGCATGATCATGCTGAAATTTACAGACGCGGTAACAGTAAGTGCAGAGCCCGCGGAAGACGTGCTCAGCGTCGGCGCCAGACCGGCGGAATACAAGAACGGGGCAGCATCCTGTTTGGCCGCGTCTGTTGGCAGGGGGTCACCGCTACAGGTGGGCGCAAGTTTCTTAATTACGCTACCTACGTAGCAGTCATTGATCATCCATGTCCGGGAGCCGGCATTCGCGAGCGCCCGCAATGACTGCATGGTGATGGCGTACCGTCCCAGATCGAAGATGGCGAACATCAACGTGAAAAGCGGCACCGCGACCAAGCAAAATTCCAGCGCCGCAACGCCGCGCTGATCGAGCTTTCTCATCACTTCACCAATTGCACAAACTGGTTGCTAGGCAACTTCACTGCGTTTGGGCATCCCGTACTGTCGAAAGTGGCATTGCCGTTGAACGCGATCGACTTGGCGATCAACTCGCCACAGCCATTCACTGTCGGATTGCCCTGAAACGTCACAGCCGCGTTTGGGAGATACATGGTCCCATTGAAGGTGACTTGGCTGTTGCCTCCAAAGGTCACCGCCGCAGTGTCGCGATCATAGATACTCATGTTGGCGAGCAGGTTGGCGTAAGGCTGAAGGACGGGCGGAAGCTGCGCGGTTGTCACCGTCGTATTGCCAGTCATGATGATCGTGCCCGAGCCTTTCATGCTGAAGCTCGCCCCGGGCAACAGGATGAACAGTGCCGTTCCCTTGAGCGATGCGTTACCCTTGAGGCTCAAGGTCCCGGAAATGAAGTAGACGCCGCCAGGCAAAACGACGTCTGTGTTTCCCGTCAAGGTATAATTGTTGTTCTTGCACGGGGTCGCTGCACTGTAGGCGACCAGATTGCCACCGGAGCAATTCGCGAGCGTCGGCAACGTAACCCCGTCGAGCGGCGAAAAGGGATTGGTGATCGGCGCTGCCGTGTAGGTCAGGGCAGTGTTACAGAACTGTGCGGCGCCCGTGCAGCCGCCGACAGACGAAAGCGAGCCAAGATTCATGCTCATCCCGCCACCGGTAAAGTTCAGCGCATTCGCGGCCGCACTATTCGTGGCCATGCCGCAGTTAGGCGCGTTGATATTCGGGCTGCCCTGGAAACTGATAGAACCCGTCAACGCTAGCGCGCATGGCGGTGTCGCCACACTCTGCACTTTGGCAATGGCGGTCGCGGTTATGTTCAGAGTGGACAACCCGAGCAATGATGTCAGGTAAGCCGGCTGTTGCTGACTGGCAACGACGCGAACGAAACTTCCAGACGCCCCGCTGGTCCAGGCGCCGCCAGCATAGGTGCCCTGATCAACCTGGACGCTCTGCGAGGTTCCTGTCGCATTGGTCAGACAGCGGGCGCCAGGATAGGCAGTGGTGTCGCCGGCGTTGCAGAACGATTGCTGTGCGGCAAATTGCTTGCTCCGCCAGACATAATCCTGCGCCGTATCGCAGCCGATACCGCCGGAACGCGAACACGCCACACGCAGGGCGCCCGAATAAGCCGCGGCATCCGCAGCATTCTGCGCGTGTTGCTTGGTGACGTACCACGACCCCGCCTCGGCCCCGAGTGCGATCGCTCCGATCAACGGCACCAGGGCGACGACGGTTGCGAATGCGACTGAACCTCGACAGTTGCGGAGCAAATTGCGCATGAATACTCCTATTGAAACCGTTCCGAGTAAGGCAGCGTGTACGTACACGAGCCGCCCGGACACAAGACCGAAGTCAGCACCATGGGCGTCAGCGTGACTGATGTCGTGTATGAATAGTATCTGGGCGGAAGATTGTTGGCCGCGGAGCACACTGCGCTGCTCTCACCGCAAATGATCTGAAAATTGGAAATCGGATACTTGGAATCAGCCTTGGCGACTGCGGCCGACGTCCAGTTCGATGCGTCCGTAACGTCAGGCGGCGTAGAGTACTGGATCGATTGCCCAAAAGCGCGCAACGCCTGCCACGCGGATATGTACTGGAAGCCGGCGATCGCGACGTCGGCAATCGGCAGAAGCAGGCTAATGATCAGGATACCAAAAATCAACGGCATCTCAAACGCGACGGCGCCGCGCTGATCCGCGATGAAAGAACCTTTCTTGCTCATCAACCTGCCTCGAAGGGCGATCAAAGATCCGATCGCCAAGATCAATCGGTAGTTCAGCACTGTAACCCTGCTCATCGCTTCGTTACTTTATGCTCGAGAACGTTCGAATGAGGTGCAAAAACGGGCTTCCACCCAAAATGACGAACATCGCTGGAAGCAGGAACAACACCATTGGAATAGTCAGTTTGGCGCCTAATTTGTGCGCTTTTTCTTCCAGCTTGGTAATACGTTCTCGTCGAAGGTCGACGGCGATGCCGCGCAGAGCCTGACTCAACGGCGTTCCGTATTGCAGGCTTTGGCTGACCATGGTGCCAAACCGGCGAAGTCCCTCCGACCTGGCTCCGAACTTCTCGAATGCGTCGCTGCGATTTGGCAATATCCTGAGATCATCGAGAAGATCGTACAAAGCCCCGGCCATGGCAGGATTGGTCTGGTTCATTTCTTCGGCCACTCGTTCCAATCCGCTCTCCAGTCCCATTCCCGCTTCGCTGCACACAACCAGCAAGTCGATGGTATCCGGTGTACCTAGCCGAACGGCCGCATCAAAACGCCGTCTCAGCACCAACAGAATCAATCGCGGCCCCATGATTCCGATCACCACGCCGATGAGCGTGAAGATCAGCGCGTCCATCAGTGGCTTCCCAAAAAGCTGCGCAAGACAAAACGCAAGGACCGGGATCAAGAACATGCTGACAGTTTTGACCCCGATCCAGATCGGCAAGGTTCGGTGATGATTCAGACCTGCCGACTGAAGGATCGTTCGCAGTTGTTCCAGATTTTCCTCAGCGTAGAAGCGCCGATACCGCGAGCCCAGCGATGAAAACCAACCGGTCATATCCTTGATGGGAGCTGTCTTGGTTGGCACACCCATCACGGCATTGGACACCCGCATGTTCAACGCACGGGCGTGTATTTCGTGAATGATCAACACGCAGGTCGCAGCCGCGGCCGCTATGGCGAAGGCCACCATACCAAGACCCCAACTCATAGTTCTGTTTCCCTTTTGACCATCCAGCGTATCACCAGGGATCCGATAATCACCGAGCCAATTGCATAGGCGAGGAGCATGTTTCCGGTCGGATCGGAGAACAGCAGATCGACGGACTGCGGATTAAGCAAATACAGTAATCCGCCAATAATGACGGGCGACAACGAAAGTGCGCGGGAGGAAAAGATCACCTCTCCCGCCAGCGCCTTCGCGCGAGCCGCCAGCGCAACACGCTGGCTCACGGTGTCTCCCAGTGTCTGCAGGGTTTCGGTCAGACTGCCACCGGATTTCAACTGGACTCCCAGCGTCACCGCAAACATTCCATATTCTGCCACCCGGGTACGTTGATAGACCGCTTCTATGGCTTCCTCCGGAGGTCTGCCCAGGTTCAATTCGCTGCATACGATCGCAAATTGCCCGGCTGTTGGTTGCGGCATCTCCTTGGCGATGGTGCGGAACGCTTCGTTCACGGGCAGTCCGGATCGAACCGTACTCGTCACCATCTGGATGGTGTCAGGCAACTGCCGAAAAAGCTGATTGGCGAGGCGACGTTGCTGCCATCCAAACAGACCTCGCACCACCATGATGGCTACAATCGCGGCCGCGAGAGACACGTAGGAAGCGGAAAATCCCAAGGGGCGATTGGCATAGAAGACGGCCGCAGCCGCGATGACACCGGCCAGCAGCACATACGAAGGGTGCCAGGCGTAGCTTGTTTCAGGCCGGTAATTGGCCACGCGGTGGAGAAACCGCCCTCGAGTCCCCGCCTGTTGCCGACGAATGGAAGGCCCGCTGACCAGACGCGCGGTTGGCAGAGCAATCGCCAGTTGACGATCCACGCGTCGTTGCCGGGCGTCGAGCCACAACGTGATGGCTGCTGCGCATACCAGCAGCACCAGGACGACGATGGTCAAATACTGCGACACTATATCTGCCTCATGGCCTCGGCCCAGGTGCGATCGAGCCCAAAATAGGAAAGACGGGTCTTGAACTTCGGGATTGCCTGGGTGGACCTGTAGGTGCCCGTTATCCGCCCGTGAACATCTTCGTCCTTGTACTCGAACACGGCGATGTCGTTGGTGGTGATCACATCGCCCTCCAGGCCGATCACCTCGGTGATCTGGATAACGCGACGCTGTCCATCCCGCATGCGTTCTACCTGTACGATGAGATCCAGCGCAGCCACGATCTGGGACCGGATCGCCCGCAGCGGCAGATTGACCTGTCCCATCTGCACCATGTTTTCAACACGGGTCAGCGCGTCGCGGGCGCTGTTGGCATGCACCGTGGAGATCGAACCATCATGGCCGGTGTTCATCGCCTGCAGCATGTCAAACGCTTCAGGGCCGCGCACCTCGCCTACGACGATCCGGTCGGGACGCATTCGCAGCGCATTCCACACCAGATCGCGCTGCGTCACCTGCCCGGTGCCTTCGAGACTCGGAGGCCGGGTCTCCAGGCTGATCACATGCGGCTGTTGAAGCTGCAACTCTGCCGCGTCCTCGATCGTGACGATGCGTTCATTGTGATCGATATACTGACTGATGGCGTTCAACAGCGTCGTCTTGCCGGAACCAGTACCGCCAGAGACCAGAACATTGAGCCGGCACCTGCCGGCGATCTCCAGCAACTGTCCCATGGCGGGGGTCAGTGAGCCGTTTGCGATCATTCCGTCCATGTCCAGGCGGCGACTTGGAAATTTTCGGATCGAGATGCAGGGGCTATGGATCGCCAGCGGCGGGAAGATGATGTTGACCCGGCTGCCGTCCGGCAAGCGGCAATCCACCATCGGACTGGATTCGTCAACGCGTCGTCCGACCTGGGCGGCGATCTTCTGCGCCACCGAGGCGATATGATCATTGTCGCGGAATCGTACGGCGAACCGTTCCAGCCTGCCGTTTCGTTCGACATAAACGTTATTCGGTCCGTTGACCATGATGTCGTTGATCGATTCATCCAGCAGAAGCGGACGGAGCGGCCCGTAGCTGGTCATGTCGTCCGCAATCTCGTCCGCTAGCTGGAATTGCTCGCGACCTGACAGCTCCAGCCGATCTTTGTTGGCGATGCCATGGATGATATCCTCGATCTGCCGCCGAAGAACATCGCGCGAAACAGTCGCGGCCACCGCCGGCTCAATCTGCTCAATGACACGCTCGCGCAGTGAAGCCGACATCACGGGGTGATGAGGAGCAGGAGGTTCGTCGCGCCTCGACGTCGACGCAGGCAAGGCTGGCGCCGGTGCAGCCAAACCGGGCGTCGGCGCGACCAAGCCAGGCGCAGACGCAACCAAGCCAGGCGCCGACGCAACCAAGCTAGGCGTCGACACGGCCGGGCCAGGCATCGATGTAGGCAAGCTTGGCATCGACACAGGAAAACGAGTTGGTATGCCGTCGCGTTCGCGCGTACCGAATCTTTTCGTCACCCGAACAGCCTCCTCAACCATCCCTTCCGCTCGGCGCCGACACCGGCAATCTCCCGTACGATCGGGGCGAGGTGGCGTCGCAGTCGTGACACATGCTTCAGTGCCGGGATTCCGAGATTGACCGCCTGGGTCATTCCCTTCCCGAGATCAGGAATCACCATGTCCGGTTCGGCGCCGAGGGCCTTGGCAATCGTGGCTCTGGGGAGGCCACCGGGACGATCGGCCCGATTGAGCAACGTGAAGACCCGATCCTTGCCGGCGATGTTGGTGACGGCGGCGCGCAGTGCATGGGCATTGCGAAGTCCGGTCACCTCCGCCTCCAGCACCACCAGCACGTGGCGGGACAGCGTGATCACCGGATGGATGGATGGCGGAAACGGGACGGGTATGTCGACGACGATGTAATTGAAGCGCTGGCGGAGCAGGCCCAGCACATGCCTCACTCCCGCTTCAGTGATGTCCAGTTGCGCATCCAGATCCTCATCGGCGGAAATCAGGCAAACGCGCTCGTTGACCTCAATGGCCGCGCGCTCGAGGAACAAGGTGTCCGCCCGCATCGGGTTTTCCAGCGCGATGCGCAGCCCCGGCCCGGGCCGAAGACCCAGCATCACGGCTGTTTCACCGTTTTGGAGGTGAAGGTCGAGCAGCGCGACCTTGGCCTTGGTGGTTTCGGCCAGTTGCAGTGCGAGATTGATGGCGATGCTGGTCGCCCCGGCGCCACCCTGCGCACCGCAGATCGAGATCACGTGTCCACCACGGTCACGATCGGCCGCACCGGGCGCCACGTCGCTCAACAGCTTCGGGCGCAACTGGTCCAGTACCATATCGCGCGTGAGCGGCTTCGGAAGGTACTCGCTCAAACCGATTTCCATCAGTTCGCGATAGAAAATGATCTCCCTGCTCTCACCAATGACAGCCACGAGGACGTCAGGCGGGCAGACGCTGGCCAGCCTCTCCAGCTCGGTAAATGGATCATCGATTCCGCTGATGTCCACCACCAATGCGGATAGTTCAGTGTCGGTTTCGAGCATCCGTATGGCATTGCGGATCGTACCGCGCTTGATCGCCAGGTTGCTGCCTTCGAGCCCCTTGCGCAGCGCCGCTGCGCTGAGTTCGTCATCCACGAAACAGACAATTCGGTTGCGCGTTAAAGCAGAAGCAGATGCTTCGGGTGGACTGACTACTGCCATGCTAACACTCACTCACAGCCTCCCTTACCGGCGTGGCGCTGAAACGCCCGGCGACGCATCGCTGCTCAACAGAGTGCGCGTGCTCCCTGCACCGTCTTTCCTGACCGAATACTTCGTGCCGTTGTTGCGGGCATAAACCACCACCGTCGTGTCCGAGTCTCCTGTATCCTGTCGATCCACCGCGGACCGTACGGCCAAAGAGAGCTTTCCGAGTTGCGCCGCGACTGTGACTTTCTTGACCTGGTCCGAAGCGAGTTCCAACGAGACGGTCTGCGCTACCTTGCCGGCCGCCGCGTTGTTGGCCCGGCCTCCTTGCACAATCTCCTGGTCGATCGCGACGACTCGAACGTTGTGGGCGACTGTTTCGCTCATGGTGCCGTGCTGTTGATCCGGAGTCTTCTTGTCGGCGGTCGCCGTCGTCTCCTGGGTCAACACGACATCGACACGGTCACCCGGCCAGATCAGGCCCGAGACACCAGACGCAGCATCGACGTTGATGCTGATGGCCCGGCTGTCCGGCGCCAGGACGCTGGCGAGAAAACCCCGCTCTTGCGGGCGCAATATGTCCTTTGCCGTGACCGTGCTGCCGGTGTCGAGGAAGTTGCGAACCAGAGACCCGCGAAGGCCGATCTTGGCATCGGCCGTATTGCGAATTGCTCCTGCTGGAATGCCTTCCAACGACGGCACCGAGCGTACCGTGAAATCGTCATCGCGGGCCAGCGTCCCTCGCGGCAGCGGATGCGCCGCGACAAAATACTCGAAGGCGACAGGCTCCGGCGCCCTCTCGGCGACCTTTACGACCGGGGCCTCTACCACCTGCTCTTTCGGCAGATTCATGTTGTAGGCAATAAGTCCGAGCGCGATGGCTGCGAGCAACAGCACCAGGATAATTGAAAGGCGCAAAGTGGATGACATGTCAAAATCCTTGTCAAAATCCTTGGCTGAAAACGGTCCAGATACCACCGCACGCGATCGCGACCCCGTAGGGCAGCGGTGCGTGTCGCAAATGGCGCCAGCGTTCGATCGCGTAGACGCGGCGCAGGAACGACGATCCCGCGGGCGCTAGCTTGGGATATGGCAGCACGCGCATCAGCAGGTGCACCAGGGCAAGAACGCCGCCGGCCAGCGCCGTTACGGTCAACAACTTGAATACGCCCATCAACGGCAGGCCAACCGCCAATGCGACCAGCAGCTTGACGTCGCCGCCGCCAATCATTCTTCGCTGGTAGATGACCAGCAGCAGCAGGAACAGGATTGTTGCGGCAACCAGCGATTCAGCGATCTGTTTCGGGCTGGCAAATTGACCGGCGATTCCGATCAGCGCCAAAGCCAGACAAATTTCATTCCGGATCGATCGCGTCGCGATATCGATCATTGCGACATACAACAACAACAGTATCGCCAAAAACGAGGCTATGGGAGCAATCCAACTCATAAAATACATGCCTCAAAAAGAGGGCATCAAATGCATGTTCAAAAAAGTGGGGGGCACTTTGCAATGCCCCCCCGGGGGGGCAGATGCCCTTATCAGCTTACAGCGGACGTGACTTTGGCGGCGATCGCTGTGATCGCAGCAGTCAGTGAGTCGACGATCGGACCAGCACCGCCGGTACCGAACGCTGCAGCCACCGCGGCGACGATACAAGCCGCGACGATCACGTACTCGAACGAGACCACGCCGTCCGTGTCCGCGCGCAACCGCTTCACGGCTTCGGTGGTCCTAATATAGGACTTCAACATAGGAAAAATCCCTTGTTTAAAGTATCGCAGTTTTTTCCAAAGCATTGCGCGCGTCGCAACGCCGTTGGCCATGCAACCTTGCTGCGATACGTGGCAACACCCCTAGCGTCAGGTTACGGCGGAAGTGACCTTGGCGGCGATCGCGGTGATCGCACCACTCAGCGAGGTGAAGATCGGACCAGCGCCGGCAGTACCGAACGCGGCAGCCACGGCGGCGACGATACAAGCAGCCACGATGACGTACTCGAATGACACCACGCCGGCCGTATCCGCGCGCAGGTTCTTCAGGGTTTCCGTCGTCTTAATATAAGCTTTCAACATAGGTGATAATCCTCTTTTACACGATTAAATGTAGCAAACGTCGTAACAACCGTTGGCTATGCAAGCCCGCTGCCAACTGAGGCTATTTACAATCATTATGACCAAAGAGTCTCGGATTTTCGTATTGGGTGTGTCCTTTAATCCTCTATTAACCTTACTATAACACCGATTTCCGTACCGTAGTATTCCGGGGGCAGCCGCTATTCCGGGGCAGAAATCTCCATCGAGGATTGTGCATGGCCGCCTCCACCCTCAAAATCGCGCCGGTGCCCATCGAGGTCCCTGCACTGCTCCGCAAGGTATGTTTTGCCTTGTGCGCGATGAACCTGACGGTTTTTCCAGTGGCGTATTTTGTGGGCGCGTGGATCTATGATCGGAACGGCCTCGGGATCCCGGCGGACTTCATCAGCTTCTGGAGCGCCGGGCGTCTCGCGCTGGATGGCCTACCGGCGCAAGCCTTTGACTGGGACATCCTGAAGCGGATCGAGGTCGCGAGACTCGGCCAGGATTTTGCAGGCAATTTTCCCTGGCACTACCCCCCGCCGTTTTTCTTTGTCGCATGCGTGCTGGCGCTGTTGCCCTATTCTGTGGCGTATCTCGGCTGGGTTCTTGCCAGCCTTGTGCCCTATGTTGCCGTCATGCGCGCGATCGTCGGTCGCAACTTCGGTGTTCTGCTCGCGCTCGCCTCTCCAATGGTTTTCATCAATGCGATTGTCGGACAGAACGGGTTCCTCACCGCCGCGCTCATCGGCGGCACCCTGTATCTGATCCCGATACGTCAGGTGCTTGCGGGGATATGCCTTGGGCTATTGACGTACAAACCGCAATACGGGCTGCTGTTTCCGATCGTGCTGATCGTAGCCGGGCATTGGCGCGTGTTCATCAGCGCCAGCGTGACGGCGAGCGCGATGTTCGCCGTTTCGTGGCTCGCCTTCGGCACCGAGAGTTGGTTGGCGTTCTTCCACTGGTTGCCGAAATCCTCGCAAGACATTCTGACCGACGGCAAGGCAACATGGTGGAAACTGCAGAGCATCTACGCGATGGTGCGTTATCTCGGCGGCGCCGAACAGCTTGCCTGGACATTCCAGATTGTCCTCACCACGTCCGTTGCGGTGGTGGTGGCGCTGATATGGCGAAGCCGCGTATCCTACCCCTTGAAGGCCGCCGCTCTTGCCGCAGGGACACTGCTGGTCACGCCCTATATCGCCATCTACGACATGGTGGTGCTCGCCATTCCCGTCGCCTTCCTGGTCCGCATTGGATTGAAGACCGGCTTTCGCAGCTATGAACTTCCGGCACTGGGCGGCGCACTCGTTCTCATCGCCTGTTACTTCACGGACAAGCCGACGGGGCTCGGCGCCACGCTGATTGTTTCAATCCTCATCCTTGGTCGCGCCGGTCCATGGTGGCGGCGTGGGCCAGTGTCAGCCGTGGTTGCGGCCGGCGTATAGATCGGAGCACGCCAGACAGCCGTTTTCAGAAGGCTGATAGAGGTGAAGCTCGAAAACGGAAGGTGTCCTTATCCTCGAGCTTCGGAAGCGCTATCGGGAGCTGTTCAAGGCCGCCGCAGCCAAGCCCGACGCTCGCCGGTACCGCCGCGGCGGATCAAACCGGGCTCCAAACTCGTCCAGACCTGGAATCGACGAACCTACCGATTCCGGGTGCTCGATAAAGGCCTTGCCTACGACGGCAAAACCTTCGCCAGCCTGTCTGAGATCGCGACCGCTATCACCGGCACAAGATGGAATGGTCCACGGTTTTTCGGATTGAGATCTGCTGGCTCCGCGGATGGGAGCGACGGCGATGCGGGTTGAATCGACCAGACCACTTCGCTGCGCAACATACACTCGTAAATCGACCAAACACGGATTGGAGCAAGCGTTCAATTCCCTCCGCGCTCAACGAGAGGCCTGTGAGGCTTACAAAGCCGGTCCCCCGATTCAATTAATCGGTGAACCGCTCCAGGAACGCTAATTGAATCGGCGCCGAGGTGCCCGGAACGCCATCGATCTGCGCGTCGCCGCTATAAGCCAGGATGCCTCGCTCAACCCGGGCTTCGATCAACGCATCCGGTTCACTTCCCACCGTTGACTGAAGCGCTTCTCACAATCGGCAGATTGGCACGCGAAAACTGCGATTGCGCAGGATAAATGGTCGACAGTTTTTTGGTATGTCATCAACAATGATGGCGTACATGAGTGTGGTTCACTGGCGAATCCAACTAGTGGTCAACGAGCACAGCGCGCAAGCGACTGCGTGGCCTTTCGCTGTCCGTCCCTTGCTCCAGACCTAAAAGCGGTCATCGCGCCTCACTCGGGAGCCCGAGATATGTATCGATAAGCTTTGGATCCGATGCCAACGTTCGGGCCGCCCCGTTCATGACGATCGTTCCTCTTTCGAGGACATAGGCCGTATCCGCGATTTCAAGCGCTGCTCTTGCGTTTTGTTCGACCAACAGCACGGCTACGCCCTTCGCGCGCAATTGGCTGATGATCTGAAAGATCTCTTTCACAATGCGAGGAGCCAGCCCCAAGCTCGGCTCATCGAGCATGAGCAGCTTTGGACGACACATCAAGGCGCGGCCGATCGCCAGCATCTGGCGTTCCCCGCCAGATAGCGTGCCGGCAAGTTGCGCCTGGCGCTCCCTGAGCCGCGGAAACAATGCGTAGACGGCTTCCAGATCCGCAGTCCGCCGACCGGACGACTCGCGCCGGAATCGATAGCTACCGAGCTGAAGGTTATCAGCGACTGTCATGGACGTGAACAACTCGCGTCGCTCGGGGACGAAAATCAGGCCCGCATCGACCCGATCTTCCACCGTTTGATGGTGAAGTTGCTGGCCATCGAAGCGGAGATGCCCGGTACAACGCAGGAGACCAGATATGGCGCTCAGGGTTGTGCTCTTCCCGGCTCCGTTGGGTCCGATTATGCTCGTAATCGCTCCGGCTGGAACATCAAGTGACGCTCGATGGACGGCTTCGATCTGGCCGTACTTGATCGTAACATCTTGCAGACTAAGCAGATGGCTTGTCACGCGACACTCCCGAGATAGGCCTCCAGGACACGCGGTTCACGACGCACGTCATCTGGAACGCCTTCGGCAATCTTGGTACCGAAGTCGAGCACGATCAGTCGATCAGCCAGACCCATTACCAACTCCATGTCATGCTCAACGAGCAGAATTGCTAAACCTTCCGCGCGCACTCGGTTGAGCACGGCGGCCAACTCCTGCTTCTCGGCGTGGCGCAAACCCGCAGCAGGTTCATCGAGGAGAAGAAGAATGGGATCCCCCGCAAGAGCGCGCGCGATCTCCATCAAGCGTTGCTGCCCGAGCGCGAGAGCCCCGGCGGGATGGCCGTCGAAATCACTTAGCCCGAGCGCACTCAACTGACGCCGCGCCTCCATGTGGATCGCGCGTTCTTCCTTTCGGTCAAGGCCCAGCATCGCGCTCAAATGGCCCCTGTTGCCGCGGAGATGAGCTCCGAGCGCTACATTCTCCAGCACGGTCATCTCGGCATCCATCTTCACATGCTGAAAGGAACGGGAGACACCGAGAGTCGCGACTTGCCGCGCACCTCGCTTGTACCTGCGGTCTCCGAGCAGCGAGACTGTTCCGCTGACCGGCGCCAACGCTCCGGACACGAGATTAAAGAGCGTGCTTTTTCCAGCTCCGTTGGGACCGATCAATCCGACGATCTCGCCAGCGCGAACCCCAAAGCTCACATCATTGACCGCAACGAGGCCGCCGAACGTTCGTCGAACGGCCTCGATCTGAAGGATTGGCTCACCCACCCTCGGCTTGGATCGATGGTCGAGGAGACTCGCGGAAGTAACCGACGGAGCGCTTTGCGGCTTGGACTGTCGCCGACAGGCGCGGACTAAAAGGCCCCATATTCCCTGCGCCGAATACTGTAGGAGTATGACAAGGATCGCACCAAAGACCACGATCTCATAAGTGCCGACCGGCGCAGAAAGTACCGGCAGCAATCGCTGAAGCAGATCTTTCAGAATCAGGACTGCGGCCGCTCCGATCAATCCACCCCAAACGGAGCTTAATCCGCCGATGACGGCCATCAACAGGTATTCGATACTCGCCATCGCCGAAAATGGCGTCGGGTTCACGGTTCGCTGCATATGGGCAAACAACCAGCCGGCAACGCTTGCGAGCAACGCGGCAGTGACAAAGACCTTGAGCTTTTCGCGAGCGGTATTCACGCCCATCGACTCGGCAAGCGCTCCGCTTTCCTTAAGCGCCCGGAGAGCCCGACCTGACCGCGACCGCATGAGGTTTCCGGTGATGATGATCGCAATCAGCACGATTGCCCATATCAGCCAGAATATGCGTCGTCCCTTATCAAGCGCGATCGGACCCAATTGGATGGGAGGAATTCCGGTCATCCCGTCGTATCCACCCAGGAAATCAAGATTTCCGGCCAGAAAGTACAACGCCAATCCCCATGCCAAGGTGCCAAGAGGAAGAAAATGCCCCGACAATCGCATCGTCAGTTCACCGAGCACGACGGCTGTAACGCCCGTGGCGCAAAGTCCTGCAATGAGACCAAGCCAAGCCGACGCATCATGTGCCGTCGTCAGGTAGGCCGTCGTGTATGCACCGATGCCGACGAACGCAGCCTGGCCAAATGAGGTGATGCCGGCGGCACCCGTAAGAAGAACCAGACCGATCGCCACGAGCGCGGAAATGCCAATATAATTGCCGAGCGTTACCCAAAACTCCGAGATGGGCAGAAACGGCACGACAACCGTGACGCCGGCAAGAGCAAGAATGCCGTACGTTTCAAGACCAACTTGTCGAAACGATCTGATCAATTGTTTTGCTCCTCACCGCTGCTACGATGTGTGAACGACACAAGCAAAAGGACGGGTAGGATGAGCGCAAAGACGATGACGTCTTTGAGTTTGCTCGTTTCGAAAGTCGTAAAACTCTCGAGCAATCCGATGGCGAGCGCTCCCACGGCCGCAAGGGGATAGCTCACGAGCCCTCCGATCACCGCCGCAATGAACCCCTTCAGACCTATTAGAAACCCGGTATCGTAATAGATCGTGGAGAGCGGAGAGATCAGCACGCCTGATGCCGCGCCGAGTGCGGCGGCGAGGCCGAATGCAAGTGTACCAGCCCGCGCCGTTCGTATGCCGAGCAGACGTGCCCCCACGCGATTTGCTGCGGTAGCCCTTAGGGCCTTTCCACCGAGGGTCGCGCCGAAAAAGAAAGATAGCGCTGCCATCGCGACACTTGCCGATACAAAGATCGCGATGCTTTGACCACCGATTTGCAGCGGCCCGAGTTGGCCTTGAAAATCGAACATCGGCGGCGTCCTGGAGCCTTCTGCCCCGAACATAGCCAAGCCAAGGCCGGTAAGGGCGAGATGAACTCCGACCGCAGCGATCAGCAGAACCAGGATGCTGGCACTCTGAAGAGGCTCGAACGCCAGTCGGTAAAGCGTGATACCGATGAACACGACGACCACGACCGATATGATCGCATCCGCCCAAAGCGGAAACTGGAGAGGCGCCAGCACGTATACGAGGCCACAGACCACAAACGATACCACGACATTCACGAGAATGCCGCGCGCAGCACGCAATCCCTCTCCTGAGCGAATGCACCGAACGGAATCTCGAACCGCGACCAGACAAGCGAGAGCGATCAGAAGCCATATCGTCTTGGGCACCTGCCCCGTCTGCAATGCGGCGAGCGTCAGGGCACCGAACGAAACGAATTCACCCTGTGGAATGAAGATGATTCTCGTGACCGTAAAAACCAGGACAAGGGCCACCGCCAGGAGTGCATAAATCGCGCCGACGGTAAGGCCATCCTGAATCAGAAGCAGCGCTATGTTGCCGTTCATTCCGTAGCGCTCCGACTGAGACCTTTGTCACTTTGGAGTTGGGCTTGCGCTAGTATTCCTTCGAACTTTTCGGCGTCGCCAAGCTCTTCCATCAGCAAGAGGCATAGACGCGAAAGGAACAACGACTCTTCGTCTTCACCAGCCGCCGTCACGGCATCACAAAGGTTCGTGTAAGCGCGTTCGCGCTCATCCCGGCTCCAGACACTCATGAACGGTCGGCCTTTCCGCAGCCAAGCGCGGCATCAATTGCGCTGGATAGATCACCCGGTCGCAGAGTGCGCCAGCGCGCACAGACATGCCCGTCCGGCCTGAAGAGATACGCGGCAGAAGGAGCCGCATCATATAGTTCCGTGAAACGCCCCTCGACGACCTCGGCGCGCAAGGCCTGCAATTGACCCACGATCCCGGACAAGGGCCAGGCTGCTCCGATCGTAACCAGAACGACAGACAGGCCCCGATTGATCGCGCAATGCAGTTCGTTCGTTATCATCGACGGCAAATCACCTTCGCCACTCCAAACCAGCGTGAAATCGCTGCCGAGAACGCTGGTAAGGTAGCGTTTCTTCCCGTTGACGATGAGCGGGCACTCCAAGGGAGGTGAGCCCGGTCGAGGCCCGGCTTTGAACGAGCTCTCGTCACGTGTAATGGTGTTCAAACGCGACCCTTCGTAGGCGATCGGGGCGGATTGGCGGGGATCGATCAGCGTCGCGATCGCGGGATGATCCTTGGCCAACGAGAGCACCGCGTCTCGCATCAACCCGTAACCGCGCGATGGCGGCGCCATGAATTCGGTGCTCTTCATTGCACTGGTGACGTTTACTTCCCAGGCGCGCCGACGTTCCAAGCTGTAGGTGTCGAGAATCGTGTCGGGCGAACATCCAGAAATAACGCTCGCAAGCTTCCAACCGAGATTGAAGGCGTCGTCAAAGCCGCTGTTCAGTCCTCTAACCCCGAAGATGGGAACCAAATGAGCCGCGTCACCGGCGAAAATAACGCGATCACTTCGGTAGCTATCCAGAGACACTGCAGCCGCGCGGTACATGCTAGTCCAGATCAGTCGCCACGGGCGATCAATTCCTATCATCGCAAGATGCGCAGCAACGACGGGCGTCACCCTGTCTTCGCGGATCATCTCCTCCGAATCTTCCGTGGGATGAAGCTGATAGTCGAGCCGCCAGATATTGTCCGGCTGCTTGTGCATCAGCATGGTGCGACCAGGATTGCTGGGCGGATCGAACCAAGCCAACCGCTCGGTGGGAAGATCGAGATCGATCTCGATATCGACGATGACGTATCGGCCCTCGTACGACGTACCGTTCATCCGGAGTCCGACGGCTTGTCGCACCCGACTTCGCGCCCCGTCGCATGCGACCAGGAAGTCGCATTCGGTCGCATACGAGACCGTGTCGGTGGCAAGTTCGACGACCACACCATCCCGGCCCTGATGCAGCCCGTCGACGCGCGTCCCCCACCTCACTTCGAGAAGATTAGGATCGCATTTGGCAGCGGCATCGAGCAGGAATTGCTCGATATAGTACTGCTGCAAATTCGTCATCGGCGCGAGCCGCTGATCCCTGTCGTTCGGCATGGTGAAGTGAAGTACTTCATCGGACCGGTGGAAACTTCGTCCACCCGTCCAAGGCAAGCCTTTTTCCTGAAACGGCGTAAGAGCGCCCAAACGTTCAAGGATTTCGAGCGTACGACGGGACAGGCAGATTGCTCGGCTGCCGGCACATACCGTTTGATCTGCCTCGACGACGAGGACCGCAATCCCGCGGTTTGCGAGAGCAAGCGCAACCGCAAGGCCCACAGGACCGCCGCCGGCTATCAGCACCGGCCGCCGTGCGATTTCCCGGCCATTTGCCAGCGGCGGAACGGTGACAGGATGTGTCGTATGCACAAAATTGGGAACTGTGCTTTCCACTACAAACACCTTTGATCGTCCAGGATTGGACGGGGATCACTTGGGCTCGACGTAGCGCCAGCCGCCATTTTCGATCCGGACCATCACCTGACTACGGTCATCAGCACCGTTATGATCAGTCGGAGACAAGGTGTAGACGCCTTGCGTCACGACGAGGTCCTTGATCTGCTCGAGGCGATCCCGTAGTGCCGTACGGAATTCCGGAGTACCCGAAGCGACCTTCACGGAGCCGTCTTTCAGCGCGGCCTGGATGAAAAGGAGTGAATCCCATGCCATCCCGCCGAAGAGCGAGCGAGACTGCGGGCCAAACTTGCCCTCGTACATTTTCAGGTAATTGAGCGCCACGGTCTTTACCGAGTTCGTATCTGGCAGTTGCTCCGCAACAAGGAGCGGCGACACTGGAAGCAGCGCTCCCTCAACCTCTTTTCCGCCGACCCGTAAAAAGTCGGAATTGGCGATCGCCTGTGTTTGATATGTTGCCCCGACAAATCCGCGTCGCTTGAGTTCGATTTGCGGGGTTGCGCCGGGTGTTCCTGTTGCTGCGATAAAGACGGCATCCGGTGCCGCAGCTAGGATCTTCAACGCCTGCGAAGCGAAACTGGGATCCGTCGGGTTGAAGCGTTCCGTTACCGTGATCGAAACACCGTATTTCTCAACAAGGCTTTTCGCGACATCGAGAAACGTTTGGCCGTAAGCGCTGCCTACCGCCACAATGGCGAGTTTGGTCTTCTTGGATCTCCGCATGTCGTCGAGAATCATCTGTAGCGGAATGACCTCGCTGGGCGGCATCTTGAACATCCAGCGGCGCGGTCCGGTCATCGGCTCGATAATGGCGCCGCCGCCTGCGAGGGTAAGGACGGGCGTACCCGTCTCCTCCGCCACTTGCATGATGGCCAGCGATGTGGGCGTGATCGAAGGACCCACAATCACGTCGACCTTGTTTTCCGCGGTGAGCTTGCGGGCGGCTGTTGTCGCTGCACCCGGATCGGAGGCGTCGTCGAGGATCGTGACATTGATTTTGTGGCCGGCGATCTCCTTGGGCCACAATTCAACCGTGTTCCGCGCCGGGATACCAAGAGAGGCCGCAGGACCGGTCAAGGACAGGATGACGCCGATGTTGATATCGGCGAATGCTGCCGAGGCCCATACCATTGCGGTAATCGCAGCAGCAAGGTGTGCAATGAATTTCATGGTAACTCCTCCCGTATGGCCGTCGTTGCGGCGCTTTCGCAAATAATGATAAATCTGCTATCCTAGTCCTGATACAACGTCAATTACCTCGTTATATGATAAAAATGTCGAAATCTGAAGATTTCAAAGCCGCGCGCGGGGTGTCGCCAAGACCGGGAGAGGCTTCGGTGCTGGGGCGTATGTCCCTCGTCCTCAACGCCTTTTCGGTCAGCCGGCCCGCTCTCACGGTCGAAGAAGTGGCTCAGCTGATTGGAGCGAGCGAACCGACCGCCTATCGCTATTTGGGAGAACTCTGCGAGTCCGGCCTGCTGTCACGCCGAACGGGGCTATACGTTCTGGGCCCGAAGGTGATTGAACTCGAATTCATCATCCGGTCGTGCGATCCGATCATGCACGCGAGCGAAGACGTCCTGCGACGTCTCGCGGAAACAACCGGCTGCAATGTCCTTCTTTGTAATATTTACAACGAAACCATCGTGAACGTTTTTCACGCAGTCGGTCGGGAACCGCTCGATTTGATTTTCACGAGAGGTCGGCCGATGCCGCTCTTTCGCGGCTCCCAGGCGCGCGCCATTCTGTCGGTGCTCGATCGCCGCCAGCTCAAACGAATTTTCGAACGGCACGAAGGCGATCCAGACCTGAAACGTATTGCCGCCAACTGGGATGAATTCAAAGCGCTTCTTCAGGAAACCCGCCGTCGGGGATACTACATCTCCCGAAACGAACTTGATCCGGATGTAACGGGAATTGCCGCACCCGTCTTCGACCGCGATCGAACCGCTTTAGGCAGCTTGGTCCTTGCGTATTCGTCATCGCGCCCGCCTCCAATTTCTGAAAAAGCGCTCGCGCAGATCGTCGTCGACACAGCCACGACACTCTCGGGCGGCAACGGGTCCGCATCAGACTAGCTACGCGTTTCCCGAGCTCCGTCACGATCGTCCGAACATCGAAGGCCGTTATACCGTATCGTTTTCGCGCCGTGCACTCTGGGCGGCCGCCGACAAGCAGAGCGCGAACAGCTCATTCAGATTTGATATATGAAGCTTTGCGTATGCTCGTCGCCTGAGAGTCGCGACCGTCGCATCGCTAATCTTGAGATCGAGCGCGGTACCCTCTCCCGTCATCCCCTGCAGCGCTCGCGCGCAGACTTCCGTTTCGCGCGGGCTCAGCGTGGGCGCTATCGTCGTCAGAAGATCTTGAAGCAAATCGAGTGATGGAACGGTAGCGCCGGTTGGCGACGACTGACGTTCGCTCAACGCAAGATGCCGCGTTTCAGCGGCAAATAACACCTGAGCTCTTTTCGCCAGAGCTACGACGTCCTCCTCCGTCAGCCCCCCTTTCTGCACATGCTTGTAGAAATTGACGGAACGCCAATGCCCGCCAGCCCTGCCGATGAGCGACACTCGGCCATCGAGCCCCCACTTTTCGTATATCCCGCGACGATATGCAGCGTCTTTGATGTCCCGCGCCCATAACGATAGAACGGCTGGTGCGTCGGCGGCGTGTCCCAGTTCGCGTATTAGCGCGGGCGCCGGATCGGAGCTATGGTAGCCGAACCCCATGTAGGACTGCGCGGACAGACTCGTAATGCTCGGGTCATCCAGCCCTTCGAGAACCGCGATGCGGGGTTCGAATGCAGGTGTGAACCCGAAAACACTGAGATGCTCGAATCCGCATACAACCTGACCAAATCGCAGCAACGCGCGGTAGAACGTCGGCGTCCCGATGGCGAGGATGCAGTGCGCGAGGGCGTCCTGCTCCGGATCCTTCGATCTGTCATCAATCATAATGACAGACTACGACGCAACAGGGCCGTATTCCAGAGCCTCGACGCGCCGGAAGATGACGATCCGCCGCTCGCCCGTCAGCGCCCAAGACTCGACGGAAGAGGAAACAAATGGCAGCTCCCAGCTATGACGTCGATTTCTATTCGGACGAATTCATCCGTGAACCATGGCCGCACTATGTCGCGATGCGGAAGCTGGGACCGCTCGTATGGCTGCCGCGACACGGCAATTACGCGCTGACCCGATATCAGGAAGTCGCAGACTGTCTTCGGGATCCTGAGACCTTCTGCAGCGGCCGCGGGGTCGCGGCCGATAAGACTGCATGCGATCTGATGCAGGGGAACTCGATCGCCTCCGATGGAGAGCGACACAGCGCCATCCGCTCCGCAATGGCTGCGCCACTCTTACCGGGCGCGCTAGAAGAGGTACGGCCGCTGATCGAGGCCTTGGCGGAAGATCTCATCGACCGGCTCATCGAACAGGGTGACTTCGATGTGATGGCGGATCTCGCGTCGCATCTTCCGCTTACCGTCGTTCGCGACCTGGTTGGACTCCCCGACTTCGGAAAAGAGAACATGTTGCGCTGGGGTGGCGCGGCCTTCGATCTCTTGGGAGTTCAAAACCCCCGCGGTCAGAAGGCACTCCGCATCTTCCTCGAGCAGCGCGACTTCATCAATAAGCATGCAAAGCGAAGCGACCTAAAGGAAGGAAGCTGGACACGTCGAATACACGAACTGGTCGACGATGGCGCTCTTTCCGCCGAACTCGCACCGTTCTGCATCCGAGACTACATCAATCCGAGCCTTGACACCACGATATCGGCGACCGGCCAACTAATCTGGCAACTATCCAAGAATCCCGACGAGTGGACCAGTCTGCGGAAGCGGCCTGATCTACTCACGAACGCGGTCAATGAAGCCGTACGGCTCGGTGCGCCTATCCGATCATTCTCACGGCATGCAACGCGAGATGTCCAAGTCGGTGACCACACGGTCGAACAGGGCGCGCGCGTCATGGTGCTTTATGCATCCGCCAATCGAGACGAGCGTGTATTCGACGAACCGGATACGTTCCGCGTGACCCGAAATCCAAAGCGACATCTCGGATTCGGAAGTGGTATCCATATGTGCGTCGGAATGCACCTGGCGCAACTCGAAATGGTCGCTCTGCTGAAAGCCATGCTCCCTCGGGTGGAGCGGATACACACCGGCGAACCGACAGTCGCCCTGAACAACACGATCTATGCCTTCAAATCGCTTCCTGCTCGATTTCAGCGCGGAGCCGGGACCGTGACGCCGAAATCCGATCGCGCACAGCCGCAGCAGGCTCGCTCTCAACTCATACAAGCACGCGTCGTCGAGCGCCGCGAGATTGGGGACGGTATTATCTCCCTGGCTGTTGCGGCTGATGGAGACACGGCTCTTCCCCTATGGGCCCCTGGGGCGCATATCGACCTGCACGTTCGTTCAGGTCTCGTACGTCAGTATTCATTGACCGGGCGTGTCAGCGAGAAGACGTACCTGATTGCAGTACAGAAAGAAGCGAAATCGCGCGGGGGCTCCGTCGAAGTTCACCGTAAGTATCAAGTCGGCTCAAAGATCCAGATCGGCATACCCCGCAATCACTTCCCGCTGAATGAGGAGGCGAATTCCATCCTGCTCTTTTCCGGCGGGATAGGATTGACACCGTTGCTGGCGATGGCGTGGCGTCTCCACGAATTGGGCCGCGCGTTTACGTGGCACATTTCCGCACGTTCACGTCTACGGATTCCATTTTCGAGAGAACTCGACGCTTTGCCGTTCCGCGACAAGATCGTCCTCCATATCGACGATGAGCAGGACGGAAAGCTTCTCGATGCGGAGAATATCCTGCGTTCAGCGAACAGCGATTGCCATGTCTACGTTTGCGGACCGCGCGGATATATGGCGTTCATTGAAGAAGCAACGCGCCGTGTCGGCGTGACGAAAGAGCGTTTTCACCAAGAGCATTTCGGAGCGGAAATCGACACGACGGGTTCGCCCTTCACCGTTGTTGCAACTCGCTCCGGCCTGTCAATCGAGGTTGGCTGTACCGAAACGATACTCTCTGCTCTCCAACGCGAAGGCATTGAAGTGGAGACGGCATGTCAAACCGGTGTATGCGGAACCTGTGTCGCAAAGGTCATCGAGGGCCGTCCGGACCACCGTGATATGGTGCTGACCGATACCGAGAAAGCCTCGAATGAAGTGATCGCCGTGTGCTGTTCGCGATCCCAATCAAGGATTCTCAAACTCGACCTTTAGAAAGGTCACATGAGGGTCTGCACCGAAGTTGCGCGACGTTGAGCCAGGCTTCGATAGTCGTTTGGGGTAATCGGGCTCACTGTAAGCCCTCGAGCCACACCTTTCGTGTCATAAGGGCTGTGGATCGGCGCGGCTTTTGCCTCCACGACCGGCGTCCAACACTGACCCCGCCCGGTATGCAGTAAGCGCCTGGATGCATTTCGAATTAGCGCAATGAGGAGCCGGGGTGCATGTTGGAAGACGAAACGGGGCAATATTCGGAGCCGTGACACACTCGGGAATTGACGGTTCGCCGGCAAAGTACCGTCTCGGACGTCGATATATCGCTATCACGTCTCCCTCTTCTTCTTGTTGGAGCGCACTTGAAAACGCTGAGATTCTGCGCCCACTGCCCCTGACCCCTCGCGATGGCCACTGCCTAGACTCTAGAATCCGAGCTTCTTCTTGATCAGGTAGCCGTACGAATTCGGTAAGAGCCGAGAGATTACGTGCAGCGTCTTCGCACTGTTGCCGACAAGGAGCCGTTTGTGACCGCGCAGCAGTCCTTGCACGATCTGTTCGGCGCAGTTGTCCGGCGCAGTTGTCATCTGCGCCAAGTTCGCTTTCATGACCTTGCGTTCGAAGTCGGCGTCGTAAGCCGCCTTTGAGCCGTTCGAAATATTGGTATTGATGCCGCCCGGATGGACGAGTACGGCGCGCACTCCGGTGCCGTCAAGTTCCTGCCAGAGCGTTTCGGTCAGGCCGCGCACCCCGAATTTCGAAATCGTATAGGCGACCGAGCACGGCGTGGCGAGAAGGCCGAACACGCTGGATATGTTGACGATACAACCGTTGCGCCGCGGGAGCATCTTTTCCAGGAAGGCCTTGGAACCGTAAATGACGCCCCAAAGGTTCACTGCGATGATTCTATCTATCTGCTCGAGCGTGATGTGTTCAAAAGTCGCGAGGAAGGCAGTCCCGGCATTGTTGATCACATAGTCAACGGCGCCGAAATCACGAACGACATCGTCGGCGAAATTGAAAACGGCATCTCTAGACGAAACATCAACAGGATACACGCGCGCGTCTACGCCTCCCGGCAACAACGACAACGTCTCCTGGAGGCCCGCCAGGTCGACGTCCGCCAGCGCAAGCCGGCTGCCAGCCCCTGCCATTCGGACGGCCAAAGCCCTTCCAATCCCGGACGCCGCTCCGGTGATCGCCACCACCTTCTTGTCGATGCTGAAATCAGATTCCACGCCATCGCTCCTGTCTTTCGCTCGAACTGCCGCCGCGAGCGCACGTCCTGGTCGTCAGTTCACGTTTCGGGCTTTTCCGTCCCAGTACGCGGCACGAAGCTCACGTTTCAGGACTTTTCCGACGATGCTTCGCGGCAGGCGTTCGACGAATTCGACGTTCTTGGGCGTCTTCACGGGACCGAGCTTGTCCCTGCACTCGGCGATAATGGCGTCGGCTGTGAGAGTCGCGCCGCCCCCAAGCTGGATGACGGCTGTGACCGCTTCGCCCCATCTCTCATCAGGAACTCCGATCACCGCGCATTCAAACACGCCTGCGATCCCGTTGATGACGCGTTCGATCTCGGCGGAATAGACATTGTACCCGCCCGTGACGATCATGTCCTTCTTTCGGTCCGTGATATGGAGGAAATTGTCCTTGTCGAAATGACCGACATCCCCGGTACGGAGCCATCCGTCGACCAACGCCTCATCGGTGCGTTCCTTGTCGTTGTAGTAGCCCTTCATCACATTATCGCCGGCGACGCAGATCTCGCCGGTTTCGCCGTTGGGCAACTCATTGTTCGCTTCGTCGCGAATGGTCACCCGGACAAGCGGAAATACGCGGCCGCAAGACGACAGGCGCTCTTCGGATGCAAATTCGCCATTTGCTAGGTGATCTTCCGGGCGAAGGCAGCTGATGGCGCCAGTCGCCTCGGATTGCCCATAGCCTTGCATCATGACCGGTCCGAAGGTTGCAAGGGCGCGCCTAAGCTTCTCCGGCGCCATCGGCGCAGCCGCGTAGATGAAATACTTGAGCGAGCTGTAGTCTCTGGAGTCCACGCCGGGGGTATCGAGCAGGCTGTAGATTGCAGTAGGCGGCAGGAATAGCTCGGTGACCCCCAGCTCCTGGATCGTGTCGAGGATGGCGATCGGGTCGACACGCGACATGACTACGACTTTCCCGCCGCGAAGGGTGCTCAGCATGGAGAGCGGTCCTGCCGCATGAGTGATCGGCGCGGCGAGCAGCGCGACCGGGAATTCGCCTGGCAAATAGGGCATGAACTGGAGCCAGTTCGCGAACATCATTTGCAGGTTGCGGTTCGTCATCATGACGCCTTTTGGCTTTCCGGTCGTCCCGCCCGTCGGCGTGATGATGCATACGTCGTCCATCGCAACTGCAACGCTTTCGGACGAGGTCGGTTGGCTGGCAACGAACTCGTCCAGCAAACGCGCGTCCGAGATGAGGTCGGTCGTCTTTCCCAGCGAAACGAAGTGTTTGATATGATCCAGTTCCGCCTTATGTTTTGACAGCTCGCCCGCAATTTCCGGTTGGAAGAAGAGGACATCGCAGTCGAATTGCTTCAGCAACGATGCATTGTGGGCCATTGGGTCCCGCGGATTGAGCGGGACGTATGTCATTCCGGCTCGCCATATCGAGAGAACGGTCAGCCATGCAATCGGATCGTTGCCCGACAACACGGCCGCCTTTGCGCCTTTGGAGCAACCGAGGGACGCAAGCCCGTTTGCAATTTGGCGGGTCGTCACCTGCGCCTCGGCGTATGAGATCTTCGTCTCTCCGAAGACGATGAACTCGTTGTTTGGCCAATTGGCGCAAGCGTAATCGAAGAAATCGATCATAGACATTTCGGTCAATTGCCCCTCACAAGCTTCCCGTAACCGAACTTCTCGAGCACACTCAGGATGCGTTCATACCCGAAGGCATGAGCCGCGCCCTGGAAGCCGAAAGCGCGCGGCGGATGCTTGATCAGCCAGTTCGCAGCGAATGCTTGTAGAAGGCCGGTAATCTGATAACCGCAGTGGCTGTAGATCGTGTAGCGGACCGTCTTCGTGGTGCTTGAGCCGATGATCGTGTCCCAGTTGCGGTGGATCATGGGATTCTCACGAGGCGGCGCGCCCGGCTGCATGCCGGCGGCGATCCGAGCCAACGCTTCGCGTTGCCCGTCTTCGGGCAATTGCCTAAGGTTCGCGTGATAATGACTGTAGATCTTGAGCACGCCTTCCATCAGATCGCGATTGGTGAATGCAGCCATTGTCCTCACGCTCTGCACTCTCGGATCGTCCTGATACCAGAGCGGAAGACCGGAGCCGCCCCAAGGCAGAGCCAGGAGCGTGCGGTCGGTGAACGGCACCCTGACTTCTGCGCTGTGGCATGGACGCCATAGCTGCAATACGCCGCCTTCCAGATACCGCTCTTCGGCGGTCACGCTCTGAATGAAGGTTTGTGTCGAGCCGGGCGTCGGCGTGCCACTAACGATGCAGACGCCCTCGATCGTATCGACCTCGGACTCTGCAAGGCACGCCTCCGCCGCCGTCTCCATGATGGTGCACATATGCGCGGTGCTCGGCGCGAGCAACAGCTGCTTCCGAGCGAATTCCGCGCCATATTTATCGCGCATCGGCATCATGTAATTCTGCTCATTGGTAGTGTCCAGGTAGTGGCACCCTGCCTCCAGCGCTGCTTGGATCGTCGGTTCTGCATGCTGAACGAATGGCCCGACCGTGTTGCAAACGACCTTCGAGCCCGCGAAGAGCTTCTTGAGATCAGCGACGTCGGTGGGCAGCTCGGCGATTTCGTAGTCGGCCGTTTCAATGCCCGGAATCAACTTCATTGCGGCTTCGACGCGGTCGCGATTTCGCCCGGCTGCAATGAATGGAACCTGAAAACTGCGAAGAAACTCGATGATCAGTTTTGCGGTGTAGCCGCTGGCTCCGCACACGACGACAGGCTTCTTCATAAACTACCTCCCTTGAACGGTATGTTCGATCTTCCGCTCCCGCCGGACGACGATCCCCTAAACTTTCTTCAGAATGTTCACGAAGGCCGCACTTCCCAAGCCGACGTTATGCTGGAGCGCGACTCGCGCGTTTTCGACTTGGCGCCTTTGCGCCTCGCCGCGCAGTTGCCAGGTTAGTTCAGTAATCTGGGCCAGTCCCGTGGCGCCGAGTGGATGCCCCTTTGAAAGAAGCCCGCCCGATGGATTGACGACAAATGTCCCGCCGTAGGTGTTCTGGTCGTCCATGACGAACCGCTCTGCGTCGTCGAGATCGCATAGTCCGAGGCCGTAGTAGGAAATGATCTCATTGCTTGAGAAGCAGTCATGCAATTCGATCACGTCCACGTCTCGTGGATCGACGGCGGCCTCCTCGTACGCGCGATGCGCCGCGTCCTTGGTGAGTCCGACGAAGGTGGTGTCAAGAAGGTCATCGCCGAAGCCGTCAGCGCGGTCGGAAACCCAGCCCTGGCCCGCGAGTCTGACATCGTCGCGAATGCCGTGCTTCCTCGCGAACGCAGGAGTGCATATGATCACGCTTGCGGCGCCGCAGCTCGGCGGGCAGGCGTGCAATTTGCGCAACCCGCGGAGCAAGTCCGGCGACGCGATAACGTCTTCCTCGTTCAGAGGGTTCTTGAAGATCGCGAACGGGCTGTTTTGCGCGTGCCTGTGCGCCTTCACCGTTATTCGAGCAAGCGCCCGGTCGCTAACACCATAATGCGTCCTGAGCAGATCAACCTGACTGCCGAACACCTGCAATGCCGGCGGGATCTTACGCTCGTCGGGCGTGAGCTTCATCACTCTTGCGATAAGGTCGATATGCCTTTGCTGAGGGCCTGGTCGATCGGGGAAGATGGAGTCGAGCGCGCCGGGAACCATCTGCTCGAAACCAACCGCGAGCACGCAATCGGCCATCCCGGTTCGGATCGCCTGTGTCGCCATGGCAAACGCGCTAGAACCGCTGCTGCACATGTTGTTGACGTTGACGATCGGGATCCCGGTCATGCCAACGTGGTAGAGAGCAGCCTGCCCCGAGCACGAGTCGCCGTACACATAGCTCGCATACGCCATCTGAACTTGCGGATATTCGAGCCCTGCGTGACCGAGAGCGGCCTTCGCTGCCCTGGCCCCCATGATGTCATATGACTCGCTTGCTCCTGGCTTGGTGAAGGGAATCATCCCGACGCCAGCGATGATCACCGGTTCCATTTGAGCTCACTCTCGTTTTTTTTGACGTTATGGGGGCTCAGGAGTGGTGTTGGTACCACTTGCTGAGCCATGTCGCGCCTTTGAGGGAGAGGAGATTGTTCTCTCCGTCTTCAATGAGTGAGGCAGTGGCGTCACGCAAAAGCTTTTCCAGAGGGTAGTCTTTCGCCAGCCCATTGCCGCCGAAGAGCTGCAAAGCCTCATTTGCGACCTCGACGGCCGTCTGAGTGACGAAGGTTTTCCCTGTTATCGAAGCAAGCAGATGCGGGCCGTTCGATCCGAAATTGAAGTCGACGACCCGGCGCGTAAGGGCGCGCGCGGTCTCGACTTTTCGCCACATGTTGAAGATGCGGGCGCGAACGCTTTGATGATTGATGAGGGCGACACCGCCCTGCTTGCGCTCGTGCACGTACGCGAGCGCATGCTCAAATGCGGCGCGAGCGACGCCGGTAAACGTCATCGCCATGTCCATGTTGGCGAAGGTGACGATGCCGAAGAGGCCGCCGGCCGCGGTGTCGCGCCCGTTCATAATGTACTTCTTGGAAAGCACGACTTCGTTGAAGAAGATTTCGCCCTGAGGCAACGCCCGCTGCCCGAGCTTGTTGAGCGGCTTGCCCTTGGTTACCCGGTGGTCGAAGGGAACCAGGACGTTGATCAGGTTCGGGCGGCCCTGGGCGTCCCAAAGTCCGTCGCCGTAGTCGCATTGGCAGCAAACAAAGGCGCTTTGCGCGAGGGGGCCGGCGCTCACCCATGCCGCGCTCTGGCCGTTGACAACCACTTGGTCTCCGACAACCTTTGCGTTGAGATTGCCGCGAGGCTGACGCGCGCCCGGATGAACCTCGGTTGCGTCCCAGTCAACAGCGTCGCTGCCGCGGTCGGGTTGCGTGCCCACCCAGCAACCGAGCGACGACCCGAACTCTTCAATGAGTTCCGGATTGCCGCTCATCCCGGCAGCGAATGCGGGGAAAGAAAGGGCGATTGCCGCAATGGTAAGGCCCGAGTCCCCCCAGCCCAGTTCTTCAAAGATGAGAGGCATCATGCGCGCTTTTTCTTGCGCGGACATCGCAGCGAGCGCCTTGAGATCAAGAAGACCGCTATCTTTGATCTGCTTCAGGTAGCTCCAAATAGGCGAGCTGTGTGCAATCACCTCTTCGGGCGTCATCTTGTCCAGGGCGACGCCAATTGGCCGCATGACCTCCCTTGCAAACTGATGCGCCGCGCCTTGCACCGCCTTTTCTTCGGTGGAGAGTCCTGGCTCGAGGCCGCCTAGGCCGAGAACAGGATCCGGCATCTTGTCAAATACAAACATATTTCCCTCCCGACTTTCTCTATTTTACTGAAGAGGATGCCGTAGCCGCGGCAGGCAACGCCGCCGCTGAATCGACACGTGTTTCGCTACAGGCCAACCGCGATCTTCATTCTCCTTCCAGGCTTCCCCTCCGTAGCGGGCACCGGCACTGCCTACCTAGCCCGCCACATTCTCTGGCGACGGGCGGTGATCGCCCCTATAATCGGACGAACGGCAGCATCCGATATCGTTCAAATGAACGCATCTTGTGCTGCGGCGCAAAAAACTGAGGAATCCGGGAGTGCTTCAGGACATCGAATACGTCGAAAGCTTCAGCAGATTCGTATTCGACCTGCATCGTGCTGCGTTGGCAGCGCCCATGGAGCGTTTCCAAGAGCAGGCTCTCGACCTGCTATCCGAGCACGTTTCTTTCGACTCGGCATGGTGGGGGATGTCGGCCACCGCGATTCGGGCCTTCGATGTGCACAACTCCTACACCTACAGACTCCCGGCCGATTTCGGCGAGCTTTGGGAAAGTGTTCGGCACGATCCAAATATGATTCGGATGGTGAGCAAGGGTCCCGGGCACACGCTCAATTGCGAGCTACCGGAATTCTTCACCGATGCGCCACAGATAAGGGCGGTCACCGAAGTCCTCGGCATTCGACACCTCTTGTTTACGTTCGACCTGAACCGCAACGTGAATATCCTCACCTTTCTCGTCCTCTACCGCAAGGACAAGGATCGTCGGTTCACGGAAGAAGACCGCCTGCTTACTCAATTGATCGTCCCGCACCTATTCGCCTGCTGGAGCTACAATCGTATCACGCAGATTTCCCAATTGCGCATGTCCAGAATGGATCTGGGATTTCTAGTGGCCCTAGCTGATCGCAAGGGCGTTGTGCATGACGCGGCGCCGGGCTTTGCAGAGCTCATGCGGGAAGAATGGCCCGACTGGCGAAGCCCTGCCTTGCCGGCGGCCCTTATCCGGGTCTGTCAGCGGCACAGTTCGTCCTTCACTGGCAATCGACTCGTCGTCAAAGCGTCTGGAGTTCGCGACTGGGTTCTGCTGTTAGTCAGCAAGAGAGCGCCGGCTGACTTCCTGTCCAACCGGGAGCAGGCGATCGCCAGCGCCTTCGCCAAGGGAGATTCCTACAAGGAGATCGCCCTTCGTCTTGCCATTTCGCCAGCGACAGTTCGCCACCACTTGCGGCGCATTTACGAAAAGCTGGAGATATCGGACAAGGCTCAGCTTGCCCAGCTGATGCTGCTATAGCTGGGCGCGCCAACCATGGCCGCGCGTCTCGCAGTTACACCTGTAAATGGATCGAATCGCGTCTGACGCCTCTTCCGCGAATTTCCCTACGGCACCGCCTTGCGACGCGGGCGCCGAGATCGCTTAGGGATGATGCATCGGGAGCATTGCCTCACTGAATCAGCCTGCCACCGTCGATCACCAGATCTGCGCCATGAATCATGCGCGCATCCTGCGAGCCCAGAAAGGCAATAGCGGCCGCTACATCGGACGGCTCCACAATGCGACCGGATGGGTTCATTTTCGAGAAGGCATCGCGCGCAGCCGGCTCGCTACCAAACTGGCCAGCAGCTTTCGCCGCCACTAGCGGCGTCCAGACATAGCCCGGATGCACCACGTTGATGCGCACGTCATGACCATTGCGCGCGGCCGACAGTGCAGAATGCTTCGTGAGCGCGCGCACCGCTCCCTTGGAAACACCATAAGTGCCGTTGTCCGCCGACCCCGTGTATGCAGCGAGCGAACCCAGGTTCACGATGGCCGCGCCAACGCCTCGCTTCATCACCTTCAGCGCAGCCTGGGTCCCCAGCAGCACACCATCGAGATTCACCTTCAGCACGCGGTGAAATTCCTCCAGCGGAACATCGGCGATCGGCTGTGGCACCGGCGTAATCACTCCGGCGTTGTTGATCAGGAGGTGCAGCCCGCCGCTCGTCGCGAGAATTGAGGCCATTGCCGCGCTCCAGCTTTCGGCAGAAGTCACGTCCAGTTGCAATACGTGGGGTTGGACGAGTCCTGCATAGGCCTCCGCGATACGGCCGCCATCCTCGGTGGTGACATCGGCGAGATAGACCTCGGCCCCTTCCTCGGTAAGGCGGCGCCCGATGGCGAGGCCCATAGCCCCGAGGCCACCGGTGACCAGAGCCGCCTTGCCGTGATAACGCGCGAGTGCATTCGACTGTGACATGTTCTTCTTCCTCAAGCCAACGATGTTCGAGCGGAGGCTGGCGTCTCTCGCCCGTTGTGATTCAGCACGACGCTCAGCCGCTCATCGGGAGTGGGAGCCTTGGCCGCGACCTCGTCAGCCGTGGCCCAGATAGATTTCGCGCACGACCGAGCTCGATGCCATTTCCTCGGCGGTGCCCTGATGAACGATGCGCCCGGTATCCATCACGCACGCCGTGTCGGCGCGGCGGAGGGCCTTTTCGACCAATTGCTCTACCAGAATGATCGCAGCGCCTTCGTGCGCGAGCTGAGCCGCGACGTCCAGGATTCGATCGACGACGATAGGCGCGAGGCCACCCGACGGCTCGTCCAGGATCAATAGCCGCGGCTCGGCCAGGATACCTTGGCCCACAGCGAGGATCTGTTGCTGCCCCCCTGAAAGCGACGAGGCTGGATCGTTGCGCTTGGCGGCGAGCTCGGGAAAGAGCCGGTAGATGCGTTCGTAGTCGACCCGTTTTCCTCGCCTTCTGATCGGATAGGCAGCAACATCCAGATTGTCCTGCAGCGAGAGCGAGGGAAATATCCGGTGACCTTCGAGGACCTGGATCAGGCCCAATTCCACGATCTTCTCCGGACTGGACGAAGTGATGTCCTTCCCGTCGAAGCGAACCCGTCCACCACGCTTGGCGATCAAACCGGAGACCGCGTGAAGCATGGTGCTCTTGCCTGCGCCGTTGCGGCCGAGGATCGCATGAAACTCACCCTCATGGACCACGAGCGAGGCGCCGATCACAACCGGGGCCTTGCCATAGGAGACGTCGAGATCGGAAATCTCGAGCAGTGCCGCGCCCTTCTTTTTCGCCATGCCTTAGCTCCCGAGATAGACGCGGATGACCTCGGCGTCGTTGCGCACCGCGTCGGGAGTACCCTCCGCCAGGGTCCTACCCAAATTCAGCACCGTCACGTGATCGCTCAGTCTGAAGACGAAGTCTGTATGATGTTCGACCAGCATCACGCCGATGCCGGCGTCGGCGACGGAACGGATGATCTGGCCCAAATAGTCGATCTCCAGTCCGGTCAGACCGCCCGCAGGTTCATCGAGCAACAGAATCTTCGGCCGGATCATGAGTGCGCGAACGATCTCGAGAAATCGTCGCTCCGCGTGCTCGAGATACTCGCAGCGACGCTGGGCCAGCTTGCCGAGACCGGAGGCGTCAAGCAGAGCCCGCGCGCGTTCGCGAAGCTGCCGCTCCTCCCGCCGCGGTCGCGGCAAGCTCATTGCGGTCTCGAGAAATCCGGCTCGTACTCCACCCCAGCCACCAAGCATGACGTTATCGAGCACGGTGAGCGAGGGCAGCAGCCGCGGCTTCTGGAAGGTGCGCGCGATGCCTGCGCGGGCGCGGGAACGGACATCGAGCGGGCTCATCTCCTGCCCACACAGCATCACCGATCCCTCATCGATGGCGTAGTAGCCGCTCACGAGGTTGAGCATGGTCGTCTTGCCGGAGCCGTTCGGCCCAATCAGGCCGTGAATCTGACCAGCGCGGATCGCGAGCGACACGTCGCTGACCGCCTTCAATCCGCCGAACGTCTTCGAGACGTGGCGGACCGCGAGCGTGTCGGAACCGAGCGCCACCACGCTATGGCGTGCATCGGGATGAATCGCGTGCATTCAGTCATTCTCCCGCAGAAGGGCGCTGAGGGTCGCCATGTTCGGGGCCTCGGCACCACGGCGATCCGTTTCTCCGCGCTCGCCGGCGCGACCAAGATGCTCGCGCACCCAAACGCCCAATCCCTGCGGAATGGCCAAGACGACCAGGAGCAGGATGCCCCCGTAGAAGAACGCCGTGTAACGCTGCATCGAGGCAAAGACATCGGGGATCACGGCAAGGAGCAGAGTGCCCAGCATCGGGCCGACGATTGAACCGCGGCCGCCGATGATGATGGCCGTGAAGAACATCAGCGACAGGTCGAAGTTGAAGGCCTCCGGAGTGATATGGCTCTGCGCCCGCGCAAAGAGTGCACCTGCAATGCCGGCACAAAATCCCGAGAACAGGAAGACGGTGAGCTTGGTGCGGAAGATTGAGACCGCCATGCTCTGGGCCGCGACATCGCTGTCGCGGACGGAGATCATCGCACGGCCCCACATGCTGTGTGCGATGTTCCAGGTCATCGCGGTGACCACAACCGCGATCCCGAGCGCCAGCCAGTATTCGCCGATCGTGCGCCTGAAGGGAGCGGGAAAGGCAGGGACCGACAGCCCCACCGTGCCACCGGTCAATCCCGAGAAACCGAGCGCTAGCTCGACCATGATCAGCGCGAAGGCGATGGTCGCCAACGCGAAATAGAACCCCGGCAGGCGCAGCGAGGGCAGACAGAGCACTCCAGCCGCGACCGCGGTAAGAGCGCCCGAACAGGCGAGCGCCACGAACGGATCCAGTCCGAGCTTGCCGGCGAGGATGGCGAAGCCGTAGCCGCCGATCGAAAGCAATCCCACATGGCCGATCGACATCAGCCCCGTGTAGCCCACCAGAAGATTGAGCCCCGCGACAATGATCCAATAGACAAGGACCATCTCGCCGATCCGCAAGATGTAGCGGTCGCTGACGAGATTGGGGAAGGCAATGGCGAGGCCGACGCCGACGACGGCCAGCAGGAGGCCCTGATGTGATCTGAGAATCATACCTGACGCACCCGCTTCTTGCCGAACAGTCCCGACGGGATCATGGTCAGAAGGATGACTAGCGTCCCTACCGCGATGGTCTGCTGGAATTCGGAACCGAAGACATAGGCCACTAAGGTGGTCACCACGCCGAAGATGATGCCGCCCGCGAGCGCGCCGATGTCGGAACCGATGCCGCCGATGGTGAGTGCGATGAACCCGTTCAAGGTCAGCGAAAGCCCGAGGGCAAAGTAAGCGTAGGTGAGTTGACCCGTGACGAAGCCGGCCAGCGTTCCGATCGCGCCGGCGATCGCGTAAGACAGCGAACGCATCCGGATTGCGGATATTCCGCGCGCACTGACGGCAAAGGTGTCGTCGGACAGCGCCACGAAAATCTTGCCGATCGCAGTCTTGCGATAGAAGAGCGCCAGTGCGCCTGCCATGAAAAAGGCGGTAACGATCGGCAACCAATACTTCTGGTCAACGATGCCGGCATAGTCCTGCGGAATCAACCGCGGAAAGGGACGCGGTTCGGTACCCCACCACAGCGCCATGGCCTGCTGCACTATAATCGAGACTGCGAGCGTCGAGAGAATCCAGAGATGATCATCGCTGCCGTTCATGGTGCGGCGAATTGCAATGAATTCGGTCAACCAGCCAAAAGCGAGCCCGACAGCCGCAACCAGCGGCAGCGACGCCCAGATCGGCCATCCGAGGTCGCCGAGCGTCCAGGCACCCACAATGCCGCCGACCATGGCGAACTGCCCGGTGCCCATGCTGAGCACCTTCGAGGTGGAGTACATGACGTTGTAGCTCAGGGCCACCGTGGCATAGAGGCAGCCCAGCGCGATCCCCGAAATCAGAACGATGAGCATGAAATGCTCCTCCAAACCAGAGCCAGCGCAGGGCGCCTTGTGAAGCAACGACGGTTCACGCGAGCGAGAAACCGCCGTTGCGGAACGAAGCGATGGCGAACAGCGCGTACTCGTCCATCGAAAGACCCTCGCGGTTGCCGGGACCGAACGCCACCTTTCCGAACAGTGTTTCCGTGGTGCCCATTGATTCCAGAGCCTGGATGACTGCGTCGGTTTCGGATGTCTTTGCGATCTCGACCGCACGGGCCCAAAGGAGGGTCGAGGCATAGCCCAGCAGGATCCAGGTGATGCCATTCTTCAGTTGCGGCCCCAGGATCACTGCCTGATCGACGACAAGCCTCTCGATGCCGGCCGCGAACTTGCCTTCGCCGTCCACCGCGAGATGATGGAAGCCCACGCCGACGGCACCCTTCAGGTAGTCCTTCTTGACGAGATCGGCGATCTGCGCGTTGAGCGCGATCGGCGCGCAGATCGCGGGGACATCCCATTTTTGCTCGCCGCGTGCCGTCAGCACGCGCGCCATGAATGACGACGAGGCCGACCATACCAGCAGCACATCCGCGCCGCTGTCGCGCGCCTTGATGATATCGTCGCCGAGATCGACCTTGTTTGCATCCAGTGTACCTACATAGATCGGCGCGATGTTGCGCGCCTTCATCTTGGCCAGCGCAAGATCACGGCAGAGTACGCCGTAGGACAGGTTGTCCACGAACAGCGCGATCTTCTGCCTCTTGTAGCGATCGAGCGCGAACATGATGCCCGCCTCGATCTGCTGGCCGGCCGAACCGCCGACGCGGAGGATCGACGGATATTTCTTCGGATCAATCACATGGTCGATCAAGGCTGTGGGCATGTTGATCGTGTTGGCCTCGGCGATGAAATCGCGGATCGGCATGGCTTCGCCCGACGTGTTGGGACCGAAGAGCACGTCGACCTTTTCCGAGAACAGCAGTTCCTGCACGAAGTTCACGGCCTTGCCGGGATCGGCCACGGTGTCGCGCGTCACGAGTCCCAGCGGGCGACCGAGAACGCCGCCCTTGGCATTCAGTTCGGCCACCGCCGCCCGGTGGCCGGCATCCTGGGCCAGCGCGCCGGTGGCATAGGGGCCCGAGAGCGCGGCAAACCAGCCGAGTTTGAGCGGTTTGCTTCCTGCCGCATGGCTAGCGGTGCGCAGGTATGGAATGGCGCCAGTGGTGGCAGCGAGCATCGCGGCACCGGACAAAAGCAGATTTCGACGATTGATTTTCATGAGCGACCTCCCAACGAATTCGCCGCTGTTTGAAATATTGTTGCTTTCAACATCAACTCATTTCAGGCTAGAGTTCACCTGTTGAACGGTTTTTCCCTCACACATTCAGTTTCTCATGGGCACCGCCCGTCGTCGCAATTTCGCTCCAGTACGCGCCATCGAGCGGGGTCTGGCCGTCCTCCAGGATTTGTCGCTCTACAAAGGGGCCCATCCCCAGCAGATCGCGCGCCGCCTCGATCTGCCGCGCCCAACGGTGGTGCGGCTCCTGGAAACCCTTGAGGGGCTGGGGTTCGTCGAGCGCAGCCCATCGGACGGAAGCTGGCACCCCACGCTTTATGTTCGTTCGCTTTCGGACGGCTACAACGACGAGGCCTGGGTGCGCGAGTGCGCCGCGCCGGAGATCGAGCTGTTGGGCAAGCAGGTCCTCTGGCCGGTCGATCTTCACACCCTGCAGGCCGACATGATGCTGGTCCGTGAGTCGACACACCGGACTAGCCCCTTCTCGATCCAGCATGGGCTGGTTGGAACGCGCCTGCCGTTGCTGCAAACCTCATCGGGCCGTGCCTTCGTCTCCTTCTGCCCTGACGAGGAGCGAGATGCCATCATTGACCGGCTGTCCCGGCATCCGGCCCCAGAAAATGCGCTGGCGCGCGATCCCCAACGCATCGCACAGCTCGTAGCCACTACCCGGCGGCAGGGCTACGGGCTGCGCTGCGGCGAATTGATCCCCGCCACCAACAGCTTCTCGGTGCCGG
>JAFKKG010000028.1 GCA_017305715.1 Hyphomicrobiales bacterium | reverse complement strand
GCGGCCAGCACTTGCTACCGTCCGGGTGTCCGGCCCTTCAATTAAACGAGGCGGGGTGCGAGATCCCGACGGCCGCCAACGACCTCCCATAAACCCCGCAACGCCCGCCTCGATCGCCCATCTTAATCGAGCCACCAAGACTTACGACCCATAACCACCGGCTGCAGTTGTTCGCGAGATAGTCGATATCTGCCTTCTCCAACACCACCGTCACGGAGTATGGGTCCCGGCCTTCGCCGGGACGACGACGGTGGGTGTGGCTGCTAATTCGGCTTCGATTTCGCCACGGCCTTCTTGGCCGCTGCGCGGCCGACCACGGCTTCGCGCCCGGCGGCAAGAATCTCGTCGGAAAATTCGCCATTGCCGGCGATGCGCGATAGGACCAGCGTGCCCATCATGGTCGCCAGCGCCGCCACCGCCTGCTTGCGCGCGGCCTTGCGCGGCACGTCCAGAATCTGGTCGGCCATCATGTCGATCATCGCTTCCAGCTTGGCCGCAAAGGCCTTCCGCGTCTTCGGGCTCTCGCGCGCGATCTCGGCGCCGAGCGTCGGCACCGCGCAGCCATGGCCGGGATCGTCGCGATGCAGCGGCGTCAGATAGTTTTCGACGATGGTCGAAAGCCGCTTGTCCGCGGGAGTCTCTTCGGCGAGCTTGCGCCAGCGCTCGGTGGAGCG
Organism: Hyphomicrobiales bacterium; assembly: GCA_017305715.1. GTDB lineage: Bacteria > Pseudomonadota > Alphaproteobacteria > Rhizobiales > Xanthobacteraceae > Bradyrhizobium. The sequence goes on along the minus strand of JAFKKG010000028.1, from coordinate 135,406 downwards.
GTCCATCGCATAGGCAAACGCCTCGATCACCAGCGCCTCGCGGGAATCGAAATGCGCGTAGAAGCCGCCATGGGTCAGGCCGGCCTCCTTCATCAGGTCGGCGACACCGATGCCGTGCGCGCCCTTCTCGCGAAGCCGTACTGACGCCTTCTTCACGATCCGCGCGTGGGTTTCCTGCTTGTGCTCCTTCGAATAGCGCATCGTAATCCCGTCACCATTAGATGTTTTCAGTCATATAATAGCCGTTGCGCGCGAAAAAAGCTGTACCTATTTCGTCGCAGGACCTTCGCCGATCATCGAGAAAATGGCGGTTGCGTGCACCGCAAGATTGCCGGCGCCGTCACGGACGAAGCCTTCCGTATGGCTGGTCTGGCGGCCCAGTTTGATGATTTTGCCTTCGGCCGAAATCGTGCCCGACCTGATCGAAAGTGGCCGCAAATAGGCCAATTTGAGATCGAGCGTCACCGCACCCTGCCCGGCCGGCAGCATGGTCGAAATCGCGCAGCCCATGGCCGTATCGAGCAACGCGGCCGCCGTCGCGCCGTGCAGGATCCCAATGGTATTTTCCAGGCCCTCGTGCGGCTCGAGTTCCATCACGATCCGTCCGGGTTCGGCAATCCGCAGCCGAAAATCGATCAGGCGCGCCATTGGCGGTTCCGGCAGGATGCCGTCGCGGATCGCGCACATCGCCTCCATGCCCGTCATCCCGGCCGCGGCCTTCGCGGCCGGCCCCGGCGCCTGCCAGTCGACCACGCGTTCCCGACGCTTGGCGGGCGAGAACAGGTCGGCGGTATCGATCGTGGTCATGGCAACTCCGTTTATATTACGATCATAATATTATATGAGCGGTCCGCGCTTCGCAACGCCCTCCTATTCCGCCTGCCCTTGACAAGCCTGCGCATTGTCCGGGAAGTGGCGCAAACTGCAGCCAACAGAACAGAGAAAATCCGATGGAAATGCTCAATCCCCATTGCGGCATCGACCGCGATCCGCGCGGCGTGGTGCGGCTGTCGATCTGCAATGCCGGCTCGCTCAATATCCTGAATTCGGCCGTTACCAACGGCATACGCGAGGGTTTTGAGAAACTCAGCTCCGACCGGAGCATCCGCGCGGTGATCCTGGCCGGCCAGAGCGAGAAAAGCATGATCGGCGGCGCCGACATCAAGGAGATGGCCAAACTCGACCCGAAATCCGCCGAAGCCTTCATCACCCGGCTGCGCGATCTCTGCGAGGCCGTGCGCCACTTTCCGGCACCCGTAATCGCGCGGTTGCCCGGCTGGTGCCTCGGCGGCGGGCTGGAAGTCGCTGCCGCCTGCGATTTCCGGATCGCCGCGCACGACGCCCATTTCGGCATGCCGGAGGTCAAGGTCGGCATCCCCTCGGTGATCCATGCCGCGCTGTTGCCACGGCTGATCGGCTGGGGCCGCGCCCGCTGGCTGGTGATGACCGCGGAGAATATCGATGCGCCGACGGCGCTGGCCTGGGGTCTGGTCGACAAGGTCGCGCCGGCCGGCGGCCTCGACGACGCGGTCGAGCACACGGTCAAGGCGTTGCTCGAATGCGGCCCGGAAGCGCTGCGCTCGCAAAAAGCGCTGCTGCGGCAATGGGAAGAACTGCCGCTGACGGAATCGGTCAATCTCAGCGTCGGCGTGTTCGGGCAATCCTTCCTGACCGGCGAGCCGCAACTGCTAATGCAGGGTTTCCTCGACCGGAAGCGATAGGCGGAGGGACACATGCGACCTGCCGGCAAGGGACCGCTGGATTCGCTCTACTTCAACTATCCGATCTTTCCGGCGCGGCACGTGCCCGAACTGGACGGCGCAGCCGTTCGCCATCCCGTCGCGATCGTCGGCGCCGGGCCGATCGGCATGACCGCGGCCCTGGTGCTGGCGCGCTACGGCATCCGCAGCGTGCTGATCGACCGCAAGGACACGTTCAATGACGGCAGCCGGGCGCTCTGCATCGCGCGACCCAGCATGCATATCCTGGAACGGATCGGCGCGGTCGCGCCCTTCCTCGAGAAATCACTGGGCTGGCGTTATGGCCGCAGCTACTACCGCGGCGAGCAGATATTTCGACTCGAGATGCCGCATCCGCCGAGTGAAAAATATCTCCCGATGTACAATCTGCAGCAACAATATATCGAGCAGTATCTGCATGACGCGGTGACCGCCTGCGATCTCATCGACATGCGCTGGCAGAGCGAGCTTGTCGACATCAAACCCGGCACAGACGGCGTTTCGATCGGCATCGCCTCGCCCGCCGGCAATTACCGCCTCATTGCCCAATATGTGGTGGCCGCCGACGGCGCGCGCTCGCCGATCCGCTCCCAGCTCGGGCTGCGCATGAAGGGCGACAATTACGAAGGCCGCTACGTGATCGCGGATATCCGCATGGATCATGATTTCCCGACCGAACGCCGCGCCTTCTTCGAGCCGAGCGGCAATCCCGGCGGAACGGTGCTGATCCACAAGCAGCCGGAACGGATCTGGCGCGTCGATTACCAACTTCGCGAAGGCGAGAGCGAACAGGAGGCGATGCGCGAGGAAAACATCCGCGCCCGCGTCGGCGCCATCCTCGGCGACATCGGCCATGACAAGCCCTGGGAACTGGAATGGTGGAGCGTCTATTCCGCCAACACGCTGTGCCTCGACGACTACCGGCATGGCCGGGTGTTCTTCATCGGTGACGCCGCCCACATCGTGCCGATCTTTGGCGTGCGCGGTCTCAACAATGGCCTGGCGGATGCCGAAAATCTCGGTTGGAAGCTGGCGCTCGTCCTGAGCGGCGAGGCAAATGAAATACTACTCGACAGCTATACGCCGGAGCGCCGCGGCGCAACGCTCGACGTGTTCGCCAATGCCACCAAGAGCACGCGCTTCATGACGCCGCCGACGCGCGGCTGGCGGCTGGCACGCGAGGCCGCGCTGTCGCTGAGTTTGAAACATGAATTCCCGCGCGGCCTCGCCAATCCCCGGCAAATGCAGCCCTACACCTATTCGGAAAGCCCGCTGACACCCTATGCCGTCAGAGATGCCGATTTTGCCGGTGGCCCGGTCTGCGGCAGCGTGGCGCCCAACGCCAAACTGCCCGACGGCAGCCATCTACTGGACCAGGCCGGCATCGGCATGACGGCCATCCTGTTTTGCCGGGGTGCGCCCTCCGTCGACGACCTCATGCTGCTCGACCGGCTTCGCAACACGGACAAGCGCCTTGCGGCGCTGTTGATCGGAACCAGTCAGGTCAGCGACGCCGACGGCGAGATTGCGCGCCTGTATGCGGCAGCTCCCGGCACGCTTTATCTGTTGCGTCCGGACCTGCATATCGCCGGGCGATGGAAAACGATCGCCGCAAATGAGGTGCTGCGGACCGCCGCCCTGTGCCTCGGGAAGGCCAAAGCATGAGCACGATGCCATCAGCGGATTTCGAAACCGCCTATGAGACGCTGGCGACCGCGATCGATTCGGCCGGGCCGGAGCGCGAGGCGCTGTTCCTGACCCGGCTGGCGCTGGTGCTCGGCCATGAACTCGGCGACATCGCCGTATTCCAGAACGCGGTTCGGACGGCGCTCGACGGGCTGGAATAGCGCAGCGGCGCGATTTTCCGCGAACGGATCAATTCATCTCATCCGAATGCGAGATTTTCTCATGGAATGATCCACTCATTTTCATGAGATCATCCGTTGCAATTTTTGCGGCGCATCATATGATGATCGTAATCTAAACAAACCCAATGCCCCTGGGAGTTCCGCCATGGCCACCTCCGATCCCGTCGTCATCCTGTCCGCTGCCCGCACCCCGCTCGGCCGGTTCATGGGCGAATTGTCGCCCTTCAGCGCCCACAAGCTCGGTTCCCACGTGATCGGCGCAGCGCTGGAACGCGCCAAACTGGCGCCCGAGCGGATCGACGAAGTGTTCATGGGCAACGTACTGCCGGCCGGCCAGGGCCAGGCCCCGGCGCGCCAGGCCGCGCGCGGCGCCAAACTGCCCGACGCCACTGGCGCGACCACCATCAACAAGGTCTGCGGCTCCGGCATGAAGGCGACCATGCTGGCCCACGACATCATCAATGCGGGCTCGGCCGAGATCGTGCTGTCCGGCGGCATGGAGAGCATGTCGAACGCGCCGTATCTGCTGAGCAAGGCGCGCGCCGGCTACCGCGCCGGCCATGACCGCATCATCGACCACATGATGATGGACGGCCTCGAAGACGCCTACGAGACCGGCCGTTCGATGGGCGATTTCGGCGAGGCCACCGCGGAGGCCTACCAGTTCACCCGCGCCGACCAGGACGCCTATGCGATCGAGACGCTGACGCGGGCGCGCAAGGCGGTCGAAGGCGGCGCCTTCAAGGCCGAGATCGTGCCGATCACGATCGCCGAGAAAGCCGGACCGCGCGTGATCGCCAATGACGAACATCCGCTCAAGGTCGACCCGGCGAAAATTCCAGGGCTGAAGGCGGCGTTCCGCGCCAACGGCACCATCACGCCGGCCGCCTCTTCCGCCAATGCCGACGGCGCCGCAGCCCTGATCCTGGCGCGGCGTTCGCTCGCCGATCGCGAAGGTCTTCGTGCCTTCGCCGAGATCAAGGGCCACGCCACCCACAGCCAGGAGCCGCAATGGTTCACCACGGCGCCGATCCCGGCGATCCGCAAACTGCTCGACAAGGTCGGCTGGAGCGTCGGCGATGTCGACCTGTTCGAGATCAACGAGGCGTTTGCGGTGGTGGCAATGGCGGCGCAGAAGGATCTCGGCATTCCCCGCGATAAACTCAACATCAATGGCGGCGCCTGCGCGCTCGGCCACCCTATCGGCGCCACCGGCGCCCGTCTGATCGTGACGCTGCTGCATGCGCTCGAAGCGCAGAATCTCAGGCGCGGCGTGGCGGCGCTCTGCATCGGCGGCGGCGAAGCCACCGCGATCGCGGTCGAGCGCATCGTGCACTGACGTTCTTGTCCGAAAACGAGGGAAGTTCGGCATTTATGCCGAACGGCGATTGTGTCAGGATGTGTTGGTCGGGCACATCCTGACAACGTTCCAATTGAATCCCCAGAGGCTCAATGATTTCGAACTGGCTGTCCGCCGCCCTCGCCCGCCGCAACATCCATTATGGCTGGGCGATGGTCGCGGTGACGTTCTTTACCGCGCTGGTCTCAGCCGGCACCGTCGGCGCGCCCGGCGTCTTCATCGTGCCGCTGCAAAAGGAGTTCGGCTGGACCACGGCCGAGATCTCCTCGGCGCTGTCGATCCGCTTCATCCTGTTCGGACTGATGGCGCCGTTCGCTGCGGCGCTGCTGAACCGCTACGGCCTGCGCAACATGACGCTGACGGCGCTGCTGGTGGTGGTCTCCGGCCTCGTCGCATCCCTGTTCATGACACAAGTTTGGCAATTGATGCTGCTGTGGGGCGTGGTCATCGGACTTGGCACCGGCATGACCGCACTGGTGCTGGGCGCGACCATCGCTGCGCGCTGGTTCGTGGCGCGCCGTGGCCTCGTGGTCGGCATTCTCACCGCGAGCGTGGCCACCGGCCAGCTTGTTTTTCTTCCGCTGGTGGCGACGCTGACCGATCACTATGGCTGGCGGATCGCGCTGGGGCTGATCTGCGTGATGCTTGGGGTCGCAGCATTTGCCGTTCTCATGATCATGCGCGATCGTCCGAGCGACCTCGGCTTGCGGCCATTCGGCGATCAGGGCACCGAGCCGATCGCGGCAGCGCCGCCGAATAATGCGCCGATCATGGCGGCGGCGCTCGGCACCCTGCGTGACGTCTCGAAATCGTCGGTGTTCTGGATCCTGTTCGGCACCTTCTTCATCTGCGGCGCCAGCACCGCCGGCCTGATCCAGGTGCATCTGATTCCGATGTGCCTCGATTACGGCATCCCGCAGGTGCAGGCTGCGAGCCTGCTCGCCGCGATGGGCATCTTCGATTTCGTCGGCACCATCGTGTCCGGCTGGCTGTCGGACCGCTACGACAATCGCTGGCTGCTGTTCTGGTATTACGGCCTGCGCGGCCTGTCGCTGCTGTTCCTGCCCTTCACCGACTTCTCGTTCTACGGCCTGTCGGTGTTCGCGATGTTCTATGGGCTGGACTGGATCGCGACGGTGCCGCCGACGGTGCGGCTCACCGCGCAGCGGTTCGGGCCGGAGCGCGCCAATCTGGTGTTCGGCTGGATCTTTGCCGGCCATCAATTGGGCGCGGGCGTCGCGGCGTTCGGTGCGGGGTTGTCGCGGACGATTTATGCGACTTACCTGCCTGCCTTCTTCGTTGCGGGCGCGCTCTGCATCTTCGCGGCGCTGATCACGCTGGCGATCTCACGGCCGGCGCCGAAGCCGGCGGTGGCGCCCGCAGCCGCCTAATAGGTAATGGTGGTACGAACACCCACCATCACCCCGTCCTTGATGCGCCTGCTCTGGGTCGGATCGTACGGATCGACCCCACCGCCGCCGGGATGGGCCACGTACTGAAACACCGGCTGCAGCAGGAAGCCTGGCCTCACCTCGTGCTGATAGGTGATCTCGAGGATGGCGTCATAGTCGCGGATCGGATACGGCGTGCCGGTGAACAATTGCGTATCCCGGTCGAGCGCGCGGGCACGATCGGAAATCCGTGCATAGGTCGCGGCGATCCCGAACCTGTCGTTCGGGAGCCGGTCACTGAAACCGGTAAACAGAAAGCCGCCATCGATATAGCTGCTGACCAGATTGCGGTCCGACGGACTCGCAGAGGCGCGCAGGAAGAACGCGATGCCCTTGTCCGAGCCCGGCGCTGTACGCATCAACAGTTGCTCATAGACTATGAACAATCCAGGGTTTCGCCGCCGCCATACGGTCTCGCCATTGCTGCCCGGATCGGCCAGCGACAGGCCGTCGGCGGAGTAGCGCTGATCGGCGAACGATTTCATGTGATACCAGCCGCCGCCGGTGAGCGTTCCGGGCAGCTTGGTCGCGCCGAGATCGAATTTGTATTTCAGCTGCGCGATCCACCAGGGCGGATCGTTGACACGGAACAAGAGCCCGTGGGGATTTCTGATTTGCGGGTCTTCCGGTCCCGGCGGCGCCGCGTCGCCGTTGAACAGCGCGAGATAGGCCGAGAGCTGCTCGGATAGATCGGCCTTCAGGCGGACGCCCATCACCGAAAGCGGCGGCGACGGCCCGCCGCTCGGCAGGTTAATGCCGGCGTGGCCCGGCCAGCCCAGCGCGGAATTGACGAAGATATCGTCATAGGAACTGTCGATGAATTCGATGTCGGACGCCTGCTGCCCGATGCGGACGGCGAGCCTGCCGCCGAGCAGCTTCTGCTCGACCCAGAACTCGTAGAGCCGGGTCGCGGGCAGCGCCTCGACGCCGGAGACCAGCATCAGGTTGCCGATATAGCTGCGGGACAAGCCATCGCCGTGGATCTGGAACATGTTGGCGTGGAAGGTGGCGCCGGTCCACCCCATCACCTTCTCCAGATCGATCGTGGTGCCGAGATCGAGCCGCCCGGTGTAGATCGCGCCGGTGCGCATGCCGCCGCTGATATTGGCGAGCCCCTCCCCGATATAGATCAGGCTGAACTGATAGCCGGCATCCGCCAGCAGCTCGCGGGTGTCCTTGGCTGCTGCTTTCGGTTTTGCCGGATCGGTGTCGGCGTACGCGGCTGGTGCGAGCACCAGGCACGCAAACGTCGCCAGCAAGGTGACGGCGCGGGAAAGAACGCTGCACATGTGTCGATCCCGCCGCCGGGAACCCTATTTGACGATACCCATCCGGCGCATGGCGAGGTACGCCGCACCGGCAACGCCAATCATGATCGCCGCCGCCCACAAGAAGCCGGTCTCGACATCCGTGAGCGGCAGGCCCTTGGTATTCATGCCGAAGATGCCGGTCACCAGCGTCGGCGGCAGCAACAGCGTCGTGACGATCGACAGCGTTTGGAGGTGCCGGTTGTTCGTCTCCTCCATCTTGAAATGGATCTCTTCCTCGAGCAGGCGGCTGCGCTCGCGCAGTTCGACAATGTCGTGGTCGAGGCCGTCGAGACGTTGCGCCAGCCTGGCGGCGTGCAGCCGCAGCGCCGGGCTCAGATGATCGACGTTCTTTTGCTCGAGCCGGTGAAACAGTACCCGCAAGCCGGCCAATTGCCGGTGCAGCCGCACGCAGGTCCGCCGTGACCGGCCGAGCGCCCCGCGCATCTGCGATCGTGTTTCGCCCGCGAGAATCCGTTCCTCGATATCGTCGATTTCGGTGCCGAGCTTGTCGGCCATCCGATCCATGGTGTCAGCGACCTCGTCGACGATCTTCTCCAGCAGGGCCGCGACGGTATTGATGCGATGCCCGCTCTCTAGCACGCGGCGGGTGGCATCCACAGCGCACAGCGCCTGATGACGGCCGCTGACCAGGAGGCGCTCGGTCATCGCAAAACGAAGGAAGCCGGTTTCCTCGGTGGCGGTATCGATGGCGCGCACCAGATCGGAGAACACCCCATAGACGCACTGGTCCGTCGTATGGAGCTGCTGATAATTGTCCTTCGACAGCAGCAGCTCGCGCGCCAGCAAGGGGACATCCACACCCGCCAGCCACGACCGCGCCCGCGCGTCAGTCAGGTTGAAGTGCAGCCACAGCCGTCCGTCGTGGGTGAATTCGATGGGAGCGGTGACCGGCAGAGACTCAGCGCTGCCGTCGCTGTGCAGACGAAATGCCCACACCAGCCCCGGGATTCCCGCACCGGCATCCATGACCGGCGCACCTGCCGCCGCTGCCGGCGCAGCCAATATATCCGTTGAAGACATCATCAGCCCCCGCCGAAGCCTACGCGGCGGCTGTTGGAAAACTCAGCCGCAACGGCCTCGTGCATGCCACGCGATTCAATTGGACTTTTGTTACAGTTTGATGTCGCGAATCTCGCCCGCGTCGCCGCTACTCCGCAGCGAGACCGGTTGCGGCCACCTGCTCGGCTTCCCTGTTGTAATCGTGCACCACGCGGCCAAACGGCAGCGTCAGGTCAGCCAGAAAATGATGGGCGCCGATTACCCGGCGCACCGGAAAATCCGCGACCGGCGCGTTGACATGCGGCACCAGATGCAACCGGCCCGGCCCGATCCACGACCCCTTGACGACGATATCGGTCAGGTTGATCGCCACGAGCTGACAGATTTCGAGGCGACCATCGACGCCCGGGATCATCTTCAGATTGATCTGGGTCTTCGACAGCGTGGCGCGCGTGATCTCGCCGTTGCCGGCCATGCTTTCATGCTTGTAACCCATCGTGCCCATCGCCACGAGCTGGCCCGCATATTCCAGCGTGCCGGTGAACGTATCCTTGACGATCTCGAGTTTTGGGTGGGCGTATTTCTTCGGAAAGCCCCAGATCTCGCGGCCGGCCGCGATCGGTGGATCGTCATCGAGGTACATCTGCGAGACGAAATTGACCTCCTCGCCATGCAGGCGCGCCGGGATCACGAGCCCGGATTCGGTATAACTGCCGAAGCCGGAGCTATCCGGCATCTTGATCCATTCATAATGCACGATCGGTTGGTCGATCGGTTGCAGCGGCTCGGGCAACCCGGCGCGGATCAGGTCGGAATCGGTCTCATAGGTGATGACGAGGAATTCGCGGTTGACGAAGCGATAGGGCCCGGCGGGATAGCTCGGCCCCGCGGCCGGCATCGACGGAAACTTGAGCAGGTCTTCGCTGCGCATGGCAATCCCCTTTTCTGAAATCGTCCTGCCACTTGCTAGCGGCCGAAATTGACGCGGATGTGAGAGAATTTCTTCAGCGTCATGACCGCAATGCCGGGCCTCCATTTTTCGAATACGCCAATGCTTTAGGCGCGGGCAAAAACGCGCGGCTGCAGTAGCCGGTCGATGAATTTGTCATCATCGCGTCACTGCGCCGCGAAATTGTCGGGCAGTTTTGGAGGCGTCATGATGGATGCGCGAACCCCACATCTCGAACAACCCATTCATGCCCGCGGCTGGCGGCCGGAGCGCTGCGACCGCGTCGCGCTGGTGCTGCAAGGCGGCGGCGCGCTCGGCGCCTATCAGGCCGGGGTCTACCAGGCGCTGCACGAGGCCCATATCGAGCCGGACTGGGTCTGCGGCGTATCGATCGGCGCAATCAATTCGGCGATCATCGCCGGCAATCCGCCGGAGCGGCGGCTCGAGCGCCTGCACATTTTCTGGGACCGGATCACCAGCCGCAAGATCTGGCACTACACGCCGGACGGCGATGTCTTTCGCAAGGCGCGCAACCTTGCCAGCTCGTTCATGACGACGACACTCGGCCAGCCCGGCTTTTTTACGCCGCACCAGAGCAATCCCTGGCTCAGCCCTGCCGGCGCGAGGACCGCGACGAGCTATTACGACACCGAGCCGCTGCGCCACACGCTGCTCGAACTCGTCGATTTCGACATGATCAACGAGAAGCGCGTCCGGTTTGCGGTCGGCGCGGTCAACGTTCTCTCCGGCAATTTCATCTATTTCGACAACGCCCATGACGAGATCATTCCCGAGCACATCATGGCGAGCGGCGCGCTGCCGCCGGCGCTGCCGATGGTGAAGGTCGGCACCGACCATTTCTGGGACGGCGGCATCGTCTCGAACACGCCGCTGCAGCATCTCTTGGACCAGGAAGACAGCCTCAATTCGCTGGTGTTCCAGGTCGACCTGTTCAGCGCGCGCGGGGTGTTGCCGCGCGACATCCAGGACGTGATGGCGCGGCACAAGGACATCATGTATTCCTCGCGCACCCGCCACAACACCGACGTCTATCGCAAGACGCACAATCTGAAGGCGCGCCTGCACAAGGCGTTGTCGAAAATTTCCGACGATCAATTGTCGGATGAAGAACGCCAGCTCAAGGCCTCGATCGGCAATCTGCCGGAAATCGCCATCCTGCAACTGATCTACCAGCAGAAGGCCTATGAGGGCGATTCCAAGGACCACGAATTCTCGGGCACCTCGATGCGCGAACACTGGACCAGCGGCTTTGAGGACACCAAGCGGACCCTGAAACGCCGCGACTGGATCAAGATGCCCGATGAAGGCATGGGCATCGTGATCCACGACGTGCATCGGGAGCATGAGCCGTAGGGGCGAATGGTGAGTAGCGAATAGCGGATGGGGCTTTTCTATTCGCCATTCTCCATTCGCTATCCGCCATCACGGCCGGATCGCCATGTTCGTCGCCGGCCCCGTCTTCCGGATCGGTTCGGCCAGCCGCGCGAATTCGCAGAGCAGCGAGCGTGTCCGGCGCGGATCGATCACCTCCTCGACCCAGAATTTTTCAGCCGACCGGAATGGCGAGCGCAGCTTGTTGAGGCGGTCCTCGATCTCTTTCAGTTTGGCGGAAGGATCCTGCGCGGCATCGATGTCGGCGCGATAGGCGGCCTCGATGCCGCCCTCCAGCGGCAGTGAACCCCAATAGCCGGACGGCCAGGCATACCGCATCGAATAGCGGTTGGCCGGCTGGTGCACGACGCCGGCGACACCAAAGGCGTTGCGCACGATGATGGTGCACCAGGGCACCGTCGACTGGTTGACGGCGGCCATGGCGCGCACGCCGTGGCGGATGGTCGCCGACTTCTCCGCCTCGAGCCCGATCATGAAGCCCGGGCAATCCATCAGATAGACCACCGGCAGGTGGAACGTTTCGGCAAAATCGACCCAGCGCACCACCTTCTGGCAGGCTTCCGCGGTCCACGACCCACCATAGTGGAAGGGATCGCTGGCGAGCAGCAGCACCGCGCGGCCTTCGAGGCGCGCCAGGCCCGTGATCATCGGACGGCCAAAATTGGCGTTGACCTCGAAGAACGAGCCCTTGTCGACGACGGCGTCGATGATCGGGCGCATCTTGTAGACCTGACGGCGGTTGCGCGGCACCGCCTTCATCAGCGACTCCTCGGCGCGCTCCGGATCGTCCGTGCATGGCGTGGTCGGCGGCAGTTCGAACACCGACTGCGGCAGGTAAGACAGAAAACGCCTGGCGCGGGCGAAAGCCTCCTCCTCGGTATCGACGGCATCATCGACGCCGCCGGCCCGGGTCTGGATATCGGCGCCGCCGAGTTCCTGCTTCGTCAGATCTTGCCCGAGACGCTTCACGACCGGCGGACCGGCGACAAACATCGCCGAGTCCCTGGTCATGACCGAATAATGGCTTGCAGCCAGCCGCGCGGCCCCGAGGCCCGCGACCGAGCCGAGGCCGAGCGCCACCACCGGCACCCGCGCCATGTTCGCCGTCGTCAGCCAGTAGGCGCGCGTGCCGCCGACGCCGCCGGGAAGATTGGCAGCGCCCTTTGTCTCGATGGTCTTCACCGAGCCGCCGCCGCCCGAACCTTCGATCACGCGGATGATCGGCAGGCGGAAATCATGCGCCATTTCCTCGGCCATCAGCGGCTTGGTCGAGATCGACGCATCGGCGGAGCCGCCACGCACGGTGAAGTCGTCGCCGACCACGACGACGGTGCGGCCGTCGATCCTGCCGCGGCCGAACACGCAGTTCGCCGGCGTCAGACGCCTGAGCTCATTGTTTTCGTCGTATTCGCCGACGCCGGAGATGGCGCCGATTTCGTGGAAGGAATTTGGGTCTACGATCCTGTCGATGCGCTCCCGAACGGTGAGCCGGCCCTGGTCATGCTGACGCTTGACCTTGTCAACGCCTCCCATCTCCCGCGCGAACGCTTCGCGCCGGGCGAGGTCGTCGAGTTCCGGCTTCCAGTTCATTCCTATCCTCCGTCTTGATGATTTTATTGTTGTTATGCAGTGGCACCGGAACCGCTTTTCTTTCCAGCCGGCTGGTAAAGATATCGCCGTCGGCGCCTTCGAGCAGGCCGCCGATCGCAGCCCCCAGTTCGATCATCCGCGGCGCCACTTCCCGGTGCACCCGTTTCTCATCAAACATCGCGGACAGAAGCCCGATCGTCGCCACCACATAGGTCTGGTATTGCGGCGACCACAGCGGCACGGCACAGCCATTAATGTGCGGTGACCAGGTGCCGCAGGCGACGACATAGCCGTGTTCGCGCAAATGGCGGCGATTGCCCTCGATACGCGACTTCAGCATCCGGGCGCCATCCGGCATCTCGCGTTCCATTTCGCCGATCAGCGCGTTGCCGACATCGACATCGAGTGCCGCGGTGTAGGCGTGGCCCGCCGCCGTGCTCGCCATCGAGATCCGGCTGCCGGTGGTCTCGTGCAGGCCGAGTGCATTCGCGGCGCGGGCGAATTCGAGATAGACCAGCTGAAAGCGGTCGGGGATCACGAAACCGATGGTGCCCGGCAATTGCTCGGCGACATCCTGCAAGCGCAGCCGGATCAGATTGCGCAGTTGCAGCCCCTTCATCATCGAGGTGCTCATCGCCACCGCGCTCGGACCGATGCGGTATTTCTGGTCACGCGGCAGATAGACCAGTTGGCCCATCCGCGTCAGCGTGTGCGTCAGGCGCGATACCGTCGATCGTGGCAGGCCGCAGCGGTTGGAAATTTCGAGATTGCCGAGCCGGGCCTCGTGACCCTCGAAGCAGCGCAGCACATCGAAGGCCCGCGACACCACCTGAATCACATCGCCCTCGCCTGCCAGATCACTGGCGAGCATTCCCTGCTTGCTAAGCCGCTCCGAGCGTCTTCCCATTTATTCAGCTCCGTTCCGCCCTGCGGAATAAAATTCCACTTGCAGATCACGCTACCTCAGGCAATCTGCGGCCACAACAAAAAGCCGTTCGCGGGACGAAATAGTCACGTCACACGGTCCCGGGGAGTGGCATGCCAGAGATCAAGATTGTGACCGACGTCGCCGGCCGCGTGTGCGCGCTGCCCGCCGAGGCCGGCGCTGATATCGCCGACGGCGACGAGATTGCTTTCGTCGAAGCGATGAAGATGGAAATCCCGGTGACCTCGACAATAGCCGGGAAAATCAAGGCAATTCTGGTCAAGCTCGACGACATGGTCGCTGAAGGACAAGTCGTAGCGATCGTCGAAGCCTGATCGCTCGCGCTCATACTTTTGATGCGTGACAATCTGTCCGCCGATCCAACTGGCATAATGACGGCCGTGAATCGGTCCGGACGTTGCCATCGCACTACCGCGATGACATCATCTCAATCATAAAAAGTTTCATACAGCGAAACAATTTCGGAGGAAGCATGAACCGTCGGCTGATGGATTTCGCGCCTGTCGCGCTGGCAGGCATCTCGTTTTGGGCATTGGCGCCGGCACTGGCCGACGACATCAAGCTACCGCCCACCATGGCCGTCACCGCCTATGACACCGGCACCGCCGGCTTCAACATCGCGGTCGGCGTCGGCAAGATGATGAAGGACAAATATTCGACCGACGTGCGCGTACTGCCGGCCGGCAACGACGTGGCCCGGCTGGCACCGCTGCGCGCCAAGCGCGCCGTGATGTCGGCGATGGGATCGGGTGCGTATTTCGCGCAGGAGGGCGTGTTCGAGTTCGGCGCCAGGGAATGGGGTCCGCAGGCGCTGCAATTGATCCTGTCGTCGGTCGACTGCAACGCCGGCGCGGTGGGCGTCGCGGCCGACGCCGGGGTCAAGGAAATCAAGGATCTCAGGGGAAAACGCGTCGGCTTCGTCGTCGGCTCGCCCGCGCTCAACCAGAACACGCTCGCCTATCTGGCGTTCGCCGGTCTCAAGCAGAGCGACGTCAAGGTCGTCGAGTTCGCCAGCTACGGCGCGATGTGGAAGGGCTTGGTCAACAATGATGCCGATGCCGCTTTCGGCACCACCATCACCGGCCCAGCCAAGGAAGCCGAGACGTCGCCGCGCGGCCTGATCTGGCCGCCGCTTCCCGCCAGCGACAAGGCGGGATGGGAACGTCTCAAGAAGGTCGGCTCGTTCTTCTTCCCGCAGAAGGCCACCTGCGGCGCCGGGATCACGCCGGACAAACCGATCGAACTCGGCAACTACCCCTACCCGATCTTTGTCTCCTACGCGTCGCAGCCGGCGGATCAGACCTATCCGGTCGCGAAGGCGATGATTGTGAACTTCGACGCCTACAAGGATTCCGCGCCCGGTGCCGGCGGACTTGCTGCGGATCGCCAGACCAAGAACTGGGCCGTCCCGGTTCATCCGGGCGCCGTGAAGGCGCTCAAGGAGGCCGGCCAGTGGTCGGACGAACAGGAAGCCCACAACAACGGCCTGTTCAAGCGCCAGGAAGTGCTGGCGGCGGCCTGGGCGGATTACGGCAAGGCCAACCCGCCGGCGGACGAAAAAGCCTTCCTCGAAGGCTGGATGAAAGCGCGCGCCGCAGCCCTTGCCAAGGCCAACATGCCGAACGGCTTCGAAGAATAGAAGCCGTCCAGTTCTTCGCTTCAGCGCTGTCCGATCTGAAGGCGAACACCATCTGTCTTGGGGGAAATGATGTCACCTTCCGCATCCGACAGCGCCGTTGCGCCCGCCAAACGAATTGAGTTCGATGATCCGCATGCCGGCATCGGCAATTTGCAGGAAGCCGAAGTCTCCCGCGTGCGAACGTTGCGCGGGGCGTGGCGCTGGGGACTGATCGTCGCGACCGCGGTCACGATCCTGCTCTGCATCAACCAGCAATTCTCGCTGCGATTCTTCATCGGATATACCCAGCTCAACACCGAATATTTCTATCTGCTGATCGCCTTGATGCTGCCGTTCACGTTCCTGATCTTTCCGGGTTCGGAAAGCTCGCCGCTCGATCGCATCCCCTGGTACGACATCCTGCTTTTCGTCGCGACCTTTGCCGCCTCCATCGTGCTGATGCGCACCGTGCGCAAGGCCGCGGAAGCCGGCTGGGAATTCGGCGGCGCGCCGACCTCGGTGATCGTCGCGGGCCTCGTGATGTGGTTCGTGCTGATGGAAGCGCTTCGCCGCACCGGCGGCTGGAGCCTGCTGCTCAGCGTCCTGCCGTTCACGGTCTATCCGCTGTTTGCGGACGCCAAATGGCTTGGCCCGTTTCGGGGCACCCAATCGACGCTCGAACAGGCCACCTCCTACCACGTGCTGTCGGGCGAGAGCCTGCTCGGGATTCCGATCCAGGCGTTTGCCGATACCGTGATCGGCTTTCTGGTGTTCGGTACCGCGCTGATGATGACCGGTGCCGGCAAATTCTTCATCAACCTCTCCTTTGCGATGTGCGGCACGTTCCGCGGCGGCGCCGCCAAGGTCTGCATCTTCGCGAGCGGCCTGCTCGGCATGATGTCGGGCTCGATCATCTCCAACGTGCTGACCGCCGGCACCATGACCATTCCGGTGATGAAGAAGAGCGGTTTTCGCGCATCCTATGCCGCCGCAATCGAAGCCTGCGCGTCGACCGGCGCGGTGCTGGCGCCCCCGGTGATGGGCGCGACCGCATTCGTGATCGCCCAGTTCCTCAATGTCAGCTACGCCGAAGTCGCGGTCGCCGCGATCATTCCGGCGGCGCTGTATTATATCGGCCTGTTCATGCAGGTCGATTCCTACGCGGCCCGTCACGGCCTCAAGGGCATTCCCCGCTCGGAACTGCCCAGGGTCATGGATACGATCAGGGACGGCTGGTACTACGTCTTCGTCATCGCGCTCCTGATCGTGATGCTGCTGTATTTCAAGCGCGAGAGCCATGCGCCGTTCTATGCGACTGCGCTGTTGCTGGTGCTGAACCAGCTATTTTCAAAGGAAACGCGCTGGACGTTGACGACGATCAACAAGTTCTTCGAGGTTAACGGACGCACCTTCGTCGAACTGGTCGGCATTCTCGCCGGCTGCGGGCTCCTGATCGGCGCGTTCTCGATGACCGGCGTGGTCTCCAGCCTCGCCAACGACTTGTTGCGGATTGCCGGCGACAATGCGTTCCTGCTGCTCGGCATGTGCGCCTTCACCAGCCTCGTGCTCGGGCTCGGCCTGACGACCACCGCCTGCTACATCTTCCTCGCCATCCTGGTGGCGCCGGCGCTGGAAAAACTCGGCCTCAACCGTATGGCCGTGCACATGTTCATCTTCTACTGGGGCATGCTGTCGTCGATCACGCCACCGGTGGCCATCGCGTCCTTTGCCGCAGCCGGCATCGCCGGCTCACCGGCGATGAAGACGGGCTGGGAATCGATGTGGGTCGGCAGCATCATCTATTTCATCCCGTTCTTCTTCGTGCTGAACCCGGCGCTGGTGCTGCAGGGAACCAATCCGTACCTCGAAGGGCTCGGGCTGATGGCGCTGGCCGGCTTTGGGACGCTCTTCATCTGCGGCGGCATTCAGGGCTATCAGGCCTTCATCGGCGATCTCAGGGGCGCCGGCGCGCTGGAATGGCCGATCCGGGTGTTGCTGATCGTCGGCGGCTTCGTGGTGGCGACGCCCGGCGGCGGTATCATGCCGCTGTCGCAATGGCAGATCACGCTGCTCGGCCTCACCATTCTCGTACCGACCGTCCTGGTGGCCCTCACGTTGATCCGCCGTCAAACTCTGGTGCCGAACCAGTTGCGCGCGCCGTGATTGCGCGGCAAAACGTGGGCGATGAAAGTATCGCCCACCGGCGCCCCGGCCTGGACCAGCTCGAAACCGCCCTTGCTGCGGTTCCTGAACGCCTGTCACGCGGATTTCCTGCCCGAGACCAGCGGCGCGGTCGCCGACTACATCCCTGAGCTCGGCAAGGCCGACCCTGCCCATTTCGGCATCAGCCTCGCCACCCTCGACGGCCACGTCTACGAGGTCGGCGATACCCAGGTGCCCTTCACCATCCAGTCGATGTCAAAGCCATTCGTGTTCGCGCTGGCGCTGGACACGCTGGGCGCGGCCCGGGTGGAAAGCGTGATCGGCGTCGAACCGTCAGGCGATCCCTTCAATTCGATCCGCCTCAACGCCGAGAACCACCCGTTCAATCCGATGGTCAATGCCGGCGCGATCGCCTGCTCCGGGCTGATCCACGAAGCCAAGGGCGACGGCGCGTTCGA
Source organism: Hyphomicrobiales bacterium (assembly GCA_017305715.1). Taxonomy (GTDB): domain Bacteria; phylum Pseudomonadota; class Alphaproteobacteria; order Rhizobiales; family Xanthobacteraceae; genus Bradyrhizobium. The sequence continues at coordinate 117,521 of JAFKKG010000028.1, read as the reverse complement.
ATACATCCGGCAGGCGCTGGGACGCTTTGCCGGACGCGAGCTCGGCGTCGACGACGCCGTCTATTCCTCCGAGAGCCTGACCGGCGACCGCAACCGGGCGATCGGCTATTTGCTGCGTACCAACGCGGTCATCAAGGATCATGTCAATTCGGTGCTGGAGGTGTATTTCCGGCAATGCGCTATCCTGGTCAACGCCCGCGACATCGCGGTGATGGCGGCGACGCTCGCCAATCGCGGCATCAACCCGGTCACCGGCGAACAGGTGATGACGCCTTACGCAATCTCGCGGACGCTGTCGGTCATGACCAGTTCGGGCATGTATGATTACGCCGGCGAATGGATCTACCGGGTCGGCATGCCCGCCAAGAGCGGCGTCGGCGGCGGCATCCTGGCAGCGCTCCCGGGGCGGATCGGGCTCGGCAGCTATTCGCCAAAGCTCGACAGGCACGGCAACAGCGTGCGCGGCATCAAGGTCTGCGAAGCGCTGTCGGCGCATTACGATCTGCATATGCTCAACCGCAGCGACAATGCGCGCAACGCCGTGATTGCCGATTATGATATCGGCGAAAACCCGTCACGGCGCAGCCGCCGCCCGCATGAACAGAAAATCCTCGCCGCGCATTATCAGGATGTCCGCGTCATCGAGCTGATGGGGACGCTGTCCTTATCGAACGTCGATTATGTCGCGCGGCAGCTCGTGGCGAGACCGCGACCGCAATTTGTCATTTTCGATTTCCGCCGCGTCACGTCCATGACGCTGGCCGGCGCCCGCCTGCTCGCTGAGGAATTCCAGGAACTCGCCGCCTATCATGTCACGGTGATCGTGTCCGGCATCAAGCGCGCCGACGCCGAATGGCAGCCGATCGCGGAACGGACCGGCAGCCTGCCGAACATGCGCTATTATTTCCTGCTCGATGCCGCGATCGAATGGGCCGAAGACCAGGTGGTGTTTCGCCATGGCGGCTCGATCGATTTCTTCGAGACGACGGAGCTTTCCGAACAACCTCTGCTGGCGGGATTGACCGACGAGGAACTGACCGACCTGGCCTCGCTGGGCGCGGTCAGGACCTACCAGCCGAGCCAGAAGATCATCACGACCGGCGATCCCGCCACCTCGCTGTTTTTCCTGCGCAGCGGCGTGGTCCACGTCACCCTGCCCGACGGCATCCGGCTCGCCACCCTGACCGCCGGCATGGCGTTCGGCGAGATGGCGCTGCTGGAGCCGCGCCGCTCCGCCGACGTGCGCGCCGACATGTCGGCGACCGCCTACGAGGTGCCGCTGCACGATTTCGAACGCTTTCGAAAACAGCATCCGCGCGCCGGCGAGCGGATCATGCGCAACCTCGCGCAACTGCTCGCCGACCGGCTGATCCTCGCCAATGCGAAGTTGAACTTGCTGACGTCGAACTAGCAGCGGCCGACAAAAAGTTATCCCGTCTTGCCCCGCCCGTTTTTCTCCGCGGCCCGCCGCATGGCTTCGGCGAGCGCGCCACCGCCTGCGCCCTCCTGCGGCTTGCGCGGGGCGGATGACGTCATCGATGCCCTGGACAATTCGCGCCGCTGATCGGCCGCGGCCGGTTTGGCACCCTTGGTGCCAATCTCGTCGTCGAGCCGCAGCGTCAGCGCGATGCGCTTGCGGGCGACCTCGATCTCCAGCACCTTGACCTTGACGATGTCACCGGGCTTCACCACCTCGCGCGGATCCTTGATGAAGGTTTTCGACATCGCCGAGATGTGGACCAGTCCGTCCTGATGGACGCCGATATCGACGAAGGCGCCAAATGCAGCGACGTTGGTCACCGTGCCCTCGAGGATCATGCCGCGCTTGAGATCCTTGATCTCCTCGACGCCCTCCTTAAACACCGCAGCCTTGAACGCCGGCCGCGGATCGCGGCCCGGCTTTTCCAGTTCGCGCAGGATGTCCGTCACCGTGGGCAAACCGAAGGTATCGTCGACAAAGCTCTGCGGCTTCAACTGGCGGATGATCTCGGCATTTCCGATCAGCGCCTTGATGTCGCTTTTGGTCGCAGTCAGAATCTTGCGCACCACCGGATAGGCTTCCGGATGCACGCCGGAAGCGTCGAGCGGATCCTCGCCGCCCTGGATACGCAGGAAGCCGGCGCATTGCTCGAACGCCTTCGGGCCGAGCCGCGGCACTTCCTTGAGCGCCTTGCGCGACCTGAACGGGCCATTGGCGTCGCGGTGCTGCACGATGCTTTGCGCCAGGCCCGCGCCGATGCCCGACACCCGCGCCAGCAGCGGCGCGGACGCTGTATTCGCATCGACGCCGACCGCGTTCACGCAGTCCTCGACCACGGCATCCAGCGAGCGCGCCAGCTTGGATTCCCCGAGGTCATGCTGGTATTGCCCGACGCCGATCGCCTTGGGATCGATCTTCACCAGTTCCGCCAGCGGGTCCTGCAGCCGCCGCGCGATCGACACCGCGCCACGCAGGGTGACATCGAGCTCCGGCAACTCTTCCGACGCAAAGGCCGAGGCCGAATAGACCGATGCGCCCGCTTCCGACACCACGATCTTCGACATCTTCAGATCCGGCAGCAGCTTGACCAGTTCGGTCGCAAGCTTGTCGGTCTCGCGCGACGCCGTGCCGTTGCCGATCGCGATCAGATCGACGCGGTGCGCGACCGCGAGCTTGCCGAGTGTCGCGAGCGTCGCGTCCCACTGCCGCTGCGGCTCGTGCGGATAGACCGCCGTGGTCGCAACCACCTTGCCGGTGGCGTCAACGATGGCGACCTTGACGCCGGAGCGATAGCCGGGATCGAGCCCCATCGTGACGCGGGCGCCGGCCGGCGCGGCCAGCAGCAGGTCGCGCAAATTCGAGGCGAACACGCGCACGCCCTCGGTTTCGGCTGATGTCCACAGCCGCATGCGCAGGTCGATATTGAGGTGCACTTGGATCTTGGTGCGCCACGCCCATTTCGCGGTCTCGACCAGCCATCGGTCGCCGGGACGCCCCTGATCGGAAATGGCAAAGCGCTGCATGATCTTCAATTCATACCTGCTCGGCACGTTGGCGACCGGAACCTGCGCGTCGGGGAGAATCTGCAGTTCGAGGATCTCTTCCTTTTCGCCGCGGAACAGCGCGAGGATGCGATGCGACGGCAGCTTGTGCAGCGCGCCGTTGTAATCGAAATAGTCTGAAAATTTCTCGCCTTCGGTCTTCTTGCCCTTGCGAACGGTGGAAACCATCACCCCGTTCGACCACATTTCTTCGCGCAGCTTCCCGATCAGGTCGGCATCCTCCGCGAACCGCTCGACCAGGATGGCGCGCGCGCCTTCGAGCGCCGCAGCGACATCAGCCACCTGCTTTTCGGCATCGACGTAACCCGCCGCCACCACCTGCGGATCGTTTTGCGGCTGCGTCAGCAACAGCTCGGCGAGAGGTTCCAAGCCGGCTTCCTTGGCGATCTCCGCCTTGGTGCGGCGCTTTGGCTTGAACGGCAGGTAGATATCTTCCAGGCGTCCCTTGCTGTCGGCGGCCATGATCGCCGCTTCCAGCGTCGCATCGAGCTTGCCCTGCTCGCGGACCGAATTGAGAATCGCGACGCGCCGCTCTTCGAGCTCGCGCAAATAGGTCAGGCGCTCTTCCAGCGTACGCAACTGCGCGTCGTCGAGGCCGCCGGTGATTTCCTTGCGGTAGCGCGCCACGAACGGCACGGTCGCGCCGCCGTCGAGCAAGGTGACCGTCGCCTCGATCTGCTGCTCGCGAACGCCAAGCTCTTCTGCGATCTGTCGATTGATGTTTGCCACGCAACCTCTTTCCGAACTTGCCGCGGCGGGATGATGGCCGCGGGACGCCGCTTATGGACTACCACGGATCGATTCATCAACCCGACAGGGGAAAGAAATTGATCTGTGGATTCAGCGTGACTGGACCGCCGGAATCGCCCGATTTGGCCAGCTTTTGCAGGGCAAATATAAGGGTGGATTGAAGGCCCGGTAGTGTGTAGACGGTCGCTTCCCTCAGGAAGCGTCCATGTCCATTTGCGGTCTAGATTTCGGCACCTCGAACACGACGCTCGGCACCATCGAGGGCCTTGCGCCGGTCCTGGCGGAACTGGAAGCCGGCCACACCACGATTCCGAGCGCCATCTTCTACGAGGTGGATGGCGCTGTGCTGATTGGCCGCAAGGCCATTTCCGCCTATGTCGATGGCGCGCCCGGCCGCCTGATGCGCAGCCTCAAATCGGTGCTCGGCACCTCGCTGATCGATGAAACCACGCGGCTCGGGCGGCAGCGGACCGGCTTTCGCGACGTCATCGCCTATTATCTCGGCGCGGTGAAGCGGCGGGCGGAGCAGGCCACCGGGCTCGAACTGCGCGACGTCGTGCACGGCCGGCCCGTGCATTTCGTCGACAACGCGCCGGACGCCGATCGCAAGGCCGAAGAGACGCTGCGTCAGATCGCGCGCGAGGTTGGGTTCGATGATGTTACCTTCCAGTTCGAGCCGATTGCCGCCGCGCTGGAGTATGAGCGCCAGATTGCAACCGAAGAAGTCGCGCTGATCGCCGATATCGGCGGCGGCACGTCGGACTTTTCCATCGTCCGCCTCGGACCCGAGCGCCACGCCAAGGCCAACCGCTCGAGCGACATTCTCGCCAATGACGGCGTGCGGATCGGCGGCACCGATTTCGACCGCCAGCTCAGCCTCGGCGTGGTGATGCCGCTGTTCGGCTTCGGCAGCGCCATGAGCCGCGCCGGGCTCGACGTTCCCTCGAGCTATTTCCATGATCTTGCGACTTGGTCGAGCATCAACCGCATGTACGAACCGCGCGTGCTGGCCGACATCCGCCAGGTGCGGCGCGAGGCCAGCGAACCTGAACTGCTTGACCGGCTGGCGCGCGTGGTCGAGGAGCAGCGCGGCCACACGCTATTGATGGAGGTCGAGGAAGCCAAGATCGCACTATCGGACACGCGCCGCGCCGACATTCCGCTGGAATGGGTGATGCCCGGCCTCAACGCCGCGATCAGCCGCCCCGATCTCGTCAGCCACACCGGCCAACTGGCCGAGCGTATCGCCGCCCGCATCAAGAACTGCCTGGCACAGGCCGAGCTCGGGGCCAAGGATATCGACGCCGTGTTCCTGACCGGCGGCTCGGTCCGGCTCGCCCATGTCCGCAATGCGATCAAGAAGGCGGTGCCGTCGGCCCGTCTCGTCGAAGGCGATACGTTTGGCGCCGTCGGCAAAGGCCTGACGCTGGAGGCGCTACGGCGATACGGGCCGCGGGCTTAGGACGCGGCCAAGCAACGTCAGCCATTCACGCCGTCGGCTCAACGGCCAACTTCGCCAAGTTTGGTGGATGGCTCGTGCTGCGATTCCAGCCGGTTGCCGTGGCGGTGAACGAGGCGCCATTCGCCGGCTTCGCGGCAGAAGATATGCGTAACCCGATTGGACCAGCCGGTGATGCCTTCGACATCGGCGACGCGTTGATTCTCGAAGGTTTCGATGTCGGTCACATAGAACATCGCAGGGGTGACGACCGTGGAGATATTCTCATGACGGACGGTTCCGCCCTTGAACCTCGCGCCGGCCCAGTCCCAGCGCCGCGAAACCGCTTCCCATCCCTTCTCATAGCCGCCCCAGCCGTAGAAACTAGTCGCTTCCGATGTGTGCGAATAAAGCGCCTTGATCGCGGACACATCGCCATTGGCAACTCCGGCCATCGCCTGATGCAGCCGGGCGATCGCCGCGCCGACGGAAGCGTCGAGCGTCTCTTTGCTCATACCCTCGCCCACCTACGGAATCACTTCGTTCGCCGGCTGCATGTCGATCGCGAACGTCTCCAGGAATTTCGACGTCATGATGTAGAAGCCGACCGAGAGCTGAAGTTCGATCAGCGCGGCCGGCGTCAATTTCGACTTGATGGCGTTGAAGGTCGCATCCGTCGGCTTGTGCAGCTTGACGATCTCGTCCGTGAACGCGAGTGCGGCGCGCTGCACCTCGTTGAAGCATTTCGCATCCTGCCAGTTCTCCAGCGCCTCGTTCTGCTCGTCGGTGACGCCGACATTCTTGCCGATACGCTTGTGCGCGACGATTTCGTAGGGCGCCTGGCACAGGATGCCGGTGCGGGTGATGGCAAGTTCGCGCACGATCGGATCGAGTTCGCCCTTGTGCCTGATCGCACCGCCCAGCCGGCAATATTGTTCGAAATGGCTCGGCGAATGCGCCATCATCCGGAAGATATTGGCATTGCGGTTCTTGCCGAGGATTTCGCGGGTACGCTCGTTGTGCTTACCGGGATCGCTGTATTCGATGCGGGCCATTTCTCAACCTTCGGTTATTCTGATTTTTGATGGCCGGATCATGCCTTGCGGTTTCCTCCGGATCAACCACGCCTATGTTCGGAAATCGTCATGCCGCGCACAAAATCCGGCTGCGCGCGGGCCAAAATGCCGCCTTAATGCTGTTCGAACCTGGCACGGTCGATATTCGCTGAGTGGGGACTCAATCGAAGCGAATACTCGTCGTGGGGTGTTCCGAGTAAAATCATAGGCCGTCTTGCGTGCTTGTCGCGCAATGATGAGGCCTGCCCGAGTCTAGGGAGAAACCATGAAGGAAGCCACCAAAAGGGCAGCCTCGGAGGCGCTCGCGCAGATGGCGGCGGTGACGGCAATGCTCGTCATCGCCGGCGTCATCTTCTACTGGCGGTGAACCTGCCTGATGTGAGTGAGGGCGTTAGGGGCAATCCAGACCTCAACCATTCCGCGTCGGTCCGGATTGCCTCGCTGCTCCCTGTTTTGACGCGTTTTCCGGGCGCAAACCGGTATCCACCCCGGATCAAGTCCGAGGGATGCTTTGCCTGAAAACGCTATGATTTCGCTTTTGCGAAATATGGAACCAGCCGGCCGGCGAATTGCTGATAGCGCGCGGTGACGTTGTCGCCGATGGCAAGATCATTATCGCCATGGGCCATCATGCGAAAACCCTCTGGCGTATCGACCAGCACGATATTGTAGGGAACATGCGCGCGGGTCTCCGGCGTCGCCGCGCGGCAGACCAGCGACGTCGCATACACCGTCCCTGCCCCGCTCGCGGATTTCGTAACCGGGTCCGGTGCGCCGCAGGCCGCGCAAAAACTCCGGTGGAAATATTGCGCCTTCCCGCAAGCACTGCAGGATTGATAGACGATGCCCTCGCCGCCCTTGGTCCAGTCTGCGAGATTTCCGCTCATCGCACCCGCTCCAGGAACATGCTGACATGGGACGACAACACGCCGCCATCGCCATGCAAGAGCGCGATCGAGGCGTCGCGGACCTGACGGTTGCCGGCGCGCCCGGTCATCTGCAAATGGGTTTCCACCAGGTGCGCCATCGCGCCGCCGACGCCGCAATGGCCGTAGCTCAGCAATCCGCCATGGGTGTTGAGCGGCATCTCGCCGTCACGGCCGAAATACCCTGCCCGCACCCTTGCTGCGGCCTCGCCGCGTTTGGCCAGGCCAAGGTCCTCCAACAGCATCACCAGCGTGATCGTAAAGCTGTCGTAGACCGCGGCATAGCGCACGTCCGAGACCGCAAGACCGGATGCAGCCTTTGCCTTGGCGATTGAAATCTCGGCGCCGAGTTCGCTCAGGGCCGGCGCTGCCGTGACGTGCTGATGGGTGTGCGCCTGCGCGGCACTGCGCACCCGGATGCCGGTCGTTCCAGTCCGCTCGCGGCTGATCACGAATGCCGCGCCACCGTCAGACACCGGGCAGCAATCCAGCAGCTTTAACGGCATCGCCACCGGCTTCGACGCCATCACGTCGGCGACCGTGATCGCCTCGTGGAACTGGGCGCCGGGGTGCGTCAGCGCGTGGGCGCGCATCAGCACCGCGAATTCGGCAAGGTCCTCCTGGGTCACGCCGTATTCGTGCATATAGCGCGAGGCGACGAGACCATAGTAAGCGGGAATGGTCGGCCCCAGCGTCACCTCGTAATCGGGGTGCCCGACCTGCGCCAGCGCCTGGATCGAGGCATCGCGGCTTTGACCGGTAAGCCGGTTTTCACCGCCGACCACCAGCACATGCTTGACGATGCCGGCATCGACCAGGTGGTGCGCCAGCATGGTCATCGCGAGCCCGGTGGCGCCGCCGACCTGCACAGCGTGGGCATAGGACGGCCGGATGCCGAAATGCTCGGCAAACACGGTCGCCAGCATGATGTGCGGCGACACCGTTGAGTAACCACAGAGGATGCCGTCAATCTCCGAACGCTTCAGCCCGGCATCGGCAATGGCCAGTTCGGCCGCCTTGCTCATCAGGTCGAGCGAGGACGCGCCTTCGTGTTTGCCGTAGGACGTCAGTCCAACACCGGTGATGAAGCTCATGGCAATACGATTTCTCGTCAATACGACTTCGGCAAGCCCAGCACCTTTTCGCCAATGAAACTGAGAATGAGTTGCGGGCTGATCGGTGCGATGCGCGGGATCAGCGATTCCCGCAGATAACGCTCGACATGATACTCCTTCGCATAGCCGAAGCCGCCATGGGTCATGACCGCCTGCTCGCAGGCATGGAAGCCGGCTTCGGCCGCGAGATATTTGGCGGCATTGGCGGCCGGGCCGCACGGCGCGCCCTGATCGTATTGCCAGCCGGCCCGGAGCACCATCAGCCAGGCGGCTTCAAGTTCCATCCAGTTTTTCGCCAGCGGGTGCTGGATACCCTGGTTCATGCCGATCGGGCGATTGAACACGATGCGGCTCTTGGCATAGGCGGAGGCGCGTGACAGCGCGACCTGGCCGAGGCCGACCGCTTCGGCGGCGATCAGGATCCGCTCCGGATTCATGCCGTGCAGGATGTATTCAAAACCGCGGCCTTCCTCGCCGATGCGGTCCTCGACCGGGATCTCGAAATTCTCGAAGAACAATTCGTTGGAATCGACGGGCTTGCGGCCCATCTTCTCGATCTCGTGCACGGCGACGCGCTGCTTATCGAAATCCGTGTAGAACAGGCTCAAGCCCTTGGTCGGCGTCTTCACCTCTTCCAGCGGCGTGGTACGCGCCAGCAGCAGGATCTTGTTGGCGACCTGGGCCGTCGAAATCCAGACCTTCTGGCCGTTGACGATGTATTTGTCGCCCTTCTTCACCGCCCGCGTCTTGAGTTGCGTGGTGTTGAGCCCGGTATTGGGTTCGGTCACCGCAAAGCAGGATTTGTCGCGACCGTCGATGATCGGCGGCAGCATGCGTGTGCATTGCTCCCTGGTGCCGAACACGACGACGGGATTGAGGCCGAACACGTTCATGTGCACGGCGGATGCGCCCGACATGCCGGCCCCGGACTCCGCAATCGTCCGCATCATGATCGCGGCATCGGTGATGCCGAGCCCCGACCCGCCATACTCCTCGGGGATGCAGATGCCGAGCCAGCCGGCGTCCGCCAGCGCGCGGTGGAAGTCGGCGGGATAGCCGCCCTCCTTGTCCTTCTTCAGCCAATAGGCGTCGTCAAAGCGCGAACAGATTTTGCCGATCGCATCGCGGATCGATTCCTGGTTGGCCGACAGCGCGAAATCCATTGTCTCGGTCCTTAATTGTTGGAGACGGCCTTGGTGACGCCATCGCGAACCAGAGCCGCGATCTCGTCCTCGGAGAAACCTGCTTCTTTGAGAATTTCGGCGCTGTGCTCGCTGAGGCGCGGCGCCAGCCGCGTCATCTCCACCGGCGTTTGCGACCAGCGCGCCGAGGAGCGCATGTTGCGGATCCGCCCCTCGGTCGGGTGATCGGTCACCGGCGCGAAATCGGTCGCGACGATATGCGGATCCTGGAGCAGGCTTTCCAGATCATGCATCGGCATGACCGGCACGTCGGCCTTCTCCAGAATGGCGATCCATTCGGCCGTCGATCTGGTTTCGAGGATGCGCGCGAGTTCGGCATAGACGGTATCGATATTGCTGGCGCGACCGGCGAAGGTCGCGAATTTGGGATTGGCACGAAGATCGTCGCGGCCGGTGGCGGCGAAGAAATTCGCCCACTGCTTATCGTTGTAGACGATCACGCAGATGTAGCCGTCGGAGGTCTTGTAGGGCCGCCGGTCCGGCGACAGATGCCGGGCGTAGCCGCCCTTGTCGAGCGGCGGCTCATAGGTGAGACCGCCCATGTGATCGCCCATGACGAAGCTCGCCATGGTCTCGAACATCGGGATGTCGACGCGCTGGCCCCGCCCGGTGCGGTCGCGATCGACCAGACTGGCGCAGATCGCGCCCACCGCCGTCAGTCCGACGATGCGGTCGACCAGTGCATTGGGAACATAACGCGGCACGCCATCGGCGGTCTGCGCCATCAGCGCCGGCAGCGCGGTGGCGCCCTGGATCAGATCATCATAGGCGGGTTTGGCGGCATAGGGGCCGTCCTGGCCGAAGCCGAACACGCCGGCATAGATCAGGCGCGGGTTGATGTCAGAGACGACGTCGTAGCCGAGTTGCAGCCGCGCCATCGCCTGCGGGCGCACATTGTAGACCAACACGTCGGCCTTTGCGATCAGCCGCAGCACGGCGTCGCGCCCGGCCGGCTTCTTCAGGTCGAGGCAGATGCTGCGCTTGTTGCGGTTGGTGTTGAGGAACACCGGCCCCATGCCGGGATGCCGCGTCGGCCCGATCTGCCGCGTGACGTCGCCTTCATGCGATTCCACCTTGATGATGTCGGCGCCGTAGTCGCCGAGCGTCTGGGTCGCAAAGGGCCCCATCAGCACGGACGTCATGTCGACGACCTTGATGCCTTTTAATGGTCCCATGGCCCAATTCACTCCCGGATGTCGTTGTTGCGACTAGAGCCTTTTCCGTTCCGATGGAATCGGAACGGGGCCCTAGATTCTTGATTTGACGCGTTTTCTTGACGCGAACCGGTGTCCGCTTCGCTGGAAACCGCTTCCTAGTAACGGGAGGTTTTCCGGAAGATCAAGCGCGCCACGCGTATGGGCGTATGCGCGGGCGCACCGGTCGACGCGGCGTATCGATCCCGGAGCTATTTGCTGGTCAGGGCGTCACGTGCCTTGATCAGCCGCTCCAGTTCCTCGTTCTGCCGTTCGAGGCGCTCGGAGATGCGCTCTTCGCTCTCCGCCCCCGAGGCGCCGGCGGCCTGCTCGATCAGTTGCCTGATGTTGTCGCGAAGGATGGCGATGCGGTCGTTCATCTCCGACAGCGACAACGAACTTTCATTGCCCATGACGCGTCTCCGTGTGGCACGGCAGCCGAATTGGCCGATTACTTCGCGGGCTCCAGCACCGAGACGTAGTTGGCCACCGCGGCACCGCCCATATTGAAGATGCCCGCGAGTTTTGGGTTCTTCAACTGCATGCCCTCGGGCGCCTGGCCGGTCAGCTGCATCGCGCTCATCACATGCATGGAAACGCCGGTGGCGCCGATCGGATGGCCCTTGGCCTTGAGGCCGCCGGACGGATTGACCGGCAGCTTGCCGTCCTTCTGCGTCCAGCCTTCCTTGATGGCGCGGGCGCCCTGCCCGCGCGGCGTCAGGCCCATCGCTTCATATTCGATCAGTTCGGCGACGGTGAAGCAGTCATGGGTTTCAACGAATGACAGATCGGAAAGGCTGACGCCGGCCTGCTGCAGCGCGCGCTGCCAGGCCACCGTGCAGCCTTCGAACTGCAGAATGTCGCGCTTCGACATCGGCAGGAAATCCTGCGCATGCGCGGTGGCGCGGAAATTCACCGCCTTGCCCATGGTCCTGGCGGTTTCCGAATCCGTCAGCACCAGGGCGGCGGCGCCATCCGACACCAGCGAGCAATCGGTCCGCTTCAGGGGCCCTGCGACGAACGGGTTCTTCTCGCTCTCGGCACGGCAGAACTCATAGCCAAAATCCTTGCGCATCTGCGCATAGGGGTTGGCGACGCCGTTCTTGTGGTTCTTCGCCGCGATCATCGCCAGCGCGTCGGACTGGTCGCCATATTTCTGGAAATAGCTCTGCGCGATCTTGCCGAACACGCCGGCAAAGCCGCCGACGGTGTCGCCGTCTTCCGGCAGATAGGAGGCCTTGAGCAGGTATTTGCCGATCTCGGGACCTGGCGTGCGCGTCATCTGCTCGACGCCGACGACCAGCACGATCTTGGCGGCGCCCGCGGCAATCGCCCGGATGCCCTGATGGACCGCGGCCGAACCGGTGGCGCAGGCGTTCTCGACCCGCGTGGTCGGCTTGAAGCGCAGTTTGGGATCGGCCTGCAGCACCAGCGAAGCGGTAAAATCCTGCGGCGAGAAGCCGGCATTGAAATGGCCGAGCACGATCTCGTCGACATCGCCGGCGGAAATGCCGGCGTCGGCCAGCGCTTCGGTCGCCACCTTGACCACCAGGCTCTCAACCGTTTCCGCGTCGAATTTGCCGAATGGCGTGTGCGCCCATCCCACGATGCTGGCTGTCATGCTGGATCTCCCTGTTCCGGTTCGGACGGTTTTGTAGCCTATCGGCAAAAATACTTCACGCCGGTTTCAACGATTTCATCGCCTTCGCGCACATGGCTGAAATGCCGGCCCAGTTGCCGGACCGGATATCGGCCGCCGGGCAAAGCCAGGAACCACCGACCGCCAGCACATTCGGCTCGGCCAGCCAGGCCGCCGCATTGGCCTCCCCAATGCCCCCCGTCGGGCAAACCCTGATGTTCGGGAACGGGCCCGCCAGCGCCCGCAGTGCCTTGATACCGCCGGCTTGTTCCGCCGGGAAGAATTTGACCAAGTCAAACCCGTGCGCCAACGCCTGCATCAGCTCGGACGCCGTCGCGATCCCCGGCGCGAACGGTAGCTCACTGGCGGCGGCGGCCTTCAGCAGTTCGGGCGTCGCACCCGGGCTGATCCCGAACCTGGCGCCAAGCGTCTCCGCCCGCTCGAGGTCATCCGGATTCAGGATGGTGCCGATCCCGACGATGGCCTCGGGCACTTCAGCGATCATGGCCTTGGCGGCTTCGATCGCAACCGGGGTGCGCAACGTCACTTCCAGCATGCGCACGCCGCCCGCGACCAGCGCTCTGGCCAGCGGGACGGCATGTTCGAGCCGCTCGATGGTCAGCACCGGGATGACGGTGGCGGACTTCACCAGGGCCGCGAGCTTTTCCTGCCTTGCCGTGACGTTCACGCTCATGGGGTCGCCTTGTCTGAAATGGCCGGCATCGCCGTACGCGGAATGATCGCGCCGGGATGACATACCACAACGCCGGCCATGGCATGCCCGGCGCGAGCGGATTCGACCGGACCGGCGCCGGCCAGCCGGGCGGCGATATAGGCCGCCGCAAAACTGTCGCCGGCCGCCGTGGTATCGACCACGGGTCTTGTCAACGGCTCGGCCTTGGTCCGATGCAAAACGCCGCCGAGGCGAAGGATGCTCGCGGGTTCGGAGAGTTTCAGCACCACTTCTCCGCCCGGAATGCGCGCCAGCAAGCCATCATGGGTTTCGCCGGGATAGAGCGGCAGCAAATCCTCGGTCGAGGCCAGTATGATATCCGCAAGCCTGAAGGCTTCGCGATAGACCGCGCGGGCGACGTTCAGATCGGGCCAGCCGCGGGCGCGGAAATTGGTATCGAAGGCAAACCGCGCCCCGCCTTCGCGCGCCCGCCTGAGGCCCGCGAACAGCCGCGCCCGGCCGGCGTCATTGTAAAGCGACAGCGTGATCGCCGAGAGATAGACGATGTCGTAGCTCGCCAGCGAATCCAGAATGGCTGCCGTTTCCGGCAAATCCATCAGGCTGCGCGCGGCCGCGCTCTCGCGCCAGTGAAAGAACCTGCGTTCGCCCTTCTCATCGGTCTGGATCATGTAAAGGCCCGGCAGCTTGCCCGCCAGCCGCGATACGCGCGCGGTGCCGACGCCCTCCACGGCCCAACCAGCGATCATCTCATCGCTCAGCGTATCGTCGCCGAGCGCGGTGATGTAGTCCGTGCCGATACCGAGCCGGGCCAGATAGACGGCGGTGTTGAGCGTGTCGCCGCCATAGAAGCGCGAAAACAGGCCGTCCCCGGCCTGCTTCAGCTCGATCATGCATTCGCCGATACAGGCAACCTTCGTCATGACCGCATCCATGCGGCAACGCGCGTCGACACGTCAGGCCGCGAATTTGCCGCCGAGTTCATCCGCAATGTGAATCCGGATGATGTCGTCGAACGTCTTCTCGGCGGTGGTGAAGCCGAGCTTGAGCGCGCGGTCGGTGACGAAATCACGTGGCCAGCCAGAGACGATGCTGATGATGGTCGGATCCGGCACCCGCTTGATGCGCGCGGTGACGTTCTTGCCCGCCACACGATCGAGCGCTGCGATCTGTTCGCCGACGGTCGCCGACAGGCCGGGCATGCTGAGGTTGCGCCGCGCCCCCATGGTGTTGAGGTCCATGGTGCCGGCGTGGACGAGAAAGCCGACCGCCGATCTCGGCGAGGCGTGCCAGTGCCGCACGTCGTCGGAGACCGGCAGCACCGCCTCTTCGCCCACGAGCGGCTCGCGCATGATGTTGGAGAAGAAGCCGGAGGCCGCCTTGTTCGGCTTGCCCGGCCGCACGCAGATCGTCGGCAGACGAATACTGATGCCGTCGAGTAGGCCCTTGCGGGTGTAGTCGTTGATCAGGAGTTCGCAGATCGATTTCTGGGTGCCGTAGCTCGTCAGCGGGGTATGGAAGAATTCGTCACCGATCTTTTCCGGGAATGGCGCGCCGAATACCGCGATCGAGGACGTGAACACCAGGCGCGGCTTGTAGCCGCCGCCGACGGCCCGGATGGCGTCGATCAGGTATCGCGTGCCGTCGAGATTGATGCGGTAGCCCTTGTCGAATTCGGCTTCCGCCTCTCCCGACACGATCGCGGCGAGATGGAAGATCACATCCGGCCGCTCGGCGATCAAGGGCGCTGCGGCGCCCGCATCGGCAAAGTCGGAGGCGATCACATTGACCGGGATCGAGGTGGTCGGCCTGGCCGGGGCCACCACGTCCTGCAGCGTCATGCGGCTGATGTCCTGCTTGCCGAGGCGGCCATCGCGCAGCAGCCGTTCGGTCAATTTGCGCCCGACCATGCCGGCGGCGCCCAGAATAAGAATGTGCAAGACCCGTCTCCTTTTTTAGTTCGATTTTTAGTGGATGCGGGCCGGCGCGCTCACTCTTTCACGGCTCCCGTCATGGCCGACACATAATGCTCGACGAAGAACGCGTAAAGGATGACCAGCGGCAGCGACCCCGCCAGCGCGCCAGCCATCAGCGATCCCCAGCGGTAGACGTCGCCATCGACGAACTCGTTGACGATGGCGACCGGCACCGTCTTGTTCTGGACCGATTGCAGGAACGTCAGCGCGTAGATGAACTCGTTCCAGCACAGCGTGAAGCAGAAAATGAAGGCCGAGATCAACCCCGGGATCGCCAGCGGCAGCACGATCTTGACCAAAATCTGCCAGCGGCTGGCACCGTCGATCAGCGCGCATTCCTCCAGCTCGAACGGGATGGTCTTGAAGTAGCCCATCAACAGCCAGGTCGAGAACGGGATCAGGATGGTCGGATAGGTCAGGATCAGCGACAGCGGCGAGTCGAACAGGCCGTACTGGAACACGACGGTGGCGAGCGGAATGAACAGGATCGACGGCGGGACCAGATAGGACAGGAAGATCAGCCCGCCCACCCATTGCGCGCCGCGGTAGCGCAGCCGCACGATGGCATAGGCCGCCAGCACGCTGGCGAAAATCGACAGCGCGGTAGCGCAGATGGCGACATACATCGTATTCCAGAGCCAGAGCGGATAATGGCTTTGAAACAACAGTTTGTAGATGTGCTTGAAGGTAGGATTCCAGGTCCAGAACGGATTGTAGGTCTCAAGGTCGATCAATTGCTCGTCCGGTTTGATCGCCGTCAATCCCATCCAGTAAAACGGAAACAGCAGGATGAACACGATGATCGACAGCGGCAGATAGAGCGTCACCATCCGGCGTGGCACCGACTGCAGATAGCTCATGCCTTCGCTGTTATCGACGCGGGCCGGCGTCGACAGGATCGACTTGAGATCGACTTTTGCCGCGGGGAGATCCGTCATTGCTCTCTCCCTGCTGCCATTTGCGGCAGCGCGCGCGGGGCTTGCCCCGTTCGCGCCGAAAATAGAAGGCCGGCAATCGAGGGATCAATCATTGTTCTCTCCCTGCTGCCATTTCCGCCGCTGCAGCCCGAACCAGGACACCATGATCGCGGCGAGCAGGAACGGGATCATCGCGCTCGAGATCGCAGCCCCCTCGCCGAGCTGGCCCGCGATGATCGCGCGTTGATACGACAGGGTTGCCATCAGATGCGTGGCGTTGACCGGACCACCTCGCGTCATCGCCCAGATCAGCTGGAAGTCGGTGAAGGTGAACAGCACCGAGAACGTCATCACGACCGCGATGATCGGCGTCAGCAGCGGATAGGTGATGAAGCGGAACATCTCCCACTTGCTCGCGCCGTCCAGCGTCGCGGCCTCATAGAGCGAAGGCTGCACGGTTTGCAGGCCGGCGAGCAGCGTGATGGCAACGAACGGCACGCCGCGCCAGATATTGGCGAAGATCACGCAGATGCGGGCCCAGGTCGAATCGCCGAGAAAGTTGATATTCTGGGTGATCAGACCCATGTGCTTCAGCGACCATGAGATGATCGAGAACTGCGAATCGAAGATCCACCAGAACGCCAGCGCCGACAACACCGTCGGCACGATGAAGGGAATCAGCACCAGTGCCCGCAACATCGCCTTGAACGGCATGTTCTCGTTCAGCAGCAGCGCGAGGTAGAGACCGACGGCAAATTTGATCGCACTCGCGATGAATGTGTAGAGCAACGTGTTGAAGACCGAGAGCCAGAAGATCGAGTCGTCCCACAGCCATTCGTAGTTCTCGACCCCTATGAATGTGCCGGGCCGGCCGATCTTGGCGTCGGTGAACGAAATCCAGATGCCGAGCCCCAGCGGATAGGCCAGAAAGAAGATCAGGAACCCCATCGCCGGCAGCATGAACCAGAAGCCGAGCCAGTTGCGGTTGGTCTTGATCTGGTCCCATGTGGTGGCGTCGCGGATCTGCGGCTTGGCTGTCCGTGGTTGGAGCGCGATGTCAGCCATGGGCATATCCCGGTTCAACTGTTATCAGAGCGGACGGCGGTCTTCCGCCGTCCGCCCCAATTCCATCAACGATAGATGCGCTTCAACTGCCGTTCGGCTTCGGCCATGGCCGTCTTGGCATCCTTGGCGCCGGTGCAGAAGTTGGCGAACATGTCGACCACGATGAAGTCGGCGATCGCGGTCGCCGCCTTTTCACCGACCTTGCCGATGCCTGACGCGGGAAGCGCGCGCTTGCTCGCCTGGGCGAATACGGCGTTCTTCGGGTCCGCCGTCCACACCGGAGACGCGTCGTAGGCATTGAGCGTGTGGGTCAGATAGCCCCGCGCGCCAGAAAGCCATTTGTCGTAGTTTTCCTTCTCCAACATGAAGGCAATAAAGGCCTTTGCGGCGTTCGGATACTTTGTGAAGTTGAACGCGAGGATCGGAACCGCGAGTTGCAGTTCGGTCGGCTTTCCGATAGGGCCGACCGGCCACAGCGCGTGATAGGTGTCGTCGGCAAGGTCCTTCATCTTCGGGTCGTCTTTGGCGGCGACGTAGATCGAGATACCATTGGCCGTGCAATAGAGCTCGCCTGCCAGGAACGCCTTGTTGTTGGAGCCATCATTCCAGGACGCCGTGCCGGGAATGAATGCGTCAGACAGCTGTTTGCAATATTCCAGCGCCTTTTGCGTTTCCGGTGAGTTGATGATCACCTTGTCGTCCTTGTCGACGGTAAAGGCGCCATGGCCCCAAAGCACCCAGTGCAGCCATCCGTTGGCGTCGCCGGTGGCATGACCGAGCGCGAAGCCCGCCGGGGTGTTGTTCTTCTTCAGCGCCTGACACATCGCAAGGAAGCCCGGAAAGTCCGTCGGGAACTCCTTGAAGCCGGCCTTGTCGAGCGCCGACTTGCGGTAGGTCATGTAGCCGCCGATCGTTGCGACGGGGATACCGAGCCAATCATTGCCCAGCATACAGGTCTTCTGCGCGGCGTCGGTCCATCCGCCATATTTCTTGCCGAGGTAATCGGCAACGTCGTTCATCTTGAGGACCTTGGTCGGGAACAGCTGCGGCAGCGTATGCAGGCCCCAGGCGAGATCGATGCCCGAGCCCGTATTGGCGGCAACGGACGCCTTCGGCTGCACGTCCTCGAAGGATTCCGAAAATACGTTCATGTCGGTGCCGGTGGCGGTCTTGAATGCCGCAACCATGGCGTTGAACGCATCGTCTTCCGCCGGCACGAAACGCTTCCAGCGCATCACTGTGAGCTTGGCGCCCGGCTCCGCCTTCCACGGCGAGGCCTGCGCCCAGGCCTTGGCAAAATCCAATAGTGCAGGCCCGGTCAGCGCGCCAGCCGCGGCCAGCGCAGTGCCGCCCTGAAGCAACGAGCGGCGGGTAAAATCGTGCATCGTAGGTCCTCCCCTTTTGAATTTTGATTTTGATTATGTTTTCACGCGTTCAGTCGCTTCCCCGTGGTTTCGTCGAACAGATGTACAAGCGCCGGATCCGGCTTCAGCCGTATCTTGTCGCCCGGATTGAATTGATGCCGCTCGCGGAACACGGCGACGACCTGCTCGCCGCCGAGCTTGGCGAAGACCTGGGTTTCCGAGCCGGTCGGCTCGACCACGACGATCTCCGCTTCGGCGCCGTCATCGGCGATGGTGAAATGTTCAGGCCGCACGCCATAGACCGCGGGCTGGCCTTCTGAATTGGCGGGCGCCGACGCCAGCGGCAATTTGACGCCGTTCGGACCTTCGAAGGACGCCGCTCCGTTCGACTTCACCTTGCCCTTGAGGAAGTTCATCGCCGGCGAGCCGATAAAGCCCGCCACGAACTGGTTGGCCGGCCGGTCATACAGTTCGAGCGGCGTACCCATCTGCTCGACGATGCCGTCATGCATCACCACGATCTTGTCGGCCATGGTCATGGCTTCGATCTGGTCGTGAGTCACGTAGACCGTCGTGGTGCGCAGACGCTGGTGCAGTTCCTTGATTTCGGTGCGCATCGCGACGCGGAGCTTGGCGTCGAGGTTGGACAGCGGCTCGTCGAACAGGAACACCTGGGGATCGCGCACGATGGCGCGGCCCATGGCGACGCGCTGGCGCTGGCCGCCGGACAATTGCCGGGGATAACGGTCGAGCAACGGCGTCAGCGCCAGAATTTCGGCGGCGCGCTTGACGCCGGTCGAGATTTCCTCGGGCTTGGCCCCGCGCAGCTTGAGCGAGAAGCCCATATTGTCGGCAACCGTCATATGCGGATAGAGCGCATAGTTCTGGAACACCATGGCAATGTCGCGCTCTTTCGGCTGGACATTGTTGACGACCTTGTCGCCGATCGAAATCGTGCCGGAGGTGATGTTTTCCAGGCCTGCGAGCATCCGCAGCAATGTCGACTTGCCGCAACCGGAGGGGCCGACCAGCACGACAAACTCGCCATCCTCGATCGGAATCGAAACGCCGTGCAAAACCTCAAAATTGCCGAACGACTTTCGCACGTCGCGAATCTGTACCGACGACATCGGACTTCTCTCCCCTCATTTTTCTGTTTTCTAACGCCATCGGACGAAGGCAGGCGTCATGCTGTCTTTTTCGACTCTAATGCCATCAGCCGAATTCAGCAGGCATTATCATCCGCAGTTTGGCGGTTTTTAGCAATGCGATGGTAGCGCTGTCAATAATTGTTCATTTGTCTAGTTCGTTGTGATAAGAGCGCGGAATGGGACGAAAACGCACGAAGTCCGGCAAAATCCGCCTCACCGAGGTCGCCAAGCTTGCTGGCGTCTCGCCGATCACCGCATCGCGGTTCTTTCGAAACCCCAGCGCGCTATCGCTCAGCAAACGTGAACGGGTCGACAGCGCGGTGAAGGAACTGGGTTACGTGCCCAATCTGGCGGCGCGTGCGCTGGCCTCGCACCGCACCGAAGTGATCGGCGTCGTGATACCGTCGCTGACCAACAGCGTGTTCGCCGACGTCCTGCGCGGTATCTATGATGCATCCGAGCAGAGCCGCTACAGCATTCAATTGGCCAATACGCGCTACAGCATCCTGCAGGAAGAAAAACTGCTGCGGCTGTTCCGGGCGCAAAAGCCCGCCGGTCTGATCGTGACCGGCATCAACCAGACCCCGGAATCGCGCAACGTGCTCGAGACGATGGATTGCCCGGTCACGCAGATCATGGAGATCGGCGACAGTCCGGTCGACATGATGGTGGGCTTCTCGCATTACGACGCCAGTTTTGCCGCCATTTCGCACATTCTCGAACAAGGGCGTCGGCGTATCGGTTTCCTCGGCGCACGTATGGATCCGCGCGTCCAGCGGCGTTTCGACGGCTACCGCGACGCCATGAAGGCCGTCTCGCTGTTCGATCCGAATCTGGTGGTCACAACGACGGTGCCGACCACCGTCACGCTTGGCGGGACGCTGTTCGCCGACCTGCTGGCCCAGGCCCCTGACATCGACGCGGTATTCTGCGTCAACGACGACCTCGCCCTCGGCGTGCTGTTCGAATGCCAGCGCCGGCAGATATCGGTTCCCGGCCATATGGCGATCGTCGGCTTCAACGACCTGGAGTTTATGGCTTCCGCCGTCCCGTCGTTGAGCAGCGTGCGTACCAACCGTTACGAGATGGGCCGGCACGCCATCACCATGGTGATCGACGCGATCGAGGGCCGCCGTCCGCAGCAGCCGGTCCTCGACCTCGGTTTTCAACTGATGATCCGCGACAGCTCGATGCCGCCAACGGCTTGAAAGCCGCGCATTGCAGCCTTCACGTCGCGCCACAGAGAAAATGATAGCGCTGTCTTTTAGGGCGAACTAGGATCGAGCACAGAGAGTCAGAAACTGGAATACGCGGCCAGGTTTGCAGCGGACAGAATGTCGCGCATGGTAGATGCGCTGCCGTGAATCGAGCCGCGGAAACGTTTGCAGTGCGGGAGGAAGCAATGAAAAAAAACGACAAGGCTGCCGGCAATGGAAAGGGACGGAAACTCCGGTCCCTCGAGTGGTTTAACAATCCGCACAATCCCGGGATGACCGCGCTCTATCTCGAGCGCTACCTCAATTACGGTCTGACCCGCGAAGAGCTTCAATCCGGCAAGCCGATCATCGGCATCGCGCAAACCGGCAATGATCTGTCGCCGTGCAACCGCCACCATCTCGAACTGGCCCACCGGGTGCGCGAGGGAATCCGCATGGCCGGCGGGATTGCGATGGAATTTCCGGTGCATCCGATCCAGGAGACCGGCAAGCGCCCGACTGCGGCACTCGACCGCAACCTCGCCTATCTCGGCCTGGTCGAAATCCTGTTCGGATATCCCCTCGATGGCGTGGTGCTGACGACCGGCTGCGACAAGACGACGCCAGCCTGCATGATGGCGGCGGCGACCGTCAATCTGCCCGCGATCGTGCTGTCGGGCGGCCCGATGCTGAACGGCTGGCACCAGGGCAAGCGCACGGGCTCGGGCACGGTGGTCTGGAAGGCGCGCGAAGAGCTGGCTGCCGGCGATATCGACTACGAGCAGTTTATGAACATCGTGGCCTCCTCCGCCCCGTCGGTCGGCCATTGCAACACGATGGGCACCGCCTCGACCATGAATTCGCTGGCCGAGGCGCTCGGCATGTCGTTGCCGGGTTGTGCCGCGATCCCGGCGCCCTATCGCGAGCGCGGCCAGATCGCCTATGAGACCGGCAAGCGCATCGTCGAGATGGTCTGGGAGGATTTAAAACCTTCGGACATCCTGACCCGCAAGGCGTTCGAGAACTGCATCGTCGTCAATTCGGCGATCGGCGGCTCGACCAACGCACCGATCCATATCAACGCGCTGGCGCGCCATATCGGCGTCGAACTGTCGATCGACGACTGGCAGAAGCATGGCCACGACGTGCCGTTGATGGTGAACATGCAGCCGGCCGGCTTCTATCTCGGCGAAGAATACCACCGCGCCGGCGGCCTGCCCGCCGTGGTCCGCGAATTGATGGCACACAAGCGCATCCATGAAGACGCCAGAACCGCCAACGGCCGCACCATGGGCGAGAATTGCCGCGAGGCGGCAAAGCCCGATGGCGATGTCATCTGGAGCTACGACAAGCCGCTGGTGAAGGATGCCGGCTTCCTGGTGTTGCGGGGCAACCTGTTTGATTCCGCGATCATGAAGACCAGCGTGATCTCAAAGGAATTCCGCGACCGCTACCTCAGCAACCCAAAGGATCTGAACGCGTTCGAAGGACGCGCCATCGTATTCGAGGGGCCGGAGGATTATCACGACCGGATCGACGACCCCGCGCTCAATATCGACGAGCACTGCGTGCTGTTCGTGCGCGGCACCGGGCCGATCGGCTATCCCGGCGGCGCAGAGGTGGTGAACATGCAGCCGCCGGCGGCGCTGATCAAGCGCGGCATCCTGTCCCTGCCCTGCATCGGCGATGGCCGGCAGTCCGGAACGTCAGGCTCGCCGTCGATCCTCAACGCCACGCCGGAAGCCGCCGCCAATGGCGGGCTTGCGGTGCTCAAGACCGGCGACAAGGTTCGCATCGATCTCAACAAGGGCTCTGCCAATATTCTGATTTCAGATGCCGAACTGAAAAAACGCCACGCCGATCTCAAGGCCAATGGCGGGTTCAAATATCCGGCCAACCAGACGCCGTGGCAGGAACTCTATCGCTCGACCGTCGGCCAGCAGGCCACCGGGGCCTGTATGGAGTTCGCGACGCGCTATCAGGACATCGCGGGCACGGTCGGCGTCGCGCGGGATAATCACTAGCAGCAACACCGTCATTGCGAGCGCAGCGAAGCAATCCATCGTCCCAGCGGAAGCATGGATTGCTTCGGCGCTTCGCTCCTCGCAACGACGCAAGGAACAAGAAGGAAAGCAGACATGTCTGATCGACTGAAGGGAAAGCGCGCTGTTGTCACCGCCGCGGCGGCGGGCATCGGGCGAGCTTGCGCGATCGCGTTCGCGCGTGAGGGCGCTACCGTGATCGCCACCGACATCAATGAAAGCGGCATCGCCACCCTGGGCAAGGAAGGCATCGCCGAAACGGCGCGGCTCGACGTGCGCAACACCGCCGATGTCAACGCCTTCGCCAAGCGCATTGGCAAGATCGACATCCTGCTCAATGCGGCCGGCTTCGTGCACCACGGCACCATCATGGAGTGTTCGGAGGAAGATTGGGACTTCTCGTTCGATCTCAACGTCAAATCGATGCACCGGACCATCAAGGCGTTTCTGCCGTCCATGCTGGCGGGCGGCGGCGGCAGCATCGTCAACATCTCGTCCTGCGCGGCGCTGCGGCCACCGGCCAACCGTTACGTCTACAGTGCGTCCAAGGCCGCGGTTTCGCTGCTCACGCGCGCGGTCGCGCTCGACTTCATCACCCAGGGTATCCGCTGCAACAGCATCTGTCCCGGCACCGTCGAGACGCCGTCAATGCTTGACCGCGCGGCCGCCGCCGGCCCGGATGGACGCGAGAAATTCGTGGCCCGCCAGAAGATGGGCCGGCTCGGCACCGCAGACGAAATCGCGGCCATGGCGGTCTATCTCGGCAGCGACGAAAGCGCATTCACCACCGGCGTCGACCTCGTCGTCGATGGCGGCTACATGCTGTAACCTCCACGCGATCAGGGATTTCCGGCATGAACAAGATCGATCTGAACGGCCGCTGCGCCGTCGTCACGGGCGGCGCGCAGGGCTTTGGCCGCGCGATTGCCGAACGCTTTGTCGCATCCGGCGCCAAGGCCGCGATCTGGGACAATGACCTGCCATTTGCAGAAAAGACCGCCAGGGAAATCGGCGATAATGTCAGGGCGTTCAAGGTCGACGTATCAGACCTTGCCGCCGTCGAGCAGGCCCGCGACGCAACGCTGGCGGCATTCGGCAAGATCGATATCCTCGTCAACAATGCCGGCATCACCGGCGCCAACAAGACGGTCTGGGAGATGGACCTCGACGATTGGCGCAAGGTGATGCGCATCAATCTCGACGGTCCGTTCATCTGCTGCAAGGCCGTGGTGCCTGTCATGCTCGCCAACAAATATGGCCGCATCGTCAACATCGCCTCGATCGCCGGCAAGGAAGGCAATCCGAACGCATCGCATTATTCGGCGTCCAAGGCCGGCGTGATCGCGCTGACAAAATCGCTCGGCAAGGAACTGGCGCAACACGACATTCTCGTCAATGCCGTGACGCCGGCGGCCGCCAAGACCGCCATCTTCGACCAGATGACGCAACAGCACATCGACTTCATGCTGTCGAAGATTCCGAAAGCGCGTTTTCTGCTGGTTCAGGAGCTTGCGTCGATGGTGGCCTGGCTGGCGTCGGAAGATTGCGCCTTCTCGACCGGCGCGGTGTTCGATATCTCCGGCGGCCGGGCGACGTACTAACGCGCACATCCAGGACTCGCAGGCGAATTTACGTTCGCCTCGCTAGTCGACGACCTTGTTCATCGTTCTAAGCCGTTGGGCCAGCGTCCTCATGACTTTCAGGGCAAAATGCGGCGTCTGGCCCACGAGAAAGAGAAACTGCTTTTCTGAAACCGGGACGAGTTCGACGTCCGTGAGAGCCGTGGCGGACGCACTTCTTGGCTCGTTGTCGATCAAAGCCATTTCGCCAAAGATCGTGTCAGCCGCCAGATCCGCCATGGTCTTGTTACCAACCTGAATGCGCACGTAGCCGCTTTTGATCACAAAGAGCTCGTCGGCGGCCTCGCCTTCTCGAAAAATGACGCCACCGGCTCGGACCAAGCGTGTTTCGATATTGTTGCCCGTCAGAAGGCTAAAGTTTGCGTCTGCCACAAAGGACCCCCCTGTCCCGACCCACCGCAGGACGTGACATTGGGACTACATTTACATGACGGACATATGACAATCGCATGAAAGGGCATCAGGTCGCCTGCGTTGCCGGCCTCGGCTGCCGGCCTGAAATCGTCGCGATCCAGATGCCGGCGAAGACGGTGACGATGCCGCCGGCCAGATTCCAGCTCAGTGGTTCGCGCAACAACACAGCGCCGACCACCGACGCCGCCCCCGGATTGACCGTCACGGAAATGGCCACACGGGTCGGCGTCGTGCGGGCCAGCGCGAACGCCCAGAGATAGAAGGTGAGCGCGCTGCCGAAGGCGCCGAGATAGGTCGCCGCGAGCCATTGCGGGATCGCGAAATCGGCCACCGGCGCGAAACTGCCGCGCGCGCATGAAATCAGGATCAGGCACGCCGCGCCGACACCCATCGCCATCGTGGTGAAGCGAATGGGCCCCGAGCGCGCGATGAATGACCTCGACCAGATGCTGTAGAGCGCCATGCACAAGGCGGCGACGACCATCAGAAGATCGCCGCGCCACGCGCCTGAAGGCGCAGCGCTCAGGCCCGACAGCAGCGCGAGTGCGACGCCGAACATCGCGACGATAACCCCGAGCGATTTGCGCAACGTCAATGCTTCGCTGCCGAGCGCCGCACCGACGAGCATGGTCAGCAATGGAAGGGTCGACAGCGCAAGCGCTCCCCGCGCTGCCGTGGTGAAGATGAGCGAGGCGTTGAACAGCAGCGGGAACACGGCAAAGAACAGCACGCCCAGGCCGGCCACGGCCAGCCAGTCCCGGTGCGCGGGCCAGCGCCCTCCCTGCAGCAGCGCGACAGGCAACAACAGCGCAAAACCGATGCCGAACCGGAACGAGCCGATGGCGAGCGGGTCAATCGCACCCACGAGATAGCGGGTGGCGCCGATCGAAGTCCCGCCAAGCGCGCTGGACAAGACCGCCGCCAGGACACCCCAAACTTCTCCCATGCGACACATCCTCTCCTTTTCCGGCTTGCGCGGTACGATAAGGGAGGGCTACTAATCAACAAATGGAATTTAATTGATGTTAGAAATAACGTATTGTGATGAATACACCCAGCCTTGATCCGGATCTGCTACGGGCGTTCGTCGCAGTGGCGGATCACCGCTCCTTCACCCGTGCCGCCGCCATGCTGAACCGGACCCAATCGGCCGTGAGCATGCAGATCAAGCGCCTGGAGGAACGCGTTGGCGCCGAGCTGTTCCGCCGGACCAAAGCGAATGTCGATTTGAGCGCGGCGGGCGAAGGCCTGCTGGGATATGCGCGGCAGATTCTCGTGCTGAACGAGGAAGCCGTCGGCAGACTCGCCGAGCGCAAGGTCGAGGGCGTGGTGCGGCTCGGCGTGATGGACGATTACGGCACCTGCATCGTTCCGGCCTTGCTGGCGAGTTTCCTCGCCGGCTATCCGCGCATCCATGTCGAGATGGAAACCGGGCTCACCGCCTCGATGCCGGCACGGCTCGGCGAAGCCTATGACCTCGTCATCGCGATGCATCCGGAAGGCCGCGGCGACGGCGAATTCCTGCGCCGCGAACAAGCCGTGTGGGCGGGCAGCGCCTCGCACGCGGTCGAACACCAAACGCCGCTGCCGGTGGCGCTTTATCCGCAAGGGTGCCTGTTCCGGAAATGGGCGATCGAGGCGCTCGATGCGGCCAGGCGTCCGTGGCGGCTGGCCTTCGTCAGCCACAGCCTTGCCGCCGTGGAAGCGGTCGCGGCGCAGGGCCTGGCGGTGACCGTCGTGAAAGCCGGTACCTTTCCGCCGAGATTGCGCCGGCTGTCGGATCAGGACGGACTGCCGGGCCTGCCCGCCGCCGACATTTGCCTGCATCGCTCCAACAACCTATCACCGGCAGGCGCACTTCTGGCCGATCATCTGCGGACGGGCATCTCGAACCGTCGCGATGAGAAGCCGGCGAGGCGTGCACCTGATACCGTCGTACGCATCGCTTGAACCCAGCGGGATCATCCCTTGTTTCCAAACATCTCATTGTACGACGTATCGGTCTGGGTGTTGCCGGTCGTGATCGCCATCACCTTCCATGAAGCGGCGCACGCCTTTGTCGCGTACCGGCTCGGCGACAACACCGCCTGGCAGCTCGGCCGGGTCAGCTTCAACCCCCTGAAGCATATCGACCCCTTCGGCACCATTATTCTTCCCGGCCTCCTGCTGCTGTCGCATTCGCCGTTCCTGTTCGGCTACGCCAAGCCGGTCCCGGTCAACTTCCGCAACCTCAATCATCCCCGGCTCGACATGGTCTGGGTGGCGCTGGCGGGCCCGGCGATCAACATCGTCCTGGCGGTACTGGCGGCGCTCGCGTTCCACTCGCTGCCCTTTGTGCCCGCCAACGCGGCGCAATGGACCCTGGACAACCTCAAAAATGCATTCCTGATCAATATCGTGCTGGCGATCTTCAACATGCTGCCGATCCCGCCGCTGGACGGCGGGCGGGTCGCGGTGGGGCTGCTGCCGCGGGTGCTGGCTTACCCGCTGGCGCGGCTGGAACCCTATGGCATGCTGGTCCTGATCGGCCTCTTGATCCTGCTGCCCATCATCGGCACCCAGCTCGGTCTAAATCTTGATGTTATTTCGGTAATACTGCGGACACTGACCGGCTATGTGATCCGCGCGCTTCTCTTTGTGACGGGCAACGCCTAAACCTTAGATAGCGACCGGTCAGAGGAAATTGGCTTTGTCGAAGGGAGTTGGCCTGAAGCAATGGTGATCAAAGCTGCCGACATGTTGATCGCACGACGCGCCGACACCCGCGCCAGGGCAGATTTTGCCACCTGGAAGATGCTTGCCAAGCTCAACGGTGCTTCCGCCCTGCCCGCCGAGGCGCAAGGTTTTCTGGTCAGCTACAAGCAGCTGCTTGAGAAGATGACGGACGCGGACGCTTCCGAGGCGACCATCCAGCTCATGTACAGAAGCTATTATTCGGAGATGGGCGGCGCCGGAACCGCACCGGAAATTCCGGCGCGCTCCAGCGACGCTGCGGCCGATACCGGCAATGTCACCGCTTTTCGCCGGCCGGCTCCCAAGCCGAAATTCGCCGCTTCCGGACCGCAGGCAAAACCACGGCTCCCCGTCGCGCTGATCTTCGCCTGCCTTGTCGTCGTCTATGTCGGCATTCGCTACTACTGGCGCTGATCGACGCGACTCGCCATGGTGAAATCGCCCGTTTGAATGGCCCGCGGGATGCGCGCCCCGGAATTCACCGCGCCATGGAATATTCCAATCCGTCCCGCGTTGCCGGCGCCGCTAGGCGACGGTTCGAATGCCGGGCATAATGCGCCGGCGTTTTCAGCCAAATATTCATAACGCCCTTGGAGGGGACATGAAGCGATCCATTGCAGCCCTGGTGATGACCACAAGCCTGGTATTTGCGGGCGGCGCGTTTGCGCAAACGCTCGACAAGGTCGTCAAGGTCGGAAGCCTCGGCGACCAATCGGGCCTCTATGCCGACATCGGCGGCCCCGGCTCCACCGTCGCCGCCCAGATGGCGGTCGAGGATTCCGGACTGCTGGCCAAGGGCTGGAAGATCGAGGTGATCGCCGCCGACCACCAGAACAAGCCGGACGTCGGCGTCAACATCGGCAAGCAGTGGATCGATGTCGAGAAGGTCGACGTGTTCGTTGATCTCGCAAGCTCCGGGGTCGGTCTTGCGATCGCCAACCTCGCGAAGGAGAAAAACGTCGTCAACCTGAATTCCGGCTCCGCCTCCTCCGATCTCACCGGCGCGCAGTGCTCGCCGAACACGATTCACTGGGTCTACGACACCTGGATGCTGGCCAACGGCACCGGCAAGGCGCTGGTCAAATCCGGCGGCGACAGCTGGTTCTTCCTGACCGCGGACTACGCCTTCGGTCACGCGCTCGAGCGCGATACCGCGGCCGTCGTCACCGCCAATGGCGGCAAGGTGCTCGGCAGCGTCAAGCATCCGCTCAACAATGCCGACTTCTCCTCGTTCCTGCTGCAGGCACAGAGCTCGAAGGCGAAGATCATCGGCCTCGCCAATGCCGGCGGCGACACCACCAACGCGATCAAGCAGGCGGCGGAGTTCGGTATCGTCTCCGGCGGCCAGAAGCTCGCGGGCATGCTGATGTTCATCACCGACGTTCATTCGCTCGGGCTGAAGGTCGCCCAGGGCCTGAACTTCACCGAGACGTTCTACTGGGACATGAATGACGGCACCCGCGCCTTCACCAAGCGGTTCAACGAGAGGTTCAAGAAGCAGCCGCCGACGATGGTGCAGGCCGGCATCTATTCCTCGCTGATCCATTACTTCAAGGCACTGGAAGCGCTCGGCGGCAATCCGCATGACGGCCGCGCCGTGGTCGCCAAGATGAAGGAGATGCCGACCGACGATCCCCTGTTCGGCAAGGGGTCCGTCCGCGCCGACGGCCGCAAGATCCACCCGGCCTATCTGTTCGAGGTGAAGAAGCCACAGGATTCGAAATATCCGTGGGACTATTACAACCTCATCGCCACGATCCCGGCCGAGGAAGCCTTCATCCCGCTCGACAAGAGTGTCTGTCCGATGCTGAAGAAGACCTGATCCGGCGGATGCATTCCAAACGAAATGCCGGCGAGCGATCGCCGGCATTTTTGTTGGGCGACGGGTTGGGGCCCGAAGATGTTCTGATGCAATTTTCAAACAGCCCTTGACGTCATCGCCCGGCTTGGCCGGGCGATCCAGTACGCCGCGGCTCCTCGGTTCTATCACTGACGTCTCTGGAATACTGGGTCACCCGCCTGCGCGGGTGACGACACCGATGTGTGGCCGTATTCTCGCGACGCCGTGCGCCCGAGCTTTGCCAGAAACCTCCCGCCCTCTCAATTCAAAGGGCGCAGGGAAGACCGGATGCGCGCTGCACCCGCGGTCTCATGTGCAATGTGCACAAGGAGTGCGCACATGAGCATACAGGGCAGCGGAGAACACCCGGCCTTCCCTGCGCGATGGCTTTACGGCTTATAACGTGCTCTCCCCGGAGAACGGCTCTTTTGCCTCCGTTGCGCCCTGGGAAGTCGAACGCCCCCAGGAGCATGGACGCCAGCAACGCGGCGTCGGGACCACACGTCTTTGCCGTACGCTTCGGCCGCGCTCGTCAGGCGACAACCTCCACGTCCACCGCTCCCCGCCCAACGTCCGTGACGACGGCCGACGCCCTTCTGACCAGGACGGGATGGGCAAGGTCGTAGCCCTGATTTGCTATTTCTGAAAAGCGAAATATTTTTTATTTCGGGCCTTGACACGACTTCCGTAAATCAGAAGTCATGATTTGCCCGTCGGGTCAGTTTGTCGCACCCTCCTCGTGCGGTCTCATGACCCGTTTGGGGAATGCCGAACCATCCGATCAACGCTATCAAACGGAGGGTGGAACCAAAATAAATTGCACCGCCGCAATGGCGGATTGGTTTTTGTTGGAGGCAGAAATGCGGGTTTTCAGATCGCAGCATCCGAAGCTGCTGAATTATCGATGGGCATTTGCAATTGCGGCGTTGATCGCCGCACCTACCGTCACCCTTGCCGACACGATCGTGCAGAATAGCGGCGTTCCGGGATTCCCGGGCACGTTCAATTTCATCGGGTATAATTCTTCCAATGTCGCGTTTGGTCAGCCTGTCGCCTCTCAATTCCTGGAGTTCGGTGGACGATTTCATCCAGATGGAGCAAATGGAAACCTGGCGTTCGGAAGCAACACGACCGTAACTGCAACGCAGAACGGCGTAACGGTGAACGTTCCCTACTCGAACTCCATTCCTGATCCCAATCTGTTTGCTGCGAGGATCGCCTACAATCCCAGCCTGCTCGGATCGTGGAATCTCACCGTCAGCAATCCGAGCTACAGCAACACTCTTTCGATCAATACGGCGACAATCAATCCGAACATCGGCGTGCCGCCCTTTATCACCGGCATAACCATCAGCGGCACCTCGGACCAGAAAACGACGCCGACTATTTCGTGGACCGCGCCAGCCTATAATCCACCGGGAGGTTACAGCCAGGCCACCAGACTCTTCATCGTGGATCTCAACACTCCCGACAAGCAGGTTATCTGGAGAGCGGATCTCAATTCGAGCCAAACGAACTATGTGATACCGTCGCAGGCCAATCTCTCCACGACCGGACACTACGGCGTCGTCATCCGGGACGATTTTCGCGTAGCCGGGAACGCGACCACCGGAGCCAGTTCGCATAGTTTTTTTGATTTTCGTCCGACGGCAATCGCCCAGTTCGAGGGGCCGGTTTATGTGCCCGTGTCTTCAGCGAACGCCGTTGGCGACACCGTCTACAGCTTCCAAATCGCAGTAACCCACGGGCAGTCCTACAACCTCGATCCTGCCGCCGCGCTGGGGTATATTTTCTCTATCGGCGACAGCGGTCCGAACTTCGCGAGCGTGAAACTGCCGGACCTCGGCATGAACCATCCCTACGGCCTCTATGTCTGGAATGGTACCAGCTTTGTCCACGTGGCCGATCTCTTAGCCAACACCCTGTATGACTTCGGCCCGGGTGGCGTCAGCAAATTCATGGTTTTGGGTATCGACGAAAGCCTGGGTCTCGATCCCGATAACTCGACGGCGTTCGTAACTCAGGTGACCTTCACGGGGGACGGTGTGTTCACAGGTACGATGACGGCTATCACGGCCGTTCCCGAACCTTCAACATGGGCAATGATGATCCTGGGCTTCGCGGGCGTCGGCTTCCTGGCATACCGCCGGCGCAACCAGCCCGCGCTACGCGTGGTCTGACACTCGGCCCTTCTACGCTACTGGACTTGCCCCTGTTCCCTGTGAAAATGCCGGAGAGCGATCGCCGGCATTCTTGTTCTCGCAGGAGGGCTAGCGATGCTCAGCCCTTCTTCCCCTTGACCCGGAAGATCACCGGTACGGTGAAGCTGAGCCCCTCGTCCGCGATCAGCGGCGGCGGCGCGGGGACCGGATCGGAGCGCCGCACCATCGCCAGTGCGGCCTCATCGAACGCGGCATCGCCCGAGCCCTTTTCGATGCTGGTCGAAAGCACGTGTCCCAAACGATCCAACGTGAAGCGAACGGAGATCTCGGCCGCCTTTTGCGAGCGTTCCGCCGGATATTTCTTGTGCTTGTCGAGATGGGCGACCAGTTCCTTCTGCCAGGTCGCGCGCACGCGGCGCGCGGTCTCACCGGTGCCGATCGCCGGCGCGATCGATTTCGGCCCCTCCGGAATGGCTTCGGAACTGGGCGTGGCGGTCGCCTCCGCCGCGACGGATTCGGTCGAGGCCGAGGTCTGCACCGCCGCGATCTTTGGATCGTCCTCTTTCGGCTTCTTCGACTCGGTTTCCGTCACCACCCGGTCGGCTTCTTCGGTTTCGGTCGGCTTGTCCTGCGGCAGGTCGGTCTCCTTGACCTCGGCCTTCTGCTCGGCAAGTTGCGGCGACGCCGTCGATGCCTCGTTGTCCGGCCCGGGCGGCAGATCGGTCACCTCGCGATGGACGGAAGCCAATTCGAGTCCGACCTCGATCGCGCTCGCGCCGAGCGCATCGTCGGCCTCTTCGGCCTGCAGATGCGAGATCGCCAGCGCCGCGCCGCCGAGGTGAAGCGCCAGCGCGCAAACGCCCGCGAACATCCACAGCCGTCCGGAGCTCCTTTGTTCGTCGAGATCAGACATTAACAGTCGGCCTATCAAGGCTTTGGATTTGCCGGCGCCGCCTGCGACGCCGCCGCTTCCGGAACACCCTCCAGCGCCACCAGCTTGAGCTTGGAATAGCCGCCGGCGCGCAGGATTTCCAGCACATCCATCAGTTCGCCATAGGGCACCGCGCGGTCGGCGCGCAGGAAGATGTACTTGTCCTTGCTCATGTCCGGCATGGTATCGAGCGTGCGCACCAGATCGACCCGCTTGACCATGTTCTCGCCGATCGCGACCGCCAGATCCGGCTTGATGCTGACATAGGTCGGCTTGTCCGGCTTCTTCTGCGGGGTTGCCGTCGAGGTCGGCAGGTCGATCGGAAGATCGACGGTCGACAGCGGCGCCGCCACCATGAAGATGATCAGGAGCACCAGAATGACGTCGATAAACGGCGTGACGTTGATCTCGTGCGATTCCGCAAAATCGCTGTCGTCATCGAGGTCGGAATCTGCAAGCGAGACGCCCATGGCCTACTCCGCCGCTGCGCGCGAATGCGCTCCGCTGACATGGGTGCGATCGAGATCGCGCGACAGCAGCCGCCCGGCCGCGCCCGACGCCCGGCTTACCAGCTCCAGGTAGCCTTTCGTCACGCGCGAAAAATGATTGTAGATGATGACGGCAGGGATCGCCGCGACGAGACCGATCGCGGTCGCCAGCAGCGCTTCGGCGATACCCGGCGCGACCACCGCCAGATTGGTCGTCTGCGCCTTCGAGATGCCGATGAAGCTGTTCATGATGCCCCAGACGGTGCCGAACAATCCGACGAAGGGCGACGTCGCACCGATCGTCGCCAGCAGGCCCATGCCGAGACGGATCCGCCGCGCTTCGGCGCGCACGATTTCGGCAAAGCTCGAGGCGGCGCGTTCCTTGATGCCGGCATCGCTGGAAATGCCCGCCGACAGACGCGCTTCGCGCATCGCGGCCGCGAGCAATGACGACAGGATGTTGCCCTTGGCGCCGAGCGCGAATTGCGCTTCCGCAAGCGAGCGGGCGTCGCCGATCTTGCCCAGCGCGTTACGCAGCCTGCGCCGGACGACGGTCATCTCGATCATCTTGGCGATGAAGATGGTCCAGGTCACCAGCGAGGCAAAGGCAAGACCGATCATGACCGCCTTGACCAGCACGTCGGCCGACATGAACATCGACCATGGCGACAATTCATGCAGTCCCGCAGCGGCGGCTTTCAGCAGCTTGTCGCGCTCGGCCGACGCTGCGACCGGCGACGCGGCCGACGGTGCTGGAGCCTGGGCCGTCTGCGCCGCTGAAACCGGTGCCGCCGGAGCCGGCGCCACAGCGGGTGCCTGCTGAATCAGGGGCGCGGGAGCTACCGCCTGCCCCATCGTCTGTTGCGCCGACGACGGCACCGTCAACAACAGCAGCGCCGTGGCGGCGATGACGGCCAACGTCGCGCGAACAGTGATCGAACAAGCGGTTTCAGGATTCATACTTCGGCCCAGTAGCGGATCAGGTTGTGATAAATACCGGTCAATTTGACCGTTTCAGGGTCATCCCGCCCAAGTCGCTCTACCAGGGCCTGAATCGCGGTATCGAGATCGAAGATCAGGCTGCGGGCGTGGGCATCCCGTACCATGCTCTGGAGCCAGAAAAAAGACGCCACACGCACGCCTCGTGTGACCGGCGTGACCAGATGCAAACTAGAAGCAGGATAAAGAACCAGGTCCCCGGCCGGGAGCTTGATTTCATGGGAACCGTAGAGGTCCTCGACCACGAGCTCGCCGCCGTCGTACTCGTCCGGCTCCGATAAAAACAACGTGACCGACAGGTCGGTCCGAATCCGCAGGCCGGTCAGCTTGTCGCCCCGCACCGCGTTATCGACGTGGACACCAAAGTGGTGTCCGTCGGACGCGACGTAGCGGTTGAACAGCGGCGGAAAGATCTGCTGCGGGATCGCCGCCGAGATGAAGCGCGGGCTCGCCGTCAGCGCCGACAGCACGCGATGGCCGAGCTTGCGCGCGACCTCGCTGTCCGGCGGCAATTGCTCGTTGCGCTTGACCAGCGCCGACTGGGCGCCGGCGGTCGAGCGGCCATCTTCCCAATCGCTTTCGTCCATGACGCGGCGGAAGTCCGCCACGTCCGCCTTGCTCAATACATTAGGGATACAAATCAGCATTCCACGTGCATCCCCTCATCCCGGCTCGAGTTCCGGTCCTGATTGTATCAGAACCGACGCTCCGGATAGCCGATTTTGCGCGTTTTCGGTCTCCGCTTTGCTGGAAACGCTCTAGAATCGCGCCGAAATCACCATGCTCACACTGCGGCCCGGCGCCACGAACACGAACGGCGTCGCACTCTGGTACAGCGCATCGTAATAGAGCTTGTTGGTGATGTTGTTGACGAACAGCTTTGCCGTCCAGTTCTTGTCGACCTTCGCTTCCACGAAGGCGTCGAAGCGCCAGAAGCTCGGGATCGACGTGCCCTGGTTCGCCGCCAGGAACGTTCCGCCGTACATCTCCGAACGGTACACCGCCTGCCCGCCGATCTCCCAGACATCGGTGAGCTGATATTTGCTCAACATGCTGAACGACTGATGCGCGACGTTGGCGAGCTTGAGCCCGACATTGGTCGGGAACAGCAATGGCTGCGGCGACGGAACCAGCGACTTCGTCACCTCGGACTGCATCAGCACCAGGCCGCCGAACACGCTCCATTTGTCGGTGATCTTGCCGCCGACACCGAGATCGATGCCGCGGATGCGATAGGCCGCGCCGGCGCTGATGCAGGACTGCGTGCCTCCCACCGCTGCGTTATACGAGCATCCGAGAGGCGTTAATGTCGCGGCAGGCGTCGCAGCGGTGATGTTCTGCGATTCCCTTGCGTTTTCCTTTTCGGTCTGGAACAGCGCCGCCGTCACCAGCAACCGCTTGTCGAACAACTCCCATTTGGTGCCGATTTCGATCGCCTTGTTCTTCTCGGGCCCGAACAACTGGTTCGGGTTTCCGGGAAGGAAGGGCGCCAGACCGCCATATTGCGAGCTGGTGCCGTCGAATTCGGCACCGACCGGGTTCGACGACGTCGCATAGGCTGCATAGACGCTGGCATAGGGCAGCGGCTTCAGCGTCAAGCCGAGGTTGAAGTTCGGTATCCCGTCTTCCTTCTGCTGGTTACCCCAGAGCGCCGGATTGGGGTTACCGCCCGTCGCACCGAAGCCGCTCACCTTGACATTGTAATTGTCGTAGCGAATGCCGCCGTTGAGGATGACGAAGTCATTGTAGTTGGCGGTATCGATCAAATAACCGCTCGTCGTATCGATCGATAGCCTCGTCGGCAGGCCGGTCCATTGCGCGTTGCCAGCGAAAGGCGCGAACGTGCGCTGAGGAGCGAAGATGTTCACACCCGTAAAGTTGCCGCCGGGCGTGCCACCCGGGAGCGCTTCCGAACTGAGGCCGATATATTTGTCGATGCTGGAAAGCTCGCGCGAATATTCGATACCGCCGGCCAGCGTGTTCTTCCAGCCGCCGAGCTGGGTCTTCCAGACCGCCTCGCTCACATTGGCGACGTTCTCGGTGGCCTGGTAGCGGCTCTGCGGATTGAGGCTGAGCGTCCATTGCGGGAGGGCATTGCCGGTTACCGTGATCGGCGCCTCGGGCAGCGTTCCGATGTAGTCCTGCACCGAGCGCTGCACCCTGGTCTTGTTGCTCAAGGTCAGGTCAGGGGTGATCGTGACCTCGCCCCCGAAGGTGCCGATATCCTGCTTGATGCTGAAATAGTCGCGATTGACCAGACCGTAGAAATTATTCCGGTTGACGCCGAAATCCGTGAAGGGACCCCCGGAGGTGGTGGCAAACCCTGTAGCGGGCGCCGGAGAACCCGGCCGATAATACGGCACGCCGAAATCAGGCAGGCCATGCAGACTGGTGTGGACGTAGTTCGCCCACAGTTTGACGGAGTCGAGCGGCGTCCACTTCACGGCGACGAAGCCGCCATCGCGGTCGTCCTTGACGTAATCGCGGCCGGCAACGCCGGCGTCCTGGAACAGCCCGCCCGCGCGGATGGCCAGCGTCGGACTGATCACCTGGTTGACGTCGAGCGTCACCCGCTTGGTGTGGTCGGTCGCGAACGTCGTGTCCATGTTGTAGAAGCTCTTCTCCGTGGTCGCCGCCTTGGTCACGATATTGATCGCGCCGCCTGCGGTACCGCGGCCGGCATAGGACGAGCCCGGGCCGCGCAGGATCTCGACCTGCTCGGTGAAGAAGTTCTCGCGGACGCTGACGCCGGCGTCGCGGATGCCGTCGAGGAAGATGTCGTTACGGGCATCAAAGCCGCGGATGAAGAAACGGTCGCCGAAGGCGTTACCGCCCTCGCCGGTCCCGAGCGTGACGCCGGCGGTGTTCAGGATCGCCTGCTTGAGGGTGGTGGAATTCTGATCCGCCAGCACTTCCTTGGTCAGCACCGTGATCGACTTTGGCGTGTTGGCGATCGGCTCGGGAAACTTGCCGGAGGCCTGCACCCTCGTCGCCATGTAGGGCGCGTTCGGATTGGCGTAGGGGTTGCGGTCCGCCGCCAGGCCGCCGGCGTTGGGGAACGGCACCGGCGCGGCCGCTGTCGGCTGCTGGCGCGTCGCGGCGCGGCGCAGCGCCGTGCGGGCGCGGATTTGAGCCGCCGAAGGTTTTGCAGCAGCAGGACGCGGGCGAACGACCGGGGCATCGACCGTCACCGGCGGGAGATTGGACTGCTGCGCTTCGGCGCCGGAGAACGACGCGACGGCGATCAAACCCGCAACCGCCGTGACCGTCTTGCCGGAATTGTTTTCGATGGTTTGATTGACCGAGTTGATCGCCGTCTCGAAGCGCAGCGATTTCGGTGCTTTTATTTTGTTCATGACACGCGCCCCTGAAAAAATCCGGCTCGCGCGCAGTTTTGACGCGCGACGATCCGTCCCATGGCGGTGCTATCGAGCGGGCAGACTCGGGTCAATGTGATTGCGGCAACACACCGAACTGAATCGAACGAGTTGATAGAGATTCTAATCTGCAGTTTGAAAGCGTTCTAAACTTCAGTTTGAAACAGTTCTAAACTGGGATTTGAAGCATTCTAAACTATCGCAGGAAATGCCCGAAAAATAAGGTCTTCCTCGACTTTGGTCTTGATCAATCCGATGCCGCGATCAATCCGAGCTCGGCGGCTTCATCAACGAAAACAACTCATCGACCTTCGCTTGCGCGACCTGGCGCACCCGCTCGGTGTTTTCCATTCCCGCAATGTTGACGCCCTTCACCACCGCTTTGATCTCATCGCGGAAGTCGGTGAGAAATCTGAGCGGATCGGGTGAGTTGTTGGCGACGCGCGCGATCAGTCCCGTCACCAGGATCTCGCAGGCCATCATGCGTCCGTTCAGTTCATCCATCATGCGCTCCCGAAGTTGCAACGTGTCGCGCGCGATATGGACGACATCCCATCGGGTTTCAACCGTTTCGAAATCGCTTGGAAGGAATCGCGAGCCGTTACTGCTTACTTCGCGGCGATGGTGTCCGGAGCCTCGCCGAGAGTCTTGATGCGCTCCTTGACGTCGATCAACGTGTCGAGGCTGGTCCGCAGTACGGCGGCGGGGACGTCGCGCAACACGTCCGATGCGATGGCGTCCCGCAAACTGTCGAGATCGTCGACGAGCTGTCGTCCGCGCGTCGTCAGGAACAGGCGGTTGGCGCGGCGGTCCTTGGGATCGGGGCGGCGTTCCAACATTCCGTGCTCGACCAAACGATCAAGCAGGCGCACCAGCGAGATCGGCTGCAATTCGAGCACGTCGGCCAGATCGACCTGCGAGAGCCCCTCCTGCTGACGAAGCCGGAACAGCACGATCCATTGCGCGCGCGTGGTGCCGCGAGTTTTGGCGCGGCTGTCGATATAGTTGCGCAGCAGACGCGAACTCTCGACGAGCTGAGCAATCAATTGGCGTTTCAGATCGAGCGACATTGTGGTAGGTTATCCCGCTGCAGCGATCCCAAACCTTTCCAATTGTTTAGGATTCCTCAAGTTATAGTGTGTTTACACATTAAGTGCACGCATATTACATCGGACATCGCTGGGAGCCTTTCGAACCCCATTGCCTGTTTCCTGAACCCAAGAAGTCCGCATGTCCAAGCCGCGCACGATCCGTTGGGTGTTGCTGATCGCAGCTATCGCGGGGCTCGGCTATTTCGGCTGGCAGCGCTTCCACGGCCAGGACCGCGCCGCGCAGGCCGACAATGCCCAGAAGCGTGCACCGGCCCGCGTTGCCGTCCCCGTCAAGATCGCGACCGTCGAGAAGGCCGATTTTCCGGTCTATCTGACCGGCCTCGGCACGGTGCAGGGTTTCAACACCGTGCTGGTTCGCACCCGCGTTGACGGCCAGATCAACCGGATCGCCTTCCAGGAAGGCCAGTTCGTCAAGCAGGGCGATACGCTGGTCGAGATCGACCCGCGGCCGTTCCAGGCCGCCCTCGACCAGGCCACGGCGAAGAAGGCGCAGGACGAAGCCAACCTTGCCAACGCCACGCTCGACCTGCAGCGCTACACCAAGCTCGGCGAGTTCGCGACCCGGCAGCAGACGGACACCCAGCGCTCCACCGTCGCACAGCTGACGGCGCAGATCGCGGCCGACGCGGCGGCGATCTCCAACGCGCAAACCCAGCTCGACTACGCCACTGTCAAAGCACCGATCTCCGGCGTCGCCGGCCTGCGCCAGGTCGACGTCGGCAACATCGTCAATGCCACCACCCAGACCGGCATCGTCACCGTCGTCCAGATCGAGCCGATCGCGGTGATCTTCACCGCTCCCGAAGACCAATTGCCGGACATCAAGGCGGCGCTCGCGGTGGCGCCGCCGAAGACGATCGCGCTGTCCACCGACGGCAAGCGCGTGCTGTCGACAGGGACGCTAGCGCTGATCAACAACCAGGTCGACACCACCAGCGGCACGATCCGGCTCAAGGCGTTGTTCGACAACAAGGACCATGCGCTGTGGCCGGGCCAGTCGGTTTCGACCCGGCTTCTGATTGCGACGCTGAAGGGCGCCACCGTGGTTCCCGACGATGCCGTGCAGCACGGAACCGACGGCCTCTACGCGTTCACGGTCGACAAGGACAGCAAGGCTGTCCTGCGCAAGGTCAAGGTGACGCGCTCGATCGACGGCCGTTCGGTGATCGATGAAGGATTATCGCCCGGCGAGCAGGTGATCACGGCCGGCCAGTACAAGGTCCAGCCGGGCTCGCTGGTTTCGACCGCGGTCGCCAGCTCCGATCCGGCCCAAACCTCGAACCAGGCCAAGGTTGTCAGCGAATGAGCGACGGAATTTCCGCGCCTTTCATCCGCTATCCGATCGGCACCTCGCTGATGATGGCCGGCATCCTGTTCGTCGGCCTCGTCGCCTACCCGCTGCTGCCGGTAGCGCCGCTGCCGCAGGTCGATTTCCCGACCATCCAGGTCTCGGCCTCGCTGCCGGGCGGCAGTCCGGAGACCATGGCCTCGTCGGTGGCGCAGCCGCTCGAGCGCCAACTCGCGCAGATACCCGGCATCGCGCAGATGACCTCGACCAGCTATCTCGGCACCGCCGCGGTCACCATCCAGTTCGATCTCAACCGCTCGATCGACGGCGCCGCCAACGACGTGCAGGCCGCGATCAACGCCGCCGGCGGCCAGTTGCCGAAGAACCTGCCGTCACCGCCGACCTACCGCAAGGTCAACCCGGCGGACTCGCCCATCCTGCTGTTGTCGGCGACATCGGACACGCTGCCGCTGACCACCGTCAGCGATGCCGTCGACGCGCAACTGGCGCAACAGATCAGCCAGATCTCCGGCGTCGCCCAGGTCACGATCGGCGGCCAGCAGAAGCCGGCGATCCGCGTCCAGATCGATCCGGCCAAGCTCGTCGCCAAGGGCCTGTCGCTGGAAGACGTTCGCTCCGCCATCGCGATCACCACCGTCGACAGCCCGAAGGGCAATATCGACGGCGATACCCGCGCCTACACCATCTATGCCAACGACCAGTTGCTGGATTCCAAGGACTGGAACGACGTCATCATCGCCTATCGCAATGGCGGGCCCCTGCGGATCCGCGATATCGGCCAGGCCGTCACCGGCCCGGAGGACGCCAAGCAGGCGGCCTGGGCCAATGGCAAGCGCGGCGTGTTCCTCGTGGTGTTCAAGCAGCCCGGCGCCAACGTCATCGAGACCGTCGACAAGATCAAGGCGACGCTGCCGCGGCTGGTCGCCGCGATCCCGCCCGCGATCAAGATTGACGTTATCAGCGACCGCACCCAGACCATCCGCGCCGCGGTGGAGGACGTGCAATTCACCCTGCTGCTCACCATCGCGCTGGTGGTGATGGTCATCTTCATCTTCCTGCGCAGTTTCTGGGCCACCATGATCCCGACCGTCACGGTGCCGCTGGCGCTGCTTGGCGCCTGCGCGCTGATGTGGGTGTTCGGCTATACGCTCGACAATCTGTCGCTGATGGCGCTGACGATCGCCGTCGGCTTCGTGGTCGACGACGCCATCGTGATGCTGGAAAACATCACCCGCTACATCGAGGAAGGCGAACAGCCGATGGCGGCCGCCTTCAAGGGCGCCAAGGAAATCGGCTTCACCATCGTCTCGATCTCGATCTCGCTGGTTGCGGTGCTGATTCCGCTTTTGCTGATGGGCGGCATCATCGGGCGGCTGTTCCGCGAATTCGCCGTCACGCTCGCCATGACGATCTTCGTTTCGATGGTCGTATCATTGACGCTGACGCCGATGATGGCCTCGCGCTTCCTGAGATCGCATCACGAGACCAGGCATGGCCGCTTCTACCAATGGAGCGAAAGCGCGTTCGACGCCATGCTTCGCGCCTATGAGCGCGGCCTCGATCTCGCGCTGCGCTGGAAGTTCACCACGCTGATGATCTTCTTCGCCACGCTCGGCCTGTCGGTCTATCTGTTCGTCATCATCCCCAAGGGCTTCTTTCCGCAGCAGGACAACGGCCTGATCTCCGCCACCTCGGAGGCCAACCAGGATATTTCCTTCGCCGACATGAAACGGCATCAGGAGGAACTCGGCAAGATCGTGCAGGCCGATCCGGACGTTGCCACGGTGGCGATGGCGATCGGCGGCAGCGGCAGGGCCGGCAATAACGGCAACATGTTCATCACGCTGAAGCCGCGCAGCGAGCGCAAGGCGTCCGCGCAGCAGATCATCGCCCGGCTGCGGCCCAAGCTCGAAAAGGTCGAGGGCGCCCGGCTCTATATGCAGGCGGCGCAGGACGTCCGGCTCGGCGGCCGGCCGACGCGAACGCAGTTCGAGTTTACGCTGCAGGACGCCAATCTGGGCGAACTGAACGAATGGGCGCCGAAGATCCTGGCGAAGATGCAGACCCTTCCGGAGCTACGCGACGTCGCCACCGACCAGCAGACCAAGGGCACCACGCTGGAACTGAAGATCAACCGCGACACCGCCTCGCGCTACGGCATCCAGCCGCAATTGATCGACGACACGCTGTACGACGCTTTCGGCCAGCGCCAGGTGACGCAGTACTTCACGCAGCTCAACAGCTATCACGTGATCCTCGAAGTGCTGCCGGAGCTGCAAGGCAGTCTCGACACGCTGAACAAGATCTATGTGAAGTCGCCGACGACGGGCGATCAGGTGCCGCTGTCGACGTTTGCAACCTGGACCAGCGTGCCGGTGCGGCCGCTGTCGATCAGCCATCAGGGCCAGTTTCCGGCGATCACCATCAGCTTCAACCTCGGTCAGGGCGTGGCGCTGGGCCAGGCGACCGACGCGGTGCAGAAGGCGATGGTCGAGATCGGCGCGCCGACCACGCTCAATTCGAGCTTCCAGGGCACCGCGCAGGCGTTCCAGCAATCGCTGGGCACCGTGCCGCTGCTGATCCTGGCCGCCCTCGTCGTCGTCTACCTGATCCTCGGCATTCTGTATGAGAGCTACATCCACCCGATCACGATCCTGTCGACGCTGCCATCGGCCGGCGTCGGCGCGCTCGCGATCCTGTTGCTGTTCGGGTTCGACTTCAGCCTGATCGCATTGATCGGCATCGTGCTGCTGATCGGCATCGTGAAGAAGAACGGCATCATGATGGTCGATTTCGCGATCGCGGCCGAACGCGACGAGCGGCTGGAGCCGGAGGCTGCGATCCGCAAGGCGGCGCTGCTGCGGTTCCGCCCGATCATGATGACGACGATGGCAGCCCTGCTCGGCGGCGTGCCCTTGATGCTCGGCACCGGCACCGGATCGGAAATCCGCCAGCCGCTCGGCTATGCCATGGTCGGCGGCCTGATCGTCAGCCAGGCGCTGACGCTGTTCACCACGCCGGTGGTGTACCTCTATCTCGACCGGCTCTCCAACGCCTTCGCGGGATGGGGGCGATCCGATTCCGACCACGAAGCCCGCCCGGATGCCCAAGGCTCGGTCAAGCAAGCCGCCGAGTGAAACGGCCTTGCCGGTTGCTTGACTTTGAGGGCCTGACGGCACATTCGGGTACGACCTCATTCGGAGCCGACCCGTGAAAATTCCCGCAAGCCTCGCGTTCGTCGCGGCCGTTGCTGTTGCCTCGCCTGGCTTCAGCCAGACAGCGCCGACTCCCAAGGCGAAGACCCCGCGCGCGGCCCAGGCGACGCCGACGCCCGCCCCGCAGAACGATGCCGCGCCTGCCAACGCGCCTCCCGGCTGGGTGGCACGTTGCTCCAGCGCCAGCCGCGATGCGCCGCTCGAATGCGCGATCGAGCAGACGGCGGTTCTGACCAAGACCGGACAATTGATCGTGCTGCTCAACATCCGCGTTGCCAGCGACACCCGTCAGCCCATCGCCATCATCCAGTTGCCGCTCGGACTGAACCTGCCCGCCGGCGCCAAGTTGCAAGTTGATGACGGCAAGGTCTCCGATCTGCAAATCCAGACCTGCGAGCAACGCGGCTGCTACGCCAACAGCCCGATCGCCCCCGACATGCTCGCGGCGATGAAATCCGGCAAACAGCTCAAAGTGTCGTTCCAGAATCTCGGCAAGGAAACGATCACGATCCCGATGCCACTGGCGGATTTCGCCGCGGCGTATGACAAGATCAAGTAGCTGATTTCGTCATTTGCGGGCGGAGCGAAGCAATCCATCTTGCGGCATAGCGGATAGATGGATTGCTTCGTCGCAAGAACTCCTCGCAATGACGGAGCCAAAGCTACTGCCGCGCCATCTCCGCGGCCCCTACTCCATCGCCGTCGAGTTTCTGGTCGTTGTGCATGGTGACCGTCACCCGCAGCAGGCGGCCGGTGAATTCGAACGGCGCTTCATAATGCGACACCGGGCTGGACCGATCGCGGCCGATGTCGAGGCCGGACCATGAGATGAAATTGTTGAAACCGAGCTGGGTCTGCATCGATCCCGCCGGCTCGCCGTCGATCAGCAGCGTGTATTCGCTGACCCCGGTGCGCGCGCCCTTGGCCGGCGGCTCCTTCCGCACCAGCCGCTCAACATGCAGGCCGAGCCGATGCGCGCCCGCGGGCACCTTGCGGCTGGAGGTAACGATCTCGTGGCCGCCGCCGATATTGAGATCGTGCACCAGCACGCCGTCCTTGATGTAGAGGCTGTAGCCAGACGTGGCATCGCCGTGGGCGATCAACACGCCTTCGGCGCCCGGCTCCTCGATCTCGACATGGGCCTCGATGGTGTAGCTGCGGCTGCGCACGTCAGGCGCGACGTCGGTCGGCACATGGCCCATGCCGGCGTGGAAGGTGAATTTGCTGCGCGCGCCGTGGAAGCGCGCGGCATTCTCCGCAAAGCGCGGGCC
This sequence comes from Hyphomicrobiales bacterium, assembly GCA_017305715.1. Lineage (GTDB taxonomy): Bacteria > Pseudomonadota > Alphaproteobacteria > Rhizobiales > Xanthobacteraceae > Bradyrhizobium. The sequence goes on along the minus strand of JAFKKG010000028.1, from coordinate 73,247 downwards.
GAAGCGATCGTCCAGCGGCAGCACATTGTGCTTCTCGGCCTCGCTCCACCATAGTTTGACCATCGCCGCCAGCCGCTCCGGTTGCTTTTCCGCGAGATCGTCGACTTCCGAAAAATCCTGGTCGAGATGGAACAACTCCCATTTGTCGTTCTCGAACGGCGTGCCGGAGGGGTGGAACGACACCGCTTTCCAGCCGTCCTGCCAGACGCCGCGATGGCCGAACATCTCGAAATACTGGGGGGACGATTTTGACGGCGCTGCCGGATCGGTAACGGAGCGCGCAAAGCTCTCCCCCTCGAGCGGCATCTGCGCCACGCCTCCGATTTCCGCTGGCGCGGTGATGCCGATCAGGTCGAGCAGCGTCGGCGTCAGGTCGCAGGCGTGCACGAACTGGTGGCGCAGTTCGCCTTTGGCGGCGATCCGCCTTGGCCACGACATGATGAAGGGGTCGCGGATGCCGCCGCCATGGGTGTTCTGCTTGTAACGGCGCAGCGGCGTGTTCGACGCCATCGCCCAGCCATGCGGAAAATTGCTGTGTGAATCCGGCCCCCCGATATCGTCGATCCGGCGCAGCTTTTCCGCGATCGGCTCGGGACGGAAATTATACGGCCCCATCGCGTTGACGAAGCCGAGCGGTCCGCCCTCCTGGCTGGCGCCATTGTCCGACAGCACCAGGATCAGCGTGTTGTCACGGATGCCGGCCTTGTCGAGAAATCCGATCAGCCGCGCCAGATGCTGGTCGGCATGGTCGAGCATGCCGGCGAACGCCGATTGCAGCCGCGTGAACACGCGCCGTTCGTCCTCGCTATGCGCGTCCCACGCCTTCACGCCGTCATTGCGGGCGGGCATCTTTGTCTCTGGCGGCACGATCCCCATCGCCTTCTGCCGCGCCATCCGCTGCTCGCGCTCGACGTCCCAGCCATGGGCGAACGTCGCGTCATAGCCCTTGATGAGTTCTGCGGGTGCCTGATGCGGCGCATGGCAGGCGCCGAGCGCGACCCAGGTCAGCCAGGGAATGTCAGGCCTGTCGGCGGTGTGATCGGCGATGAAACGGATCGCCTGGTCCACCAGGTCCGAGGTCAGATGATAGCCGTCGGCAAAAGTGCCGGGCGGATCGATATGGGTGTTGTCGGAAACCAGTTCCGGCGCGTATTGGTCCGTTTCGGCGTCGAGAAAGCCGTAGAACCGGTCAAAACCACGGCCGAGCGGCCAGCCGTCGAACGGCCCCGTCGCGCCGCTTTCGGTCAGCGGCGTCACGTGCCATTTGCCGAGCATGTAGTTGCGATAGCCGTGCGGTCGCAGCATCTCCGCCAGCGTCCCCGCCTCGCGTGCGATCTTGCCGCGATAGCCGGGATACCCGGAGTCGAAATTGGCGAGGCAGCCGACGCCGACCGAATGATGGTTACGCCCGGTCAGCAGCGCCGCGCGCGTGGTCGAGCACATCGCCGTCGTATGGAAGCCCGAATAGCGCAGGCCTTCGGCGGCGAGCCTGTCGATGGTCGGCGTCTTGATCCGCGAGCCGTAGCAACCAAAATCGGAGAAGCCGACGTCGTCGAACAGGACGACGAGGATATTCGGCGCGCCCTCCGGCGGCTTTGCCGCTGAAGGCCACCACGGTTTGGAGCCTGCGACGGTCTTGCCGATGGTGCCGCCGAACGGCGTACTGGTTTTATCGCTCATGCGTTCCTCCCTGCCGCCTGCGACCGCGTTTGATCCGCGGCTCGCTCTGTTCGGTAAATCTGATGGGCCTCGCTCTTCTCGTACACACTAATTTCCAGTCCCCGGCACAATACCGACAAGCTGAGCGCCTTTGGAAATTGCCGCGCTTGCATTGGGTAACACCGGACGGCTGCGGATCTTGGAAACGGCCAGTTTCGTGCGAATGAACCGATTGAAGCCGGATGAAATAAGCGTGATCTCCCGCCAGTTCCAATTCTCTACGAGCCCAAGCTCTCGATGCAAGCGTTGCCAACGACGCGCGCGCGATTCGGTGTTGTGATTTGTATGTGAAGCTACGAGACCGTGAGGCCCCTCCCCGCCTAGATACAATTGAATTAACCCCCACCCCGCCACCGCGTATCGGAAGGTATGCTCCTGATTAACATCGGGCGACAGCTCTATCCGCCGAACAGAGAAAAGTGCGGTCGCACTTTGCGGCACCAACTGCAAAAGTACGGAAGCACTAGAACTCCTGCATACACCTATTGGATATCGGGTGGATATTTCAGCGATTGAATTGAACTCCGCAATTTCCTCACCCCGGGGGTGAGTAGCTTTCAAATATTCTGCAAGCGCACTCTTTAAAAGCATAATTCAACACTGCATCGAAATCAGCTCCCACAGCGTAGAAATCCAAATTGGGCACGATGTCCGCCTCTAGGTTGTCCGACGCGTGGAACGAAGCGATCCCCATCAGGGGCCTCTAGCCAGGACGATGGATTTCTCCCCATCCTACATGCTACGAAGCGAAGATAAATTACGCCCCGAGATAGGCTTTCTGCACCTGCGGGTCCTGCGCGAGCGCGGCAGCAGTGCCGGACAGCACGCTCTTGCCGACCTGAAGGACGGTCGCGAAGTCGGAGACCTCCAGCGCCAGTTCGATCGATTGTTCCGCAAGCAGGATCGTCAATCCCTCCCGGTGCAGCCGCCCGAACGTCTCGTACATCGATTCCACCACCGTCGGCGCGAGGCCGAGCGACGGCTCGTCCAGCATCAAGAGCTTCGGGTCGCTCATCAGTGCGCGGCCGACCGCCAGCATCTGCCGTTCGCCGCCGGACATGGTGCCCGCACGCTGCGCACGCCGCTCCTTCAATTTCGGAAAGATTTCGTAGACGCGCTCCAGCAAGGTCGCGGTGCGCGCCTTGTCGCGCAGCGGCGTGGCGCCCAGCAGCAAATTGTTCTCGACGCTCTGCTGCACGAACAGCCGCCAGCCTTCGGGCGACAAGGCAAGCCCCTTGCGCACGATCGCAAACGCGCTCTGCCCGCCGATCTCCTCGCCATTGAAGCTGATCGATCCCGAATGCGCGGGGATCAGGCCGGCGATGGCGTTGAGCACCGTGGTCTTGCCGCCGCCATTGGAGCCGAGCAGCGCGACCACGCTACCCTGCGGCACCTCGAGCGACACGTCGGAGACGCCGATCAGATCGCCGTAGCGGACTTCCAGATGCTCGATCCGCAGCAACGGCCCACTCATGCCATGGGCCCGCCCATCAACTCGATCGGCGTATGGCCGGCGGCCGCCTTGGCGGCGCGGGTGCCGAGATAGGCCGCGATCACGGCGGGATTGGCCGTGACTTCACGCGGGCTGCCGCGCGCAATCTCCTTGCCCTGATGGAACACCACGACGCGGCTCGCCAGCGACATGATGACTTCCATGATGTGCTCGACGATGACCAATGTAATGCCGGAGCGATGGATGTCGCGGACGAGGTCGATCGCAAGCTGCACCTCGCGCTGGGTCAGCCCGGCCATGGCTTCATCGAGCAGCAGCACTTTCGGTTCGGTCGCAAGGGCCCGCGCGATCTCCAGCCGCTTGCGGCCGGGCGTGCCGAGCGAGCGCGCCGGCGCATCCGCCAATCGGCTCATGCCGACGCGCGCCAGCACGGCACGAGCCCTGGCCTCGGCCTCCCTGCGGTGCGGCGTGCGCAGGAACGCGCCGATCATGACATTTTCGAGCACCGTCATGCCTTCGAAGGTTTGCGGCACCTGGAAGGTGCGCGCGAGACCGAGCCGCGCCCGCGCCTCCGGTGTCATGGCGGTGATGTCGTGGCCTTCGAACAGCACCTTGCCCGAGTTCGAGACGAGATCGCCGGTCAGGCAGTTGAAGAAGGTCGACTTGCCGGCCCCATTGGGGCCAATGAGACCGAGGATATCGCCCTGCTCCAGCGTGACGCTGGCGGCATCGACGGCCTTGAAGCTGCCGAAGGCCTTTGTGATGTCGCGGGCTTCAAGGAGCATTGGAGGCTCCCGCCGCAGCTTCGGTATCGGGCGTCTTGGGTGTCTTGCGTTTCGCCCATAGCCGGTTGATCAGCGCCAGAATGCCGCCCGGCTGGAAGCGGGCGATGATGACGATGATCGCGCCATAGACGACGAAGGTGAGCCCTGCCCCCTTGCCGCCGAGCAGATTGTTGGAGATTTCCTCCAGCGGCACCAGGATCGCAGCGCCGACCAATGGCCCGAACAACAGACCGGCGCCGCCAAGGGCTGCCATGATCAGCATCTTCACGGAGACCAGGATGCCGAGGCCCGACTCCGGATCGACAAAACCGACGATCATCGCATAGAGCGCACCGGCGACGCTGGTCAGCCCCGCGCTCAGCATGAACGCATAGAGCTTGACGCGGCTGGCCGGCGCGCCGAGCGAACGCGCCGCGCGTTCGGAATCCTTGATCGCCCGCAGATAAAATCCCATCCGGCTGTTGGCCATCCACCAGGTGATCCCGAGCGTGATCAGGAGCACGGCGAGAAACAGATAGTAATACGGCAGCGCCGAGATGAACGAGAGATCGAACACCGTGCGCGGCACCGTCGGGCCAGAGAGGCCGACGGCGGCGCCGAGAAATTCGACGTTGGTCACGATCAGGCGGGCGAGTTCGGCAACCGCTATCGTCGCCATGCTGAAATAATGCCCGGACAGCCGCAGTGTCGGCACCCCGATCACGGCCGCGATCAGCACGGCCGCGGCGATCCCGGCGGGAATCCCGGCGAGCGGCGGCAAGCCGAAATGCGAATAGGCGCCCATCGCCGCATACGCGCCGCAGCCGAAGAACACGACGTGGCCGACCGACACCTGCCCGGCATAACCGCCGATGATGTTCCACGCCGAGGCGGCGATGGCATAGAGCAGGATCAGCGCGCCCAGCCGCTGCTGGAACGGCGTGGTGAACACCAGGGGGTAGATGATGACGAGCGCCAGCGCGACGAGGGGCCAGAGGAAACGCCGCATCACGTCTTGCCCATCAGGCCTTGTGGCCTGAACCAGAGGAAACACAGGAACAGCGAATACACCACGATGTCCTTGTAGACCGCGCCGATCAGATACGCCGACAACGACTCGATGACGCCGATCAGCAGTCCCGCGACCAGCGCGCCCGGCACGCTGCCGAAACCGCCGAGCGACACCGTGACGAAGGCGACGATGCCGAGCGTCTCGCCGACCGTCGGCGCGATATAGAAGAACGTCGCGATCAGCGCGCCGGCGATGCCCGTCGCACCTGCCGCGATCGCCCAGGCGATCGCCTGCATGCTGTCGGGACGGATGCCCATCAACTGCGCCGCGGTCGCATCCTCCGACACCGCCAGCATCTTCGAGCCGAGCGAGGTGCGCGTCAGCAGCACATGCAATCCCAGCGTCACCAGCAGCGCGACCACGCCGGCCAATAGCCGCGAGGCCTGCAGCTTGATGCCGAACACATCATAGGTGCCGCCGACAATATCGCCGGGCAGCGTGAGAAAGTTGGCGCCAAAGCCCCAGAATACGGAGTAGCGCAGCAGCAGCGCGAGCCCGAACGTGCCGAGAATCTGCGCCAGCATCGGCCCCTTCATGACGCTGCGGATCAGGGCGAAGTAGACGATGATGCCGAGCGTCGCCAGCACCAGCGCCGCCACCGGCGCGCCGACGAACGGCCCGACGCCGAGCATCGTCCAGACCACGAACGCCACGTACATGCCGAGCATGACGAAATCGCCATGGGCGAAATTGACGATGTTCATCATGCCCCAGATCAACGTGAGGCCGGAGGAGAACAGCGCATAGACCGCGCCGAGCAACAGGCCGCCGACGATCACCTGAACGAGGATGGAGGACATGTCTCAGGACTTGTTCTGGTGGCTTGCGGGTTGAACGTCGGCGCTGACGGCACAATGAAGCAAAGGGCGGGACTGACGCCCCGCCCCCACGATTGCTACCAACCCTTGTACGGCAATGCCGGTGCGGTCTTGGCCAGTTGCTTGGGCCAGACCGGAACGTAGTTCTCGCCATCCTGCAACTGGATCACGAGGCCGGCCGCGAGGATGTTCTGGCCCTTGTCGTCGAACTTCACGCCCTTGTAGCCCATCATCAATTGATCCGGCTTGAGATCGGTTGCCTTCAGCGCGGCCTGGATCTTGGCGGGCTCGGTGGAGCCGGCGCGGTCGATGGCGTCGACCAGCACGAAGAAACCCTGCATCTGGCGCGCGGCGGTATCGTCGAGATCGTCGCCGCCGCTCTTCTTCTTGTAGATCTCGTTGATCAGATAGGTCGGCGTGCCCGCCGCACCAATCGCAAATGACGAGCGGTTGAAGATGCCCTGCGTGAGCTTTCCGGCGGTCTTGATGAACGACGGATCGGAGAAGCCCGAATTGTCGGCGATCATCATCGGCGGCTTGTAGTCCAGCGCCTGCATGGTCTTGGCATACAGGATCGCATCCGACGTATAGCTGACCATGATCAGCACGTCCGGCTTCTTGTCCTTGAGCTGCAGCACCTGACTTTGCACGTCGGTGGTATTGGCCGCATAGGGAATATCGAGCGCGATACTGAGGCCGTTTTCCTTGAACACCGAGGTGATGACGCTCGCGACCGAGGTGCCGTATTCGGTATTCTCATGGACGATCGCCACATTGTCGGTCTTGATCCCGCTGGCTTTCAGCTCCTTGAGGAAATCGAGATAGATCCTGGCGAAATCCGACGCGACCGGCGTGACGCGGAAGAACCATTTGAAGCCGCGTTCGGTGAGATTGGCCGCCACCGACTCGCCGTTGACGAAGGGAATGCCGTATTTCTCGGCGATCGCACTCGTGGTCAGCGTGATGCCGGACTGATAGGCGCCGGCGAGCGCCACCACCTTCTCTTCGGTGATCAGGCGCAGCGCCTGGTTCTGGCCGACCGCGGGGCTGCCCTGGTTGTCGGCGAACACCACTTCGACCTTGGCGCCGCCGAGGCCCTTGAGGCCGGCATTTTTCGTGACCGGCAGATTGCCGAGCCCGGGATTGCCTGTGTTGATGATCTCGACCGCGGTCTCGATCGCGGCCTTGCCGTGCACGCCGGCGCTGGCGGCGTTGCCGCTCAGGGGCAGGATCATGCCGATCTTGACGGTCTTGTCCTGGGCTGACGCGGCGCCCGCCAGCACGACCGACATCGCGGCGGCAGAAAGCAGCCCAACGATATGCTTCAATTTCATGTTGATGATCTCCGAAACGTCCCACCCGGTGCCGGGCCTTTGCGGCCCTGAATACGCAGGGCATGCCCGGCGCTGTTTTTTGGTAGCGCAAGCATTACACGCCGCCATGGCGTCGGCAAGTTAACGGCGGATCGCCACGCGCACGGGCGGCCCTGCCATTAGTCGAAGGCCGGCCCGGCATCGGGGGTTGCCATCCGGCCGGACATATCGGCCTTGACCCCGACATAGACGGTGTTGCTCGCGTCATGATCACCGCGCCAATTATCGAAGGTCACGACATGGGTATCCGAAATTGCAAACACGCCGGCCAGCACGCGCTGGAACGCCTCGTCGGGCGGATCGTTCGACCACAGCGCGAAAACGCCGCCTGGATTGAGATGATCCGCCAGCGCCGCAAGCCCCGCCGGCTGGTAGAGCGCCGCGTGGCGCGGATGCAGCCATTTGCGCGGTGAGTGATCGATATCCACCAGCACCGCATCGAAGCGGCGGCCCGGTGCATCGGCATCGAAGCCTGCGCTGGAATGCGACATCGCAAAGAAATCGCCTTGGGCCAGCCGGCAGCGCGGATCGCCGGTGAGTTGCCGGCCGAGCGGGAGCAAGCCCTGCTGATGCCATTCGATCACCTCGGCCAGCGCATCGACCACGATCAGGGATCGCACGCCAGCATTTTCCAGCACCGCGCCCGCGGTGTAGCCGAGCCCGAGGCCGCCCACGACGACGTCCAGATCCGCGCGATCGAGCGCCGCGAGGCCAAGCCGCGCCAGTTCGATCTCGGCTGTCGTGTACTGGCTCGACATCAAGAATTCGTCGCCGAGCTTGATTTCGTAGATGTCGACATCGGACATCGGCCGCCGCCGGCGCCTGAGCGTGAGCACGCCCATCGGCGTCGGGCGGAAATCCAGCTCTTCGAACGAGAGGCTCATGTTTGCCAGGCCTGACTGCGGCCGCGCCGCGGAAAATGACCCAGAATTGGCGGGTCCCATTGCAACAACGCCTTCCCCGCACGCTTGCCAAGGGCTGATGCGAGCGAGTAGAAGGGCGCCAGTTCGCCGGATTCTTGGAATGCGGCCACCGTCAATTGCCCAAACGACATCTAACTTATTGAAGTCATTGAGCAATTCTTGGGGAATGGTGTAACGGTAGCCAATAGCACTCTGCTCTAAGTCATTGATTTAATTGACTCCTTTTACAGTGCAGTCGTTTTTCGTCCAAATGATTCCAATGGCTTAGTAGCCGATTGTAAAAAACTTTTCGGCTAAGCAGAGCTGATTATCCGAAATAGCTACATCTAAATACCCAGAAAAAGGACGGGAAAGATGACAACCAAAGCGTTTGTCTTGATGACTCTCGCCCGCACGTAGTGCAAGCACGATTGCTGTCGCCGACACCAAAATCCAACCCGACTCCTGACGGATGGAGCGCATCGCCCGCACCGGCACCTGCCCGACCGGCTACATCGGCAAGAGCGAGGCAGTTGCACCGCCGCGCCTAAACTTGAACTCCATCAGGTGAAGCCGCTGCGTCAGTATCAGCCCTTGCTCCACGAGAGATGGAATGAACGCGGCGTCTCAGCGCGCTACAGGCGTCTCGCGGACAACCCTGCCATTGCGGTCGGCATACACCAGTTTATTGTCAACGAGGTGAATGGAGGATATCGGGGCAAACGCCGATCCAAGGTCGCGCTGTGCCACAAAATCATCAGCCAGATGAAACGTCCCCCCTGGCAACTTTTCGAGAACGAAATAGCGTTCCTTCGCGACTTGCGGGATTTCCATGAATCGGACGGCAAATTCTCGTCCGGCGGCGACAACGTTTTCGCCGCTTGCCATGCCGTAGCCCGGAAACTTGATGTTGCTGAGCTGATGCGCGGCGTCGTGCCAGTCCGCGAAATCCGGGCCAACCTTCGCATCTGTCATGAGCTTCTCAACGCGAGGAATCTCCGATGCTGCAAGGTTGGTCGGATCGTTCTTGTAGTCGTCGTAATCGACGTACTTCTTTGACAGTCGGATCCTCTCGCCGCGGTAATCCATCTCATCGCTGCCGAACGCCTCAACATACGCTCTATGTCCGAGCACCACGGCGCCCGCCGACACCAGGAGGACACCTAAAACAACGATTAACTTTCTGAACCGCATCAAAGTGCAATTCTCCAAGCTGCCCTTAAAGCAAGGGCTAGTACGAGCTGCCATGGCGCAGCGTCAATTCTTATGCCGCCTCTATGATGACGCAAACGCTATTGGAACGCGCTGCGTCCGGCAGCTTTGTGCTTCTGGTCGCGCGCATTGATTTCCTGAATCGAGCGCTCGAACTGCGCCATCTATGTCTTGTCTTGCTACTCTTCGTCCGGCAGCAATTCTCTATTTAGACGCGAGTGATATTCAATGGGCACCCCCCGAACCCACGCTACCGCCAGTTTTCTGTGAAAAGCGAATCGATCGGTGCCGCCAGCCTTGGCCCACAATCTCAGAGGTTCATTTGCATCCGGAATTTGCTCCAATGACTCGGAACTTGCTCGAATTGTAATGTCCGAAGGCCGGATAAAAGCTGATGGGCCATTTTCACGGCGCAATTTGATTTCCAAGCAGCGTCCGACGAAGTCAGAGTCTTATAACGGTTTTCGGAATACAAATGCGTGGCGCTCAGGGCGAGACCGCGAAAATCCCCTAGAAAACAGCCGGATATGTCGGTTTTAACGCTCACCAAGGGGGACTGGACCCGGTGCATCAATGCAAGTATATGAACCGCTCATTTGCATTCGAGCGTGATTGTAAAAAATTTTTACAAAAAGCACGCGGAATCAATGACTTATTGGGGAATGGTGTAACGGTAGCACAACAGACTCTGACTCTGTTTGTCTAGGTTCGAATCCTAGTTCCCCAGCCAACCACCTCGGAAGCCTGATTACTCAAACAAATCAGGAGCTTACCGAATGGCTAAAAAGGTCCACCCACCTAGGCAAACCACCTCGGTTTCCACACCGAATAAGCGTCAACTCGCAGACCTCGCAACCCTCTTGGGCCTCATGCAAGCTGCCAGCAAACTCAGTCAGGACCTGGACGCGCTCGCCAACGAGGTTGGAGGTTCGCTGGAGAAGATTGCGGCGCGGTTTGGCGTGCCGTTTTGGGATGTCCACAATGCGTATGAGAAGCAGATCAGTATGACGCCAGAAGTAAAGCCTAAGAGGCGCGCCACTTCCCGTCGCAGGAAAGCGAAGAGCTTTCGCACCGTCATGGCAAATTTCGATAAGTTGACGAAGGAGACCCAATGACGCTTTTTCAAAGGAACTAAGCCTAACGAGTGGTGGGCAGTACGCTAATCCGCACTGCCTCTCGCTTCTCGAAAAATACCGATGCAACCATACGGGCTACACCGGCAAGTCTAGTTCTTTCAGCCTCTACGCGGGCTGATGTTTGGCAAGAAAGCTCTTCGCTCCTCTGCCTCCTCCTGCGAGATACTCGACGCCAAGAGCACTTAGCGCCTTCGTGGTTGCGTGTTCCTTGTTGCCCAGCGCCTCTCTCAGTTTCTTGAGAGCCGTATCGCTCAGGGAGAGTTCTCGCCTGATCGCTGACATTGGTGTCTTGCCCGGCAAGCGTGCTTCCATGTACGAGACTAGCGCCTCATGCGATGAGCCTTTGCGAGGTCGTTTCACCTTCGGTCCATCCATCTCAAAGGGCCAGTCTGCGACCAAGAGGCCGGGCATATCGGCCTTGATGCTTGTTAAGACGGCATCCCCGTCAGCATCCTTTGGCAGCACAATATAGACGTTGGCCTCTAGGCATCGTCCCTGTTCGTCAACAACACGCCTCACACGAATGCGGCTGATGGCCTGGATGATCGACACCGATAGCTGACGTTGCTGCATGACGCGCCTCACGTCCCTGTAGGTCTTCCAAACTGGCTCTTTCAACCACTCGTCAGACTGCAAGCCCTGCGCGGCAAAGAAGGTGTTGTTCGCCCATACCTGATCGCGATAGGGCAATCCGAATATCACCGCAGCGTCGTAGTCAGCCCAATCATTCCGACCATCCACAGCACCCCAGTGGCCTACAGCAAACCGGGCAAAGTCCATGCCCATGCTTTTCGCGATATGCTCGTTAGCCTTGTGCGCGCACAGGAACACCGAACTAGAAGGAGGCAGTCGCTTCTCAAGATCGGTAGCGAGGCGAGCAAACCGGGTCTTGAAGTTCTTGCCCATCGCACGTTTGCCAACGCCGCCACACCGCGCAACGTGAAGCGTGACGTTGCTGTAGTCACGCACGTGGCTTGGAGTTGGTACTATCCGCGCCCTGTCCTCGAAGAGGTCCCATAGGAAGTCTGTGCCAGCGGTTGCGTCGAGTACCACCGGGCCTGGAGCGCCCCACGGCACTGATAGCGACGATGAATTGAAGGAATGCTCATTGCCGCTCTTCGCGTAGTAGCTCCACTGATCGAAGAGAGCCTGACAACGTTCTAGCGCCCTATCAACGGTGCGACCAATGCGAAGGCGCGTTTCTGCATCTTCCATGTGAGCACCCAAGCGGTCGTATTGGATGGTCTTCATTGCGGTGCGGAGAGGTCCGAAGTTCACAAGCGGTCCATCAGCATAGGCGGCGTTGATTGCTTCAGGCCAGAAGACAGAGGCACCACTGCCTTGGCGCTCGTAGCGAGCAAGGGAGCCTTTGAGAAGCTGGAGCGCAACGTATTCAGTCGGGAACGCCTTTTCGAGGTCGGTCGTGACGTATCGCTGCACCTCAGCAATATCGTCCGCTGTGACCTTCACGTCTTCCACCACATTCGCCAAAGCCTCATCGATAATGGTCAGGAGGCGCTGTCCGCCCCTCCAGTGCGTTAGGCGTTCGAAGGCCGCTCCTTGCGAGGCGTTGAGGCTGGCTGATGCGTTCACGCACGCTTGGTGCGTAATCACCAAGGTATCGTATTGTTGAAGCGTTTCGACAGGCTTGGGAGCACGCGAATGCTGAGCTATCGCGACGGCACGCCCAGCATGAGCATTGATTTCACTAACGAGAGCATCGGCCTCATCAATGAGCCGTGTTACGATAATGCTGCCAACTGGTGAGGCACTGGTCAAATTCATATCTGCGAGCATTGCAGCGAAGAGACAGGCCCCACGTGTTTTGCCAGAGCCGGTAGGAGGCTGAAGGATGCACCACTGATCTTGGGTGCCTTGGGCACGGTCAGTGATGGCCTCGTTGAACGTCTTAGCCATGATGGTCCAAAGCCTCTCCAGCGGTGCTGAGGCGCACAGACCGAGCTGGGAGGTCCAGTGGTGCTTCATGCGGCTTGAGAAGGCTTGCGGTGGCACGAGCGAAAGCCCATGCGATCCGATAGGATGTTGCATTTGATACCTTGAAGGGTTGGGTGATGGCCCACGTTGTTCGAGCACCGGAGGGGGTGCGAACGAGGCCGAAAGGACCCCCTGAAAGCCCCTAAGAAGAGAAAGTAAAAGCCTCTCTTTGGAGGTTTGAGGGGTACGTTTAGAGGTGGTGCCAAGGAGCTTTGTGACGCTCATGCGGCACGAGGCCACCTAAAGCAGTAGTTTTGGTGCCAATATCAGGTGACACACCAAATGCTTGGGTGCAGGTTGAGGATTGTTCATACCCCAGCGGTGCTTTGACGACGATTGTTAGACCTCAGCCAGAAGGTGCCCAGGAGGCTCAGAGGAATCCATAGAGAGGCTTTGCGCCTTCAGAGGCCCCAAAGCCGTCGAGCGCTCTAGCCTCTCAGTGGACTCCTAAGAGTCCTCTAGAGCCGTGTGACTATCGCGGCACGATGGAACACACAATCAGCGTGCCTGAACCCCTGTGTACCTAGTCCAAGAGAGGAATTGACCAATCGCCAGCGCTTCATGCAGTCATGAGAGACGTTGATGGCGTGACAAGTAAGGGGGGCTTATGAGGGGCTTGGGTATCGTGCTGGCGCTGATGCTGGCTGGCTGCATGGCACAGGAAGACGCAGGAGTAAGAGCAGCCAAGATGGAAGCACAGGATGATGCGTCCTGTAAGCAACTCTCGACTGGTAAGGGCGCTGACGCGTACACACAGTGCCGCAAAAACCTCCTGTACTACCGCCAGCAGGCTATGGTGGAAGAACAACAGAGGCAGGCCCGGAACGATGCGGCCGCTGATAGCCTTGCTGCGGCAGGTCGTGCCATGCAGAGCATCGGCAACCCACCACAGAGCGTTAATGTCAACGTTACCTGCACGTTCGGGTGTCGATAAGCTCAGGAGGGCAAAGGCCCCTCAGCTACGCTGAAGGGCTTTGTCGAGCTTTGGTGGGACTACGTGAGCAGGAAGTCCTACGCCTATATCACCCCAAACGAATGATCCAGTTCACGACCTTCGAGGGCTGAAGGTTGTTGTGCGCCTGACCGCCAGTGTTGGTGGTGTTCACGCTGATGGCGTTGACCCGGTTCGACGTGATCTGCCCGATACTCATCGGCACTGTAGAACCCGGCCCGTAGTGCGAGCCGCCGCCGTTAGCATTCAAGTCACCACGAGAAGCGTTGTACGGAATGCCTGTCTGGTTCGAATCGACGGTAATCGAGTTGTTGCCCTGAGAGTTCAGGTTCGGGATTTGCGAGGCAGCGAGCGTTACAGTCTCAACGCCGAAGAAGCCACTGAGCGCCTGCTTGACGCCCGAGGCGATGCTTGTGAGCAAGCCGGGAGCCGTAGCGCCTCCCATGCCACTCTTGCCCACCAAAGTTACCTCTTGGTAGTTCGGCACGTTGAAGGTCGTTGTCCCGTTGCCAGCGCCGTGCGTCGTTCCGATACGGGTGAAGCACGTTGAATAGGTCGTTCGGGAGTACGCATCGCCGTTGCACCAAGCCCACACGCCTTCGGTGGGAGGTGGCAAGGTGTCACTCGGCCAGACCATGACGGACGCAATGGGCATCTGTCCTGGGCCTGTGATGGCACCTTCGAAGACCGCAGGCCCCCTCCAAGTGAAGGTGTTCACGCTCGATACGCGGGCGAAGGTCGCCGCAACGGAGCCCGAGAGCTTTAGATCGATTTCGCCAGCCGCAGGGTTGGTGATGCCGTCCGTCGAATTGGTCTTGAAGAACGTGCCTGCGTCGGCAAAGCGAGCCACGCCATTGGTGAAGCCGCTTGCAGCGCCGTTAAGCTCTCCTTGGGTCGCTGTGACTGCGCCTGCGATGTTGGGGAAGGTGGCCTTGAGGGTGGCCTTGATGCCCCTGATATGGTCGTCGCCCTGTGAGATACTATCGGAGGTCTGTGGGTTGGACGAATTGAGGCTGTCAAGGTAGTTGAAGGTCTCTATGGGCATTAGATTGGTTTGGTCTCTTCTATGTTGTTGTGAGCGAGGTCGATGGGTGCGCTGGCGAGGAGCCAGAAGCACTTGCATCGGGGTTGTGATTGGTCGAAGGGGTGCGAACCGGCGACATAGATGGCTTGCCGGTAGGCAGTTTCTTTCGGGGCTGAGAAGCGGCCAAAGAGCCCTTCTCGGAAGCTCTCTGCAACTTCGGCAATCGCCGGAGCGTTCCAGCCGTTCTGAATGGCACGGCCAAGGATCATACGCTCAGCCAGGTCTCGGCAGACCGAGCGCAAATAGCTAAATGGTTGATCGGTCACGGAACCACGAGTGGAAGCGCCCCGCTGGCCAACCTTGGATCAACGCAAGCACGAGGCGAATGGCGGCCGGCGTTTCTTTGCCGTTCACGCGTCGTCCGACGACGCAACTATGATGGCGCGTCAAGAAGAGAATATCCGCAGCCGTCCAACCCGCTTCGAGAGCATAGGCTAGATGGTCACAGTTGAGCATGTTGATGCACCCCGCGCGAATTGCTTTATACTCAGGTGGCACGACGGGGCGTGTGGCCTTCGTGGCTTTGATGGCCGCTCGGGCATCCTCCGCAGCCTCCCGCTCTCGCCAACGTGCTTCGTCGGCGGCACGTTCCTCAGGGCTATAATAGCGCCGTGATGCCGCCGCCTGGATGGCGTAAAGCCGCTTGATGCCCTTCCTTACTCGGCGGTTGCAGGCGTCGGTGGAGATTAAATCCTCAATGGCTAACGCTGGCCAGCCTTCATCTAGGGCTTGGCGTAGCAGGTCCTTTGCTGCTTCAGTCCGGCATGCGGAGCGAAGACGTGCAAGGGCACGTGTCTCATCTGATTTTGGTATCATCCATTTCTGTTGGGTTAGTTGAGAGGAGAAGCGTGTGCAGACACAGGTCTCCGCTCGCGTTCCTTTAGGAAGGCGACGGGCGAAGTATTCTCGTGAGAGCGCACTGTTGATGATGGCCCGGAGCTTTCGTCTGCTCAGACCGATGAGGGGCGTCCCGAAATGCCAGCGGGCGAAGTCGGCTAGGTCATTTTCGGTCCATCCAGCTCTGAGAGCGCTGTGGAGCTTTTGAAGCTTGCTGGCATTCGTGCAGGCTCGGAGGAAGACGTTGAAGTAGGTGTGGGGTTGGATGGGCCGATGGCGGACGCTCCTCAGTCATCTGCGCTCTCTGGCGAAAGGGGTCAGTCAAGCGGGCAACCGACTGAATTAGCTCCTGAAAGCGACGTTTCGGCTAGTTTTGGTATATACGAGAGATAACAGCGCGGACCTGCACCGCTCTACCGCGCCTTCCGCATAGGTACGCTCCGGATGAACCTAACGCGCTGACTTCATTGCCAGACGTTGCGTTTTCGCGCTGCTTGCTTATATACGAGACAAAACAACGACGGAGGTCGGCCTTGGATGAGGCAGCATGCCGGGAGGCTCTTGAGCGCCTCAGATGGCCAGAAGGTCCGGTGTGCCCTCATTGCGGTGCGGCGGGATACGTCATCAGCAAGGTTGGCGGCAAGTCGCACCGACCCGGTCTGTACCTCTGCTCTGAGTGTCGAGGCCAGTTCACGGCCACGGTCGGCACGCCGCTTGAAGGTTCGAAGCTGCCATTGGGCAAATGGATACACACGGCCCATCTGCTCAACTCTCACAAGCTTGTCTCCGTGCGTGAAGTCGAGAGCGCCCTGGGTGTCACTTACAAGACCGCTTGGCACACGGTGCAGAAGCTGCTGAGAGGCGTACAGGACTATCGTGGTCCGCTACCGAAGTTCGGTAAAACCGTGCAGGATTACATAGAGCCGCGCCTTCCAAAAACACGCAACACTCTGACCTATTGGAAGTGCCAGCAAGCTCGAAAGCGCGCGGGAACCTACAAAGCCCCAAGGGTCCCCGTAGCGAGCGGGACACTGTCCCTGTTGAGATTCACTCCACCGGCAACGCAAGCTCATGTTGAGCGGACGGAGCGGTTCCTGATCTGGATACTGCGCGACCCGGAGCGATCAAATGAGCATTGATCCTGAGGAGCCTTATTCCGTCGCGAAAGGCTATGTGCAGGCGGCTTATGCCATGATGACGAATCCTCACCGCATGCAGTTAGAAGATGACACCTCATTGTTCATGGCGTTTCATATGCTCTGCGGGTTTGCAGCCGAATTGTATCTCAAAGCGTTTCTGGTAAAAAAGGGCTACAGCGAAGCTCAACTGAGAAAGCGAGAGCTGCGGCATGACCTCGTGCAGTTGCGCGCCCTTTGTCACTCTTCAGGTTTGTTTAATACCGGCGCAGATCAGTTAGTCGATCTGTTGGCCCAGAAACATAAGACCTTTGAGTTCCGCTATATGAAAAAATCGTCCGAGTACCGCACAATGGACTTGCAGCTAATCTTCTTGGCCTTCTCATCTCTGGATCAAATCGTTGATAAGATTATTGGCGCCAGCGCATCACGAGGCAAGATGCCGCGTGGTGGATGGACGTTTCCGGACGATGGCCCTTGGCGTCTGCCAGGGCTCATGCTCACAGCGACCCCGCCCAATCCTAGATAGTGCGAGGCTCGACATACTGCGGCCTCCCCAATCCAACGTTAGGTTCCAGGCAGTTTCTTGCTATTTCCGGTCACAATGTATTCGGGAAATGATCCTACAGCGCGGGATATGGCTGTAAGTGAATCTCGTTCTTGTACAAGTAAAACAACAGCGCTAACCACCTGCATAAGGCCGTCAAAGCGTTCTGTTGATTGGCATCCGCAAAGTTTTTGCCTCGCTCGTGTTTGACATTATTGTAAGCTGCCCACCATTCCCAGCTGAGCCAAGGCCCTTCTGACAGTCGAGCCGCCCTCTCGAACACCCTATTTGCCCAACGTGCAGAGGCCATAAGCTCAGCAAGCTCTAGGACTGGCGTTTGCTAGCTGATGCCTTCTTCGTTGCATCTACAATGACAATATCTGCGGCCCGCAATCCAGCGTCTCTTTGCGCCCTCTGAGCCGCACGAATCTTTATAGCTTTGTTGCCGAGTTTGCCGACGTTGACGACAATGAATAGGCCCTCGTCCGTTACGGCGGCTGTTTGATAAACACCAAGCTGGGTCCGATAGCCATGCTCGACGGTGCCGGATGACAACTTCATCTCTACCAAAAGCCTGCCCGCATATCCGGAAGAGAACTTAAAATCCACTGGCCCTCCCCCCGAATTGACCTCCGGTGAAATGTCCAAGTTATTTGCCTTGCAGTAGGAATCGGCCACTCCGAAGAACACCAACTGGGCAGACTTCTCGCTGCGAGGCTTCGAGCCATCCCAAAGCAATCGAGACAGGTCGTTGTGCTCTACCAGCTGCTTGAACTGAGCGACTATCAGATCAACAACGCGCTTCAACTCCGGACCACTTGGAGTAGATGGTGGAACGATAGTCAGCGGAAACTTACTGGAAGTCTGCGTGAGTGCCTCGCGTAATGCTTCAATTGCCTTCTTGTCTTTACTGAAATCATATCCAGAGAACGCCCCCGTTATCATGTCCTGAAACAGCTTTTGAAAGTCTTGAGCTGAACTGAAGGCGATCTTTTTAATCGCTGCCTTTTTTTCTGTGATTGTCGTCTTGGTGATATCGGCAATCATTTTGTTTACTTCGGTCCTCAGGGCAGCGTTGTGTGACACCACTCGATCAATATCTGACCAGTCGGTAGCAACGGCAAGTTGGCGAAGAATGTCCCTCGGAACTAGAAATACACCGCTCCCCCTTTCGTGAGGATTCAGCGGCAACTGAAATTGCTCGTTGTTGATCGTGAAGGGTTGCAATGGAATAGAATTGGCGGTGCAGAAGCCTGCCGTCACCTCCTCAAGGACAGGCAGGATAGCATTGGTTGTAAGGTCACTGATTGTGTCTGGACCGACGTCCTTTTCAAACATACCCATGAGCGCAATGATTTCGGGGTTCTTGATCCCTAGTTGGACTATCTCCCGGGTCGCATCGAGAATTTGCGCCTTGAGCTTATCGGGACGGCTGCTACCAGAAATGCTCTTTCCTCCATAACCGAGGCAGGTTTCTCGCCGCTCGTGAAGGTCCAACAGACGCATAGCAGCGATCCAGGCCGGACCGGACCTAGGAGTATTTTCTTCAACTAGGCTGATGATGTCGGACATTCTCTTTCTGAACGCGGTCAGCCCCTTCCCTGAGATGAGAGAATTTGCGCTCTTGCGTAGCAGCAATGGGTCGATGAATAGCTTCGTGTCGGCGTTGAGGAAGGGATCTAATAGACCGGCGGTGGTTATAACTGATGAGGCAACCCCGAAATGCTGGCTGAACAGCTTCGGACTAATGAGCCTTGCCATATTCGGGGGCCTCTAAATTAGGAAAATATGGCCAGACATTAGATAGGCATCCAACGGTTGACAACCAGGTTTCTCACTCGGCATCAGTGTCTAACTGGCGCGCTGTGATTGCCCGAAACCCGAAGGCTTGAAATAGTGCGAACATTCATACAGCCCCTTTTGGGGGTTTCTTGGCGGACAATGCAACGCACTTTCTCTCAGAGATTTCAGGACTGGTGTTGGAAGGTCCAGAACAGCCATGCTGTGTCCAAAATACCTTGGTCGGCTATCCGGCGAATTGGGCAATCGCGATTGCTCGCGCTGACAATCGTTGTCCCCTTCCTTGGCTCTCTACTTTTATTCAACCAGGCTGTAGTGGACGTTCTAACGCTCTCGCCCGAGCTAGTACGCCGCTGGTTTCATCTCACCGTCGAAAGCTCAACTGATGCCGCCCGCAAGCTTACTCTCGTGCGGCTCTATTACGTCTATTTTGGCCTAACGTTTCTGGGTGTTGGTTCGGCGCTATTCGTGCTCTTTTGCCCGCTGGATATAAAGAACTACTCGACAGCGATCGAATATCAAACGACCGAAGCGCCTTTGGTCAGCAAACCGAAGATGACGCTGATTTTCCCGTTTATCGCCTACGAATATAGCAAATGGATGGGAGACGAGGAATACCGTGAATCGTTTGGAATGATGCGTGGGTTAGGTCAACCCGACGACTTCCATGTGCTGTTTTCAGCCGTTATCAGCGATATGTACGGTTCTATATCCCGCGATGAGGTGTCAGACGAAACGCGCGATAGGGTTGGAGACGACCCCGAGGCTAACAGTCACCCGTTCGAGGACTTTAGGCATCGACCAGACCCATCCAAAATTGCCCACGTCATCCATTCTGGCGCCAGAATTCTTATGGGCTTTATTGACAGCCTCGAAGAGCTCGCAGTGACGGAGAAATTTCGAAATGACGTGCTGACTTTGCACTACATGGCTCTCGATCATACAAAGCCGCTATTGAGGCTGGTAATTGCTGCCTTTTACGGGCTCGGCTTTAGCTTGCTTTTGATTCCTACAGTCCAAACTTTCTTGACCCTTGCGGCGAATGTCTTCACGCACTCCTAGCTTAGGGGCGTCCGCAAAACAAAGTAGTTCAGTTCACCTTCGCGGGGTCGATCATGATTTCTACGATAACGGGCTCGTCTATTCCGGAATCGATAGCCGATGACCTTAGGCACTGGCACGGCATCCCAGCACCACACTGACACCCAAGAGCATCCATCCCCAGGCAAATCCGGCACCACCAACACTCTGGGGCTTGTCGAGAAGGTAGGAACGATTGCCGGTAGCGGCTTCCGCGTACTGGTCGGATGGCGACGATGAGCGCCTGGACGTGCTGATAGCCCCAGCCTTGCCGTGCAGCGAGGCGTCGGGCTTCAGCCAGCGATTTGAGCCAGGGGTCGATGACGCCCCGCCAGCCTGCGACCCTTCGATCGCTCAGCGCAGAGGCTTACCAGCCGAAGCTCTTTGAAAAGAACCTGTCAGCCAAGGAAGCCGAGCGCCGCATCACCGCGCTCCAAGCGGAGATTGAACTAGCAAATTCGTTTTGAGTTGCTGGCCTTCATCTTCGGTATCCAGACCGCCTCTTGTGTAAAGGTAGTCTCCGGATTGACTATCCAACTGACACCACGTTCGAATCCCTGCCGCGCCGCCACAATCTGCGTCCGTTTGCCACAATGTTTAAAAGTTGGCCCCGGCCCCGGAGGCGTTTTCTCATCGCGCTTTGATCAAACAACAACGGCGGATTTACTCCGACTTTTTGAAATCGATTAGAACGAACATTTTTCAAATCGCCTGAAGCCGGAGGGACCCGACAAGGGACCCTACCGAACGTCAGGAGCGCATGGTTGGGGCGTGCAAGCTGTGAGCCCGTGCCGCGAGCCAAGCCCTCACGACTGTGGCCACAGGATTTCGGCCGTCCGGTTTTGGACATTGGCCGAAGCATCGGGTGAGTGGTTTGCGATATCCAGATCGCCTCTTGGTGTATAGGTGTCAGATGGCGAGCTTAACCCTCTGAGCCAACAAACCATTGAGGCTCTAGAGCGCTCTAAGCGACCATTCAGATACAAAGCGCGCCAGCCAGCCCCGCCAAGCTCGCTACAAACAGTGTTGGCGACTGCACAAGGGCTGAGAGGATCAAGGCAATCGCTGCGGCCTGGATGAGCATGGTGGTCTCCTGTGCGTTAGGCGGCTTTGGGAAGGCGATTGAGGAGCCTTGCAACGGCTGTAGGGTGCCATGAGCCCCCACGAGGCGAGTGAATACCTTGTCTGTTTAGCTCTTCAGCAATGCTGCGGACGCTCGTGATGCCTGAGCGCTTGATGCCCTCTATGATGCCCTGAAGGTCCATAGCGCGCTGTGCGGCCTTTTCCTTGATCCTAGCCACAGCCTCCGCGTTGCCGGTCTGCTTCCCTCTAAGCGCTCGTGCCCCATTGGGGTTGCCCAGCTTCACCCCGCGCGCCTTCGCCGCTGCCAGGGCGTTCTTCGTGCGCTCGCCGATCAGGCCAGCTTCGAGTTCGGCCACCGCAGCCATCTGCGTCAGGAGGAATTTGCCCATAGGGCCGGGAGGCACCGATGGAAGGTCGCAGAACACGAGGTCCACGTCGCTGGCGACAAGAGACCGCAGGAGGTCCACGTTGCGGGTGAGCCGGTCTAGCTTGGCAAAGACCAGTTTGGCCTTGATGGCTTTGGCGTGCGCTAAGGCTGCGGCGAGCTTCGGGCGGTCTGAGCGCTTCCCGCTCTCTGTCTCAACGTACTCAGCGGCCACAGTCCACCGGCCACCGTTGAGATACCGCTCGACCGCGCCGCGCTGGGCTTCAATGCCCAAGCCGCTGCGGCCCTGCTTGTCGGTCGAGACACGCAGGTATGACACGAACTTGCCTTCTGCCATGACTTTAATCCTAATAACACGATTTGCTCTAACGGACATTAGATCAAATTGTGTACAATATCAAGCAGGTTGTGATGGCCGCCTGTGATCCCTATTTGGATGAGCGGAAAGGGCAGCACATGTCGGGGTCTGGGGATCACTCACCGCCAAAAGGAAAGGGCTTGTCCCTGCCAGGACAGCCCACCGAAGAGGCCATTGCTGAGGTCGGGAGCGAGGCAGGCAAATCCATCGTTCGTGGCTTCGGGAGGCTCGGTAACGCTCTCACGAGCGAGTGGGTGGCGAAGCGCGAAGCGAAAGCAGAAGCCGCCCGCGTTGCGATAGAGACTGATGCTGAGATTAAGAAAGATGCCGCGCTCGAAGCCGCGCGCCGCGAGTATGAGATAGCTGAACTTAACCATCGAGCCGCGCTAGAACGGCGAGCAGCGCGCCTCCGCATCGAACTGGCCCGCGAGCAAATCAATTTAGAAGCTATCGAAAGGCGCGCGCTGGAGTTTACCGAGCGGGACCCTAACAACGGTGAACCACGCGAGATAGATGAGGATTGGCTCTTCAGGTTCGCGGACATTGCGCAGAAGGTGTCTGATGCCGATGTGCAAAACCTTTGGGCGCGCGCTCTCTCATCGGCATCCATGCAGAACTCCGTCAAGCTATCCGCTGCGGCGCTTCAAACCCTTGGGCTGTTCGACAAAGACATTGCGGAGGACTTCAAGAAATTCGTGACAGTGATTGTTCGAATAGGGTTCATGACCCATCCCGGAAGCGGTCTGCCGCAACCGGAACCAATCGGTCTAGCGGCGCTCATGGATATGGGGCTTGTCCGAGAGATCGTCAGCAGTGCGCCACTAAATCTAAGCGATTTCTCGTTCGAGACCCGCCGGACAGCCAACTTGAAGCTCCCCCAGACGCGCGCGCACTTGGGGTTAACTAAGCGTGGCAGCGATATCGCAAACGCGGTGTTCAAAAGCATCGAAGAACTGCCGCTTGGTGAAGACCTAGAGCAGGCGTACTTGCAGAACGCTCTTGAACAGGAATTGAAGCATCCCGGCACTGCAATCGTTCCAACACTCGCCGATGGATCGCGAAGGGAGATACGGCTTACTGCTCGAAATTCCATCACCGAGACCATCGCAAAGGGTGCCTGGAAAACCTCTGATGTTGCTCCACAACTCAGTAGGCGGCTAATTGCCTTACTAGAGTGGGTCGAGCCGAGATATGAGATGACGATCAGTGACCACAACGACGACCGTGCCTGAGCGCGCGCTGTAGCCTGCTTGGGCAGAAGTTTAGGAAGAGAGGCAGTGAAAGACCTTGAGCGCTATCTCAGCGAGACTGTTGAGCCTACTGTGGAGGATTTCCGTCAGGACCCATCAAGTGTGCGACGTGGGTTCTTGGCTTGCGTGGTGATAGATCATTCCGTCGACTATTTGGCCGCTCCACGAGATCGTGCGAACTGGAACGGTGACCAGCATCGCACTAAGCGCAGACAGATGCGGAAGCGCTTCAAGAAGGAGAGCGCGGATTTCGAGCTGGCAAGCGAGGTCGCCAATGCGTTCAAACACGTGAAGACGATTAGCGCGCGGAGCCTCGAAGCGGCTGAAGTCTACGAGCGGCCTCCAGCAATTGCAGGGAGGATCATGGCAGGCGCTTCGATGGCTGGAGATACGACTGGCGCCGTCGTCGTAGATGACCATAACCTGCTCCACGTAGTCACGGAGGCCCTACGATTTCTGCGGTCGAAAACACGATGACTATAGATGGTCCCGCACGGCAGCAATGTTCAGGCGATTTGGCAGCTAGGGAGGAAGTAGCGTGGTTTTGAGCGAGCGAATGCAGGGACTGCAAGACGCAATGGTGCGATACAGCAAATTAACCATCAAGAACTTCCGGGCCGTCCATGCGTTCGGTGACGCCATTGTTGAACGCCTGCCGCACTTCCTGGGCGAAGGTGCTGAGGTCATTGGGGTGCCTCCTCTTGGAGATTACAAGACCAACGGAGACGACTATAGGGACGCGAAATTCAGCACCTACACCGCTGGGACGCTAACGCTAGCCCCTATTCAGATGGGTGTTGCCGTAGGCATCCCTCACAAAGCCGACGATGGAAGGTTCTGGCCTCGCGTCGTCGTTGAGTTTGAGATGATCGGAGACGCTATCGCGGTGTCCGTTGGTGACGGGCCTGCAAGGGTTCGCGGCGTGCCTATGCCTCACACGATAGAAGACGTGGAGAAGGTGTGCGCCGAGATACATGAGTACATTCGCTCGGTGCTTGAAAACCCCGTGAAGGTCGCCACGGCGGTT
This sequence comes from Hyphomicrobiales bacterium, assembly GCA_017305715.1. Lineage (GTDB taxonomy): Bacteria > Pseudomonadota > Alphaproteobacteria > Rhizobiales > Xanthobacteraceae > Bradyrhizobium. The sequence continues at coordinate 49,264 of JAFKKG010000028.1, read as the reverse complement.
GGCAGGGGCAAATTGGGTTTCATCTAAACGCGGCGCGCGCCTAACCACAAACCTACATTACCCAATTCTGACCGCCCTCAGCGTGAATGGTCTGCTCTGCAAAGATCACGATATGTCGGATCATTCTGTATGAGGCTTCTGACTTCTGCTTGGCTGAATCCGATCTCTCGCAGCATAGCAATCTCAAGAAGCAGCAGAACTTTTGCCGTCAAATAATAGAACTTTGTTGTGCCTATGTACGCCAAGACGCGTTCACTTTTCTTGCCGTCATAGTGAGTGAAATAGTTCCGCAAATCCTTAATCAGAGCGACGTCTTTTGCTTCATCTCTGAACAGCGCGCCTAACAGCTCTTTGTCGTAAGCAAAAACGTCCCGTAACCTGTCAGCTAAAGAGATTTCGTTCAGATATCTGAGTTTGTTCACGAACTCGGCCTTAGTCTCCCAGTGTGAAGGAATTGCCTCAACCAGCTTGCCGTGCAAATCCGCATATTGTTTCTTATCTACAAGCGTTCGCGCAGGGCGCGTTCGTCGGTGGAGGGCTTCCACAGCCTGCACGTAAGTGAGAAACTCAAACTCGCGGAATTTCGCAGGCTGCGACAACAATGCAACGCGAAGCGAAATCACCGGCTCAAGCTTGTCATACTCAGCAAACCATGATCGAAGCACCCTTGCGTACAACGCCTGCCTTTTCGGCCTGATAAAGAGCGGATGCACCATCTTCGTCTCAGCAGCAACACTTTTAGAAGAGTGCGTTACGATTGTGATCGGACCGCCCTTCTTCTGCTCTAGCTCATAAACGCGACACACGGTTGGGCATCGGAGAGCCAAAGATATTAGGCGGCATACTTTTGTGACCCACCTGTCAATGTCCAAGATCGACTGAGGTTGGTCAAACGCAATGCGAACACCGTTTCGCTCCACCAAATTTAATTCTGAGACCGAACTAGTTTCGATTTTAATGCCAGTACTAAATTGAACAGTGGCACCTTCGGCGTGGACCTCCATTGTCCTCTTACCGCTGTATGTGGCCTTAACTTCCTTGTTGCTATTATAGGTTAAGCCGCGAAGATTGGCCCAGCGTATCATTTCCGGCGTTGTAAACGACAACGCTGACGCAACGCCCGTTTCCGTACTTTCGATCAGATCGCCAAATGCGACGATGTTGACCACAATGCGCGCGCTGTTATCTGCTGACACGTGAGGCACCCAGGTGGTGAAGCAGTCAAACAACGTAATCTGTTTGCCCTCAGCGACGCCGTGCATATGGAAACTCGGGAGAGCATCAAGTGCCATCAATGCCGCACGGCTTCCCGTCACTCTCAACGAAGCTGAGCCATCTTCGCCAATATCGAGCGAGCCTGAGAATGTCGGGCCTGGATTGTGCGTTGCCCAAAAGGTGGCTGATAGTGTGGTGCCGAGTAGTTTTTCCATTTCCTGATTGCCCACCTACCCGCACGCAATCAACTTACGCCGGTTTCATCTTCAACTTGATCGCCTGCATGACCTCAGGTCCGTATTTTAGCGCCCTCATCGCCTCGGGCAGGTCTACACGTTGACCATCGGAGTAGTGACCATACGTCATACTCACACGCTCATGGCCTACGAGGAGCTTCACAGTGCTCTCAGCCACCTTTAGGCCCTCCATGTAACTGATGAACGTATTCCGCAGGGCGTGGAAGTCCCTGCCCCTGCCTTTCACGTCCACCGCCTCGCTATTGCGGTAGCGGCCATATGCTTTGCTGACGTACCATGAGCGCTTGCTATCAGGCCCACCCGGCAACAGTCCCTTGAACAGGTACGTATCCTTGTCCCTTAGGCGGCGCTCAATGATTGGCACCGCGAGAGGATGCGCGGGAATCTCTCGGATGGCTGCGTCCGTCTTGCCGCTGGCAATCTCCAGCCAATAGCCATCGGCCCTCCTATGGACCTCAGTGCGCTTCATGGCACAAAGCTCATCCAGCCGCCCACCCTGCAATAGTGCTAGGCGCAGCATGTCATGAAGCACCTGAGCATAGCGCGGAGTGCTGTAGCGCCCATTGAGGAGCCTCAGGAGCGCCTCTTCCTCTAGGACCTTTCGATACCTTGGCTTGCCCTTCGCTGGCTTACCGAGCTTGTGACGGAGCCAGGGATTGCTCTCTTGCTTGACGTAGCCCTTACTTTCCAACCATTGCCAAAGCGATGACAACGAAGACAGATGACGCTTAATCGTTCGTCTAGCGAGGGGAGAGTTCGCAATCAGATCACTGACGTACTCGCCGGCCTTCTTGCGGTCGGTCTCCTCTACGGTGACGAACTCGCCCGCCCATTTGATAAACCGCCTCGTGGTGCTGCCATGCTGCGATTTGGTCTGGCCGGTCTCCGTGCTCTCGGCGATCCACGTTGGGTAGAGGTCCTTAAGTAGCGTCCCCTCGCCTGTGGCGGTCTGGTGGAAGGCTTGAGCCAGCGCTTCATCTTTTTCGGCAAGTTGGCGGGAAAGCTCCTTCACCTGATCAAGAAGTTCGCCGTGGATAGATGCGCCGTATTCTTCGTCCTCAACCTTGCTGGCCGTTGCCAGTTCGGCGCGCCATTCTTTGGCGTCCTTCATCACGAGGGCTTTTGGATCGAACGATTTCTCCAGGGCGTCTATGCGGCGCAAGAACTCAGCGACATGGCTATGCTTTAGGCGGTTGGCCTCGGCTAGATTGCCGGTCTTCAGAGAAACCTTGAAGCGCTTCTGGCCTGCCACGGCTTGAAGGCGCTTTGGTATCTCCACCACAACAGAGTAAGTGTTATGCTGCTTGATGAGATACTTAGTGTCCACGAGCCCCTGCCCACCTAGAAGAACCACCTAGACATATCGGCAGAATAGCCTATAAACAAGCTGTTATTTGGCTTCTGAAGTGCTATGAACGGGGGTCCTAGTTCCCCAGCCAGTCGCCCGCGGGCCACCCCCTTCCTCAAGGCAGGCCTCTGCGGCTCGCCCGACGCGCCCCCGCAGGGTTCACCCTCGACGTAACGCCGGATGCGTGCGGAACCGCGGCCAGTTCGTGGATTAGCGCATCGTCCCGACAACCTGCCCTGTGTTGCCAAGTTCACCGACAAGCCTCCGTCGATCACTTAAAATTGCAGTTGCATATTTATGCACCTGCACGCAAAATGAGAGTGATCGTTAGACGTGGAGGAGCCATGCCGCGGCACTACAACGTCGATCCTCACCTTCCCTATGACGGACCGGAGTTCGATGAGTTCTGCATATCCGAGAAAGGATATCTGAAGGCGTCGAGGGACAGAACTTCATGTCTCACCTGTGCTTTATCGAAATTGTGCCAGGCCGGGTTCGAAAAGCAGGTCAGTCTCGTGCTTGAAGGCAAGGACCCAAGCCTGACCAAGGATTGCGGGCTGGCCGATGGCGATTTGACGGCGGAGCGCTTGTTCACAGGACTGAGCGACGATCAAATCGAATTCGTCAAAATACATATCCCAAGCCTGACAAAGGAGTGCGGAAATGTCTGATGCAGCCTCATTACAATTGGAAGCCAAAAAGCAACTGGTCGCCAAAGCCGAAACCGTTGCCAAGCATCAGTTGGAAGCAAAACGCCAGCTGGCAGAAAAGGCATCACTCGCCAGTCGCACGCAGCTCGAAGCGAAGAAGCAACTTTCTGAAAAGGCCGACCTGATGGCGAGGATGCAGTTGGCCTCCAAGAAGGGATCGTAGCTCGACAGGACCGCGCTGAAAACGCGTATGAGCGCCCCTCACACCGGCGGCGTTCCGTGGGCATGAAACGACTCGATCGTCTTCAGCCCCCAGGCCTGGCCCTTCCTGCGTTCTTCCTCGGTCCAGACGATCGGCTTCCAGTCGGGCGCGAGGATCAGGCGGGCGCCGGCGTTGGCGACCTCGACGCGGTTGCCGCCGGGCTCATAGACATACAGGAAGAAGGTCTGCTGGATCGCGTGCTTGTGCGGGCCGGTTTCGATGTGGACACCGTTCTCCAGGAAGATATCGGCGGCGCGCAAGATCTCCTCGCGGCTGTCGAGCGCGTAGGTGACGTGGTGGAAGCGGCCCTTTCTGCCGTAGTGGTCGCGGGTGTAGGCGAAGTCGTAGCTCTTGTTCGACATCGTCATCCACATCGCAGCTTCCGTGCCGTCGTTGAGCACGATCTGCTCGGTGGTGCGCAGCCCCAGATAATTCTCGAAGAACAGCCGGTTGGCCCTGATGTCGACGGCGAGGCAATTCAAGTGATCGAGCCGGCGGACATTGACGCCGCGGGCGGGAAAGCGCTGCGCCTGGTTCTTCAGTGCCGGCTTCAGTTCCGGCGGCGCCTGATACCACTCGGTCTCGTAGTAGAGCTCGACGATATGGCCGTCCGGGTCGCGGCAGCGGAACGCCGGCCCCTGCCCCATGTCGCCGTCGACCCAGCCGATCTCGAAACCGGATCCCTTCAGCGCGGCGACGCGGCGCTCCAGCGCCTGCGGGCTGCGGGCGCGCAGCGCCATGTGCTCCATGCCTGACGTCTTCGAGGCGGTGAGCTTCAGCGAATAACGCTCGTAATCGTCCCAGCCGCGCAGATAGACCGAGTCGCCGTTGCGGCCGCTGACGGTCATGCCCATGACATCGACGAAGAATTTCTCGCTCTCCCCCGGCTTCGGCGTCAGCATTTCCATGTGGCCGAGATGGGCGAGATCGAAGATCGGCTCGGGGGTCATGGCAATCTCCTTCAGAGCAGCGCCCGCGTCACGTCGTCGAACAACTCCTCGACACTGAACGCGCGCGGAATGAGGCCTTGCTGCGCGGTATAGCGGATGATCAGTTCCAGCGAGCGGCGCATCTCGCCGGACGTGAATTGCGGCGCGGCGGCAGACGCCTTGATGGATTCCGCCAGCAGGCGATGCACTTCGCGCACGGCGTCGGGATGTGTTTCGGACAATGTCTGGCTCACCACCACCATATGGTTGATCGGCACCGCGCCGTGCCTGGCAAACCAGGCTCGCTCTTCCGCGGCGGCATCGACGAATAACGGCTTCAGGTCCGGATGCCCGACCTTCTCGCCGAGCACGGCGTCGAGTTCGCCATCCACCAGCATCTGGATGATCTGCTTGCCGGCCGGCGCCCGCCTGGTGGTGTCCTTGAATTCGGCGACATGGGCATCCTCGAAGGTCACCCAGTCGATCGAATTCAGATCGAGCCCGTATTCATTGGCGAGAATGCCGCGCAGCCACGCGCCGGTCGTTGTCGTGAAGGAGCGGATGCCGACGCGCCTGCCCTTCAGATCGGCCGGCTTCAGGGTGCCGCGTCTGGCATTGTACAGCGCGTGCCCGTGCTGGAAGCGCGCCACCACGACATCCGGCAGCAGCACCATCGGCTTGCCGACACTTTTTGCCATCAGATAGGTGACGATCGCCATTTCCGAGACGTCGAACGCCGCCTCGCGGACCATCGGCTTGAAACCCTTGTTGGTCGGCGCATAGTCGGCGAAATCGAACGCGACCAAATCGGATGTGAGCGCGCCGCTCTTCAGCGCCAAGGTGCCGGGATGATCGCCGAGCAAGGCGCGCAGGCGCATGGCCATCAGTCGCTCTCCGGCTCGTCGATATAGACCAGCCCGGCCTTCGCCAGCGGCTCGCGCATATTGTACATGTCGAGCCCGAGCACACCGGCGGCCAATTGCCTGCGCTTGCCATCCTCGTCGGCATGGCGCTTTTCGCCCTTGGCGACGACATCGGCCGCGTCCCTGCGGTGGATCACCACGACGCCGTCGTCATCGGCGACCACCGCATCGCCCGGCACCACGTTGATCCCGGCGCAGACCACCGGCACGTTGACGGCGCCCAAGGTTGCCTTGACCGTGCCCTTGGCCGAGATCGCCTTCGACCACACCGGAAAGCCCATCTGGCGCAGCGCCTTGGCGTCGCGCACGCCGGCATCGATTACGAGGCCCTTGACGCCGCGCGCCATCAGCGAGGTCGCCAGCAGATCGCCGAACATGCCGTCGGTGTTGTCGGCGGTGCAGCCGACCACCAGGATGTCGCCGGGCTTGCACTGCTCGACCGCGACATGGATCATCCAGTTGTCGCCGGGCTGCGCCAGCACGGTCACTGCGGTGCCCGCGGCTTCGCCGCCGGCCCATACCGGGCGCAGATACGGCTTCATCAGGCCGAAGCGGCCATAGGCCTCATGCGCGGTGGCGACGCCGAGCGCGCCGAGGCGCTTTACCAGATCGGCATCGGTGCGCTTGATGTTGCGGACGACGACGGTTTTCATGCCAGCTCCTCCATCGCCATCGGGAACAGCCGCTGATAGGCCTCGCCATAGGTCATGGCCTTGCCGGAGTTGCGGCCGCCCTGCATGCCCCGCTGCAACGCGACGCGCTCGTAATACGCCCAGAGATGCTTTTGCGCCGCGAGGATTTCAAAGGTCTTGCGCTTCTGTTCCCAGACCTCGTCGATGTTGAGGATCACCTGCGGCTTGAAATTGCACATTTCCGGCTGGTGCGGCTCGAACAGGAACACCGGCGGCGCGGCGTAGGTGTATTTGGCGCCGGGTTTGTGGCCCATCGCCTGCGCGACCACGCGCGTCTCCTGGGCGAAATGCGCGGCATTGGGGTGATCGAAATTGTAGGGGTCCTCCAGCGCGTGGGTCAGCACGAAGGACGGATTGAGCTCGCGGTAGATATCGACCATGCGGTCGAAATGCGCCGCGTCAAGCCGCAGCGGATAGTCGCCGGCATCGAAGAATTCGATCTCCGCCCCCAGCATTTCCGCAGCGCGCTGCGCTTCATCGCGCCGGCCGGCCTTGACCTTTTCCAGCGTCGCCCCGCTTTCCTTCCAGGCGAACTGGCTTTCGCCGCGCTCACCGAACGAGAGACACGCGATCTTGATGCGGTACCCCTTTTTGGCATGCAGCGCGATCGCGCCGCCGGCGCGCCAGACGAAGTCGCCGGGATGCGCCGTCACCACGAGGCCGGTCTTGCTTGCGCTGGTCATGGCTGTTTCCTCTTTCGTTGTTCCAGCTATTGCTTTTCGATGCCCGCCCGCTCGATCACTTTAGCCCATTTCTCGATATCGTCCTTCAGCCGCTGCGCGATTTCCTCCGGCGTGGAGGCCCTGGCCTCGATGCCGAGTTCGAGCGCGCGCTTCTGCAACTCCGGCGCGTCGAGCACCTCGCGCAGGGCGGTGTTGAGCGTTCTGATCACTTCCGGCGGCGTGCCCTTCGGTGCGAAGATCGCGTTCCACGAGCGCGCCTCAAAATCGCCGCCGCCCGCTTCCTTCACGGTCGGTACGCTGGCCAGGAAACCGGTGCGGATCGGGCCCGAGGTCGCCACTGCCGTTAGCGCCCTGTCCGCGATGTTCGATTGCACGATGGTGTAATTTTCGATCGCGAGGTGGATATCGCCGCGCAACAGCGCGACCAACACATCGGGCGAGCTGCGGAACGGCACGATGGTGATATCGACGCCCGCCGTCGATTTGAACAATTGCGCCGAAAGGTTCTGCGTTGAACCGACATTGATGGTGCCGACATTGAGCGCGCCGGGCTTTTGCTTCGCCGCTGCGATGAAGTCCGCCAGCGTCTGGTATGGCGAGCCGGCCTGGGTGACGAAGATAAAGTCGAAATATCCCATGGTGGAGACCGGCGTAAAATCCGTGAGCGGATTGAACTTCAGATCCCTGAACAGCGAGACCGAGATCGCGGTGCCGTTGCTGAACAGTGCCAGCGTATGGCCGTCAGAAGGCGACGGCAGCACCGCGCGCGCGGCATTGATGCCGCCGGCGCCCGGCATGTTCTCGATGACGAACCGCTGCCCGAGTTTTTCGCCGAGCTTTTCGGTGACGATCCGCGCGGTGACGTCGGCGACCCCGCCCGCCCCAAACGGCAGGATCAGCCGCACCGGCCGGTTCGGATAATTCCGGGCGTGCGCGAGTTGCGGCATCAGCAGCACGGCCGCCAGCGCCAGCGCGGACGCCATCGATGCGCCGTGGCCGCCCGACCGAAAGCCCTGATGCTTTCCCATCATGGTTGACCCATCAGAATTCGAACAGCCGCGCAGGATTGTCGACCAGTATCTTCTGCTGCAATTCCACCTCCGGCGCGAACAGCGGAATGAGATCGACCAGATCGCCATCGTTCGGCATCGCCTTGACGTTGGGATGCGGCCAGTCGGTTCCCCAGATCACGCGGTCCGGCGCGGTCTCGATGATTTTTCGCGCGAACGGCACCGCGTCGTGGAATGGCGGCCCGCTGGAGGACACCCGCTCGCAGCCGCAGACCTTGACCCAGCATTTCTCGTCGCGCTGCATCAGCTCGATCAGGGTCCGGAACGGCAGTTGGTCGAGACCGTCGGCCGCCTTGACGCGCCCCATATGGTCGATGGTGTAACGCACCGGCAGTCCTGCCAGCAGATCGGCATATTCGGGCAGATCGATCGCATCGAAATGCAGATCGATATGCCAGCCGAACGGCGCGACCATCGCGACGATGCGATGGAACATTTTCATGTCGGGCACGCCGCCGAGATGGCGCACGAAATTGAATCGGCAGCCGCGAAAGCCGCCCTCGTGCAATTCGCGCAGGCCGCGCTCCGTCATCGTGTCGTCGATGTTGGCGACGGCGCGAAAGGTCCCGTTGCTGGCGGCGATGGCGTCGAGGGCAACGCGGTTGTCGGTGCCGTGCACGCTGGCATTGACGATGACGGCCCGGCCGATGCCGAGTTTCCGGTGCAGCGCCCGGAAATCCTCCAACGGCGCATCCGGCGGCGTGTAGGGCCGCCCCGGCGCATAAGGATATTTGTCGCCCGGGCCGAAAATATGGGTGTGCGCATCGCACGCCAGCGGCGGCAGGCGGAACTTCGGGGTCCGCGTATTCGGATCGGGACCGGGAATGGTTGGCCTCGACATCATGATCTCAGTTTGTACGCGAACCGGCCGGCGCCTTCTTGCCGCTGGCTTTCGCTGAAGGAGTAGCGGCCGCCGGCCCGTCGATATCGGGCGCCTGCAACGAAGCGACGGTGGCGGAAACCAGTTGCTCGATGGCCTCGGCCATATCGGCGCCATCGGCTTCGCCGCGCGACAGGCGGCTCACCCGCTCCGGGTTGACCAGCGTGTAATAGAGCGCGCCGAGCAGGAACTGGGAGCGCCAGACCAGCGTCTTGCGCGGCAGATGCGGCAGGCTCTGCTCGATCGCCTCGATGAAGGCGTTGGTGGTGTCGTCGAAGATTTCGGCGATGATGCGGCCGACCACGGCGTTGCCTTCCGCCGACATCACGGCGCGCAGCCGGGTGAACCGCGCGCCGCCGCCGGCAAGATCGCTGCTCGATGAAAACGCCGGCTGCACATAGGCGCGCACGATCGCCTCGAGCCGGTCCTGCACATCGCGCACGCGTTTGGCCGCGACCAACAGCTCGATGCGGCGCCGGTTCATCGGCCCGCAATGCCGCTTGTAGATTTCGAGCAGCAGGCCGTCCTTGCTCTTGAAATGATAGGTGACGCTGCCGGGATTGGCCCCCGCCTCCAGCGCGATGTCGCGGATCGGGACCGCGTTGAAGCCACGGGTCGAGAACAGCGTCTCGGCCGAACTGAGGATCGCTTCCCGCATGTTGGGATTGCGCGTCATGGATTTGCTTGGGCCCTGGGGTTCGGCTTTCTCTTTTGTACAGTTGTACAAATTATCAGGCCCAGTCAACAAATTCCTGGGCGGCGGTCGAAATCCGGATACCGGCGCCGCTGAAGCGGGCGGATCGAGAGGCGGCGCTGAAGGAAGCCAAAATCAGGATGCGGTCGGCCCGAACCTATCTTGCATTGGCCGGCGCGTGCACCGGCCACAGATCCGCGCGCCAATGCATCACCGTGACGAGGATCAGCGCGAGGCCGGCAACGGCGTAGAGCGTTCCGGTCGTGGCAAAACCGACCGCATCGATCAGGCTGCCGGCCGCCAGCAGGCCGAACGGCAGGCCGTAGATCACCATCATGCGCACGCCCATCACCCGGCCGCGGAAATTTTCCGCTGACGTGCGCATCAGGATGACGGCGATCGAGATCATCGCAAGGCTCTGCGAGAAGCCGGCGATGACCAGGCAGACGATCGCGGTCGGCACCGTCTGCATCTGCACGAACAGCAACAGCGTCACGTACCACAGCACGGTCGAGGCGATCATCAGCCGCGCCACCCTTATGCCACCGAGCAGGCTCAGCAGGATCGAGCCGACCAGCGAGCCGATCGCAAAGCTTGCCGAGAGATAGCCGAGGCCGGTCTGGTTGGTGCCGTAGATCGACTTGGCGACATATGGCAGCAGGCCGTTGGTCAGCGGATAGGCCGTCAGGTTTGCCAGGAACGCGATCCAGAGTGCGGCGCACATCCGCGGCGTGGTCCAGCAATAGGCCACGCCCTCCTTCAGGTCGCGCAGCGGCGAGCGCAACGCCTCGCCGGCCGTGTCGTCGACGGCATGGGGCTTGACGGGCGCCACCACGCACAACGTCAACGAGGTTGCGACGACATAGAGGCAGACGATCGCCACATAGGCCGGCCCCATCCCCAGCGCGGCGAACAATCCGGCGCCGCTCAGCGCGCCGGCGATGCGCGCGGTGTCCATCGTGGTCCGGGAAATGCTGATCGCGCCGATCAGTTGATCGCGCGGCATGATGGTCGCAACCAGCGCGCTGCGCACGCCGAGATCCGACGGCCGCACGACCCCCATCAGCGCCGCGACGACAAAGACAAACGGAGGGCTGAGATGACCCGACAATGCCAGCGTCATCAGCAGGGCCGCCAGTACCGCGTAGGTCGCGCGCATCATGGCCAGCAAATCGCGATGACCAATGCGATCGCCCACGACGCCGATCATCGGAGCCACCAATGTGCCGACATAACCAAGCGAGGCGAACACCGTGAGCAACAGCACCGAGCCGGTCTCGACCAGCACGTACCAGCCAAGGATGATCATCTCCATCTCGAAAGCCCAGGAGGTGAGCAGATCGGCGGGCCACTGGAAACGATAATTCCGGATCCGGAATGGAGCGAGCGCGGAAGGCCGCGCGAATTCGCTCAAGACCCGCTGTCGCGATTCATCGCGTTCCACCCTGCCCTGTTTCTTGTTCTTGGCTTGAACTTGATTAGCAAACCGGGCCCGGTGGTTCAAGCCGCCGATACGGCCTGGCCGCGGTGCGTCAGCAACAACCGCCGTATCTCCACAGCCGTTATCGCGGGGCTGAACAGGAAGCCCTGCATCTCGGTACAGCCGAGGATGTACAGCAAATTCCGCTGCTGCTCGGTCTCGACCCCTTCCGCCGTCGTCGTCATGTCGCTGGCGGCCGCGATGTTCACCACCGCCTGGACGATCGACGACGAAGCGCCCGAGCCTGCCAGATCCTTGATGAAGGAGCGGTCGATCTTGATCTTGTCGAACGGAAAGCGCTGCAGATAACTGAGCGAGGAGTAGCCAGTGCCGAAATCGTCCAATGCGACGCGCACGCCGAGCTTGCGCAACTGATGCAGGACCTCCAGCGCCATTTCGTCGTCGCGGATCAGCACCGCCTCGGTGATCTCAAGTTCGAGCCTGGAGGCGGCAAGGCCGGAGGCGGCAAGCGCCGCCGCCACGTTGAGCGCCAGCGTCTGGCTCCTGAACTGGACCGGCGAGACGTTGACCGCGACGCGGACCTCTTCCGGCCAGTTCGCAGCCTCGGCGCACGCCGTGTTGAGCACCCAGCGGCCGAGTTCGTTGATCAGGCCGGTCTCTTCCGCGACCGGAATGAACTCGGCGGGCGAGATCATGCCGCGTTCGGGATGCCGCCATCGCAGCAGCGCCTCGCAGGAGCTGATCTTGCCATCCTCGAGCGTGAGCACCGGCTGGTAGTAGGCCTCGAGGCCCCCGTCCGAAATCGCCTGCCGCAGTTCGAGTTCCAGGACCCGCCGCTCCTTGGCGCGGGCATCCATGCCGGGCTCGAAGAAGCGGTAGGTCCGCCGCCCGTCACCCTTGGCGCCATACAATGCGAGGTCTGCGTTCCTCAGCAACTGGTCCAGTTCCAGCCCATCGCCCGGGGCGAGCGCGATACCGATGCTGGCATCGGTGGAGATCGAATGGCCCGAGCACTCCAGCGGACACCTGATCGCTGCATAAATTCCATCAACGAGCTGAGTGGTTTCCGACTGTTTCTTGATAGCGGTCTGAATGACGGCAAACTCGTCGCCGCCGAGCCGCGCCGCGACATCGGTCGGCTTCAGGCAGGTGCGCAGGCGCTCGGCGACGCCCTTGAGAAGCTCGTCGCCGATCGCATGGCCGAGGGCATCGTTGACGCTCTTGAATTCGTCGATGTCGATATAGAGCACCGCGAGCTGCTCGCCCGGCCGGACCGCCTTGAGCGCCTGTGCCAGCCGTTCGCGAAACAGCACCCGGTTGGGCAGGTCGGTCAGCGCGTCGTAATGCGCCAGATGGGCGATTTTCTCGTCGGCGCGCGTGCGCTCGGTGATGTCCTCGATCGTGGCCACCCAACCGCCCGCCTTGAGCGGCCGGTTGACGATCTCGATCGCCCGGCCGCCCGGCGCTTCCGTCAGCTGACGCGTGGCCTTGCCCAGCGATACCGTACGGATGATGGCATTGCAGAACTCCTCGACATTGCCGTCAAAGGATCCGGTCTCCTTGCGGTGCTCGATCAGGCGGTACATCGTGCAGCCGGGTTTGGCGACATCCGGCGACAGGCCGAACATCTCAATATAGGGCTGATTGCAGATGATGATCCGCGCGGATGCATCATAGAGAACAAGGCCTTGCGGGATGTTGTTCACGGCAACGCTGAGCTGGAGCCGCTCGGCCGCCAACCGCTGTTCGGACAAGCGATGACGCCTTAGCAGCAGACCGACAATGACCGTGAGGACGGCGACGAGGACCAGCAATCCGCGTTCGCGGGCATCCCACGCCGAGGTCGCCAGGTAGGCCGACATCGCCACGGCGAGCGCGACAGCACCAACGGCGACGCGCCTCGCCGCCCCCCTCTTCTCGGCAGGATTCGGCAAGCCGCCCGGCATGTGATGGCCGCTATCGAAAGGCACCTGGTCCCTCCCAAACGGGACATCGTTACGCAAGACAGGTGGAAGGCGGGTTACAACTTGCGGTTAGCGATCGGTTACCGCGATGCGCGGGCAGCTTCCAATCGCGCACCGGCACAGCAGCTTACCGCGCGGCTACGGGCCCCGGCCTCTCCTTCGCGATGGTAAACAAGGGATTAATCGGGAGCCGGTCCCGCAGGCGCCGCCGAATGCGAAAAAGCACTGATTTTCCTGCGCAATTTGCGAGTCTATGCCCCCTCGGAAACACTTGCAAAACGAGGCCTGAGCAAGGATGCCGCGGATTTAGCGAATCCGGAACCGCGCCGGCTTAACCGTTTCGCTATTCCCGGCCGCCCATAATGGGGGCCAGACCCAATTCTTGACATGCCAGGTTCAACATCGTGACTTCCTTCGGACGTGTGATTTCGGTGCGCGGTTCCCTCGCGCGGGTCGGACTTCTGGCGGTAAGTCAGATCGCGACCTCGGAAGTACGCGCCACCGTCGGCCGCTTCATCAGCATCCGCTGCGCAACCTCCACCATCGTCGCCATGATCACCGACGTATCATGTGAGGATCTGCCGACCTCCGACAGCTACATCGCCACCGCCGGCGTCGACCTGCTCGGCGAGATCCTCGGCGGCGACCGCCCCAAATTCCAGCGCGGCGTCACCCACTATCCGACGATCGGCGATGCGGTCGAACTGATCACCAACCAGGAGCTCCGCACGGTCTACGCGCCGACCGGATCGGACCAGATCAATGTCGGCACCCTGCAGCAGGACCGCTCGGTGATCGCCTATGTCGACGTCGAGGAAATGTTGTCCAAGCATTTCGCGGTACTCGGCTCGACCGGCGTCGGCAAATCGACCGGCGTGTCGCTGCTGCTCAACGAAATCCTCAAATCGCGCCCGAACCTGCGCATCTTCCTGCTCGACGTCCACAATGAATATGGCCGTTGCTTCGGCGACCGTGCGCTGGTGCTCAATCCGCGAAACCTGAAACTGCCGTTCTGGCTGTTCAATTTCGAGGAAATCGTCGACGTGCTGTTCGCCGGCCGCCCCGGCGTGCCGGAGGAGCTCGACATCCTCGCCGAAGTCATCCCGATGGCGAAGGGCATCTACACCCAGTATCAGAACACCGACCGCGTCGGGTTGAAGCGGATCGATCCGAAGGCGATCGGCTACACCGTCGATACGCCGGTGCCATACCGGCTGGTCGACCTGATTTCGCTGATCGACGAGCGCATGGGCAAGCTGGAAAACCGCTCGTCGCGCATCATCTATCACAAGCTGATCTCGCGCATCGAGACCGTGCGCAACGACCCGCGCTACACCTTCATGTTCGACAACGCCAATGTCGGCGGCGACACCATGGCGGAAGTCATCAGCCATTTGTTCCGCCTGCCCGCCAACGGCCGGCCGATGACCATCATGCAGCTTGCCGGCTTCCCGGTTGAAGTGGTCGATTCGGTGGTGTCGGTGCTGTGCCGCATGGCCTTCGATTTCGGCCTCTGGAGCGACGGCGTGTCGCCGCTATTGTTCGTCTGCGAAGAGGCGCACCGTTACGCCGCCGCCGACCGCAATATCGGCTTCGGACCGACCCGCAAGGCGGTTTCGCGCATCGCCAAGGAAGGCCGCAAATACGGCGTCTATCTCGGCCTGGTCACGCAGCGGCCGGCCGAGCTCGACGCCACCATCATCTCCCAGTGCAACACGCTGTTTGCGATGCGCCTTGCCAACGACCGCGACCAGGCGCTGCTGCGCTCGGCGGTCTCGGATGCCGCCGCCAATCTGCTGTCGTTCGTGCCGTCACTCGGCACCCGCGAAGTGCTGGCCTTCGGTGAAGGCGTGGCGCTGCCGACCCGGCTGCGCTTCAAGGAAGTGCCGATCCACCAGTTGCCGCGCAGCGAGGCCACGATCGCAACCGCGCCGTCGGCCGCCGCCGGCCATGACATGCATTTCGTCAGCGCCGTGCTGGACCGCTGGCGCGGCGCGACCTCGCACCGCGACGTCCCCAACGATCCCACGATCAACGACCGGCCGGCGGCACGCTCGCTGGAACCGCGCGCCGTCGAAGCGCCGATGCTGCAACCGTCGATGGGGCTCGATCCCGACCGCTTCTCGCTGCTCAAGAAGCCGCTGCGCTAGCCATGGGCTGCGGCGTGCGGGCTGATAGGAACAGCCACTGCGTATAACGCGACCAACGGCGATTGCGAGTGCCAGAAGTGACGGATGCTGGGAAGGTGATCGACCTGTCGTGATTGCGTCAGTTACGAGTCCGGGCAACGGGCGCCCCCGATGCTGCAGGTGCTGTACGTGTTGTTCGTGATCTCGGAGTCGCGGCGGTTCGTCGCAGCGAATACTCCACAATCACTTTGCGTCGTCCTCAATTCCGACGATGGCCCGACCTCAATCCCGGGCAATGCTGTAACCCAAGCGGCGGATTACGCCTTCGGCTCCAATCCGCCCCACGCGTTCTTCTGCGTTCACCGCGCCTTCGGCGAATTCTTCGAAGCAGGTTCAACCAGCAGACTGCGAAGTTCATCAATCTGACGCGCGAAATCCAACGCGTTGGTCCTTAACACCTTCATCGCACGACCCCGATGACCTTCGCTCTCCAATTCCGCAATTCGTTCGTTAAAGGCGTTCAGTGCGTCCTGCAGTTTCTGTATTTCGCGCTGGATCGGAAATCCCCGGGTAGGCAATTTCTTCACAGGGGGGCGGGAAGTCGCGCTTGCAAGCCTGCTGCCGGCTGTTGGCCGCTTGGTCATAGTCCCTCCGGCTTCGCTAGCAGCCGTTACTGAGATCTGCTCTTCAACCCTTGAACGAAGTCTGGCCGCGCAGCAATACCCATCATGTGACGGCTAGACCGGCTCAAACCTGCCTTGCGCCGACGTGGCCATCGACTAAGCTTTCGGTTCGCCGCATCACCGCGGCCAGAGCCGGGACCTTTCCATGACGCAGCCTGTTGCAAAGCGATTTCCGACGCCCTCCCTCGACAAGCTGCCGGAGGATATCCGCAGCCGCATTCTGGCGGTGCAGGAAAAATCGGGATTCGTGCCCAACGTGTTCCTGACGCTGGCCTATCGTCCCGACGAATTCCGCGCGTTCTTTGCCTATCACGACGCGCTGATGGAAAAGGACAGCGACCTCACCAAGGCCGAGCGCGAGATGATCGTGGTGGCGACGTCCAGCGCCAACCAGTGCCACTATTGCGTGATCGCCCATGGCGCGATCCTGCGCATCCGGGCCAAGAACCCCGTCATCGCCGACCAGATCGCCGTGAACTATCGCAAGGCCGACATCACGGCGCGCCAGCGCGCCATGCTCGACTTCGCCATGAAGGTGAGCCAGCAGGCCAACATGGTCTCCGAACAGGATTTTGCGGAACTGGCCGGCCACGGCTTCACCGACGATGACATCTGGGACATCACCGCGATCGCGGCGTTCTTTGCGCTGTCGAACCGGCTGGCCAACGTCACCGCGATGCGGCCGAACGACGAGTTCTACATGATGGGGCGGCTACCGAAATAGCCGCGCCATGCGACGTCGCAATCAATCGTCCGAGGCAGGACCGCACCAGCCGGGCAGATAGACCGCGTCCTTGCTCTTGGCGAAGCCGAGGCCCTTCTCCGTCGCCCACTCGAAATCGTCTTCCACTTTCTTGCGCGACATTTTGCGGCGCAGGAAATCCGCCCACAGAAATTCGCTGAACGGGGTGGTGTCCTTGGCAAACCCGCCGGCGCGCCGCAGTTCGCCGGCAAGGCTGCGGAACGGATCGTCCTTGAGGTCGGACACCGATTTCGGAAGATCCTTGAAATGCCGGCGCTCGCCCTTGGCATCATACGGATAGACCCATCGCTTGTTGTCCATCACGCCCCAGAACGCCTCGCGCTGCACCATGGTGAGATCGCCGATCACGGTGACCAGAACGTCCTTGACGCCTTCATCGTGCAGTGCACGCGCCAAATGATGGTGATCGACCACATAGTAGCGATCGTCGGGGCCATGGACGACGGGGATCATGTGCTTGCCGAGCAATTCAGCGCGCTTCTTGGCCGATTTGTGCTCACGCCAGCGCTTGCGCTTTTCCTTCACCTCCCGGATTCCGACCGTCATCTGGGTCGGACGGAGCGACAGGATCGGGACCGGCTTGAGGATCGGTTCGCGTAGATTGGCCATGACTTGAACCCTCGGATTGACTCAGGGAAACGTTAAGACCGGTTTCGTTATGGCATGAGGCTGCCTGCGGCGAAACTCAGTTCCATGTTACTCTGCGGGGATAGGACTGCACCGATGCGCACCAACATTTCATGTTGGAAACGCGGCGACCATGCTAAAATAACGCCACAACCTCGCGGACCGACTGCAGTGAAGACCCAACTGCCGATACACAGGGATGACGAGCACGTCGTGGTCAAATTCCGGCCGCGCACCTCGGCCCATCCGCCCGGGAATCGGAGCGAGCCAGGGCCTCGCAGCGAGCCCGCGCACCGCGACGAACCCGGATACCGCGATGAACCGGCCGAACGGACCCACGGCGGACCGGCGGCAAAGGACCTGTCCCGCTACGAACGCCCCCGCGACGAACCGGACGATTTCCGCCATCGCATGCTGGCCAATGTCGCGGCGCTGGCCTTCACCGTCGCCTTGACCGCCATCGGCATTTGGCTCGCGATGAGCATCGCGGATCTGCGCCGGACCCAGGATTGCGTGCTGATGGGACGCCGGGACTGCGCGCGGATTTCCGTGATGCCACACAACTAGCCGCGGGCCGGGAAACCTGCCATTTTTTACGCCAAACCGGTTCCCGCCGGGCTTGCCGACCTCCATTGAACTCAGGGCTGGGCTCCGATATACGGGCTCTCGACTCCGGCCGAGGGAATCCGACGCGCCCGCCTTCCTCCAAGCCGTTCCGGATTTATCTCCAATATATCAAAGGCTTAATGATGTCCTCCACATTCGATCAGATCGCCAACATTATCGCTGAGACTTGCGACATTCCGCGCGACACGATCAAGCCGGAGAGCCACGCCATCGACGACCTCGGCATCGACAGCCTGGACTTCCTCGACATCGCCTTTGCCATCGACAAGGCGTTCGGAATCAAGATGCCGCTCGAAAAATGGACCCAGGAGGTCAACGACGGCAAGGCCACGACCGAACAGTACTTCGTGCTGAAAAACCTCGCCGATCGCATCGACGAACTGGTCGCGGCCAAGAACGCGGGCACGGGCGCGTAATCGCCCCCCATGGACCTTGATTATTTCAAGCTGATCGATCGTATCGTCGACCTCAATCTCGACGAACGGACGATTATGGTCGAAGCCCAGGTTCCGGAAAAGCACACCATTTTCGAGGGGCACTTTCCGGGCTTTCCCATCATGCCCGGCGTCTTGCTGACCGAGGCGATGGCGCAAAGCTCGGGCTGGCTCCTGCTCGGCGTGCTGAAATTCAAGCGCATGCCGTTTCTGGCCATCGTGAAGGAAGCCAAGATGCGCGGTTTCGTCAGTCCTGGTGAGTTGCTGACGATCGAGGCCAAGGTCGAACACGAAGGGTCCGGCTTTGCCGTCACCAAGTGCAAGGGGCGCATCGGCAAGCAATTGAAGTGCAGCGCTGAAATCACCTTCGGCCTCGCCCCCTTCCCCGACCCCAGCCTTCGCGTGCACATGGACGCGCTGGCCGAGAAGATCGGTTTCCCCCTGCAGGCGCTCGCGCATGACTGAGTCTCAATCCCCGCCCGCGAAGGAAGTCTGGATCACCGGCATCGGCATCGTGTCCTCGCTCGGTGAGGGCCTCGACGCGCATTGGGATGCGCTGAACCAGAAGCGCATCAATGTCGACGACAAGCGCTTTGCGCCCTACATCGTCCATCCGCTCGCTCCGGTCAGCTTCGACGCCCAGATCCCGAAAAAGGGCGACCAGCGGCAGATGGAAGCGTGGCAGCGCATCGGCACCTATGCCGCCGGGCTGGCGCTGGATTCGGCCGGCATCAAAGGCAACGCCGAAATCCTTGGCCGGACCGACATGATCGTCGCCGCCGGCGGCGGCGAACGCGATATTGCGGTCGACATGGCGATCCTGAACGCCGCGGCGCAGGGCAATTCGAGTCCCGGTTTCCTCAACGAACGGCTGATGAACGATCTGCGGCCGACCCTGTTCCTGGCCCAGTTGTCCAATCTGCTCGCCGGCAACATCGCCATCGTTCACGGCGTCTGTGGCACGTCGCGGACTTTCATGGGCGAGGAAGCCGCCAGTATCGACGCGGCGCGGATTGCGCTCGCGCGGATCGAATCCGGGCAGAGCGATATCGCGCTGGTCGGAGCCGCCCATAATGGCGAACGTGCCGACCTTCTGATCCTGTTTGAATTCGGCGACTTCAATCTGAAGGACAAGTTCTCACCGGTCTGGGAGCGGAAGGAAAACAGCGGCTTTGCGCTCGGCTCCGCCGGCTGCTTTCTGGTGATGGAATCCCGCGAACATGCCGAGGCGCGCGGCGCCAAACCGTATGCCAGGCTGACCAAGGTCGTCGCCGACCTCGCGCAACGCAACCAGCCGGGTGCAGTGACCAGATCGCTGGAAGCGATGTGGCCGCAGCTCGGCGTGGCTTCCGATGATATCGGCCTGATCACCGGAGCAACCGGCGTCGAACCGGTGACGTCGGAGGAAAAGGCCTTCCTCGGCCAGCACCCCGGCTTCGCCGTGCGCACGACCGGCACGACGTTCGGACACACGCTGGAAACACAATTTCCGCTGGGCCTTGCGCTCGCCGCCCTTTCGATCTCGCGCGGCGCGCTGTTCCCGCCCAACGATCCGACCGGGCTCGAGGTTGAAAAGCTTGCAGCCCCTGCCCAGATTGTGGTGCTGGGGGCCGGCCACTGGCAGGGCGAAGGCATGGCCCTGGTCGAGGCGGTCAAGTAGCGCATTACCGGTCCGCTCCGGCGCGGAATCGACAGGGGAAATCATGGCAGCACCACGCGATAATCTCGGCAGGCCAATCGTTGTCGTCACCGGCATGGGCATCGTCACGTCGCTTGGCGCCGGCAAGTCCGACAATTGGGCGAAGCTGACCGCGGGCGAATCCGGCATCAAGACGGTCACGCGCTTTCCGATCGACGGTTTGAAGTCGACCATGGCGGGCGCCATCGACTTCGTCACGATCGAGCCGTTCTCCTCGACCGGCCTCTCCGAGCGCCTCGCCGAGATGGTGACCAAGGAAGCGATCGAGCAGTCCGGCATCGGCAGCAAGGGCAACTTCCCCGGCCCGCTGTTTCTCGCGGTTGCACCGGTCGAAACCGAATGGCCGCAGCGGCTCGAGGTCAGCCGCACCATCGACAAAAAAGAAGAGATGACCTACTTCGATATGCTGCGCGTTTGCGGCGGCGGGAAATTCGCGGAATACCACCATCGTTTCATGTTCGGCTCGGTCGCCAATTACCTTGCCCGGACCTTCGGCACCAAGGGCTCGCCGATCTCGCTGTCCACCGCCTGCGCCTCCGGCGCGACCTCGATCCAGCTCGGCGTCGAAGCGATCCGCCGCGGCGAGGCCAATGCCGCACTTTGCGTCGCGACCGATGGTTCGGTTAATCCCGAAGCGATCGTGCGCTTCTCGCTGCTCTCGGCGCTGTCGACGCAGAACGACCCGCCGCAAGCCGCCTCGAAGCCGTTCTCGAAGAACCGCGATGGCTTTGTGATGGCGGAAGGCGCCGGTGCGCTGGTGCTCGAAAGCTATGATTCCGCGATCGCGCGCGGTGCGCCGATCCTCGGTGTCGTCGCCGGCTGCGGTGAATTGACCGACTCGTTCCACCGCACCCGCTCCAGCCCCGACGGCAAACCGATCATCGGCTGCATGCGCAAGACACTGGCCGATGCCGGCATGACACCCGAACAGATCGATCACATCAACGCGCACGGCACCGCGACGCCGGAAAACGACAAGATGGAGTACCTCACCACCGCGGCCGTATTCGGTGAGCACGCCCAGAAAATTCCGGTATCGTCCAACAAATCGATGGTCGGCCACACCATTTCGGCAGCGGGCGCGGTCGAGGCCATCATCTCGCTGCTGACGCTCGAGCATCAGCGGATTCCGCCGACCATCAATTACGATATTCCGGACCCGGCGATCCCGTTCAACGTTGTCGGCAACAAGGCGCGCGACGCCCGCGTCACGGCCGTGATGTCGAATTCGTTCGGCTTCGGCGGGCAAAACGCCTCGCTGATCCTGACGCGTGAACCGGCCTAGCGCCGATTTCAGATATGAACCGCCTGCTTCTTCGCGCCAAGGCGCGCCTGCGCGACGCCACCAAGCCAGTAGCGGAAGCCGCCGTGGGCGCGATGACGATCGCCTTGCTGCGTACGACGCGCTATTTCGATCCGGACAAGACCGCCAATTTCTTCGGCCGCGTGACGCGCCTGATCGGCCGCCGGCTGCGCGAGGACCGGATCGGCCGCGAGAACCTAACGGCCGCCTTCCCGGAAAAATCGCCCGAAGAGATCGAGAAAATCCTGGCCGGGGTCTGGGACAATCTCGGCCGCATTGGCGCCGAATTTGCCCATCTCGACCACATCTGGGACTACGACCCCGATCATCCCGAGAAAACCTGCCGCGTCGAATTCAACGAGCGCACCAAGCAATTGTACGATCAGCTCCGGGATGACGGCAAGCCGGCGATTTTTTTCGCCAGCCACCTCGGCAATTGGGAAATCCCGGCGCTCGCCGCCGTCGCGCATGGACTGGACTGCGCGATCCTGTTCCGGCGGCCCAACAGCGAGTCCGCCGACCGCGCGATCGAAAGGATCCGCGCCGTCAAGATGGGCACGCTGATCCCGGCCGGCCGCGAGGCGCCGCTCAAGCTCGGCGAAGCCCTCCAGAACAACCAGCACGTCGCAATGCTGGTCGACCAGTATCTGGCCAGCGGCGTTGACGTCACCTTCTTCGGCCGCAAGACCAAGGCCAATCCAACGCTGGCCCGTCTGGTGCGTCAGGTCGAATGCCCGATCCACGGCGTGCGCATCATCCGCCTGCCCAACCATCGCTTCCGCGCCGAAATCTCCGAAGAGGTCAAGCCGGTGCGCGATGCGTCGGGGCAGATCGATATCCAGGGCACGATGCAGGCCGTGACGTCCGTCGTCGAAAGCTGGGTGCGCGAATATCCGGACCAGTGGCTGTGGCTGCACCGAAGGTGGCGGTAGCGGAGGTCTTTTCACTGTCATTCCGGGGCGATGCAAAGCATCGAACCCGGAATCTCGAGATTCCGGGTCTGGTGCTCGCGCACCATCCGGAGTGACGCTGCGCGTCACTTCCCCGTCTTCACCCTGGTCCAGAGCCGGTTGATGATGCGCTGGGTGGCGGGATCGCGGGCGTTGATCACGAACAGCTTCTTCTGGATCGCCTCGTCCGGATAGATGTTCCTGTCGCCCAGGATTTTGGGATCGATCAGCTTCTGGCTCGCCAGATTGCCGTTGGCGTAGGACAGGAAATCGGAATTCTTTGCCGCGACTTCCGGCCGGTACAGGTAATTGATCAGTTCATAGGCTTCCGCGACGTTCCTGGCGTCGGCCGGGATCGCCAGATTGTCGAAGAACATCTGCGCGCCCTCTTTCGGAATCGTGTAGCCGATCTCGACATCGTTCTTGGCTTCAGCGGCGCGGCTGCGCGCCTGCATGATGTCGCCCGACCAGCCCACCACGAAGCAGATCTCGCCCGACGCCAGCGCGCCCAGATATTCGGACGAATGGAATTTCCGGACATAGGGCCTGATCTTGATGACGAGATCGGCGGCCTTCTCCAGATCGGCCTGCTTGGTCGAGTTCGGATCGATGCCGAGATAGCTTAGCGCCGCGGGCAGGATGTCGTCGGCGGAATCCAGCATGTGGATGCCGCAATCCTTGAATTTCGCGAGATTCTCCGGCTTGAAGACGATGTCCCAGCTGTCGATCTTCGCATCGGCACCGAGGATTTTTTGCGCCGTCTTGACGTTGTAGCCGATCCCCGTGGTGCCCCACATATAATTGGCGCCGTAATTGTTGCCGGGATCGTAGGTCGCGAGGTGGCCCGTCACCACCGGCCAGGCATTGGCGAGGTTCGGCAACTTCGGTTTGTCGAGCTTGAGGAAGACCTTTGCCGTGATCTGGCGCTGCAGGAAATAGCCCGTTGGAACCACGACGTCGTAGCCGGATTTCCCCGCGAGCAGCCGCGTCTCCAGCGTCTCGTTGGCGTCGAAGGTGTCGTAAACGACCTTGATGCCGGTTTCCTTGGTGAAATCCTCCAGCACCCCCGGCGCCATGTAGTTCGACCAATTGTAGAAATTGACTGTGCGCTCTTGCGCCCGCGCCGGCGCGAGCAACAGGGCCGCAGCGAGTGCGCCGACGAAACCAATGCAGACCCGATCGCGCATCTCTACCTCTTGCGGCGATGCACCGCGTCCGACAGGCGCTCCAGCGCCGTGTCCAGCGTGGCGTCCTTCTTGGAAAAACAGAAACGCACCACCGACGTCACCGCGTCCTGTTCGTAGAACGCCGACACCGGGATGGCAGCGACCTTGTAGTCGTTGACGATGCGGTGGCAAAACTGCACGTCGGTCTCGTTGAGCCCGAGTGGCGAGAGGTCGACGGTCAGAAAATAAGTGCCCTGCGATTTCAGGACCGGAAAGCCGATGCTCTCGAGCCCCTTGGTCAGGCGGTCCCTGCTTCGCGCCAGTTCCTTGCGCATGTCGTAAAAATACTCGGCCGGCTTGTCGAGCCCGTAGGCGACGGCGGCCTGCAGGTTGGGCGCGGTGGTGAAGGTGAGAAACTGGTGCACCTTCGCCGCCACCCGCAACAGCGGCGGCGCGGCGCAGACGAAGCCGATCTTCCACCCCGTCAGCGAAAAAATCTTGCCGGCGCTGCCGACCTTGATGGTGCGGTCGCGCATGCCCGGGATGGTGATCAGCGGAATATGCTCGCGGCCATCGAATGTCACATGCTCCCAGACCTCGTCGCAGATCGCGATGGTGTCAAACTCCTGGCAGAACCGCGCCAGCAGTTCGAGGTCTTCGCGCGGATAGACCACGGCGGCCGGGTTGAGCGGATTGTTGAACAGCACCGCCTTGGTCTTGTGGTTGAAGACGCTGCGCAGCATCTCCTCGCTCAGCCGCCAGTCCGGCGGTTCGAGACGGAGCAGCCGCGGGATGCCGCCCGCCTGGCGGATAATGGGCAGGTAGCTGTCATAGACCGGCTGGAAACAGACGACTTCATCGCCGGGCTCGACGACAGCGAGGATGGAAGACGTCAGCGCCTCGGTACCGCCCGAGGTCACCATCACTTCGGTCATCGGATCGAGTTTCAGCCCGTGCCAGCGCCCATAATGGGACGCGATCGCCTGCCGCAACTCCGGAATACCCATCATTGACGGGTATTGGTTGTAGCCGTTGATCGACGCATCGGCCGCGGCGCGCCTGATGTCCTCAGGTCCGGGATCGTCCGGAAAGCCCTGGCCGAGATTGATGGCGTTGTTGTCGCGCGCGGCTTGCGACATCGCCTCGAAGACGGTGACGGGAAGGTCGGCGAAGACCTTGTTCATGGATGTCATTGTTCAAAGAATTCCCAAGGGAGCGTCAGGGAGCGTCAGCCGCCGGTCTTGGTCTGCAATCCCGCAGCCTTCCACCCGATGATGCCGCCCGCCAGGTGCTTGTCATAGGGCAGCCCGGCCGCCTGCGCCGCCAGCGACGCCGTCACCGAACGCTTGCCGGACCGGCAGGCAAACACCACCTGTCTGCCCTTGGGGTCCGGAATGGCCGCCGGGTCAAACGACTGCAGCGGAACCACCACGCCGTCCGGATAAGCCTCCACGGCCACCTCATTCGGCTCGCGGACGTCAACCAGCAGATAGCGTCCCTCCGCCATTCCCTTGGCTACGTCTTCCGGCGTCAAATCGTGCACCTGATGGTCCGCCACGCGTCATCCTCCCGAGAACCTGCTTTGCGGGGTCCCGTCCCGCCAATCGGGCGCCAAAGTCGCCTCTGGCGCGACGAAAATCAAGCGCTGCAAACGGTTTAAAGGGCCGCCAAACCTCACCCGATTTCCCGCGGTCCACGGCGCTGTCCTGCTCTGGCGGGTCAGAAGTTCAGCCTGGAAATTGCCTTGTGATGGGCCAGGCGCCGACCGGTGTCAGGGGGCCCGTCACCCGATAGCCCCGCCGCAGGTAGAAGGCCAGGGCATTTGGGCTCGCTTCGGCATGAACCGCCTCAAACTCGCGGTCGCGCATCAGTCCTTCGAGCCGACCCAGTAGCGCGGCACCGACGCCCTGCCCGGCATATTCGGGGGCGGTGTACAGTGCTTCGAGGCAGTCGCCGCGAATGCCGCCCCACCCGGCCACCACGCCTTCCACCTCTGCAATCCATATTTCCAGATCGCGAAGCTTTTGCTCCATGCGGGCGAGCGTGACCTGCTCCGCCCACGCCTCGGCGGCTGCGACCGGCATGACCGGCGGTGCGAGTTCGAGGATCGATCTGCGCCGCACCTCGAACAGAACAGCCGCATCGTCGAGCGTCGCCAGGCGATGTGGTGCTGTAGCCATGCTGTCGTGCGATCCCGTGATGACTTGCGACACCCGCGGAAGATTTTACTAGATCGTTACCTGCGTGCCCACCTCGACGACGCGGCCGGTGGGGATCTGGAAGTAGTCGGTGGCGTCGTTGGAGCTGCGGCTGAGCGCGATGAACAGATGGTCCTGCCAGCGCGGCATGCCCGAATGCACCGCCGGCTTGAGCGAACGCCGGGACAGGAAAAACGACGTCGCCATGATATCGAACTGCCAGCCGAGCTTGCGGGCGGTCACCAGTGTCCTCGGCACGTTGGGCGATTCCATGAAGCCGAACCGCAGCGTCACCTTGGAGAAGGTCGCGCTGAGCTCTTCCATCCGGATCCGCTCGCCCTCCTCGATCCGCGGCGTCGGCGCGGTTTCGATGGTGAGAATGACGTTCTTCTCGTGCAGCACCTTGTAATGCTTCAGGCTGTGCATCAGCGCAGTCGGCGCGCTGTCGGGGTCGCTGGTCAAAAACACCGCCGTGCCGGAAACCCGCTGCGGCGGCCGTTTTTCGAGCATCGCCACCAGCTCGGTGAGCGGGAATTCGAGCTTGCGCGATTTCTCGAACAATAGCCGGCTGCCGCGCCGCCACGTGTACATCAACAGCATCACGACGCCGCCGAGCGCCAGCGGCACCCAGCCGCCTTCGACCACTTTCAGAAGATTGGCCGCGAGGAAGGTGAGATCGAGGAAAAGAAACGGCGCGATCAGCGCGGCGGCCGCGAGCGGCGACCATTTCCAGACGCGCCAGATCACGACAAATCCCATCATCGCGGTGACGACCATGGTTCCGGTCACGGAAATCCCGTAGGCCGACGCCAGCGCGCTCGACGAGCGGAACAGCAGCACCAGCAGCATCACCGAAATGAACAGCAGCAGATTGATGCGCGGAATGTAGATCTGGCCGGAATGCGATTCCGAGGTATGCCGGATTTCAAGGCGAGGCATCAGGCCGAGTTGAATCGCGGTGCGCGTCAGCGAATAGGCGCCGGTGATCACGGCCTGGCTCGCGATCACGGTCGCCAGCGTGGCAAGCGCGACCATCGGGATCAGCGCCCAGTCCGGAAACATCAGGAAGAACGGATTCTCGATCGCCTTGGGGTTGGCGATCAGCAGCGCTCCCTGCCCCATGTAATTCAGCGCCAGCGACGGCAGCACGATGAACAGCCAGGCGGTCTGGATCGGCCGTTTGCCGAAATGGCCCAAATCAGCATAGAGCGCTTCGGCACCGGTGACGGCGAGAAACACCGCACCCAGCGTCACGAACCCGATCACGCCGTGGTGGATCATGAAGGAGATCGCGTAGAGTGGATTGAGCGCCGCCAGCACCTGGGGATGCTGCATGATCTGCGGCACGGCGGCGACCGCAATCACCGCGAACCAGACGCACATCACGGGCCCGAAGAAGGCGGCGACGCTGGCGGTGCCGCGCGACTGGACCGCAAACAGCACGACCAGAATGATCATGGTGAGCGGAACGACATAATGGTCGAACGTTACGGTGACGAGCTTGATGCCTTCGATCGCCGACAGCACCGACAGCGCCGGCGTGATGACGGCATCGCCGTAAAACAACGCGCCGCTGATGATGCCGAGCAGGACGATCACCGAAGCGTTCTTGCCGACGGCGCGCTGCGCCAGCGCCATCAGCGCCAGCGTCCCGCCCTCGCCGTTATTGTCGGCCCTCAGCAGGATGACGACGTATTTCAGCGTCACGACGACGATCAGCGCCCACAAAATCAGGGACAGAATGCCAAGCACGGCCTGTGGATCGACGCCTGTGGTTCCGCTCGCAGCCACGATGGCTTCGCGCAGCGCGTAGAGCGGGCTGGTGCCGATGTCGCCATAGACGACGCCGATGCTGCCGAGCATCAAGGCCTTGAAGCCGGCAGTGGAGTGCACCTCCCCATGCCCGTTGGCCGCGGGCGTTTCCGCCGCGGTGATCGTACTTTCGGACGACATTGGATTAAGGCCTCGGTAATTTACCGCACTGCACAATCAGGAAGTGTAGCCCTATACTCCTCGCGCTAACGCATAGGTTAGGCCGAATTCAGGCCTCCGATATGCATACCATGCATAGGTCTCAAAGACGAGTACAACGAAAATCTGTCAGGCGATCAATTACTTACTCAGATAGTGACCTGCGTTCCGACCTCGACAACCCGCCCCGTGGGGATCTGGAAGTAGTCGGTGGCATCGTTGGCCGACCGGCTCATCGCGATGAACAGATGGTCCTGCCATTGCGGCATTCCCGATTGTGCCGACGGCTTCAGCGAACGCCGCGAGACGAAGAACGACGTCGCCATGATGTCGAATTGCCAGCCGAGCTTGCGCGCCACCACCAGCGCCTTGGGCACGTTCGGCGATTCCATGAAACCGAACCGCAGCCGGACGGTGGCGAACTTTTCGCTAACGGTCTCCATCCTGACGCGTTCGGACGGGTCGACGCGGGGCGTCTGCGCGGTCTCGATGGTCAGGATCACGTTCTGCTCGTGCAACACCTTGTTGTGCTTGAGATTATGCAGCAGCGCGGTCGGCACAAAATTCGGATCGCTGGTCAGGAACACCGCGGTACCCTTGACGATATGCGGCGGACGCTTTTCGAGGCTCTTGATCAGATCGATCAGCGGCACCTCGATGCGCCTCGTCTTGGCAACTAGGATCGCCGCCCCCCGGCGCCAGGTCCAGATCATGACCGCCATCGCGATCCCGAACAGCAGCGGCACCCAGGCGCCTTCGAACAGCTTCAACAGGTTCGCGCTGAAAAACGCCATGTCGACGACGACGAAAGGCAGGATCACCGCGGCTGCGGTCGCCGCGCGCCAGTTCCACAATTTCCAGATCACGACAAAGCCCATGATCCCGTCGGCGACCATGGTGGTGGACACGGCGATGCCGTAGGCGGAGGCCAGGCCGCTCGAGGTACGGAACAGCAGCACCAGCAGGATGACGCCGAGAAGCAGCATCCGGTTGACGCGCGGCAGATAGATCTGCCCGGCATGGGTCTCGGAGGTGTAGCGAACCTCGAAGCGCGGCAACAGGCCGAGTTGCACCGCCTGACGTACCAGCGAATAGGCCCCGGTGATGACGGCCTGGCTCGCGATCACGGTGGCCGCCGTCGCCAGCGCCACCAGCGGCAACACCAGCACGTCGGGGGCCAACCGGTAAAACGGGTTTTCGATCGTCGCCGGATTGGACAGCACCAGCGCGCCCTGCCCGAAGTAATTGATCAGCAGCGCCGGCAACACCAGATAGAACCATCCGGTTTGTATGGGTTTGCGTCCAAAATGCCCGAGGTCGGCGTAAAGCGCCTCGCCGCCGGTCACCGCCAGAAACACCAGGCCCAGCGTCACCAGCCCGATGACGCCGTGCGACAGCACGAACTGGATCGCATAGTACGGATTGATCGCCGCCAGAACCGTCGGATCGTCGCTGATATGGACGAAACCCAATACCGCCAGCGTCGCGAACCAGACCAGCATGACCGGTCCGAAGGCCGAGGCGACACGCGCGGTACCGCTGCTCTGCACCGAGAACAGCAGGACGAGAATGAAGATCGTGAGCGGCACCACGTAATGGTCGAGCGCCGGCGCGACGAGCTTGAGACCTTCCACCGCCGACAGCACCGAAATCGCCGGCGTGATCATGGAATCGCCGATGAACATCGAAGCGCCGACGACGCCGAGCGCCAATAGCGGCCAGCTGCGGCGGCCCAGCGCCCGTTGGCCCAGCGCCATCAGCGAGAGCGTGCCGCCCTCGCCGTTATTGTCGGCGCGCAGCAGCAGCAGAACGTATTTGGCGGTCACGACGATGAACAGCGACCACAGGATCAGCGAGAGCACACCGAGCACGATGGCGCGGGAGACGGGTTGGCCGGCTGCCGCATGTGTTACGGCCTCGCGGAACGCATACAGCGGCGACGTGCCGATATCGCCGAACACCACGCCGATGCTTCCTAGCGTCAGGGCCCAAAAGCCTGAGGTAACCTGCCCCTCATGGGTTTCGGTGGATGTGACGCTGACAGTCATGACGCGGGAAGAACGCTCTCACGGTTGATTTGATCCGGGCCGCTATCGACGCTTCCGCGTCGCCTGTCAATCATCGACGGAGCATAACACCGCCAGCGATGCCGCGCCTACGCCAAGCCGATTACAACACAAAACGGGAGAGGTAGAATAGTAGTAGGATCGGTCTACGGCTTCAGACCGGGGGGAAGCGGTGGATTTTCGCGCATTAATGTGATGGTCACGCGACGGTTTGCCGGCAGCGTCGGATCGTCGGGAAACAACGGCTGGCTGTCGGCCTTGCCGGAGACCGCAAAGACGTGCGAGGGCGGCAGTCCCCCGCGTTCGAGGATCTGGCGCACCACGTTGGCGCGGTCGGCCGAAAGATCGAATGCGCCATAGTCGCTCCGCGCCGGCAGGAAGCCGGCCGAGGTATGGCCGACAATGGAGACCCGCAGCGGCGTCGCCCGCAGCGGGACCGCGAGCTTCTCGATCAGCCGCCGCGTGCGGTCGTAAGGCACCTTGGAGCCGTCGGCGAACATCGACCTGCCGTCCTGATCGACGATTTCGAGATTGAGACCCTGGCTGGTCTCCTCGAAGATGATGTGCTTGGACATCTCGGTCAGTTCCGGCATGTCCTGCAGCGCCTGCCGCAACGACGCCGACGCCAGCGCAAATTCACGATCGGTCGTCAGCTTGGCACCGCTTTCGCGGGTGCGGTCCTTTTCGTTTGGCGTCGGCGTGGCGGATGACTCCTCCGGCGAGATGTGTTCGGCGTTCTTCAGCTTGGGCCGCGTCGGCAGACCGTCGGATTCGACGATGCCGGAATAGCGCACTTCGGTCTGCACGCCGAACGCCTCGCGCATCGAGCCGGCGACGATTTTCAGCTTGTCCTTGTCCTGGCTGGAGAACGCGACCAACATCACGAAGAACGCCAGCAGCAACGCCATCAGGTCGGCGAACGTCACGAACCAGCCGTGACCGCCATGTGCCTCTTCGCGTTTTTTCTTGGCCATGTTCTATGCTGCGCCTGGATGCTGCCCGGCAATCAGGCGGGCGCCAGTTCGCCTTCCTCGTGGCGATGTTTCTCGGGTAGATAGGCCAGAAGCATTTCGCGCACCAGCGCAGGGCTCTTGGAATCGCGGATCATCAGGATGCCGTCGATAATCAGCGTCCGATTGGTCTCTTCGTCGAGCAGCTTGCCATGCAGCTTGTCGGCGATCGGCAGACAGAGCAGGTTCGCGACCAGCGCGCCGTAAAGCGTTGCAAGCAGCGCGGTCGCCATGAACGGGCCGAGCTTCGAGGGATCCGACATGTTCGAGAACATCTGTACCATGCCGATCAGAGTTCCGATCATGCCGAACGCCGGCGCGCAGTCGCCCATGGCGCGATAGATTTTGCTGCCTTCGTTGAGATGCATCAGGAAGTTGTCGCGGTCGCGTTCCAGATTATCGCGGATGAATTCCAGATCGTAGCCGTCGGCGACGTAGCGGATGCCTTTGGCGAGGAACGGCTCTTTGGTGTCCACCTTTTCGAGCCCGACTGGACCTTGCTTGCGGGCAATCTCGGCAATGCGGGCAAGTTCTTCGACCAAATCCCGCGCCGACAGCCGACTCATCGTGAAGGCAAACTTCAATCCCAGCGGCAGGCCATGCAGCATGACGCCCAGCGGAAACCGGATCATGGTCGCAGCGATCGTGCCGCCAAAGATGATGATCATCGCATGTTCGCTGATGAACATGTGCAGATCGCCGCCCATGAATACCATTGCCGCAATAACGGCGAAGCCGGCCACAAGTCCGGCAGTCGTCATGATATCCATGGAAAACTCCAGCCCGAACGCAACACCAGCCCATCCTGGACAGGACGCGGCCCGCAATGGTCCACGTGCTACGACCCTACGTCCGCGCTGTTAAAGACGCGTAAAGGTTAAACCGAGCGCCGTGCCGTATAATTGCGGGGGGCGGCGACGTGACGGCCCGGGAGCCGTCGCGCCTTTCGCCGGGCCTCATGCCGCGGCGCGATCTCAACGATTTGCTAACCATAATGCGCCGGCCGGCGCGGTGAGCGCGAGGTCGCGACGCGCATCCGCTCACGCCTCAGTTCACGGCGCCTGCACGCCGATCCCTGCGGATTTGATGATCGGCCACCATTTTTCAATTTCGGCCTTCTGGAAGGCGGCCAGGCCCTCCGGGGTTTGCTGCGCGCGCGGAGCGACGTCGAGCCCCAATTCGGTGAAGCGTTTCTGGATCGCCGGATCGGCCAGCGCCTCGACGGTTGCGGCGTTGAGCTTGGCGATGATGTCCTTGGGCGTCCCCTTCGGTGCCCAGAAGCCGAACCAGCCGGACATATAAAGCCCGGGCACGCCGGTCTCGTCCGCGGTCGGGATATCGGGCATCGAAGCCGAGCGCGCCACCGACAGATTGGCGAGCGCCTTGATCTTGCCGGCGCGAATCTGCGGCAGCGCCACGGCGCCCTGCACCACCAGCAGATCCACGGTGCCCGCCATCAGGTCGGTCATCGCCGGACCCGCGCCGCGATAGGGAATGAACTGCACCTTCTGCTTGGTCAGGTTTTCGAACAGCACACCGGTGACATTGGCGGCCGCGTTCTGGTTGACGAAGTTGATCTTGTCCGGATTGGCCTTCATCCAGGTCACGAGTTCGCCGAGCGTGCTCGCCGGCAGATCGTTCTTGGCGACCATCAGCTGCGGATTGTTCGAGATCAGCGCGATCGGCTCGAAATCCTTTTCCAGATCATAGTCGAGCTTGTAGATGATGCTGCCGACATGGGTGTCCCATTGGCCGATGTCGAAGGTGTAACCGTCGGGCGCGGCGCGGGCGACGCGGCCGACGCCGATGCTGCCACCGGCGCCGCCGACATTTTCGATCACGATGGATTGGCCGAGGGTGCTGCGCATCCGCTCGGCCATGATCCTCGCTGCGGAATCGGTGGATCCGCCCGGTGGAAAGGGAACGACGAGCGTAATGGGCCGCGACGGATAGGTCTGCGCCTGGACCTCCGCGACGCCGGCAACAGCAAGAAGTGACAGCGCCGCCCATAGTACTCGCATGACCTTCCCCCTCGCCTGGTGATTACCCCGACTTTTCGCCGGTGGCCTTGTTTTCGTCAGTGAATTTCGGCCGAACGCTTCAGCGCCGCTTTCAGTTTCTCGAGCGTGAAGTCCGGGCTGCGCGCGATCTCCAGGATCGGCGTCTCGCGACGGCCGCAGAGTTCGGCGGCATCCGGAATCTTGGCCGCGACGTCGATCGGGATGACGATCGCGCCGTGCTGGTCGGCATGGATCAGATCGTCCGAATGCACCGTCATGCCGGCAACGCGGACTTCGCCGCCAAAGCTTTCCGCATGCACCCAGGCATGCGACGGGCCGATCGAGCCGGCCAGCGCCTGGAAGCCCGGCGCCCATTGCGGGATGTCGCGGATCGAGCCGTCGGTGATGACGCCGAGGCAACCGAGCGCCTTGTGGACGTTGCTTTGCACTTCACCCCAGAACGCGCCGTAACCGACATCGGCGCCGTCGATATCCTGGATCACCGTGATGCGCGGGCCAAACCCGGTGCCGACATACTCGTAATACGCGATGCGGCGGCGCGCCTGCTCCTCGGCCGGAAGGCCCGACTTGAGCACCGAACGGATCGACACGGTACGGGCGTAGCCGACCATCGGCGGCAGATTGGGAAACGGGCAGACCAGCGGCTTCGTCGTGTAGCCGATCAGCCGGCGCTCGGGGGCCACGATCTCCATCGCATTGCAGATCGTCGGCGTGTCGTAGCGGCCGAGCGCTTCGAGCACGGAAGCCGGTAGCGGGGCGGAAGCGGACTGGGTCACTGCGTTTCTCTCCTGATTTTTTGGGCCGGATGTTCTGCAAGGCCGTATCGCTTAAGCCTATAGCCGAGATTGGGGTCGAACCCAACTCGGGCGGCGCTCATGGCAGACCTATTGGGAAAGTCCGCCAGGTGGCTCAGTTCAGCCGCGCCGGCCGGTCGTCATGATCGGTATCGGCTGGAGTGGCCGGGAATCCAGGTGCCGGGACGACGGGTGTCGCGGCATCCGTGGTCGCGGCCGCCTGCGCGGCTGCGGCACGTCGCTCGTGGTCGCGATAGGATTTCCAGCCCCACGGCAGGGTCGCGAGATACACGACCGTCGCGAACGACAGGATGTACCAGGGATAACTGACGAGCAGCGCGATGAAGAACACCACCGAGACGAAAACCGGCAGCACCATCTCCGGCGGCACCCGCATCCGCACCGTCTTGCCGGAAAATACCGGCAACCGCGACACCATCAGGAATCCGATCAGGAGCGTATAGGCCGCGGTGAGCCAGGCCGGCGGCATCGGGACGCCCAAAAAGACCAGATAGATCGGCAGCATCACGGTCAGCGCACCGAGCGGCGCCGGGACGCCGGTGAAATAATTCGCCGCGAACGCGGGCTTGTTCGGATCGTCGATCGAGGCATTGAAGCGCGCCAGCCGCAAACCGCCCGAGATCGCAAACACCATGCAGGCGATCCAGCCGCCATTGCCGAGTTCATGCAACTGCCAGAAATACAGCATCAGGCCGGGCGTGACGCCGAAATTGACGAAGTCGGCCAGGCTGTCGAGCTCGGCGCCGAATTTCGACTGGCCCTTGATCATGCGCGCGACGCGGCCGTCCAGGCCGTCGAGCACGGCAGCGAACACGATCGCCGCGACCGCAAGCTCCATGCGCCCTTCGGTCGACAGCCGGATCGCGGTCAATCCGGCGCAGATCGCCAGCAGCGTGATGAAGTTCGGCACCAGCATCCGCACCGGAATCGGGCGAAACCGCCGGCGGCGTGCGTCGGAAGATTTGGGATCGGGTGTGATCATGGCTCGCCACTATATAGCAGCCGCCAGCCTGCTTCGCCATTGCGGCGGCGCACCGGCGTCTCAGCCATTCGGATGGTTAATCGGCGCGGAACGTCCGTCCCGGCTCGTTGCCGCCGAGATCGCCCAGCACCGTCTCGCCCGCGACCGCGGTTTGGCCTTCGGAAACCAGCGCCTTGCCGCCTTCGGGCAAATAGACGTCGAGCCGCGAGCCAAACCGGATCAGGCCGAACCGTTCACCGGCGCCGATCGTCTGTCCCTCGCGCACGAACGAGACAATACGTCGCGCCACCAGGCCCGCGATCTGCACCACGCCGATGCGACCATGGTTGGCGGTCGAAATCACCAGCGAATTGCGCTCATTGTCTTCGCTGGCCTTGTCGAGTTCGGCGTTGATGAAGGTGCCCGGCCGGTAGGCGATGCGGTCGATCTTGCCCGCCACCGGAGCGCGGTTCACGTGGCAATTGAACACGCTCATGAAGATCGAAATCCGCAGCAGCGGCCGGTCGCCGAGACCGAGTTCGGCCGGCGGCAGCACCTGCGCGATCATCGAGACACGGCCGTCGGCCGGCGACACCACGATACCCTCGCGCACCGGCGTGACGCGCACGGGATCGCGGAAGAACAGCGCGCACCACACGGTCAGCAGCGTGCCGATCCAGCCCAGCGGCGTCCAGATCCAGAACAGGATCAGGCTCGCAAGCGCAAAGCCGCCGATGAAGGGATAGCCTTCGCGATGGATCGGCGGGATCTGCGCGCGGATGGAATTGGCAATCGACATCGAGGCTCACTTGCTGGCTGGCCCATTCCCGACCCGGGATCAGGCTGAATTTCGATTATTCAGCGGCGGTCACTAGAGGATCCTGGACCGGCGGCGGGGCACGGTTTGGCGCCTCGTTTTCGTCGTCGATCTGCGCGAGTTTCTCCCGCGCCTCCTCGGCTTCACGCTGCCTGTTCCACATACTGGCATAAAGTCCGCCGGAAGCCAAAAGCCGGGCGTGGGTTCCGCGCTCGGCGATGCGGCCCTGATCCAGCACGATAATTTCGTCGGCGCCGACGATCGTTGAGAGCCGATGCGCGATCACCAGCGAAGTGCGACCACGTGACACCCGCTCCAGCGCCTCCTGGATTTCATGTTCGGTGTGGCTGTCGAGCGCCGAGGTCGCCTCGTCGAGCACGAGGATCGGCGGCGCCTTCAAGATCGTGCGCGCAATCGCGACGCGCTGTTTCTCGCCGCCGGACAATTTCAAGCCGCGCTCGCCGACCTGGGTCTCATATCCGGCCGGTGACATCCGGATGAAACCGTCGATCTGCGCCAGTTGCGCCGCCTCTTCCACCTCGGTATCGCTGGCGTCCCAGCGCCCGTAGCGGATGTTGTAGCGGATGGTGTCGTTGAACAGCACGGTATCCTGCGGCACCATGCCGATCGAGGCGCGCAGCGATGCCTGCGTGACGTTCCTGATGTCCTGGCCATCGATCAGTATCTTGCCGCCGGAGACGTCATAAAGCCGGAACAGGAGCCGCGAGATCGTCGACTTGCCGGCGCCGGAGGGCCCGACGATCGCAACCGTCTTGCCGGCGGGCACCTCGAAGCTGAGGCCCTTGAGGATCGGACGCTCGGGGTCATAGGCAAAACGCACGTCTTCGAAACGCACATTGCCCGAGCTCACGACCAGCGGTGTCGCACCCGGGATATCCCTGATTTCGGGATTGCGCTGCAGCACGTTGAACATCTTCTCGATGTCGATCACCGCCTGCTTGATCTCGCGATAGACCATGCCCATGAAATTCAGCGGCTGGTACAGCTGGATCATCATGGCATTGACCAGCACGAAATCGCCGACCGTGTTGGTGCCGTTGCGCACGCCGAGCGCGCACATCAGCATGATCGAGGTCAGCCCCAGCGTGAAGATGACCGCCTGCCCGGTGTTGAGCACCGCGAGCGAGGTGTAGGTCTTCACGCTGTTATGCTCGTAGCGCTCCATCGAGCGGTCGTAGCGCGCGGCCTCGCGCTGCTCGGCGCTGAAATATTTCACCGTCTCGTAATTGAGCAGCGAGTCGATCGCCTTGGTATTCGCCTCGGTGTCGGAATCGTTCATCTTGCGGCGGATCTCGATCCGCCATTCGGTCGCAACATAGGTGTAGTACATGTAGACCACGACCGTGACCGCGGTGGCCAGCACGTAGCGCCAGTCGAACTGCCACAGCAGCACCGCCATCAGCAGCGACACCTCGACGATGGTCGGGATCAATTGCAGGATCACCATCCGCACGATCACTTCGATGCCGGTGCGGCCGCGCTCCAGCACGCGGGTCAGCCCGCCGGTCTTGCGCTCGAGATGGAAGCGCAGCG
Source organism: Hyphomicrobiales bacterium (assembly GCA_017305715.1). Lineage (GTDB taxonomy): Bacteria > Pseudomonadota > Alphaproteobacteria > Rhizobiales > Xanthobacteraceae > Bradyrhizobium. Next base: position 12,462 of record JAFKKG010000028.1, on the reverse strand, counting down.
ACAATTCATGCATGTGAACGAAGGTGATGTAGGCGAGCTTGCGCACCGCATGCATCGCCACGCGCGCGAAGATGCCGTCGCGCCATTGCGTCAGGACCGCCATCAGCACCCGCACCGCGCCGTAGCTTGCGGTCATCAGCAAGGGCGAGGCGATCAGCCACAGCGTCCAGTTCGACGGTTCCACCGGCGCGCTGGGCGAACCGTTGAGCGCATCGATCGCCCATTTGAAGGTGAAGGGCACCGACAGCGTCGCGAGTTTGGCGACCAGCAGCAGCACCATCGACCAGACCACGCGCATCTTGAGGTCAGCGCGATCGCCGGGCCAGATATACGGCCACAGATGCACCAGCGTCCCCATCAGGGACGCCTTGTCGGGGCTGTCGCTGGCGGGGCGGTGCGCTTCGTCGGTTTGCGAATCAGTCCCGGCCATCGGTCAAGCGCCCAAAAGCCTGATGGCGCGTCCGTTCGCCGTCACATGGTTTCGATTGAACTTCATTCTGCTGGTCATATAGAGCGTTTGATCGCCGCGTACAGCCTTGAAAGGCAAAACTTTCTCCGGTTTGCCCGCATTTCGGGCCCAAATCCACTTCTCCGGCGCTTTCATCGGACTTGAGCTTTTTACGCTGCAGTGCCACATAAAATGCATGACCCAAATCAAAACCGTCTGCGTCTATTGCGGCTCCGGCTCCGGCTCCAACCCCCGCTTCACGGAAGCGGCGATCGGCTTGGGCAAGTCATTTGCCGAGAACAAGATCCGCCTGGTCTATGGCGGAGGTTCGGTGGGACTGATGGGCGCGGTTGCCAAATCCGTACTGGATCACGGCGGTACCGTCACCGGGATCATTCCGGAGTTTCTAGCGACCCGCGAGCGCATGAATCCGAACCTGACCGAACTGGTCGTCACGCCCGACATGCACGAGCGCAAGCGCCTGATGTTCGAACGCTCGGACGCGTTCGTCGCCCTGCCCGGCGGCGTCGGCACGCTGGAAGAACTGGTCGAGCAGATGACCTGGCAGCAGCTCGGCCGGCACACCAAGCCGGTGCTGCTCGCCAACATCGACAATTTCTGGGAGCCGCTGATCGCGCTATTGACGCATATGCGCGCCACCGAATTCATCCGGCCGTCGCTGAACGTCGATGTCCTGAAGGCCGAACGCGTCGAGGATATCCTGCCGCGCCTGCGCGCGGCTGCCGCCGTTGCACCTGAGGGCAGCCAGGAGATGGCGCCGGACGTCGCGCGGCGGCTCTGAGGGATTACTCACCCGCTCGGAAACGTTACCGCCTCGATGCGGTTGCCGTCAGGATCGATGACGAAGGCCGCGTAGTATTTCACGCGGTCATGCGGGCGGATCCCCGGCGCGCCATCCGAGCGGCCACCGGCGCCCAGCGCCGCGACGTGAAAGGCGTCGACCACGTCCGTGGATCGCGCGCGTAGGCAGATATGCACCCCGCTCTCCGGCGCGACCGGTTTCATGCCGGCACGCAGGTTGATCCAGAATTCGGGATAGGCCTTGCCGAAACCGATCGTCGCGGGACGCGTCACCAGCCGTGTCAGGCCGAGCGTCGCTAGGGTCAGCTCATAAAAGCGCGCTGCGCGTTCGAGATCGCTGACGCCGACGGAGACATGATCGAGCATGTGCTTACATCCCAGATATAGCCACGTCATTCCGGGATGGTGCGTTAGCACCAGACCCGGAATCTCGAGATTCCGGGTTCAATGCTGCGCATCGCCCCGGAATGACAGCGAACCTCACACCGGCGCGCCTGACTTCACCAGCTTGTAGACCACCGAATCCATCAACGCCTGGAACGAGGCATCGATGATATTGGGCGATACGCCGACCGTGATCCAGCTCTCGCCGTTTTCATCCTCGCTCTCGATCAGCACCCGCGTCACCGCTTCCGTGCCGCCATTGAGGATACGGACGCGGTAATCGATCAGCTTCAGGCCTTCGATGTATTTCTGATACTTGCCGAGGTCCTTGCGCAGCGCGACGTCGAGCGCGTTGACGGGACCGTTGCCTTCGGCGGCCGAGATCAGCCGCTCGCCGGCGACATCGACCTTCACCACCGCGAGCGCCACGGTGACGCGCTGGCCGTTGGAATTGTAGCGCTGCTCGACATTGACGTCGAACTGCTCAACCCGGAAATATTCCGGCACCCGGCCGAGCGTGCGGCGCGCCAACAGGTCGAACGACGCATTGGCGGACTCGTAGGCGTAGCCGGCGGCCTCACGTTCCTTCAGTTCCTCGACCAGCCGCGCCAGCTTGGGATCGCTCTTCTCATAGGGAATGCCGGCGCGATCGAGTTCGGCCATCACATTAGAGCGGCCGGCCTGATCGGACACCAGCACCTTGCGGTGATTGCCGACGAGTTCGGGCAACACGTGTTCGTAAGTGTGTGGATCCTTCATGACCGCGGAAGCATGGATGCCGGTCTTGGTCACGAAGGCGCTCTCGCCGACATAGGCGGCGTGGCGGTTCGGTGCACGATTGAGCATGTCGTCGAGCGTCCGCGACACCTTCATCAGCGTCGCCATTTTTTCGTTGGTGACGCCGATTTCGAGATTATCGGAGAATTCGTTCTTCAGCCGCAAGGTCGGGATCAGCGAGACGAGATTGGCGTTGCCACAGCGCTCGCCGAGCCCGTTCAATGTGCCCTGGATCTGCCGCGCGCCGGCGCGCACCGCGGCGAGCGAGTTCGCAACCGCCTGCTCGGTGTCATTATGGGCGTGGATGCCGACGTGTCCGCCGGGGATATGCTTGATGACGTCACCGACGATGGTCTCGACCTCGTGCGGCATGGTGCCACCATTGGTGTCGCACAGCACCACCCAGCGTGCGCCGGATTCATACGCCGCCTTGGCGCAGGCGAGCGCGAATTCGGCATTCTCCTTGTAGCCGTCGAAGAAGTGCTCGCAATCCACCATCACCTCGCGGCCCGCCGCCTTGGCCGCACTGACGCTGTCGCGGATCGATGCGAGATTCTCCTCATTGGTGGTCTCGAGCGCGACGCGGACCTGATAGGCCGAGGCTTTCGCGACAAAGCAGATCGCATCGGCCTTGGCTTCGATCAGCGCCGCCAGCCCCGGGTCGTTGGAGGCCGAACGGCCCGGACGGCGCGTCATGCCGAACGCGGTGAAGCGCGCATGGTCGAGTTTTGGTTTGGTCGCAAAGAACTCGGTATCGGTCGGATTGGCGCCGGGATAGCCGCCTTCGACATAATCGATGCCGAGTTCGTCGAGCATGCCGGCGATGATCTGCTTGTCATGCAGCGTGAAATCGACGCCGTTGGTTTGCGCGCCGTCGCGCAGCGTGGTGTCGAACAGATAAAGGCGTTCGCGGCTCATTGTGGCGCTCCCGGCGCGGCATCAGCCAGCGTCTTCTGCATCGTGGTATTGGCAAGCCATTCACCATTGATGGTGACGGTGTTGCGTTGCTTGCCGACATAGCCGCGCTTCAGGAAGAACTCCTGCGCGTTATCGCTGACGTCGACGGTGAGATTTTTTGCGCCGCGCGCACCGGCGAGCTTTTCGAGCGCATCGCACAGCATCGCGCCGACGCCCTGCCCCACCGCGCTCGGATGCACATAGAGCATCTCGATATGCGAGGCGCCCTTCAGCGAGGCAAACCCGACCGGCGAATTTTGTACCGTCGCGATCAGCGTCAGCTCGCCGGCGAGCTTCTTGCCGAATTCCTCTTCGTCATCTGCCGCCGACGCCCAGGCTTCCTGCTGCGCCTCGCTATAGTCGTCGCCGGTCAATTCCTGGATCGCGGCAACGAAGATCGCCGCGAGCACGGGGGTATCCACCACAAGGAACGGCCGGAGCGCAGGTTTGGGTAACGCCTGTCCCATCGCGTCAAAATACTCCGAACAATCTCAGGACCAGCACGACCGCGGCAACGATCACAGCCCATTTGATGAAGATGTAGTAGCGCCAGTGCTTTGGGAAAGGCGTGTCGGGTTTGTCCATCATGCGACCTCCCAGGTGGTCACGGGTTTGCCGTCGGCGTCCTTGCCGTCCTTGATCAGCACGCCCATGGCGGCGAGTTCGTCACGGATCCGGTCGGACTCTTTAAAATCCTTTCGGGCGCGTGCCGCGGCGCGGTCGGCAATCAGCCGATCGACCTGGCCTGCATCGATGCCGCTCGCCTGCTGCTTGCGCCCCTTCCAGTCGGCCGCACTCACGGACAGGAATCCGAGCAGCCGAAGCGAGGCGGCAAACTCGCCGCGTTCGCGCCCGCCGCCCGCCGCCGCCGCATTGCGCAGGCCGTGCAAGACTGCCATCGCCTGCGCCGTGTTGAGGTCGTCATAGAGTGCTTCGGTCAAGGCCGGCGACGGCTGACCGCCTTCGGCGTCGGCTGCGACGGCATACCAATCGTCCAGTGTCTTCGCGCTTTCTTCCGCGCCCTTGGCGGTCCAGTCGAGCGGCGACCGGTAATGCGTCTTGAGCATGCTCAGGCGCAGCACCTCACCCGGCCAATCGGCCAGCAACTCGCGGATCGTGAAGAAGTTGCCGGTTGATTTCGACATCTTCTCGCTCTCGAGCTGCAGGAATCCGTTGTGCATCCAGACCTCAGCCATGCGGTCGGAATGAAAGGCGCAGCAGGTCTGTGCGAGTTCGTTCTCATGATGCGGAAACACCAGATCGATGCCGCCGCCATGGATGTCGAACTTCTCGCCGAGGTGTTTCCAGGCCATCGCCGAGCATTCGATGTGCCAGCCCGGGCGGCCTTCCACCGTGATGCCGGCCGGCGACGGCCAGGACGGCTCGCCCGGCTTCGACGGTTTCCACAGCACGAAGTCGGTATTGTCGCGCTTGTAGGGGGCGACGTCGACGCGGGCGCCGGCGATCATCTCGTCGAGCGAACGCTTCGACAACGCGCCATAACGCGGCATCACCGAATTTGCGGCATTCATCGCCTGCGGCGAGAACAGCACGTGGTCTTCGGCGACATAGGCAAAGCCGCCGGCAACTAGTTTTTCGATGATCGCCCGCATCTCCGGAATATGTTCCGTCGCACGCGGCTGCACGGTCGGCGCGAGGCAGCCCAGCGCGGTGACATCGTCCTGGTACTGCTGATTGGTGGTTTCCGTGACCTTGCGGATCGCTTCGTTCAGCGGCACGCCGGGATAGTCACGCGCGGCGCGTACGTTGATCTTGTCGTCGACGTCGGTGATGTTGCGGACATAGGTCACATGGTCCGCGCCGTAGCGATGGCGCAGCACGCGGAACAGCACGTCGAAGACAACAGCCGCGCGACCATTGCCGATATGGGCGAAGTCATAGACCGTCGGTCCACAGGCATACATGCGGACATTACCGGCATCGAGCGGCGTGAACGGCCGCTTTTCCTTCGTCAACGTATCGTACAGGCGCAATTGCATAGGATATCCGTACCTTGCGGCCGGGCGTCCAGTGATCTCATGTTTTGAGAAAAGACGGCCTCAGCCAGCGAATCGCTAGCTAATAATCTCGCGGCAAATGCTGCAGATGGCGAGGAGACCGTTCATGGTTCCACCATGTCCCAGCCCGGGGGATGGCGTCAAGGCCCGCATGCGCCGGTTTTGCGGCAATTTTAGCCGCCAAACCGGCCGCCACCGGCCGATGGTTAATCATTATTAACCCATTGGGTCTATTTGAGATGGGCGGTTCCCCTTTCAATTGCCGGTGCCCCCATGCAATTTTCCCAAGGCATCATTGCCAGCGCATTCCTGCTCGCTGCCTCAAGCGCTTGCGCCGATAGCCGCGTCTTCATTGTCGCCAATCAGGCCGACGGCTATGGCATCGACCAGTGCCTCGCCAATGGCGAGAAATGCGGCGCCTATGCCGCGCGCTCCTATTGTCAGTCACGCGAATTTGCTTCCGCCAGTTCCTATCGGCGCGTCGATCCCGATGAATTCACCGGATCGGTGCCAAATGCAGGCGATAAGTGCACCGGCAGTGGCTGTGGTGACTACGTCGCCATTACCTGCCAGCGCTGAATCGGATTTCAGCTCGCGGCACCGTGTCCGGATTGCCACACCGGCGCCGCGGAAACGACGTGACGCTGCCCCGAGAAGCGGCTATGGGATGCGGCCTTGGCCGCACCGTGCCGTCTTGGCCGTGCTTCTTGCCGCGCCTTTTCGGCTATAAAGCCGCGCGGATTCGTTATCGATGGCTGGATATGCCCCTGACGCTGACTACTCCCTTTTCGCGATGGATTTTGACCTGCGCCGTGCTGCTTATCGGCGTGGCCGCGATGAATTCGGCGGCGACCGCACAAGCCGATCCCGCACAATCCAATATGGATGCGCTCGCCCAGATGCCTCCCGGCGCCGCACCGTCGCCTCCGCAACAAGGCGCGCAAGCCAATCCGATCTGTATCCGGCTTGAAGGGCAATTGGCGGCGGTTGACCGCGGCGCCAGCGGCGGCGATCCCGCCAAGGAAGAACAGATCCGCCGCTATCAGGACGCCGCAGCCAAGCAGCAGGCCGAGCTCGATCGCGTCACGTTGCAGGCCAAGCGCATGGGCTGCGAGAGTTCCGGCTTCTTCTCGCTGTTCAATGGCCAGTCGGCGCAGTGCGGACCGGTCAATAACCAGATCCAGCAGATGCGCGGCAATCTCGAGCAGATGACCACCAGCCTGGAGCGGCTGCGCTCTGGCGGGATCGGCGGCGCCGACCGTGAAAACCAGCGGCGTTCGGTGCTGACGGCGCTCGCGCAGAACAATTGCGGCCCGCAATACGCCGCCGCCGCGCGCGGCGGGGGCAATTTCATGGACAATTTGTTCGGCAACAACACCATCCCGCCGCCGAGCGCCGATCTCGGCGCCCCCTCCGGCACGTTCCGGACGGTCTGCGTGCGCAGCTGCGATGGCGCCTATTTCCCGGTTTCGTTTGCGACCTACCAGGCGCGCTTCCCGGACGACGAGAAGACCTGCAAGGCGCTGTGCCCGGCGACGGAAGCGTCGCTGTTCGCGTATCGCAACCCCGGTGAGGACATCAACCAGGCGGTCTCGCTCAGCGGCCAGCCTTATTCGTCGCTGCCCAACGCCTTCAAATTCCGCACCGAGTTCAACCCGTCCTGCGCCTGCAAGGCCGCGGGCCAGACCTGGTCGGATGCGCTGAAATCGATCGACGAGAAGGCCGCCGCCGAACAGCAGGGCGACATCATCGTCACCGAGGAGAGCGCCAAGAGGATGCAGCAGCGCGCGATGCCGAAGGCGCCGCCCGCCAAGAAGGGGGCGGCGACCACAGCCACAGCCCCCACCCCGGCAACCCCGGCGCCTGCCGCCGATGCGCCCGCGACGACGGATGACAAGAGGCCGATCCGTACCGTCGGGCCGACCTTCATTCCGCCGAAGCAATAACGCTCGAGCGTTTAGCCGTCGAACACGTCCGCCGAGGCGCGCCCGGCGCGCGCGACCAGTTTGTCGTCAGGCACGGGCAGCGCCTTGCCGTCGTCGCGGAAACGGTTGGTGATGGGATAGCGGCGGTCGCGGCCGAAATTCTTTTCCGTGACCTTTACCCCCGGCGCCGCCTGACGCCGCTTGTATTCGGCGATGTTGAGCAACCGGTCGATCCGCGTCACGACATCGGCCGGGAAACCGGCCGCGATGATCGACGCCAGTGGTTCCTCGCGCTCGACCAGGCGCTCCAGGATGCCGTCGAGCATGTCGTAGGGCGGCAGCGAGTCCTGGTCGGTCTGATTCTCGCGCAACTCGGCCGTTGGCGGGCGCGTGATGATGTTGACCGGAATCACCTCGCCCGACGGCCCGAGCGCGCCATCCGGCTTCCACTCATTGCGCAGGCTGGAGAGGCGGAACACTTCGGTCTTGTAGATGTCCTTGATCGGATTGAAGCCGCCGTTCATGTCGCCATAGAGCGTGGCGTAGCCGACCGACATTTCCGACTTGTTGCCGGTCGTGACCACCATGGCGCCGGTCTTGTTCGAAATCGCCATCAGCAGCGTGCCGCGGGTACGCGCCTGCAAATTCTCTTCGGTGATGTCGCGCGGCAGGCCGGCGAAGGTGCCGGAGAGGATTTTTTCGAACCCGTTGACGGCATCCGCGATCGGCAGCACGTCGTAGCGGAAGCCGAGCGCCACCGCGAGCTTGGCCGCATCGTCCAGCGATTCCTGCGCGGTGAACCGGAACGGCAGCATCACGCCGCGCAGCTTGTCCGCACCAAGCGCGTCGACCGCGATCGCCGCGCACAGCGCCGAATCGATGCCGCCGGAAACGCCGAGCAGCACGCCGGGGAATCCGTTTTTGCGGACGTAATCGCGCAAGCCGAGCACGCAGGCCGCATAATCGCCCTTGTCGCCCTCGATCAGCGGCGCCACCGGCCCATTGCAGCGCCAGCCATCCGCGCTTTTAATCCAGCGCAACGTCGTGATGTTTTCCTCGAACGCCGGTAGTTGCGCCGCCACCGACAGATCGGCGTTGAGCGCGAACGACGCGCCGTCGAAGACCAGTTCGTCCTGGCCTCCGATCTGGTTGAGGTACACCAGCGGCAACCCGCTTTCGGTGACGCGCGCCACCGCGATCGACAGCCGCAGATCGTTCTTGTCGCGCGCATAAGGCGAGCCGTTCGGCACGACCAGGATTTCCGCGCCGGTTTCGGCGAGACACTCGACGACGTTTTCGTATTCTTCCGACTCTTCGAGCCAGATGTCCTCGCAGATGGGAACGCCGACCCGGATGCCCTTCACCGTCACCGGGCCCGCGGCGGGACCGCGCGCAAACAGGCGCTTTTCGTCGAACACGCCGTAGTTCGGCAGATTCGCCTTGAAGCGCAGCGCGGTGATGCGGCCGTCATCGAGCAACGCGCAGGCATTATAGAGTTTGCCGTCCTCGACCCAGGGCGTGCCGATCAGCACCGCCGGACCGCCATCCGCGGTCTCGCGCGCCAGTTGCTCGATCGCCGCGCGGCAGGCCGCCTGGAAGGCGGGTTTCAGCACGAGGTCTTCCGGCGGATAGCCGGTGATGAACAATTCCGGCAGCACCAGCAAATCAGCGCCGTCGGCTTTCGCCTTTTCGCGGGCGGCGCGCGCCTTGGCGGCGTTGCCGGGGACATCGCCCACGGTCGGGTTCAACTGCGCCAGCGTAATAATGAATTTCGGTTCGCTCATACGCCAATGGTGCCCTGCACAAGCCGAAACTTCAATCGCCTGCTTTTAGAACGCGCCTATGCGTTCGGCGATGGCGAACAGCCAGAAGGCGCCGACCATCAAGAGCGCCACACCGACCGCGGCTGACCCCATGTCCTTGACCCGCCCGATCTGCGGATCGTGATCGGTGGTCAGGCGATCGGCGAGCTTTTCGATTGCGGTGTTGAGGATCTCGACCACGAGGACGAACGCCACCGCCGCAACCAGCTCCACCCGGCGCATCACGGTCGCGCCGACCAGCCACGCCAGCGGGATCGACAGCGCCAGCGCGAACAATTCCTCGCGGACGGCCTGCTCCGACCGGATCGCAAAAGCGAGGCCGTTACGCGTGTTGATGGTGGCGCGCCAGAGTCGCAGCAAATCAGAAACCCGCCAGCGCCGGCATCGGTTTGACCTTGCCGGCGCGTTCCTGCTTGAGCAGTTCGGCGATCAGGAAGGCCATGTCGATCGATTGTTCCGCGTTCAGACGGGGATCGCAGACCGTATGATAGCGATCGTTGAGGTCCTCGTCGGTGATGGCGCGGGCGCCGCCGATGCATTCGGTGACGTCCTGCCCGGTCATTTCCAGATGCACGCCGCCGGCATGGGTGCCTTCGGCCTGGTGGATCGCGAAGAACGACTTCACTTCCGACAGCACCCGGTCGAACGGGCGGGTCTTGTAGCCGGAGGTCGAGGTGATGGTGTTGCCGTGCATCGGATCGCACGACCAGACCACGACGCGCCCTTCCCGCTGCACGGCGCGGATCAGCGGCGCCAGGTGATCGCCGACCTTGTCGGAACCGAAACGGTTGATCAGGGTCAGCCGTCCTGGCTCGTTGTCGGGGTTGAGGACGTCGATCAGCTTGATCAGTTCATCCGGCTTCAGCGATGGGCCGCATTTCAGGCCGATCGGATTCTTGATGCCGCGGAAATATTCGACATGGCCGTGATCGAGCTGACGCGTACGGTCGCCGATCCAGATCATGTGGCCGGAGGTCGCGTACCAATCGCCGGTGGTGGAATCGACACGCGTAAAAGCCTGCTCATAGCCCAGCAGCAGCGCTTCATGGCTGGTGTAGAAATCGGTGGCGCGCAGTTCGGGGTGGCTTTCGAGATCGAGGCCGCAGGCGCGCATGAAATTCAGCGCGTCCGAAATACGGTCCGCCAGTTCCTTGTAGCGGCGGGACTGCGGCGAATCCTTCAGGAAGCCGAGCATCCACTGATGCACGCTGCCGAGATTGGCAAAACCGCCGGTCGCGAACGCGCGCAGCAGGTTCAGCGTCGCCGCCGACTGCCGGTACGCCATCAACTGGCGCTGCGGATCGGGAATCCGCGCTTCCGGCGTGAAGGCGATGTCGTTGATGATGTCGCCGCGATAGCTCGGCAGTTCGACGCCGCCGATCTTCTCGGTGTTGGACGAACGCGGTTTTGCGAATTGCCCGGCGATGCGGCCGACTTTCACGACCGGCAGCGCGCCGGCATAGGTCAGCACCACCGCCATCTGCAACAGCACGCGGAAAAAATCGCGGATGTTGTTGGCGCCATGCTCGGCAAAGCTCTCGGCGCAATCGCCGCCTTGCAGCAGGAACGCCTCGCCGGCGGCAACGCGCGCCAGCGATTTCTTCAAATTGCGGGCCTCACCGGCGAACACCAGCGGCGGAAACGTCGCGAGCTGCGCCTCGACATCGGCCAATGCCTTGGCATCGGGATAATCGGGCACTTGCAGCACCGGCCTGGCGCGCCAGCTGTCGGGCGTCCACGGTTCGGACATGACGTTAACTCCTGAGCAAAAACCGCAACTTACAGGGGTTGCGAGGGCCGCCTTATACACAGCGGCCGGGCCAACCGCCATTAGATTTCCACCCGCCCCGTCAAGGCCTTGCGGGCTGCCCGTCAAGCCCTTGCGGCAAAAGCTGAATTCGCATTTGTTAGGGCGAAATCGCCGATGTGAGGGAGGAAATCGCGGGTGGCCGAGCCGGGGCTGGACGACGTCTTCAGCGACGATATCACGCTGCCGGCAGCCGATGGCTATCCGCTGGGGGCGACCCTGTTCCTGCCGCGCGGGGCCAAGCGCCATGCGGTGCTGATCAACTCGGCGACCGCAGTCCACCGCAAGATCTATCGCGGCTTTGCCGGCTACCTCGCCAAACGCGGCTGCGCGGTCCTGACCTATGACTATCGCGGCACCGGCGACTCGCGGCAGCGCGGGACGACCGGTTACAACCAGCCGAAATCGCTGGTCGGCTTCAAGGCCTCGATGTCGGACTGGGCGGCGCAGGATGTGACCTCCGCGGTGGCCTGGATGCGCGAGCGCTACAAGGCGCTGCCCTTTGCCTATGTCGGGCACTCCTTCGGCGGCCAGGCGCTGGGATTGCTGCCGAACAATTCGGAGATTTCGCGCGCGCTGTTGATTGCGGCGCAGGCCGGCACCTGGAAGCTGATCGCGATCCCCGAACGCTTTCGCGTGTATGCGATGCTGAATTTCGCCGGCGTCCCCCTTACCCGCATGCTCGGCTACACGCCGGGCTGGCTCGGGCTTGGGATGGACATGCCCAAGGAGGTATTCCTGCAATGGACCTCCTGGGTGATGAGCCCGCGTTACATGTTCGACGACAAGAACCTCGCGGCGCTGGCGAATTTTTCGAAGTTCAAGGGCGCCTTGCGCGCGCTTTGCATGTCTGACGATCCCTGGGCGACGCGGCCGGCAGTCGAGTTGCTGTGCTCGGGGTTCACGTCGATCAAGTCCGAGATCATCACCGTGACGCCGGCGGATACGGGTACTGCCAAGATCGGCCATTTCGGTTTCTTCCGCCCCGAACATCGCGACACGCTGTGGCGGGGCGCTGCGGAGTGGATTGAGGCGGAGTAGGTGTTGCAATTATTGTCGTCCCAAGCCTCTCGTCGTCGCCCCGGCGAAGGCCGGGCCCATACGCCGCGGCGCTCATTGCAAGGTATTTAACGTCTGCGCTCTCATTGATGGGCCGCGGGGTATGGGTCCCCCGATGCGCAATTGCGCATCTGAGCTCAAGGCCGGGACGACAATGAATGTGTGTTCGCATTCTCGCGACGCATGGCGCCCGAGCTTTGCTGGAAATTCTCCGCCCTCCGATATCAGAAGGCGCAGGGAATGCCGGATGCGCGCTGCACCCGCGGTCTCGCGTGCGACGTGCACTAAAAAGTGTGCACACGAGCATACAGGGCAGCGGAGAACATCCGACATTCCCTGCGCGATGGCTTTACGGCTTATAACGTGCTCTCCCCGGAGAACGGCTCTTTTGCCTCCGTTGCGCCCTGGGAAGTCGAACGCCTCCAGGTGCATGGACGCCAGC
>JAFKKG010000027.1 GCA_017305715.1 Hyphomicrobiales bacterium | reverse complement strand
CGGGGAGAGCACGTTATAAGCCGTAAAGCCATCGCGCAGGGAATGTCGGATGTTCTCCGCTGCCCTGTATGCTCATGCGCGCATTTTTTAGTGCACATTGCGCATGAGACCGCGGGTGCAGCGCGCATCCGGCATTCCCTGCGCCCTCCGAATTTTAGGAGGGTGGGAAGTTTCCAGTAAGCCTCGGGCATTCCGTGCTGCGAGAAGGTCGCGTCACGTCCAACGTCCGTCAGATTGGCAAGCGCCGTCCAGCAGCGATCCCGAACCTTGACGCCAACCGCGCCGGACAGGTCTGCCATCCGCGACGGCTAGCGCCAAACGCGCCGGGGTGTGGCAATATCACGCCGAAACAAACGCCCCGTTGATCCCCAAACTCCCATCCAGGATAAATCCATGTCACGCGTCTCGATCAAAACGAAGAACGATCTGCCGGCCGAACTGCAGCCGCTGTGGGAGAAAATGACGACCTACGGCGCGTTCGAGAACCAGGCGGGCGTGATGGCGCACCGGCCGCCGATCTTCAAACATACATGGTCGCTGCTGGTCGATCTCGCCGAGACCGGCACGCTATCGAAGCGCCATCTGGAGATCGCTCTGGTCGCGGTGTCCTTGCTGAACAAGTGCGATTATTGCGTCTCGCACCACGCGCCAAAACTGGCAATCCAGGGCGTGTCGGAAGCGGGCGCCGACCGGCTGCTCGACTACAAGGATCATCCGGAACTCGACGGCGTCGACAAGCTCGTCGTCGAATATTCCATCGCCGTGAACAATCACTGGAGCAAGACCCGCGACGAAATCTTCACCCGGCTTCGCGAACATTTCTCCGAAGCCCAGATCGTCGAGCTGACCTGGCGCATCTCGCTGTGCGGCGCCTTCAACCGCTTCACCGATATCCTGCAATGCGATATCGAGCAGGGCGTGCCTGCGCGCGACGCTGCTGAATAGCAGGCGCGATGTCCGACGATCTGAACTGGCTTTCCGCCCGCGAGATGGTGCGGCGCTTCGCCAAGGGCGATGTGTCGCCGGTCGATGTGCTGGAGGCAGTCTTGGCGCGGCTGCATGCGGTCAATCCGCTTCTCAATGCGATCTGCCTGCTCGATGAGGCGCAGGGCCGGAATCTTGCCGCAGCGTCGGCCGAGCGTTGGCGTCGCGGCAGGCCGATCGGGCCGCTCGACGGCGTACCGATTGCGATCAAGGACACCGGGCATGTCGCGGGCTGGCCGACGCGCATTGGCTCGCATGCCACCGCGACGTCGCCGAGCGCGGAGGATACGCCCGGCGTCGCCCGCCTGCGGGAGGCCGGCGCCGTGTTGTTCTGCAAGACGACCACACCCGAATTCGGCTGGAAGGGGATCACGCACGGCCCGCTGACCGGCATCACGCGCAACCCGTGGGATATTTCCCGCACGCCCGGCGGCTCCAGCGGCGGTTCGGCGGCGTTGGTGGCGGCAGGCGTCGTGCCGCTGGCGACCGGTGGCGATGGCGGTGGCTCGATCCGCATTCCAGCGGCATTCAGCGGCGTGTTCGGATTGAAGCCGAGCTACGGCGTGGTGCCGAATTTGCTGGGACTATTGGGGCCGCTTGCGGTCTATGGCGGCCTGTCGCGCGATGTCGCCGACAGCGCCTTGATGTTGAACGTGCTGACGCGGCCGGACGCGCGCGATTCCTTTGCGATTCCCGATCGCGGTATCGACTATCTCGATGGCCTCGACGGCGGGGTGGCCGGGATGAAAATCGCATGGTCGCCCGATCTCGGTTTTCCGCTGGCCGATCCAGCCGTCATCGCCGGCATGCAGCCGGCCATCGACGCGCTGGCGAAGGCCGGCGCCGATGTGAAGCGCGCTGATCTCGATCTCTCCGCCGCGCAGCCCGCGCTGGAGGTGATCTGGGGCACGTCGCATGCCGCGCTCGTGCGTGATTTCGATGGTGCGCAACTGGCGGCGCTGGATCCCGGCCTGCTACGGCTGGTCATCGCCGCGCAGGATATTTCGGCGAGCGAATTGCACGCGGCCTATGCCGATATGCGCGCGCTCAGCCAGCAAATGCATGCATTCCATCGTGATTGCGACCTGCTGCTGACGCCGACCGTTCCGATCACGGCCTTCGCTGCGGGCATCGACACGCCAGATGCAACCCGCTTTCCGCAATGGTTCGACTGGACGCCCTTGACGTGGCCGTTCAATCTCACGCGTCAGCCCGCGGCGTCGGTGCCCTGCGGATTTGTCGAGGGTCTGCCGATCGGCCTGCAGATCGTGGGACCGATGTTTGGCGAAGCGAAAATCCTCCGCGCCAGCCGCTGCGTCGAACGGGCCTGCGCCACCGGCGCGCGGCCGAATTTCGTCGACCGCAGCGCGCCGGCATGATGGGGGCAGGACGATATTCCGGAAACTTCCGGGAGATGCATAAGCTGGAAGGTTCAGGGAACACCAATGGCCCCCGTCAAAATCAGCCCCGACAATATCCGCGAATTCAGGGATGCCGAGAGTTTCTACAAATGGCTCGGCAGACACCACGACAAGCAGGACGAAATCTGGATCAAGATCCACAAGGTGGATTCCGGAATAAAATCGATCACGCCGAAACAGGCCATCGACGTGGTGCTGTGCTGGGGCTGGATCGATGGCCAGCGCAAGGGCTTTGACGACAAGAGCTATATGCAGCGTTACTCGCCGCGCACGCGCAAAAGCATCTGGAGCCAGATCAACGTCGACAATGTCGCCCGGCTGATCGACGAAGGCCGGATGACCGAGCACGGGCTAAGGGAAGTCGAGGCGGCCAAGTCGGATGGGCGCTGGGCGCGCGCCTACAAGAGCGGCCAGAACATGAAGATTCCCGACGATCTGCAGGCCGCGATCGACGCCGAGCCCAGGGCCAAGGCGATGCTGGCGAAACTCAGCGCGCAGAACCGCTTCTCGCTGGCGTTCCGCACCCACAACATGAAGACCGAAGCGGGGCGGAAGAAGAAGATCGAGACCTTCGTCGCGATGCTCAAGCGCGGCGAAACGATCTACCCGCAGGGGAAGAAGTCAGACAAGAAATGAGGTGGACGCAATCGCGGGGGGGCGAAACTGCCGATTGTGTCAGACCGAATTCCGCCTGGACAATTTCCGTCATCTCGCCAGACGAGCGCTCGCCCGTGGCAAGCAATTCCAGAAGCCCCCGGCGAACCGGATCGCCCATGACGTCGAAGCCCGCCGTCACGCCGGTTTGCGCGTGCCATTCGGCCCCCAATCAGGACCGGGATCGCGGCCGGTGGCGACGGTTGTCAGCCGGCCGAGATAATGTCCCCAACCCTTGTCATGGCTGGCACGGGTCGCCTCGTTGGGAAGGCCGCTATGGGTCATGCGCAGCAGTGTGCCGCCATCCTTCTCGATCAAATCGATCTCGATCAGGCTCGATCCCGGCGGCACCTCGTCGTTGGTTTCCCAGCCAAAGCTGTAGGCGAGGCGGTGCACCGGCACGACCTCGCGGAACGCGCCGCGCGCGATGGAACTGCCGACGCCCTTCAACAGATAGAGCCCGCCCGGCTGCATGTCCGTGGTCGCCTCGGTGCCCATCCATTGCACGATCTTGTCGGG
Source organism: Hyphomicrobiales bacterium (assembly GCA_017305715.1). GTDB lineage: Bacteria > Pseudomonadota > Alphaproteobacteria > Rhizobiales > Xanthobacteraceae > Bradyrhizobium. The sequence continues at coordinate 133,432 of JAFKKG010000027.1, read as the reverse complement.
GTCGGTCAGGAAGGCGAACACGCTGGCGCGTGGCGCCGCGATGTGGGTCTCGCGCTGGACGACGAACGATTCAGTCATCGAAAACCTCGTGGGCTCGTTGGGGAGTTGATGATGCGCATCCACGCGAACATAGGCTCGCGCGCGGAATTACCAAGCCCGGTTGATGACAAGCAGGCCCCGCTGCCACATGATCGGTCCATGCAACTGAACGCGACGCTGACATGGCTGGTTGATGCGGCCGGCAATTCGCCGGGGGCGGACCGGTTCCTTGCCGAACTCGGCGCGCATGTGGTGGCCGATGATCTGCCGCTCGCCGGCGGCGCGCTGACGCTCGCCGTGCCGCACCCGATCATCGCCCGCCGGACCTGGCTGTGGCGCGCCGACAACGGCGTGGTGATCGAGGCGGTTGGATTTGCGCCGGCGGGATTTTCGAGCGCAGGACAGAACGATTCCGCGGGCGATGCCGGTCGCCGCTGGCTGGCCGGACTTGCGGGCGGAACCGTGCATGAAGACGCCGTGGGCCCGGGACCGGATAGGCCTGTGCTCTGCTGGATCGGGCCGCGCGCGTTCACGGAAGCAGAGATCATCCGGCTGCGCGAAGTCGCGCGTTTTGCCGCAGCCCCACTCGCCGCCCTTTCGGCGCGTGCGACTTTGAGTGCCGCGCTCGAGGCCTATCTTGGCCGGCGCAGTGCCGCGCGCGTACTGGCAGGACCGCTGCGGCGCGATGTCGGCGAGACCATCCGCGCAGCGTTGCTGTTCGCCGATTTGCGCGGCTTCACCGCGCTGTCCGAGAGCGAACCGCCGGCTTCGGTCATCCGCGCGCTGGATGCCTGGTTCGACTGCATGGCCGGCGCCGTTCACGCCTTCGGCGGCGAGGTTCTGAAGTTCATCGGTGACGGCATGCTGGCAATCTTTCCCGTCACGGGGGACAAGCCACGCGAAGCCTGCGATGCGGCGCTGCGCGCGGTCACGTCCGCGCAGGCCGGCATGGAGCATCTGGACGTGGCGCGGCGAGGGCAGGGGCTGCCATCGCTTTCCTTCGGCGCAGCCCTTCATGTCGGCGAGATCCTGTGGGGCAATGTCGGGGCGGCGGACCGGCTCGATTTCACGGCGATCGGTCCTGCGGTCAATCTGGTCAGCCGGCTTGAGGGGCTGTGCCGGCCGCTTGGCCGAACGATCTTGGTTTCCGGCGCGGTGGCCGCCGAAACCACCACAAAACTGATCCCGCTCGGAACGCATCCTTTGCGCGGCATCGCCACGCCCTGCGATGTGTACACCGTGCCCGGCGGCTGAACGCAATCACGAAGAAGTTAAACCATTTGGTTGACAATCAGCTTCGGGCGTCTATGTTAAACCATATGGTTGAACAATCCCCCCGTCTCGACGCCGTGTTCCATGCCCTCGCGGACCCCACGCGGCGGGCCATGCTCGGCCAGCTCGCGGAGCGGGAACTCACGATCGGAGAACTGGCGACCCCGTTCAGCATGAGTTTTGCGGGCGCCTCCAAACATGTGCGGGTCCTGGAGAATGCAGGCCTGGTGACGCGCACGATTCAGGGTCGAACCCATCTGTGCCGCCTGCAAGCGGCGCGGCTTGCGGAGGCCAATGCGTGGCTGCGGCGTTACGAGCGCTTCTGGAACGAAAAGCTCGACACGTTGGAAGCCCTGCTGCGCGCCGAAGACGAAGCCGCCGCAGAGAAAAGCAAAACGCTGAAGGAGTAGAACGATGGATGCGAAGACACCCGATGCCTACGGCGCCCTGATCGAACCCACCACGCTGAAGATCCAGCGGCTGCTGCCGGGTCCGGTCGAGCGCATCTGGGCGTATCTTGTCGACAGCGACCTGCGCCGCAAATGGCTGGCGGCAGGGACGATGGAGATGAAGGTCGGCGCGCCCGTCGAATTCGTCTGGCGCAACGATGAACTCACTGACCCGCCAAGTGCGCGGCCGGATGGCTTTGCCGAACAGCACAGCATGCAGAGCCGGATCACCGAATGCGATCCGCCGCGCAGGCTTTCCATCGCCTGGAACAACAGCGGCGACGTGACGTTCGAGCTGGAGCCGAAGGGGCAGGGCGTATTGCTGACGGTGATCCATCGCCGTCTGCCCGATCGCTCCACCATGCTCAAGGTCAGCGCCGGCTGGCATATGCATCTCGACGTCCTTGTCGCCCGCGCATCCGGCAATGAGCCCGCGCCGTTCTGGGAAGGCTGGAGCCGGCTGCAAAAGGAATACGACCGGCGGCTCCCGGCCTGACGGAAGCCGACAAACACTTCAACAAACAGGAGGCTAGCTATGAAGACTCATGTCGTTTCGGCAGGGGAATGGGAAGCTGCGCGCCAGCAGATGCTCGTGAAGGAGAAGGCCCATACCCGCGCGCGTGATGCGCTGGCCGCCGCGCGCCGGCGGATGCCGTGGATGGCCGTGGAGAAGGCGTACACGTTCGAGGGGCCCGGCGGCAAAGCGAGTCTGCTGGACCTGTTCGACGGCCGCCGCCAGTTGATCGTCTACCGTGCCTTCTTCGAGCCTGGTGTGCACGGCTGGCCGCAACAAGCCTGCCGCGGCTGCTCGATGGTGGCCGATCAGGTCGCCCACCTTGCGCATCTGAACGCCCGTGACACGACGCTGGCGTTCGCCTCGCGCGCGCCGCAGGCGGATATCGCGCGGCTGAAAAAGCGGATGGAATGGAAGATGCCCTGGTACACGGTTACGGACAGCTTCGACAAGGATTTCGGCGTCGACGAGTGGCACGGCACCAACGTGTTCATCCGCGACGGCAACAAGATCTTCCGGACCTACTTCATCAACAGCCGCGGCGACGAGCAGATGGGGAGCACCTGGAACTACCTCGACATCACGCCGTTCGGACGGCAGGAGGTGTGGGAGGATTCGCCCGAGGGCACTCCGCAGACGCCGACGTATAAATGGTGGAACTGGCACGACAGCTACGTGCCGGACGCCGCGCCCGACAAGAGATGGGTCGAGGTGTCGGATGCCGGAGAGGCCGCCATGCGCAAGCAAAGCGGTTAGCCGACGCAAGCCATCGCTCGCGGGGGGCTGCGCGAGCGGTAGCCGCCGCGCCGCTGCGCTTCGCTATAGGAGAAAAACCATGAGTGAGACGGAAATCGTTAGGCGCCGCTCCGGCACGATCCCGCGTGACAAGGGCTGCGCATCGGCGATCGGTGCTGCCGATTTTCTCTACCTTGCGGCCGCGCCAACCTTCGCGATCATGGCGCTGCTGACGGCTGTCCCTGGCGGCGGAGCGGCCGACGCGCTGTGTTCGGGGATGTCACCGCTGGGCGGAATGGTGCCGATGTATTTGCTGATGAGCGCCTTTCACCTGGCGCCGTGGCTGAAGCTGATTTCCCGTCGGCGAAACGGGGTCCGCCGGTGCTGATCCTGCTTTCGCAATCCAGATTGTCTCGTACGGCCCTATCGAAAGGAAGCAATATGAGTAAGGCCTTTACCGGCGGCTGCGCCTGCGCCGCGATCCGTTATGAAATTGCCGCTGAACCTGTCTTCATGAACCATTGCCAGTGCCAGGACTGTCAGCGCAGGAGCGGCACCGGGCACGGCTCCTATCTGACCTTCGCGGGCAGGAAGAGTGTGCAACTTGAAGGCCAAGCCGCGCATTGCGACGTCGTCGGCGACAGTGGCAATGTGAAGACGCATGGTTTCTGTCCCGCCTGCGGGTCGCCGGTCTACCTGACCTCTGCGGCGAGGCCGGATTTCTTCACCGTGCATGCGGCAAGCCTCGACGATCCCGCCCGGTTCAAGCCGCAGGCCGTCACCTATCGCGTCCGCGGCCACGCCTGGGATGATCTCGATCCGCATTTGCCGGCATTCGACAAGATGCCACCTGCTGCCAGTTCCTGAATCCGCCACACCTTCAAAAAATAATCCGGCGCATGTCGCCTTTGGCGCTTCTCGAACGTCTTGAACAAGGAAGCGCCAAATCGGAGATTTGTAATGGACCATTCCCGCTATCGTTGGGTGATCGTCGCGGCCGGCGGCACGCTGGGCTGCGTCGCGATCGGAGCGATGTTTTCCCTGCCGGTGCTGCTGCAATCGATCACGCGCGATACCGGCTGGTCGGTCGCCGGCGTCTCGAGCGCGATGACGATCGGCTTTTTGGCGATGGCGTGCTGCAGCATGCTCTGGGGCACCTTGTCCGACCGGTTCGGGCCGCGGCCGGTGGTGCTCTCGGGATCATTGGTGCTCGCGACGAGCTTTTTTCTCGCCAGCCAGGCGACGTCGCTGCTGGCGTTCCAGTTCATCTTCGGCGTGCTGGTCGGCGGCGCGATTGCGGCGATACTCGCACCGATGATGGCGTGCGTCACCGGCTGGTTCGACACCCGTGTGAGTCTCGCGGTCTCGCTGGTGTCGGCCGGCATGGGGATCGCGCCGATGACGATGGCGCCGCTGGTGGCCTGGCTGGTCTCGGGCCATGACTGGCGAACCACGCTGCAGATCGTGGCCCTCATCGTTGCCGTCATCATGATTCCGGTATCGCTTCTGGTGCGGCGCCCGCCGGCGCTCGCGGCCGCCAACACCGCGGCCTCGAATGGAGCATCAAATGGGACGTCAAATGGGGCAATCGCAAATTCCGGACCGCAGGCCGAGATGTCGGTGGGCGAGGCGGTGCGATCGCCGCAGTTCATCATCCTGCTGCTGACCAATTTCTTCTGCTGCGCCACCCATTCGGGCCCGATCATCCACACGGTCAGTTATGCCGTCAGTTGCGGCATCCCGCTGATCGCGGCGGTGTCGATCTACAGCCTCGAAGGCTTTGCGGGGCTCGGCGGCCGTATCGCGTTCGGGCTGCTCGGCGACAAATTCGGCGCCAAGCGCGTGCTGGTCGCGGGATTATTGGTGCAGGCCTTCGGCGCGCTGGCCTATGTGTTCGTTCGCGATCTTGCCGCGTTCTATGCGGTGGCGGCGGTGTTCGGCTTCATCTACGCCGGTACCATGCCGTTATATGCCGCGATCGTGCGCGCCAATTTCCCGTTGAAGATGATGGGCACCGTGATCGGCGGCACCTCGATGGCGGGAAGCCTCGGCATGGCCATGGGGCCGGTGGCCGGCGGGCTGATCTACGACACCTTTGCCAGCTACACGTGGCTGTATGTGGGCTCCTGGGCGATGGGACTCGGCGCGTTCCTGATCGCGATGACCTTCAAGCCGTTCCCCAAGGCGAATCCCGACGCGCAAGCGGTGCCGGTGCCGGCATAGCGCGTTTTCCCGCGAAGGGGATACCGCTTCGCGTGAAGAAGACGCGTCAAAATAAGAGTCAAAAAATGGGCCCGGGCGCGTGTTGGCGCGCCCGGGCCCTTGCTTGTCGTGATCACTGCATCGCCTCTTCCGAGGCTGCGATCCACGCGATCACGGCTTCCGAGAAGCCGTTGACGCGGGTCCAGTGACCGTGGCCGACGCCGTGCTGGTACGAGGCCACGTTCACCATGGTGCCGCGCGCCTTGGGTTTGGGCACCTGGTCGTGGCTCTGCTCGTCGGTGAAGACGATCAGCCGATCGCCCTTGCGGTCGATCTCCGACACGGCCTTGCCGAGGTAGGTGCCGCCGTGGTCCTGCGAGCCGACGATCGCATCGCGCAGCGCGAAGCCGCGGCGGGGAGGAACCTTCACCACGTCATTGCTGAACGTGAAGACTTCCACCTCGTCGCAAACCTCGCGGGCGAGGATCGCAAGACCACAGGCTGCCTCCAGCCGCGACATCTCGGATTGCGCCGAGAGTGCTGCGCCCATCGAGCCCGACACGTCGATCAGGAGCCGGGTGCGGCCGGGAAGCCGCACCAAGCCCTTGAGCGATTTGAGCATCGCGGATTCGAGCTCGGGCTCGAAATCCGGCGCGTAGCGCGCCGCCGTGATGAAGCGATAGGGAAGGATACGATCCGTCCGCATCGCCTCGATCGCATCCGCGATGGTCTGGCGCGGCACCTCGGCCTTCTGCATCAGGCGCAGATTGCGCAGCAGCGCCAGGCCACCCAGCCGCTTTTCGGCGATCAGCCGCTCGAAAGTCCCGCGCTTGTCCTTGCCGGACGACAGCGAAACCTCCCAGGTGTCGGCAGAAGCCAGTTCGCCATCGACGAGCTGCTTCCAGACCTTGGCCTGGTCCGCGTCCCTGGGCTTGGCGTGCACCAGGAACAGAACGTCCCGGATGCGCACCGCGCCGTCGCGGTCGTACTTGGCGAGCTGATAGGCGTCGAACTTGGTGACCGCGCGCGCCAGGCCCTTCTTGATCTGGGCCGAGACCGGCTGACGCTTGCGCTGCTGCTGGGGCCCAAGCGCATCGGCCCAGTAGATCGCCAGCAGCTCCGTCATCTCGTCGGGACGCTGGATGATCCGGGCCAGCGTATCGGCCACCAGCACGCGGTGCTTCTCGTGCCGCGCCATTTCGCGCACCACCAGCAGCGGCGCGTGCCGCAGCTTCATCACCTCGCGCGCCTCGATCGCCAGCGCCGCGACGCGCTCGGGTGCAACCTTCGGCACCAGCGTCTGGATGCGCTCGGCGATGGCGACGCCGTCCTCGTAGAACTGGCTCTCCCACAGGAGGCAGTTCATCAAGGCACGCTTCAGCTCCATTTCGGGCGTGAAGCGCTTGGCCCGCGCACCCTCATGCGTGAAGGCGCGGACAATCTTGTTGATCCTGACCATGATGGCCTCCTCTTGGTTGAATGATTATTGATCGAAAAAGCGCCGGGGAACAGGCGAGGCTGTAACCGCCCTTGCGGGCGTCCACACGCTCTTCCGCTGAGCTACGGACTTGCGTCCGGAGGGAATCGAACCCCCGACCTTGTGAGTGCGAAGTAACCGCGCTCTTCACCACCGGCTTTGAGCAAGGAGAAAACACGATCCGGGAACAGGCGACGCTGAGACCCCAGCCTGTGGTCACCCGCAGGCCAGGTAGCGCTCTATCCACTGAGCTACCGGCGCATGGAACGCCGGACGGGACTCGAACCCGCGACCTCTCGTGTTGCAGACGAAGTAACAGACATCTTCACCACGGATCGTGAGAGAGTTGGCGGGGAACGGACGATGCTGTTGCCGCTCCGAGGGAGCACTCTGCCACGGCATTGCTGCCGGCGGGATTTGAACCCGCGACTCCGGACCGCGAATGCGGCCGGCGCGTCTACCGAAGTAACAGACATCTTCACCACCGCCTTGCCGGTGCTTGCACATCGGCGATGAGTAGGCACGCTGGGGAACAGGCGAAATCGGTGTCAGTGATTCAACTCCTGCTCTGCCCGAGGGACGAACGGGAGCCGTGGCGCATGCGGTTCCCTTGCTCGGGCCGCTCCACGGTGCGTGACTTCACAGGCGGGATTCGAACCCGCTCTTTCCATTGGAGCGAAGTATCCGAAATCTTCACCACCAGCGTTGGTTCGAACCGCGAGATGCGGCAAACCGAAAATAGGAAAATTCATTTGCGGCGCGTGAACGATGCGCCGCTGTTGCGAACCTCCAAGGTTCGCTCTGTCATCGGTATCCGGCTCATCGCCTCGTTCCCTCCGACAGGCCCCGCGCGCTTGGGCACACGCCTTTCCGGCGCGAGCCCCGGGATCCGGGTCTCCCGTTCCGGCGTTCAAGCCGGGATATTTCAAAAGAGCCTTGCTTCGGACAATAAAAAACCCTCCGAAGCCTTTGGCTCGGGAGGGTCCGTGAGATGCGGACTGTCGATCTCACTTACGCAAGATCGTTCCCATGAGCCAGGCGTGTGCCATCGATCGGCAAACAGCCTCTCGATAGTTCGACGCGCATTTTGTATCCGTGGTTCATCACAGGGCTCATGTTGGTTCGCAAACCCGATTGTTCGCGAGGGCGCGGGAGATACGCCCGCGCTTGGCGGATGTCAAGCGGCAAGGCGAGCAATGTTGCAACCGACGGCGCGATCATCGGACGCACGTGACGTAAATCACTCTCGCTGCGATTTCGTGATCACGACATGCATGGCGGCGGCGCTGCTGACGTGCTCGCTGCAGCGGTATCCGAGCTGCGCCAGATCGATATCCGCAAGCAGGTTTTCGCCGCTGCCGAGCAGGACCGGCGAGATCGCCAGATGCAGGGTGTCGATCAGTCCCGCTTTGAGATATTGCCGGATCGTTGCGGCGCCGCCGCCGATCCTCACGTCGCGCGTTCCGGCGGCTTCTTTCGCCCGCTGCAAGGCGGCGTGGATGCCATCGGTGACGAAGTGAAACGTCGTGCCGCCCTCCATCTCGATCGATGGTCTTGCGTGATGGGTGAGCACGAAGACCGGCGTGTGATAGGGCGGGTTGTCGCCCCACCAGCCCTTCCACTGATCGTCCGTCCACGGTCCGCGAATGGGCCCGAACATGTTGCGGCCGAGGATCCAGGCGCCGAGCCCTTCCATGCCGCGCGTCGCGAACTCGTTGTCGATTCCGGTCTTGCCGCCTTCCTTGCCGATCATCGCCTGAAACATGCGCGTCGGCAGCACCCATTCGTGCAGTGGCATGCCGCCGACGCCCATCGGATGCTCGAGCGCCTGGCCGGGACCGGCGCCATATCCATCGATCGAAACGCTGAAACTGTTGACGCGAACTTTTGCCATTTGGTTTCCTTTTCCGCGATCAACCGGCAAATGCCTTGTCGAGGTCGGCAATGATGATCTTCTGCATCTTCATCATGGCCTGCATGGCGCGATTGGCCTTGGTGCGATCGGGATCGCCGAGATAGCGGCCGAGCGCCGTGGGCACGACCTGCCAGGACAGGCCGAACTTATCCTTGAGCCATCCGCATTGCGATTCCTCGCCGCCATCGGCGGTCAGTCTATCCCAGAAATAGTCGACCTGCTCCTGGGTCTCGACGCTGATGAAAAAGGAAACGGCTTCGTTGAATTTATACTTGGGGCCGCCATTGAGGGCGTTGAACTTCTGTCCCTCGAGCTCGAAGCTCGCCATGAAGTCGTTGACGACTTCGACCTTGGCATTGGGGAACACCGATTTGTAGAAGGCGACTGCCGCGGGGACGTTGTTGTCGAACCAGAGGAATGGCGTGATGGAAGTCATTGACGGATGTCCTTCATGGGGTGAGTTCGGTGAGGTGGCGGGGTCGGAAGGCGGATTAGTGGGGATTATTGGCCGTTTTCAACTCCGTGGACGTGGGTTCGTCCGGAAGGACGAACGGGCGGGACGGATTCCGACAGGTCCGCTTTTCTTTTTTTTGGCCAGCCTCGCGCCTGCTTTTCCGCTGGTCTATAAGTCGGCGTCACCACAAAACGTCCCGCACTCCAACGAAAGCAATAAACCGATGGCACGCGTGCGCTGTATCACCGAAATGGGCATGGGCGTTGACGTTCATGGCCGCGACGCCACCAAGGCCGCCAAGCGCGCGGTCTCCGATGCGATCCGCCACTCCAGCCTCGGCTTCTTCCGGATGCTGGGCAAGACCGCCAACGACATGTTCGTCGATGTCACCATCGCCGTGCCGAACCCCGAGGCGGTGGATATCGCTGAGGTCGCCAAGGAACTGCCATATGGCACCAAGACCGTGAAGGCGATCGCGGGCGGGCTCGAGATTCCGTCCGATCTGGGCAACGATCCCATCCTGATCGCCAACGCGGCCGTGATCGTGAGTTTTGACGACGGCAAAACCAGCTAGACACCTAGCGAGCCGTCGTTCAAGCTTGCCGGCAGGAACAGCGCCGGGAAACAGGGGAGTGTCGCCGTCATGAAGCATTTTGCCGGATCATTGCTCGTGTCATCGGCGCTCTGCGCCCTCACGCTATGGCCTGCACATGCCGAGATGGACGTTCCCGCGCTCAAGGCTTCGATCGAGAAATCGTTTGAAGCCGACTATCCGAAACTCGACGCGCTCTACAAGGACATTCATGCCCACCCTGAACTCGCCTTTCAGGAGGTAAAGACCGCGGCAAAACTCGCCGCCGAGATGCGCGCGCTTGGCTTCGAGGTCACGGAAAAGGTCGGCAAGACCGGTCTGGTCGCGATCTACAAGAACGGGGACGGCCCCACCATCCTGGTGCGTACCGAACTTGATGCGCTGCCCATGGAGGAGAAAACCGGGCTCGATTATGCAAGCCGCGACAAGGCCATGTCCGGTGGCAAGGAATCGTTTGTCGCCCATAGCTGCGGCCACGACATCCATATGGCGAGCTGGGTCGGAACGGCGAAGATGCTGGTCGGGCTCAAGGACCAGTGGCAGGGCACGCTGATGTTCATCGCCCAACCGGCCGAGGAAATCGTCGCGGGCGCCAAGGCGATGCTGGACGATGGCCTGTTCACACGATTCAAGAAGCCCGATTTCGCCTTCGCGCTGCATGCCGGCGGCTTCCCGCACGGCAATCTGGCCTATCGCGTCGGCGTGGGTTCGTCGGTTGCCGACGGTCTCTACATCAAGTTCCGCGGCCGCGGCGGCCATGGCGCGACACCGCAGGCAACCATCGATCCCATCATGATCGCCGCGCGGTTCATCGTCGACGTGCAAAGCGTGATCAGCCGCGAAAAGGACCCGACCGAATTCGCGGTGGTCAGCATCGGTGCGATCCAGAGCGGTACGGTCGGCAATATCATCCCCGATGAAGCGGTATTGCAGGGCACCATCCGCACCTTCAAGCCGCAGGTGCGCGCCAAACTGCATGCCGGAATCGAACGGGTGGCGAAGGCGGCGGCCGCGATGTCGGATGCGCCGGCGCCCGACATCAGGATTGTCGAGGGCGCCAAGGCGGTGATGAATGATCCAGCGGTGGTTGCGACCGCGGAGAAGGCGCTGAAGGCTGCGTATGGCGACAAGTTCAGGATTTCACCGCCGGGCACGCCAAGCGAGGATTTTTCCGAATTCGCCGCCGCCGGGGTGCCGTCGATGATGTTCAACATCGGCGTCCACGATCCCGAGCGGTGGAGCGCAGCCAACGCCAGCGGCACCCCGATGCCGGCCAACCATTCGCCGCTGTTCGCGCCGGTGCCGAAGCCGACGATTCAAACCGGCATCACCGCGATGACGCTGGCGGTGCTCAGCGCCTTCGACCAGCACGCAAGAGGCAAATGAGCCACCATGGTTGACGACAGCAGCACCTATTGGAAGAACGCCCGTGTCGAATTGCGCGCGGCCGGCTTCGAGCCCGACCGTGCCGCGAAAGCCAGCGCGGTGGTGACGATCGCCAGCGCCTATACCAACGCGCATCGTTGCAACAACCGCGTGCGCACCATCACGGACCTGCTGGTCGAACTCCTCGCCGAGCGTGGCGGGCAGGGGCTGATCGTCGGCGCGCCCGCGGTGTCGGACGCTTTGACGCAGGGCACGCCGACCGCGGGCTACAGCCTCGCATCACGCGACGTCGTCGCCGACTGTTTCGAGATCGGCCACTACGCGCACCATGGCGACGCCATGATCGTGATCTCCGGCTGCGACAAGACCGGCGCTGCCGCGCTGATGCCGCTGGCGCGGACCAACGCGTTTGGGCTGGTACTCTATCCCGGCACCAGTTCGCCGGGACGGGTGTCGTTCGGCGCCTGGGCCGGCAAGGGCAACAATCTGACCATCATGGATTATGCCGAGGCGCGCGCGGCCAAGGAGTCCGGCCGCATCTCTCCGGAAGAACTGACCGAGATCGAGCGCAACGTGATGCCGGGCAGCGGCACGTGCGGGGCGATGTTCACGGCCAACACCATGAGCACGATCGCCGAAGCCATCGGCATGATGCTGCCGCGCGGGGCCTCGCATCCCGCCGACTACCACGCCGGCAGCGACATCCATGCCGACGTCCGGGCGCAGGCCCGCGCCTCTGTCGAGGCGCTGTACCGCCTGATGGAGGCGGGCATCCGGCCGCGCGACATCATGACGGAGCGGGCGTTCGAGAACGCGATCACGACCGTCTATGCGATGGGCGGCTCGACCAACATGTACCTGCATCTGCTCGCGGTTGCGCGCGAGGCGCAGGTGCCGGTCGGGATCGAGCGCATCCAGGCGGTCGGCGAGCGGGTGCCGCTGTTGGCCGACCTGCAGCCGCACGGACCCTTTGCGATGGGAAGCCTGCATGCGATCGGCGGCGTTCCCGTGGTGATGAAAGAATTGCTGCGCAACGGCCTGCTGCATGGCGACGTCATGACGGTGACCGGCAAGACGCTGGCGGAAAATCTCGCCGGCGTCCCGACGCTGGAGCAGATCGGCTCGCAGAAGATCGTTGCTCCGGTCTCCAGTCCCGTGGCGCCGCCGAACAACCACATCAGCGTCCTGAAGGGCAATCTCGCGCCGGAAAGCTGCCTGCTCAAACTGTCGGGCAAGACGCTCGACAACGGCCAATTCCGCGGCACCGCGCGGGTGTTCGAATCCGAGGCCGCCACCATGGCCGCGATCCGGGCCGGCGGGATCGTGCCGGGCAATGTGATCGTGGTGCGTAATGTCGGCCCGATCGGCGGGCCCGGCATGCCCGAAATGGTGATGCTGACGATCCAGTTGCAGGGGCAGGGTCTTGGTGAGGGTGTCGCGCTGATCACCGACGGACGCTTCTCCGGCGTTTCGCATGGCATCCTGATCGGCCATGTCTCCCCGGAGGCCGCGCGCGGCGGTCCCATCGCGGCGGTGCGCGACGGCGATGTGATCGTGATCGATCCCGGCGGCCGCACCGTTACCCTCGAGGTTTCGCCAGAGGAGATCGCCCGGCGCATGGCCGACTGGCGCGCGCCGGACGCCGCGCGGGTGCGGCGCGGCTCGGTGCACGACAAATATATCCGCCTGGTATCGTCGGCGCATTACGGATGCGTGCTCTGATCGAACCCTGATCGGCAAAACCATGGCCCATCCGCTCGATCAACCGGTCTGGAGCGCGCTGACGACCCGGCAGCAGGCGTTGGCGGAAGGCGGCGCGCTGGCGCGGCGCTATCCGCCGGCGGTCGGGCCGTTCGCCGACATGGTCGACATGTCGCCCGGCAGCTTTGCGGCGCTTGGCGAACTGATGTCCGGAACCGAGATCGCCGTGCTGTTTACGCCGGATGCGGTGACCGCACCTGATGCGTTCGAGGTGCGGCTCGCCGATACCGGCGAGCAGATGATCGGCACGCCAGCGGAAAGTCCGCTTCCCGGCGTCGAGATTGTCACGCTTGGCGAGGCCGACGTGCCCGAGATGATCACGCTGGTCGAACTGACAAAGCCCGGTCCCTTCGGTACGCGAACCCATGAACTCGGAACCTTCCTCGGCATCAGGGTCGATGGCCAGCTCGTGGCGATGACCGGCGAGCGCATGAAGCCCGGCAATTACACCGAGATGACCGCCGTCTGCGTGCATCCATCTTATCGCGGCCGCGGCTACGCCCAGGCGCTGCTCGGCGCCGTGGCCCGCGGAATCGTGGCGCGCGGCGAGATTCCGTTCCTGCATGTATTTTCGCACAATGAATCGGCCATCGCCCTGTACCGAAGGCAGGGCATGGAAATCCGCCGCCGGCTGCACGTGACGGTGTTGCGGAAGCGGGGGTGATGGCGCGGCTCCCGGCTTGCGCCGAGCAACAGGCCATCATGCAGTGGCGCGCGGGTTTCAGTCGGATCCATTGGGCGCGCTGATCACTGCGCTGACGACGCTGACCCTTGTTATGCATGGCTGCCGCCGTACATTAGCAGTCAACAACAACCATCAAAAGAATGAGTTTCAATGTCCGACCTTTCCGCCTTTCCCATCACCCAACGCTGGCCCGCGCAACATCCCGATCGGCTGCAGCTTTATTCGCTGCCGACGCCGAACGGCGTCAAGATCTCGATCATGCTGGAAGAGATCGGGCTGCCTTACGAAGTGCATCTCGTCGATTTCAACAAGGACGATCAGAAGACTCCGGAATTCCTCTCGCTGAATCCGAACGGCAAGATTCCAGCGATCCTCGATCCCGATGGTCCCGGCGGCAAGCCGCTTGGCCTGTTTGAATCCGGCGCGATCCTGCAATACCTCGCCGAGAAGACCGGCAAGCTGCTGCCGTCGGACGCGGCGCGCCGCTGGCAGGCCATTCAATGGGTTCACTTCCAGATCGGTGGCATCGGGCCGATGTTCGGCCAGGTCGGCTTCTTCCACAAATTCGCCGGCAAGGATTTTCCCGACAAGCGGCCGCTCGAACGCTATGTCGCCGAATCAAGGCGCCTGCTTGGCGTGCTGGAGACACATCTGGGCGGCCGCCAATGGGTGATGGATGACGAATATAGCATTGCCGATATTTCCATGCTCGGCTGGGTGCGCAATCTGATCGGCTTCTATGGGGCGCACGAGCTGGTTGCGTTCGATAACCTCACGCACGTGCCGGCGTGGCTGGAACGCGGCCTGGCGCGGCCTGCCGTCGAGCGCGGCCTCAACATTCCCAAGCGGCCGTAGAGCGTTTTCGAGCGAAGTGGATCCCGGTTCGCGTGAAGAAAACGCGTCAAAACAAGAGTCTGGCGCATCGGCTCTGATTACAATCAGAACCGATGCGCTAAGAGAACCGCTTGAGCAGTTCGTAGACGGTCGGATTGTCGGCGCAGGCACCAAAACCGCATTCGAGCAATGTCGAGATCACGTTGAGCGAGGTGAGCCCGATCACGAGCCACACCGCGGCCTGCGCGAACAGGCCGCCGGTCGGGGGTAAGGCGGCGCCGTCATCGTCGAATTGCCGGTCGAACAGCAATACCGCCGCCAGCAGCACGATGGCGGCGATGAAGCCGATCAGCGCCCAGGTATAGTAGTGATAGCCGAGCAGCGCCGAACCGTAGCCGGCGTCGCCGGGCATGATGTGCAGCAGCACCTGCCGCGTCGAGGCGGTTGCGCCGGCAACCGCTGCCAGCAATGACAGCGCATAGTGGCTGGGGCGGGGCCCGAAGCGGATGTTCAGGATCGGGCCGATCGCGAGCATCGCAAACAGGATGCGCTGCAGCAAGCAGAGCGGGCAGGGCAGTTCATGCAGCACGAGTTGCGCCGCAAACGCCGCCGCCAGCACCAGCGCCACGGCGTAGAGGCTGAGGGCGTTGAGGGTGATGGCGCGGGTCTGGGTCATGCGCGCCTCAGAACGACAGTTTCAGCGTGTCGGTGGCATGGTGCAGATAGGTGGCGGCGCATGCGACCATGACGGCGGCGTACAGGCCGAGCGCAAGGGGGCGCGAACCGCGCCAGGCCGCCAGCATCACGATGCCCGCTGCGAGAAACAAGAGGGTGAATTCCATGAGACGCCCAAAAGCAACGACATGTGGATACAAGGCAAGTCTATCGCAGATTCGAGTGCAAATGACGCGACGGTGAAGTGGAAAAGGACAAAATTCATTGTCTGCCACCCCGCTCCATCGCATGATCTTTCCGCCCCAATTGCTGCCCGAGGTCACCATGACCGCAGAAGCCGTCCGTCCCGCCGTCCATCGTCATCAATCCTGGTACAAGATCCTCTATCTTCAGGTGCTGATCGCGATCGTGCTTGGTGTCCTGATCGGCAGGTTCTTCCCGGATTTCGGCAAGCACCTGAAGCCGCTCGGTGACGGTTTCATCGCCCTGATCAAGATGATGATTGCACCGGTGATTTTCTGCACCGTCGTGCACGGGATTTCGTCGATGGGAGATCTCAAGCGCGTCGGCCGTGTTGGCCTGAAGGCGCTGATCTATTTCGAAGTCGTGTCGACCGTGGCGCTGGCGATCGGCCTGATCGTGGGCGAAGTGCTGCAGCCCGGCCGCGGCTTCAACATCGATCCGGCGACCATCGATCCGAAATCCGTCGCCACCTATGTCACCAAGGCAAAAGAGAGCGGTATCGTCGAGCATCTGCTCGGGATCATTCCGGACAGCTATTTCGGGGCGCTCGCCCGCGGCGATCTGCTTCAGGTGCTGCTGGTGTCGATCCTGTCCGGGTTTGCCATCGCGTTTCTCGGCAAGGCCGGCGAGCCGATCTCCCGTGCGGTCGACCAGGCCGCCAAGATGTTCTTTGGCATCATCCGCATGATCGTGCGCCTCGCGCCGCTCGGCGCCTTCGGTGCCATGGCCTTCACGGTCGGCGCTTACGGCCTCGGCGCGCTGTGGAACCTGATCGCGCTGATCGCGACGTTCTATCTCACCAGCATCCTGTTCGTCCTGATCGTGCTCGGTTCGATTGCGCGCCTTTCCGGCTTCTCGATCCTTCGTTTCATCGCCTATATCAAGGACGAGTTGTTGATCGTGCTGGGCACCTCGTCATCGGAGACGGTGTTGCCGCAGATGATCCAGAAGATGGAGCATCTCGGAGCGTCGCGGCCGGTGGTCGGCCTCGTGATCCCGACCGGCTATAGCTTCAATCTCGACGGCACCAATATCTACATGACCCTGGCGACGCTGTTCCTGGCGCAGGCGACCAACACACACCTGACGATCTGGCAGGAACTGGGCATTCTCGGTATTGCCATCATCACCTCAAAGGGGGCGTCGGGCGTCACGGGGGCGGGGTTCATCACATTGGCCGCGACGCTTTCCATCGTGCCTGACATACCGATCCAGTCGATCGCCATCCTGGTTGGCATCGACAAGTTCATGAGCGAATGTCGTGCGCTGACCAATCTCATCGGCAACGGCGTTGCCTGCATCGTCATCAGCCGTTCGGAAGGCGAACTGGACATGGATAAATTGCACGAGACGATGGCGCACCCGGTCGAGTTCGGCGAGGCGCTTGAGCCGGGCGGGGCGCAAGCCGTAAACTGACGCAGCACGCACGGGGCACACGGGGCACTATGACAAAATCAATCACCATCTACGGCATCAAGAACTGCGATACCATGAAGAAGGCCCGCGCCTGGCTCGACGACCATGGCGTCGTCTACGACTTCCACGACTACAAGAGTGCGGGCATCGCCAAGGACAAGCTCAAGCAATGGTCGGACGAACTCGGCTGGGAAACCCTGCTCAACCGCGCCGGTACCACCTTTCGCAAGCTGCCGGAGAGCGACCGGGATGGTCTGAACGAGCGCAAGGCGCTGGCGCTGATGCTGGCGCAGCCGTCGATGATCAAGCGTCCGGTGCTCGACCTCGGCGGCAAATTGCTGGTCGGATTCAAACCGGACATCTACGCCAAGGAAGTGGCGTCGAAGGCCAAGCGCAAGGCTTGATGACGTTCAAGGCTTGATTGTGCGCAGGCCCTCATCCAGTTCGACCACTTCGTCCGGCAAGACCCGGCTCGGCACGAAATCGCGATCGATGATCGCCCGGACCAAAATCACGGACACGGCTTTGGGTCGCAGTCCCATCAGCAGGCGCTCGTAGCAGTCCTTGTCGTCGGCATCCTGCACGGTTGAAATCGTTCGTCGCCGACGCGGTTCGGCTGGAAACCATCGAGGAGGGGGAGGGGCCGGTGCCTGGCCGCCCCGCGCAGCCATGCGTTGAGGAAGTCGCGCTGCTCGATCGACCTCACCACCGAGGGATCGACGCTTTCGAATTCCATCGAACTAGCCGAATTCCAGGATGTCGCCGGACGAAATGCGGCCGGGGGCGCGATGAAAGAGCTCCCGGTCGATGATGGCGCGAAGCTTCAGCACCGGCAGCTTGTCGTTTCCGCGCATCAGATTCTTGATCTCGAAACCGCCGTCCTCGCTGATGGTCTTCAGCGATGCGATGATGTGGGTGACGTTGCCATCGCCATCGGAGAACGGCAGCAGCAGGCGCTCATAGGCGACGATTCGTCCGTAAATGTCGTCGATATTGGCGATGGTGTAGGCGGGCAGGCGGCGTGCGATGCATTCGTAATAGACGGGCATCACGATCGGGGCGAGCCTCGGGCCGAGATACTCGTCGAGATAACGGCCCTTGCCGGTCGTACCATAGGCGCTCGACATCCGCGTGCCGTTGCTCTGGATCGTCAGGCGCGGCGGCTGCAGGTCGGTCTCGATGGAATAGAAGACGAGGTCGGGAAGTTCGTCCTCGATCCGGCTCGGTTGATATTCGTCCAGGCGCGGCAGCGACTGGGCTCGGGCATAAAGCCGCAGCCAGACATTCAGCAGATCCCGCTGCTTGATCGATTTGACGACCGATGGGTGCGCGCTTTCGAATTCCAAAACCGCAAATCCCTGCCAATGCGAAATCGCGCCATGATCCGCCCTGCGGCGCAAATATTCCATGAAAACGGCGAATTGCAGCAAAAGACCGTTAATGCCGGCTTTCCGGTGTGCCGGTCGAGGGAAAAAACGGCGTCCCGAACCCCAGGCCGACGAATTCGACTAATGGCGGGTTCGGAACCGGGGCGGGTGCGTTGCCCTGCCGAGCTTTCCGCCTTGCCTAATCCCCGCCGTTGACGGCATATTCCGGCCCGGAGGCGGCAGGTCCGGGACGGTTTCCAAGACGTCCGGGGGAGCCTGCCCGTACAAGGAAAAATCGGCCGCGCGCGAGGGGACTTCGCAGCCCGGCTGATGGGGGAAGTTTGTTTGGCCGATGAGTTCATTCTCGAAACCCACGGATTGACCAAGGAATTCGCGGGTTTCTTTGCCGTTCGCGACGTCGCCCTGAAGGTGCGCCGCGGCAGTATTCATGCGTTGATCGGGCCGAACGGCGCCGGCAAGACGACATGTTTCAACCTCCTGACCAAGTTTCTGAAGCCCTCGGCGGGCCAGATTCTGTACAAGGGGCAGGACATCACCGCGCTGGCGCCGGCCGACGTGGCCCGCCTCGGCCTGGTGCGTTCATTCCAGATTTCGGCGGTGTTTCCGCATCTGACGGCGCTGGAGAATGTGCGGGTCGCGCTGCAGCGCCAGCACGGTTCGTCATTCGATTTCTGGCGCTCCAAGAGCGTGCTCGATCGCTTCAACGGGCGCGCCCGTGAGCTGTTGAACGATGTCGGTTTGAGCGAATTCGCCGATACGCCCGCGGTCGAGATGCCCTATGGGCGCAAGCGCGCACTCGAGATTGCGACGACACTGGCGCTCGACCCGGAGATGATGCTGCTCGACGAGCCGATGGCCGGCATGGGCCATGAGGATATCGACAAGGTCGCGGCACTGATCAAACGCATTTCGGCGAAGTACACGATCCTGATGGTCGAGCACAATCTGAACGTCGTGGCCAACCTGTCGGACACGATCACGGTGCTGACGCGCGGTCAGGTGCTGGCCGAAGGCAATTACGCCGAACTGTCCAAGGACGAGCGCGTCAAGGAAGCCTATCTTGGGGCGGGACATGACTGAGGTGAAGATGGCGGAAGCCCCCGCAAAGACAGGCGCCACGCCGGTTCTATCGGTTCAGAACCTGGAGGCCTGGTACGGCGAATCCCACATTCTCCACGGCATCAACTTCAATGTGAATGCCGGCGAGGTGGTCACGCTGCTTGGCCGCAACGGCGCCGGCAAGACCACCACGCTGAAATCGGTAGTGGGGATCATCGGCAAGCGTACCGGTTCGATCCGCTTTGACAACGTAGACATCACCCGCGCCTCGTCGGACAAGATCGCGCGGATGGGCGTTGCCTTCTGTCCGGAGGAGCGCGGCATTTTCGCAAGCCTCGACGTGCGCGAAAACCTGCTGCTGCCGCCGATCGTGCGTCCGGGCGGGCTGTCGCTCGATCAGATTTTCGAATTGTTTCCGAACCTGAAGGAACGCCTGAACAGCCAGGGTACGAAGCTTTCGGGCGGCGAGCAGCAGATGCTGGCGATTGCCAGGATTCTGCGCACCGGCGCACGGTTCCTGATGCTGGACGAGCCGACCGAGGGTCTTGCACCCGTCATCATCCAGCAGATCGGCCACACCATTGCGCGGCTGAAGTCGGAAGGGTTCACCATTCTGCTGGTCGAGCAGAACTTCCGTTTCGCCTCGACGGTGGCGGATCGCTACTACATCGTCGAGCATGGCAAGGTAATTGACGGATTCGCGAATTCGGAGCTGCAGGCCAACATGGACAAGCTCCATACCTATCTCGGCGTCTGATCGGTACGATTACTGCAAATAAGATTCAGGGAGAGAAAGAGAATATGAAACAGAAAATTTCCGCTCTTTTGTTCGGCACCGCATTGGCGTTCTGCGCGAGCGCGGCGGTGGCGCAGGACAAGAACATCAAGATCGGCGTTCTCACCGACAATTCCGGTCTGTATTCCGACCTCGGCGGCGTCGGCTCCACGCTTGCCGCGCAAATGGCGATCGAGGATTCCGGGCTAGCGGCCAAGGGCTGGAAGATCGACCTGATATCGGCCGACCACCAGAACAAGCCCGACATCGCCACGACCATCGCGCGCCAATGGATCGACGTCGAGAAGGTCGACATCCTGATGGACGTGCTGAACTCTGGCGTGGGCCTTGCTGTCAATAACGTCGTGAAGGAGAAAAACTCCATCATGATCAATACCGGTGCTGCGACGTCGGATCTTACCAACGCGCAGTGCACGCCGAACACGATTCATTGGGTTTACGATACCTATATGCTGGCCAACAGCACCGGTCAGGCGCTGGTGAAGGCGGGTGGCGATACCTGGTACTTCCTGACCGCCGACTACGCGTTCGGCGCGGCGCTGGAACGCGACACCACGGCCGTCATCGTCAAGTCGGGAGGCAAGGTGCTCGGCAGCGTCAAGCACCCCCTGAACTCGTCGGATTTTTCCTCGTTCCTGCTGCAGGCGCAGGCGTCGAAGGCGAAGATCGTGGGCCTGGCGAACGCGGGCGGCGACACCACCAACTCGATCAAGCAGGCTTCCGAGTTCGGCATCGTCGCGGGCGGCCAGAAGCTCGCCGGTCTGCTGCTGTTCGTCACCGACGTCCACTCGCTCGGTCTGAAGGTGGCGCAGGGCCTGAACTTCACCGAAACCTTCTATTGGGACCTCAACGACGGCACGCGCGCCTTCTCGAAGCGCTTTTCCGACCGTATGAAGAACAAGGCCCAGCCGTCGATGGTGCAGGCCGGTGTCTATTCGGGCCTGATCCACTACTTCAAGACGCTCGAAGCGATGGGCGGCAACGTGCATGACGGCGCCAAGGTCGTCGCCAAGATGAAGGAATTGCCGACCGACGATCCGCTGTTCGGCAAGGGCTCCATCCGCGTCGACGGCCGCAAGCTGCATCCGGCCTATCTGTTCGAGGTCAAGAAGCCCGAGGAATCCAAGGGGCCGTGGGACTACTACAAGCTGATCGGCACCACGCCGGCAGACCAGGCTTTCCGGCCGCTTTCGGAAAGCGCCTGTCCGCTGGTAAAGAAGTAACTGTTATCGCCCGCCGGCACCGGCCGGCGGGCTTGCCTTCGCGTCACCACGCGACATAGCGTCATAACGAGACCGAGTGCTAAACCGATGCAAGCTCTCTATGCACAATTGTTGGTGGGACTGATCAACGGCTCGTTCTACGCGCTGCTCAGCCTCGGGCTCGCCGTGATCTTCGGCATGCTCAACATCATCAATTTCGCCCATGGCGCGCTCTACATGATGGGCGCCTTCTGCGCCTACTTCCTGTTGAACCTCACCGGCCTCGGCTATTGGCCGGCGCTGATCATCGCGCCGATCGTGGTCGGCATCTTCGGCATGATCCTGGAACGGACCATGCTGCAATGGCTTGCCGGCCTCGACCATCTCTACGGGCTGCTGCTGACGTTCGGCATCGCGCTGATCGTGCAGGGCGTGTTCCAGAATTATTTCGGCTCCTCGGGTCTGCCTTACGCGATCCCCGACGAGCTGAAGGGCGGCATGAATCTCGGCTTCATGTTCCTGCCGATCTATCGCGGGTGGGTGGTCGTGTTCTCGCTGGTCGTCTGTCTTGCCACCTGGTACCTGATCGAAAAGACCCGGCTTGGCGCATATCTGCGCGCGGCCACCGAAAATCCGACGCTGGTGCGGGCGTTCGGCATCAATGTGCCGCGGATGATCACGCTGACCTACGGCCTCGGCGTTGGTCTGGCGGCGCTGGCCGGCGTGCTGTCCGCGCCGATCAACCAGGTCCGGCCGCTGATGGGCGCCGACCTGATCATCGTCGTGTTCGCGGTGGTGGTCATCGGCGGCATGGGCTCCATCATGGGATCGATCATCACCGGCTTTGCGCTTGGCGTGATCGAAGGATTGACCAAATATTTTTATCCCGAAGCTTCAAACACCGTGGTCTTCGTGCTGATGGTGCTGGTGTTGCTGGTGAAGCCAACGGGACTGACTGGACGGGCGGCCTGACATGAGCGCATTGACTGACGATACCCTGCCGGCAAGCCCGCG
The DNA here is from genome assembly GCA_017305715.1 of Hyphomicrobiales bacterium. GTDB lineage: Bacteria > Pseudomonadota > Alphaproteobacteria > Rhizobiales > Xanthobacteraceae > Bradyrhizobium. The sequence continues at coordinate 111,324 of JAFKKG010000027.1, read as the reverse complement.
CGCCGTTCGCGACGAGATGATCGTTTTCGTGATCATGGCGGCACTGCTCGTCATCGTGCCGTGGACCGGCATCTACCCGTTCTTCGTGATGCAGGCGCTGTGCTTTGCGCTGCTTGCCTGCGCGTTCAATCTGCTGATCGGCTACGGCGGCCTGCTGTCGTTTGGCCACGCGATGTTTCTGGGGACGGCGGGTTATCTCACCGCGCACGCGCTGAAGGTCTGGGGCCTGTCGCCGGAACTGGGGATCCTGTTCGGTACCGCGGGCGCGGCCGCGCTTGGCGTCATCACCGGTTACGTTTCGATCCGCCGGCAGGGCATCTACTTCTCGATGATCACGCTGGCGCTGTCGCAGTTGCTGTTTTTCGTCTATCTGCAGACGCCGTTCACCCATGGCGAAGACGGTATCCAGGGCATCCCGCAGGGCTATCTGTTCGGGATTTTCAATCTCGCCAAGCCGACAACGCTCTATTACGTCGTGCTGATCGGTTTCCTCGGCGGTTTCCTCGTGATCTATCGGACCATCAACTCGCCGTTTGGCGAGGTCTTGAAGGCGATCCGGGAGAACGAGCCGCGGGCGATCTCGCTGGGCTACAAGACCGATCAGTACAAACTGCTGGCCTTCATCCTTTCCGGGACGCTCGCCGGTTTTGCCGGCTCGCTGAAGGTGTTCGTGGCGCAGAACGCCTCGCTGACCGACGTGCACTGGACGATGTCGGGCGAGGTCGTGCTGATGACGCTGGTCGGCGGTCTCGGAACGGTATTCGGCCCGGTGGTCGGCGCCTTCGTGATCATCGCCATGCAGCAATATCTGGCCGGGTTCGGCCAGTGGGTGACGGTGATCCAGGGCGTCATTTTCGTCACCTGTGTGCTGACCTTCCGCCGCGGCCTGATCGGCGAGATCGCGCATTTTTTCCGCCGTTCGCTCTGAATCCCGCCGGTTTTCGTCGGATTTCATGCCTCACAAAGCGGTGGATGACCGCTTTCCGGGGGGCTGCCATGGCGCGCTTTCCACGTGAATAGTCTATGACAGTTTTGTGACGCGCTGCTTTGGGTGGCCGTCCGGAACGATGGATGAGGCCGATGCTGCGCTGGTTTCGCTATTTCTTGCCGAAGGAAGAGCGGTTTTTCGACCTGTTTGCCCGCCATTCCCAGACCCTGGTGCAGGGGGCCCAGGCGCTGCAGGACATGCTGCGCGGCGGTGACGAGACCCCGGTGTTCTGCCAGCGCGTCAATCAGTTCGAGAACGACGCGGATAGCATCACCCGCGAAGTGCTGACGGCAGTCCGGCGCACCTTCATCACCCCGTTCGACCGCGGCGACATCAAGAACCTGATCACGGCGATGGACGACGCCATCGACCAGATGCAGCAGACCGCAAAGGCGGTCGTGCTGTTCGAGGTGCGGACCTTCGAGCCGCCGATGCGCGAAATGGGCACGCTGCTGGTCGAGTGCGCCAATCTGGTGGGCCGTGCCTTGCCACTGATGCAGGCAATTGGCGACAACGTCGCGATGTTGACGGCGATCACCGAGGAGATCGGCAAGCTCGAGGGCCGCGTCGACGACCTCCACGACATCGGACTGAAGGAGCTGTTCCTCAAACACCGTGACGCCAATGTCATGGATTTCGTGGTCGGCGCCGAGATCTACAAGCATCTCGAAAAGGTCTCGGATCGCTTTGACGATGTCGCCAACGAAATCAATTCCATCGTGATCGAACAGGTATGAGCATGATCCGGACCCGTAGGGCCGCGTTAGCGCAAAGTGGGCACCGGTTTTCCTTCGCGACAAACGCCGAAGGCGTTTGCGCGGAGATCATGCTCAAAGAAATTGCATAGGGCAGGGCCAACAGGTGGACGCCACGCTTGGTCTTCCGGTTCTGGCGATCCTGATCGGGGTTGCGCTGCTGTTCGACTTCCTGAACGGACTGCACGATGCGGCGAATTCGATCGCCACCATCGTGTCGACGCGGGTGCTGCGCCCGCAATATGCGGTGCTGTGGGCCGCCTTCTTCAATTTCATCGCCTTCCTGGTGTTCGGGCTTCATGTCGCCAACACCATCGGCACCGGCATCATCGAGCCGAGCGTGGTCGATGCGACCGTGATCTTTGCAGCTCTGGTCGGGGCCATCGTCTGGAACCTGATCACTTGGGGGCTCGGGATTCCCTCGTCCAGTTCCCATGCGCTGATCGGCGGGCTGGTCGGCGGCGGCATGGCGAAGGCGGGGATATCCGCTGCGGTCTGGAGCGGCCTCACCAAGACGCTGCTGGCGATCGTGCTGTCGCCGCTGGTCGGCTTCCTGCTGGCACTGGTGCTGGTCGCGATCGTGTCCTGGTTCTCGGTGCGCTCGACGCCGTTTGCGGTCGATCGCGCCTTCCGCATCCTGCAATTCGTCTCGGCCTCGCTGTACTCGCTCGGCCATGGCGGCAACGACGCGCAGAAGACCATGGGCATCATCGCGGTGCTGCTCTATTCGCAGGGCCATCTCGGCACCGAATTCTCCATCCCGTTCTGGGTGGTGCTGGCGTGCCAGGCGGCGATGGCGCTGGGTACCCTGATGGGCGGCTGGCGGATCGTCCGCACCATGGGATTGCGGATCACCAAGCTGACGCCGATGCAGGGCTTCTGCGCGGAAACCGGCGGGGCCGCGACGCTGTTCATGGCGACCTGGCTCGGGGTGCCGGTCTCGACGACGCACACCATCACCGGCGCCATTGTCGGCGTCGGTGCGGCGCGGCGGGTCTCGGCGGTGCGCTGGAACGTGGCCAGTTCGATCGTCTATGCCTGGGTCATCACCATCCCGGCCTCGGCGATCGTGGCCGCCGCGACCTATTGGGCGGTGGTGCTGCTCAGGTGACCAGTTTCAGGCCGACGATGCCGGCCACAATCAGCCCGATGCTCGCCAGGCGTGCGGCGGTCGCCGGTTCGCCGAACAAGGCAATGCCAAGGATGGCCGTTCCCACGGCCCCGATGCCGGTCCACACGGCATAGGCCGTTCCGATCGGCAGCGTTTTCAACGCCAGTCCCAACAGGAGAATGCTTCCCGTCATCGCGGCCAGCGTCAGGACGGACGGCATCAGCCGCGTAAAGCCTTCGGTGTATTTGAGGCCAATGGCCCAGCCTATTTCGAGGAGACCCGCGACGAACAAGATAGCCCAAGCCATGACAAACCCTCCAGATAAGGCAGGGTCGTCCCCGCGGATGATGTTGATCGGAAGGTCGTCCTCCCCAGCCCGATATGGGGCTTGTATCCCGCTTCGGCAATCGCCAATTCGCCCTTGATTGCGCCCGTTTTCCCTGCCAAACGCTCGATTCATGTCCGACATTGCCGCCTCAGCCGAATCGCCGTCCCGGTCGCCGCTTTCAGATGAAGTGGCGCGGCGGCGGACCTTTGCCATCATCTCCCATCCGGACGCCGGCAAGACCACGCTGACGGAAAAGCTGCTGCTGTTCGGCGGCGCCATCAATCTCGCAGGACAGGTCAAGGCCAAGGGCGAACGCCGCAATACCCGTTCCGACTGGATGAAGATCGAGCGCGAGCGCGGTATCTCGGTGGTCACCTCGGTCATGACCTTCGAATTCGATGGCCTGGTGTTCAACCTACTGGATACGCCGGGCCACGAGGACTTTTCGGAGGACACCTATCGCACGCTGACTGCGGTCGATTCCGCCGTCATGGTGATCGACGCCGCCAAGGGCATCGAGGCGCGGACGCGAAAACTGTTCGAGGTGTGCCGCCTGCGCGACATCCCGATCATCACCTTCATCAACAAGATGGACCGCGAGAGCCGCGACACGTTCGAACTGCTCGACGAGATCGAGAAGACGCTGGCGCTCGACACCACGCCGATGACCTGGCCGGTCGGCCGCGGCCGCGACTTTCTCGGCACCTACGATATCGCAACCGGTGGCATACGCCTGCTGGAAGGCGGCGGCGCCAAGACCGGCGCGGCGCAACAGATCGATATCGCCGATCTCGCCGGCCGCAACGCCAATCTCGACGTCGCCGAGGTCAAGGAGGAACTCGCGCTGGTCTCGGAAGCCTGCAAGCCGTTCGAGCTCGAGGCGTTCCGCGAGGGGCATCTGACCCCGGTCTATTTCGGCAGCGCGCTGCGTAATTTCGGCGTCGGCGATTTGCTGGAAGGCCTCGGCCGCTTTGCGCCGGAGCCGCGCGCGCAGGACTCCAACCTGCGCAAGGTCGAGGCATCGGAGCCGCGCATGAGCGCCTTCGTTTTCAAGATCCAGGCCAATATGGATCCGAACCACCGCGACCGCATCGCGTTCGCGCGGCTGTGCTCCGGAAAACTCAGCCGCGGCATGAAGGCCAAGCTGGTGCGCACCGGAAAGAACATGTCGCTGTCCTCGCCGCAATTCTTCTTTGCCCAGGACCGTTCGGTGGCGGACGAAGCCTATGCCGGCGACGTCGTCGGCATTCCCAACCACGGCACGTTGCGGATCGGCGATACGCTGACCGAGGGCGAGGATCTGACTTTCGTCGGCGTGCCGAGCTTCGCACCGGAAATCGTCCGCCGTGTGCGGCTGACGGACGCGATGAAGGCCAAGAAGCTGAAGGAAGCGCTGCAGCAGATGTCGGAGGAGGGCGTCGTGCAGGTGTTCCGCCCGCGGGACGGTGCACCGGCGCTGGTCGGCGTGGTCGGCCCGCTGCAGCTCGACGTGCTGAAAGCCCGCCTCGACGCCGAATATTCGCTGCCGGTGGAATTCGAAGTTTCCGAGTTCCAGCTGGCGCGCTGGATTTCCTCCGACGACCGCAAGAAGCTCGACACGTTCATCGCGGCCAACGGCTCCGGCGTCGCCGACGACGTCGATGGCGACCCGGTGTTCCTCGCCAAGAACGAGTTCTATCTCGGCTACACCAAGGAACGCGCCGAGGGCATCGTGTTCTCTCACATCAAGGATGTGAAGAAGAAGGCCTGAGGGCCTGGCCCACTACTCGGGCTATCTTTGCCGCCAAATGAACGCGGGGATGTGAACGCCGGCCGGCTTGAACCCGACCAAGGGGCGTACCAAGTTGATTGCATCGCCTGTCAAGGATCGAGCGCATGCTCCGACGCATGACGATTTGCCTGGTCTTGACGTTTGTCTTGGCGTTTGCCGGCATCAGCGCCGCCGACGCCCAGCCGCGGCGTCATATCGACGCCACGCCGTTTTCGCACGCGCCGTGCAGCGTGCTCGACGGCGTGCCCTGTACGCCGTCATTCTGCAGCGTCTTCAACGATGGCCCGTGCATTCCCGAGATCGATTATCCCTACGGTCAAAACCTGCAACTCACGATCGAGAGCGTGCCGCCAAAGGACCAGGCCGCGAAATACCAAAAGCCCGATCACGACCTCGACACCATCGGCGATCTCTTTGCGGCGCTGCGATCCTGCTGGACCCCGCCGCCCACGGAGCGCGCGCGCGAGGGCATGCAGATGTCGGTGCGCTTCAGCTTCAAGCGAACAGGCGAAATCATCGCCGCCCCCCGGCTGACGTTCGCCACAGCCGGCACCCCGGCCGATACCCGCGCCACCTACCTGAAGGCCATCAACGCCTCGCTTGACGCCTGCGTGCCGCTGAAATTCACCGGCGGGCTCGGCGGCGCGCTCGCGGGCCGGCCGATCGCGATCCGCTATGTCGACAACCGCGATCTGGGCAAGCAAGCCGAAAAGCCGTGATTTGGGCGGCAGCGTAGCGCATTGCGCTCCGAGCCCCATCAATGATAGGCGAGGGGAAGCGAAGCCGCGCAAGGAGAGGGACATCATGGGACTGCTGGTGATGATCCTTGGCCTGATCCTGTTTTTCGGCGTCCATACCCTTTCCACGCAACGCCAATTGCGCGCCCGGGTCGTCGGCGCGATGGGCGAGAGCACCTACAAGATCGGCTATACGCTGGCCTCGGTGGCGGGCCTGGCGCTGGTCACCTGGGGATTTGCCCATTACCGCGCGACGGGGTGGATCGACGTCTGGAACCCGCCGACGGCGTTCAAGCACATCACGGTCGCCCTGATGCTGCCCGCCGTCATTCTCGTGGTCGCCTCCTATATCCGCGGCCGGATCTACACGACGCTGAAGCATCCGATGCTGACCGGCGTCAAGCTGTGGGCGGCGGCGCATCTGCTCGCCAACGGCGATCTCGGCTCGATCATCCTGTTCGGTTCGTTCCTGGCGTGGGCGGTGTTCGACCGCATCTCGCTGAAGCGGCGTCCCGACGCCGGCGCGCCGCCGATCCCGGTCGGCGGTCCCACCAACGACCTGATCGCGATCGCGGTCGGTTGCATCGCTTATCTGGCGCTCGCATTCGCGTTCCATCCGGTCGTGATCGGCGTCCCCGTGGTTGGAGTCTAGCATGTCAGTCCAGTCGGCCATCAGGCGCAAGACCGCGCCCGACATTCGCGCGCGCAAGAACGGTGATCCGATCGTGATGCTGACGTCGTATCACGCGCACACGGCGGCATTGGTCGATCGCTATTGCGACGCCATCCTGGTCGGGGATTCCCTCGGCAACGTCATGCACGGTTTCGAGACCACGGTGCCGGTGACGCTCGACATGATGATCCTGCAGGGCCGCGCGGTGATGCGCGGTTCGCAACGCGCGCTGGTCGTGGTCGACATGCCCTTTGGCTCCTACGAGGCGTCCAAGGAGCAGGCGTTCCATGCCGCGGCGCGGATCCTCAAGGAGACCCATTGCGGTGCGGTCAAACTCGAAGGCGGCGTGCGGATGGCGGAGACGGTCGCGTTTCTCAGCGAGCGCGGCATTCCCGTCATGGGCCATATCGGCCTGACGCCGCAATCGATCAACACGCTCGGCTCGTTTCGCGCGCAGGGGCGCGAGGAGGGTAGCTGGGAGCCGATCGAGAACGACGCCAGGGCGATTGCCGAGGCGGGCGCCTTCTCGGTCGTGATCGAGGCGATTGCCGAACCGCTGGCCCGCAAGATTACCGAAAGCATCGCCATTCCCACCATCGGCATCGGCGCCAGCGCCGCCTGCGATGGCCAGGTGCTGGTGCTGGAAGACATGCTCGGCCTGTCGCCGCGGACGCCGAAATTCGTGCGCCGCTACGGCAATCTCGGGCCCGCGATCGAAGCTGCGATCGAGGGCTACGCCACCGACGTGCGTTCGCGGGCCTTTCCCGGGCCCGAGCATGTCTATGATATGAAGGCAAAGGGCTAGCGAGGCGAACCGTGGACTGGGCGCAGCATTCGATTCCGGCGATGCGGCTCGAGGCGCGGTTCGGTGATCGCGTGGTGCCGGCGTTTACCGAACGGCCGCACAGCGTCTGGGCCATGATTGCCGAAGCCGCGCAGCGCAATCCCGACGGCGAGGCGCTGATCTGCGGTGACCGCCGCATGAACTGGCGCGATGTCGCCGAACAGTCGGCGCGGATCGCGGCGGGTTTTCAGCGGCTCGGATTGCGGCCCGGCGATCGCATCGCCGTGCTGCTCGGCAACCGGATCGAGTTCGTGCTGACGATGTTTGCCGCCGCCCATGCCGGGCTGGTGACGGTGCTGCTCTCGACCCGCCAGCAAAAGCCCGAGATCGCCTATGTGCTCAACGACAGCGGCGCCCGGCTTCTGATCCATGAGGCAACGCATGCCGACCGCCTGCCTGACGCCGGCGAGGTCGCTGATCTCGAGCATCGGATTTCCGTCGACGACAGCCATGCCTCTCGGTTTTCGAGCCTGCTCGATCATGGCGGTTCGGCCATGCCGGCCGAGGTCGGTGAAGAAGACACCGCGATGATCCTCTACACGTCCGGCACCACGGGCAAGCCGAAAGGGGCGATGCTCGCGCATTGCAACATCATTCATTCCTCGATGGTGTTCGTGTCGTGCCTGCAATTGACCGCGGCGGACCGTTCGATTGCGGCGGTACCGCTCGGTCATGTCACCGGCGTGGTCGCCAACATCATGACCATGGTGCGCTGCGCCGGCGCGCTGATCGTCATGCCGGAGTTCAAGGCCGCCGAATATTTGAAGCTGGCGGCGCGGGAGCGCGTCACCTACACCGTGATGGTGCCGGCGATGTACAATCTCTGCCTGCTGCAGCCGGATTTCGACAGCTACGACCTGTCGAGCTGGCGGATCGGCGGCTTTGGCGGCGCACCGATGCCGATCGCGACCATCGAGCGCCTGGCCGCCAAGGTTCCGGGCCTCAAGCTGGCGAATTGCTACGGCGCCACCGAGACCACGTCGCCATCGACGATGATGCCGGGCGAGCTGACCGCTGCGCATATCGACAGCGTCGGGTTGCCCTGTCCGGGTGCGCAGATCATTGCCGTGGATGGCGACGGCCACGAACTGCCGCGCGGCGAGATCGGTGAAATCTGGATTCACGGCGGCTCGGTCATCAAGGGTTACTGGAACAATCCCAAGGCCACGGTGGAAAGTTTCACCGGCGGCTTCTGGCATTCCGGCGACCTCGGCTCGATCGACGAGGCCAACTTCGTGCGCGTGTTCGATCGCCAGAAGGACATGATCAACCGCGGCGGCCTCAAGATCTATTCCGCCGAGGTCGAGTCGGTGCTGTCGGGCCATCCCGACGTGCTGGAAAGCGCGATCATTGCAAAACCGTGCCCGGTGCTCGGCGAGCGCGTCCATGCCGTCGTGGTGGTCAGGGGCGAAAGCAGCGTCGCGACGCTGCAGGCGTGGTGTGCCGACCGGCTGTCGGACTACAAGGTGCCGGAAACCATCGACCTCACCACCGATCCGCTGCCACGCAACGCCAACGGCAAGGTGCTGAAGCGGCAGTTGCGCGAGGCGCGCAACATCGGAAGCTGATTCAATCGGAACGGAAAGCTTTAGAGTTTTGGCGCGCTGCCTTTTGGTGCGGCGTTGCGTTCGTTCTGTTCGGCGGCCATCGCGTCACTGTCGATCGCCGCGGCGCTGATCACGCGCTTGACGTCCAGCAGCGAAAATTGCGCAATCCCGACGCGGTCGGGTGCGGTGCCGGGTACCAGTTGCACGCTCAATACGCCGTCGCAATTGGCGCCTTTGGCCTCCGTCAGCATGGCTGCCAGTGCCTTTTCTTTCGTCTGTGCGCGCTTGACCACCGCGACGCAGCTGCCGCGAATGGTCTCGCCATTGAGTTTGAGTGCGGCTTTGGGATCGAGCGGTTTGGCGATCGCCTCGATCGCGGTGGCTTCCTTGTATTTGGTTCCGACCGAGACGATCGAGCCTCCGCGATAGATGTAATAGAGGTGCTGATCGCCGACGATGGTGGGCGCGCCATATTTGCCCATCACCTCCTTGACCATGTCGGCCTTCGCCGGCTGCTGGTCCTTTGCAAAGGTGAGGTTGCGCGCGAGGAAATAGATGCGATTGCCGCTGGCGGGCGACGAGAAGCTGCTCGTCAGCGCCTCGCCGTTCTGGTTGGTGCCCGGGGGGAGGCTGAAATTCAGCGCCGAGATGAAGCTGATGGCGGTGTCGCCGAACTTCTGCTGCTGGATGTCTGTGGTGGCGTTGCTGTGTCCCTTGAAGAACGACTCGAGGACGGCGCGCGTGGAATCAGCGGTGGAATCCGCCGAGATGCCCAGAATGTCCGGCCGCAGCTTTCCGGAGAACGCAGTTTCCGGCGTTTTCGGCTTGATGTCGTAGGCTTGGGTCGCGGCCGGCGGGGCAGTGGCCCCGATGGCGAGGATGACGACCAGGGCGCGGCAAACCATGAAGCACCTGCAAAATCAGACGAATAACCGACAAAAATCGGACGGATTACGCCAAGCTTTGAACCGCGAAGTCAATATTCCCGAAGGGCATGTGGCGCCGGGCAATTCGCGTGGCCGCCGCGGCTTCAGCGTTAACGCTTTGATCCGGCTCGCTTTGCCTTGCCACCGCCATATCGTTAGGGTATCGCCGCCGCCATGCGGGCATCGGGGGCGCCGGCTTGCCGCGCGAGCTGCGCCATATCGGGGATGGGATAACCTTAAGTGTCTGAATTATTTAATGAAGTCGACGAGGAAGTCCGTCGCGACCAGCTCAAGAAGCTGTGGGACCAATATTCCATCTATATCATTGCGGTTGCGATCCTGATCATCGCCTCCGTGGGCGGCTGGCGTGGCTATCAATATCTGGAAGCCAAGAAAGCGGCCGAGGCGGGGGCGGCGTTTGACAGGGCCACCGAGCTCTCCGAAGCCAACAAACATGCCGAGGCCGAGGCGGCCTTTGCCGATTTGGCGGCCAAGGCCCCGGCGGGATACCGCCTGCTGGCGCGGCTGCGCACGGCGGCGGAGGTCGCAAACCGCGATCCGCAGGCTGCCGCCAAGATGTTCGACGAGATTGCCGCTGACAGCAGCGTCGGGGTGGCCGAACGGGATTTGGCGCGGGTGCGCGCCGCGCAATTGCTGCTGGAAGGCACGACCTATCCCAACATGAAGACGCGCCTTGAGGCGGCCGCCGCTCAGGGGGCTACCTTTCGCCATACCGCGCGCGAATTGCTGGCGCTGTCGGCCTGGCGCGCCAACGATGCCGCCGCGGCGCGGCAGTGGCTGGACCTGATTGCCAATGACGGCGAGACGCCGCCGAGCCTGCGATCGCGCGCCGAAGCGCTGCAGGCTCTGCTGCCGCCGGTCGCCAAAAGCTAACAAGAGCTGAGCCGGCCAAACGAGATAAACGAGACCTGAGCATGCTCCGCCCGCAACGTCTGATCGCAGCCACCATCCTCGTCGCGCTCGCAAGCGCACTGGCAGGCTGCGGCAGCATGGGCAATTTCGATCCGACCGACATGCTCGACTGGCTCGACACCAAGAAGAAGCTGCCCGGTGAACGCAAGCCGGTCTTTCCCGACGGTGTGCCGGGCCTCGAGCAGGGCGTGCCGAAAGATCTCTACAAGGGCGCGCGCCAGCAGCAGATCGACGACCCGAACGCCCAGGCCGCGGTCGCGCCTGCGGCGCCGCCTCCGCAGGAGCCGAAATCGAAAGGCTCCGCGAAATCCAGAGGCCATCAGGCGCCAGCCCCGGTCGCTACGGCGCCCGCCGCCGAACCCGACGCCGCGGCCGAGGAAGAGGGCGGCACCGCCGCCGCACCGCCGGCGCCGAAACCGAAAAAGATCGTGCGCAAGCGCACCACCGCGCCGCCGCCCGACCAGCCGGCAGCCCAATCGGCCGCGCCCGCGCAATCTACCCAACAATCCGCCGCACCGTTCCCGGCGCCGATGCCGAGCGGTACGTTTACGCGCTGATCGTGTCGCGTTTTCGAGCGAAGTGGACGCCGGTTCGCGTGAAGAAAACGCGTCAAATAAGAATGAGATCAGGGTTCTGACCGATCAGGTCAGAACCCTGATCTCACTGCCACATTCGATTGACACGCCCTCAGAGGAGGGCGTCTGGATTATTCATGCCCTTTACGATTGCCATCATCGGCCGGCCCAATGTCGGAAAGTCGACGCTGTTCAACCGGCTGGTCGGGCAGAAGCTCGCGCTGGTCGACGACGAACCCGGCGTCACCCGCGACCGCCGCGAGGGCAATGGGCGTCTCGGCGATCTCGAATTCACCGTGATCGATACCGCCGGCCTCGACGAGGGCGCCAAGGGCTCGCTCACCGCGCGGATGCAGGAGCAGACCGAAACCGCGATCGCGCTGGCCGACGCGCTGATGTTCGTGATCGACGCCCGCGCCGGCTTGACGCCGAACGACCGCGCCTTCGCCGATTTCGCTCGCCGCGCCAACAAGCCGGTGGTGCTGGTCGCCAACAAGAGCGAAGGCCGGCACGGCGAGGTCGGCGCGATGGAATCCTATGCGCTCGGCCTCGGCGATCCCGTGCAGATTTCGGCCGAGCATGGCGAGGGCCTCAGCGATCTCTATGATTCGCTCCGCGTGCTGATGCCCGATCCGACCGAGGAGGGCGAGGAATTCGACGATGACGACATCATCGAATCCGACGAGGATCTTGCCAAACGTCCCATTCGGGTTGCGATCGTCGGCCGCCCCAACGCCGGCAAGTCGACGCTGATCAATCATCTGCTCGGCGAGGAGCGGCTGCTGACCAGCGCCGAGGCCGGCACCACCCGCGATTCCATCTCTGTCGAGGTAACCTGGCAGGGGCGCGACTTCCGGGTGTTCGATACCGCAGGCCTGCGGCGGCGGGCGCGGATCGACGAGAAGCTGGAAAAGCTTTCGGTGGCGGATGCGTTGCGGGCCGTGCGCTTTGCCGAAGTCGTGGTGATGATGATGGATGCGCAGAACCGGTTCGAGGAGCAGGATCTGCGCATCGCCGATCTGATCGAGCGCGAGGGGCGCGCGGTCGTGCTGGCCGTCAACAAATGGGACTTGATGGAGAAGAAAGGCAGCCTGATCTCGGCGCTGCGCACCGATGCCGATCACTGGCTGCCCCAGATCAAGGGCGCGCCGATCGTTGCGGTGTCCGGCCTGATGGGTGAGGGCATCGACCGGCTGATGACGGCAATCGAGGAAGCCTATGCGGTCTGGAACAAGCGCGTGCCGACGGCAGCCCTCAACCGCTGGTTCGAGCAGGCGGTCGACGCCAATCCGCCGCCGGCCGTATCCGGCCGCCGGCTGAAGCTGAATTACATCACGCAGGCCAAGGCGCGGCCGCCGAGTTTCATCCTGTTCTGCTCGCGTGCCGATGCGGTGCCGACCTCCTATCTGCGCTATCTCACCAACAGCCTGCGTGAAGCCTTCGACCTGCCGGGCACGCCGGTCCGCATCACCTTGCGCGAGAAAGACAATCCGTTCGCCCACAAGCGCAAGCGGCCGTCATGAGCGAGGCGGCCTCGGAGCGTGCTGCCGAGATGCCGCCGGTACGTAGCGGTGCGGCCGCCTTCATTTTCGTCACCATCCTGCTCGACATGTTCGCGCTCGGCCTGATCCTGCCGATCCTGCCCAAACTCGTCGAGAGTTTTGTCGACAACGACACCGCCACGGCGGCGCGGATTTTCGGCTTGTTCGGCACCGCCTGGGCGGTGATGCAGTTCATCTTCTCGCCGATCCTCGGCGCTCTGTCCGACCGCTTCGGCCGCCGGCCGGTGGTGCTGCTGTCCAACTTCGGACTGGCGTTGGATTACGTGCTGATGGCGCTGGCGCCGTCACTGCTGTGGTTGTTCGTCGGCCGCGTGATCTCCGGCATCACCTCGGCCAGTATCTCAACTGCCTTTGCTTACATCGCCGATGTGACGCCGCCGGAGCGGCGCGCCGCGGTGTTCGGCAGGATCGGCGCGGCGTTCGGCGCCGGCTTCATCCTCGGACCCGCCGTCGGCGGCCTGCTCGGCGATATGGATCCGCGGCTGCCGTTCTGGGTCGCGGCGGGCCTGAGTTTTGCCAACACGCTTTACGGCTGGCTGATCCTGCCGGAGTCACTGCCGCCGGAGCGGCGCGCGCCGTTCCGCTGGAAAAGCGCCAACCCGCTCGGCGCGCTGCATCTGCTGCGCTCCAACCGGGTCCTTGCCGGTCTCTCGCTGTCGAATTTCTTTGGCCAGGTCGCGCATGTCGTGCTGCCCTCGACCTTCGTGCTGTACGCGACCTATCGCTACGGCTGGGACACAAGGACCGTCGGCCTGACGCTGGCGCTCGTTGGTATCAGCGCCATGGTGGTGCAGGGCGCCGGCGTCGGACCGATCGTCAAGCGTCTCGGCGAACGCCGCGCGCTGTTGCTCGGGCTCGGCTGCGGCGCGCTCGGCTTCCTGATCTATGGCGCAGCCCCCACCGGACCGCTGTTCTGGGCCGGTATTCCCGTGATGGCGCTGTGGGGCATCGCGGGCGCTGCGATCCAGGCATTGACGACGCAACTGGTCGCGCCCGATCAGCAGGGCCAGTTGCAGGGCGCCGCCAACAGCGTCAACAGCATCGCCCAGATGGCGGGCCCGTTTCTGTTCACGCTGATCTTTGCCTATTTCATCAGCGATTCCGCCCCGGTGAAAATGCCGGGCGCGCCGTTTCTGTTGGCCGCGGCGCTGCTTGCGCTGGCGCTCCTGGTCGCGTGGCGGACGCTGGCGGCCAAACCAGGCACATGAAGCCGGCCTTGCCTGCCTGACCGGGAACCCGCCGACATCACGGCAGCCTGAATTGTTCGAGCCGGCCCGGCCCGCTACACCTGAGGCAGATGTGCGGAAAGCTCCTCCAGCAGAGCGAGGCCACCATGCCGATCGACACCGTCGCCGACCTCATCGCGGAAACCTTGATTCAGGCCGGCGTGAAACGCGTCTTCGGCGTGGTCGGGGACAGCCTCAACGGCCTGACCGAAGCGATGCGCAAACGCGAGGCGATCGACTGGGTTCATGTCCGGCATGAGGAGGTCGCGGCCTTTGCAGCCTCGGCCGAGGCGCAAATTACCGGCGGGCTTGCGGTATGCGCAGGCTCGTGCGGGCCCGGCAATCTCCATCTCATCAATGGCCTGTTCGATGCGCATCGCAGCCGCACGCCGGTACTGGCCATCGCCGCCCAGATTCCCTCCGCCGAGATCGGCGGCGGCTATTTTCAGGAGACGCACCCGCAGGATCTGTTTCGCGAATGCAGCCATTACTGCGAACTCGTTTCCGATCCCGCGCAACTTCCCTACGTGCTGGAAAACGCCATCCGTGCTGCCGTCGGCCGCCGGGGCGTCGCGGTGCTGGTGATCCCCGGCGACATCGCGCTGCTGAAGGCGCCGGGCCGCGGCATTTCACCGAAGGCCGGGCTGTTGCCGAAGGCGCCAACGGTTCGGCCGGCCGAGTCAGAATTGACGGCGCTGGCCGATCTTCTGAACAGCGCCAAACGTGTGACGTTATTCTGTGGCCGCGGCTGCGCGGGCGCCCATGACAGCCTGATGCGCCTTGCCGACAAGCTCAAGAGCCCCATGGTGCATGCGCTCGGCGGCAAGGAACACGTCGAATTCGACAACCCCTATGATGTCGGCATGACCGGCTTCATCGGTTTCTCGTCCGGCTACGCCGCCATGCATGCCTGCGACGTATTGTTGATGCTGGGGACCGATTTCCCCTACAAGCAGTTTCTGCCGACAGGCGCAAAGATCGCGCAGGTCGATATCCGCCCCGAAAATCTCGGCCGCCGCTGCAAACTCGATCTCGGTCTGGTCGGCGATGTCGGCGCCACCATCGAGGCGCTGCTGCCGAAACTGACCACCAAGGATGACAGCCGCCATCTCGACGACAGCGTCGCGCACTACAAGAAAGCCCGCGCCGGGTTGGACGATTTGGCGCGCGGCACGCCCGGGAAGAAGCCGATCCATCCGCAATATCTGGCGCGCCTGCTCAGCGAGGCCGCTTCCGAAGACGCGGTCTTCACGGCCGATGTCGGCACGCCGACGGTCTGGGCGGCGCGCTATCTGGTCATGAACGGACGCCGGCGCCTTGTCGGATCCTGGGTGCATGGCTCGATGGCCAATGCGATGGCGCACGCGATCGGCGCCCAGGCGTCGCAGCCGGGGCGGCAGGTGGTGTCGATGTCCGGCGATGGCGGATTCGCGATGCTGATGGGCGACCTGATTACGCTGCGGCAGATGAAGCTGCCGGTGAAGGTGGTGATCTTCAACAACGGCGTGCTGGGTTTCGTTGCGCTGGAAATGAAGGCCTCCGGATTCATCGAGACCGGCGTCGACCTGGAGAATCCTGATTTTGCGGCGATGGCGCGCGCGATGGGCATTCACGGGCGGCGGGTCGAGGACCCCGGCGACCTGCCGCAGGCAATTCGCGAAATGCTGGACCATGACGGGCCCGCGGTGCTCGACGTCGTCACGGCGCGGCAGGAATTGTCGATGCCGCCCACGATCACCGCCGAGCAGATCAAGGGCTTCAGCCTGTGGATCTTGCGGGCGGTGATGAGCGGCCGCGGCGACGAGGTGCTCGACCTCGCCAAGACCAATCTACTGCCGCGTTGATCAACCCAATTCATTCCGGGGCGCGTCGAGGACGCGAACCCGGAATCTCGAGATTCCGGGTCTGGTGCTCGCGCACCATCCCGGAATGACCGCTACGCGGTCACTTCTTCACCAGCGGACACTCGCTTTGCGCGAGCGGCTTGGCGGCGTCTTCGGCGGAGATCGTGGCGAGCAGCTTGTAATAGTCCCACGGACCTTTCGACTCTTCCGGCTTCTTCACTTCGAACAGATAGGCCGGAATCAGACGGCGGCCGTCGGCGCGGATCGGGCCGTTGCCGAACAGCGGATCGTCGGTCGGCAGTTCCTTCATTTTCGCCACCACCTTGGCGCCGTCATGCGGGTTGCCGCCGAGCGCTTCCAGCGTCTTGAGGTAGTGCGAGATCGCGGCGTAGTTGCCGGCCTGCGTCATCGACGGCTTGGCATGATTGGCGGCCTTTTCCTGGAACTTGGCCGAAAAGGCACGGGTCTTGTCGTTCAGGTCCCAATAGAAGGACTCGGTGAAGGTCAGGCCCTGCGCGGTTTTCAGGCCGAGCGAATGCACGTCGTTGATGAACAACAGCAGCGCCGCGAGCTTCTGACCGCCGGCGACGACGCCGAATTCAGCGGCCTGCTTGATCGCGTTGGTGGTGTCGCCGCCGGCATTGGCAAAGCCGATGACCTTGGCCTTCGACGATTGCGCCTGCAGCAGGAAGGACGAGAAGTCCGAGGTGTTGAGCGGGTGCTTGACGTTGCCCAGCACCTTGCCGCCATTCGCTTCGACCACCGTGGCTGCGTCACGCTGCATCGCCGCGCCGAAAGCGTAGTCGGCGGAAACGAAGAACCAACTGTCACCGCCCGCCTTGGTCAGCGCCTTGCCGGTGCCGTTGGCGAGCATGTAGGTGTCATAGGTCGTGGAGACGGTGTTGGCGTTGCAGGCCTTGCCGGTCAGGTCGGCACTGGCCGCGGCCTGGTTGAGCAGGATGGCGTTCTTTTCCTTGACGAGGTTGCTGATGGCGAGCGCCACGCCGGAATTCGGCGTATCCGCGACGACGTCCACCTTCTCGGTGTCGATCCATTGCCGCGCGATGTTGACGCCGACGTCAGGCTTGTTCTGGTGATCGCCGCTCACCACTTCGATCTTCCAGCCCTTGGCGCGCAGACCGGAATCCTCGATCGCCATGTTGACGGCGGTCACGGCGCCCGGACCGTTGATGTCGGCATAGAGGCTCGACATGTCGGTGAGCACGCCGATCTTGACGTTCTTGTCCTGGGCATAGGCGGGCGCGGTGAAACAGGCGCACGCAACGGTAAGCAACGCAGCCAAACGCCGCGCATTAAGTGTAGTCATTCACTTCCTCCATCTATGGTAGCCGGGCGGCCTTCTTGATGAGGTCCGACCCGGTATTACCTGCGATGGTGGTAGTGGTTCCCGCTGTTCGCGGCAATCCCACCTATCGTAGTGCGTCCGATGTCAGCTTGAATTTCTGGATGCGCTTTCCGGTGTCGACTTCGGCGGTAAAGACGTTGCCCTTGGAATCGATCGCCATGGCATGAATCCAGTGGAATTGGCCCGCGTTGCGGCCGTTGCGGCCGAACGTCCCGACCACGCTACCGTCGTCGCGTTTCAGCACCCGGATTTCGTTGTTTTCGCCGTCGGCGCTCAGCAAATAGGTCTGTTTCGGATCGGGCCAGACCGCGATGTCCCACACCGCGCCATTACCGAGCGTGTTCTTCTCGAAGAACCACTCTTTCACGAAGGTTCCGTCCTTCTTGAATATCTGGATGCGGTTGTTGATGCGATCGCAGACATAGACCAGCCCGTCGGTGGTGAGTTTTACGCAATGCACCGGATTCGCGAATTGCTGCGCGGGCGGCGCTTTGGGATCATAGGGGGGCTGCTTGTCGTCGTTCGGCGGCTTGCCATAGGCGCCCCAGTGCCGCTTGTAGGCGCCTGTGGTGGCGTCGAACACGATGACGCGGCGATTGCCGTAACCGTCGGCGACGTAGATCTCGTTGGCTTCCCTGTCGATCGCGGTCTCGGCGGGCTTGCCGAGCTGGGTGGTGTCATTGGAGCCCTTGCTCGGCGCGATCTTGCCGATCTGCATCACGAACTTGCCGTCGAGCGTGAATTTCAAAATGGCGTTGTCATTGTCGGCATTGCCGCCGATCCAGACGAAACCTTTCTCATCGACCTCGATGCCGTGTTCGCGGCCGACCCATTCATAGCCTTCACCCGCGCCGCCCCAGGAGCGCAGCAGATTGCCCTCGGCATCGAACTCCAGCACGGGTGGTGCCGAGACGCAGCATTTCGAGCGCGGTGGCGTCAACGCCGCACCCTTTTCGTCGTCGGTCAGCGAGCGTGGACGATGGATGACCCAGATGTGGTCCCTGGAATCGACGGTGATGCCGCCGACCTGACCGAGAATCCAGTTGTTCGGCAGCGGCTTTGGCCAGGATGGCTCGACTGCGAAGGTCGGAATGTCGCCCGCGAGTGCGGCGCGCGGCGTGGTCGCTACCGTCATCAGCGTGACGGCGGCGATGCCTGCAACAATGTTTCTGGAGAGATTGACGGCAGGTATCGAGCGCGCACGATGGTGCATCGGCATGATGGCTTCCTCCCTTGATCTTCTTGGCGGGTTGCTCCCGCTTGGCGGGCAGTCAATCGCGGGGCGGGGAGGGTGTCAACGCCTTGACGCGAAGAGCGCTTACGCAGGCGGGTGAAAGCTCATCAGCGTGCGCGTTTTGTAATCATAGAGCTTGCCGGTCTCGTTCCAGTCCGGCGCGCACATCGCCACGATGAAGCCGGCGGCATTCTCCGGCATCTCCAGCGTCGCCGGGTCTTCGCCCGGAAATACGGTGGCGCGCATCCGCGTGCGGAGCGGCCCGGGGCTGAACAGATTGACGCGCAGCGGCGTGCTCGCGGTCTCGTTGGCCCAGGCGCGCGCCAGCGTTTCCAATGCCGCCTTCGAGGCGGCATAGGGGCCGAGATAGGCGCTGGCCTTGCTGGCCGCGCCCGAGGTCACGAACACCGCGCGGCCGGCGTCGGATTGCTTGAGCAGCGGTTCCATGCAGCGGATCAGCTGGAAGTTTGCGGTGACATTGACAGCCATCACGTCGTTCCACGGCTTCAGCTCGATATGGCCGAGCGGCGAGGAGGGACCGGCGACCCCGGCATTACCGACGAGGATGTCGAGCTTGCCGTGACGTTCATGCAGTGCGGCGCCGAGCCGGGCGATGCCGTCATAGTCGGTCAGGTTCAGCGGCACCAGCGTGGCGCTGCCGCCGTCCTTGCGGATCTCGTCGTCGAGCTCTTCGAGCCCCCCTTGCGTCCGCGCTACCGCCACGACATGCGCGCCGGCCTTGGCAAGGGCCCGCGCGGTGGCATAGCCGATGCCGCGCGAGGCGCCGGTGACGAGAGCGATACGGGAGGTGAGGGATTGGGGCATCAGTGGGCTCTATCATCGTCGTCCCGGCGAAGGCCGGGACCCACGCCGTGACGGTTATGAGGCGAAAGGTGGTTGTGTCTGGAGGCGTCCGAACAACGAAGGCCTGTGGTTATGGGTCCCGGCCTTCGCCGGGACGACATACCAATGGGGTCTACTAACTCGCCTCCGCCAGAAGCGACAATTGCCGCGGCTGCGGTTCGACCTGGGTCTGGTCGGTGAGGTGGGTCGGGTAGGCGCCGGTAAAGCAATGGTCCGAGAATTTTGGATTGGCGGGATCGCGGCCGGGTTCGCCCATCGCGCGGTACATGCCGTCGATCGACAGGAACGCCAGTGAATCGGCACCGATGATCTCGCGCATCTCTTCCAGCGAATGCGTGGCGGCCAGCAGTCCGCCGCGGTCCGGCAGGTCGATGCCGTAATAATCGGGGTAGAGGATCGGCGGCGAGGCGAGGCGGAAATGCACTTCGCGGGCGCCGGCGTCGCGCATCATGCGCACGATCTTCTTCGAGGTGGTGCCGCGCACCAGCGAGTCGTCGATCAGGATGATGCGCTTGCCTTCGATCGCGGCGCGGTTGGCCGAATGCTTCATGCGCACGCCGAGTTCGCGCACGCTCTGGGTCGGTTGAATGAAGGTCCGGCCGACATAATGGTTGCGGATTATGCCGAGTTCGAACGGCACGCCGGAATGCTGGGCGTAGCCGATCGCGGCGGGCACGCCGGAATCCGGCACCGGCACCACGACGTCGACCTCGACATGGCTTTCGCGCGAGAGCTGCGCGCCGAACGCTTTTCGAACCTCATAGACCGAGCGGCCACCGACGATGGAGTCCGGCCGCGAGAAGTAGATGTATTCGAAGATGCAGGGCCGTGGCGGTTTCGGCGGGAACGGCTTGTGGCTGTGCGCGCCCTGCTCGTCGAACACGACGATTTCGCCGGGCTCGACGTCGCGGACATATTTCGCGCCGATCATGTCGAGCGCGCAGGTCTCCGAGGTCAGGATCGGGTGGCCGTCGAGGTCGCCGAGCACCAGGGGGCGGATGCCGAGCGGATCGCGCGCGCCGATCAGTTTCTTGTTGGTCAGCGACACCAGCGAATAGGCGCCTTCGATCGTGCGCAGCGCCTCGATGAAGCGGTCGATGAAGCGGCTGCGCTTCGATTGCGCGACCAGATGCAGGATCACTTCGGTGTCGGTGGTCGACTGCATCATGGCGCCGTGGAGAACGAGCTCGCGGCGCAGCGTCAGACCGTTGGTGAGGTTCCCGTTGTGGCCGACGGCGAACCCGCCGGCATTGAGTTCGGCGAACAGCGGCTGCACGTTGCGCAGGATGGTGGCGCCGGTCGTGGAATAACGGACATGGCCGACGGCGGCGTTGCCGGGGAGACGCTCGATCACTTCGCGGCGGGAGAAGGTGTCGCCGACGAGGCCGAGGCGGCGCTCCGAGTGAAAGCGGCTGCCGTCGAAGGAGACGATGCCGGCGGCTTCCTGCCCGCGATGCTGCAAGGCGTGCAATCCGAGGGCGGTGATGGCGGCGGCCTCGGGGTGGCCGAAGATGCCGAACACGCCGCATTCCTCGCGGAGCGTGTCGCCTTCGAGATCGTCCTGCAAATCGATCGGACCGGAGTTTCGGTCAAGTTGCGCGGCGGGATCGGAAGGGTTTTGCATCGCGTCCATCGCCTCTCTATTGGCCCAAAAGTTTACTTGCCCGCGGGTTTCTCGATCAGCTTTTTAAGGCCGTCGCGGGCAGGCTTGCTGTAGCCATCACCGGCCGGGGCTGCCGGCTCGGCGTCAGTTGAATCGTCGTCCGGTTTATTCTTCTTGAATCTCTTTAAGATGGTGTTCTCAGGGTCATCCGGCAAGAGCGACATTAACCATTGTCCGGTTCCATCGAGCACGGTCCGGGATTTGGCCCCGGTGATCCAGTCCGGCCGCTGCTTGTCCGGGACCAGCCAGCTGAAGAACAGGAAGGCGACAACCACGATCAAGAGGCCGCGGGCGAGACCGAACAGGAAGCCGAGGGTGCGGTCCAGCGCGCCGATCCGCGAATCCAGGATCATATCCGAAATCCGCACCGTGATGATCGACACCACGATCAAGGTGGCGATGAAGGTGCCGGCAACGACAACCACGGCCGCAACCGTGTCATTATTGAAATAAGTTTTGGCGGTCGGCAGCAGTTTCGAGAAAGCATACAGGGTGACCAGCGCCGCCGCGCCCCAGGCTGCGATCGACAGAATCTCGCGCATGAAGCCGCGCACCATGGCGAGCAGCCCCGAAATCAGCATCACACCAAGCAGGACGAGATCGAGTATCGTTATCGGCATCGGCTGGTCAGGTCCGCTCGTAAATTCTCAAAGTTCTGCGAATCGGCGTGTCGGTGCCGTTCTAGGTGACGGTCATCTGGCGTATCCCGCAAGGCCGGATATCGCGCCATCCCATGCGCCTTTCGCGCGCGTTGTATAGCGGCGAGGGGACCTAACGTCACGCCGCTTTAGCCGTTCTCGCGACGGAATCGTGGCGGTGTGGCATTTTTCTCCGCTGGTCCGTCGCGACTAGCCTCTCGATTGGCTCTCGGTGTGCCACGCGCGGCGATTTCGGCGACCAGGCTGGTCAATCCACCGACGCTGTTCAGCACCAGGCCGGCGTCACCGCCGGCTTCGCCGCGCGCCGATTCGGGCAGTATCGCGCGGCCAAAGCCGAGTTTTGCCGCCTCTTTCAGCCGGGCCGAGGTTTGCGCCACCGGCCGGACCGCGCCGGACAGCGAAATCTCGCCGAAATAGACCGCATCCGTCGGCAGCGGCGCATTGACCAGCGACGAGACCAGGGCTGCGGCCGCGGCCATGTCGGCCGCGGGCTCCTGGATGCGCAGGCCGCCCGCCACGTTCAGATAGACGTCGTAGCCTGACAGTTTGACCCCGCAATGGGCCTCCAGCACCGCCAGTACCATCGACAGCCGGCTCGGGTCCCAGCCCACCACGGCGCGCCGGGGCGTGCCGAGGGTGGTCGGCGCCACCAGCGCCTGCAATTCCACCAGCACCGGGCGGGTGCCCTCGATGCCGGCAAATACCGCGGTGCCCGGGCTGCCGAGATCGCGCTCCGACAGGAACAATTCGGAGGGGTTGGAGACCTCGCGCAGGCCGAGGCCCGTCATCTCGAACACGCCGATTTCATCCGTCGGGCCGAAGCGGTTTTTGGCGGCGCGCAGGATGCGGAACTGCTGCGAGCCTTCGCCCTCGAACGACAGCACCGCATCGACCATGTGTTCGACCACGCGGGGGCCGGCGATCTGGCCGTCCTTTGTCACGTGTCCGACCAGGATGATCGTGGCGCCGGACTTCTTGGCGAACCTGATCAGCGCCTGCGCCGAGGCGCGGACCTGGGTGACCGTGCCGGGGGCCGATTCCACCGTGTCGGTCCACATGGTCTGGATCGAATCGATCACGATCAGCCGCGGCACCGCGCCCTCGGAGAGCGTCGAGACGATATCTTCGACGGAGGTTTCGGCCGCGAGCTGCACCGGCGCATCGGCGAGGCCGAGCCGCTCGGCGCGCAGCCGCACCTGGGCGACGGCTTCTTCGCCGGAAATGTAGACCGCGCGATGCCCCGCACGCGCCATCATGGAGGTCGCCTGCGTCAGCAGCGTCGATTTGCCGATGCCGGGATCGCCACCGACCAGCAAGACCGAGCCGCGAACAAAGCCGCCGCCGGTGACGCGATCGAGTTCGACCATGCCGGAGGAGAGGCGCGGCGCGTCCTGGCTTTTCCCGGTCAGCGATTCCAGCGCAAAGGTTCTTCCCCTGCGCTTGGACCTGATCGAGGCCGGCATCGATGTCGCGCCTGTGTCCTCCTCGGCCAGCGTATTCCACTCGCCGCAGGACTCGCACTTGCCCTGCCAGCGATTAAACGCCGCCCCGCAGTTCTGACAGACGAAGGAGAGGGTGGATTTGGCCATGGACTTTCGGTGAATACGTGTTCTTATTTTGTTCTATCGTGGTTCCAAAGCCAAGTCAAAGGCTGGGATACACCAAGGTAGGGATCAAAACAGCTCGGCAATTGTCGATGCGGTCTTGATGCCGGTGCCCGAAATCAACAGCACCGTGTTTTCGCGGCTCCCAATGACGCCGCGCGCGGTAAGCCTGGCGAACGCAGCCGCGACACTGGCCGAGGTCGGCTCCACGAACAGGCCGAGCCGTGCGAGCCGTTTCAGGGCGGCCACGATCTCGTCTTCTGTGACTGCGACCGATTCCCCGCCGCTGTCCTTCAAGGCGTGGATCATCTCCTTCAGCCGCAGCGGATGGGCGATGGCGGTGCCCTCCGCGATCGTCTTGTGCACGGCGCGCGCGACCGGCGTATCGACGCCGGCCTGGAAACTCGCATCCAGCGGTGAGCAGTTGAGGGGCTGCGCGGCAAACAGTTTTGGCAGTTTGCGGATCTGGCCGGCGGCGAGCAACTCGGAGAAGCCGATGTGGCAGCCGAGCAAATTGCTGCCCGCGCCGACCGGAATGACGATGTTGTCGGGCGCCGTGAAGTTGAAATCCTCCCAGAGTTCATACGCCATCGACTTGGTGCCCTGCAGGAAGAATGGCTGCCAGTTGTGGCTCGAATAGAAGATCTGGCTGGATTGGCGGATCGCCTCGCGCTCGGATTCCTCGCGCGGCCCTTCGACGAGTTGCACCTCGGCGCCATAGGCGCGAACCTGCGCGACTTTTGCGGGAGACGTATAGGCCGGCGCCAATATCTTCACGCCCATGCCGCCCGCCGCGCCATAGGCCGCCACCGACGCGCCACCATTGCCAGAGGAGTCTTCCAGCACCGCATCGATTCCGAGCTGCCGCACGAAGGACAGCATGACCGTGGTGCCGCGGTCCTTGAAACTGCAGGTCGGGTTGAACCATTCCAGCTTGAAGAACGGCCGGAAATCGTCCCATTCCCTTTGCACCAGCGGGGTGCAGCCTTCACCGAGCGAAACCGGTTTTGCAATGTCGACCGGCAGCGAGGCCCGATACCGCCATAGTGACCGCGTGCCGCGATCGATCTCGTCTCTGATGATGCCGGGCTGCGGGTTGATCAGCAGTGGCTTTTGTCCGTCGGAACACCAGCGCGGCAGATCCAGCGGATAGCGCTCGCCGCTGTGCGGCTCGATGTAGAAGGAGGCATCGGGATTTCGTTGGGGCATCGGGGCAACCATGCGCGAGTTCATTCTCCGCTGTGGCCTATGCGCCCGGACGCGGTGAGTGGTCAACCGCGAACCGTCCCCGGCTACCGGCAAAGCCACCGAGCCGTGCATCCGCCCATGGCAGCTCCATCTATCGAACAGAAGACTGTTGACAGTTTTCATAGCAGCGACGAAACTCAAAACCGCACGCCCCGCGCGGGCGATCGGCGCGCGCTTGCCGGGCCCGAGCCTTGAAGGAAACTCACCATGACGTCGAACTCGCCGGCCCCGCGCGGGATGTATTTTGAAGATTTTGAGATTGGCCAGGCGCTGCAAACGGGCCGCCGCACCATCACGGCCACCGACATCGTGAATTTTGCCTGCCTCTCGGGGGATTTCAACGAGGTGCACACCAATCACGAGTACTGCAAGACCACCGCGTTCGGCGAGCCGATTGCGCACGGCACGCTGGTATTCGCGGTGGCGGCGGGGCTGAACTACGCGTCGGGGATTAATGACGGAACGCTGATCGCATTTCTCGGCATGGACAAGTGGCGGATGAAGATCCCCGTCAAGCACGGCGACACCATCTTCGTGCGATCGAAGGTCATCGCCAAGCGAGAGACGCGTCATGCAGATCGCGGGGTCATCACCTTCGCCCGTACATTCATCAACCAGCACGGGCAGGAGGTGCAGGAGATGGAAATCACCATCATGTACAAGCGGCGCCCGTCCTGACGGACGGTTCGGCAGGACGCGGGACCAACAGATAAAAACAACAAAGAGTTTTGGGGGAGGGGTGATGCGGGACATCTGGTGCGGGCGACGAGCCAACAGGGGGCGCGAGATCAGTTCGGTACGGATCATCGCGGCTGCATTGACCGCGTTTGGATTGGTATTGGCCCCCTGCGGGGTGCGCGCCGAGGTCTACCCGTCGCGGCCCGTGAAGATGGTGGTCGGGTTTGCCCCGGGCGGGGTGATCGACGTCGTTGCCCGGATTGTCGGCGAGCGGCTGGCGAGCAAGCTCGGCAAACCCTTCGTCGTCGAGAACCGCTCCGGTGCCAACGGCATGCTGGCCGCCGATGCCGTCGCGACGGCGCCGCCCGACGGCTACACCATCTTCATGAGCAACAGCACCACGATCACGCTCAACCCGACGCTGTTCAAGAACATCAGCTATAATCCGGAGCGGGATTTTGCGGCGGTAACGACCGTCATTTCGGGGCCGCTCGTCCTCGTCATCAATCCCGAACACCCCTTGATGGCGAATGTGAAGAGCCTTCCGGATCTGATCGCGCTGGCGAAGTCGAAGCCGGGCGAGCTGCCCTACGGCTCGGCCGGCAATGGCAACATCACGCAGATCGCCATGGAACTGCTCAGCAATCGCGCGGGCGTTCAGATGCTGCATATTCCGTATCGCGGCGCGGCGGCCGCACAGGTTGCGACGCTGGGCAAGGAAGTGGTGGCGACGTTCGATACGCTGGGTGTGGTGCCGCTGGTTCAGTCGGGCAAGCTGCGTGCGCTCGCCGTCTCGTCGCCGGAACGCACGCCGGCGCTGCCGGACGTTCCGACGGTCGCCGAGCAGGGATATCCGGGCTTTGACGTTGCGTTCTGGAGCGGTGTGTTCGTCCCCAAGGCGACACCGGCCTCGGTCGTCGAGATTCTACACAGGGAGATCGTGAATGCGGCAAACGATCCCGCGGTGCAGGCGAGGCTCGCCTCCCACGGCACCGTGCTGACGCTCTCTCCGGCCGGATTCAGCGCCAAAATCAAGAAGGAAACCGCCGAGTTGGCGGACATTGTGGCCAAGGCGGGCATCAAGTCGGAATGAAGCGGTTCCGGCCCGCCGTCGCTTTCACCGCCGGATCCGTGCTGGAGCGATGCCGGCCGTTGGAGCGCGGCATCGCCGTCCATGCCACGCTCAGCGCTTGCCGGTCGGAAGACGGTTGAACGGAAGATCCTTGTCGACGCGTACCTCGGCAGGCAGGCCGAGCACGCGTTCGGCGATCACGTTGCGGATAATCTCGTCGGTACCGCCACCGACCCGCAGGCCCGGTGAGTACAAATATCCGCGCTGGAACAGCGCTTTCATCGGCATCTGGTCGGGGTCGGTCATGATCCCGGCCGCGTCCATGAGGTCGGCGCCGAAAGCGGACAGATCCTGAAGCCGCGCGGAACTGACCAGCTTGCCGATGGAAATTTCCGGCCCCGGCGTTTCACCGCGCGACAAGGCGGTCATGGCGCGGAAGTTGGCGCATTTGACACCTTGCGACTTGATATAGAAATCAGCCAGCCGTTCGCGGATCGCCGCGTTCTGGATCGCGGGCCCTTCCGGGTATTCGAGATTCTTCACGAGTTCAAAGAGCTGGTCGAAGTCCGGGGGGAAAAGCTCGGAAATATTGAACCGCTCATTGTTGAGCGTGGTGAGGACCACCTTGAACCCGTCGCCGGGAGCGCCAAGCCTCTGGCTGTCGGGAATCCGCACGTCGTTGAAGAACACCTCGTTGAAATGGGCCTCCCCCGACATCTGGCGGATCGGACGCACCTCGACGCCCGGCGACTTCATGTCGACGTAGAACGCGGTCAGTCCCTTGTGCTTGGGTACCGTGAAGTCGCTTCGGGTGATCAGCAATCCGTAGTCGGAGAATTGCGCGCCGGTCGTCCAGATCTTCTGGCCGTTGATGACCCATTCGTCGCCCTGCCGTTCGGCCCGCGTGCGCAGGGCGGCAAGGTCGGTGCCACCGGCCGGTTCCGAAAACAACTGGCACCAGATCTCGGCTCCGGTGCGGGTTCTCTCGGCATGCGGCAGAACCAGCGCTGGTGTCCCCCATGCGAACAGGCTCGGCATCGCCCAGCCGATACCCAGTTCGAAGAAGCCGACGGGAACGTCGAACTCGGCCTCTTCCTGGTTGTAGATGACCTGCTGGATCGCGCTGCCGCCAGGTCCGCCCCACTGCTTCGGCCAGGTGATGGCGGCGAAGCCGGCTGCAGCCTTCTTCTGCTGCCAGATTCTGGCCTTGGCCAGCGCGTCATGGCTTTCGTTTCCGTCGCGGTAGCCCCGGCTTGAATCGACCGGCTTGCGTGTTGCGTTGGCCTGCAGGAATGCGCGGGCGCGGGCGCGATACTCGGCTTCTTCCCTGGTGTCTTCAAAATCCATCTGGGGCTCCTGTTACGACGCGCGCCGGGCGGTCTCGAGATGTCCGATCAGGCGATTTTTCCATCGCGATGCGTTCCCGATGGTGAGCCCGAGCAGCTTCGCCCGCCGGTAATAGAGCTGGCAGTCCGACTCCCAGCTGAAACCAATTCCGCCGTGCACCTGGATATTTTCCTTGGCGGCCAGCCAATAGGCGTCAGTCGCGCAGGCCCGTGCGGTGGCGGCGGCCACCGGCAGCTCGGGCGCGTTGCGTGACAACGCCCATGCGCCATAATAGGCGTTCGATCGCGCCAGCTCGACCGCGACGAACACGTCCGCCAGCTTGTGCTTGATGGCCTGGAACGATCCGATCGGCCGGCCGAACGCGTAGCGATCGAGCGCATACGCCTTGGCCATATCCAGCGCGGCCTGTGCCCCGCCGAGCTGTTCGAATGAAAACAATACCGCGGCGCGATCATAGAGCGCATCGAGCAGCTTTTCGCCGTCACCGGGCCGGCCGACCGGTTCCGCGGACGCCCGGGTGAACGTCAGCTGCGCATGCGGACGGCTCGGATCCAGCGTCGCCACCGGCTTCGACCCGACGCCGTCGCCCTTCAACTCCACCAGACACAGGCCAGGGCCGGAGTCCGAGCGCGCCACCACGATCGCAAAGTCTGCCAAAGAGCCGTCCGCCACGGGCATCTTGACGCCGCTCAGCCGGCCGCCTTCGAACCGGGTGCGCACCTGGCTGGCGCTGCAGTGGTTCAGCCCTTCGGACAGCGCGAAGGTGCCAATGGCCTGCCCGGTCGCCAGCCGTGGCAGCCATTTCGATTTCTGCTCCTCGGTGCCGGCCAGCAACAGCGCCTCGGCCGCAAGATAGAGCGTGCTCGAGAAGGGCAGGGGCGCAATCGCGTATCCGAGCTCTTCGGCGAGCACGCAAAGCCCGAGATGTCCGAGGCCAGAGCCTTCGTACTGTTCCGGTATGGTGGTTCCGGTCCAGCCCATCGCCGCGATCTGCTGCCAGAGCGTCGCGTCGTGCGATTGCGTCCCCATCATGACGCTGCGTGCACGCGCCGGCGGACAATTGTCACGCAGAAATTGACGCGCCTGATCGCGCAGCAGATGCAACTCGTCCGAAAAATCAAAATTCACGGTTTGGATACCCCATGCTGACGCAGCCACTCTAGGAAGCTGCTTCAAAAACTGTCAACAGTTTCATGGCAAGGGTCCCAAGCGCGTGCCCACACTGAAAACTGTAGACAGTCAAGGGCGGGATGCTTATTACGACGTCAACGCGCCGCTCCGACGCGTCGGCGGCGGGCGGCATCCCGGCTCCCGCGCGCGAAGGCGGCAGTGACCAAGGTTTGAGGGCAGATCGATGGACGAACGAACCCTGCGCGGCAAGACGGCGGTCGCGGGCATCGGCGAGACAACCTATTACAAGCACGGCAAGTCGCCGGACTCCGAGTTCAAATTGGCCTTGATGGCGATCTTGAATGCATGCGCGGATGCCGGAATAGATCCGCGCGAAATCGATGGCTTTTCATCCTATTCGAACGATCGCAACGAGCCGCCGCGGCTGGCGGCCGCGCTGGGTTGCAAGGAACTGCGTTTCTCGAATATGCAGTGGGGCGGTGGAGGCGGAGGGGGCGCCGCCGCGGCCGCCAATGCGGCTGCCGCCATTGCCACCGGCATGGCGGATTGCGTCGTGGTCTACCGTTCACTGGCACAGGGGCAGTTTGCCAGGTTTGGGCGGAGCGCCCCGGTCAAGACGATCTCCGGAGAGGGCGCGCTGTCGATTCCGTATGGCGCGATGACGCCGGCGCAACGCTACTCGATGAAGGCCATGCGGTTCATCCATGATCACGGAATCAAGCAGGAAGCGCTGCGCGCGATTGCGCTGGCGTCCTACCAGCATGCCCAGAAAAATCCCCGCGCGGTCATGTACGGGCGGCCGCTGGACGAGGAGAAGTACGACAATTCACGATGGATATCCGAACCTTTCCATCTGTACGATTGCTGTCAGGAGAACGACGGCGCCGCGGCGATGATCCTGGTTTCGGCGGAACGGGCCAGGGACCTCCGGCAAAAGCCTGCCTATCTGCTCGGCGCCGCCGCCGGCGGTCCGTATCGGGCCGCCGCGACGGCGGGCAACACGCCCGATTTTGGCAGTTCGCACTTCAAGACGGTCGCCCCGCACCTCTATGCCATGGCGAAGGTCGCGCCGAAGGATATCGACGTGGTGCAAAGCTACGAGAACTTCACCGGTGGCGTGCTGATGAGTCTCGTCGAGCACGGCCTGTTCGAGGCGGAGGAAGCCAACGAGGTTCTCACATTGCCGAACCTGGTGGCTGGAAGCGGCAAGTTGCCGCTCAACACCAGCGGCGGCAATCTGGCGGAATGCTACATGCATGGCCTCGAATTGCATACCGAAGCGGTCCGGCAATTGCGCGGAGCGTCCTGCAATCAGGTCAAGGACGCCGATGTCGCCCTTGTCATCGCCGGCCCGATGGTGACGCCGGTAAGCACAGCGATCTATGGTTCGGAGGCTGCACTCGGATGACTGCGCGACCGCATTATTTGCCCGAAGGCCTGCCGATTCCCGTAGCCGAGCCCGATGGCCTGAGCGCGCCGCATTGGGCGGGGCTGCGCCGGAACGAACTATCCATCCAATGCTGCGAGAAGTGTTCGACCTGGCAGTGGGGACCCGAATGGATCTGTCACGCCTGTCATTCGTTCGATGTCGCGTGGAAGCCGGTCAGGCCCGAGGGGCGCATCTATAGCTGGACGCGGGTTTGGCATCCGACCCATGATGCCCTGACCAATCACGGGCCTTATATCGTCGTCGTCGTCGAGCTTCCTCATGCGGGAAACGTGCGCGTGATCGGCAACCTCGTGGGTGACGTCCATCAGCCGGTTGCCATTGGCACGCCGGTGACCGGCGTCTTCGAGCATCACAACGACGCCGACCCGGCACATTCGCTGTTGCAGTGGAAGGTCTCCGGGGCCGCTGATTGATTCAGTTTGCCTCGGCGTCATAGCCCCGCGTCCATATTCCGACCGGCTGCTCGAGGCCCCGGATCGTCCGCGGCGGCTTTTGGACAAGCTGCGCAAAATCGGCGCTTGAGCTGCCGGCTTCGGCCCGCGCCCGCTGCACGAGTTCGTCGCTGGCCACCAGGGCGCAGCCATATTCGCGGGTGAGGGATTCGAGACGGCTGGCGGCATTTACCGCCGAGCCGATCACGGCGAATTCGAGTCGGTTCAATCCGATATCGCCGAGCACGACCTGACCGTAGTGCAATCCGATGCTGAGCCGGATCGGTGGCTCGCCGCGACCCTCTCGTTCGCGGTTGAGCTCGCCGATCGAGCCGATCATGGCCTGCGCGCATCGCAGCGCGTTGCCGGCGTCGGAATCGCCGGTGAAGGGCGTGCCGAACGTCGCCATCAATCCGTCGCCGAGATATTTGTCGAGCGTCCCATCGTGCCGGAACACTTCGCGTTCCATGCGCTCGTGGAATTGGCGCAGCGTCGCAATGACGTCCATAGGGGTTCGGCGGTCAGCATAGGCGGTGAAGTCGACGATGTCGGCGAACAGCACCGCGACATTCTGGGTTCGCACCTGCTTCAGCGGCTCGTCGTTCTTGGATAGCTGCTCGACCACATTGGGCGAAAAGTACCGCGCCAGATTGGTGCGTTCGCGCTCGATGCCGGCGTGGCTGATCAGCAGCGCATTCGAGCGCCGCGCCGCCAGCGCCAACGTCATGGCAACGATCATGAACACGGTGATTTGCTGGAATCTCGCGCCAAAGCCGATCGAGGCAGGGTCGATGATATCGAACAGGCGGACGTCGGAGCCGACGGCGGCCCGTATCCGCTCCGACAGCGCGGCATGGGTTTGCGGCTGCAGGTAAACCCAGCCGACACCGATGGCCCACAGCGCGGAGGTCCAGAACCCCATGGCCACCACGGTGCGCCACGAATAGGCCATCGTGGCGGTGGACAGGAAGACAAAGAAATAGAGGAAACTGTCGAACCTGTACTGCATCGCAATCGGCCAATCGACCGTGCTCCAGGGACTGGGGATCACGCTCAGGAACGTCAGCAGCAACAGATCGCAAAATATCAGAATGAGCTCCGGCCATGACCGCTCGGCCTTGCCGACCTTGAGCTGGGCCCATCCGATCAGGGCAAACAGGCCGAGCATCAGGACATAATAGAGGACCTCCCACTGCGGATTGATGATCGGCAGGGTTGCCGCCGTCACCGCCAGCGCGACCCAGCGGGCGCGAACCGCGAGCAGCAGGCCCTGGCGCTTATTGTCGGCAAGCGCCGCCTCCGCGAATTTGAGCGTCTCCTGTTGGGCGTCGGCGCGTTTGGCCGGCTTGCTCCCGGGATCGGTGATATCAGCTACATCAGCTATTGCGCTCAAGACGTTCGCCCTCAAAACCGAATGCATCGGATACTGCATTATCACGGTATCGGGTATTCTTGGCGTCAGCGCGATGTCACGGAGCCGCGTTTTCCAGGAGCGTTGACGACGGCTCGCGACGGCGGCGCCTGGCGAATGTCAGGCATTTTGCAGCGGAAGTACGTCTGGCCGTCGATCTTGATGGTGCCGTTCGTTCCGTGCGCCAGCCTGAAGGCTGCCTTGCGCGGTTCGATGTTGTTCTTGAAATTGTCCCAGAACTCAAAACAGGTGACCGCAAGCACCAGCCCGTCGCCGGCCGCGGTCTTGCGATCGATCCGGCAGTGATTTTCGTACTGATCGACCATCGGCGCGGGGTTGCCGCCGATCGGTTTGCTCAAATCGATCATGGTCCGGCTGTCAGCCTTGTCCGTGTGGCGGCATTCCATTTTGGACAGCGCCCAGAGACCGTCAAAGCCCTCCGCGGCCTGTGAGGGCGTGATGACCGCGAACAGGACGCCCGCCGCGGCGATGAGATTGCGCATCGGTCCATTCCCAACATGATGATGCCCGAGACCGCGATCCCCGGCACCATGGCTTGCTGCTGTGGTTCGGCCTTCACGTTACTTCGTCTCCCGTGCCGCCGGGGTGGTTCGGCTCTGAGCGGGAGATTTCAGCGCGTGAAGGCCGACCACAGCAGCGAAAGCCCGGCCACCAGCATGATGCCGTCCATCAGCAGGCGAAACACGTTGGGCTGCAGATGCAGCACGAAGCGCTTGGCGATGAAGGCGCCTAACATCAGCGAGGAGCCTGCGATCAGGCCCTTCAGCGCGACATCCGGCGTCAGCGCGCCGAAACGCTCGAAGGTGACGGACTTGCTGAGGAATAGGCCGAGCGAGCTTGCGGCCTCGGTGGCGAGGAAAGCGCCCTTGTTCAATCCGTAAAACAGAAACAGCGGCACGCTGAGCGGTCCGGTCGAAACCACGATGCCGGTGAGATAGCCGATGAGCGCGCCACCGACCGCCAGATGCCAGAGTTTCGCTTTGAGCTGGCAACGATCGAGCCAGTGCCGCACCGGCACCATCGCGATCAGAAACAGCCCGATCGCCATGTCGACGGTGTGTGCCGGCAAAGCGAGCAGCGTCCGCGCGCCGAGCGCGGCTGCCGGAATCCCCGTCGCCGAATAGGCAAGGCAGGCGCGCCAGTCGACCTCGCGCCACCAGGCGAGGATGCGCGACAGGTTCGCCATCACGGCCGCCACCGCCATGATCGGCACGGCTTCCTTCGGTCCGTATTGATAGATCAAGACCGGCATCAGCATGATCGACGAGCCGGTGCCGACGATACCGCTGATGGTGCCGGCCAGAAGCCCGACCGTGAGAACGAAGAAGAAACCCAAGCGCTGCTGTCTCCGCGATTCGCGGTGGCGGGAACGGCAAGCCTAGCAAATTTCGGAATACCCCGGCAGCGCAACCGGAAGCGGAAATCAATGCGATGAGGCTCAAGCGGCCTGGTTCGGAAGCCGCTCGGCCGTTGCAGTCAGTTTCTGAAAGGCGGACGCCTTCAATCTTTCCAGGTCGCGCTCGCCGATGGCCGCTTGGGCCAAAAGGTGTTCGGCGACCTCGAGCACGGAGGTCGACTTCCGCTGACGAAAGCGGCTGTCCTTGATGACTTCGTCGAGCGCACGACGAAGCGTCGCGATGGTGGCGGGTTCGTAGCTCATGCGCGAGCATTAGGCGGAGTCGTTGACAAGCGCATGACCGTGGCCTGAAGGCTTGGGGACAAGCCGGAGGGTATCGTTAACAATTCTCCGCCAAGCGATTGAAAATGTGCGGGATTGTTTACGCCAAAGGACGGGGTGAGACGCCGGCGCTAACCGAATGACTTTCGCGTGAAGGCAACTTGCCTGCTGCTGACACCATGCTGGCAGCAGCGCTCCGTTACGGATTGCCGTATCGGATCAATTCGGAATGCGGAGGGAATCATGTCGATCAAGGGAAGCTGCCATTGCGGTCAGACGCAATTCGAGGTGAATGCGGCGCCGGCGGACGTCACGAGATGCAACTGTTCGCTTTGCGCAAAACGCGGCGCATTGTGGGCCTATTATACGCCCGCGCAGTTTCGCCTCACTTCACCACCGGAGAATGTCGCGACCTATCTGTGGGGCAGCCGCACCGTCAAACATCATTTCTGCGCCCATTGCGGCTGCGGGACCTATTCGGAATCGCCGGACTGGTCGACCGGCAAACCGGACTTCGAAAACCCCAAGGTCGGCGTTAATGCGCGGCTGTTCGACGAATTCGATCTGGACGCCGTGCCGGTCACGGTCATCGACGGGAAGAATCTCTGGTGAGCGTGGAGCTATGCCGCATATAGCTCGATGGGCGCATCGAATCCCTTGAGCTGAAACGTCTTCGCATGACTATCCTGCAGATCCGGTTGCGCCCGCTGATAGACCGCCTGCGTCACGAGAATCTGGTCGGCCTGGGCGACGGACTGCGCGCGCGAGGCGGTGTTGACGACGGTGCCGATGGCGGTGAGGTCTTTGTGCGACCGGCCGAACTCGCCAAAGCTGAGTTCGCCGGCGTGAATGCCGATCCCGATTCCGAGTTCGCCGGCATTGAGGCCGAGGGCGGCGGCAAGGCTGTCGCGCCGCTCGCGCCAGTTTCTCTGGATATCGCGCGCCGCGAGCAGGGCATTTCGGGCATGGTCGTCGCGCTGCAAGGGAAAATTGAAGACGGCCATGACGGCGTCGCCGATCGTCTTGTTGAGCAGCCCGTCATGCTGCCAGATCGCGTCGGCACATTCATCGTAGAACGCATCGAGCAGGCCGGAGACGGCCTCCGCTGAGCGCGATTGGGACAGGCTGGTATAGCCGCGCAGATCCGCAAACATCACGGTGGCGTCGATCGTGATCTTGCGGACCCGCATCACCTTGGTGAACATCAGCTCGCAAATGGTGCAGGTGTTAGGGTTCATCCGGCTCGGACGAACGCCGAACGCCCGGAATGGCGCCGAGATCACGCCGCGAAGCGGCACCGGCAGATGCATCTGCTCCCAGCAGCCCTTGCAGAAACGCGAATGTTGCAGTGCCGCCATGGTTCACCAACCGGCGCGGGAGTGGCCCGCTGATCCTACATTTGGCCGCGCAAGCCAGCAAGGCAGGTTGCGGGTTCTCCCGCCTGTACCGGCTGGCGGTCATGGGTAATCCTGCTAGGATCGCCTCAAATCAACAAGACGGAGGATCGCCATGGACGCCGTGACGCCGAAAGGCCCGCAGACCGCTGACACGCATTCGCACCTGGTTCGGCCGGCCGACATGGAATGGCAGAAGACGCGGTTCCCGGGTTGCGAAGCCAAGACGCTGTTGTTCGATCGCAAGACCGGCCTGATGACGGCGCTGATGAAGTTTGCCCCCGGCGCGGTGCTGCCCGACCATGAGCACGTCAACATCGAGCAGACCTTTGTGCTCGAGGGCTCGCTGGTCGACAAGGAAGGCCCGGCCCAGGGCATCGAGTGCAAGGCCGGCGAATATATCTGGCGCGAGCAGGGCAGCCGCCATGTCGCCTGGTGTCCGCAAGGCGGACTGATGCTCGCGATCTTCCAGGTCCCGAACAAGTTCTTCGAGGCTGATGGTCGCGTCGTCGACGCCGCGGGCGAGGACTGGGACGCGATCTGGGGTCATACAGGGAAGGGCTGACAAGCCAGGGCAGGCGTCCGCTCAATGCGGCGGCATCGCTTGGTTCGCTGACGCGGCTAGGCGTGCCTTAGAACCTGGGCCGTAGCGGGCGCGCCCACCATGCCGGCGATCAACTCCCGCAGGATCGGTTCGACCGGACGGGCCACGTAACCGAGTTCGCGTCTCGCCTTCTCGATCGACAGGGCGGTCGCCCGCCGTGCAATCCGCACACCTTCGACCGTCGCCGAGGGTTCGCGACCCGTGATATAATCGGCCTTGAGCTCGATAAACCAGGCCGCCAGTTCCGCGACGATTCCAGGAAGCCGAACCAGAGCCGTGCCGCGGCCACTGATGGAAGCCATCAGCTTCAGTATGTCTCCGAGCGGCAAGCTGTCGCCGCCCAGCAGGTAGCGGTGCCCGATCCGGCCTTTCTCCATCGCGAGGATAAGTCCCGCGGCGGCATCGCGCACATCGACCATGTTGACGATGAAATCGAGATAGATCTGCAGGAATGACTTGCGGAGAAAATATTGCAGCATGGCGGTCGGCGGCGTGACATTGCGATCGGACGGGCCGATCGGCATGGTGGGGCAGCCGATGATGACAGGCAAACCCGAGGCGGCAGCCTGCATCGCCAGCTCATCGCCGAGCATTTTGGAGCGCGTGTACGGCCCCGGCATCTCGTCGACGGACAGCAAGGCTTCTTCGCCGGAAGCTGGCCTGGAGGCGTTGAAGAAAATCGACTCGGTCGAGCAGTGCAGAATCCGCCCGACATGATGTCGGCGCGCGGCGGCCAGGACGTTCCTTGTGCCGATGAAATTGACGTCGTGGAATTCCGTCCGATCCAGCTTCCACATGCCGGGCAGACCGGCCAGATGATAAATCTCGCCGACGCCTGCCGCCGCGTCGTCCACGACGCGCGTATCCAGCACCGAACCTTCGATATATTCCACCGCAGGCACGGCCCGGGCTGGCGCGCAGACATCGAGAACGCGCACCTGCCGGCCCCGGGCGACCAGTTGAGACACCAGATGCTGGCCGATAAAGCCGCTACCGCCGGTAACCAGTACAGGTGTCATGACCGAAGCTCCCGTCGTTTGAGCGATCGCCCGCGGAGGGCGAAGCCGGGTGCAGTGCCGCCCGGTGACCTTCGAATACCCGCTTCCGACAATCCGGGACGTGATGCCGATCACATTCAGAACCGCGGTCGGTCGCCGGATTAAGCCTTTGCTGAGGACTGGCTGGCTACCGTGCAGGCCCAAATTGCCGGCCGCCGGGGAATCCATGTCAATTTCCAACGCTTCCGATCGGATAGCAGCCGATGTCGATCGGCAGGCAATGGCCGCCCGGCTGACGCCGCTGCTCTATGCCGCGACCCTGTTCGTCTCGGCGTTGCTGCTGTTCTCGATCCAGCCGATGTTCGCCAGGATGGTGCTGCCGAAGCTCGGCGGCGCCCCGGCGGTGTGGTCGGTCGCGATGGTGTTCTTCCAGACGGTGCTGCTGGCAGGCTACGCCTACGCGCATCTGTTGAACCGCATGCTTTCGCCGCGCTGGGCGGCGCTGTTTCATCTGGCGCTGCTCGGCGTGACCGCGACCATGCTGCCGATATCAATCGCGCCGGGATGGGGCGTTCCGCCATCGGAGGGGACGGCGCTCTGGCTGTTCGGCCTGTTCGCGGTTTCGATCGGGCTGCCGTTCTTCACGCTGTCGGCCAGCGCCCCGCTGCTGCAAAGCTGGTTTTCGGCGAGCGGGCACCGGCAGGCCGGCAACCCCTATGTGCTCTATGCCGCGTCCAACCTCGGCTCGTTCGCGGCATTGTTTGCCTATCCGGTCGTTATCGAACCGTTTCTCACGCTGAAAACGCAAGTTGCGGCGTGGTCGATCGGGTTTTCGCTGCTGGCCATGCTCCTCAGTCTCGTCGCGGTGTTGACGTCGCGCGCGGCGCCTGCCGCAGTTCAGGTCGAGGCGGCGGACGATAGCGCGCGCGGCGGCGAGCGGCTGCGCTGGATGGCGCTGTCAGCGGTGCCATCGGGGCTCGTCATCGCGGTCACCGCCTATCTGACGACCGATATCGCCGCAGCCCCGTTCCTGTGGGTGGTGCCGCTGGCGATTTACCTCCTCACCTTCGTGGCGGTGTTCCGCGAGCGGCCGTGGATCGCGCATGCCAATGTGGTGCGCTTCGTTCCGTTCGCGGTGGCGCCGCTCGCGGTCAGCCTGATCGGCGGCGAAAAGGTGTTCTGGCTGACGATGACAGCGCTCAACCTGATCGCCTTCGCGCTGCTGACGCTGATGTGCCACGGTGAACTTTACGCGCGGCGGCCGAGCCCGCGGCGGCTGACGGAATTCTATTTGTGCACCTCGTTCGGCGGGGTGATCGGGGGCGCCTTTGCCGGTCTCGTGGCGCCGCAGATATTCAACGGCAATTACGAATATCCGATCCTGATCGCGCTGGCGCTGCTGTGTATGCCCGGCATGTTTGCCGGCGGCGCCCGCAAGGCGCTGGGGGGCGCTCTGCCATGGCTGGCGATCAGCGCGGTGCTGGCGCTGGTCTGGGGGGTCTCGCGCTATCAGCCGCCGGCGGCGCTGGAACTGGCATTCGTCATCGTGCTGGCGCTGCTCGCAACGGCGATGCTGTTGCAACGGCAGCGCCCGATGCGCTTCTTCGGGCTGGTCATGCTGAGCTTTGTTGTTACCGCGCTGTGGCGGCCCGGGATTGCACCGATCGAGACCGCGCGCAGTTTCTTCGGCGTCCACAAGGTCGCGGAGATCAATGGTGGCAGTGCCCGCGTGCTCTATCACGGCACCACCATCCATGGCGCGCAGCGGCTGCGCAACGACGACGGCACGCCCGTTACAGGCGTTCCCGCGCCGCTGACCTATTATTATTTTGGCGGTCCGTTCGCGGAAGCGATCAATGCCGCGCGTACGGCGCGCGGCAGCCTGGACCATGTCGCCGTCGTCGGTCTCGGCACCGGCTCGCTGGCCTGCCATCGCAAGGGCCGGGAGCACTGGACCTTCTTCGAGATCGACCCCGAAGTGATCCGGATCGCGCGGGACTCTGCTCGTTTCGAGTTCCTGTCGAAATGCGCCCCCGATATGCCCATCGTGACCGGCGATGCGCGCCTGACGCTGGAAGCCTCAACCGATCGCTATGACCTGATCGTGCTGGATGCCTTCTCGTCGGATACCATCCCGGTGCACCTGCTGACGCGCGAGGCGGTGGCGGGGTATCTGTCAAAGCTTGCGCCGCATGGCGTGATCGTGGCGCACATCTCCAACCGGCACCTCGATCTCGCGCCCGTGGTGGCCAATGTCGCGCAATCGCTCGGGCTCAAAGCGTTTCTGCGCGAGGACGGCAGTGCCGGCGATCTCCTGACAACGCTGAAGGGCAATGCCCGCCTCGTGGTGCTCGCGCGCGACGGTGCCGACGCTGGAAGCGTGGCCCAAAGTTGGACACCGCTGCCGTCAGACCGATCCAGCGCGCTGTGGACCGACGATTACTCCAACATCCTGGGCGCCATGCTGCGGCGGAAATTCGGCGGCTAGCTGGAGCATTTTCCAGCGAAGTTGACCTGCGCGCGAAGAAAACGCGTCAGACGCGGAAGCCCTGACGGAGATCCTGCCGATGCAGGAAGCCGTGCCCTCCTTTTTCCGATCGACCAGCGCGACATTTCGAAATAGATTTGCCGTGTCCAGTTCCGGATGAAGAGGTCAGCAAGCATGTTTCCGCCGCCTTTGGTGAAGCTCGAAGAAGTTACCGACAGACTCCGCGACACGCAAAAGCGCGTGGAGGTGTTGTGGCAGGAGCCGGAGTCGCTGGCGTTCGTGGCTCGAGGGCGCGAATACAGGAGCGAATTCCATATCAACGACAGCGACGAGTTCACGTACATGATCAAGGGTACGATGAACCTTCATTACCGCACGCCGGAGGGCAAGGAAGAGGTTGT
The DNA here is from genome assembly GCA_017305715.1 of Hyphomicrobiales bacterium. Classification (GTDB taxonomy): domain Bacteria; phylum Pseudomonadota; class Alphaproteobacteria; order Rhizobiales; family Xanthobacteraceae; genus Bradyrhizobium. The sequence goes on along the minus strand of JAFKKG010000027.1, from coordinate 71,762 downwards.
CGTGATCCCGGAGGGCTCGGTCAATTTCATGCCGGCGGGGACGCCGCATTCGCCGCGCTTTCCGCCGGACGCCTTTGCCCTGATCGTCGAGCGCGGACGCCGTCAGAACGAAATCGACAAGTTCCAGTGGTTCTGTCCGAAATGCGACGAACTCCTGCACGAGGAAGAGTTCGTCGTTTCCGATTATCGGGCCGATCCGGTCTCGCAGGCGTACCGGAATTTCTTCGAAAGTGAGAAGGCGCGCACATGCGCTTCGTGCGGCAACGTCATGCCAAAGCCTTGATCGCCGGGCGATCGATCAGGCGGTGCTTTCGCCGAGCAGCCTGATGGCGTTTGCATGCATGATCGCCGCAAGCGTTTCAGATCCCAGTTCGTGTGTCCTGAGGGCCTCCAGCGCCTTGTCGATGATCACGGCCCCGGCATGAGGATAATCGCTCCCGAACAGGACGTGGTCTGGCGGGGCGAGGCGAAGCAGGCCGGGCAGGGTGTATGCGTCCACCGAGAGCGCGACGTCGAAATAGAGCCGCCTGAGTTCGGCAATCACGCCATCCGGTACGTTCCGTTTGAAGCGATCTTGAGATTCCAGCCGGGCCAGCCTCGCCGCCAGAAATGGGACAGTTCCTCCGGCATGCGAGAACAGAAACCGTATGTTCCGGTATCGGGCGAATGTGCCGTTAAGGAGCATGCCGGCGATGGTCCGTGTCGTATCGAACGGAAACTCCAGCGAGGCCGCGGGCAATCCCAGGGCCGCGGCCTGCGGCTCCGGCATGGCAGGATGGACGAAGACAACTGACGAGCGCCGGTTCAATTCCTCCAGGACAGGCGCGAAGGCGTGATCACCGAGGTAGCTGCCGGCGTAATTGGTGAGCAGGCAGAATCCATTGCAGGACAAGTCGCCAAGGCAATGGTCAATCTCGGCCAGGCTGGCATCGATGTCCGGCAACGGCAGCGTTGCGAAGGAGCCGAAGCGACCGGGATGCTTCTGCATCAGCGTCGCCGCATACTCGTTGCAATCACGGGCGAGGGACGCGCGTTTGCCGGGAGCGACCGTACATACGGCGGGTGAGGAGAGGGACAGTATCGCCTGCGCGACGGAGTTGCGGTCCATCGCCTCCAGGGATTTTTCCGCGCTCCACTCCGGAATCCGGCCGGAGACGAGCAGGCCGGCGATAGCATCCTCTCCGACGAGATCGACGTATCGAGGAGGCAGGAAGTGATGATGGGTATCGATGACGCCCATCACGAATGATCGAACATTGCCACGCAGTCGATTTCCACATCGACGCCGTCGCGGTGCGGTGTCCCGCCGACGCAGGTCCGCGTTACCTTCTCTTCGCCGATCTCCTGGCGGAAGATTTCGTTGAATTGTTTGAATTCCCTGACGTCCCGAAGAATGACCCTCATGTTGACGACATTCGAGAAATCAGCGCCTGCCGCGGCAAGAACGCTGCGAAGATTTGCCAATGTGCGCCGTGCCTGAGCCTCAATGCCTCCCTCAACCACTTGTTTGGTCTCCGGATCGAGAGGACCCTGCCCGGAGACGAACAGCATGTTGCCGAACCGGATGGCCTGGACGATCGGCGATGGGGTGGAGCGGTCGGTAAAGCCGGTCACCGGCGCGCCGCTGGATGTTATGACGGTCTTCGGCATGTAGGTCTCACAGGTTTTGAATCGTGCACACGTGATCCGCACGAGACTGGCACAATCATTGCAAATCACGAAATTGCAAGACGCAATAACATCGCGGCTGCGCACGACGGGGGCGATCCGGTGATTGCTTTGTTCAATCATCGGGCGTTCGGACGTCAGTCTTCAAGTGTCATCACGAATTTTGAAAGCTTCGCTCACATGCGCCATTCCGGAAGATCATCGCGTCAAACGGGTAAGCCACGGAAACGGCAATCTGACATTTTGAATCTCTGAACCGCGCGGCTTGATGCTGCCTTTGACATTGCAATTTTGAACGCTTACAAATTACAATGGTCACGCACGATTGTTCAATAGGCGAACGGCGTCGCCGGGATGGGATTGCAGTAATGAGTTCGCGGGACTCGAGGTCTGCCAGTTCGCGGGTTGGCGGAACCATTCCATCGGGGCATCCCGACGCGATCTTCATCAACGGCAAGTTCATCACGGCGGACAGCGCGTTCGGCGTAGCGCACGCGGTGGCTGTGCGCGATGGACGCTTCCTCGCGGTCGGCTCGACGGAAGAAATCAGATCGCTTGCCGCTCCCTCGACGACCGTGGTCGATCTTCAGGGCGCTACCGTGCTTCCCGGCCTGATCGACACGCATGCACATGTCGAGCGGGCGGGGCTGCTGAAAAATACGGTGCAGCTCAACGATGTCAGCACCGTTTCGCAGGCACTGGCCCGGATATCGGAGCATGCGGCGCGGACGCCCAAAGGGCGGTGGATTCGTGGCGCGCAATGGCATCCGATCTCGCAGCTTGCGGAAAAGCGCTTTCTCACCCGGCAGGAACTGGATCGGGCGGCACCCCACAACCCTGTATGTCTGCCAATCGGCCACTTCACGCTGGTGAATTCGGAAGCGCTGGCGCTGGCAGGCATCACCAGGGACACCCCCGATCCTGACGGAGGCATCATCCATCGCGACAAGACCAGCGGCGAGCCTAACGGCACCCTCGAAGAAGCAGCTGAGGATCTGGTTCACGATCTGCTGCCGGACTGGTCGGACGACGAGCGGGACGAGCAGTTGCAGTATGCGATGCAATACTTCAACGAATTTGGCCTGACCTCGGCGATATCTGCCGCGGTCGATCCGGCAACCTTGCGGGCTCATCAACGTGTACGGCAGCGCGGACAAGCGTCCCTGCGCATCAGCGCCATGTATGCGCCTACCGGCGGCCTCAACCCCAGCATGACCATCGATGAGTGGGAGCTGTTCTTCTCGCGGATCGGCGTGGCGTCGGATTTTGGCGACGACTGGTTGAGCTATTCGGGCGTCAAGCTTCAGATCGACGGCGGGATGACGCTGCGCACGGCTGCGATGCGCGACGGCTATCCGGATGATCCGGACTACAAAGGCACGATCGTGATCGAGCCTGCCCGGTTCAACGCCCTGGTCGCCACCGCCAACAGGTATGGTTGGCGAGTGGGTGTTCACGCGGTCGGCGACGCTGCAGTCGATTGCGTCCTGGACGCCTACGAATTGGCGGATGCCGAGCGATCGATCAAGGGCCGCCGCTTCATTGTCATCCACGGCAGCCTGATGCGCCGCGATCAGATGGAGCGTGCGCGCAGGCTGGACGTCCGGGTCGACGCGCAAACATCGTTTTTGTGGGACAAAGCTGCCGTCGTCGCCCGCTTCCTCGGCAAGGAGACGGCCGATCGTGCGTTCCCGATGCGCACGATGATCGACGTGATGGGATTGGACGCGGTTGCTCAGGGAACCGACTACCCGATCAATCTCCTCAATCCGTTCATCAACATGTACGTCATGGTGACGCGCAAGGACAAGAACGGCGATGTTTTCGGCGCTAGTGAGCGCATCAGTCGCGAGGAGGCTATCCGGCTCTATACGAGTTCGGCTGCGCGTTATTCCTTCGCTGAAGAAAAGACGGGAACGATCGAGCCCGGCAAGTACGCCGATATGACCGTTATTTCCGACGATATACTGGGTGTGCCGGACGAAGCCATCAAGGATATCGTCGCGATCCGCACCATTGTGGAAGGCCGAACCGTCTTCGAGCGCAAAACGGCAACATAGCAGCTCTCTGAAACGGAGACGGGCACTTCGGAAGGAACGGACAGTGGGCGAGAGGCTTGGATTCGATCACGTTACGAAGATCTTCGAGACGCCCGGCAGCGATACGGGCTTCGTCGCGTTCGACGATATCACGCTCGAGGCTGCCTCTTCCGAATTTCTCGCGATCGTCGGTCCGTCCGGATGCGGCAAGTCGACCTTGCTGAAAATGGCCGCCGGCCTGATGCCCCCCACCAAGGGCAAGATTCTGCTCGACGGCAAACCCATTTTCGACCCGCCTCCGGGTGTGGTCTACCTTTTCCAGCAATATGCCAAGTCGCTGTTCGCATGGCGTACGGTGATCGACAACGTCATGTTCCCGCTCGAAGGCGCGCCCCGCCACCAGCGCGGCGATTTGCGTGAAATGTGCCGCGACTATCTCAAGCAGGTCGGACTCGACGGTTTCGAGGACAGTTATCCCTGGCAACTTTCCGGAGGGATGCAGCAGCGTGTCGCCATCGCACGGGCTCTGGCGGCCGATCCCCAAGTTCTCCTGCTCGACGAGCCGTTCAGCGCGGTCGATGCCTTGACGAGGATGGAACTGCAGACTCTCGTTCTGCAGCTATGGGAGCGAAGGAAATTCACGGCGATCCTGGTCACCCACGACGTGGAAGAGGCCATCTTCCTAGCCGATCGCGTCGCAGTTCTCGGAGCCAAGCCGACCGCGTTGAAGGAGATCATCGAAGTCGGTCTGCCGCGGCCGCGAGACCAGCTCACCACCCGCGAGGATCCCCGGTTTCTGAAACTTCGCCATCATCTCACCAGTCTGCTGTTGGCCAGGAATTCAGGTCATGTCGCAGCGGTCTGACGTCTACCGCACCAGCCTCCTGGGGCTTTTATCGCCGGCTATCGTGCTGTCGATCTGGGAAACCGCGGGCCTATTGGGCTGGGTCAATCCGATTCTGCTTCCCAGGCCTTCGCAGATCGTATGGACGCTGGTCGAACTTGTCGCCAACGGTGCGGTGTTTCCGCCGTTGCTGTACACCGTCGCATTGTTTGTCGTCGGTTATGTGATAGCGAGTATTCTGGGGGTCACCATCGGGGTGGCGATGGCCACGTCCGAAACGTTGTACGGAGTTCTCGAGCCGCTGGTCGAGATTCTTCGTCCCATTCCGAAGTCGGCGCTGGTCCCGGTCCTTTTCCTGTTTCTCGGCATCGGCAAGGCCACCATGATTACCGTTGTCGCGCTCGCGGCGGTGTTTCCGGTCCTGATCAGCACCTTCCAGGGCGTCAGAGGACTGGATCCGGTACTCCTCGACACGGCGCGCACATTCCAGACTTCGCGGATGCGGACCATCGTTTCGATCGTTCTTCCTGCATCTCTTCCCATGATCCTTGCGGGCATGCGCGTGGCGCTGGGGCTCGGCCTCGTTCTCGTCATCCTCGCCGAAATGCTCGCCGGCGAGGATGGCGTCGGTTTTCGTATCCTTGACCTTCAGCGCGCGTTTCAGATCCGGGACATGTTCGCCTGGATCTTCGTCCTCGTCGCGCTGGGTGGGGGATTGATGATGTTGTTTGATCTGGTCGAGCGGCGGCTGGTGCCGTGGCGCGGCAAAACCTGAAAAATGGGGAACTACATGCGTAAGGTGTTTCTGATCGGCTTCGCGGTCATGGGACTGTTCGTCCTTGCAATCCAACGTGCGACCGCTTCTGACCTGGAGAAGGTCCGCGTCAGCATCATTCCCATCAATGACGTGGCTCCGCTCTTCGTCGCGATGCAGAACGGCTATTTTCGCGAACTGGGGCTGGAAATCGATACGACGCCATCGGCAGGAGGCGCGGCCGGGATTCCCGGCTTGATCGGCGGCAGTTTTGACGTGGTGTACGGCAATGTCGTTTCCGTGCTGCTGGCGTCTCAGCAGGGATTGGACGTCAAGGTGATCGCACCGGGCACCAAGGTGGACCAGCGGGAGACCGACACCACGCCGATCCTCGTGAGGAGCGACTCCGGCATCAAGAGCGGCAAGGATCTCGAAGGAAAGAGCATCTCCGTCAACACGCGCAACAATGTGATCTGGCTCTACGCGAGAGCCTGGATCAAGGCGACGGGCGGTGATCCGGACAAGGTCACTTTCAAGGAGATCCCGTTCCCGCAGGTCGAAGATGCCTTGCGCCAGCAGCGGGTCGATGCGTCATTTCTGGTCGCGCCGTTCTCCGTCATCTCCCGCCAGAAGCCGGGCCTGACGGCGATTGCCAATCCTTACTCGGACATCCAGCCTGGCGTCGACGTCGGACAATACATCACGACCGGAAAACTGCTGTCGACGAAACCCGAGACGATCAAGAAGTTCGCTGCGGGCCTGCGCAAGGGAGCCGAATGGTTTAACGCAAACCGGACGAGCGATGCGATTCTGGCCGTCATCAGCGGATACACCAAGACGGACGCCTCGATCCTCAAGTCGGTCGCGCTGGGGGCGGCTCCGCTGCGATCGGACCTCACCCAGGTGAAAAAGACGATGGATCTGATGATCGAGAACAAGCTCCTGACCGGGCCCATTGATCTCGCAAAGATCATCGATCCGATGGCGCTCTGAGGGACCGGAACGTCAGGGATGTCGGTGGCAGGCACATTGGAGGGCACCTCGCGCAAACGGACCGCCGGATCAAACCGGAGGCGGTTGGGAAAGCGCGTCTATGGTGTGGTTCTGATCGCGGCTATCCTGCTGTTCTGGGAAGTTTCGTCCAGGCTCGGTTGGATCGTCAGTGCCTACTGGCCGCCCGTGTCGCAGATTTTTCAGGCTGCGATCGTTCAACTCGCCGGAGGCGACATTCTGGTGTCGCTCGCCGCGACCTTGCGCAGAGCCGCAATCGGGTTTGCGGTGGGTTCGACCCTCGGCGTTGCACTCGGAATTCTGCTGGGCAGGAGCAAGGTGCTCCGGATAGCTCTGTTGCCGCTTATCGAGATCGTGCGTCCGATTCCGACGCCGGCCGTGATCCCGCCGCTCATCATGTTCCTCGGCGTGGATGATGCGCTCAAGATATTCGCAATATCTCTGGCTACCTTCTTCCCGGTGTTCACCAACACCTTTGCCGGCGTCGCCACGGTCGATGACACGCTGATACAGACCGCGCGCACCTTTCGCACGAGTTGGGCGAGAACGCTGCTGAGAGTGATTCTCCCGGCAACGTTGCCCGCCATTGCCGCCGGCTTGCGGACGGCCACGAGCCTTACGCTGGTAGTTGCGGTGGTTTCGGAAATGATCGCGGGCTCGAGCGGGATCGGATATTATCTGGTGGAGATGCAGTACGCCCTGCGGCCGGACCTGATGTATGCCGCCGTGATGTATCTGGCCATCACCGGCTACACCATCAACAGGCTGTTTCTCGTCCTGGAAGCGCGCCTCATCCCCTGGATGGGAAAAACCTGACGGTTCCAGCTGGTTCTCCTGTCCAATCAGCGCGGCTACGGGCGGTGATCCGGACGAGGTCACTTTCGAGGCGTTGGCGCCCTGGCTGGAACGGCGTGAGAACGGAAGTATGCCAACCTGAGACCAATTGTTGCCAACCGCATCTTTGCATGGGGGTGTTTTCGCAGTCTTGTGTACGGGCCCTGCTATTTCAGCACAATCCACGCCGGGGCATGATCGCTGGCGCCTTCCTCGCCGCGAATGGCGCGGTCGACGCCCGCCTTGAGCAGGCGCGGCGCGACCACCGGACTGAGGAGAAGATGATCGAGCCGCAAGCCCGCGTCGCGCGGCCAGCGGTTGCGTTTGTAGTCCCAGTAGGTGAACATCGGCTGTGACGGGTGCAGGGTGCGGATCGCGTCGGTCCACCCCTGCGCCGTCAGCGTCTTGAAGGCGGCGCGGCTCTTCGGCTGGATCAGCGCGTCCTTGTCCCACGATTTTGTCGGGTAGATATCCAGCTCCGTCGGCGCGACGTTGTAATCGCCGGCCAGCACCACGGGAATGTCCTGCTTGATGAATTTTGCGGCGTGCGCGCGCAGCCGCCTGAACCAGTCGAGCTTGTAGTCGAATTTCGGCCCGGGCTGGGGATTGCCGTTCGGCAGATAGAGGCTGGTGACGATGATGCCGCTGACGGCGGCCTCGATGTAGCGCGCCTCGTGATCTTTGGTGTCGCCGGGCAGTGCGGTCCGTGTCAGCACCGGTTCGGTGTGGCGCGCCAGGATGGCGACGCCGTTCCAGGTCTTCTGGCCGCGCCACACCGCGCCGTAGCCGGCCTTCTCGATCGCGGCCGCCGGAAAATCGGCGTCGGTCGATTTCAACTCCTGCAACGCCACGACATCGGGTTTTGCCTGCCGCAGCCAGCGCAGCAGATTGGGCAGGCGGCGATTCACATTGTTGATGTTGAAGGTCGCGATCTTCATGCCTGACAGGAATTGTCAGGTCGGCAGCGGAGGCGGGGTTGGGGCCGGATCAGTCGCCGCGGGCGCTGGTTCTGCGGCTGGGGGCACAGGCGGCCCGGGCACCGGCGGCGCAGTTGCCGCGACCGGCTCGGGCTTTGCCTCGCCACCCTTGTAGACGCGCGCGTAGCGCTTGCCGAGGCTGGTCAGCACCTCATAGCCGATGGTGCCGAAATGGTGCGCGAGTTCGTCCACCGTGATGCCTTCGCCGATCAGCGTCACCATGTGGCCGCGGCGCACCGCGCTCTTTTCCAGATCGGTGATGTCGACCGCCATCAGGTCCATCGAGACGCGGCCGGCGATCGGGCAGCGCTTGCCGGCGACCACCACTTCGGCGCCGCGGCTGCCGTCATTGGAACTGGCGGCGCGGAAATAGCCGTCGGCATAACCGGCGGAAACGATCGCGATCCGCGTCGGCCGCCGCGCGGTCCAGGTGCCGCCATATCCGACGGTCTCGCCCTTTTCGAGATTGCGGATCTGCACGATGCGCGCCTTCAATTCGACCACGGGCTGCATCGGGTTGTCGGCTTCCGGGGTCGGATTGATGCCGTAGACCGCAGCCCCCGGCCGCACCAGCTCGAACTGGAACTGGGGCCCCAGGAACACGCCGGATGAATTCGCCAGCGACGCCGGCACGCCCGAGAACAGGCTGGCGATTTCGCGAAAGGCCGTCAGCTGCCTGGCGTTCAGCGGGTTGTTGAGCAGCTCGGCGGAGGCGAGGTGGCTCATGACCAGCGTGATGCCGTGATCGCCGGCATTGATGCGCGGAATGATGCCATGCGCCTCGGTCACGGTGAGGCCGAGCCGGTTCATGCCGGTGTCGATGTGGATGGCCGCACCGCCGGACCAGCCGGAGCGGCGGCAGAACACATCCCATTCGGCGAGTTCGTTGAGATCGCCGATCACCGGCTTGCAGTCGATCTTGGCGTAGGCGTCGCCGGTGTTCTGGAAGAAGCCGTCGAGCGTATAGATCGCGGCCGCCGGCACGGCCGCGCGGACCACGCGGGCTTCATCGAGGGTTGCAACGAAGAAAGTCTTGCAGCCGGCATTGGCCAGCGCCCGTGCGACCTGATCGGCGCCGCAGCCATAGGCATCCGCCTTCACCACGCCGGCGCATTCGGCCGGCACCGCCGTCTTTTCCAGCTTGCGCCAGTTGGCGACGATGGCGTCGAGATCGACGGTGAGGACGCCGGTCGCGCTGGCCAGCGCGGCCGCCTGGTTCGCCTCGGGCGAGAGCGGGGTGCTGGCCGGGATGGATTTGGGTGCGGATGCGATGTTCATGCCGCATTTTACGCGCGCGGGCGCCGTGGTTCAACCGCGCTGAGGCCGGTTGCAGTTGCGATTTCTACGGCGCGCGGTAGGGCAGGTTATCCCCTTCGGCGTAGTCGCTGAACCGCGTGAATTGTCCTTCGAACTGCAACTGGACCGTACCCGTCGGCCCGTGGCGCTGCTTGGCGATGATGACCTCGGCCTTGCCGTGGGCGAGCTCCATGTCGAGCTTCCACTTCTCGTGCTCGGGGGTACCGATCTTGGGTTCCTTGTTCTGCAGGTAATATTCCTCGCGGTACACGAAGATCACGACGTCGGCGTCCTGTTCGATCGAGCCGGATTCGCGCAAGTCCGCCAGTTGCGGGTGCTTGTCGTCGCGGCTTTCGACCTGACGCGACAGCTGCGACAGCGCGATCACGGGAATATTGAGCTCCTTGGCGAGCGCTTTCAGGCTGGTGGTGATCTCGGTGACTTCCTGCACGCGGTTGTCGTTGCCGCGCTTGCCCGAGCCCTGCAGCAGCTGGATGTAGTCGACCACGATCACGTCGAGGCCCTTCTGCCGCTTCAGCCGCCGCGCGCGCGCCGTCAATTGCGAAATCGAAAGGCCGCCGGTTTCGTCGACATACAACGGCAGATGCTCGAGCTTGATCGTATAGTCGCGGATCTTGTCGAACTCGTCCTGCTTGATGCCGCCGCGGCGGATCATGCTGGATGCAATGCCGGTTTGCTCGGCCAGAATACGCGTGGCGAGCTGCTCGGCGGACATTTCGCAGGAGAAGAAACCGACCACGCCGCCATTGACCGATTTCATGGTGCCGTCGGCCTGAACTTCCGACTGGTGCGCTTCGGCGATGTTGTAGGCGATGTTGGTCGCAAGCGCGGTCTTGCCCATGCCGGGGCGTCCAGCGACGATGATCAAGTCGGACCGCTGCAGGCCGCCCATCTTCGAGTCGAGATCGCGCAGGCCGGTGGAGATGCCGGACAGTTTTCCGTCGCGCTGATAGGCGTTGGCGGCCATGTCGAGCGCGGTCTTCATCGCCTGCGCGAAGCGCTGGAAGCCGCCGTCGTAGCGGCCGGACTCCGCCAGTTCATAGAGCTGGCGTTCGGCATCCTCGATCTGCGCGCGCGGCGCAAAATCCACCGGTGCGTCGAACGCGACGTTGACCATGTCCTCGCCGATCCGGATCAGGTCGCGGCGAAGCGCCATGTCGTAGATGGTCCGGCCGTAATCCTGCGCGTTGATGATGGTGGTGGCCTCGGCTGCCACGCGCGCGAGGTATTGGCCGACCGTCATGCCGCCGATATCGGTCTCGGCGGGCAGGAAGGTTTTCAAGGTGACGGGGGTCGCGACCTTTCCCATCCGGATCAGGCTGCCTGCGGTCTCGTAAATCGCCTGATGGATCGGTTCGAAGAAGTGCTTTGGCTCGAGGAAATCCGAAACCCGGTAGAACGCGTCATTATTGACCAGGATCGCGCCCAGCAGGCTCTGTTCGGCTTCGATATTGTGCGGCGCACTCCGATAGGTCGGAGTTCCCGCGTCGGGGGCGAGCTTGAGGACGTTCGAATCAGTCAGGGCCATGGACGAGATTATTCTTCGAAATTGGTCGTTAGTGGGATTCCCGGACGAGGGGCGGCGATAAAGCGCCTCACACCGGCTCGGTGGAAGCGCGAAGGTGCCTTATGCACGATTCACACAATGCGCATGTGTGAATCGATGCCGGTCGCGCATTCCCCTTGACGGGTTTGCTGCGATCAGCCGCCGCACTTCACGAAAATGTCGGGCAATGCGTTAGGGCGACCTGAACCTTATCGCCAGTTGGACAGACCTATTCGAGGCCTGGGAGGTCATCCGGGCCGCGATGTTAGCGATTGATCAAACCAGGACGAGAAAGATCAACGCGATCAAGGCCGCCGCGACGCCGGTCGCGATCAAGGCGTAGTCGGTCGTCAGATCGGGTTTCGGTTCGAACGATGAATAGGTTTTCTGGGCCATTCCGGAGGTCTACGCCGACCGGGCCGGGGCTTATGTGAAATAGATCACATCCGGCGGATTTTCTGCCGGGCATGATGGTCAAGGAGTTCGGGAACGGGCTTTAGGCTTTCGAGTTGGTAAAGACGACGGAATCAAGGACGAGCAATGGGTCAACTTGGGACATGGCAATCGGGAGGCAATCAGCGGCTTTGGCTGTCGATGCTGATCGACACCATGGAGCAGGTTTCGCGCCCGGAAACCCGTGCCGTGCCCTGCGATATCAACGTTTTGGCCGCCTTGCGCGCGCAGCTTGCCCGCCCGGCAGCGCCTCTCACGCCTTTTCCTTCCAGCTACAGCCTGCGAAACTGAACATTCGCCTTCGGCGCCGGTCTATTCGCCCGCGAGTTGCAGCCGCGGATGTTTTTCCTGCTCGATGCCGCGCAGCCGCGCCTCTTCACGCGCGATGTAGTCGCGCGTCATCGGCACCACGCCCTGGCGCTTGCTGAGCTGGATCTGGAAATTCATCAGATTCTGCTTGCGGAACGACATTTCCGAACCCGCCAAATAGAATTCCCACATCCGGGCAAAGCGTTCGTCGTAAATGCGCACCGCTTCCTCACGCCGTGCCATGAAGCGCTCGCGCCAGGCTTTCAGCGTCTCGGCATAATGCAGCCGCAAAATCTCGATGTCGCAGACCAGGAGGCCGGCACTCTCGATCGCGGGGGCCACTTCGGACATCGCGGGGATATAGCCGCCCGGGAAGATGTATTTGGTGATCCAGGGGTTGGTCACGTCGGGCCCCGTCGAGCGGCCGATCGAATGCAGCACCATGACACCGTCGTCGCTGAGCAACTCGGCGCATCGCTTGAAGAAGGTTTCATAGAAACCGACGCCGACATGCTCGAACATGCCGACCGACACGATCCGGTCGAACGTGTCAGGAATATCGCGGTAATCGCTAAGCAGGAACCTTGCCTGATGGGCGAGGTTCTTCTCGCCGGCGCGGGCATTTGCGACCTGCAATTGCTCGCTTGAGAGCGTAATGCCGGTGATGTCGGCGCCGGTCATTTCCGCCAGATAGAGTCCAAGGCCGCCCCAGCCCGAGCCGATGTCGAGCACCCGGTCGCCGGGCCCGATCAACAGCTTGGCGGCGAGGTGGCGCTTCTTGGCCAACTGGGCATCGTCGAGCGTGGCGTCCGGCGTATCGAAATAGGCACAGCTGTATTGCTTGTCGGCGTCGAGGAACAACGAGTAGAGCCGTCCGTCGAGATCGTAATGATGCGCGACGTTGTTGCGCGCCCGGCCGCGCCAATTGAACTGGCTGATGTGCCGGGCGAGATAGCGCATCCACCATTGCAGCCGGCCCCATTGCGGCACCATGGCGGGCTGATCGAGCAGGATCGCGAGCGCGTCGGCGATCGAGCCGTTCTCGACCACGAATGTGCCGTCCATATAGGCTTCGCCGAGCGCCAGTTCGGGATTGAGGAGGATCCGCCGTTCGGTGCGTTCGCTGAGGAACCGGACGGAAATCGGCTGGCCGGTGCCGTCACCGCAGGTAAAACGGGCCCCACTCGCGGCCGTGAATGTCATGGTGCCGCGGCGAATGAACTGTCCCAGGAAATAACGCAACAAACGATCCATCGAAGCACCAATGGAACGAGCGGCCCGCTACAACCGACGAACGACTGAAACGGTGGTTCCAATCTACGTCAGGAACATCATAATCGTGATCAAGCCGGCGCGCTATTGCATTGTAGTCAAAGCGGATATTCACAAATGTCGTGATCACAATTTTGCGTCATAAGTCCGCTTCCATTCGCGGGATAATCGGCTAAAAGGTGACCGCCGCCGGCCGTAATGTGCGACGCTGGCAGCGATTCCATATCTGGAGAAGCAGGGAATGTTGAGCCGAGCGCTCAGTTTGGCGACGGTGACGCTTCTGGTCGGCTGTCTCACGGCGGGAGGGCTGCTGGCGGTCGAAAACCTCGAGGCCGGCAAGAGCCCTTCGCAGATATTCTCCGGCACCTGCACCGCCTGCCACAAGAGCCCGCGTGGCCTGCTGAAGACGGTCCCGGCGTCGTCGCTGCCCGGCTTCCTGCGCCAGCATTATACGACCAGCAGCGACATGGCGTCGGTGCTTTCCTCATTCTTGATCTCGAACGGGGCGACCGACACGCGCTTCCAGAGCAAGGACCAGCCGAAGGGCGCCAAGCAGGAAGCCAGACCCGATCAGCCCGACCGGTCCGGGCGCCGGCAACATCCCGCCGCATCGACACAAGAGGCATCCAGGCCGGATGCCGACCCGGTCACGCCGCAAGAGGGCGGACGTCCCGGCCGCGACGGCAAACGGCGGCCCGGCCCTACGCAGGATGGCGCCAGGCCCGATAGTCAGACGCCGGCGCAGGCCGCGACCGACAGCAAAGCGGGCGCCAAGCACAAGCTCGGCAAGCGCGGCAAACCCGAGGAAACGCCAAAAACCGACGAGGCGGCCAAGGACGATTCGTCCAAAACCGCCAAGGTGGATGGCAGCGAAAAGCCTGAGATCGCCAAGCCGGCGGGCGAGGGCAGATCGGACACGGGCAAGTCCGACACGGACAAGGCTGATACGAGCAAGGCCGATACGAGCAAGCCTGACGCGACCAAGCCGGAAACAGCCAAATCCGAGACCGCCAAGGTCGATGCGCCCCGGGAATCCGTGGGCAGCGAGCCGACACCGCTGCGGCCCGATCCGGTCCCGCCGGTCACGCCCGCACCGCCAGCCTCCGCGGCGCCGGCAGCGGCTGCCAGCGGTACGCCTGAACCAGCCTCGATCCCGAGCCCACCCGTCGCCGCCCCTGCGCCGCCCACACCGCCTGCGGTGACGGCGTCAACACCGCCTCCGCCGTCGGCCGCACCGGCCGGGCCGCCGGTACCGCCCATTTCGCAGTAATCGCCAGCGTACATTTCCGCTGCCGATCTTGTCAGGGCGCATGACCGCCAATACCGACCCGGATTTCGCGCCGATCGAAAGCCGCATCCGCGACAATGTCAGCCGCCAAGGCTTTATGAATCACGTCGGCGCCGAACTGTCCGAATTAACTCGCGGCTCATGCACACTGGCGGTCGATCGGCGGCCGGAGCTGTTGCAGCAGCACGGCCTGTTCCACGGCGGCGTCACGGCGTTCCTAGTCGACAACGCGACCACGATCGCAGCGGCGGCCTCGCGCGGCCAGCCGGCGCTGACGGCGGAATATAAATTGAACCTGCTGTCGCCGGCGGTCGGCGAGCGCCTGATCTGCCGGGCGCGGGTGATCAAGCCCGGACGTCAGGTCGCGGTGGTCGCGGCCGACGTGTATTGCGTCACCGATGGCGTCGAGAAGCACACGGCGACCGCGCTCGCCTCGATCGCGATGCTCGATGAGAACGCGGCCTTAAGCCTGGTCTCCAGTTAAATCTACTGGATCGGATCGGGATCAAAAGTACGGCTCGAGGAAATGGCCGCGGTCACCCCAAAATTGGCACCATCGTCCGGCGGCAGCTACGATGTGGAGTTGCCCTTGCACTGAATCGCTATCCTCCGGCGCGGTAGCGGGAATTTCTAAATTGTTTGCCTTTGCATATGAGGCGGCGGACGCGAGGAGGTTTGCTCCAAACCTTGAGAAGTCGGGTGCAAACTTTACTTCGTATGACGATTCAAACAGTCGCTCCCCAATGACGAGGCGGCACGACTTGAGAAACTGAGCACGAAAGGAAAAACGCTCGACATAGCTGGCCATGATTCCGTTGCTGTAGAACGGTATGCCGTCACAGGGCGGCACCAAGCTGACGACATAATAGCCGCGCATTTCGGCGAACCAAACGCCGAAAGGCTTTTCGATATTGTGGGTGGCGTAAGTCTTCTTTGCCCAATCATCGGCGGCAGGATCGAAACCGACCCGAGGCGCGCCGAGCGTTTCAAAGGCCGAAATGCTGATTTCGTCGTAGCGCTGCCTGAGGGCGTCGCTGTCAGCTTTGCTCGGTTCCGATCCGGCGAAAATCTGCCGGAGACGGGACCATGCTCCAGTTGCGACAGGATCACGATCCGCTTTGGCTATCTTGTCCCAAGATAGAGTTTGCACGATCCGCCGAAGTTCCGCTTCGTATCCAGGTTTTGGCTTGTTACCTGGAAGCCAGTCGAGTCCCATCGATCCGCTCCGATATTGGCCGTAGTCCAAATCATAACATTGGAGGGCCGAGCCAACCATTTGATCGAAAAATAAAGCCCGGCCTGATTGGCCGGGCTTGGTTCAATAAGCAGAGATAGGTTCGCGTTACTTCTCGGTCGCAGCCGGCGCCGGAGCTTCGTCGTCGTGCTGGGCTTCCGGATCGAAGAATTCGCCGGCGGCGGCCAGCGCCTCGGCGGCGGCGTCCTGATCTTCCTGGCGGGTCGAGATGTCTTCGCCGCGGTTGATGCGCTCGGCTTCGTCGGCACTGCGCGCGACGGTGACGCTGACATGGACTTCGACCTCGGGGTGCACGGCGATCGCGATCGCGTGCTTGCCGATGGTCTTGATCGGCGCATCCAGCAGGACCTGGCTGCGGCTGATGGTGACGCCGTCGGCCTCGAAGGAGGCAATGATGTCGCGGACGCTGACCGATCCGAACAATTGGCCGGTTTCGGACGCCTGGCGCAGCACGACCACGTTGCGGTCGTTGATTTTCTCCGCGACCTTGGTCGCTTCGCCCTTGGCCTTGAGGTTGTTGGCCTCGAGTTCGGCCTTCATGCCGTCGAACTTGGCGCGGTTATCCGCGGTGGCGCGCAGCGCCTTGCCGCGCTTGAGCAGAAAGTTACGGGCAAATCCGTCTTTGACTTTGACGACTTCGCCCATCTGGCCGAGCTTGGCGACGCGTTCCAGCAAAATGACTTCCATATTCGATCTCCTTTAGGGTGCTTCGGGTTGTGACGTTGGAATTTCAGGACACGGGAAGAGGCGGTGGCTTCCTGCGCTGCAAATAGCTTTGACGAAGGCCGAAAATGACGTCGGCGATGCCGAGTACCGTCATCACCAGAACCGGCCAGGTGAACATCACCACGACGACGTAGGTGCAGGTCAGCCACAGTCCGCGGGCTTTCATGGAAAGCGTCAGCGTGTGCAGCACCGCAAAGCCCGTAAGTGCATAAGCCATCACCAGGGCTGTCGTGACGATCTGCGCCAGCAGGGCAGGTAGTCCGCCGACGAAACAGAACGCGATCGCCGCGGACAAGCCGGCCAGCGTCATCGGCGGCATCTCCGCGCTCTTCAAATCCGGCCATGGCCGGCGCAGGCGGCCCGACGTCGCCGTGATTTTTGCGGCGAGCCAGAGGTTGAGCGTCATCGTCATCATGAAGTTGATCGCGGCGGCGCTGGGTGCGATGACCACCAGCGCATTGATCACCTGCGCGAGCTTGTCCGATGGCGGTGTCCCGTCGCGCGGGCTGAGAAGCCGCAGCAGGCCGCGCCGCAATGTGCCGATGATGGTTTCGGCGTCGCTGCCGAGTGTCAGCAACGCTGCGGCCGTGATCAGGACTGCAAAGCCGGCGATCCAGAGCAGGATGCGGCCGACCGGGTACCATTCCATCGCCGGCTCGGCCGGCCCGGCGCCATTGCCTGCGCCGGGATTGGCGATCGGCCGTCCCAGCAAGGCAAGATGGCCCAGCCACCAGGCGGGTAACGCCGCCATGATCGCAAAGGCGATGCAGTGGGGCAGGCCGAATATCAGCCCGAGGCCGCAGGCGGCAGCGATGCCGCCGATCGTTGCCGCAAGCGGTCCCCATCCCAGGGCTGCGACCATCAGCGGCAGCGGAGCCAGAGAGAACAACAGCAATGAGATCAGCGCGCCCGAAATGATCGAGGCGAACATCAGCGCCGACGCAGAGCCGGCCGCAAGCGCGATGAGTATGATCACGATCATCAGCTGTCCCGCCCCTTTCGAGCGGTTAGAGGCCCCTTGGACCCCAACCATCGGCGACCGGACGACCCGGAAGCCTTATGAAGTTCGGTCCGCGGCCTTGAGGCCGCGGACCGAAATAGCCGCGTTTAGCGAATGACGTAGGGCAGCAAGCCGAGGAACCGCGAGCGCTTGATGGCGCGGGCGAGTTCACGCTGCTTCTTGGCGGAGACGGCGGTGATGCGGCTCGGCACGATCTTGCCGCGCTCGGACACGTAACGCATCAGCAGCTTGGAATCCTTGTAGTCGATCTTCGGCGCATTCGGACCCGTGAACGGGCAGGTCTTGCGGCGGCGGAAAAACGGACGGCGTGCACCAGCTTCAGCCATGATTCTTACTCCTCAACCGCTGCTTCGTCTTCGCGCGGACGGCGCGGGCCGCGGTCGCCGCGGAAGCCACCGCCTTCGCGATCGCCACGGAAGCCGCCTTCGCGGTCGCCACGGAAACCACCACCGCGGTCGTCGCGCTCGCGATCACGATCCGCCTTGCGCATCATGGCCGACGGGCCTTCCTCGTGCTCTTCGACGCGGACGGTGAGATAGCGGATCACGTCTTCGCTGATTCGCTCCTGCCGCTCGATCTCGGTGACCGCAGCCGAGGGCGCATCGATGTTCATCAGCACGAAATGCGCCTTGCGATTCTTGTTCATGCGATAGGTGAGGGAGCGCACGCCCCAGTTCTCGGTCTTGGTGATCTTGCCGCCGAGCCCTTCGACGATGCCCGTCATCTGGGTGGTCAGTTCTTCGACCTGCTGGGTGCTCGCATCCTGACGCGCGAGAAAAACATGCTCATAAAGAGGCATGGGTGTCCTTTCCTGTGTTGGCGCGGTTCCCGGCGGCAAGCCCTTCGAGACCTTCGGAAAGGACTCGATATTGCTCAGAAGGCGGAAGCACGGGACGACGGGCCAACTGGCCCTGCCACATCAACATCGCCGAAAGGTGAGATTGCTGAGACCGTCCGTTCAGCTCCCGGCCGGGATCCACGGATGCGCGGTTTATAAGGATTTTGAGCCTGCTGGCAAGCATTGATGCCGGGATTTGGCCGTTTCAGGGAAATTGCCGGGCAGACCCTCCGAGGTCTTCGTTGACATATTTGTTTGTATAACATACAAACAGCGAACGAGAGGGCAAAATGGCTCCCAAATCCGTCGAAACTGCTGAAATGCTGCCCGGCGACCCCAGGCACGCCGCCCGCGCCACGCGTTCGGCAGGACGCCAGATGCGCTCACGGCTGCTCGATGGGGCCAGCCGCCTGTTCAGGGAGCATGGCCTGTCGGGCACCTCGATCTCGGACATCGCCGCTGCCGCGGACGCGTTTCCGAGCCAGATCACCTATTACTTCCGTACCAAGGAAGCGCTGTTCGTCGAAGCCGCCTGCCGCGACATGCTCTATCTGGCGCGTGCGACCGAGCAGGCGGCACTGCAAGCGCATACGCCGCGCGACTACACCCACGCGCTGGCCGAGACGGTCACGGCGACGGACGCGGTGGCCTTCTTTGCCGAAGCGCTGACGCTGACGCGCCGCCGGCAGGATCTCGCGCCGCTGGTCGAGCGCACCATCGAACGGCTGCACAGCGAAGGCGCGCGCGCCTATGCCGGCCAGGTCGAGCGGCACGGCTGGCGCTCGCTGCGCGCGCCGGAGGAAAGCTCGCGCAGGTTCTGGGCCGTGGCGATCGGCGTGATCGTCGAGGGCTATGCCATGGGCCGCGCCGCCGGGGAGATGTATGGCGAGGTGCTGCGCGCGCTCGGCGAGCAGGCGACGGCATCGACCAATGAAAATGTCCGGCTCCGTCTCGTCGGAGAGTCCACAGCTTCCAATTCACCCGAAGGGGAGATTTCGTCATGACCGCGCTGCGCATGCGTGCCCGTGATTTCCTGAGCGAGGATGAATTGATCGCCGTGCGCCGGCGCTCGACCTGGAAGGGCGCGGCCCTGATCGCCCATGCCTGGGCGTTGATCATTGGTTCGATCGCGCTGGTGGCGTGGTGGCCCAATCCGCTGACATTCCTCGTGGCCGTCGGCATCATCGGCTCGCGCCAGCTTGGGCTTGCGATCCTGATGCATGACGGCGCGCATGGCTGCCTGTCGGCAGATGAGAAAACCAACCTAACCCTGAGCCAATGGTTCTGCGCCTATCCTGTCTTCGCCGAGACGCGCGCCTACCGGCGTTATCATCTGCAGCATCATGCGCGCACGCAGCAGGAGGATGATCCCGATCTCGTCCTGTCGGCGCCGTTTCCGATCACCAGGATCAGCTACCGCCGCAAATTCCTGCGCGATATCACCGGGCAGACCGGCTATCAGCAGCGCAAAGCGCAATTGCTCAACGCGCTCGGCCCAAAGGAATGGCCGCTGGCGCGGCGATTGGCGCATTTCTGGGAAAAGCTCGGTCCGCAATGTGCCGTCAACGCCGTGATGTTCGCGGGCCTTGCCGCCGCCGGCGTGTGGTGGGCCTATCCGTTATTGTGGCTGCTGCCGCTCTTGACGTGGCACATGGTGATCACCCGGATCCGCAATATCGCCGAGCACGCCGTCGTGCCCGACAGCAGCGATCCCTTGCGCAACACCCGCACCACGCATGCCGGATTCCTCGAGCGGCTGTTCATCGCGCCCTATTACGTGAACTACCATCTTGAGCATCATCTGCTGTTCTACGTGCCCTGCTACAACCTGCCGCGCGTCCACCGTATTCTCAGCCAGAGCCGGCACGCCGATCGGATGGAGGTGCAGCCGAACTATGCGGCCGTGCTGCGGCTCGCGACCGCAAAGCCGAACCGGGAGGATCGTCCGGGCCATCTCGTGAGCAGCGCGCGCCGCGCGCGGGCCGGAGCCGAGGTCGGCGGCGATCAGAAGGCCGGCGGATTCTAGAGCATGATCCGGAAAAGTGTGAAGCGGTTTTCCGAAAAGATCATGCTCAAACAAAGAGCTAAAGCGCGATGACGATTCCAACCGATCTCATCGCGCTTTAGCTGAAGCGGTCCTGAAAGCCTTACGATTCCGCAACGCGGCTTGACATCCCGGGGCCGGTCAGTGTCTTACGGCCCCATCTTGATGAGGGGGCGCCGATGACGGCCGCATTTACATTTCCGGGACAGGGTTCCCAGGCCGTGGGCATGGGCAAGGCCCTGGCGGAAGCCTTTCCGGCCGCGCGGGCGGTATTCGACGAGGTCGATGCCGCGCTCGGCGAAAAGCTGACCGCGATCATCTGGGAGGGGCCTGCCGAGACCCTCCAACTCACCGAAAATGCCCAGCCGGCGCTGATGGCGGTCTCGATCGCGACCCTGCGCGTGCTGGAGACCGAGGCCGGCTTCTCGGTCGGGCGGGATGCGGCCTACGTCGCCGGTCACTCGCTCGGCGAATATTCCGCGCTGGCTGCGGCGGGTAGCCTCAGCGTCAGCGATACCGCGCGGCTGCTGCGTATCCGCGGCCTTGCGATGCAGAAGGCCGTGCCGGTCGGCGTGGGCGCCATGGCAGCCCTGCTTGGCCTGGATTATGAGGCGGCGGTGGCGGTGGCCGCTGAAGCTGCGCAGGGCCAGGTCTGCCAGGCCGCCAACGACAATGGCGGCGGACAGGTCGTCGTGTCCGGCGACAAGGCCGCGGTCGAACGGGCGCTTGAAATCGCAAAGACCAAGGGCGCCAAGCGCGCGATGCTGTTGCCGGTCTCGGCGCCGTTCCATTGCCAGCTGATGCAGCCTGCGGCCGATGCGATGGCGAAGGCCTTGGCGGATGTCACGATCAAGGCGCCGGCCTCGCCTCTGGTGTCGAACGTGCTGGCCGCGCCGATCACCGACCCCGACGACATCCGCCGCCGCCTGATCGAGCAGGTCACCGGCACCGTGCGCTGGCGCGAGTCGGTCGCCTACATGGCGTCCCAGGGCGTGACGCGCTTTTTCGAGATCGGCGCCGGCAAGGTGCTGAGCGGGCTGGTCAAGCGCATCGCTGACGGCGCGGCGGGCGTTTCCGTCGGCGGGCCCGGCGACATTGCCGCCGCCAGGGACGCCTTGGCGGCTTCCAAGTAAGCTTCCAAGCAAGCCTCCAGGCAAGCTTGCCGAAAAGGAGATTTTCGATGTTCGATCTGACAGGCAGGACGGCGCTGGTGACCGGCGCGACCGGCGGTATCGGCAACGCCATCGCCCAGGCGCTGCACACGCAGGGCGCGACGGTGGCGATCTCGGGCACACGGCGTGAGGTGCTGGACGGATTCGCCGCGAAACTTGGCGAGCGGGTTCACGTGCTGCCGTGCAATCTCTCCGACAGCGCTGCGGTCGAGGCGTTGGTGCCGGCGGCGGAAGCCGCGATGGGGCAGGTCGATATCCTGATCGCCAATGCCGGCATCACCCGCGACAATCTGTTCGTGCAGCTGCGCGACGAGGATTGGGACGACGTTATCAACGTCAATCTGACCGCGACTTTCCGTCTCGCCCGGGCGGCGACCAAATTGATGATGCGCAAGCGCTTCGGCCGGATCGTCGCGATCACCTCGATCGTCGGCGTCACCGGCAATCCGGGCCAGGCCAATTACACCGCCTCGAAGGCCGGCCTGATCGGCCTGATCAAGACGCTGGGCGCCGAATATGCCAAGCGCAACGTGACCGCCAATTGCATCGCACCCGGATTCATCAAGACACCGATGACGGACGCGCTCAACGACAAGCAGCGCGAGGCCATCATGTCGAAGGTTCCTGCGGCGAGGCTGGGAACGCCGGAGGACATCGCCGGGGCGGCCGTCTATCTCAGCTCGAACGAGGCGGCTTACGTCACCGGCCAGACCATTCACGTCAATGGCGGAATGGCCATGTTTTGAGCCGTTTACTGGCCGGATCGGCGTGGCGAAAGGCGGTTTTGCCCGGCCGGTCCGGGGCTTGTGGTCAAGGGTGGGGAAGTATGATAACCGAACGGCCGACGGATGGGCAAAGAAGGCCATTGCAGGATTTTGAAACCCTGTATATTGGCGTGGCGACGCCTGCCGTTCGCCGGGCCTTTGTCGGCCACCACCGGGCCGAATCAAGTCTAAGCGCGATTGCGAAGGAAGTTTAACGACCACGATGGCTCGTATCGTCTTGCGGTATCTTGGGGTCGGGTCCAATGGAACAAGCACGAGGTTGAACGATGAGTGAGATTGGCGAGCGGGTTAAGAAGATTGTGGTGGAACACCTCGGTGTTGAACCCGAAAAAGTGGTCGATGCAGCAAGTTTCATCGACGACCTCGGCGCCGACAGCCTCGACACCGTCGAGCTTGTGATGGCTTTCGAAGAAGAGTTCGGTTGTGAGATTCCCGATGACGCCGCGGAGACGATTTTGACCGTCGGCGACGCGACAAAATTTCTCGAAAAGAACGCGAAAAGCTGACGCCCCGCGCGGTGCGCATAGAGCCGGACGGGCCGTTGTCGAACGGTCCCCCGGTTTCTTGTTATCGACCGCCTATTTCGGGCCGGAGTTTTTGACATGAGACGGGTCGTCGTCACGGGGCTGGGCATGGTTACGCCACTCGGCTGCGGCGTTGACGCAACGTGGACGCGTATCCTGGCCGGGCAGAGCGGTGCCAAGCGAATCGACACTTTCGAAGTTGCCGATCTCGCCAGCCAGATCGCCTGCGTGGTCCCGCGCGGCGACGGCAGCAACGGCACCTTCAATCCGGACCAGTGGATGGAGCCGAAGGAACAGCGCAAGGTCGATGATTTCATCATCTTCGCGATGGCCGCCGCGCGCCAGGCGCTCGACGACGCCAACTGGCATCCCGAGAGCGAGGAAGACCAATGCGCGACCGGCACCCTGATCGGGTCCGGGATCGGCGGCCTGTCCGGCATCGCCGACACCGCGCTGCTGCTCAAGGAGCGTGGACCGCGCCGGGTCTCGCCGTTCTTCATTCCGGGACGGATCATCAATCTGGCTTCCGGCTATGTTTCGATCGAGCACGGCCTCAAGGGACCGAACCATTCCGTCGTCACGGCATGTTCGACCGGGGCGCATGCGATCGGCGACGCGGGCCGCCTGATCGCGCTTGGCGATGCCGATGTGATGGTGGCCGGCGGAACGGAATCGCCGATCTGCCGGCTGGCGATGGCGGGCTTCTCTGCGGCGCGCGCGCTTTCGACCGGCTACAACGAGGCGCCCCAGCGGGCCTCGCGTCCCTACGACAAGGACCGCGACGGTTTCGTGATGGGCGAGGGCGCCGGCATCGTGGTGCTCGAGGAATATGAGCACGCCAAAAAGCGCGGCGCGAAAATCTACGCCGAGGTGATCGGCTATGGCCTGTCCGGCGATGCCTATCACATCACCTCGCCGGCGCCGGACGGCAATGGCGGCTTCCGCAGCATGAGTGCGGCGCTCAAACGCGCCGGCATCAGCGCGGCCGATCTCGACTACATCAATGCGCACGGCACCTCCACGCAGGTCGGCGACGAGATCGAACTCGCCGCGGTGGAGCGGCTGCTCGGCAACGCCGCCTCCAAGGTGTCGATGTCGTCGACCAAATCGTCGACCGGGCATCTGCTGGGCGCCGCCGGAGCGATCGAGGCGATTTTCAGTATTCTTGCGATTCGCGATAACATCGCGCCGCCGACCATCAATCTGGAGAATCCGTCGGTGGAAACGGCGATCGATCTGGTGCCGCTGACGGCACGCAAGCGCGACATCAATGTGGCGCTGTCGAATTCCTTCGGTTTTGGGGGCACCAACGCGTCGGTGATCGTTCAGCGCGTAGTTAGTTAGCAGTTGTTTGCAGCGACTCCACCGTTTTGCCGCATTCGGCGATGACTTCTAGATGTGGGCGTATGCTATTGGCAGGGCAGGGTTTGTCGGGCCACGATTGAACCGGCAGGATTCAGGTTGCATCGATGAGTGAAAGGCCGCCCATTTCCCCCCGGAGCCCGCGCGCTGCGCTGGAGCCCGAGCAGGTACCGCCGCCGCCAAAGCGGTCGGAGCGCGCCCGCAATCCCTTCGTGGTGGTCGGCAATGCCATCATCACCATCCTGATCATTCTGATGATCGGCGCGGGAACCGCCTATTATTACGGCCGGCAAATGCTGGAGACGGCCGGCCCGCTGCAGGAAGACAAGATCGTCAATATTCCGCAACGCGCCGGCAAGCGAGACATCGCCGACACGCTGTCGCGCGAGGGGGTGATCAACGTCAATCCGTGGATATTCATCGGCAGCGTGTTTGCGCTGAAGGCAAGTTCCGATCTCAAGCCCGGCGAATATTCGTTCCAGAAGCGGGCCAGTTTGCGTGACGTCATCGCCACCATCGTCGAAGGCAAGGTGGTGCAGCACAGCGTCACCATTCCCGAAGGCCTGACCTCCGAACAGATCGTGGCGCGCCTCACCGACAACGATCTGTTCTCGGGCTCGATCAGGGAAATGCCGCGCGAGGGAACGCTGCTGCCGGAAACCTATAAATTCCCGCGCGGCACCACGCGCGAGCAGGTGATCCAGCGCATGCAGCAGGCCCAGAAGCGGGTGCTGGCGGAAATCTGGGAACGCCGCAATCCCGACGTCCCGGTCAAGTCGCCGGAGGCGTTGATCACACTTGCCTCGATCGTCGAGAAGGAAACCGGCCGGGCCGATGAGCGCAGCCGGGTCGCGGCGGTCTTCGCCAACCGGCTGCGGCAGAAGATGAAGCTGCAATCCGATCCGACCATCATCTACGGGCTGGTGGGCGGCAAGGGGACGCTGGGGCGGCCGATCAAGCGCTCCGAGATCACGCAGCCGTCGCCCTACAACACCTATGTGGTCGAGGGCCTGCCGCCGGGGCCGATCGCCAATCCCGGCCGCGCCTCGCTGGAGGCGACCGCCAATCCGGCCCGCACCCGCGACCTGTTCTTCGTCGCCGACGGCACCGGCGGGCATTCCTTCACCGAAACCTACGACCAGCATCAGAAGAACGTCGCCAAACTGCGGGTGCTGGAAAAGCAGATCCAGAACGACACGGTCGAACCGGCCGAAGAGCCCGCCGCGCCTGCCGCGGCCGGCGTAGCGCCGGCCGACACCAACCCGACGGCGGCGACGCCCAAGCCGGCGGCGCCGAAGAAGCGTTCAGCGCCAGCGGCTGCGCCCGCGCGCCAGGGCGCGGCGCAATCGACCACGACGCCGCCGGTGGTTCAGCGCTGATCCGGCAATTGCCGGATCGCACCGCAACTTAATTCCATCGGGTGTGAAATCGTTTTAAGCTTCGGCACACCCGAGTCTCTCGACTTGTTTTGCACCCTGTTTTCGGAAAGTTTTCGCGATGGCGCTATCGAGCATGACCGGTTTTGCCCGGAGCAACGGCGCCAGCGGTCCGTACACGTTCGAGTGGGAACTGAAGTCGGTCAACGCCAAGGGCTTTGACCTGCGGCTTCGGCTGCCGCCCGGATGGGACGAACTTGAGGCGTTCGCCAAGAAACGCGCCGGCGAGGTGCTGTCGCGCGGCACGGTCTACGCCAATCTCAACGTCAAGCGCGCCAATGCGGTGTCGACCATCCGCATCAATGAGGATGTGCTCAACTCGATCGTGAAGGTCGCGGGTGTGCTCGCCGGCAAGATCGACGCGGTGGCGCCCAGCATTGACGGCCTGCTCGGCATCAAGGGCGTCATCGAGGTCGTCGAACCCGAAAGCGATGAGGCCGAGGACAAGGCGGCCAAGGACGCCGCGGCCGCAGCCTTCGAGCAGGCGCTGGCCAACCTGGTCGAAATGCGCCGCCGCGAGGGCGTCGCCCTCGGGCAGATTCTCAGCCAGCGCATGGATGAGATCGAGAAGCTGGCGAAACGGGCGGAGGCCGCACCTGGCCGCAAGCCGGAGGCGATCCGGGCGCGTCTGGCCGACCAGATTGCAGCGCTGCTGGAGGCCTCCGATCGCTTCGACCCTGACCGCCTCAACCAGGAAGCGATCATGATCGCCACCAAGGCCGATATCCGCGAGGAACTCGACCGCATCGCCTCCCACGTCGCCCAGGCCCGCGAGATGATCGGCAAGGGTGGCCCGGTCGGGCGGCGGCTCGATTTCCTTGCCCAGGAATTCAACCGCGAGGTCAACACCTGCTGTTCGAAATCGAACGATCTGGAATTGACCAATACCGGGCTCGAGATGAAGAACGTGGTCGAGCAATTCCGCGAGCAGGTCCAGAATCTGGAGTGAATGATGACGGCTGGTGGTTTCGACGGGGTTGAGCGACGCGGGCTGATGTTCGTGCTGTCGTCGCCGTCGGGCGCGGGCAAGACCACATTGTCGCGCATGCTGATCGACAAGATGCCGGGCCTGAAGATGTCGGTGTCGGCGACCACCCGTCCGAAGCGGCCGGGCGAGGTCGACGGCCGGGACTATTTCTTCGTCGACAAGCCGAAATTCGAGGCGATGGTCAAGAAGGGAGAGCTGCTCGAATGGGCCACCGTCTTCGACAACCGCTACGGCACGCCGCGCGCGCCGGTCGAGGCGGCATTGTCGGCCGGGGGGGACGTGCTGTTCGATATCGACTGGCAGGGCACGCAACAATTGCGCGAGAAGGCCCGCGCCGATGTGGTCAGTGTTTTCATCCTGCCGCCGTCGGCGGCCGATCTCGCCAAGCGCCTGCACACCCGCGCGCAGGATTCGGACGAGGTCATTCGCGGCCGGATGGACCGCGCCACCCACGAACTGAGCCATTGGGCGGAATACGACTACATCGTCGTCAATCAGGACGTCGACCACGCCTTTGCGGAAGTGCAGTCGATCCTCAAGGCGGAACGGCTGAAGCGCGAACGCCGCACCGGACTGACGGAGTTCGTCCGCAATCTGCAGCGCCAACTCGAAAAATAAAGCTGCTGGAAAGCCGTCTTCCGATCAGCCTGACATGCGTCTGTCATGGCTAGGAAAGTAAAAACCCTCCGATTTGAAATTAAGCAATGCGCCTGATGGAAGGCGCATTGAAAATCAATTGAGGGGAATGATGCGTCGAATCATGCTTGCCAACCTCGTACTGGCGTCGGTTTTCGCTGCACCGTCGGCCCACGCCGATTTCGTCCTGCTCGCCAATGGCAGCCTGAATGGCCTCACTGACTTGTCGGGATTGACCGGTACGCTCGAGAACGGCCAGCCCGCCAATATTCTCGGCGGCATCGGCTCGGGTCTGGCCTATGCCGGCGGTAACACCTTCCTTGCGGCGCCGGATCGCGGTCCCAACGCGACGACATATAACGCCGCGATCGACAATACGACCTCCTACATCAGCCGTTTTCAGACCGTCAACATGACGCTGACCGCCAATCCCAGCGGCTCGCCGCTGCCGTTCTCGCTCACCCCGACGCTGACGGGCACGACGCTGCTGTCGAGCCCGGCGCCGCTCAATTACGGAACGGGTGCTGGTCTTGGCGTAGGCTCCGGCGCACCGGCGGAGAACACCGCATCCAAATACTATTTTACCGGGCGCTCCGACAATTACGGCGCCGGCAACTCCGGCAACCCCAACAACGCACGCTTCGACCCGGAGGGAATTCGCGTCTCGCCCGACGGCAAGAGCGTCTTCATCTCCGACGAGTATGGACCCTATGTTCGGCAGTTCGACCGCTCGACCGGCCAGCTCATCAAGACGTTCGCGCTCCCCGACAATCTCAACGTCAGCAATCTCTCGCCCAAGGGCGACTCCGAAATCAGCAGCAATACTTCGGGCCGCGTCGCCAACAAGGGGATGGAGGGACTTGCCATCACCCCGGACGGAAAGACCCTGGTCGGGATCATGCAGGCGGCGCTGCTCCAGGATGCCTCGATCAAGGCGAGCGAAAAGATGGTGCGGATCGTCACGATCGACATCGCGACCGGGACCACCAACGAATACGCCTACAAGCTCACGACCGGCTCGGGCGTGAGCGAGATCGTTGCGATCAATAACCATCAGTTCCTGGTCGATGAACGTGATGGCAAGGGACTTGGAGACGGCACCTCCGCG
Source organism: Hyphomicrobiales bacterium (assembly GCA_017305715.1). Taxonomy (GTDB): domain Bacteria; phylum Pseudomonadota; class Alphaproteobacteria; order Rhizobiales; family Xanthobacteraceae; genus Bradyrhizobium. The sequence continues at coordinate 43,555 of JAFKKG010000027.1, read as the reverse complement.
GTCGCAAAGCAGTTCTTCAAGATCGATATCACCGGCGCCACCGACATTACCAATCTGACCGGCAAGAATGCAGCGGATGCGGCCGTCGCCAAGACGCTTGTCGTCGATTTCGCCAAGCTGTTGAAAGATAATGGCGTCACCGCCGACAACATTCCCGCGAAGATCGAGGGGTTTGCATTCGGCCAAGACGTGATGGTCAACGGTGTCCTGCAACACACATTGTGGGTCGCCAACGACAATGACTTCATTCCCGATGTCGCCGGCCCCAACCAGTTTTGGGTGCTTGGTTTTCAGGACGGTGATCTGCCCGGCTACATCCCCACGCAGATCGCAGCCGTACCCGAACCCTCGACCTGGGCCATGCTGCTTCTCGGCTTTGCCGGCGTCGGCCTCGTAGCCTACCGCCGCAGGTCGAAGCCGGTCGTGTCATTGGCCGCCGGCGGGTTGCCGAACTGAACGCTTCGGCGGTCAGGTCTGCGCGCTGCGCGCCAATCTGGCCAGCATTTCCCTCACCCGCCGCTCCGGATCATCCGGCGCGCGCGGGTCGCGTGGCAAGTTGCGGGGTGAATCGCGGCGCCAGATCGGCATGTCCTCGGCCGGGAAGATCGAGGGCGATCGCCGTTCGGTGTCGACCGAATCCCAGATCGCGCGGTGATCGCCGCGAACTTCCGGCTGCGCCACGCGCGCGCGCCCGAACCGGAAGATCAGGCTCGCCGTGATGCCGGCCAGCGCCAGCGCGCCGGCCATGGTCAGCAGCAGCATCTGCATCGAGGCCGACTGTCGGTCGGGCGAAGAATCCGCGACCGCGAGGGCCACCGGCGCGACGGCGGGCTGTGGTGCCGGCGTCGCATCGGTTGGCAGGTTTTGGGATTGCAGGTTTTGCGGCGGCTCGGCCGCGGCAAGGCGCGGATCGCTCGACGGACTGACGCCGGATGATTCCGGCCAGCGCGACGCGACGGGCGACGACGGCGCCGCCGCATCCGGTGCGTCCGCGCGCGGGCTGTTGGCGATGCGGGCTGCCGGCACGGCGGCCGTGGTCTGCGGATCGCTCAAATCCTCGACGCGCGCCTGCGGAGCGGTCAACTCGGCGCGCGCGTCGGCGATCGATCTGCGGACAAAGGTGCTCGGGTGCGGTGAAACCGGATCGGCCGCAACCTGCGACGCGGGAGGCGATGCTTCAGGCGCCGATGCCGCAGATGAAGGTTTCGAATCCTTCGGTGCGGCACGTGCGGATTTGTTCTCCTCGCGGATGTACCAGCAATTGCGCTTGGTCGCGCGATCGATGCGGTAATACCAATGGCCGCCTGCCGGTACCGGACCCTTGGGAGCCGGTAAGCAACTGTCCGCCGTTTTGGTGCCGGTTTCCTTGCCGGCATCCTGCGCCACGGCGGCGAAACTGGTCCCCGCCAAAATGCTGGCAAATATCGCTGCGACGAATTTCGCTGAACGGTTTGACATGGCCATCCCCGGTAATGATACGCGACGCTTCACGGCCCGGGTTTTCGTTAAAGACTTGGGTCGTAATGGGCCGCAATTCCGGAGCGGGTAGGGCATAATTGGGGCTCGCGAGCCCCATCTGCGAGCCTACAAAACAGGCATCGCTATCACTGCTTGCTTGCGGACCATGTCCCGTTGCAACCATCCGATCGTCTGAAACTTCCGGAGCCGCTGCGTCCAGAAAGGCGACCGGAACTGTTGATGACGATGCCGTTGAAATTGCCGACCGTTCGCACCCCGCCGCCGGAGCTTACGGTTCCGCTAACGCCCTGCGCGATGATCCGGCCGCTGGTCACGACCACGGCGCCCTGAGAGGTGCCGCCGCAGCCGACGGACGTGACCATCCACGCGCCGTCGAAACTGGCACCACCACCGCCGCCGCCGCCGCTCTTGCGCGAAGCGCGACGCGGTTCCTCGGGCTCGGGCCGGGGCTTGCTGCGCCGTGCGGGTCTGTCGGTCTCGACCGCCCGTGGCGTTGCACGCGAACCGGACAGCGATTTCTCGTCATTGCCGATGCTGCCGCCGGTACTGCCGGATTGCGCGAGGCTCGCGCCTGTTCCGAAGGCGGCCGAGATCAAAAGGGACAACAAACCAATTCTGAGCGAACGTTGAAATGCGTTTTGCATAAACAGCTACTTCCAATTTCTTCAACTACGGCCGGATCCATCGGTGCAGACCGCGCCGATCACGCGGCAGGACTTGCTGTTCTTGCTGCAAGCCTTGAGGGCGGCGTCCTTGGCCTTCTCCACGTTGTCGCTCTGCTCCAGCGCCCAGGACGTATTCGAGTTTGTTTTCGCGTACGCAAACGCACCGCACCGCTTGCCAAAAAAGCTCAGCTCGTGTGTGCAGTTCTTGGTGCCGCAATTTTTCAAGGCATCCTCAACGGCTGCGCGCCGCGACACGTGTTTCCAGGACATCCCCCATTTGTCGCTGTCCTCGTCGTAGACGATCGAGGCCCAGGGTGTCAGGTCGTCCGCCTTGCGAAGCCGCATCAGCACGCCTTCGGTGGCCTCGCCGGTTGGCGTCATGTTGCTCTTTTCCTGGAACTTGCTGATCGCAACGCGCATGCCGTCCTTGCTGTCGAGCGGCTCCGGATCGTAATTGTGTTCATAGAGCCGGTCGCGCAATTCGCGGAGCAGGTTGATGTCGTTGATCGGTATCCGGTCCGGATCGGGCCGCAATGTGCTGGCGAGTGGTTCGGTCGGCAGGGGCGCGACGGCGACCTGCGTTGAAGGGGATGGGCTCGGCGGGACGAAATAGAAGGTGCCGTCGATAGGCGAGGACGACACCCAGGGCTGCTGCGAGCCGCCGGTGTCGCGCTTCACCGCAAGTCCAACCCGGTTGAAGGTCTGGAAGATGTCGAGGCCGGACTGCTTGATGGTCGAAGCCAGCGCCTTGGTATAGGGGCTGTTGCCGTCATTGCCATCTTGCGCGACGTTGCCGGGCTGCGTCGCATAGGAAATCAGCGTGCCTTCCGGCGCCCGCATCTGGGCGAGGCCGCCGTCGGAGGCGCGCAATCCCCGCGCGCCGAACGGATTGTTACGGCACGCATCGAGGATCACCATGTTGAGCCTGGTGCCCGAGCCCTGCATCTGGCGCAGCACGAGGTTGACATCCACCATCTGGAAGTCAACGTCGGCCTCGCGGGTCGGATTGGCGGTGACCGGAACCAGATAGTTCGAACCGGCGACCTGGACGCCGTGGCCGGCATAGTAGAACAGCGCGACGTCGGCGCCCTGCACCTGGCGGCCGAAATTCTGCACGACGCCGTCCATCGCCGCCTTGTCGAGATCGAGCTGGGCGCGGCCGCCGATCAGCGTGAAGCCGAGGCCGCGGAGCGTTTCGGCCATCAGCGCCGCGTCGTTGCGGGGATTGTCGAGCCGTGTGACGTTTTGGTAGGCGGAGTTGCCGACCACCAGGGCGACGCGCTTCTCGGCCGCAGCCGGCGCCGCCGATAGCAGTGATAGCATCGCCGTCACCGCCGCAAGCATGCAAATTTTACCGCCAAAAGCCCCGCGCATCCGCAATGATCCCCAGCAATATGGCGCCAGACTACCAGTCGGCACCTCCCGCGAAAAGTGGTGCCAGACCGCAGGGGCGACTTATGTGCTGTAGATCACGCGGCTCGCTTGCGCGCGAATTGTCGCGGTCAGTTCTTCAAAACGATCCGTCCGACCACCTTGCCGGCCCGCAGCTCGTCGATCCATTTCTGGACGTCGGCCATCGGTTCTTCCTTCATCGGCGTCGGCTTGATCTTGCCGGCGCGGGCCAGCGCCATCAATTCCTTGGCCTCGGCCAGCGTGCCCACCATGAAGCCTTCGATGGTCATGCGCTTGTAGACCCATTGCACCATCGGCAGGCTGAAATTGCCGCCCATCAGGCCGGAGACCACGATCTTGCCGCCACGCGCGACCACCGAGACCGCAAACGCCATCGATTTCTCGTTGCCGGCGAAATCGACGATCTCGTCGAAACCGCCTTCGGTCTCCTTGATCATGCGCTTGACGACATCGGGCTCCGATGGGTCGTAGGCGACCGCGGCGCCGTTCTTCAGCGCGCTCTCGCGTGCGGCCGGGCTCAAGTCGGCGACCGCAATCTTCTGCGTGAACATCGCCTGCGCGAATGAAAGCCCCATCATGCCGACGCCGCCGAGCCCGATCAGCAGCAGGTTGCGCTGGCGCGGACGGTCGGCCAGACGCTTCAGCGCGCCGTAGGCGGTGACGCCGGAGCACATCAGCGTGGCGGCCTGGTTGACCGGCAGCGGATCGTAATCGAGCAGGTATTTCGCGTCGGGCACCAGCACGTGGCTGGCAAAGCCGCCGTCGATGGAGACGCCGAGGAAGCGCTGCTTGACGCAGAGGTTTTCGTCGCCGTTGGCGCAGTCGCGGCACTGGCCGCAGCCGATCCAGGGGAATACCGCCTGCTTCTTGCCGATCAGGTCCTTCGGCGCATCGGGACCGACTTCCTCGACCACGCCCGCGATCTCATGGCCGAGCGTGAACGGCAGCGTCATGCCGCGCGTGGTATCGAGCTTCTTGCCGCCGCCGAGATCGGCGTAGCCGTCCTGGATGTGCAGGTCGGAATGGCAGAGCCCGCAACGCTCGATGCGGACCAGCACTTCTCTGCCTTGAGGCTTCGGCGTGTCGACGATGGTTTCGCACAGGGGCGCATCGAACTTGACCAGCGATTGGCGACGCATCAGCGCCATGGCATTTTCTCCTCAGGGGACGGTTGATTTTGTGGTTCGTATATCGGTCAATTCACGGGCCATGGCAACAAAGCCGGAAACCGGGATCGTCTCGGCCCGCCGGGTCGCGTCGACGCCGGCCGCCGCGGCCAGCCGGGCCGGATCGACCGAGAGCGATTTGAGGCTCTGGCGCAGCATTTTGCGGCGCTGGCCGAAGGCGGCGGCCGCCACCTGCTCGAGCGCGCGGCGGTCGCAGGGCTCCGGCGCGTTGCGCGGCACCAGCCGCACCACCGATGAAGTGACCTTGGGCTGCGGCACGAACGCCGCCGGCGAGATGTCGAACAGGATTTTCGTCTCCGCGCGCCAGTTGGCGAGCACGGCGAGCCGTCCATAGGCCTCGTCGTCCTCGCGCGCCACGATGCGTTCGGCGACCTCGCGCTGAAACATCAGCACCATCATGTCGTACCAAGGCGGCCATGGCTCGATCGAGAGCCAGTCCACCAGCAATTGGGTCGCGATATTGTAAGGCAGGTTGGCGACGATTTTCGCGCGCTCGCCGCCGAGCAGGGGACGCGGATCGAACCGCTGTGCGTCGGCGTGCACGATCTCGAGCCGGCCGGGATACCGCTTGGCGATATAGTCCAGCGGCGCCAGCGCGCGCTCGTCGCGCTCGACCGCGATGACGCGCCGGGCGCCGAGCGCCAGCAACGCGCGGGTCAGTCCGCCCGGACCGGGGCCGACCTCGATGACGGTGGCGCCTTCAAGCGGACCCGCGGCACGCGCGATGCGGGCGGTGAGGTTGAGGTCGAGCAGGAAATTCTGGCCGAGCGATTTGCGCGCCGACAGGGAATGTTCGCGGATCACGTCGCGCAGCGGCGGCAGATCGTCGATCGCGGTCATCTAGGGCTTGGCCGCCGCCATCCGCGCCGCAAGCCGCAGCGCCGCGACGAGGCTGGACGGATTGGCGCGGCCGGTGCCGGCGATGTCGAACGCGGTGCCGTGATCCGGCGAGGTGCGGATGAACGGCAATCCCAGCGTGACGTTGACGGCATCCTCGAAGGCAATCGTCTTGATCGGGATCAGCGCCTGATCGTGATACATGCAGATCGCGCAGTCATAGGTTTTTCGCGCGGCTTCATGGAACATGGTGTCGGCGGGCAACGGTCCGCGGACCTCGATGCCGTCGCGCCGCAGGATGTCCACCGCCGGCGCCACCACTTCGATATCTTCCATGCCGAGCGAGCCGTCTTCGCCGGCATGCGGGTTGAGGCCCGATACGGCAAGCCGCGGGTTGGCAAGGCCGAAGCGGTGCTTCAGGTCGGCAACCGCGATGCGCGCGGTGCTGACGATCAAACCGGTCGAAAGCCGGGCCAGCGCATCGCGCACCGAAAGATGGATCGTCACCGGCACGACGGCGAGCGCCGGCGACCACAGCATCATCACCGGCTGCGGCGCCGCCCCGCCATCGGCGGCCAGCTCTGCCAGATATTCGGTGTGGCCGGGATGACGAAAGCCCGCGCGGTACAGCACGCTCTTGGCGATCGGGTTGGTGACGACGGCACTGGCCCGTCCGGCCCTGACATGCTCGACGGCGTGCCGAATGGACGCGAGCGCCGCATTCGCGCTGGTCGCATCAGGCTGACCCGGCCGCGCGGTTGCGGCTTCTCCCGTCGCCACGACGGGCAATGCGTCGGCAAAAACCGTGGACGCCGCCTCAGGGCTGGTGTCGGCGAGTTCGATCTTCAATCCGAGAATCTTCGCGCGCTCGGCGAAGAAGCTGCGGTCGCCGAGCAGGAAGAACGGCGGAAGGCCGAGTTCATGGCGGCGCAGCCAGGCTGTGATGGCAATGTCGGGGCCGATGCCCGCAGGCTCGCCGGATGTGAGCGCGAGGGGCTTTGCCATGCATCAACGGCATTCGATCATGGAGGCTTTACGGATCTCGGCGAGGTAGGCTTTCGACTTTGTCTCGTATTTCTGGGCGAACATCTTTTCGCGGATTTCCCGCTTCTTCGGCGAATCGACGAGGGTGGGTTTCCTCTCGCACAGCGCCACCATTTCCACGCCCTGCTTGGTGATTTCCGGCGTGGTCAAACGGCCGATCGGGGTCTTGTCCAGCAGCTCCCGCAACGGGGCAGGCAGGTCGGCGGACGTCTTCGTGATCGGGTCGCGGATCGTGCCGTTTTGCATCGACTTGAAGTAGGAATTGGCCGCCTCGCAACTCTGCACGCGTTCGCGCAAAACTTCGGCTTCCTTTTTCCGCGCTTCGACGACCGCCAGCGAAGATCCGCGCGGGACGAGCAGCACGATCGGCTGCATCTTGTACTCAAAGGCCTCGACCTGGCTTTGATCGCCGCCTTCCTTGGCGGCGGCGACGACGTCTTTTTCGCCGACCTGCAGGCTCTCCTTGTAGCGGCCGCGCACGAGGCTGGTCCACACCATGTCGGCCTTGAGCCGGCCCTTCATGGTTTCGGACCGGATGCCCTGGGATTCCAGCGATTTCGTCAACTGCTCGGGCGTGATCCGCATCCGCGCGCTCATCTGGGCATAGGACTGGTCGATGTCGCTCGCCGTGGGGTCGACGCCGAATTTCTTGGCTTCCTTGATCTTCACCTTCTCGTCGATCAACTGGTCGAGCACTTCCTGCCGCGGCATCGCCTTGTGGGTGGTCAGGAAGTTCAGCTTGGTGCGCTGCTCGACGTCGTAATTGGTGATGACGTCACCGTTGACTATGCAGGCCACGGTTTGGGCCTGGAGCGGAGACGGGCTGCCCGGAAGCGCGGCCAGCGCCACGGCGCAGCCGGCGATCAGGGACCGGAGGCGATGATGTCCAAGCTTGATGGTCGTCATGGTCATGTCAGCCGTATCAACCGATTCAATCCGCAATGCACGGGGGAACTTGCCGGCAAGGCCTCGCTGCATGCTACTGGAAGCCGCCGGTGCCGCTGGCCGATGTGGACGAATTCGCGATGGTCCGCAGGCCGATCTGCAGCATGAACGCGTGACTGAGCACCGGCGGCGTCGTGCCGGCGGAATAGGAATAGGACGTCACGTAGTTGGCGGCCAGCACGAAGCAGTCGTCCACATAGCCTGCGCCGACGATGTACTGATTGATCTTGTTGGCTTCAAGGTCCCAGCGCGCGGAACCCGACACCACCCAGTTCGTTGCCAGCTTGATCGACGCGCTGCCGAGCAGGCCTTCGCGCCGGGTCAGATAGCCGAGCGCGGGCTGCGCGGCATAGTTGCCGTACATCAGGCTGACCGACCAGCGGTCGAAGCTCGCACTTCCCTGGGCCTCGAAGCGATTGAGGTTGAGCGTGCCTTCATCCATTCGCGAGCGCACGCTGAACGTATAGGTCCGGTTCGGCGAGTAGCTGGCGCTGGCGACGTAATCCGAGCGGGCGTTCTGCAGGCCGGAATCGACGCCGGTATTGGTCACGTCGGCGACCGCGAACGAATTCATGCCGAACAGCTGGTAGGATTGCCCGAACAGCACCTTGACGCTGCCGCCGCGGTCGAACTGCGTGGTCGCCTGCACGCCGACATTGGCGCGGCCGCCGCCTTCGACGCGGTCATAGCCCGAGAACTTGTCGACCGCGAACAGGTTGCTGGCGTCGAACACCATGCTCTGTGCGTCCTCGTTGGGCAGCTTGCCGGCGTAGGTTTCGTTGGGGCGGATGATGACCTGCGCGATCGGCTCGACCGTGGTGCTTCCCCACGGCTGGACGTTGATGAAGGGGTAGCGGTATTCGAGGCCGACGGTCGGCATCAGGCGCAAGGCGTTGGTGTCGCCGACGGGAAGGAAATTCGAAACGCCCGGCTGGTTCGAAATCGAGGAATTGATGGCGTCGGCGCGCAGGATCGCAAATGGCGTCCAGATCTGGCCGGCCGGGTCGGTGTACGACTTCCGCCACTGGGCTTCGGCGGTGAACCGCGTGTAGGTGCCGGGCATGCCGCGCAGCAGGCACTGCGAGGGTATCCGCGCCAGCGGATCGGCCGACGCGTTCAGGCACAGGCCGTTGGTGTTGGCCAAAGTCGTGATCGGATCGAAGGCCGCGGTCGAGCGCGACAGGCTGGTGAAGTTGGTCTTGTAGCTGACCTCGCCGCCGAAGATCGGGCTGTTGATCACGTTGGAATAGTCGATCACCGGATGGATCACCGGAACCATGGCCTGGTTGCCGGAGAAGCTCAGGTAATAGATCGTACGCGCGTCGAAGAAGCTGCGATTGCCGACGCCGGTCAAATAAAGCTGCGAGATGGCTTCCGTCGGCAGGCTGAGGAATGATCCCAGCGGATCCTTGTACTGGGCCAGCCGGTAATCCGACATGAAGTAGTAGTCGGACAGCAGCACGCCGTCCCAGCCCCAGGTCCATTTGTCCGTCAGCGCGAACTGTCCCTTGGTTTCGACACCGCCGCGGAACTGGCGGTCGCCGGGCTGGCCGCTGAACGCGCCGCGGTCGAGCTGATCGATGCCATAGGCGCGGATCTGGTACGAGCCGTTGATCAGCCGCTGGCGGAACTCGCCCTGCAACAGCACGCCCTGCCGGGTCGTGAAGCGCGGATTGAAGGTGGCGTCATAGTCCGGCGCGATCGCCCAGTAGAACGGGACTTCAACACCATAGCCGTAGGGCGTGTAGGTGCTGACGAACGGCATCAGGAAGCCGGTCTTGCGCTTCACGGTCGGATCGGGCGTCGAGAAATACGGCAGATAGGCCATCGGCACGCCGAAGAATTCGAGCTGCGCGTTCTCGAAATACATCATCTTCTCGGTCTGGTCGTGGATGATGCGGGCACCCTTGACCTGCCACAGCGGCGGCTTCTTCGGATCGTCCTTGCAGGGCGCGCAGGCCGTGTAGACGCCGTTCTCGAACACGGTGAAATTGCCGTTGGAACGGTCGGCGCGGGTCGCGGCCATGCGCGTCGCGTCCTCGGTATCGACGCGCAGCGAATCGACGAAGCCGTCACGGTAATCGTCGCTCAGATCCATGATGTTGGCGTAGGTGATTTTGCCTTCGGCATCCGTCAGGCGGATGTTGCCCTCGGCATGAAGGCGCTTGGTCTTCTGGTCGAAGATGACCTTGTCGGCCTCGACGCTGGTGCCGTTGTAGAACAATTGCACGTTGCCGACCGCCGACACACGCTGGTTGTTGTAGTCGTAGTCGACCTCCACCGCCTGCACGAGCATCTGCCCGTCATTGTTGACGGGGCGGGCCGGCGGCTTGGGCGGGCGCGGATTGTAGGTGAAGGTTTGCGCCGAGGCCGGCGTGGTCGAGGCAAGTCCGATCACGCCCGCGAGGGCGAGGCCGGCGAGCAGGGCGAGGGCGGGAGCGCCGGCGGCGGCCAAACGCCAGCGGTCACGGCGCAGGCTCATGCGCCGCCCGAACGCAGGCGACCGACTATGGAGGGCGGCGACAACGGCCACTACCCGTCCTCCTGGTACAGCAAGGCCAAAAAGCCGGTGAGGCCGCCCACGCACACGGGCAACCACGCCGCAGCGATCGGATGCATCAACTCAGCCTTGCTCAAATCCTCAGTAACTTTCGACAGAACGTAGAGCAGAAAGCCTGCACCCACGCCACTCAAAACCATCTTCTGAACGCCGCCCATCCGGAAGAAGCGAAGGCTCACGGAAGCCGCCAACATGACCATTGCAGCCAGCAAAAACGGCTGTGCAATGAGTTTGTGGTACTGCAAGCGGTAGCCGGCGGTGGCAAATCCCGAGCTCTCCGAAGACCGGATATAGCCGGGCAGTTGCCAAAAGGACACAGTCTCCGGGGTGGAGAAACTGTTGCGGACCTGGGCCGGCGTCAGCGTGGTGGTGATGTAGAGGCTTTCCTGGTCGATCGGCGGCTTGTCGAGGGAGAATCGGCGCACCGATTTGAACACCCAGCGGCCTTCCTCGAGCGTCGCCTCGCGCGCCTCGATTCGCTCCTTGAACTGCAGGCCCGTATCGAACCGGAACACGGTGAGCCCGGTCAGCCGCACCCCCTGCCGCTCGCTGCGGGCCGCGTTGATGATGGTCTGGCCCTCGTTGTTGATCTGGTTGAGCCAGAATCCCGAGGCGTCCTGGATGCCGCCACCGGAGGCCGAGCCGAACAGTTCGGCCTCCATTCGCTTGGAGAGTTCGCGCAAATTGGCCGACATCGGATTGTAGGCGGTGGTCGCGATGACGCCGAGGACGATGGCGCTGGCCAGCGCCGGCGCGATGAATTGCCAGGCGGAAACGCCGGCGGCGCGCGCGACCACGAGCTCGAGCCGGCGCGACAAGGCAAGATAACAGGTCATCGCGCCGATCAGCACGCAGAACGGCATCAGCTTTTCGAGCAGTTGCGGCACGCGGTACAGCGACGTCTGCGCGACCGTGATCGCCGAGGCCTGTTCGAGGCCCGACGTCTTGCGGACCATTTCGATGTAATCGACCAGCACCAGCAGCACGAAAATGCTGGCGAACGCGCCCAGTGCCGAAACCAGGAAGCGGCCGGCAAAATATCGCCCGAGCGTGTTGGTCATCATGCTCATGCGGCGACCGGCCGTCCGAACAGCTTCGCCAGACGCGCATTCGACCTGTTGATCGCTTCGATCAGCATGGCCGGCGGTTCCACCACCACGCCCCCGAGGATCATCCACAGGCCGACCGCAATCGAGGCGAACAGCATCGCGTATTGAACGAGCGCGGCTCCCGGCGACTTCACCGTCAGGACGGAGCAGGCGAATCCGATCGCGCGCAGGCTGAACACGGCCAGGATCGACCCGCCGATCGAAAAATTACGGCTCTGCCGCGTGGTGCGGGGCGTGCCCAGAAACGCGAAGGTCAGGATCGCAAACGCGAAAGGATAGACCGGGGCCATGATGCGGTCGTGCAGTTCGGCCCGGAACTGCGGGCCCAATTTCTGGACCGCCGGATCGTTTTCATCCGGCGACATCAGCTCCCAGAAATACCGCTCGCGAATCCCCAGCACCGCGTCGCGTTGCGAGGAGAATTTGGACATGTCGAACGCGTAGCGTCCGAACGCCACCAGCGCGGGATCGCGCTTTCCGACCTCGAATCGCTCAAGATTGCCGTCTTCCAGCACGAGATACGAGCCGTTCTCGTTCTTCAGCACCGTGCCGTGGTCGGCAATGATGGTGACGCGTTCCTTCGGATCGCGGCGATCGTCGACGAAGATGCCGCCAAGCACGCCGCCGGGCAGGCGCTCGCGGATCCGGATCGTCAGATTCTGGTCGAGCTGGGCGAAACGCCCGGGCTGCAGGATGTTGGTCAAGACGTCGGCGGTGATTTCGGCGTCCCATTGCTTGATCCGCCGCATGCCGTCGGGAGCGAGATAGGCGCCGATGAAGGCGACCATCAGCGCGACCACGCAGGTGGCATAGAAGAACGGGCGGAACAGCCGGAACGGCGAGAAGCCGGCGGCGTTCATCACGATGATCTCGGAATCCGTGGCGAGCTTGTTCAGCGTATGCGAGACCGCGATCATCAGCGCGATCGGCGCGATGATCAGGACCAGCGCCGGAATCACCAGGCTGGTGATGCCGAGGAAGGTGATGATGGTCTGGCCCTGGCTCGTCATCAGGTCGATGCCGCGCAACGCCTGCGTAATCCAGATCACGCCCGTCAGGCTGACCAGGACGAGCGCAAACGACGCAAGCGTCGTGCGGAAGATATACTTGTCGATCGACCCCATCGTTTACCGCACGATCCCACCTAATCGTACCAAAAGGGCAGCTTGCGACCAATCCCGGAACCGGGATCCCCATGGTCGCGCCGCCAGCCTTCCAGCCGTCTACTCTCTCACTACCATCCCTTTGATCCGTCAACAAAATGGCCGGCCCGTGGCGTCGTTAGGATATGGTTAATTATTCATCCCATGTGGCCTTGCGGCCACGCCGGCGCTTGGCAGCGCGGCGGCTGGCAGGCCATACTGCGGCAAATCGAGCATCCCGGCCGATCGGGATCGCCACCGAAGAGCCATTCTGAAGTCCGTCTGCTTGTCGTCTGTCATCTTTTGCCTGTCCTGGGGCCGCTTCCGGTCCCAACATCAGCCCTGAATTCTGGAGGAACTGCCTATGTCCGACGCCGTCAAGGTCGGCTTTGTCCCATTTTCCGCGGCGTCCCGCGGCGTTCTGGTGGTGTTTTGCGACGATACGCTGAAATTCGGCGCGGCGTCCCGCAAGGCGCTGGGATCGGCGGCAGATACCGTCAAGCGGGCGGCGGCGGCCAACCAGTTCAAGGGCAAAAGCGGCGCGGCGCTGGACATCCTGGCACCGGAGGGAATCAAGGCGGCGCGGCTGATCGTGATCGGCGCCGGCAAGCCGTCCGAGTTGAAGGAGAAGGATTTTCTCAAATTCGGCGGCGTCGCGGCCGGCAAGCTCAATGCCGCCAGCGCTTTCGTCACCGTCATCGCCGAACTGCCCGATGGTGCGATGCAGCCCGACCAGGCCGCCGCGATCGCCGCGGGTGTCCGGCTGCGCGCCTATAAATTCGACCGCTACAAGACCAAGAAGAAGGACGGCGACAACGGCGTCTTGCGCGCCGACATTTCGATCGCCGTCAGCGACGTCGCTGCTGCGAAAAAAGCCTTCGCACCGGAATCCCACGTCGTCGACGGCGTGATCATGGCGCGCGAACTCGTCAACGAGCCGCCGAACGTGCTGTTTCCGGTCGAGTTCGCGCGCCGCGCCAGCCAGCTCAAGAAGGTCGGCGTCAATGTCGAGGTGCTCGACGTCAAGGCGATGACCAGGCTCGGCATGGGCGCGCTGCTCGGCGTCGGCCAGGGCTCGACGCAGCCGAGCCGCATGGTGGTCATGCGCTGGAACGGGGCCAGGAAGGGCGAGCAGCCGGTGGCCTTCATCGGCAAGGGCGTTTGCTTCGACACCGGCGGCATTTCCATCAAGGGAGCCTCCGGCATGGAAGACATGAAGGGCGACATGGGAGGAGCGGCCTGCGTCGTCGGCCTGATGCATGCGCTGGCGGCGCGCAAGGCCAAGGTCAACGCGGTCGGCGCCATCGGCCTCGTCGAGAACATGCCTGACGGCAACGCCCAGCGCCCCGGAGATATCGTCACCTCGATGTCCGGCCAGACCATCGAGATCATCAACACCGACGCCGAGGGCCGTCTGGTGCTGGCGGATGTGCTCTGGTACGTGGCCAAAAAGTTCAAGCCCAAATTCATGGTCGATCTGGCCACGCTGACCGGCGCGATCATGGTGGCGCTCGGCACCGAGCATGCCGGCCTGTTCTCCAACAATGACGAATTGTCCGAGCGGCTCAGCAAGGTCGGGCTCGACACCGGCGAGAAGGTCTGGCGCATGCCGCTCGGCCCGGAATACGACAAGCTGATGGATTCGCAATTCGCCGACATGAAGAATGCCGGCGCGCGGTACGGCGGCTCGATCACCGCGGCCCAGTTCCTGCAGCGGTTTGTCGACGATACGCCGTGGGCGCATCTGGATATTGCGGGAACCGCGATGGGCGCGCCGAAAACCGAGATCAATCACAGCTGGGGTTCGGGGTACGGCGTTCGCCTGCTGGACCGGTTGGTCGCCGACTATTACGAAGCCAGGAAGTCGTAAGCGGCGACAGGAGAGGAGAGCTGACCCCGCATGACGGAAGTCCTGTTCTACCATCTGCAGAACATGTCGCTCGAAAGCGTGTTGCCGCCGCTCTTGGAAAAATCCCTGGAGCGCGGCTGGCGCGTGGTCGTGCAATCGACCTCGCAGGAACGCACCGACGCGCTCGATGCGCATTTGTGGACCTACAGCGACGATTCGTTTTTGCCGCACGCGACCTGGCGCGCCGGCGATGCGCAGGACCAGCCGATCATCCTCTCGATCGAGGAGGGCAATCCGAATGGCGCCAATGTCAGGTTCCTGATCGACAATGCGGCGCTGCCCGCCGATTGCGACAGCTATCAGCGTCTGGTGCTGGTCTTCAACGGCGACGATGCCGACGCGCTCGCCGCGGCGCGCGGCGCCTGGACCGATTGCAAGGGCCGCGGCTTCGAGGTGACCTATTGGCAGGCCGACGAGCGGGGCCGGTGGCAACGTCGGCAATAGCGATGTCCGGCAATTAATGATAATCTGAGGTTTCTGCCCGGCTTCTTGCGGAGGCCATGGTCGTGCCGCAAAGTGATGTTGGGACAAGTAGTTACATCAGGGGGCGGGGAGCTTGGTCCAGCGTGCGTGACGGAACAATCAATCGGAAGCCATTGATGGCGTTGTTGCTGCTGGGCCCGATTCTGGCCGGCTGCAACGCGGCGTCCGACATTCTGTCCAAGGATGCGGACTGGTTTCAACGTTCCGGCCGTGTGTTCATCCGCAACGTTTCGATCGAGACGCCGCCACTCACCCCGGAAAAGCCGGTGACGGCCGAAGATCTCGTGAGCGCCGACGGCGCCTGTCCGGGCATGGCGCCGCCGCCGGGGGCGGCCGACGCCAACGCGCAGGCCGGTGGCCCAGCGCCCTCGACCACGGGAACCGTCGCGCTGGGACATACCGAATGCGACGTGATACGCGGCATCGGCACGCCGGAGAACGTCAACTTCTCCAACAATGCCCGCGGCGATCGCGTTGCGGTGGTCACCTATTCGCGGGGCCAGCGCGCCGGCATCTACACCTTCACCGCCGGACGGCTGTCGTCGATCGAACGCGCTCCCGAGCCGGTGGCGCCGCCGCGCACCGCAAAGCCGAAGAAGAAGCCGGCAGCGACGTAGCCGGGCGCTGAAGCCGGCGCGCCGACACGCTCCGGACGTGGTACCCGCTCAGCGTTGAGCGGCCACCAGCAGCATCATTGGCCGCTCCAGTTCATCGGCCAGATCAGGGTTGCCGGCAACCTGATCGTCGGTGGGACTCCACTCCTGAACATGGCGGATGGCAAAGCCCGCACCGATCAGGGTGTTGAGCGTTGTTCCGATCGTCCGATGATGTTTCAGCACGTCTTTGGCGAGCCAGTCGGTCCTGCGGGCACCCTCGACGGCATATCGATTGACCGGCCACGTCTTGCGGCCGTCGCTATCGACCGACCAGCCGGGATGGGTCGGTGCCATATAGATCGGATGCTCGACCGTGAAGACGAGGTGCGAACCTGGCGTGAGTGAACGGTGCACGCTCCGGACCAGCCTGTCGAAGTCCTGCAAATAGTGAAACGCGAGCGAACTGTAAGCCAGGTCGAAGGATGCCTCGGGCAGATCGAGATGGTCGAGGTCTGCGATCGCATATTCGATGCCGGGATCGCTGGTATCGGCCCTGGCGCGGGCAATCATGTTCTTGGAAATGTCGAGTCCGAGAACACGCGCTGCGCCGTGCGCCTTCGCCCATCGGGCGAACCAGCCGAAGCCGCAGCCGAGATCGACGATCCGCCCGCCGCTGAAATCCGGAAGCAGCGCGCGGATGGCGGGCCATTCCGGGGCGCCGTCGAGCCCATACACCGAGCGGCGCAACTGGCTGTAGCCGGCAAAAAACTCCGGATTGTCATAGATATTCTGCGCCATTCCAGCTCCGCAGGTACGGATGGGTTAGCTGAAAATCGCTTTCAGCCGGCCGCTTCGTCGTATTGCGAACTCGCCTCCAGCCAGTCTTCCTCGGCGCGCTGCAACGCGCTTGCCGCGCCGGCGCGCGCCTTGCTGAGCTGGGCGGCCTGCTTGGGGTCGCGCGTGAACAGATCGGGCAGCGCGAGCGCGGTATCGATTTTCGCGATGATGCCGTTGATGCGGGCGATCTCGGCCTCGGCCTCGGCGATCTTCTGACGCAGCGGCGTGCGCTTTTCGCCTCGCGCGCGCTCGGGCTTTGCGATTTCCCTGGTGTTTTCTTTGCCGCGCTCGCGCGAGGCGGGCCTGACGTCGCGGATCGACAGCACCATGCGGCGGTACTCGTCGAGATCGCCGTCATAGGTCGTCACCGTCTGGTTGGCGACCACCCATAATTGATCGGCGCAGGCCTCGATCAGATAGCGGTCATGCGAGACCATGATGACGGCGCCGGGGAATTCATTGATCGCTTCGGCCAGCGCCGCGCGGCTGTCGATATCCAGATGGTTGGTCGGCTCGTCCAGGATGATCATGTTGGGGCCGAAAAACGTCGCAAGACCCAGCAGCAGCCGGGCCTTCTCGCCGCCCGACAGGCTCCTGACCAGGGTGTCGCCGGCCTTGCCGGAGAAGCCGATGGCGCCGACCCGCGCCCGCACCTTGCTTTCGGGCATGTCGGGCAGCAGCTTGCGGACATGGTCGTAGGGCGAGCCGTCCAGATTGAGTTCGTCGACCTGATGCTGGGCGAAATAGCCGACCGACAGTTTTTCCGCCCGCGTGATCCGTCCCGAGAACGGCGGCAGCTTGTTGGCCAGCAGCTTTACCAGTGTCGATTTGCCGTTGCCGTTCGATCCCAAGAGCGCGATGCGGTCGTCGGTATCGATGCGCAGCGTCACGCGGTTGAGCACGGGCTTCTTGGGATCGTAACCGACCGAGACGTCGTCGACCGCGATGATCGGCGGCGACAGCGTCTTTTCCGGCGTCGGGAATGAAATCTCGCGCACGTCCTGCGTCACCAATGCGGTGACCGGCTTCATCCGTTCCAGCATCTTGACGCGCGATTGGGCCTGGCGCGCCTTGGATGCCTTCGCCTTGAAGCGGTCGACGAAGGCCTGCAGCCGCTTGCGTTCGTCCATCTGCCGCTTGGCATGCTTGGCGTCGAGCATTTCGCGCGTGGTGCGTTGCTCCTCGAACGAGGAATAGGTGCCCTTGTAGAGGGTCAGCTTGCCGCGATCGAGATGCAGGATCTGGTCGACCGACGTGTCCAGCAGGTCGCGGTCATGGCTGATCACGATCACGGTGCGCGGATAATTCGCCAGATGGTCCTCGAGCCACAGCGTGCCCTCGAGGTCGAGATAGTTGGTGGGCTCGTCGAGCAGCAGCAAATCAGGCGCCGAGAACAGTGTGGCGGCAAGCGCGACCCGCATGCGCCAGCCGCCGGAGAATTCCGAGCAGGGACGGGCCTGGTCTGCGGTTGAAAATCCGAGGCCCGACAGGATCGCGGCGGCCCGGGCAGGGGCCGAATGCGCGTCGATATCGACCAGCCGGGTCTGGATTTCGGCGATCCGGTGCGGATCGTCGGCGGTTTCGGCTTCCGAGAGCAGCGCATCGCGTTCCAGGTCGGCTTTCAGCACGACATTGATCAGGCTTTCCGGGCCGTCGGGCGCTTCCTGGGCGAGACTGCCGATGCGCCAGCGGGGCGGGATCGAGATGCTGCCGGCCTCGGTGGGCAGGTCGCCGCGGATCGCGTGAAACAGCGTCGATTTGCCGACGCCGTTGCGGCCGACAAAGCCGACGCGGGCGCCGGGTACGATCTGCACCGAACTGTCTTCGATCAAAAGCCGTCCGGCGATCCGGATCGAGATATCTGTGATGGAAAGCATGCGGCCTTGTCACCGGAGCGGCCGCCAAACGCAACCCATTTATGGGTGAAATCGGCTCTCTCGCGGCCCCTAATGCCGGTCGTTGTCGCGTCGGCGCAGTTCATCGACCAGGCGCTGTAAATGCGGCGAGAGCTCGGCCTCGGGACGCATGCTTTGCTGCAGCCGTTCGCCGACGGCGTCACAGATCGAGCGCGACGTCCGGTGGTCGATCGGTTCGACGTCGCTGTTGATTCGGTGGTTCATTGCGAGTTCCTGCGTCGCTGTGGCGCCGTTTGAGTAAGTTGCTGCAGGATCAAGTCATAGGGCCGTAATTTGTTTCCGGTCGCACTGCCCTTATGTGCAGATTCGTACCGAACGCCGGGCGAGCGGTTCCCGCGAAGCAAAAAAAGCCCCGGCACAATGGCCGGGGCGCAGTCGTGGGGGAAGTCTGGGTACAAAATCAGCTCAGTAGCAGCGGTTCACCAGGCGCCAGCGCGGCCCCCAGGGGGTTCCGACCAGGCGGCGCACATAGCAGCCGCCATAGCCGCCGGCGTAGTAGGCGGGGCCCCCGACGATGACGCGCGGGCCACCCCAGCCCCAGCCATGGTGCCAGCCCCCACCGTGCCAACCACCGCCCCAGGCCGAAGCGGAAGTCGGTGCCAGCGCCGCCACGCCCAGCGCGGCCGCGGCAACAGCAACAAGCGAAAGTTTGCGAAACATGATCGTCTCCTCGTGGTTTCGGCGCGGGTCGCCGCGCCTGTGGATCACCTCCCGAGGCGTCCCGGATGGCGAATGCGCCGCAGGACGTCCGATTGCTGGAAGCCTAATCCTGCGAAGCTGAACGCAGCCGCGACGGCGGTTGCAGACAGGGTTCACGTTCGTGAAATTCCTGTCATCCGGGGGATCGGCGCATGTTCCGAGCAAAGCCCGCCCGCCACGTGATCCCGGATCGACGCCGCCTTCGGACCGATAAAACCCCTCAAAAACGCGCGATTGCGCGGCATTGGGTCGCTTGCCGTCGCAGGACAGCGCCGATATAAGCCCCCAAACTCTCAATCAGTATTTGGCAAGGACGAAATCATGGCGACGGAACGCACATTCTCGATCATCAAGCCCGACGCGACCGAGCGCAATCTGACCGGCGCCGTCAACGCGCTGATCGAGAAGGCCGGCCTGCGGATCGTCGCCCAGAAGCGCATCCGCATGACCCGCGATCAGGCCGAAACCTTCTATGCCGTCCACAAGGCGCGTCCGTTCTTCGGCGAACTGGTCGACTTCATGACCTCGGGCCCGGTAGTGGTCCAGGTGCTGGAGGGCGAGGGCGCCGTGCTGAAATACCGCGACGTGATGGGCGCGACCGATCCGTCGAAGGCGGCCGAGGGCACCATCCGCAAGGTCCATGCGAAGTCGATCGGCGAGAATTCGGTGCACGGTTCGGACGCGCCGGAGACGGCGGCGATCGAAATCGCGCAGTTCTTTTCAGGCAACGAAATCGTCGGCTAACGAACGACGAGCGGCGCGAACGCCGTCGGGGGCGGCCACGGGCCGGGGGGAAATGCTGTGAACTGGGTGCTGCAAATTTTCGATCCGGCGACGATCTCGACATTCTTCGGTCAGTTCCAGGCTGAGATGCAGCAACCCGCGTTTTGGGTAGCCCTCGGCAAGATCATGTGGATCAACATCCTGCTGTCGGGCGACAATGCGCTCGTCATCGCGATGGCATGCCGCAATCTGCCGCCGCGCCAGCGGTTGTGGGGCATGATCCTCGGCGCCGGCGTCGCCGTGTTCCTGCGCATCATCTTCACCGGCATCGTCGCCACCCTGATGGCGTTGCCGTACCTCAAGCTGGTCGGCGGCGTGGCGCTGCTCGTGATCGCAGCCAAGCTGTTGGTGCCGGAACCGGAGGACGAAGAGGGCATGGATGCGGCGTCGCATCTGTGGGGCGCCGTGCAGGTCGTGGCGATCGCCGATATCGTGATGAGCCTCGACAATGTGATCGCGGTGGCCGCCGCCGCCAATGGCAGTGTTCCGCTGCTGGTGCTCGGCCTTGCCATCAGCGTTCCCCTGATCGTTGCCGGCGCGGCCCTCATCATGGCGTTGCTCACCAAGCTTCCGATCCTGGTGTGGGCCGGTGCGGGCCTGCTGGGCTGGGTTGCCGGCGAGGTGATGGCGACCGATCCTGCGGTGGCGCCGGCGCTGCGCTCGCTGTCCGACGGCCCGCTCGGCGTCCAGCTCGACAAATTGTTCGGCCCGATCGGCCTGCACTTCGCCAATGGCGGTCATGGCGCCGAGATCGTGTGCGGAATCATCGGCATCATCGTCGTGCTGGTGGCAGGATCGATCTGGCGCAAACGCGCGCAGCAGAAGCACGCCGAGCACGCCGCCAAGGCGGCGTGATCAGGCGGCGCAGCCAGAGCGTTTTCGAGCGAAGTGGATACCGGTTCGCGTCAAGAAAACGCGTCAGATCAAGAATCTAGAGCCCGTTCGGATTGCATCGGAACGGGGCTCTAGTCTGTCAAGCCCGCCTTGCGTAACCCGTCGAGCAAGTGCTCGCGGTCGGCGGGATCGCGGTACCTTTCGGCGCGGGCCCGGGCGAGGTCGAGGGTGCTCGCGGGCGCGGCTTGGCCATTTGCAATGAGTTCGCGACACCTCTCGCGGACAAAAGCGGCCGCCTCGGATCGCGCTTCGCCAAATTGCCCCATCTGCGCATGACAGGCCGCAAGCAGTCCGTGCGACCACCTGTCGAGGGCCCGCGCTTCCATCAGGGCCTTGACCGCCTGTTCGTACGCGCGCCCCGAATAGAGGGCGAGCGCATGATACCAGTGGTACAGGTTGGGCGGAAAAGGATTGAGCCGCTTGGCTACGCCGATCCATGCAAGCGCCTCGCGCCAACGCCCCCAATAGACCAGAATGTTGGCGAATACGGCCGCGACGTCGGCGTCATTCGGATTGAGGGCGAGCGCCCGGCTGAAATGGATTTCGGCCTTGTCGTCCTCGTGCCGAAGGAAGAGCAGTTGCGCGAAGACGCCGTGGGACCAGGCGTCGCTGTCGTCGATGTCGAGCGCAATCTCCGCCTCGCGAAGCGCTTCCTCCAGGGAGGCGGTGGCGGGCGATTCGAGAAACACGTCGCAGACGATGGTCCAGGCGATGTTGACGTGGGCGCGGGCATATTGCGGGTCGAGCGCGACGGCCTTGCGGAAATACGCCCTGGCTTCCGCCATCCCCTTCACGGTCAACTGCCGCCACTGCTCATTCCCCAGTAGCACCAGGTCATAGGCGGTAATGCTCGAGGTCGGCTTGCCTCGCGCAATCTCGCGGCCGGCGTCCTCGAGCCGGCCGGGCAGGGCCGCCACGATCGCCCGGACGATCTCGTCCTGCAGGGCGAAGATGTCGCCGAGTTCGCGCTCATAGCGCTCGGCCCAGAGATGATAGCCGCTCGCCGCATCGAGAAGCTGGACGGTCACCCGCACCCGGTTGCCGATCTTGCGCACGCTGCCTTCGGCCACGTAGCGGACGCCGAGTTCCCGGCCGACCCGTTTGATCTCGGTCGCCATTCCCTTGTAGGCGAAGCTGGAATGGCGCGCGACGACGAGCAGCGAGCGGAAGCGCGACAATTCGGCGATGATGTCTCCCGTGATCCCGTCGGAAAAATAATCCTGGGCGGGATCGTCGCTGAGATTCAACAACGGAAGCACCGCGAGCGAGGGCTTGTCGGACACGGCCGGCACCGGCGACGCGGACAGTTCGGTGCCGGATGCGGTCGCGACCGGCGGTCCGATATAGCGGTAGCCACGGCGCGGCAACGTCTCGATCCAGGTCGTGCTCCCGTCGCTCTCGGCCAATATCCGTCGCAAGGCGGATATCTGCACCGTCAGGTTGCTCTCCTCGATCGCACGCTCCGGCCAGGCGGCCTCCATCAAGGCGTCCTTGGACACCGGCGTTCCGGCCTGCTCGACCAGCAGCCGAAGCAGCTTCACCGCGCGTCGTCCGAGCGTGACCGGTTGGGACCCCCGAAACAGCATCTCGGCGTCCGCGTCGAGCCGGTAGGGGCCGAATTCGTGGATCGTCGCCATGCGCTAGAAACGACATATTCGGCGGAATTTGCAACTTTTTCGGAACAGATTCAGGACCTTTGGCGAGCAGGCGATCATGCTGCCACCGTGCTGAAAGACGTCGAGGACAACCCGATGCGCGATTTCTGGACGATGGAGGCCGATCGTGACGGCGCAATCTGATCTGATGACTCGAGCCGTACCGTCCATGATGGCCCGTGAGCCGGACCGGGTGAGCCGGATGCTGGAGGCGGTTCGGGCGCTCGGCCCGCTGATCGCCGCGCAACGCGACGACCTCGATCGCGGCCGCCGATTGCCGGAGGCCATTTTCGCGGCGCTCGCCGATGCTGGCCTGTTCCGCCTGTGGTTGCCCGAAGCCCTCGGTGGCCCCGAGCTTTCTCCGTTCGACTTCATGAGAATAGTCGAGGCCGCCTCGGCGCTCGACGGCTCGGTTGGCTGGCTTGTCGGCAATGGCGGCGGCATGAGCCGGCTTGGCGGCTATCTCGGCGAGGCCGTCGCACGCGGCTGGTTCGCCGACCGGCATGCCTTCGTCGCCAGCGCGACCGGTGCGGTCGGCACGGCGACCCCCGTCGATGGCGGCTACCGTGTCAACGGGCGATGGCCATTTGGCAGCGGCGCGCATCATGCGACGCGGTTCATGGCGCTGGCCAGCGTCCGGCCCGAAGATCCGGGTTCGCCCCTGCTGTGCTGCTATCTCGATCGGGCAGACGTGACCATCCTCGACAACTGGCATGTGTCCGGACTGCGCGGCACCGGCAGTTGCGATTTCGAGGCACGGGACGTTTTCGTGCCGGCCGCTCATGCCCATCGCTTTCTCGGGCTGCAACCGACGCAGCCCGGACTGCTCTATCGCATGCCGCCATCATCGGTGTTCGCGTGGAGCATCTGCGGGGTGCCGCTCGGCATCGCCTCCGGCGCCATCGGCTCGTTCGTGGAACTGGCAAGCCGGAAAGGCGGCGCCGGGACCCAAGCCATGCTTCGCGATCGCGAGACGGTGCAGGCGACGGTGGGGCGGACGAGAGCGATGGTGCGCGCTGCCCGCGCCTTCCTGATCGATGCGATGACGGAATTGATGGCCGCTACCGACGCGGGCGGCCAACGGCTGGTGGAGGCACGCGCCGATATTCGATTGGCCAACGCCCATGCGGCGGAGACGGCGATGTCCGTCACCGACATGCTTGCCGCCGGCGCGGGCGCAGCCGCCATCTTCGAGACCTGCGCGCTGGAGCGGGCCGTTCGGGATGTGCGTGCCGCGGCCAAGCATGTCGCGATGAGTCCGAACAACTACGTCATCGCCGGCCGGCTGGCCCTCGGGCTCGATCCCGGGGCGAGATTTTGAAGTAGCGAGACGTCAACCAGGGAGTCGGCGATGTCAGTGATCTACCGTCCAGCTCTTGCACGGGATCTGGAATTTGCAGACAGCCTCGTCGTCTCCAGCATCAACAATCTCACCGAGCGGCATGGCTTCGGACCAATGGCCGCCCGCTCGCCCACCTTGTTTCAACAGTTTTCCCTGAAGGACGATGCGGACGGTCTGTGGGTGGCGGAGGAAGACGAGCGAATCCTCGGCTTCGCCTGGAGCTGGGTTTGTGACGACATGTGGTTTCTGGCTCAGCTGTTCGTGTCGCCCGATCACCAGGGGCGGGGCATCGGCAACGAACTGATCG
Organism: Hyphomicrobiales bacterium; assembly: GCA_017305715.1. Taxonomy (GTDB): domain Bacteria; phylum Pseudomonadota; class Alphaproteobacteria; order Rhizobiales; family Xanthobacteraceae; genus Bradyrhizobium. Next base: position 19,753 of record JAFKKG010000027.1, on the reverse strand, counting down.
CACGAACACTCGATCATGCCGAGAAATCGGGCGCTTCCAACCGGGTACTCATCACATTCAGCTTCAACACGGTCTCGCAAGGGCTCTACATCCGGCAAGGAATGTTTCCGAGATTTCCGATCTACAGTGTCAGTGCATCGCGGGAGCAGTTGACCGGGAGTTGGAACGGATCGCGATATGACGTCACGCCGCTCGAGGAAGACGCCGGAACCCTGCGACGCCTCGCGGAAGCGGACAGGCGAGTGCTCGGCGTCTCGCGCGAAAAGCATCACCGCTACCTGATCAACAATGGCGGGGTGCGCGGATTCAATCTCTACGACGGAAACGATTGGGCCGGCTACGCCTATATCGACGCCGGCGGACATGTCGGACCGCTCGCCGTCATCGAGCCCCACGCTGCCGCTGCCGCCTTGACAACGGCACTGCATCTGGCGGCCGAGAGCGGCGCGTCACGGATATCGGCGTTCTTGCCCGGCGCCGGCGAGGCGGCCCTGAAGACCGCGATGAAGCACGGGATGCGGATCAAGTTTCCGATGTTGCTGATGTCGTCGCGAGAGTTCGGCAATTGGGCCCAGTATCTGCCGCGCAACCCGGGATTCATGTAGCCCATGGGATGACGGACCCGACCGTGCGGCAGGATCGCCTGAAAGGGGGGCGGTAAATGGTACCCGGGCATTCTGACGTGGGCGTTGGAGTTCGCCGGATCGGCACCTGCATCAGGCTCTGAGAGTTGAAAGCCTCAGTCGGCGCCAAGTCGCAACGATATGTACTGCACGGTCTTTTCGAAATGTGTGGCGAGGGCGCGCTGCGCCGCTGTGGCGTCGCGAGCTAACGCTGCTTTTGCAATCGCTTCATGCTCGGCATCGACATCCCGCGGCCCGGTCTCGATCGCCAGCGAGATGTGGCGGTAGCGATCGGCGCGATCGCTCAACGCGCGGCAAATCTGCAGCAGGGTCGGGGAGTCACAGGCCGCTCTCAAGGCTTCATGAAAATCCTTGTGGCGCCGCTCCCATTCCTCGTCCATCAGCTGCGGCTCGCTCGCGCGCCGGCGCGGCAGCCGGGTCAGCACGTGCAGGCTGGAGATGATCCGCGCTTCCCACAATTCGTCGCCGAGCGCGATGGCGCGTTCGATCGCCCAGCCCTCGAGCTTGATGCGGGTGCGGACCAGGTCCTCGAGGTCGCGTCGCGAGAGCGGGGCGACGCGGTAGCCGCGGTTATGCTCGGTTTCGACCAGGCCTTCGGCCACCAGCCGGGCCAATGCTTCGCGGACCGGCGAGACACTCATCGCGCATAGCGCCTGTATTTCGTGAAAACGCAGCGGCGCGCCGGGCTGAAAACGTCCGGTGAAGATCGCTTCACGCAGGATCTGCCAAGCCTCGGCGCCGCGGCTTTGGTCCGAGTTTGGGGGCTTTGCCGAGTCGAACATGGGTGTAATGCATTTTCGAGGGACGATAGAAGTTTCGACAATCTTGACGATCTACGAAATTTATATTGATATGAGTCAGATAGCAATCAAATCAGAAATTGCGGCGGGGGAGGTTGCATGTGGAGGCTGTTGGGCGGCGCCATTGCGCTCGGGATCGGCATGGTGCCGGCCAGCGCGGCGGAGGTAACCGTCCGTTTTCCGGTCGAATACGCCATCGATATCGCGCCCGGGCTTTCCAATCAGGACTTCAAAAAGCTGATCGAGGAGCGGACCAAGGGCCGCGTCGAGGTCAAATTATTCCCGTCGGGCAGCCTCTATAAGGGGCTCGACCTGGTGCAGGCGATCCTGCGCGGCGACGCCGAGATGTCGACGCTGACCTCGGCCTACTGGACCGCGCTGTCGCCCAAGGTGGCGGTGTTCGAACTGCCCTATGCCTTCCCGGAACGAGCCGCGTTCTACCGCGCGATCGATGATGCTCCCTTCATCGACAGTCTCTACGACGAGGTCGAGGCCAAGGGCGCCAAGGTGATCACGATCATGCCCTACGATCATTTCGGGTTCGGTACCCGCACCAAGGCCCTGCGCAACCCGCGCGACATGATGGGCCTCAAGATGCGCGGGCTCGGCCGCACCAACTCGGCAATGTTGCAAACCTTGGGCGCTTCGGCGGTGTCGCTCAACCTCGTCGAATTGTCGCCAGCGCTGCAGCAGGGCGTGATCGACGGTCTCAACGCGCCCATCGACATCATGCTGGCCTATAAGTGGCACGAGTCAGTGAAACACGTCACCTATGCTCCGGCCTATATCGGCTACTACCCGTGGATGGTGAACGCCAAGTGGTGGAACGGGCTGGCGCCCGACCTTCGCAAGATCATCCATGACACGGCCATCGAAGTGGCGCGGCTCCATCGGGCGCGTTCGGAGGCGGAAACCGAGCGGGCGCTGGCCGGACTGAAAGCGGCGGGCGTCGATACGCATGTGCAGACCCCGGAAGAGAGCAAGATCTGGATCGAAGCCACCCTGCCGGTGTGGCAACAGTTCGAACCACAGGTCGGCAAGGAGCTGATCGCCCGCGTCCGCAGCTACAGCAAATAACACCTTGCCGCGGCGGCTCGTCCGCCGGCTGTGAAACCTGCATCAAATGGGAGTCTGTCATGCTTAAAAATATTGTCGCCGCATCCGCGGCGGCCTGCGCCGTGCTGACGACGCTGCTGTCCGCCCCGGCGCCGGTCGGCGCCGCCGAGGTCACCATCCGTTTTCCGATCGAGTACTCGCTCGACATCACGCCCGGCATCGCGAACCAGGACTTCAAGAAACTGGTCGAGGAGCGCACCAAGGGGCGCGTCGAGGTCAAGCTGTTCCCGTCGGGGAGTCTCTACAAGGGACTCGACCTGCTGCAGGCGCTGCTACGCGGCGACGCCGAAATGACCACGTTGATCTCCGCTTATTGGAGCTCGCTCTCGCCTCGGCTGGCAGTGTCGGAGCTGCCTTACGCCTTCCCGACCACGGCGTCATTCTACAAGGCGATCGACGGCGGCTTCTTCCAGGAAGCCTATAGCGAGGTGGAAGGCAAGGGCGCCAAGCTGATCACCGTGCTGCCGTTCGACTATCTCGTGCCGGGCACCAAGAATACGGCCCTGCGCAACCCGCGCGACATGGCTGGCCTCAAGATGCGCGGACTTGGCCGCGTCAATCTCGCCATGCTGCAAAGCCTGGGCGCGACGCCGGTGTCCCTGAACTTCGTCGAGCTATCGCCCGCGATTCAGCAGGGCGTTATCGACGGCCTCAACGTTCCGACCGATAATTTTCTGATCTACAAGTGGAACGAGAGCATCAAGCACGTCACCTATGCGACCTACTACGTTGCGTTCTATCCCTGGATGGTGAATGCCAAATGGTGGGCGAGCGTGCCCGCCGACCTGCGCACGATCATCGAGGATACCGCCAAGGAAGTTGCCATCCGCCACCGCGCTCGCGCCCAGAACGAATCCGACAAGGCGATCGAGGGCATGAAGGCGGCTGGCGTCAATGTTCACGTGCAGACGCCGGAGGAACGTTCCGCCTGGATCGAGGCAACCAGGCCGGTGTGGAAACAATTCGAGGCCCAGATCGGCCCGGATCTCCTCTCGCGCCTGCAAAGCTACTCCAAATGAACCGGTTTCGGCGAGCTAGCGCCGTGTTGGCGCGCATCGAGGATGGCATCGCGGGACTGGTGCTGGCCGCGGTGCTCGGCGTCGTGGTCTACGAACTGACAGTGCGAGCGATATTCGGCAGTTCCAACCTGTGGACGGACGAACTCTCCCGCGTGTTGCTGATTGCGATGACCTATCTCAGCGCGATTGGACTGACGCGCGACGGCGCCAATGTACGGGTTGAATTGTTCATCGACCGGATGGGCTCGGCGCCACGCAAGATCGTCGAATGGATTTGCGATCTGCTTTGTCTGTGCTTTGCGATAACCGCCACGGTACTCGGCGTACGCTACGTCCAGGAATCGGCATTGTTCGGTATCTCCTTCGCGCATTCCAATCTCCCTTTCCCGCTGTGGGCTGCGCAATCGGTCATTCCGATCGGTTTTGCGGCCATCAGCCTGCGGCTCTCGCTTCGCCTGCTCGGGCTTCGGCCCGACAAGCCGGTAGCCAGCGCGGAGGCATAAATGGCATTCATGTTGATCGGCAGCATGCTGGTGATGCTGGCGTTGGGCCTGCCGGTTGCGTTTGCGCTGTGGCTCACCGGTCTCGCCGCCGTGGCCATCTTCAAGGTGACCTCGTTTACCCAGGTCGCGCAGTCGATGTTTTCGGGCCTGGACAGCTTCGTGCTGCTGGCAATCCCGTTCTTCATCCTGGCCGGCAACATCATGTTGCGTTCCGGCTTTGCAAAGTATCTGTTCGACCTGATGCAGACTCTCGTCGGCAGCGTCTCCGGAGGGGCCTCGATCGGCGCCAGCGGCGCTTCAGCCATCTTCGGCGCCATGACCGGCTCGTCGGTCGCTTCGGCGGCAGCGCTCGGACGCGTCATGATTCCCGTGATGGGTTCGCTGGGTTATCCACGCCGCTTCACCGCGGGCCTGATGGCGGCCGGTGGGACGCTCGGCATCCTGATCCCGCCCAGCGTCACCTTCGTGATCTACGCCGAGATGGCCCAACAGTCGGTCAAGGATCTGTTCATCGCCGGCGTGGTGCCCGGCATGGTGGCGGCGACCGCAATCGGCATCGTGGCCTTTGCCATCGCCCGACGTCACGGATACGGCAAGTCGACAGAACCGTTCTCGTTTCTTGCCGTCTGGAGAGCCTTCGTGCTGGCTGGACCGGCCCTGTTCATGCCCGCGATCGTGCTTGGCGGCATCTATCTGGGCGTGTTCACCCCTACGGAGGCCGCCGCGGTATCGGTCGTATACGGGCTGCTCGTCGGAATGTTCGTCTATCGCACGATCCGGTTGGCTGACCTGCCTGGAATATTCATCGACAGTGCGCGCTCCACCGGCGCGATATTGTTCATCCTGTCGGGCGCGCTGTTCGTCGGAATGATCGCGACCCTGGCCGGCATTCCCGACGCCATCGTCAACACGATTACGCATCTCAATCTGTCACCGATCGCATTCCTGTTCCTGGTCAACATCGTACTGCTGGTGCTGGGCTGCTTTCTGGACGGCTTCACGCTGCTGACGGTCGTGACCCCGTTGCTGTTGCCGACGGTGAAGGCACTCGACATCAACTTGATCCACTTCGCGATCGTACTGACGCTCAATATCGAGATTGCAGCGATCACGCCGCCGGTCGGATTGAACCTGTTCGTCATTACCGGCATTTCCGGTACGACGATGCAGGAAGTGGTGGCGGGGGCGTTCCCCTTCGTGTTCGCGTTGATGGCGACGCTGATCCTGCTCACGCTCTTCCCAACGATTACACTCTTGCTGCTCTGACGAGGACTTGATGGTGGAACCGATCATCGACGCGCATCACCACGTCTGGCGCCGGGCCGACCAGCCCTGGCTGCAAGGTCCGACAGTGCCGAGAATTTTCGGCGCCTATGACGCCCTCAAGCGCGACTATCCGGTGGAGGAGTTTCTTTCCGATCTGGCCGGCACCGGCGTGGTGAAGTCGGTTTATGTACAAACCAACTGGGGCAAGGGACAGGAGATCGCGGAGGTCGAATGGGTTCAGTCCATCGCCGGCCGCACCGGTTGGCCGCATGCCATCGTTTCCTACGTCGATTTCCAGAGCGAACAGGCACCGCAGGTGATGGCCACGCAGGCAAAATCTCCGCTGATGCGGGGCGTCCGGCAGCAATTGCACTGGCATAGCAACGAGCAGTACCGGTTTGCGCCCGCGCCAGATCAGATGAATACCCCGGCGTTCCGCAAGAACTTTGCGCTGCTGCAGGAGCATGATTGGCTGTTCGAACTGCAGGTATTCAGTTCGCAAATGGCCGACGGTGCCGCGCTGGCAAAGGCATTCCCAGGTATAACGCTGGTGCTGGAGCATGCTGGCATGCCGGAGGATCGCTCGACGGCAGGCCGGTTTGCCTGGCGCGAGGGTATGAAGCGGCTGGCGGATCAGCCAAACATGCACACCAAGTTTTCCGGGCTGGGTACTTTCATCCGGCGCAACGACGCGCAGCACATCGCTGACGTTGTCGGCGAGACGCTGGAACTGTTCGGTGCGCAACGCTGCGTGTGGGGTTCGAATTTTCCGATCGAAAAATTGTGGACCGACTACGCCGCGATCGTGAATGCGATCGGGTCGGCATTGGCTCCGTTCCCGCAGGCCGACCGCCGCGCGGTGCTGCACGACACCGCGGCCCGGCTCTATCGCCTTGGCTGAGACAGGCGCGCCGATCTCGCGGTATCGGCGGGCCGGCTTGATTCTCACCGCCTGACGATCGGTCCTGACCGTCCAACCAGCCGGGCCAGTTGCTTGAAGCGGCTGCCGACGCGGTCGGCGACGAGGTCGACCATCCGGTGCGCGCAATAGCTCATCTTCAAACGCGGCAAGCGGTTGGGCAGGCCCTGTTGATCATCAAAAACAACTGAAACGATCGGTTCGATGCCTTCCGGATTGGGATCCGGCGAAATCGATAGATAGCGGAATCGATAGATGGCAGAATCGCCAGATTGTGCACGCGCCAACAAATTAGCTACCACGACTGGGTTTCGCGGGTTCGACATTGCGGACTTTCTGGATGCTAGGTTGGAGAATTGCCATGAAATCAATTTGGTTGACGAAAAAAGTGACACTCGCGTTGACGATTGCCGCGACGCTGGCCGCGATATCGCCAGCGAGCGCTATCATCGTGAATGTGGACGCAACTAACCCTAACGGCACCATAGTTCAGCTTGCCGCCGGGACTTACACGGTAAGTTATGCCACGACTGGTGCCTATCAGGCGTGGTCTCCCTGGGGGTTTTCGTCAGGCTGCGATGGCTCCGGAATGAATTGTCAATCCGGCTTTACGAATGCATTCGCCATTGATTTTGGTCTGGGAAGCGGAGTGTTCAATCACGCCGATGGATTTCAATACGGCTTCGTGGCCGTCCCCGGCAACAACGGTCTTTACGATACGGCTGCCAACGCACTTGCGGCATATAGCACCTTGCCGCTGAGCTACGCACCACTACCGCAGGCGTACGACCAGAACGCATACGCGCTCGTTGGCGGGCCGGTCTCGTTTACTTTGGCCGCCCCGCAAAGTGTGAATTTCTTCGTTCTTGACTATCCGTACAACGACAACAGCGGCGGTGTGTCGCTAAACGTAACTCCGGTCACTTCAGCGGTCCCCGAGCCCTCCACCTGGGCCATGATGATCCTCGGCTTCTCGGGAGTGGGCTTCATGGTCTATCGTCGGAAGGTCAAGCCAGCATTGATGGCGGCTTGACCCGAATCCTCACGTTTGAATTGCGGGCCCCGCTCGGGCGCACCATCGAGCTCCGGCGCCTCGTGACTCTTACCGCCGCACGATCGATCCGGACCGTCCGACCAGCCGCGCCAGTTGCTTGAAGCGGCTGCCGACGCGGTCGGCGACGAGGTCGACCATCCGGTGCTCGAACACCAGCATCAGCTTGCGGCCGTGGCTGCGGAAATGCGTTGCCGGCAGCACGCCGGTTCGCGCCGCCGAGATCAGATGCGCGACGCGGAACGCCGCGCCGAGGATTCGTGCGCGCTCATCCATCGCCGGCGGCACCAGCTCGCGGATCCGCGCCGGCGGTTCGTTTTCCTCGCTCAAGCCCGCGTAACGATAAAACACCGACAGCGCGACAAAGGCGCGGCCCTGGTGGCTGATCGAGCCGAAATTGCCGTTGGTGATCAGGCTCAGCGTCTCTTCGCCGCGATGATCCGGATGCACCCGCCAGCCGATGTCGGAGAGCAGACAGGCCGCATGGCGCAGCCGGCGCTCCTCGGGCGTTTCGCGCAGCTTCACCACCCGGACCAGGCGATCGGTCCAGCCGACCAGTTCTTCGGCATGCCGGGCCGAGCGCGACAGCAACTGGTTCAGCGTTTGCGCGGCGCAGATGAATCCGTCCTTGGTGCGCTCGGACGGCGGCAGCTTTTCGTAGAGCAGGCCTTCACGCACGCCGAAGGTGGAAAACACGATGGTCTTGGGCCTGGCGACGCGAATGATGTGCTCGAGCACCAGCGCGGCATAGGTCAAGAGCGGACGCCGCGCGTCGGAGATCACCTCGATATTGGCCAGCATGTTGGCCGCGGCGAGCCGCCTCAGCCGCTGCGCGAAGTCGAGCGCGTCCGCCGCCGGGATCGAATAGCCGTGCATCACCCGCAGCGGATAGTCGCTCTGGATGATGTGGATGCGTGCCAACGCGCGCCAGGTGCCGCCGACCGCATAGAAGGTGCGGCCGCGGCCGGCCCTGAGCTGGGCGACGTCGGACAGTTCTTCCCGCACGATCCGCTCGGCGCGCTTGAGCGATTTGTCGGACAGATCCTGCAGCGCCAGGCTGCCGAGCGGCAGCGTCACGCCGCTGCGGACGCGGTTGCCGTGGACGTCGATCAGTTCGAGCGAGCCGCCACCGAGATCGCCGACGATGCCGTCGGGATTGTGCACGCCGGAGATGACGCCGAGTGCGGACAGTTTGGCTTCCCGCGGCCCCGACAGGATCTGGATGCGGGTGCCGCAGATGCGCTCGGCCCTGGCGATGAAGTCGGGACCATTCTCGGCGTCGCGGCAGGCGGCGGTGGCGATCGCATAGACGCGGCCGACCTGTTGAATCCGGCACAAGGCGCGAAACCGGCGCAGCGCCGTCAACGCCTTGTTGACGGCGTCGGTCGCCAGCAGGCCGGTGCTCTGCACCTCGCGGCCGAGGCCGCACAGCGCCTTTTCGTTGAAGATGGTGACGAGGCTGCGCGCCATCGTTTCATAGACGACGAGACGAACCGAGTTCGAACCGATGTCGATGACGGCGACGCTGGAAGCGCGCTTGCGCGGTCGCTTCACGACAGCGCTCCGTTACGACGATGGCTGACGCTCGTTCCGGCGCGTGAGGCGACGCGGCGAAGATTCCTTGAGAGACTTTCCACGGCCTGACAGACTCGGATTCGTCATGAAGTAGTTGTGCAGATTGAACGGCTCTTCGCCTTTCGCGGCCTTCATACGCGTTGACGACCCATCGGGCAACAATTGCCAGCTTTGCTCGGTATCCTTCAGGTTCGCGACCATGATCTGTTCGAGAACCTGCTGATGCACCGTAGGATTTTGCAGCGGGCAGAGCACCTCGACGCGGCGGTCGAGGTTGCGCGGCATCATGTCGGCGGACGAGATATACACAGCCGCTTTTGTGCTCGGCAGGCCCTGACCCATGCCAAAGCAGTAGATTCGGCCGTGTTCCAGGAAGCGGCCGATGATGGATTTGACGCGGATGTTCTCGGAAAGCCCGGGCAGGCCGGGCCGCAGGCAGCAGATTCCGCGCACCACGAGGTCGATCGAAACGCCGGCCTGGGAGGCCTCATACAGCGCGTCGATGATGTCGGGGTCGACCAGCGAGTTCATCTTCATCCAGATCGCGCCGGGCTTGCCGTGGCGGACGTAGTTGGTCTCGCCGTGGATGTGTTCGATGATGCGCTTGCGCAGCGTCAGCGGCGACACCGCCATGCGCTCGATGTCGCTTGGTTCGGCATAGCCGGTGATGTAGTTGAACACCCGCGCCGCATCGCGCCCGATGATCGGATCGGACGTGAAATAGGACAGGTCGGTATAGATGCGCGCGGTCACCGGGTGATAATTGCCGGTGCCGGTGTGGACGTAGGTGGTAAGGTTGCCGCCCTCGCGGCGCACCACCATCGACAGCTTGGCGTGGGTCTTCAATTCGATGAAGCCATAGACCACCTGGACGCCGGCGCGTTCGAGGTCGCGCGCCCAGCGGATGTTGGCCTCTTCGTCGAACCGTGCCTTCAGCTCTATCAGCGCGGTGACCGATTTGCCGGCTTCCGCGGCTTCCGCCAGCGTACGCACGATCGGCGAGTTGTTGGAGGTGCGGTAGAGCGTCTGCTTGATCGCGACCACGTCGGGGTCGCGGGCCGCCTGCTGCAGGAATTGCACGACGACGTCGAAGGATTCATAGGGGTGATGGACCACGAGGTCCTTCTGGCGGATCGCGGCGAAGATATCGCCGCCATGGTCGCGTACCCGTTCGGGATGGCGCGGCACGTAGGGGGCGAATTCGAGGTCGGGCCGGTCGAGCCGTGTCAGTTGCGACAATTCATTCATCGCCAGCACGCCGTCGACCAGAAACACCTCGTCGTCGGCAGTGGCGAGCGCCTGCTGCACGAAGGCGCGCAGCGCTTCCGGCATCTTGGCTTCCAGCTCGAGCCGGATCACCGATCCGCGCCGCCGCCGCTTCAGCGCCGTCTCGAACAGGCGGACCAGATCCTCGGCCTCTTCCTCGATTTCCAGTTCGGAGTCGCGGATGATGCGGAACGCGCCCTGGCCCTTGACGGTGTAGCCGGGGAACAGGCGGCCGATGAACAGGCCGGTGGCCTGTTCCAGGGTGATCAGCCGTACCGTGCCGTCCTTGGCTGCCGGCATGCGGATGAAGCGGTCGATCTTGCCGGGCATGCGGATCAGCGCGTTCATCGGCTTGCCGTCGGCGACCCGCGCCAGATGCAGCGCGATGGTGAAGCCGAGGCTTGGAATGAACGGGAAGGGGTGCGCCGGATCGATCGCCAGCGGCGTCAGCAGCGGGAAGATGTTGTGGAGGAAGTGATCCTCGATCCAGGTCCGCTCGGCCTTGGTGACGTCGTGTCCGTCGACCAGCACGATGCCGGTCTCGGACAGGATGCTGCGCAGGTCGCGCCAGATCGCCTGCTGGTCGGAGGCCAGTTCCGAAACCGTCTTGTTGATGGCGACGAGTTGCTCGGACGGGGTCAGCCCGTCGGGGCTGCGTTCGTTGATGCCTTCGCGGACCTGCGCCTTGATACCGGCGACGCGGACCATGAAGAACTCATCAAGGTTATTTGCCGATATCGACAGGAACCGGACCCGCTCCAGCGCCGGATGGCCCGGATTGACCGCTTCCTCGAGCACCCGGCGGTTGAAATGCAGCCAGGACAGCTCGCGATTGATGAATCGCTCGGGGCTCGTGGCGATCGCCGGCGGCGCTTCGGCAGTGGTATCTTTTTCTTTTATTTCAATAACTTGTGCCGAGTCCATGAAGTTTCAATCCATCTCAAGCGGGATCGTCCTTGCCAGTCTAGGCCGATGCCGTACGTACCATGTGATAGTTGAATGACGTTTCGATGACATTGATGTTCCGCCCGGTGCCGCCGTCAAGGCGACAGCAGGGCAGCCAGGCGCTGGGCCGTCAGGCGTTGCGGAGCAGGTCAGCCGCCAGCGCCCGGGTCACCGGCCGGCCCAGCCGCAGCGCCTCGCGGTCGAGCAGGTCGACGGCCTGGCGCGCCGCCGCATAGGACCGCTCGATCCGGCTGGCGAGGTAGCTGACGACCGTCTCGTCGATGCTGAGCTGGCGGTCGGCGCAGAATTTGACGATCAGGCCGCGGAACAGCTGGTCATCAGGCGGCAGCAGCGGCACGGTCGGCACCGCGCGCAGGCGCGAGCGCAGGTCGCGCAATTCGACCTCGAACGCCGAGGGGGCCATCCGCGCCGTGATCAGGATCGACGCTTCGTCTTCGCGGGCGAGATTCATCAGATGGAACATCGCGCGCTCGTCGAAATCCCCGGGCTTCAGGTCCTCGACGACAAGCGCCCCGGTCGCCAGCGCGCCGGGCACGGCATTCGGCGTCAAGGCATGCGCCGGGATCGAGCGGGCGCCGGCCGCTTCGGCCCAGATCGCGGCGAGATGGCTCTTGCCGCTGCCTTCGGGGCCGACCAGCAGCATGATGCGGTTCGGCCAGTCGGGCCAGCTTTCGATCAGCGCCAGGCCCGCTTCATTGGCCGGACCTTCCAGAAAATTGTCGCGGGTCAGGCTTTCAGCGTGCGGCAGCGCAAAGGCAAGCTGACGGGGTTGAACGCGAACTGCCACACCAAAAGCCCTTAGTTTGCCTCGATCGTGCCCATGTGCCGCACCCACTCCACGAGATAGAGGGAGACGGAAACCAAAGTAAAGACCGTAACGAAACCCATCAGGATCAGGTCATAGGGCGCCGGCTTGAAGTTGAAGCCGAGCGAAGCCAGCACCAGGGCCGCGAACGCCACCTGTGCGACCGTATTGAGCTTCGACACCATCAAGGGTTTCATCGGGATCGGCTTGTCGAACAACCAGGACACGATCACGGCGGCAACGATCATGATGTCGCGCGACACCACCAGGATCACGATCCACAGCGGCACCGCGCCCCAGATCCCGAGCGCGACAAAGATCGATACCAGCAGCGCCTTGTCGGCGAGCGGATCGAGCAGGGCGCCGAGTTCGCTCGTCATGTTGAGGCGCTTGGCGAGGAACCCGTCGACGGCGTCGCTGACGCCGGCAATGACGAAGATCGCGAACGCGATTTCCATCTGCCGGGAGGCGATTGCCCAAACGATCACGGGCACCAGGATGATGCGACCCAGGGTAATGATATTCGGAATGTTCAACTCGGTTGCTTCCCGGCTACCGGCCTTATTTTGTAGCAGATCCCGCCCTTTGCGGGGCGGTCCGGTCGTTATCTACATAGTATATGCCCGCGGCCCTTGCGAGCCATTGCAGGAACGCGGAATTCCTCGTAACCAGCCGTCTTCTGACGGGAATTGCGCATGATCGACCGTAAAAACGGGCTCACTTACGCCGATTCGGGCGTCGATATCGATGCGGGCAATCGCCTGGTCGATCTCATCAAGCCGATGGTGCGCGCCACCGCCCGCGCCGGCGCCGACGCCGAGATCGGCGGGTTCGGCGGCCTGTTCGACCTCAAGGCGGCCGGGTTCAAGGATCCGGTGCTGGTGGCCGCGACCGACGGCGTCGGCACCAAGGTCAAGATCGCGATCGAGACCGGGCTGCATAGTGGGATCGGCATCGATCTGGTGGCGATGTCGGTGAACGACCTCGTGGTGCAGGGCGCCGAACCACTGTTCTTCCTCGACTATTTCGCCTGCGGCAAGCTCGATCCGGAAGCCGCCGCGGCCATCGTGGCCGGCGTCGCCGAGGGCTGCCGCGAAAGCGGCTGCGCCCTGATCGGTGGCGAGACCGCCGAAATGCCCGGCCTCTACAAGGACGGCGACTATGATCTGGCCGGCTTCGCGGTGGGGGCCGCCGAGCGCGGCACGCTGCTGCCGAGCGGCGATATCGCCATCGGCGATGCCGTGATTGGGCTGGCGTCCTCCGGCGTGCATTCCAACGGCTTTTCGCTGGTCCGCAAGATCGTCGAGAACTCCGGCCTCGGCTTTGATGCGCCGGCGCCGTTCTCGCCGGTGATGACGCTCGGCGGCGCGCTGCTGGCGCCGACGCGGCTCTATGTCAAATCCTGCCTGCGCGCGATCCGTGAAACCGGCGCGATCAAGGGCCTCGCCCATATCACCGGCGGCGGTTTCACCGACAACATCCCGCGCGTGCTGCCCAAACATCTCGGCGTCGGCATCGACCTGGCGCGGCTGCCGGTGTTGCCGGTGTTCAAATGGCTGGCCGAGCAGGGCGGCATCGCCGAACTCGAATTGCTGCGCACTTTCAATTGCGGCATCGGCATGATCGCCATCGTCAAGCCGGATGCGATCGACAAGGTGACCGAAATCTTCACCGAGGGCGGCGAGACCGTCGCCCTTCTGGGCGAAGTGATTGCGGCCGAGGGCGAGCACCGCGTGGTCTATAACGGTCATCTGGACCTGTTGCGGTGAGGCCATGAAGCGCCGCGTCGCCATCCTGATCTCCGGACGCGGATCGAACATGGCCGCGCTGATCGATGCGGCCAAGCATCCGGATTTCCCGGCCGAGATCGTCACGGTGATTTCCAACCGCGGCGATGCCGGTGGTCTCGAAAAGGCCGCCGCCAGCGGCATTCCCACGACCGTGATCGAGAGCAAGCCGTTCGGCAAGGACCGCGCCGGCTTCGAGGCCGAGCTGCAACGGGCGCTGGATGAAAAGAGCGTCGAGCTGATCTGCCTCGGCGGATTCATGCGGCTGTTCACCGCCGATTTCGTTCAACGCTGGTACGGTAGGATGCTCAACATCCATCCCTCGCTGCTGCCGTCCTTTCCGGGCCTCGACCCGCATGGCCAGGCGCTCGCGACCGGCGTGAAGATTTCCGGCGCCACCGTGCATTTCGTGATCCCGGAAACCGATGCGGGGCCGATTCTGATGCAGGGCGCGGTTGCTGTCGCCGATGGCGACACATCCGAGACGCTGGCCGAGCGGATTCTCGGTATCGAGCACCGGATATATCCGGAGGCGCTGCGGCTGCTCGCCAGCGGCAAGGTTCGCCTCGAGGGCGGCATCTGCAGGATATCGGGACAATCCGCGCCGGTCGGCAGCCTGATCTGGCCCGCGTCGGGCCAGGCCAATTCCGGATAGGGATGGGTCAGCGACCTGTGGCTGCCGAACAACAGCAGCCGTATTCAGTCCTTGGCGCCACTGTAGCCGATTGACGCTCCGCATGAACTGGGCCCAAATCCCGGTGTGCCGACCGGTTTATCGGCGATTTTCTTGAGCGGGCGCTTTGATCGGGAATGAACGGGATGCGCTGCTCATCGCGAGTTGAGTGGATCGAGGCTGGTCGTGCGCTCGCGCGACTTGCTGCGCTCGCTGGAGTGCTCGCCGTCGGCGTGGTGTCATCCGCGCAGGCGCAGGAGCGTCCGCGCCAAGACCCGCGCGATAGACCGGCGCCAACCCCGACGCCGGAAATGATCAACGCGATGGTGTCATCGACCTCGGCGATCACCGATCTCGGCAGCAATTTCCTGGAGCGGTTCGGCGCCGCCAGCGGTATTGGCCGCATCATGCGGACCAATCCGGGTGGCGGCGGCGCCTCCGAGAGCACGGAAACCCCGCGCTACCGCACCTGGTTCGAGGGCTACGGCATTTCCGCGACCAACGCACCGGTCGGCCTGTTCGCCGGCGACAGCCGAAAGACCTGGGGCGGCATCGCCGGCGTCGGCGCGCGCATCGTACCCGGTTTCAATGTCGGTTTCTCCGTCGACCAGAGCCGCACCGATGTCGACGTGCCGCTGGCGCTGCAATCGGCGCGGATCGATCTGACGCAGTTCGGCTTCAATGCCTCGCTCGATGCCGGGCCATGGACCTGGGCCAGCGCGATCGTGCACGGAGTCGGCAACATCAACTCGCGCCGCGATACCGGTTTCGGTTTTGCGACCGCCGGCTACGACGCAAGGCTCGACGGCGTGCTGAGCGAGATCAGCTATTACTGGACCAAGGACCAGAACCGGATCGTGCCCAAGGGTGCGGTCGAATATGTCCGCGCCGAGACCGGCGGGATGCAGGAGTCCGGCGGCCTCTTTCCGGTATCGGCCACCGGCGCCACCGTGCAGCGTTTTCGCGTGCTGGTCGGCGCCGAGGTCGGCCACTACTGGATCTTCGACAAGAAGGTTTTTGACCTGTCGGCCTATGGCAAGTTCGTCAACAATGTGATGCAGAATTTCTCCGACACCACCGTCAGCCTCGGCAACCAGAGCGTGACATTCCAGGGTATCGGCGAAAGCCAATACGGCGCCGATGCCGGCGCGTCAGCCTCGCTCAGTCTGACCAACGCCGCGCGGCTCTACATCAACTACGACGCCAAATTCCGCGCCGCGATGCGCTCGCACCAGGGCACGTTCGGTGTCGAGTTGAAGTGGTGAGTTGCGGGCTTTCATCCTTCGAGACGCCGCGCAAGCGCACGGCTCCTCAGGATGAGGGGTAGAGCTTCACATGAGATGTTAAATCCTCATGGTGAGGAGCGCGAAGCGCGTCTCGAACCATGCAGGCCCCACTGCCGCGTTTCAAACCGCCTTGTCGCGATCGACCCGGACCACGCGGCCTTTTTCGATCGCCAGCGCCAGCCGGCCGTGCTTCAGGTTCAGCGCCGCTTCGCCAAACAATTCGCGGCGCCAGCCATGCAGGGCGGCGACGTCGGCCTTGTCGTCGGCGGCGATCGCTTCGAGGTCGTCGACGGTGGCGATCACCTTGCTGGCCACCGCATGGCGCTCTGACGTCATTCGCAGCAGCACTTTCAACAGTTCGACGGTCGCAGCCCCATTCGAATTGCCGCGCGGCTTTTCGAGTTTCGGCAACGTGGCAGGATCCCGTGCAACGCCGCGCTGCACGGCGGCGACGATGTCCGCGCCCCATTTGGACCGGTCGAACCCTTTGGGCAGCGAGCGCAGACTGGCGAGCCGCTCCAGCGAGGTCGGGGCATGGGTGGCGATGTCGCCAACCGCGTCGTCCTTGAGCACGCGCGAACGCGGCACGTCGCGGGTTTGCGCTTCCTGTTCGCGCCAGGCCGCGACTTCCATCAGCACGGCCAATTCCTTCGGCTTGCGCACCCGCGTCTTGAGCCGCTCCCAGGCGCGCTCGGGGTGGAAATCATAGGTCCTCGGCGAGGTCAGCACTTCCATCTCCTCGCTGACCCATTCGCTGCGGCCGCGCTTCTTCAGGTCGGCGTCGAGCGCCGCGAACACGTCGCGCAAATGGGTGACGTCGGAGACCGCGTAATGCATCTGCTCGGATGAGAGCGGCCGCCGCGACCAGTCGGTGAAGCGATGGGTCTTGTCCGGACGGTGGCCGGTGATGCGCTCGACCAGCGCGTCATAGGCGATGCTGTCGCCATAGCCGAGCACCATGGCGGCGACCTGGGTATCGAAGATCGGGTGCGGAATCGTGCCGGACTGGTGCCAGACGATCTCGATGTCCTGGCGGGCGGCATGAAACACCTTCAGCACCGCCTCATTGCCCATCAGCGCGAAGAACGGCTTGAGGTCGATGCCCTCGGCCAGCGTGTCGACCACGACGGCTTCGTCCGCGCTCGCCATTTGCACGACGCAGAGCAGGGGATAGTAGGTCGTCTCGCGGAGGAACTCCGTGTCGACGGTGATGACCGGGTGCTTGGAGAGGCGATCGCAGGCAGCCGCGAGGTCGGAAGTGGTGGTAATCAGATCCATGAACAGTCCATGACGCTTATGACAGGCGTTCTGCCTAAAGCGCTGGTATGTCAAGGGTCTTTGGACAAAATTTGGTCCGTAATGAGGGCCAAAGCACCGCTTTCTGCGTGCGTTTCCCGGCAGGACGGGCCTGGAGCACGCCTGCAATCGGTGGTGCCGGCCAAGGAAACCCGGGCTTCGCCGGAAGCGAATTACTCGTAGCGGATATGCTTGGGCGGCCGGCGCCCGCTGGGCACCGCGAGCACGACAAGGCAGAGCGCCACCATCATCAGCCCGATGAATTCGATGGCAAAGGCGTCCAGCGTAAAGGTGTCCACGGCAATCACTCCCAGTCCGGTCGCTAGATTTGTCGGGCGTGGATTGAGGGGATGTTAACCGGAATGGTTAAGCGCCCGGCCGGTCCGGCCATGGTGGACGGGTGCTTAAGAAGCGGGGTTAACGGGGCGGGCGCAATTGCAACCGTGGGGCGCAGCGAAATGTCAATGAAGCTGCGCCATGTATGGACGATGGAAGGGCAGACGGTCGCTATCGTATCTCACGGGCTATTCGAATGAAGTGGCTCAGCATCGCGAGCTTGCTGATCGCCGGCGCAGTCGTGTTCTGGGTGACGGCCTATCCGAGCGTCACCATGCGATATCGCCTGACGCTTGAAGCGCAGGTCGATGGCGAGGCCAAAGTCGGATCAGGCGTCGTCGAAGTTACCTACAGCAAGCAATCACGGTTCGCAGGGCAGTCGCCGGGCATCGTCGATTACCGTGGAGAAGCGGTGGCCGTTGATCTGGGCTCGCGCGGTACCTTGTTCGCGCTTCTCAAAGCGGACTCCGATCTCCGGTCGACGCCCGAAACCATCATCCTTCGTGCGTTCAATTTTCCGGGCGGGGCACTGCCAGAACCGATCGATGAAGGCTTGAAGCAGCTCGGGCGTTTGTCCGGGAAGCGCGAACTGCCTTTGACAAGCCTGCCGCTGCTGGTTCGCTTTCGTGATCCAGCCAATCCGATGACCGTAGAGAGGGTCGATCCGCTCGATATCGGAAAGAGCTTCGGGGATGGAACGAAGCTGGTGCGCGCGACGCTCGAAATCGTTCCAGTCGGAATTTGGCCATTGAACTCTTTCGGCATAACGGGTGATCCGATAACGACGGGTACCGTTCGGCCTCTGGTCTGGTTGCAGAGGTTGAATGGTGGGTATCTCCACGGTGGTTTCACGTCGAGGGGTGCCCCACTTGGGCTTCATGGCGGTGAGTTCAAACGTGGATGAACCGTAGCTCGTAGGGCGGGTTCTCTTTAACCCGCCGTCTCGCAAGAATACGACCGCATCGACCTGGAGACCGTGTCATGGCGAAAAAAATGATCCGTCCAATTCGGACCAAGGCCGAATATGACGAGGCCCTCGAAGAGATCGAGCGGTACTTCGAAAAGGAACCGAAGCCGGGCACGGCGGAAGCGGATCGGTTCGATCTTCTCGCGTTGATCGTCGAGGACTACGAGCGCAAGCGCTGGCCGATCGAGCAGCCGGGGACGATCGATGCGATTCGTTATCGCATGGAAACGAGCGGCTATACCCAGGCCGATCTTGGCCGTCTGCTCGGCTCGCGGCAGCGCGCATCCGACGTCCTGACCAGGAAGCGTGGACTGACGATGAAAATGGCCTGGAAGCAGCATCGCGAGTGGAACATTCCGGCAGAGGCGCTGATCGCGCCGCCCCGGGCTCGCGGACGAAAGTCAGCGGCATGACCGCAGATTCATC
This sequence comes from Hyphomicrobiales bacterium, assembly GCA_017305715.1. Taxonomy (GTDB): domain Bacteria; phylum Pseudomonadota; class Alphaproteobacteria; order Rhizobiales; family Xanthobacteraceae; genus Bradyrhizobium. The sequence goes on along the minus strand of JAFKKG010000027.1, from coordinate 1,052 downwards.
CGCATCATCTTGATAACATCACATCCCCATGCCCGCAAATCCCACCCAACTCAGCAAATTCCTGAGCTTCGTTCTTCGGCACAAGCCTGACTCGATTGGTCTCGTGCTGGACCAACAAGGTTGGGCCTCCATCGAGGACTTGATTGCGAAGGGGAATGCCGTTGGCACCTCGTTCAGCCGCGCTGATTTGCTGGATGTCGTGGCGACCAGCGACAAGAAGCGGTTCTCGCTATCGGATGACGGGCAGCGCATTCGCGCCGCTCAGGGGCATTCGGTGGCCGTGGACCTCGGTCTGTTGCCGCGGGAGCCGCCGAGCGTGCTGTATCACGGGACTGCGACGCGGTTCGTGGATGCGATCCTGTCGGAGGGTTTGAAGCCGCAGGCCCGTCAACAGGTGCACCTGTCCGCCGATGAAGCAACGGCATATCGCGTCGGCCAACGTCACGGAAAGCCGGCGATCTTCAAGGTCGGGGCAGGCCACATGCACAGCAAAGGCTTCGTATTCTTCATTGCCGACAACGGCGTATGGTTGACCGATCTGGTGCCGCCCGAATTCCTGATGCTCTCGTCTCCCAGTGTGTAGCCCGCATCAGCCAACGGGTCGCGCGAATGCGTCCAATGACAAACTCCGCGACACGACCCGGATGTTGCGTTGATCACCCGGGCTGCATACTAACTGTGCCCGACAGGCAAATCAGTTCTGATTTGCAGAATTGATGTCAAGCCCCGAAATAAAAAATATTTCGCTTTTCCGAAGTGGCAAATCAGGGCTACGACTTTGCCCATCCCGTCCTGTTCAGAAGGGCGTCGGCCGTCGTCACGGACGTTGGGCGGGGAGCGGTGGACGTGGAGGTTGTCGCCTGACGAGCGCGGCCGAAGCGTACGGCAAAAGCGTGTGGTCCCGACGCCGCGTTGCTGGCGTCCATGCACCTGGGGGCATCTGACTTCCCAGGGCGCAACGGAGGCAAAAGAGCCGTTCTCCGGGGAGAGCACGTGATAAGCCGTAAAGCCATCGCGCAGGGAATGTCGGATGTTCTCCGCTGCCCTGTATG
>JAFKKG010000026.1 GCA_017305715.1 Hyphomicrobiales bacterium | reverse complement strand
TGCTTCAATAGACTGTGGAATACGCTATTCTGGTGAAGCATGGCTTGATCCTTCTCCGTGTCCCAAAACGTCGCCAAACGCTTGGAACATAGAAGAATCAATGCCATGCGCTTTGTCCACCAGAATTGAACCGGACACCCGTGGGCTTGTCCCGGGCATCCACGTCTTGGCTGCAAAGTGAAAGAGAGACGTAGATGGCCGGGACAAGCCCGGCCAAGACGATACCAGAGGGACTTGTTGTGTTTACGGGAATAGTCACCGATATCGGCGAGATCGTCAGCCTGACGCCGACGGCGCAGGGGCAATTGCATCGCCTGCGCATCGCCTGCCGCTACGATCGCGCAACCATCGCCGACGGCGCCTCGATCGCCTGTAACGGCGTGTGCCTGACGGTCGTCGCCTCCGGCGTCGATGGTGGCAAAACCTGGTTCGACGTCGACGCCGCGGCCGAGACGCTCGGCATGACGACAGCCAGGCACTGGGGCAAGGGGACAAAACTCAATCTGGAGCGCGCGCTGAAGATCGGCGACGAACTCGGCGGCCACATCGTGGCCGGCCATGCCGATGGCATCGCCTCGATCGTCAAACGCGACGATCTGCCCGATATGGCCCGGTTCGAGCTGCGCACCACGCGGGAACTGGCGCGCTTCATCGCCGTCAAGGGCTCGATCACGCTGGACGGCGTGTCATTGACCGTGAATACGGTCGAAGACGTCACATTTTCGGTGCTGATCATTCCCCATACGCTCAGCGTCACGACACTGGGTAGCTGGCAAGCGGGCAGCGAGGTCAATATCGAGGTCGATTTGATGGCCCGCTACGCGGCGCGGTTGAGCGAGATGAAATAGGCGCAACCCTTGGCTTTGGCCGCTGCTGCGCCTAAAACGCCGGCTAAACCCTCATGGTGAGGAGGCGCTTGCGCCGTCTCGAACCATGAGGCCACAGACGGGCCTACATCCTTCGAGACGCGGCCAAATGGCCGCTCCTCAGGATGAGGGATAAACGAGACGGAAAGATTTTATGGCAGACGCACGGCGCGCACCCCTCAAGGACCAGACCGACATATCCGGCGCGCGCGCGCTGATCGTCGAGGCGCGGTTCTACGACGACATCCAGGATGCGCTGCTGGAAGGCGCCGTCACCGAATTGAAGGCCGCCGGTGTCAGCCATGACGTGATCACCGTGCCCGGCGCGCTGGAGATTCCGGCTGCGATTGCGATCGCGATCGACGCTGCCGAGAAAAATGGAAAGCCGTATGACGCCGCGATCGCGCTCGGCTGCGTGGTGCGCGGCGACACCATTCATTTCGAGATCGTTTCGATGGAATCCTCGCGCGCGCTGATGGACCTTGCCGTCGCCAGAAAATTCCCGCTCGGCAACGGCATCATCACCGTCAACACCGAGGCGCAAGCGTGGGCGAGGGCGCGCGCCAGCGAACTCAACAAGGGCGGCGATGCGGCGCGCGCGGCGCTGGCGATGCTGCGGATCAAACGCCGGCTGGCAAAGGCCTGATGATGGCGGACAACAAGAAGCCAGCTCCCAAAAGTCCGGACAAGAAGGCCAACCGGCGCGGGGCGGCGCGGCTCGCCGCCGTGCAGGCGCTGTACCAGATGGACATCGGCGGCGCCGGGATCAACGACATCTTCGCCGAGTTCGAAAGCCACTGGCTCGGCGGCGAGGTCGAGGGCGACAAATATCTGCCGGCCGAGGCCGCGTTTTTCCGCGACGTCGTGTCGGGCGTGGTGCGCGACCAGGCCAGGCTCGATCCCCTGATCGACGACGCGCTGTCGAAGGGCTGGCCCTTGAAGCGGATCGACGCGATTTTACGCGCGGTGCTGCGGGCAGGGTCGTATGAACTCGAACACCGCAAGGACGTGCCCGGCCGCGTCGTCGTGTCCGAATATGTCGATGTCGCGCACGCCTTTGTCGAGAAAGACGAGACCGGCATGGTGAACGCGGTGCTCGACCAGATCGCGCGGCAATTCCGCGCCGACGAGTTCGCGCGTGGCTAGCGCGCCCACGTCCGGCGAGGACTCGCTGATCGCGCGCTATTTCAGTCCGATCGCGACCGACCCGGGCGCCTTCAACCTCGACGACGACGCGGCCGCCCTCCGGCCTGACGGCAACGACATCGTGGTCACGACGGACGCCATCGTCGAAGGCGTGCATTTCCTGCCTGACGATCCCCCCGACACGGTGGCGCGCAAGGCGCTGCGGGTGAATCTGTCGGATCTTGCGGCCAAGGGCGCGGTGCCGGCCGGCTTTGTCCTGACGCTGGCGCTGCGCGACACCGGCGAAACCTGGCTGAAGCCGTTCGCGGCGGCCCTTGGCGAGGACGCCGGGCATTACGGCTGCCCGCTGCTGGGCGGCGATACGGTCTCAACGCCCGGTCCGCTGATGATCTCGATCACCGCGTTCGGGCGCGTACCCCCGGGCAGGATGGTTCATCGCAGCGGCGCAAAACCCGGCGACCGCGTGCTGGTGACGGGAACGATCGGCGATGCCGCGCTCGGTCTGGCCGTCCTCAAGGGCGGAAAAGTGCATGCTGCGTTGAGCGCGAGCGCGCGGGAACGGCTGATCGGTCGCTATCGCGTGCCGCAGCCACGCTCAGGGCTCGCGGCGGTCGTGCGCGACCATGCCAGCGCGGCGATGGACGTGTCCGACGGCCTCGCTGGCGATCTGACCAAGCTGTGCGGCGCATCCGGCGTTTCGGCGGTGATCGACGTGCCGTCTATTCCGGTATCGGACTCCGCGCGCGATCTGTTGTCGCGCCACGTCGCGGGCATCGAAACACTGATCGCCGGTGGCGACGATTACGAGATCCTGTGCACGGTCGCAGAAGACCGCGTCGATGCGTTCGTGCAGGCCGCGCAGCGTGCCGGCGTGACGACAAGTTCCATCGGCATGGTCGTCGCGGGAACCGAGGCGCCAAAATTCCTCGACGGGCAGGGAGGCGAAATCGTGCTGAAACGGCGTTCCTACAGCCATTTCTGAACGCCGCCGCATCGCCTGCGGCCGTTATTTCCCGCCGGCCATTGCAATTTCCGGGAAAATCTATAGTTGTGGCCGCATTCGATTGCCGCCGTGCCTTTTTGAACGCGCCTGTTAGGGCATCTTCCAGAGACATCGTCGATTGGATTTGAATCCGTGCGATCGCCGTACGGAATGAAAGCCTTACGTGCTTTGGAGAAGATAAATGGCTACGGGAACAGTGAAGTGGTTCAACGGTCAAAAGGGTTTCGGCTTCATTCAGCCGACCGACGGCAGCAAGGATGTGTTCGTTCACATCAGCGCCGTTGAGCGCGCCGGTCTGACCGGGCTGGCTGAAGGTCAGAAGGTCGAGTTCGAACTCAAGACCGACAAGATGCGGGGCAAGGTAAGCGCAGAGAACCTGTCGCTGGTCTAAATCCCCGAAACGGTCGTTTCACGGATGTACTGAAATGGATCGCGGGCCCGCCCGACCCCCGAGGGGTGTTGGGCGGGCTCTTGTATTTTGGGGCGGAGGCAACCCCGCAGCGCGGCTGGCCCATGATTCCCCGACGGCCTGATCTGGCGAGGATTTCCCGCGCGGCGGGCTACCCTGGCTTCGGCCCCAGCCGGGCAGCTATTTCCCGGTGATTCCTTTCAAAATTCGACGTTTTCTGGCCTCCGCGGCGTTGCGCCGGGGAGACGATTTTGGCATGGTCCCGCCGATTTGAGGCCACCCTTTGGGCAGGGAAGGCCTCCACTTTATGCGCCTGCCGCGCTCGCGGTAAGGCGGGGGAAAATCAAGGGTCTGAGGCAAATTCAATGACAGCATTATGGGTGATTGTGCTCTGCGGAGCGCTTTCGATCGTTTACGCCATCTGGGCGACGGCTTCGGTTCTGAAGGCGGACGCGGGCAATCCGCGCATGCAGGAGATCGCGGCCGCGGTGGCCGAAGGCGCGCAGGCCTACCTGAAGCGCCAGTACATGACGATCGGTATGGTCGGCATCGTGATCTTCGTGCTGCTGGCCTACTTCCTCGGCATGCTGGTCGCGGTCGGCTTCCTGATCGGCGCGGTGCTGTCGGGTGCGGCCGGCTTCATCGGCATGAACGTGTCGGTTCGCGCCAATGTGCGCACCGCCCAGGCGGCGACCATTTCGCTGGCCGGCGGACTTGAGCTCGCCTTCAAGGCCGGCGCGATCACCGGCATGCTGGTGGCAGGCCTCGCGTTGCTCGGCGTCACCATCTACTTCGCCTATCTGACGCAGGTGATGGGCCTCGCGGCCAACAGCCGCACCGTCGTCGACGCGCTGGTCGCGCTCGGCTTCGGCGCCTCGCTGATCTCGATCTTCGCCCGTCTCGGCGGCGGCATCTTCACCAAGGGTGCGGACGTCGGCGGCGATCTCGTCGGCAAGGTCGAGGCCGGCATTCCCGAGGATGATCCGCGCAACCCCGCCACCATTGCCGACAACGTCGGCGACAACGTGGGCGACTGCGCCGGCATGGCCGCCGACCTGTTCGAGACCTACGCGGTGACGGCGGTCGCCACCATGGTGCTGGCCGCGATCTTCTTTGCGACCTCGCCGCTGCTGGTGAACATGATGACGCTGCCGCTCGCCATCGGCGGCGTCTGCATCATCACTTCGATCATCGGCACCTTCTTCGTCAAGCTGGGCGCCAGCCAGTCGATCATGGGTGCGCTTTACAAGGGCCTGATCGCGACCGGCATCCTGTCGCTCGCCGGCGTTGCCGCCGCCATCAACTGGCTGGTCGGCTTCGGTCCGCTGGCGGGTGTGAAGTACACCGGTCTTGCGCTGTTCGAGTGCGGCGTCGTCGGCCTCGTCGTCACCGGCCTGATCATCTGGATCACCGAATACTACACCGGCACGGATTATCGCCCGGTGAAGTCGATCGCCAAATCGTCGGTCACCGGTCACGGAACCAACGTGATCCAGGGTCTGGCGATCTCGATGGAATCGACCGCGATGCCCGCGATCGTCATCATCGCCGGCATCCTCGTCACCTACAGCCTTGCCGGCCTGTTCGGCATCGCGATCGCGACCACCACCATGCTGGCGCTGGCCGGCATGATCGTGGCGCTCGACGCCTTCGGCCCGGTCACCGACAATGCCGGCGGCATCGCCGAAATGGCCGGCCTGCCGAAGGAAGTGCGCAAGTCCACCGACGCGCTCGACGCGGTCGGCAACACCACCAAGGCGGTCACCAAGGGCTATGCGATCGGCTCGGCCGGTCTCGGCGCGCTGGTGCTGTTCGCGGCCTACAATGAAGACCTCAAATTCTTCATCGCCAACGCCGCGAAGTATCCGCACTTCCAGGGCGTGCTGCCCGACTTCTCGCTGAACAACCCCTACGTCGTGGTGGGTCTCTTGTTCGGCGGCCTGCTGCCGTATCTGTTCGGCGCGATGGGCATGACGGCGGTCGGCCGTGCGGCCGGCGCGATCGTCGAGGAAGTGCGGCGTCAGTTCCGCGAAAAGCCGGGCATCATGCAGGGCACCGACAAGCCGGATTACGGCCGCGCGGTCGACCTGCTGACCAAGGCGGCGATCAAAGAGATGATCATCCCGTCGCTGCTGCCGGTGCTGTCGCCGATTTTCGTCTACTTCGTGATCTATGCGATCGCGGGCGGCGGTGCGGCCGGCAAGTCGGCGGCGTTCTCGGCCGTCGGCGCCATGCTGCTCGGCGTGATCGTGACCGGTCTGTTCGTCGCGATCTCGATGACCTCGGGTGGCGGCGCCTGGGACAACGCCAAGAAGTACATCGAGGACGGCCATTACGGCGGCAAGGGTTCCGACGCGCACAAGGCGGCGGTGACCGGCGACACCGTCGGCGATCCCTACAAGGATACGGCGGGCCCCGCCGTCAACCCGATGATCAAGATCACCAACATCGTGGCGCTGCTGCTGCTGGCGATCCTGGCGCACTGAGCGGCGCTAACCTGATCGAACAAAAAACCCCGCGGTGCGAGCCGCGGGGTTTTTCTTTTGGGAAGTTCGTCGTCCTCAGTTCACGTCCATCTGCAAGCCTTCGCGCTTGATGATCTCGCCGAACTTCACCGTCTCGGCCTGCACGAAGTCGGCAAATTGCTGCGGCGTGCCCCAGTCCGGGCGCGCGCCCATGGCGGCAATGGTCTTCTTGATGTCCTCGCGCTCCAGCATCGTCTTGATTTCCTTGTTGAGGGCATCGACGACCGGGGCGGGGGAAGCCTTCGGCAGGAAGATGCCGAACCAGGAGGAGACGTCGAACTTCGACAGCTCCGGAGCGCTTTCGCGCATGGTCGGGATACCCGGCGCGGCGGGGCTGCGCTCTGACGTGGTGACCGCAAGCGCGTTGAGCTTGCCTTCCTGGGTCTGCGGCAATGAGGGAAACAGATTGTCGAACAGGATCTGGATGTCGCCGGCGAGCGCCGCCTGCAGCGCCGGCCCGGCGCCGCGGAACGGCACGTGCACCATCTTCAGGCCGGTGAGCTGCAGGAACCAGGCGCCGGTAAGATGCGGGCTCTGGCCGACGCCGGACGAGGCGTAGTTCAGCTTGTCCGGATTGGCCTTGATGTAGGCGATCAGCTCGCCGATGGATTTGATGCCGGTGGACGGATGCGCGGACACGATGTTTGGGGTCCGGATCAGGTTGGAGACCGGCTGCAACTGGTCGGCTTTGTAGGTGAGGTTGCGGAAGATGCTGAAGGCGATGGCGTTGGGGCCGGGATTGCCGACCAGGATGGTGTGACCGTCGCCCTTCTGGCGGATCACCTCGACGGTGCCGATGGTACCCCCGCCGCCGGAGCGGTTCTCCACCACCGCGTTCTGGCCCCAGGCGGTCTGCAGATGCGCCGCCAGCAGGCGTCCCATCACGTCGGTGGTGCCGCCGGCCGCGGCCGGCACGATGATGCGGACGGTCTCGGTGGGCCGCCAGTCGGCACCCAGGCTGGCGCGCGGCAGAATGGCCGCCGTCGAAAGCGCAGCGGCTCCGGTCAAAATATGTCGGCGCGAAATTGGTCGGCTGGTCACAAATTCACTCCCTGCTGGCTTGTTGTTTTGCAGGCAAGCGTAGGCAGCGCGCGGCCGGAGGGCAAGCGGGCGGCTTGGCGCAGGGCGTTATCCTGGCACGAAAGCGGCTGAGGCTTTAGTAGAAGCTTGGCCTTTAGTTGAAGCTGAGCAGCTTGAACAGCGGCGTCAGGTAGCTGAGCTCCTGGCCGGAGGTCGGCGTGGTGCGGCTGATGAAGTCGAAGATGCGGCCGTCCTGCAGCCCGTAATTGGCGAGCCGCTGCACTTGCCTGTTCTTGTCGAAATAGATCGCGATCACGCGCTGGTCGACCACCCGCTGGTTCATGAAGGCGACCTTGCGCTCGGAGCGCTGCGAAATGTAGTAGAACACCTCGCCGTTCAGGGTCGCGACGGTGGAGGGCGTGCCCATCACGATCAGCACCTGATCCTGGCTGGCGCCGATCGGAATCTGCTCGAGCGCGCCGGGCGGCAGGATATAGCCCTTCTGGAATTGCTCGCCGGCACAGGCGCCGAGCACGGCGCAGACCAGCGCCACGGCCGCGACGTTGCGCAGAGCGCGCCAGCGCGTGGTCAGGCGGCGCGGCGAGGGCGCGCGAGAGCTTGAACTCGTCTCGGTCATTCCGGAACTGATCCCGTCCTCTTGCATCGCGCGAGGCGTTGACGTACCGGGCAGCACGCAGGATTGCAATATAGGCGGGCTGCCAAGGTCGAAGCCTCCAAGGCGGAAACCTTTGGGGCTCGCATACGGAACCCACAATGCTCTGGCCGTTCAATCACTTCAGGAAACCCCGCCTTGCCCCGCGCGGCACCATCGAGGCCATCTATGGCATGATCGTGACGCAGGCGCGAGAACCGTTGTTTTATCGGGACTTGGGGGTCCCGGATACGGTTAACGGCCGTTTTGACCTGCTCCTGATGCATTTGTGGCTGGTCTTGCGGCGGCTCAAGGCCGTGGCGGGGGGCAAGGAGCTGTCCCAGGCGCTGTTCGACCATTTTTGCAACGATATGGACGATAATCTGCGCGAATTGGGCGTCAGCGACCTCAAAGTGCCGAAAAAAATGCAGGCTTTCGGCGAGGCGTTTTATGGCCGCACCGCGGCCTATGACATGGCGCTGACCGAGGGCTCCGAGGCGCTGGCGCAGGCATTGTGCAAGAATGTCCTGAACGGCGAGAACATCGACAAGGCCCACCGGCTCGCGGCCTATGCAGCGGCCGTCATGGCGGCGCTCGACCGGCAGGACGAAGCGGCCCTGATAAGCGGCACTGTCAAGTTTCCCTCGCCTGAGCAAGCGGACGCGCAGCAATGAGCAAGACCGGCACGACGGACAAGCAGGCCATGATCGACAAGCCGGACCCGTGGCGGGTCCCCGTCGCAGTGGAGAAAGTCCCGGACACCGGTTTGCATCGCGACCTCGAGGCGGATCAGGCGACGCGCGAGGCGGTAGCCGATGTCGGCGGTCTGCGCGAGGTGCTTTCGGCGCAGGCGTCGTTCGACGTGACGCCGAAGAGCGGCGGCCGTTTTCATGTCGCGGGCCGCGTGCGCGCCCGAATCGGACAGACCTGCGTGGTGACGCTGGAGGAGATCGAGAGCGACATCGACGAACCGATTGATCTGATCTTCGCGCCACCGGACCAGATTCCGGAAATGGCAACACTGGTCGATGAGGCAGAAGAGAGCGACGGCGACACGCCCGATCCGCCGGAGCCGATTGAAAACGGCGTCATCGATCTCGGCAGGCTTGCCACCGACGCGCTGTACCTGGCCGTCGATCCCTATCCGCGCAAGCCGGATGCGGTTTTTGAGCCGCTGGTGGAAGCGCCTGATCCCGAAGATCATCCGTTCGCGGCGCTCAAGGCGTTGCAGGTCGCGCCGAAAAAGCCCGGTGCCAGGAAGCCGAAAGGCAAGTGAGGCACAGTTAAAGTGGAAAGCCGGCTGGCGTTCCGGCTCAAGTGATTGTCATGCTGCAGCAGGATTTTCGTTTAACCTTTTGAATTATATGGAATTAATCCATATACCCGATTCCGGGCGGCGCTGGTTCCGAATGCCGAAAGAGCGTGGTCAAGAGGTTGTGTCGGGACGGGGACACGCTATTGTCGCGGCCCGGCGGGGGTGCGGCGATGCGGCCCGTCGAGCACCGCTATCGGCGGACGCTTTCAGCGCGCGGCCGGGCTCGAACAGGGCTGCAAAGGTTTCCGGGACGTTCATGCCTCAAAAGGTTCGAATCGCGCTTGACGCCATGGGTGGCGATGTCGGCGCATCGGTCGTCATTCCCGGCGCCGCGACGGCATTGACCCGGCATCCCGACATCGAATTTGTGCTGGTCGGCGACAGCGCGCAGATCGAAGCGCAACTCGCCAAATATCCGGCCCTGAAGAAGGCGTCGCGCGTGGTCCACACCGACGTCACCGTCAGCATGCACGACAAGCCGAGCCAGGCCCTGCGCCGCGGCCGCAAGAAATCGTCGATGTGGTTTGCGATCGACGCCGTGAAAGAGAAGCAGGCTGACGCTGCGATATCCGCCGGCAATACCGGCGCGCTGATGGCGATGGCGCGGTTTCACCTGCACACCATGCCGGGGATCGACCGCCCGGCGATTGCCGGCATATGGCCGACCGCGCGCGGCGAATCCGTGGTGCTCGATCTCGGCGCCAGCATCGGCGGCGACCATCATCATCTGGTGGGGCTGGCGGTAATGGGTGGCGCGATGGCGAGCGTGCTGTTCGACAAGAAGCGGCCCACCGTGGGCCTCCTCAATATCGGGACCGAGGAAGTGAAGGGCGGCGAGGAAATCCGCGCCGCCTCCGAACAGCTGCGCGCGATGAACCTGCCGGAGCTCGACTATATCGGCTTCGTCGAGGGCGACGGCATCGGCAGCGGCGCGGCGGACGTGATCGTGACCGAAGGTTTTTCGGGCAACATCGCGCTCAAGGCCGCCGAGGGAACCGCGCGCCAGATGTCGGAATTCCTGCGCAGCGCCATGGCGTCGAGCTGGCGGTCCCGGATCGGCTATCTGTTCGCCCGCAACGCCTTCGTGGCCTTGCGGCACAAGCTCGATCCCAACAAGTCCAACGGCGGCGTGCTGCTCGGCCTCAAGGGCGTGGTGGTCAAAAGTCATGGTGGAACCAACGCCGAAGGCTTTGCCTACGCCGTCGATGTTGGCTATGAGATGGTCCGCTGCGATCTCCTCACCAAGATCAATCAGATGCTTAATCGCGACGGCGGTGCGCTGGTGCAGGCGCAGACCCCGCAGGAGGTTGACTCGTGACTGCGAAACGTTCGGTCGTGCTCGGCTGCGGCTCCTATCTGCCGCGGAAGGTCCTGACCAATGCCGAACTGGCGGCCCGGATCGACACTTCGGACGACTGGATCGTGCAGCGCACCGGCATCCGGCAGCGCCACATCGCCGCCGACGGCGAATTCACCTCGCACCTGGCGATCAACGCCGCGCGCGCCGCCCTCGACCATGCCGGCATCGATGCGCAAGCGATCGATCTGATCGTGCTGGCGACCTCGACGCCGGACAACACCTTTCCTGCCACCGCGGTTGCGGTCCAGCATGCGCTCGGCATCAACCATGGCGTGGCTTTCGACCTCCAGGCGGTATGCTCCGGCTTCGTCTTCGCGCTGGCGACCGCCGACAATTTCCTGCGCTCCGGCTCGCACAAACGCGCGCTGGTGATTGGCGCGGAGACGTTTTCGCGCATTCTCGACTGGACCGACCGCGGCACCTGCGTGCTGTTTGGCGATGGCGCCGGCGCCGTGGTGCTGGAAGTCCAGGACCAGCCGGGCGGGCCGGCCGACCGCGGCATATTGACGACGCATCTGCGTTCCGACGGCCGCCACAAGTCGAAATTGTTCGTCGATGGTGGTCCGTCCTCGACCCAGACCGTCGGCCATCTTCGGATGGAAGGCCGCGAAGTGTTCAAGCACGCGGTCGGCATGATCACCGACGTGATCGTCGATGCGTTCAACGCCACCGGCGCCACCGCCGAGGCCATCGACTGGTTCGTTCCGCATCAGGCCAACAAGCGCATCATCGATGCTTCAGCGCACAAGCTTCATATTGCGCCGCAGAAGGTGGTCCTGACCGTCGATCTTCACGGCAACACGTCGGCGGCGTCGATCCCGCTGGCGCTCAACGTCGCGGTCAAGGACGGGCGCATCAAGAAGGGCGACCTGGTGCTGCTGGAAGCGATGGGCGGCGGCTTCACCTGGGGCTCCGCGCTCGTTCGCTGGTGAGCTGTCAGTAAAATACCGGACAAATTGATCGCGTTGATTCATGCGTGTGCATGATGGTCGCTGTTGACCATTGCGTGCTAACCTCCTAATTTCAGGGGGTAAATTGTTCGCCGGAAGTGCGGGGCAGGCGATGACAGGGACCGGAAAAACAGTCACACGCGTCGATTTGTGCGAGGCGGTCTACCAGAAGGTGGGCTTGTCGCGGACGGAATCGTCTGCGTTCGTTGAACTCGTTTTGAAAGAGATCACCGACTGCCTCGAGAAGGGCGAGACGGTGAAGTTGTCGTCATTCGGCTCGTTCATGGTGCGCAAGAAGGGTCAGCGTATCGGACGTAACCCGAAGACCGGCACCGAAGTACCCATCTCTCCGCGCCGCGTGATGGTGTTCAAGCCGTCCGCCATCCTCAAGCAGCGGATCAATGGTCACGCCGTGACGAATGGCGATGCCAAGGACGACTGACGAGGACGATTAAAGCGTTTTAGAGCGTGTGAAGAAACGCATCGAGATAGTCCGGTTAAGCGTTTAGAGTTTCTCTTCATTCTCTTGAGCTGCGAGGAGCTGGCATTTGGACAAGGCGCCGGATGCGTTCCGAACCATCAGCGAGGTCGCGGACGACCTCGACATTCCCCAGCACGTGCTGCGATTCTGGGAAACGCGATTCACCCAGATCAAGCCGATGAAGCGGAGCGGCGGGCGGCGGTACTACCGTCCCGACGACGTCGACCTGCTGAAGGGAATCCGCCGCCTGCTGTATGGCGAGGGCTATACCATCCGCGGCGTGCAGCGGATCCTCAAGGAGCACGGCATCAAATCGGTGCAGGGTCTCTCCGACCAGAATTCCGCCGTGTCGTTCGGCGCGGTCGAGGAGGCGATCGGCCTCAGCCTGCAGGAGCCGGAGGAGGGCGAGGGCGCGCCCGCCGGAGCCGATGACGACGATTACGAGGGCGAAGCCACCGAAATCGACTACCGTTTCGTCGATACCGATGAGGACGGAATCATCGCCCCCTTCGGCAAGGGCAAGGCGGCCGCACCCGGCCCGCTGGGCGGCCCCGACCGCGAACGCCTCGAACGCGTGCTGCAGGACCTCGTCGCCTGCCGGCAATTGCTGGATAACGCGCTGAAGGACGGCTGAGGGCGGGAACCGGCCTTGGGGCGGGTTTCCGGGTTGATCTTCGATCATGTGCGGGCCGGATCGCGCGCCTTGCGCCGGGGCCTGATCGCAGCTAATGGAACGGCATCGGAGCGTGGCGCAGCCCGGTTAGCGCACTAGTCTGGGAGACTAGGGGTCGGAGGTTCAAATCCTCTCGCTCCGACCATCGATTTCAATAACTTAGCGAAGTTTCGGACTCTACCATTTTTGGCGCGGGAAACCCCGGGGAAACTTTTGCCGGCGGGCCCGCACTTGCATTTTGCAACGCCGCCAACGGAAATGCTGATGGCGAGACTACCTCGCCGTTCCAAGCGCAGCGATTGACCGAATCGTGCACACCACCGCAACGTGCCGGGGGCCAGGGATCGCGACGCTTCTCTCGAGCCTGATGCAGGCACAACCCTTTCGCTGAAGCGAACCACCGCCGGTCTGCGTGGCATCGAGCACATCATTGGACCCCCGTTCAGGTCAAGCGAGGGATTAGCGCTTGGCGCCAGCGAAGGGAGCAGCGGTCGCTCGCGATCAAGGCCGCGGTTTTCGACGCCGCTTGCAGCTTGATACCGGATCAACCGCTCTCAAGCGTGTGCTCATTCACGCCGTGGCCCCGCCTGCGCCGAACAGAGGTCAAACGAAAACCTCACGAGCGCGGCCCGCGGGGCTCTCGAGCCTTACGTGAAGGGGGGAGGGTCCACGCCGGCACTTATTCCCGGCTGACGCAAGTGTTCCAAGGGCCCGCGAAAAGGTCAGACGGTCAATTATACGTCGGCTACATGCTCGACGTGATACCCCGCCGGGATAAACTGGCCGCTCGCTTCATCCGCCACCGGAAGATCCGTGACGAGGCCTTCGATCAAGCCAGCCTCCCAAACTTCCTTCTCGGTCGCGAACGGGTTGCCAATCTGGCGGTCTCCCTCAAACAAAGCGAACATTGCTGCCTCCTTCGATCGGAGTGAGTGCTTCCTGTCGTGCTTTGTTTCGGTAGTCCGCAGCAGCCTTTTTGAGAATATCTTTCAACTCGCCATCCGTTGTTTGTTCGGCGTGACGTTCCGCATTATCGGCCTGTCTTAAAAGTTCTTCTGTCCGCATCGGTCCGCTCCCCGCGTTACCGACTCAATAATTTCGCTGACCGACCAGAGTTCCCAACGTCCGGTCAAAACGAGTTTGCCAGTTCGATCTCGCGCTTGAGGGCGTCAATGCGTTCGGCGGCCTCGCGGCGGGTGAGGTCGGGTTCAAACTGCTTTTCTTGGTAAGCCGCAGCAGCAAGGTTTCGGAGCGTCTTGGCCTGAGCAGGCGTCATCGGGCCAGTGATCTGATCGGGCAGGCGGTCGTAGGACATCCGGAACTCCATTTTCAAGCTGGACTAACTCGCGATCTCAAAATATGTTCTTGCTTCGTTCCTTTCAAGTATCTCATTCAGGGCACGATAGTCATGCCGGACCTCGACTTCATCAGAAGGGAAATCGAACACATGCGGGTGCAGGTAGGGCGCCAACGGAAGGAAATCCTCCAGCTGCAGCGGGCAGGGATATCTACGGCCTCCGCTGAACTTCTACTGACCCGGATGCTGGCTAAAATCGACGCCCTTTGCGGGCAGCGCGATCAACTGAAGAGACCGCGGCCTTCACAAATGCCAGCGTTCCCGTCGGGAGGGACCGGTGAGCTACCTCGGCCACCACGCCGAGAATAATCTCGGGGTCTTCGACACCCGTTGACCTAGGGAAGAAGCAATTGAACTCCTGCCAGTATGGCGCGACTAAATGAGATGACCATGCAAGTTAATCTCCTCGTCGCATTGGCGGTCGGTGCACTCGTCTCAACAGGCCTGCTGGTGCTGGAGCGGGTGACCGATCACTCCCTCGCTGTGATGGCGTGGGAGATGCCGGGTATATCCGCCGCGTACCTATTCTGGGGAGCGATAGGCGGTCCCGCTTTCATGGGGATAGCCATTGCGTGGCTGATCAATGCAGTCGTTTACGGCGTGGGTGCATTCGCCGTCCTCAATTGCTTTAAGCTCCTGACTCCGGCTCTGCCGAAGTAAACCACCCGCCTAACGCGTTCTGTGCAAGCCCGTTGAGCTCTTGCTTAGTGCGCGTCTGGCGTAGTCCTCGCGTTCATCGATGCGAGCACCGGCGAAAAACTTGAGCAGCGAAGGGGCGCTAAAAGTTCCGCTTGTATGCATGCGCCAAGTTTGAACTGCCAAGTTGAACGCGGATGGCATTATGACGACTAAATTAGATGCTTCGGCGCGCGATGCTTAAATTTCTGAGAGGGCGGAAGACGCAGCCGAACTCCTCGGCGCTGTTATCGGCCTCGCTTGTATCGTTACCGGCTTAGTAATTTGGTGGCAAATTACTGAAGCACCTTTGGAAGCACGACCACCACCTCGATCTCCTGCTTCAATATCCGACTGGCGATATCCGCGATGAGGAGCGCGAAGTCATCTTCGATCTCCGCCGCAGTGCTTTCGTCGTTCGCGTAGACGTACATCAAAGGTCCATCGACCTCCGCAAATCTAACGCCAGCAAAGACACGGTAAAACTCGGCGGCGCCGAGGACTGCCGCCATGCGGGCTTGGATTGCGTAATCTTGTGTTAGGGTCAGTTCCATTGCATCGATGTAAGGGCGAAGACCGAAAAGGCAAGGTGGGATAGATGCCATCGGAACCGCCCCCGGCCGGCGAGGTTCTATTCCAGGCGTAGGCGCATGCTGCTTGCAGGTAAGGGAAGAGATGCACGCAAATGCGGGCGGCTCCAAGAATGCGGGTTTCGAATCCGATGACGGCTTCGTTCGGATCCGCGGAGCGCGCGAGCACAATCTCATGGACGTCTCCCTGGACATCCCCCGCAACGCACTCGTCGTGTTCACGGGCGTCTCTGGATCCGGAAAGTCGTCGCTGGCGTTCGGAACGCTCTATGCGGAGGCTCAGCGCCGCTTCCTGGAATCCGTGTCGCCGTATGCGAGACGGCTGTTCCACCAGATGGCCGTGCCGGAGGTCGATTCGATCGAAGGTTTGCCCCCGGCTGTCGCTCTGCAGCAGCAGCGCGGTTCGCCGACGACCAGATCATCGGTCGGCAGCGTGACGACGTTGTCCAACTTGCTGCGAATGCTCTACTCGCGCGCTGGCGACTATCCGAGCAATCAGCCATTGCTCCACGCGGAGTCCTTTTCTCCCAACACGCCCGAGGGCGCCTGTCCGAACTGCCACGGGATCGGTCGCGTCCATGCCGTGGACGAGCGTTCGCTGGTGCCGGACGACACGCTTACCATCCGCGAGCGAGCAGTGGCAGCGTGGCCCAGCGCCTGGCAAGGCCAAAACCTACGGGACATATTGGTCACCCTCGGCTACGACGTCGACAAGCCATGGCGTGAGCTGCCTAAAAAGGACCGTGACTGGATTCTATTCACCGACGAGCAGCCGACCGTGCCGGTGTACGCAGGATACACGCCGGCAGAGACAAGGCGGGCACGAAAGCGGAAAGAGGAGCCCAGCTATCAGGGCACCTTCATCGGTGCGCGCAAATACGTCCTGCAGACGTTCGCTACGACGCAGAGCGCGATGATGAAGCGCCGTGTCGCGCAGTTTCTGTCAAGCTCGGATTGCCCTGTCTGCAAAGGCAAGCGCCTCAAGCCCGAGCCGCTTTCGGTCACGTTCGTGGGAATGGACATTGCCGAAATTTCGCGACTGCCGCTGAAACAGCTTCACTCCGTAATCGGACGAAATCCTGGCAGCCAGAAGAAGCAATTCGCCGGCCATCCCGAGAAGGAACTCGTCGTGAAGCGGATTACCGAGGACATGTCGGCGCGCCTTGAGGTGCTGCTCGACCTCGGTCTGGGCTATCTAACGCCTGAACGGAGCACGCCGACGCTGTCCCCCGGCGAACTACAGCGGCTTCGACTGGCGACTCAGGTGCGGTCCAATCTGTTCGGGGTCGTCTACGTCATGGATGAGCCGTCAGCCGGGCTTCATCCAGCCGATACGGAGGCGCTGCTGCGGGCTCTGGACCGCTTGAAATCGTCTGGCAACTCGCTGTTTGTGGTCGAGCACGAGCTCGACGTGGTACGTCATGCGGACTGGATCGTCGATGTCGGTCCGGATGCCGGTGCGCACGGTGGACGGATCATGTACAGCGGGCCATTGGCTGGGCTTGCAGGCGTGGAAGGGTCTCGGACGCGACCGTATCTGTTCGGCCGCACCGGAAAGCCTGTATCCAGTTTCCGTGCCCCTCAACGGTGGCTCAAGCTTCGCGGCGTCACGCGCAACAATCTCAATCACCTGGACGTGGACATTCCGCTGGGTGTGTTCGCAAGCGTCACGGGCATTTCGGGATCCGGCAAGTCGAGCCTGATCAGCCAATTTCTCGTCGACGCCGTCCGTGACAAGCTTGGACAGCGAAAGGAGCAAGCAGACGAGGGCGAAGGTCTCGAGGCGCCGGTTGAGACAATAGGCGGCGAGATAGCGGAGGGCCTCGACGGCATAAACCGGTTGGTCGTAGTGGATCAAAAGCCGATCGGTCGTACCCCGCGGTCAAATCTAGCGACCTATACCGGCCTGCTTGACCACGTGCGCAAGCTCTTCGCTGCGACCAAGCAAGCGCGGGCCAGACGGTACGACGCAGGTAGATTTTCATTCAATGTGGCCAAGGGGCGATGCGAGACTTGTCAGGGCGAAGGGTTCGTCTGCGTCGAACTTCTTTTCCTGCCCAGCGTGTACGCCCCTTGTCCGACATGCAAGGGCGCGCGGTACAACGCCAAAACACTCGAGGTCAAGATTCGGGACCGATCGATCGCGGACGTGCTTGCGATGACGGTCGACGCAGCCTTCGAATTCTTCTGCGATGACGATCCGCTGCGCCGATCGTTGGGCGTGCTTCGTGAGGTCGGTCTCGGCTACATCCGGCTCGGCCAGTCGGCTACCGAATTGTCTGGCGGGGAAGCTCAGCGTATCAAGCTGGCCACCGAACTGCAGCGTGCACAACGCGGACAGACGCTCTACGTACTCGACGAGCCGACGACCGGTCTGCATCCGTCGGATGTCGCCAAGCTAATGAGGCAGCTGCACGGCCTTGTCGATGCCGGTAACACAGTTGTTGTCGTGGAACACGACATGACCGTTGCAGCCGCAAGCGACTGGATCATCGACATCGGACCCGGTGCGGGGGACGAGGGTGGTCGTATAGTCGCTGCGGGAACCCCGGCACTGGTCGCAAAGAAGCCCCGGAGCCGGACGGCGAAGTATCTTGCCGCTGTTCTGTAGCGAAGTCGCTGTCCCCGAGATTGGCTCGCTATTCACAGCATGCTTCTTCGGAACGATGTGTGCCGAACGTTCTTAAATGAGCAGGTAATAGAAAGGAACGGCAGCATGGATATCAAAGGCAAAAGGATCGCAATTCTCGCCACCAATGGGTTCGAGCAGGCCGAGCTCGAGGTTCCTCGCGACCGCCTTAAGCAGGCGGGGGCGTCGGTCGACGTCGTCTCGCTGGCCGCGGGCGAGATCAAGGGCTGGGACAAGAAGGATTGGGGCAGATCGGTGAAGGTCGACAAGACCCTCGACGAAGTTTCGGCCGGTGACTACGACGCGATAGTCCTACCGGGCGGTCAGATCAATCCGGACCTGCTGCGAGTCGAACCCAAGGCGCTCAAGTTCATCAAGGACATCTTCAATGCGAAGAAAGTCGTCGCGGCCGTCTGTCACGCGCCCTGGCTTTTGATCGAGACCGGCATCGCCAAGGGGCGCCGGATGACGTCGTTCAAGTCCATCAAGACGGACGTCGCCAACGCCGGAGCCAAGTGGGAGGATGCCGAAGTCGTCGTCGACCAAGGCGTCATCACCTCCCGCAATCCCGGCGATCTCGAAGCCTTCAGCGTCAAGATCGTCGAGGAGATCAAGGAAGGCCGTCACACCGAGCGCAGTGCGGCTTGACGGCAATTTAAGGGCGCAACGAAGCAGACGCGGGCTCCAGAGCCCGCGTCGTCGTCCTCGGCACCGGTGAGGAGGGCCTTTGCGACGCTCACGAAATTCACGAACAAAATAAACATCACCGCCCCGCTGACGGCGATCGGCGCATTCGAAAAGACCGTGCACGTGGAGCGATAATTCTGAAAGCCACCCCATCCGTAGTTCCGGCAGACAGCCAGACGGGAACTTTTCGAACCCCAGTGGTGTTGTGGGCGGGTAAACGGAGGAGGGGACAATGTTCAAGTGGGCTGTCATCTGTCTGGTGATTTCGCTGATCGCGGGTGGCCTCGGTCTAAGCAACCTGTCCGCATTCGCTAAACGCTTGTCGCTGATATTCTTTGCGCTGTTCTTCCTTGGCTTCTTGGCGCTCCTCGGCTTCGCCTACTTGGTGAGTTCTGCGGTCAGCCACAGCGAACTTCTGCCGGCGTTTGTCGCTATCAGCGCTTAGTTGCCTTGTACGATGGAAGAATCCCTATGGCCGCGTTTTACAGTCAAAGAAGATAGCACCGGCATGACCTGGTTGGTTTGGGACAGATTGTTAGGCCGGCCGGCCGTGATGAAGGGGGAGGAGTTGAAGGATCTGGCGTTCTCCGCAGCCGAAACGCTCAAGGATACCTTGAATGCCGATCACCCCTGCGACTAACGTTTGACGTAGCAGTTGTCGGGCTACAGCGATATTCGCGATGCGACCGCCGCTCAAAGGTTGCTTGGCTTTTTGCTTTTCGATCGCGCTTGTGCTATAGTGTAAGCACTTTGGTCGTACTGCCGTTACGCCGCCGGCACCCATTCCACATTTCGTGCCTGCCTTGGTGGCGACCAATGCCTCATACTTTTTCTGCGTCGCGAGGTCGCATTTTCGGTGCGACGGTGTTTCGATGACGCTCAGCTATTCGCCTTCTAACCCGACATTGCTTGTGCTCGGTCTCGGCAACGCCGCCCTCGGCGGTGCGAGTAACCCTTGAATTGTTCGCTACATCGCGACAACCGCCTCCGCTCGGCGCCGGCGCATCGCTATCGTCAAAACGAGCAGCCCAGGCTTCGCAAGCATGTTGTTTTCATCAACGAAGCCTCGCGCCCGGAGTTCGTTAGCGACTGCCGGATCCTCGCATCGCAAGCTCCCGCCACCAAAAAGCTTGATCAACGCGCGCTGTTCAAATCGCGTCAATTCATCCCAGCCCGCGGCTTCGGACATTGGCCGATTCCCTTGGGTTTTATCGGAGCCTTTTCCGTGGCGCCCGAGCGGACATAACGCGTTCGCGATTCGGGCGGTCTGAAGGCGCTCAACTATCAACCATCAGGCATTGCCTGACACTGCGAGGTGAGAAAGCAAAATGGATTCTATCAAGCAACAACTTAAGGGATGCCAAAAATGAATATGATGGGCATGATAATTGAGAAGGCCGCGGCCGTGGGCACCGCCACGACATGGAATCCGTCCGACAAATCATCTAGTGCAAGTCTCTCAGGTGGCAACCTGATTCTTACGAGCACAACGTCGGCATGGAGCGGCGTCCGCAGCGTCACAAGTCATTTTGCAGGAAAGTTCTACTGCGAAGTAACATGCGGCGGCACGGCGTTACCGGCATACACTTTCTTCGGCGTGGCCAACGCTGGAGCAAATCTCGATAGCTACCTATCGGTGGATCCTGGCGCGGCTGTGTTGACCGGTAACAACGGGTTTTACTGCAACGGCGTGTCAATGGGAGTCACTGACGGTATCAGCGGAACACAGACCGCTGGTATGGCCGTTGACTTCGGCGCCAAGAAACTCTGGTTCTGGAATAGCGACACGCTTCATTGGAATGCCGATGTCATTGGTAACCAGAACCCCGCGCTTGGAATTGGAGGGCTGGACTTTTCGGCCATCGGTTCCGGCCCTTGGTTTATCGTCGCCCAAGTTCATGAAGCTGGCGATGTTTTTGCCGCCAATTTCGGAGCCTCTGCGTTCGCGATCGGCACACCGCCAAGCGGCTTTGGAAATCCGTGATCCCGAATGTCCTACCGAGTATCTTTGATCGGCTGTTTGCGTCTTGCTTTCCGATCTTCGATGTTTTGCACAATGCCCAGCACGATGGAGATGAAGAAAAGAACGATTACCAAGATTACGAATATGGTCCATTGAAATACGGTTCTTAGTAGTCTCATACGCCCGCTCCGTGCAAAACGGGCACGGTGATGCAGAACAGCGGGTGCGTGAATCTGGAAAGTGCGAAGCTACCCCTGAGTCAAATTGACTCACCCAACGGTCTAGCAGCGTATCGGCGGCGATAGGCAGCGGCGCCAATCCCCGCGAACCCGATCAGCAGCATGGCCCAGGTTGAGGGTTCGGGCTACCAAACAGAAAGACCGCCGGTGAGGGCGGTCTCCGTTTCGTGGATTTGGACGGTAGATCAATCGGGAGAGCCGCAGTTCGTGCGACAGCGATCAGCGTCGTTGCTTAGATCAGCCAAACGACTTCATGGCTGACATCCGTGCGAGATTAGGATCTGATGAAAAAGCCTTCGGGCGCATCATTTCAACCCTGTGCTTCTGCAGGTCTTGGAGCAACTGCACATCGTTCGGATTTGACTGTCCGGTCGCTACTTTGCGTATCAGACGCTCAATCTCTCTTAGGATTTCAGCCTCTGGGGAAGATGACATGATAGTAACCTTCTAGGGTGAGGATAGATACTCTACCACCGAATCTTAAAGCGAGATTAACACTTTCGGGCGGTCGATGTTCCTCATTTGTGTCAAGTTTAGCTCTTCGGTTCAGGTGATTGTGTGACTTCGGCCATAGACGCAATGCCTCCCAACTCACTGGGAAGGGGGCTATCTAGTCGCTCCCTGCCTACCGTTTTAACCGCCAAAGCGGCCATGGCCGCAATAGCGTGGGCCGGCTCGTATGTGGCAATACCTTGAGAGTTTGCAAGGTCAAAATGCCCGGGTTTATCGATAGTTATGACCACAACGCCCCAGGGGGCCGCGTCTGGGTTCATTTCGATCGGAACAGCCACGACGGAGCGATAGCGCTGAGCGTCGTAGGGCCTGGAGTTCTCCTTCAAATCGAAGGTTGAGCCGAGCTCGGGTGCAAGCAGGTCAGGTATCGTGATGTCATTCCCGGTGGAGTAAGCAATACCAGCCACACCGACACCTTCCTCCCACTCCCGCGCCGTAGTTATCTCACAATGCAGTTTGCGTAGGTGGGCAACCAGGCGAAGAACTTTCTTATCGGATGCGCCGTTTGCATCTGCCTTAAAAATGCAAATAGTCCAAGAGTCTGCGATCGAGAAATCGAATGCAACTTCCAAGGCGTTTCGCGATGTCTCAAGTAAAGTCTTCAGATACCGTTGCGGAGGGACATCCTGATCCAACGACTGTTCTATCGCTCCACGCATTCCATCCATTGCGGTGTATAAATTGAGTCCACGATTGCTCTCTTTTCGTAGTTGAACTCGCTCTTTTTTATACTGCTCAATCTGATGTTCATCGTCGCGTAATTTGTCGACCGCTTGCCGTGCTGTTTCTAATGCCTCTCCAACGTCCTGCTCGGTCATGGCCATGTAGGCGCCACCGACAAAAACGAGCGCTGCGCCAACCAAGCCGCAGACGGTCCAAATCGATGGCTTTTCATGGGAAAGTTCAATGCAGTGAGCAACGGCAGCCAAAGTTGCTCCACCTAGCACGAGGCCAAGTTTCACAAACACCGAGGAATTCTGGACCTTCCTCGACTGTGTTCGAAAATGCTCACCCACTCGCTGGGAAATTTCGTGGAGATCGGACATGCTGTGGCAATCTTGAAAATATCGCTAATCAAAAAATGGGAGCGTAAAAGCGATAGAAGTCTAATAGAAATCACGGAGCCATTGCAACCACAAGGTTATTACAACGATCTTGGACAATTAAATAGAGCAAGATTCGGATTCCGCGCTTTCCCAGGACAAGGTCAGGAAACGGCTTTGCACCGCGGGCGCTGATCGCCCACGGGCGGACCAACGCAATAGACCAAGATGGTCTTATAGCCGGCCGCCCTCGCGGTGGTGGGCGTGCCGTCCGGCCAAATTATCAATCCCTTGGGCATTGGAACGCCCGCGGACTACAGTGCGTCGTGGTTGCGGGCGCTTAGCGATGCCCAAGCCAGTTCTGTATCGGTTGGTCAGTGAACTCTGCCACTACCTGATTGAAAAGAGCCTCTGCGGCTTGCTTGTCACCCTCATATATGGTGATGAGAGCGAATTCATCGGTAAACCTCTCTCCATGCTTGGCGATTGCGTGGGCGAGCACCTCGATCTTGGCGTCCGCGTTCTGGAACATTCCTTTCATGTCGCCTATCCCGGTTTGATCAAGCTATAATAGGCATAGAGCCATCAGGAAAAAGAGCTTCCAGTCCTTGGACACGCGTGAAAGCCGCCCCCAGAGGGGCTTGGCAAACTTAAAGGACAAGCGCAGATTGTTGGTTTAGCGGCAAATTGACCTAACGGTGTGTGGGGGAACGATGCCGGCAACCTATAAGTTTTGCGTGACGCGAAAATCAGATGCGAAGCTTGAGAAGTTTGGAGCCGAGTATCGCTTTAAAGCAATAGACGGAGGAAAAGAAGCTGCTCGCGTACTAATCGCTGCGAAACTGCAGCAGGCTAATACCACCAACGTTCACGTAGAAGACTACAACGTCAATAATTGCGGCCCAATTCGTGATGAAGATGTCTTCGAAATCACAATGACGGCCGCGCAAGTTCAGCAATTCGGGGAAGCCATCGCTGCCGGCAATTGGGTCGGAGCTGCCGCGATAGCGGTAGAGGTTGGCGCGGGCATTTCCGAACAGGGTATGGCGCAAGTGGGGAAATGGCTCGGCATAGGTGGTGACAGCGCTGGGATAATTCCGAAAGCGCCGGACCTTCCAAAAATACCGGATATTCCTGTGCCCAAGTTGCCGGATCCGCCACACGTTCCGGATATTCCGAAGCCTAGACTGCCGGAACCAAAAAATCCATTCAAGCGCCCCTTCTGAATGCGCCGAAGCGCCCCGAGAGACCCGCATCCCATCTAGGATCAGTGCGGTATCTTCGCTCGTTTCGCTTTCGCCCTTAGCTCGGTCGCTAGCTGATTGTCCGGCGCAATCTGTTTGCCCAGCTTGACCCCAAGCCGGAGTGCTGCAGCGCGAACGTGCTTTGGCTGGCGGCCAGTGCGCTTCACCAATTCATCAAATGACTTCGCTGACGCGGCCATCTCAATGAAGCGCCGCTGCTCTTTGAATGACCAAGGCATCACGCTGCCATCACGTAGTTTCTGCATTCAGCCCCATGCTACAAGTCCGGATATTGTGCCTTGTATCCAGACTGGTGACTAGCGCGAAGGTGTCGCGGATGCGCGCTTCCCGTCCGTTCGGCTCAGCCCCGCGCATTCCGCGCTGATGCCGTCGGTGCTCCTTATCGGTCGTCGAACTCACGCAACCAGCCGTCAGACATTCCGCCAACCTTTGCTGAAGGGCTTTTCCTATCCGGTCAGGCCAGTCCCGAGCGATGTTGACGGTGCCGGGCGTGGCGCGGTCGATCTATACGAGCCGTCGGCCAATGCGCGACCACAGCTTATGGTGATGTGCCGCAAGCGTAAAGGATCGTGGCATTGCCGCGGTCAGAGATCATCCAATGGCGTCCGTCTACAATCGCAACAGGTAAGGCGAGGGCGCTGAAAACTCCAATGATCGCCTAAAATTTCCCAACGGGGCCCGGGTCGCTGTGACAGCAATGCGAGCCTTCGAGAATAAGTGCCGAAAGGAACCGGTTTTGCGGCGGGGCGTTGACGGGCGTGATCTGCTGAGCCCCGCGATTAGCGGTTACTCAGCCGGGCCTATAAGATCTGGAAGACAACGGCAAGACGGATGGCCGCGAAGACGACTTCCGGTTTCGGGCTGGGGAGTGAGTTGGGAAAAAAACGCTAGGGAAGTCGGATCAAGCTCTCGTCGAATAGCAATGTAAGCGGAGCTCCCGCTTCAAAGAATACGGACCGATTGGCTGACTCTAACAACGGATGATGAAATGACCGAGCTGATATTGCGTTTTGAGCATAAGGTGGGGCGGGCGGCGCTGAAGCTCTGGCCGGAACTTCCGCGAGAGATTCAGGAACGCATTTTCGAGGATGCGGTTGGCGGTGACGAGCAATTTCGACATAAGCTTGCTGTCCATCTACATGACCATCATCCGCGCTCGGCCCATCCGTCAGCGAATATTCTAAAATAGATCCCTGCCTCGACGCGATCTACTTGGCGCGACTATGATAATCGACCCATCGAAGGACAGCTAGTCCCCGAGGAAACGACCGCGCCTGAAGGCCTAGTGGCCTAGTCTCGATTGCATCGCACGATTTCGCGGCCGTAGACACTTCGGATCCAATATTCCACTGCCGGAAGCACCAGGCTATGGTCGGCATCGGTGCGCCGACTATGTGCTGGGCTTGTGAGTGAACACCGCCAGCCTCTTGTCGCCCCGCCACAGTTCAACGTCATGGCCGTCCACTAGCTGCTTTGCTTGGTTTTCGGCGTCTTCTTCGTCCGCGCAAATCAGATCGAAGCGGCGTTGAATGTTTCCGTCCTGGTCTATCATATAGGCACGGTATTCTTGCATTTCCCAGACCCAGAACTCAGACCGCGAATCTGGAGACCGACCGTCCAACAATCGTCCGTGTCGCGCAGGCGGCCGCCAGTGTTTCACTCAGGGATTTCAGACAGCCTCCGCGGTGCGCATCGGCCTACAAGCGAATCATCATGTCGGCGACTGCAGGCCGGGAGAGCGCAACCATTCGCTCATAAGAGATGCCGACTCGGCTTCGCGAGCCCGGCGCATCAACAACTCACGCTCAGTCCCGGGCGGAAGGGCCTGTGCGGCTTGCCTAAGCTGATCAGCCTCTTCAGCTAGGCGCTCCTCGAATGTTTTGGTGTGTTTAACCCGCCGCCGCTTGCTCAAAGGCTTCCTCCGTTGCAAATCGGCGGGAGCATGCGTGCGTGCTCCTCGCCGAGCGTTAGCCCACGCCTTCGGACAGCCTAAACCCTGCAATCTCGAACTCTATAACATTCGTTAATTTTGAGAAATTGTTTTTGGGAACAACGTTCTCACCAGTCCGTTCCGATTTGATGACCTGCTATTCGTTTCAGATAACAAACGGCGAGAAATTCACATGTACGGAAGATCTTCCGAGCGACGATGCCGCTTGGCATGAAGCGGTCCTCACCGTAAGAGACATCGAATCGTCGCTCACCGCAAACGGGGGCGAATGGTTACTTGAAGTGAAACGTGGAGACGTACCCCTCTACAGGATCAATGTATCTGCGAGGAAAGTAAAATCCTAGTTCTTCGGATCTAGATGAAGATAAGTCGGGTCAAATTCGGAGAATTTCTCTATTTTGGGAATGTTGACTAGACGAAAACGGGTTCGTTCAACCTCGATCAATCCATCTCCTCGGAGCTGTTGCAGTACGCGGTTGACATGCACTGTCGAAAGACCGAGGCAATCCCCCAAATCTGCTTGCGTCAATGGAAGCTCAAATTCACCGTTGCGCTCGCGGCCTAAGGCCTTTAGCCGATAGTACAGTTCAATCAGCAGATGGGCCATGCGGGCGTCTGCTGGTCTACGCCCTAGGTTTAGAAGCCATTCCCTGAATATCGCGGCGTCAATTAACGTTTCTCTCCAGAGGGCAGCAGCCACACTGGGGCGCTCTTTATTCAAAGCTAATATTGCTTCGTGAGCAATGAAGCCGAGGACGCAAGGCGTCAGTGTAGTCAGGTCATGGTCCATAACGTGTAAATGGAGACTTTGCAGGTCCGGGATTTCGCCAGGGAGGTGGAGAGAAAGTACCTGTCGCTGGCCTTCAAAAGTTGTTTTTGATCGAAAGGCGAAGCCTTCCGTAACCAAGCAACACACATGGGGTCGCTGCCGATCAGATACGATAGCCTCTCTCGCCCCGTATTCCCGACGCTGAATTGGCAAGCGACGGAGCGCCTGGAGGTCGCGCTCATTAAGATCGTTCGAGACGCAAAGTTTGGTGATTAATGTTGATGCAAGCTGATCTGTCATAATTCTACTGTGAATATCTTGCAATGCCGTTTGGCACGAGAGAACCGTCCCAGTGCGCATGTGCCGCGTCTGTGAGTCAGACGGTTCTATTCGTCGAAAATCTGGTCACGCCAGCACCGCTTCAAACGGTCACGTCGAGAGACGACCCAGCACGCCCGCGCGCTGGAGTCGTCGTCTCGGAGATTTGCACCGGGAGCACCTCGGCGCACAGATTTCATCAGGGCGCCGGTCCCGCCTCAACGGTTCCTATCGACCATTTGAGGTGCCAGCCGTTCCGTTGCCTCCGTATTGAGATGATCCGGTACCACTGAGCGAAGTCGGACCTCCTGCTGTGCCGTTTGGATTTCCACCATTTGGGTCACGGCGGGCCTGGCCGGTGGTGCTGGGCATCTGCTCGTGGCGAGTGGAAGCGGTACCCGAGCGCCCGCCATTCGTCATGCCCGGCTTATTCATGTTATCGCCTTGGGCCGTCAGACTCTGGGCAAACGCGGTGCTGCACATGATCGTGACGGCGCTGACAATGAGTATTTTCTTCATCGTGCTTCCTTCCTTGCTGTATTTCACGTCCCATCAACGCCTGGGGCCGATCGAGCGTTCCTCGTCGGCCGTCAAGGAAACGTCGGTGCCACGAACGACAACTATACGCAGGTGCTGCCCGACGGCGGTCTTGAGCGGGCTGTAGGAAGTTTATCGGAGGGAGGAGCGTTCGGCGGATCCGGATGGAATATCCCTTCGATCGTTTTGGCATCTGTGAAGGGCGGTTTCGACCTGCAATGCATAACGGTTGGGAGCATCACTCAAAGTCGGCGCAGGTGTCACATCGATGATTTCACTAACAAAATCTGTCAAAGACTTACGGAGAAAATCGGGCATAGAATCGCTCCCGCTGAGATATCTCATCTTCTAACAGTTTGGGGCTAACTTGAGTTCCAACATCCGTCCCTTCTTCGTCAGATCAGTATCCTGTCTCTAAATCGTCGTGCAACGAGGTTCGCGGGTTAAGCTTGACGTCAGCTTGGGGTCATTCGCTAGCGAAACTAGGAGAGGTTAGTCAGCGCGTGGCGATGAGTTGGCTCCCGCGCCGCTTTCTGCAACAGTGATGCGGTACAGATGCGCGGCCAGCTCAGCTTGCGCGACTTTTTCGCGTAGTGAGATTACTTTCGACATTAAGTCGGCCAGGTTGCTCTGCGATACTTGGCGCTGATCTTTGGATTCTGTCATTGTGGCGTTAACTCATGTGGGCGGGAAATGTTGCACGAGCAATCGACTGCGGAGGTACCCATATGGGTGAAGCGGAGCGAGCCTAGATTGAAGTTCACACGTTGACACGCGTTGACCACTAGATCCCGGAGGATCGCCTCGGTAATTGAGGGAATCACGGCGGCACACCCAAATCATCGGTCATCACCGAGATGAGCATGGGCGCGATGGATTTGCGGTTCTGGGTAGAGACCGTCTGGGGCCGTGGCCTCGTGCTGACCGTCTTGCTGATTCCAATACGACGCAAGTACGCCGATTAGAAAAGGGTCCTTAGCCAGACGACGAAGTAAATCTACCCACGCGTAGCCAGGCAAATCGCAATAGGGTAGTTCGCTCTCATCCACATTCGAGGCACTGAGCCAATACTCGTTGGCGCGCGGAGCGAACAAAGCCGCCAAGCGGAATATGATCGCCTGACGGCTTCGCTGGTGTGGGCCCGGACGCTGCGGGGAAAAATCGTCCGGTGCGCGATCAATAGTCGATCTGAACGGTGCCGCAACCAGAGTCGCAGATTAAGCTTGATGTCGCCGCTGCGGGTTAATTCTGGAACCGCAAACAAAAAAGACCGCCCGAAGGCGGCCTTTGTATTTTCGATTTCGGGTTTGATCAGGCTGCGAGCGCTGCGACCTGATTGCGTCGGTGATATGTCATAAAGCCCACGCCAGCAAAACCGAGGATCAGCATTGCCCAGGTAGAGAGCTCGGGAACGGCGGTTACAGTAATCGTGAAGGCACCCGAGTTGTCAGTGAAGTTGCCGTCGCTCACACCGAAATGAAGCTGCGTCGGCACCACGGATCCCGTGTCAAGATCGAACGAGTAGACGTGCGATGAATTGTAGGCGGGTACCACGCCACCGGGAATGAAGAGGAATGCATCCTGCGCCGGATTGAAAGGCAGCAATGGCGAGGTTCCGAATGTTAGCTGATAGTAGTCCGTAGCGTGCACTGCAGGATTTTGCGGGTTAAAAAGATAAAAGGCGTCGTTGAGGTCAGGTCCTAATGACATACCGAAACCCGAAACAGTTATGTGTACGACGCCACTATATAGTCCGGTTGTCACACCGCCATCTGGCGTCGTGAAACTTGCCGTAATAGTTTCGGCAAGAGCAGGGCTAGCGCTGAAGATCGGAATGCTCAGAAATAATGCCGAAATCAGAGACTTAATTTTCATTTTCTGTTTCCGTTTACGAAGGACCAGATGACGGTGCACTACAACGTTAGAGGGGCGGCTTCCCTGGATCACCAAAATTTAAGCTTATGACCTATCGCCGCGATCGGATTGCTGGAAATCACGGATTTTGCGATTTCGTGGGTAATCGACTTGGCCGTAGGTGCGTGATGGAGGTGGGGCAAGGATGGGATGCCAAAAGCCGCCCCAAAATTGAACCCGCCGTTGACTTCATCCAATGCTGCATCGTCCAAGACTGCATTCTCTTTAATTGAATTTTCTTTGTTCGAATTTTCGTCGTTCATTGGCCTCTCTCCCTGATGTGTCGCCGAGCGACGTGGATGTGACCGGAAAAATACGTCGATGTACCCGAAATGCGCGGGCAATAATGGGTACCATCGTATGGCAGATCAGGCAATCAGAAATAGGCCACTCTAAATTAGAGGCTCGTCAGCTACCACCGGCACTTTTTTTCACAATTTGATACCCATTGGCGGCCAAGTCCTGAAGAATGGCCTTGGCGATGTGCTTACTTTGGTCCGGTGCAATCCACTCATAGTCGAGGTTCGGACCGCCGTCGCCTTCGGGATACTTGATGAAGGCGGTATGAATGGCGTTGGTGATGAGAAGTTCAACCGCGCGGTCTGACATCGTTGGCGTCTCCGATACCGGGCCAGCTTACCATCAATTCGCAAACACCGGGTATCGTCTCCGGGGCTGTTTTCGGCAGCTGGCCTTGATTTCGTTGGCAAGCTCATCGGCGCTGCGGAGGAGCACGGCATCGAGGCGATTGAGGGAACCGTCGGAAAGCCAACGGCAAGAGCCGCTGATCTGTGCCGCCGGCATAAGAACATAGTCCTTGATCGTCTTGTTGGCTCGGTCCAGGCGAATGACAGCCAGCAATCCGGGTTGTATTGGCCGCGTTCGATATATCCTCCATTGCTCAGTATGATGCGGTCCCCTTCGCGATTGCCGCACAACCATAAGCGTCAGGGTCATTTTCCGATCAAGGGGCAGGCTTACGCTGTTGGTGCCATCATTTTGCGGCGGGCCTACTTCTATCGCGTCGGCGATTCGTGTTGCGTGTTCCTCTAAGACGTCGAACCAGTGCTGGCGCGTATCAATCCAGTCGCAGTCGCGCGGCGAGGTGTAGCCGATTAGATCAAACGCTTTTCTAAGCGAGCCAAAATGCTTGCAATAGCTGGACACGCACGGCAGTCCGGGCGTGGTGTTGATGATGGTGGAGTTCAGCTTGCCCCTTTTTGAAAGTGTGACGCGAAGCCGTACCAGCATCTGCTCGTCAGCGATCGAGATATATTGATCCGCCATGATTTTCCGGGCGCGCCCAAACAGTTGCCGATCGACGATTGGGGCTATGGCGCCTTCGCGCCGGACCCAGAGGTGATCCGGGTTGTGAATTTGCTTTTGTCCGAGCCGCCTGGACGTTCGGTTATGGACAATGTTGCCGATGTAGTTCTCGTTCCGCAGGACCGTGTAGATCATTCCGTCGGTCCAGCGGCGGCCGTGGTGATTAGGGATTTTCTGTCGGTTGAGCTGGCGCGCGATTGCGGCGGCCGATTGCCGGTCGACCACGTACTTATGAAAGATGCGCCTGACGGTGTCGGCTTCTTTTTCGGAACCGGGCTGCAGACGCACGCGGTCCGTCTGCAGCGCCTTACGTTGCCCCCTGGAAAGCTGCCCCTTAGAGTTCTGGTCTTCGCCGATCAGTTCGCGGCGGAGGCCGAAATTCAACGGGCCGCCGACGCGGTAGCCGAGCCCAGCGATCCGGCATTGGCCGGTGTGAACCTTGACAGAAAGCTCCCGGCTGTATTCAGCGGCCATCACGCGCTTGATGTTCTTGATGATGCTCGATAGCAGACTGCCGTCATTGTCGAACTGCTCGGCGCAATATGCGACGCGGATACCGTTCTGTTTGCAGATGAACTCGTAGTGGGCGCTTTCGTCTACATCCTGGAAGCGCCCCCAGCGGCTGATGTCGTAGACCAGGATGTGGTCGAAGTCGGTGCGGCCCGACTGGACATCGTCGATCAGTTTGGTCAGGCCGGCGCGCCCCTTGATCCGAAGGCCGCTTCGGCCCTCGTCCATATACGTCCGGACGATCGTGAAGTGCTTTTGCTGCGCGTAGGTCGCAATCGCAGCGGCCTGGTTCTCAATTGAGTACCGCTGAAAATCGGTGGACATTCGCACATATTGCGCTGCCCGAAGCGCCTTGATGCGCTTCGCCAGATCCGTTCCCTTGCGCACGACAAGCGAATTGGCCATGGGCCGACGTCCAGTTGGCAAGGATGTTTTACCAAAGTGCCGACGCGAGAACAACGTTTTAGACACGAAGCTTTAGCCAAGCCTGGACGGCCAGGGCCACAATGAAAAGTAGCGACGTAATCAAGCCGGCGATGCCAGACGGGCGCCTCGCGAAATACAGACTGATCAAAGTGATGACCGCCGCCAGTTTGCGACCAAATGCGCGCTCCAGTCGCGGGGCATTGGCGAGCACGATACCCAATTCGGATTGATCAGACATGGCTTCTCCTCCGGCACAAGCTATTGCAGGGCCGCGATACAGATTGATAGACTGGGTGAAAGCGCCGCCAGGGTCGCGCGTGGCGAACTCAGAGAAGCGGCATTGAAATAATCTGCCGGTGATTTGCCCGACGGGGCAAGCTCTAATTTCCAGAAGAACCGGAGCCTAACGGCAGACGGTCTGCACCTGTCCCAGCCCAACACCCATCGATTGGCATCGAACCGGCTGCTGAATTGGCTGAAGTTTGGGATAGCTTGGTTCAGAGGAGGTGTTGTTGTTGACTATCACTGGTGCTGATGCCGCCGCATTGTCGGCGTCGTCACGCCGCTTTGCCTGCGCCATCCGGCATTGGACGTAAATGTCTGACCCAGGTTTCGCACCGTAGCTCTTACAAACCTCGTCGTCTTTCGCCGCAAGTTCGGCTTTCCTCGCGGCAATCTGTGCTTCTGATTCAAGGCCCAAGCAGCCGACCAGCGGCAGCGTAAGAAGAACACACAATCCGTGCACATTCATTGGTTGCTTCCCGATCTCTTTTGCTCGCAAGAATGGCACACGCGCTGGGGTAGGAAAAGGGGCGTTTGTTAAGCGGCTGAGGGCTTGTCTTCCTTATCGGCCCCTCGCGCGACTATTTTTAGCGCAGTGTCGGCTAATGGTCGTTGTAGCGCCTTTGCCTGATCCCATGGCGCGCGCATCCAGACGTCGCGTTCCTCCTCAGTCGTCAGGATCACAGGCATCGCTTTCGGGTGGATGGGCTCGACGACCGCGTTCGGCGCCGTCGTCAGGAGACCATACACGGGGTGAGGGCCGGGGACCGGCTTGGACTTGGTGCCGCGGTCGCCCGTGAACTCAGTCCAGATCGCGGCGAAAGCCGTCAGCGGTCGATCATCGTGCAAAGCGAACCAGACGACGTCTTTTTTCTTGGTCTCGGGGTTCGGTTCCGGCGCATATTCAGCGAAACTATTGAACGGGATGAGACAGCGGTTCTCGGGCTTCAGCCAGCCGCGCCAGTGCGGTGACGACGTGTTCCGGATGTTCGTGACCGGCGGTCCGCCGGTGCGCGGCGGCGGCGGCATGCCCCAGCGCATCATGACCATTTCGCGATCGGGACCGGTATTGCGCACGACGGGCGCAGGATAGTCGGGAAACACGCCAGGCATCGGCGGTAGATTGCCCACATAACGGTTGATGACGCGGAAGAGTCTGATGATCGCTTCCTGGTTGGTCGTAATCGAATAGAGGTTGCACATCGTTCCTAATCCCGTTCGCCTGGCCACCACGCCGACGGCGGATCGCTGGCGGAAATCTTGTTGCGTCGCAGCGCGACCAGATGGCTGCGCTTGTACGGATAGCGGCGGACTTCGGAGCAATCCCGGCAGCGCATGTACCGCTCGAGTTCATGGACCGGCGTCCATTTCGGTCGTCGCACGACGTTCAGCGCGACCGTCTGATGCGTGTTGCAGCCAAGGCATTTGACTTCGAGGTAGAGGTAGCCGGCGTTAAGGGCGTCACCCAGCGCTGGGGATGGCTGCGCGGGGCCCTGAAAGGCCAGCATGCGCTTGTTCCAGGCTTGGCAGGAGGTCTCATCCGCAACCTTCCGCACGCGGACGGCTTCCTCCGCCGCCGCCCGGACTGACGCGCCATAGATGGTCTCTCGCGATTTGGTGCCCATCACCCTCATGAAAGCGCGGTTTGGCGCTGGCCGCAAATTGTCAAGGTATGGGGGACGAGACGGCCCGGACGCCACTGGCCGTCGTGGGTGTGGATAAAACCAGGGAATGAGACGCGTTTACAGCGGAGGGAATTTGCGCGGGCAACAACGAGTTGAGGCGACATGACAGACGTCGACCCTTCCGTGACCGCAAGCGCCGAGCGCCGGATCGAGCACGCGACACATGCAATCCGCAGCATGTCGCAGGATCTCGCAGACGAAGTTGCGCCGAGGCCGACCTGGGCCACCCGCCTCAGCGCTCTGACGCGCGAGGCGCCCATTCAATCCCTGGCGATTGCATTTCTGATTGGCGTGCTGGTCGCGCGTCGATAACGCCAAAACTCATGTTGGCGTCATTTCGCTTCCGGGGGCAGAAGACCAAGGTGACCCTAGCAACCGCCCTCTGGGCGGCTTTTTGCTGTAGGGGTCGCGGAAGGCAAGTTTTACTTCGCATGCTGCGCAAATGTGCGCACGTTATACTGGGGGCGTGTACTCATAAAGGTCCAGATATCAGCTTCGAGAGCCTAAGCGGAAATCGTATGCTCGATCAGAGTATCACCGGCTTTGACCCGACGCGGAGGTCCACTAGCCGTTGCTGATCATTGGATCCCCCAGTAGGCTTGCCCTATTGGCAAAGACAGGGGTCTCCCCATGAACAGGCGCTATGCACTCGGGCTTTCCGCGACCGCGATGATTTTGGTTGTCGCCTTTCCGAACAGGAGCTTTTCTCAAGCAAAATCTCTCAAAGAGAGATTGATTGGCACCTGGATTTACGAGTCCAGCAAGGCCACGCGAGAGGATGGTAGTGCTGTTGAGCGCCCGAAGTTACAAGGGGCCGCCACCTATACTGCCGAAGGCCGCTTCCATTTCATCACCGTGCGCTCTGATGCGCCCAAATATGCGTCAGGCGACTCTGCGCGTCCTTCCCCTGAGGAGGCAATGGTTATCGCGTCAGGTGTTGTTGCTTATACCGGAACGTACACCGTTGACGAGAGTACAAAGACCATCCACGTCAGTATCGAGACAAGTTCATTCCCCAACTTGGTTGGAGCAGCAAATCAGCGCCGGATCGTGACATCCATCACCGACGATGAATTGAAGTTTACAAATCCAAGGACGCCGGCCGGTATCACATTGGAGCTGGTGTTCAAGCGGGCGAAATGAACGTCAGTAAGTTGGGTTGTGGCCCGACTCAGACCTCCCAGTACGCTCGCTTTTCCGCCGCGCGTCGGGGCGAAACGGACATCACTCGGCTAATGCGAGCGGTCGCGATTTATGAGGAGGCGGCGGGTTCTCTGGCTTACTCTGTCCCGACCTCGCCTCGCATTGTGAGAAGCTCTTCGTACATGGGACATAGTTCCGCGAATGACGGCGGCGGATCGTTCGGGAGTCGACGTTACCTTTTGCCCATCTGTTGAACAGTACCGGCGCGCGAGCAACACGCAACAAGACTCGCCTATTAAGCTGAATATCACCACTTCGGATTAATTTTGAGCCGCAAAGAAGACCACCGGCAACGGCGGTCTCTTTGCATTCTCAAAATTGGATTTGATCAGGCTCCGAGTGCTGGAGTCTGGTTACGACGGAGATAAGCCGTGAAGCCCACGCCAGCAACGCCAACCTAGCCCAGGTCGATGGCTTCAGGACGGCTGCGACCACCGCGGACCCGGTTTGAACGTTGCCGCGTTCTGGGATGGGTAGTGCGCGCGACACAGTACGCAAGCGGCTCAAGGCCGTGATGGCCAAGACAGGAGTTCGACGACAGACTGAACTCATCAATTTGTTGGCAGGCAAAACCCTCCCATTCCGTTAACGCGGTTGGCCGCCTCTGGTAATCGTCGCGCGGCGGTTGAGCGCAGGGTAAACCGCGTGGCGTTGTGAGTTTACAGATCACAATTTTGAAGGTCTCGTCGGCCAACCGTCAGTCCACCAGTGGTTTTTCTTGCATACGGCCGGACCGTCCGGTTAGGTTGGCGCTATTGTTTCGAACCGGAGAGGTTGGACGTGGCGACAGGTACAGTGAAGTGGTTCAACGCAACGAAGGGCTATGGGTTTATCCAGCCGGACGGCGGCGGCAAGGATGTGTTCGTGCACATCTCAGCGGTCGAGAAAGCCGGGCTCAGCGGCCTCGCTGAAGGTGCAAAGGTCAGCTACGAGGTCGTTGCAAACCGCGGCAAAGAGTCGGCGGAGAACCTGAGGGTAGGGTAGACGGAGTTTTCCTGGCTGATCCGCTACAGGACGACCTCAGTTGGTGCCTTGGCACGCTCGGCCCCGCCTTTGCGAGGCGGAACGAGGGCAATGTGCGGTGGCCATGAACAACGTCAACGCTGGAACCTGCTTACCTGCATTCGGATCACTTCTTGGGCGGGTCGCGAGCTTCATCGAACCGCCGTAAAATCCTCTCTCGTCGCGACGCAGTCCGGCTTTTGTCTTCTTCGAGCGACCGGCGCCAAGCGCGCATTTCTTGTTCATTGAAATGGCGTTGCAAATCAGCTTCTCGCTTGACGGATGCTGCTAGGTCGGCATGTTTTCGGTTGCTCCGCCAAATCAGATAAACAACGATTGCGACGTAGGCGTAGAACGGTAGCAAGACGATCACAGCCCAAACGAGCCCGACCAGCGCCACGGCAAGCACGACCACACCGATGATTAGGGCTATGGCAACCGGCATAAAATCTCTCCGCCTGAAGAAGACGACAGGGGCTTGATTGGTTGCTGTGTACACTGTTGGACCATTAGCCAGGGCGCGCCGCATCGAGGACTTGGCTGTGCCGCTTCTCTCACTAGTACTTGTGCGGAGAGCTTCACGATCGCCTGCCCGGTGCCTCGATGCCAACGGTTTCCTACAGAATGATGCAACCGTCGACCTGATGAAGAATTGAGACCGGTCTTCACAAGCGCAGCGGCTCGGCAATCCCTTGCGCGTGCAGCGGCAGCGGCAGGAGTTCGGAGGCGGGGGGTCTCAAAGCGACATCGGACACATGAAGTTCGGCCTCAGCGCACCGTCCCCAAGGCGCTGGGGCCGTTCCTTTAGGAACAAGCGACTACAGACTAAGCCCGCTTCGGCTCTTCTGCCTCCACTATGCAATCTCAACCTGATTGGCGGAAAGTCATCCGCAAAGGGGAGGGGCTTCCGTGATCTTGTGTTACTTTGTGCACCGAAGATTTTTAGAAGGTTGGCCGCTTCGCTGAGGCGGCCCTCATAGTCTGAAAAAAACGCGCGCGCTCGGCTATCTCGGCATTAGTCGATTGTTGCCGATTTGTCGCATTCGGGAAAACTCGGTATAGCTTTTCAACCTTGCGTCTTTGCCGATGGACATCGTCGCCACCCTGACGATAGCCTAGTCGTCATATTTTAGTCACGTGGCGGACGCGTCGTGAGTTTTCAGATCACCGTCTTGAAGGTCTTAGCCGGTCATC
The DNA here is from genome assembly GCA_017305715.1 of Hyphomicrobiales bacterium. Taxonomy (GTDB): domain Bacteria; phylum Pseudomonadota; class Alphaproteobacteria; order Rhizobiales; family Xanthobacteraceae; genus Bradyrhizobium. Next base: position 111,833 of record JAFKKG010000026.1, on the reverse strand, counting down.
CCGAGGGGCACGCCTCGCTTGTCGACCTAAAACACTACGTCGCGGTGCTTTCCTGCAGCGGGGCGGATTGGTCTCAGCGCATGAAGCGTCTTGCTGCGCGCGCACCGGATCTAGACATTTTCTCCAGCGGTTATGTGCTACGAGAGGCCGCCGGTTGGCACATCACTGACGCCGGCCGCGCATTTCTGAAGATGATCGAGGCGCCGGCCACCGAGCCGGATCTCGTCGAGCCCGAAATGCAGCAGCCCGTGGCTGTACGTGCCCAAGCTGTTCAACCTGAGCAGGGTACGCTGTCGGATGTCGCTCCGAATGTCATTCGAATCGCGGAACACCGAGCTCGCCGCCGCCGTGCGGCCTGAAGAAATACGTCGTTAGCGAACAAAAACCATAAAGGTGATGAAGGCGATCACGGTCGCGCTCGCAAAGACGGAATAGATTAAGTCGTCACGCTCGCGCTTTGTCATGGTGATCAGCTTTCGAACGACAGGCCGAGGAAGTCGCCGTCCCGCCAAATCAAACGGCATCGCCGAACCGTTCGGAAATTGTCGAACGACAAATCGAACTCGACGGGGATGAGATCGAGTGTTCCCAAAAGTACGCCTGCGCCGGAGTTCGTTACATCGCGGACGCAGCAGGAAAGGACGCCGGATCGCCCGGGGTAAAATAGCATCGCATTCCGATTAATCCGCGTTCGGCCCAAAGAGCGCCGCTCGGTATCCCGATGTTGCAGAATTTTCTGGACCATCGTCTGGTTCATTTCCGATGTTTTCGATCTCTCGTTCGTGACGCTCTATGGTTTTAGTGTTGTGCGCCGCAGCCCGCTCAAAATCGCGGACCTGCTTCTTCAACCGCTGCCACTCTCGAAACTTCGCCGCCAGGTCGTTGGGCGCGCCGACGGTCCGTTTTGGCTGGCGCGGCGATCCCCGCGGGTCTTTGGAACGGTTTGTCATGAAGCACCGAAGCGTTCGCTGGTCACGCCGAGTGCACAATCGTTACCGCGTGAAGAGCTACTAGCAACGAAACTCACGTATTAAGCTTGATACTGATGCTGCGGGTTAAATCTGGAACCGGCGTTTGGGCGGGGCCGCTCTCTGGAAAGCGACGCCCCGCCGCGGCGAGCGCCGCTACGGCATAGAGTTTGGGTACGCAGCGCGGTCAGCATTTCGGCCAATAGCGCGTCCCGCACCGTGCCGCCCCCGATCCCGGTCACCATGCCGAGCACCACTGACATGACCGGGTTCAGCCCGTGCGCGAGAGCCTTTCCTCGGGCGTACCCAACCAGTGCCTGGCGCGTAGTTCGGCCGTCCAGGATGCATCAGTTGACCTGACATCTAACTATCCGTCGTGTACAAGAGGACCTCGACCGACATGGCGAACCGGAGCTCAAAATCCTTGCGATGGAGACTTCCATGAATGCCAACAGCTCGTCTGATCCAGCGCTACGCAATCTCGGCGCCCTACTTCCCGAACTCGCCAACCTGTACAAGGATGTGCACTCCCATCCCGAACTATCGATGCAGGAGACGCGTACTGCGAAGTTGGCGGCCGATCGGCTTATCTCGGCTGGCTTCGAAGTGACGTCCGGAGTCGGCAAGACGGGGGTGGTTGGGCTCCTTCGCAACGGCGAAGGGCCGACCGTCATGCTGCGCGCCGACATGGACGCGTTGCCCGTTCAGGAAGCTACCGGGCTCACCTACGCGAGCAAGGCGACCGCCACCGATCGCGACGGCAATACAGTCCCCGTGTCGCACATGTGCGGCCACGACATGCACGTCACCTGGCTTGCGGGAGCCGCCAAGCTGATGGCGGACGCCAAGAGCTCATGGCGTGGCACGCTCATGGCGGTCTTTCAGCCGGCGGAAGAGACGGCCGAAGGCGCACAGGCGATGATCGATGACGGTCTGTTCAAGCGCTTTCCCAAACCCGACGTCATACTCGGTCAGCACGTCATGGTGGGACCAGCGGGAACCGTTGCAGGTCGCGCCGGCGCGATCACTTCGGCGGCGGACAGTCTGCAGATCCGTCTGTTCGGACGCGGTGCGCATGGTTCGATGCCGCAAGCCAGTATCGACCCCGTCGTCATGGCCGCTTCGACCGTGCTGCGGTTGCAGACCATCATCTCGCGCGAAGTCGCTGCCGCCGAAGCCGCCGTTCTGACCGTGGGGGTCCTACAGGCCGGAACGAAGGAAAACGTCATTCCGGATGAAGCGATCATCAAGCTGAACGTCCGGACCTTCGACGCCGGAGTGCGCACGCGCGTCCTGGCCGCGATCGAACGGATCGCCAACGCCGAAGCGGCCGCTTCGGGAGCACCGCGACCGCCGGAGATCACGACCCTCGACCACTACCCTCTGAACGTGAACAATCAGGAGGCTACCAGCCGGGTCGTGGACGCGTTCCGAGGGCACTTTGGCGCCGAGCGTGTGCGGGCGACGGGGCCGGCTCCGGCCAGCGAGGACTTCGGATCGTTCGGGGTCGAATGGCACGTTCCTTCCGTGTTCTGGTTCGTCGGGGGCACCGATCCAGATATCTATGCGAAGGCCAAAGCGGCCAACAGGCTCAACGAGCTGCCGGTTAACCACAGCCCGAAGTTCGCGCCTGTTCTCCATCCGACACTGGAGACCGGGGTTGAAGCGCTGGTGGTGGCGGCCCGCGGCTGGTTGCCGGCCTAGGGGCAAGGAAGCCGAGTCATGGACAAGCTGCCTATCGCACTCGATCTGGCCGGCACCTTCGTGTTCGCGCTCAGTGGGGCGCTGGCGGGAACCAAGCGCGAGCTGGACCTCTTTGGCGTCCTAGTCTTGTCCTTCGCGGCGGGCAATTCGGGAGGCATTACCCGCGATCTCCTGATCGGCTCGGTGCCGCCCGGGGCGGTCGGCGACTGGCGCTATCTCGGCGTTTCGCTGCTCGCCGGCCTCGTCACCTTCTACTTCTCCCCCTTGATCGTGCGGGTGTCCAATGCGGTGCTGGTGTTCGATGCGGCGGGACTCGCGCTCTTCGCCGTCGCAGGCTCGTCGAAGGCGCTGTCGTTCGGGCTCAATCCGGTGATGGCAACGGTGCTCGGGGTGGTTACCGGGATCGGCGGGGGCATGGCGCGCGACCTTCTGCTCGCCGAAATTCCTACCGTGCTCCGTGCCGACCTCTATGCGGTCGCGGCGCTCGTGGCGGCCGCCATCGTCGTGATCGGTCATGTGCTGTCGCTGCCCGTCGGTCCCGTGACGGCGGTGGCGCTGATTTCATGCTTCCTGCTTCGTCTTATGGCCATCAGGCGCGGTTGGCATCTTCCGGTCGCGAAAGGAGCCGAACGACAGGATCCCGGCAAGGAGGACCCGAAGACCGCAGGGAGGCGCTAGGCTGCATCGCTGCGGGATTCATGCTCAAGCCGGCTCGTCCGGCGAACGCGGTGCTCACCGCAGCTACACCACGCAGGGGGACACGGTTTCCGCCTCGTCGACCACGACCGGCGTGCCCAGCTACGGCTCGACCTCTGTGTACGCAATGATCCGGCCGCTAACTGGCCGCGAAATGCGCCGGCCTGAATTTGCAAATTGTCTTGCGACGATCGAGCCACGGCCGGATCAATGCGTCATTGCACGCTCATTTACCATCAACAGAGTGGCTGACTCGCCACACCGTGTTACCGACATCGTCCGCCACGACGAGTGCCCCCGCCCGGTCAAGTGCTACGCCGACCGGCCGCCCGTGAACCGTTTTTTTATCCGGCGCAAGGAAGTCCGTCAGCACCGGGGTCGGCATCCCGCTCGGCTTTCCATTGACGAAGGGGACGAAGATCACCTGGTAGCCGTTCAGTGGGTCGCGATTCCAGCTGCCATGTTCACCTACGAACGCACCGTTAGCGAATTTCGGTGACAGAGTTTCTCCTTGACTGAATACAACGCCGAGTGCCGCAACATGGGAACTAAGGCCGTAGTCCGGCTTGATCGCCTTCGCAACCATCGCGGGGTCCTGCGGATGGACGCGTATGTCCACATGCTGTCCCCAATAGCTATAGGGCCAGCCATAGAAGCCGCCGTCCTTGATGGATGTGAGATAATCCGGAACCAGATCCGGCCCGATCTCGTCTCGTTCATTGACCACAGCGAATAATTGCCCCGTTCCGGGTTGGATGGCGAGGTTCGTCGGATTGCGCGTTCCTGTCGCGTAGAGACGCTTTGCGCCCGTCAGACGATCGACCTCGTAGATCGCTGCGCGCCCTTCTTCGACGTCTATCCCATTCTCGGTGATGTTGCTGTTGGACCCAACCCCAACATAGAGCTTCGACCCGTCAGAACTCGCAGCCATCGACTTAGTCCAGTGGTGGTTGATCGGGCCTGCGGGCAAATCGGCAAGCTTTGTTCCGGGCACCGCGATTTTCGTCTGGCCCGGCGTGAACGGGAAGGCGATAATCGCGTCGGTGTTGGCGACGTACAAAGTGTCCGCCACCCATGCGACGCCGTATGGCGAGTGCAGATGGTCGAGCAGAACCGTCTTCATCTCTGGAACGCCGTCGCCGTCGGCGTCCCGCAACAAAGTAATGCGGTTGCCGCCCTTGTCCGACGCACCGGCCCGTGCCTTCACCTTGCCCGAGATGTAATCCTTCGGCCGGAATGGCTTGGTGCCAGGACCGTTAGCTTCAACGACGAGGATATCGCCGTTAGGCAATGGATAAACGATGCGCGGATGCATTAATCCCGTCGCCATCGCCTGGATGCGCATGCCAGCAGGGACAGTGGGCGTTTCCCCGTCCTTCCAGCCAACCGCCTCCGGTACGCTCATGGGAGGCACCAGATACTGGTGAGCTTCAGGAAGGTCAGGATTCGGTCCATATTGTTTTGATGGATCGCCGCCTTTGTCACTACAGCCGGCGGCCAATACGAGGATTATCAGTCCCGAAGTCGCTCGAACCCGATTCGCGATCATGCGCTTTCTCCCCGGCCCGCAGTCTTTACGGCGGTAACGCACCAGCCGCGGAGACCGGCCACAAGGAGTAGGATCGTGACGATGGTGGATAGGGTGATGCCAGTTGGCACAACGGAAGTCCACGCATCACGCGTATGCACGAACACGTTGACGAGGGAGAGAAACGCGGCAGCCGCTATTAACCCAAAATCGAGCCAGCGGATCGGGCCTGCCCTCCCGAGCGCGAAGTCAGTTACAAGGGAGATCGTGGCGATAAGCGCCATCACAAGGCCCCCCGTGATCAGCCAAACCGAGAAGTTGGCCCACTGCATCAGCGAGTTGCTCGAGTACATATAATCGGTGAACAGGGCGGCCATGAGCAACGCGCCACCCAGCGCAACGAAAAACGGGTGCAACGGCTTGGGCATGTGGCTCGTGCCAATTGGTCGGGCCATGTCTTCACCCCGTTTACTTCGGTCCTCAATCTTTGCACGGAAGCCGGGCGACGACAACGGTCTTCCGTTTCGTGCTGAGCGGAACCGTCTTTCGACTCGCGCCAGGGACCGCCAAAAAGGTGGCGCTGGCGGGAGCGAAGGAAAGCTGCTCTTTATCGCTTGCTCAAAGACGTTGCCGGCGAAGAGGGTGCTTACCCAAGGCCGCGCGCCAGAACACCTCTGCCCAGCGGCAAGGTTCTTATCGCCAACGTGGTCGCGAAAGGCTGGATCAAGAAGCAGCCCGACGGTCGACCTTATTGCAGAACTCCGGCCGGTGACGAGGCGTTGAGGGCACGGACTCCCGGTGAGGCTCTGACAAGCGAGTGTCGGGACGGCGCCGCGTAGCAGGGATGCATGGAACTTTCAACAGCCGTCCCACTTTAGTTTGAAGCAGTGCCTGATTGGAAGCGGGATAGGAGCTACCGATGACCGGCTTGACGAAAAAGCTGAAGCCTGATCGAAGCAAGATCGATGCGGACAATCCCACTGAACTAAAATATTGGACGAAGGCGCTCGAGGCGTCGAAAGACGAAGTGCTCGCGGCCATTGAAAAGGTCGGCAACTCGGCAGCGGCTGTTAGAAAAGAGTTGGCTCGTGACAAACAGCTTGAACCAGATGATTTTCCATTGAATGCCGACGGCAAGAAAATCAAAAAGCAGGATGGCACTTCCATTGCGGAAGCGTCAGACCCTGGGGTTGCGTCGGATGTTGCCGAGCGCCTTAATGGTGATGAGGCGCGGCGCGAAGAAGAAAAGTGGTCGGCCTAGATGTCTGGGCGGGCCGTTTGGAGCGCGCCGGGAGCAGAGTTCTCGGGGTGGGTGCTTGGAGTTAGTAGGTCGGCACCCGATGTGTTCGACAATCGAACGGACCGTCTGAGCCCGCCCCTTTGATCTTTTGGTTGAAAAACTGCCCCATCGACGGCGCTGCAACAAATGCATCAAATGTCGCCGTGGGGAGCTCACAGTAGTGGTAGTAGGTGCCTTTTAGACTGATCAGCATGTAGCTCTGAGCTTTGTCGTAGCAGACCCGCTGGATGAAGCTGCTCCGGGGCGTGTCCGTGCACGCAAACGGCTTGAGATCCACGATACCTCGGTATTTTACGTCGACCGTCTCTGCGCGAACGGGGGTGGCGGCCAACAGGACCAGCGTCGCAAAGGCAAATCGGATCATGCTCAACCTCGTGCGCGACGATTGAAGCTTTCGACCGCGTCGTTGTACTCCTGGATTATACCGTCAGATTTTCGCTTGAGGCTCAAGAGAAAATCGTCAGATTCGCGCTTTTGGCACCCTAAGAAACTCTCGGCCTCGCTCTTGTAAAATTCCAGTTCGGATTTGCACCGACGAAACTCGCTTTCATCTTCGAAGGCTCCGTATCGTGTGGCGCAGAACGGAGCAGTAGGCGTCGAGCAGTAGGCAAGGGCGGTCTCTGAAGTGCAGAAAATCATGGCCGCAAGCAACGCAAACCTTTTCCACACACTGATCACGTTCCAGCGGGCCCCTGCGCAATGTCGACGACGTGCCGATCCGTTCCGACGGTGATGACGATGGTGTAAGTCTTCAGGCCACCAGCTTGGTCGGTGGGCGGTGCCAAATGGAGCTGCCCGCCATACCACTCGCCCGGCAACAGTGTGTTGTCCTTGATCACCGTCTGCTCGAGCGCGGCCATGTTGCGTTGGCCAGTTTCGACCGTGGCTGCGATCATCGCTTCGTTTTGAAAGGCGGCGTTGTTCTGCGCTATGGCGGCGGCCGTCGGACTGTAAAATGTACCGGTGCGCCCGCTTGGCGTGGTGTAGGTGCCGCGGCCGGCGTTAGCGGCGCTATATGCGTTTCCGGCAACAGCCAGTCCCGTAAAGATCGCCGCGGCCACCTGGCGGTTCTTCTCCTCTTGCGCGAGCATTTCGAAGGTGACGACCTGCATACCGAAATCGGAAGCGCCTACGTGCTGGACAGCCTCCACCTGGGCAACTCGGAACTCGATCGGCTGCCGACCGAAGTTGTTGATGCCTACCACGTAGACAGGTCGGCCGTTGGCCTGCAGTTGCCGGGCCGCCGGCCGCACGAGCACCAGCGAACTCTTTTGGCGCGACACAAGGGCAGGTTGCCCATCGCGCATCATTGCCTGTTGTTGTGGATTAGACGCCTTGAAGGACACGGTCTCGTTTGTCGAGACGCAGCCACCTAACGCGGCGCAAATCGCCACGATTCCCAGATTACGCATTTACTAATTTCCCCCGACCCCGCGACCATCCAAGCGCAACCGGGAGGCGAGATCAATAGGCCATACGTCCGTATTCTTGCGGTCGGCTGCCGTGGTCGGCGGCTTGGCGGCCTGCAGGAACGATCTGAGGGGCTTGGAAGGTTGATCCTGTATCAAGAACCCCCATGCCCAAAGAAAACGATCTCGAAGGCGGCAAGACCAAGGGGGCAAGCATGGGGGGCAGGCCGGCATGTCGAAACGGGAAGCAGGCCGCACCGCCAGTGCGGAAGCGAGGGCCCCGGACCACAAGAGTGAGGTGGTTAGCGATCCACGGGGCGGGCAGGGTCAACTCCGATCAAGGAGAGAGAGAGAGGATCGACGCGCGCCGGGCGAGTCTGAGCGAGTGGCAGGGTCATCCGCTGCCGCGTGACGGCGATATCGCAAACGCTGCAGCCGGCGCGACGATCGCGGGCGGCGAGGTCGTGACCTCCACGAGTGGGGTGCCGCGCCCGCTGCGCGCTAAAGTAGTGCCGGCCCTGCTCAAGCATCGCGATGTTTAGAACAGCCGCCTGTGCTCGGCAGCGTGCGCCCGCACCTCATCCTCGATCTCGGAAACAAGGTCGTCGATCTGGCCTTCCCGATATATTTTCGGCTGCGACGGCGAGTGGCCAAGTATCTTGACCGCGTTCTCATAGGCCGGCAGCAGCTTCGGATCGGTTGGCGCACCCAAGATGAAATTCAGTTTCAGATTGGGATCGCTCTTGCCCTCGAATACCGCGTCGAGATGCCCACGCCAGCGGCGGGCCTTGTCCTTGATCCCGTCGGCATCGGCCAGATCGAGCGACAGCGCTTCATAAGCGTGCCAAGCACCATTCTTCCAGGTGTGCTTGAACTCGATCTGATCGGTCGCGCCGACGATCGTCTTTTCCTCGAACCGCACTGTGATCCTGCGCTCGGCGATCTTCTCACGGATCGGCCGCCAGACATCTTCATCGGAGCGACGAACCAACGATGGGTGGTCGTAGCGGGTCACCATTCGCTGGTACACACGATCGAACGTTCTATCGAAATCGTCGGTCAAGCCGGTCGATACCGGCGACCATTGCAGCGAACTGTCGTCGATCGGCACCGCGAGATGAGCGAACGACTTCGCGTCGGAAAACTGCTTGATCATGCCGTCAGAGCGGAATTGCTTCTCGACCCTATGGAGCGCACTGGTCACCGACTTCATCGCAGCCACGAACGCCGCTCGATCCAGATCGGGGAACGTCGCCTTCAGCCTGCCCATCGAGGTACGAGTTTTGCTTTTCACCTGGTCGGTTTCAGGCGCATGCATGACCAGCCCGACGTTCACGAATTCACCCGTGATGACATCGTGCACGTACCGAAGAACGACGTAGCCGTAAGTCGTTTTTTTCATGTCAGCACCCGCGATATCTCTTGTAAGCAGCCGTCGATATTGTCCCTGGCATCCCTGATCAGGGCGAGTGCGGCATCGAGCGGACCCTGGTTGCCGCGCCACTCCGGCGGGACGGCCGCCAGGTACTCTGTCACCCGTTGGTCCGAGATATTGGTCCAGGAAGTCTTAATGCTCGGAAAATCGATAGCACGGCCGAACAGGTTTGGGCGGAAAATGTGCCGCGCCGGTACTTCAAAATTTTGTAGTCCGCCCAGCGTCCAAGGTGGCGTCCAGAACAGCACGAGCCCGTGCATGAAGGCCTGTTCGTGGTCGAATATCAGCATTCTTTCGCCATTAATTAAGCAGTTTGGGTTTTCGTCCCGGCGATCGAAATTCTGGATGATGGCATCAAAAGTGAAGATGGCGGCTGCTGTCTGGAGCATCGATTCGGTTATCTGGGTGCCGGAGTTCCAGACAGAAAACTGCCCAGTCCAAAGCTTTGACCCGAAAGCTACCGGGCAACTGGCGGCGACCTTGGCACGCACCGCCGGGTCGGGAATGCTGCTGATCCATTGCGGCGACGAGGCCACAATCATTGGCTCGGCGACCGGCAGCCCCAGGTCGCCGGCAAGGCAAGCCGCGATCACTTCGCGTGCCAAGTTGACTTCTTTCTCCTCGCACGCGCCGGAGAATTTGGCGACGAGTTCGACTTCTGAGCCGTCTTGCCGCTCGCACAGCACCATCAACGGTTCGGTTTTTCCCCTGGTTGTTGGTTTGAGATACGAGACCGGTGAGACCAACGAAAGCAATGAGCTTCTCCGAAGGCTCCCACGTCGCCGATCTCTTGCCGGCGTGGCGTGGGACACGTTGTGAGTCGAATGGTTGCCTAACCTGTTTGGAACAACCGGGCGCGCGGCGCAAGCAGGTTTCAAGACGGCAACGCCGAAACAATTCGGATTTACCAATATTCGGGGTGGCAACCGGTTCGACCCGTGGCGATTCGTAACATCGCGTTGATGCGACCAAGTGGTACATCTCCCCGGCAGCGGGCGGGGTTGTTGAGTGTGGCGTTTTATCTCAGCGCGTCCTAGTGCACACAACTGCACTCGGGGATGCCGCCAGAACCTGCCCAGGGGATTTATCGAGTGCGTTGATCTGATCACGCGCATATCCTTCTGAACCCTAAGCAGGCCGATGGGGGGAGGGGCGTCGACATTCAATTCAACGAAGGCCGTCGCGCCCATGCGATCGGCAAAGACAACGGCGCGCCATGGGGGGCCGACGGATGTTTGGCGACAAAAAAAAGCGGCTTGGTGATTGCTGCGCCCGAAACGATGTGGGCCGAACGAGTGGAGACCGGCTCAACTGCATTATCGTGCTAACGATGTCCTGCACAACCACTTTCAAAGTCACCCCGACGCGGGATTTGAGCAATTGTCTAGCGGCGTTCGTTTGCGCCGTCGGCGAATTAGATGCCGCGCAGAGCAGGGCGCCAGCTAGAAGTTGTTTCACCATAATGCTCCCGGTTCGGTCGCTCTCGCCTAGCGTCACCCGTTTGGAAAGGCATTTCGGCTCTTGCCGCAGGTTTTCATGAGCGGCGGCAACGCCGGCCTGCGCGGCCGGTCCTTCGGATTTTGTGATTGAAGTGCACTCGTATTGGCAGGGAAATCGCGCTTCTCTTGAAGACCCCACGCAAGATGCCGAGGTTAGCCGCCGCACGTATGATCGTCTCACGTCAGATCGGTAAGCCTCACTGGTAGCCCCCGTCAGGCTGATGTACTTGTGCCCGTTCTGGATCACCGTCGGCGGTCAGTTGAGCCGTGCCGGATCGATCCCGTTCTGCTGGAGCCGCTGTCTGACGGCTGCGGGATCCGCACCACGGGCGATGGCGTCTCGAGCCTGTGACAGTGGATCACCGGCGGACTTGGTGCCATTCAGCGGCGGCGCCGGCGCCTTCCCAACGGCGGTGTCGGCGCTCGACATCGGCACCCATTGTCCGTTGATGAGCCCCATCTTCTGGCCAGTCTGGGGGTTGGTGGCGGTCTGTGTCGGCTGCGCGCTGGCGGCCGCAGGGGGCGCACCATTGGGAGCAGCCGGGGCAGCGGCGGCTTGCGACTGCACAGCGGGCTGCTGGGGCTCGGTGTACATGCGGATCGTGTTCTCGATCTGGTGGAGTTGCTGCACCAGTTTGATGCGCTCGGCCGGCAACGTGTTCGGATCCGCGACAAGCTGACGGATCTGATCGTGGTCGCCTTTGAGCGCGCTGACAATCGTCGGAATCTTGGCCGCCTCGGTCGCCGGATTGGCGAGCGCATTCCCCTGCGGGATGAGATCGTTGACCCACTTCTGAGCCTGAACCGTTTGCCGACCTGGGCCGCCGAGCAGGACCGCTCGCGCCTGGTTGTTGCGGATATCCTGCGAGGAGCGCGCGTGTTGCGTCTCCGGAGCGATCTCCGGAGAACCGCTGAGGCCCTTGATGGCCGCCGTCGCGCCCGGAATCGAGCCCAGGGTGCGGTTTAGCTCGGTCGTGAATGCAGGACCAACTCCGGACGTCTTGGCGGCATCCGCCGCAGCCTGGCTCTTGGTGGGATCTCCGATCACCAGCGGCCGCGCGGCGCTCTCGCGGACGCCATTGTCGCGTGCCTGGGCCAGGGCTGCGTCTTGGCCAACCGGCTGGAAGCCCAAGGCGGGGATGGTTCGGCCGTCTGGAAGGATCGCGGTGCGGCCGCCGTCTCTCGAGATCGCGGTTTGACCGGTGGTCGGGTGCACGAGTGACTGTTCCGGCAAGTCGAGGCCGGCCTTTTTCAAGATTCGAAGATCAATGGTGCCGAGCGGGTCTACTCCAGGCGCGGCCGGCTGCGCGGCCACCGCTTGGCGGCGCAGCATGCCTGCAACCACACTGTCCGTCGACATCGGCGCTTCGCCGCCTACGGCCTGCGACTTTGGCGCGTAGCGCGCAACGCCGTTTTCGTCGATGATGGGGGTGAGCGTGCGACCATCAATCGCTAGCTGCGTTTCTCGCGCCCGGTCCGAGGCTATCCGCTGACTTTCCAGCGTCGTCGCATTGTTCATGCCGGTGGTGGCGATGGTGTTGTCGAGCGATCGGCGCTGGCCAATTGGCGTATTCGCCGCGGCGCCGCCGGCGCCCAACATCGAGATGGCCAGTCGGGGGTCGTCGAAATTCGTCGCGTGGTTCGCAGCGGAGAAGCGGCCGTAATCGCCGGCGTCTTGGCCAGTCTTGCCTGCGAGCACGCCGTAATAGCCAATGCTGTTGCGGTTGCCGTCGCGGACGGCCGCGGCGAGGGGCTCCGCGTTGTCGTTTTCCCGCTTCTTGCGGAAAGCGGTCTGACGATAGACTTCGTCTCTGGCTTGATTGCCGAATATGGCCTCGCCAAGGTCGGCGAGCGATTTTCCAATCGCGGAGTTTCCTTCGTAGGCATTAACAATTCGGGGCATCCAGACGCCTCAAAAATGAAGTTGAGAGGCCGGTGTCGCGAATTCCGGAAGGCAGCAGCGCAAGTTCAAAATCTAGCACGATTGCTCGATGCAGTCATGTTCAAAGTGGGGATTACCGTTGTGGCCTCGCAGGACCGCCTAGTGCGCGCACCACCGGCGACGCAGAGCTGTGTCCAGAAAACTCAAATTTTTGCGCACTAGTCGGAAGACATTGCGACGTTGTCTCCTCACTGATCCGCCCCCTGCCGGCGGGGTAGGGCGGTGTCCTCGGCGGGCGTCTGCTTCAGCGACGCGCCACCTGGGCCGGAATTTTCAAAAAATCTTGCACTAGCGGAGCGGTGATACGGCGTCTTTAGCTGGAGCGACCGGGGGCCGGGGTGGGGGTGCCAGGGGGTAGGGCGGGCGAACGATGACGCGGCGCCGGTCGGCGTCGAGCTGTGGGGCACACCGACGTTGACGCTGGTTTAGCTTAGGCCGTCGACAACGCGCTGCACTACGCTCGTCCCGATGCCAAGAGTGCGTGCGATTTTCAGGATACCCATGTCCTTGTCGCGCAGTCGTTGAATTTTCTTCTCAACTGCCGGCGTGGTACGCGGGCGACCCAACTTCGTGCCTCTGTCTCGAGCTCGCGCCAGGCCAGCGTTGACGCGCTCTCGAATGATGCCCCGTTCGAATTCGGCGAACACGCCGAGCATCTGGAACATGGCACGGCCGGCGGAGGTGGAGGTGTCCAAACCCTGCTGATGCAGGAAGAGGTCGACGCCTTTGTCGCGGAGCGCCTGTAAAATTGCCAGCAGATCCGTGAGCGAACGGCCAAGTCGGTCGACTGACCACGCCGCGACCATGTCAAATTCTTTCGCGTTGACCGCCTTCATCATCGCATCCAGGCCGGGGCGCCTATCGCGTCCCTTGGCACCGCTGATACCGGCATCCTCATAGACCTTGACGATTTGCCAATCGGAGCGTTTCGCAACCGCCCGTAGCTCGCGCCGCTGGTTTTCAGTTGTCTGACTATCGGTGCTGACCCGCAAATACAGCGCTACTCGCTTCATGCCCGTGCTCCAAATAAGCCTCTCCCCATTCATACGTCCGCCTTATACGGAAAACAACTGATTTACGGATACCAATTCGGCCACGAAGAAAGTGAGCGTTTACAACGGCGCACTCATCCGACGTGCACCGGGGTTTTCCGTATGGCTTACGAACGCGCGATGTCGAGTTTGTTGAGATTGCGGAAATAAATTTTCGCGTTGCTTTCTCGGTTTCGATTCAATCACTTGTGGTCGATCTGGCTCGCAAATTTTGTAGAGAACTGAGAGAAAAAGTCATTTTAAATCAATGGCTTAGTTGACGAATAGAAAAGTACGAGTTACTGGCGAGCATGGGTCTCAAGCCCTGTCGTGTAGTTCCTCAAATCAGTGTCCCGGTGACGCGCGTGCATGTCCAAGGTGAAAGCCCAAAGACGCCCGTAGACCAGCTACACCGGTCTTTGAGCACCGGGACGCAATCCGCTCTCAAGGCGGAGATAGGTGTAAAATATGTCTGCCACCATCCTGCAGTTTCCGCTCAGGTCCTCTTTATCCGACATGAACCTCGACTACGGTTTCGACGTTTCTGCCCCGGACAAACGAGGCTTTGTACTGGTCGACGCGTGTGTGTCGGTGACCCTGGCCGCGGAGTTCATGCAGTTGATCACAAAGTACAACGAACTGAAAACGCCGGCGTGTCCGCACGCACCCGTGCGCTGCCACGATCGACCGGAATTTAGCTTCGATATCGCCGAGCCAGTTCAGGGCGGCAACTGGCTGATTGATGCCTGTGTCCCACAGGCGCTTGCGCTTGAATTCCGGGACTTGCGAGCGAGGGTAGCTATTCAAGCGGCCTAACAATCCCGAGCTGGCCCGCCGCGATTTCTCGCGGCGGGATCTTCGTATCTCTCAGTTCTCTTCGTGTATCCACAATCCCGCTTTGACAACCTTTGATTCCCACTCTCACTTTGGGCGCGCCGGGTTCATCCAGGAGATGCCCAAATGAAATATTCGGTAGACTTTCTTCCATCTGGGGACGTTCATATGAGCTTGGACGCGGACGTGACCACTGCGGTCGGTCTAAAAATCTTTGAGCTGCTAACGGCTGATGAAGCCATGCGGCCATCTGCTCGAAGAAAAGCAGCGGCAAAACGAACAAGCAAAACGCCGGTCTAAAAGGAAACCGCGCCACGGGGGGAGGTCCCTCGTGGCAGCCGGCAGAGAACTGAATCGCTTCACCTTGCGCTTGGAGCAGAACAATGAAGTTAGCCGCCGCATTGGCCGCGCTCGGCCTAACGATGCTGATATACAACGTGCCGCACCTTTGGCGCGACGACGGGTCTGTGAGCGGTTACGGCCACGGGGTTTTCTTCGGCTTCTTGTTTGTGTTTGGCGCGATATGGCGCCTCGTTCGTCAGGGCGAAGACTGACACTCGTCTGCCGGCAACGCCGCTTTCACCTTCAATCCCGATTCCGTCAGTCGAAACAGGTGCAGTGGTTCGGGCTCGGCGCCGGCCATAATCGACCACGGATCGAGGATCCCTGCAAAAGCGGGATTGCGGGCCTTCTCGACCCAACCGCGGCGCATCAGCACCTGATGCACCTTGCTTCGCGCGCTCGCGCTGACACCGGCCAGGCGAGCTATATCCCCTTGGCCGTACCATTCGCCGGGCTGCATCGCGCGTAACATGCGGTCGGCGATCGATTGGCCGGGCAGGGCGCGGTCAAGATTGCGCGCGCGAGCGGCCGCCAGGGTGCGGTCAGTCGCGACCTGTTGTCTTGCCGCCCTGTTGCGCTTCCTGGCCGCTACCGACGCCGCAATGTCGCAAAGAAGCCGTTTGTCGCCTTTCTTTGTATACCGCCAGCTGTGGTCTCGCTCGTCCGCGAGCCGGGCGATTGCGTCCCAAATCGACGTCGGGTCGAGCTCGAAATGTGGCATTTCGTTTAGAAATCCTGCGTTGCAATTTTGTGGAGCGAACCCGTGGCGCGGACGCATGACGCGTCAGCGCTACAATTTAGATAGCACGCAAACATTAGACACGACCCGCCGGGTTCGCCCATTACGGCACCCGTGCCTTCCGCGGGGGGACTCTACGGTGTCGCGCGGCGGTCGCTCAATCCAGCATGGCCAACATGTTGCGGTAGCCGGCTGTTGGCTGGGGTGGTCCGGCCGGCTCGTTCGGCACCGACGACACCCGGTGCAGCGCAGTCGCTGGCGCTTCACCCGGTTGCAGGTCGACAGCCCGGACTTCCAACAAAGTGACTCGCTCTGGTGGCCTCGCGCGCGCCCCGGTGGGCGCCCGCAGCACCCCTACAGCTTTGCGGCCAGCGGGCCTCTTTTTGACCGGCTTGCGCTTCGCCGGCTCAACGATCGGCACGGGTCCGGTATTCACCTTCCGGCACTCGGGGCAGCGCCTGACCAACTGCCGGGTTTTGATCTGGCGCATCGAGGCGGTGGCCTAGAAAGGCTGTTCGCAATCCGCGCAGGTCGTGGCGAGCTCGAGGACGCGAACCTCGCGGTCATTACTCATGGGGTGGAAGAAGGCGCCGGTCTGAATGTAGATCTGGCCGCGGACTTTGAATCTGCTGCCAGTGGGCGAGGGGTTTGGTCGTCGCATGTTTGAGAAACTCAATGGTGGATCGGTCTGGTGGGCGCCGGCGGCGAAGCGGCTTTCCTTTTCTGGAATCGGCCAGTGTCCTGCGTGGTGTTTGTTCTCGTCTTCATCAGAGACGAACTCCCGTAGGGAGAGGAAGTGAGGAAGTTGGGAAATCCTTTGTTTTCAGCTAGTTGGACCCCGACTTCCTCAACCCAACTTCCTCACGTGAGGAAGTCGAGGGTTAAGTCTCTGTGTCGTCGTCATTTTCAGAACCTCTTCCTCCCTTTTTCGGCGGCTGAGGAAGTGAGGAAGTCCGCCGTAGATGCAGGGTCATTTCCTTGCCCCGGGCTGATGTCTTCGTGAGAATTCCAGCCTCCGTCGGGCACGCGTCGGCGCCGTCAAACGCGTCCGCGATGCATCTGGCGCGGTTCTTCTTGTCCCCAAACAAGGCCTGCTGCGCCGGCGTCGCGCACGCCAGCACCTCGGACACCTTGAAATGTTTCTCCCAGCTCAACTTGGTGGCGATGATTTCTGCCAGCAGGCTGGGAAGGTGCATCGATGAAGACGTGGCTACCTTCTTATCGAGGGTCACCGGCCGGAGCACCCCCACACTTTCGCCGTTCTGCTCAAACCCGCCGCCCACGCGCACACCCACACGCCTGAACCAGATCGGATCCGGTAACACCGGTGCCAGGTTATTCTTGGCGATATCGATCCGGACGTAATCGAGATGCGTCGTCCCCTCGGCAAGCCGATGGTCCTTGGCTTGCTTCGGAGACATGCTGAAGATGGTCGCCCCGATCCGGACGACGCCAAGCTGAGCGCTGGCGCCGCGGGCGGCGTCCATCTCGCCCGCAAAGCCGTCTGAGGAGGCAACCGGTGGCTTCCGGGTGTGGGTCGAGAGCATCGTGGCGCAGTCCGCCTCCACCGCTATCCGACGCACCTGGCCAACTACAGCCCTCATCTGGACGTTATCGTTCTCCGAAGCCTCGTGGAATTCTACCAACGGGTCCAGGATCAGCACCGCGATCCGGTTCGCCTTTGCGGTGGCGATGACGTCGGCTACCTGCTTGCCTGGGACAATTGAATGCTCGGCGGAACGATTGGCCAGCATTAACGGTTTGTCGACGCCGGAGTCGAGATACAACATGGGCGAGCCGTCCTCGTCCTTGAGGTCGTCCCAGGAGACATTGAACTCTTTCATTATCGCGGCGACGCGGCGTTGCATCTCCGCAATGTCATCTTCTTGATTCCAGACCCACACGCGTTCGCGCTTCAAGATTGGAAAGCCGCAGATGTCACTGCGGCCGGAGACGGTCGCGACGGCCACCATGAGATAATAGGTCGACTTGGCCACACCGCCGGGTCCGGCGAGGAGCGTGACACGCCCTCGACAAGCAAAACCAGGAATGACCCAAGGGCGGAGCTCAAGTCCGACGGGATCGAATTGCAGCAGCGGTGTGGCGAGCCCCGTCGCCGGCGGCGCCGGAGCGGCGTTGCGCGCGACAGGGCCCGGCCGCATCGTTTGGTCGATCTCTACTGCCTCGAACCCTGGCGCGAGAGGATGGCTAGATCCGATTGCCTTGTCCCGGTTCCGGCCCGCAGATTCGACTACCACGGGCAGGCGTTCCAAATCGCCGAGTCCGTTGCAGTGGGTGTCGTTCCATTCGTGCACGAGCTCAAGCACCGTGGATTCTGAACACCCAAAGTCGTACCCCCTTGCGGAAACTAGGAATGTCCGGTCGTCGATTTCGCCAAGTTCGGCGCACGGGGCATGCTCGCGGATCCAAGCCACAAACATCTCGCGCGCGGTATCGTCTTCCTCTACGACGCGCTTTCCAGCCGTATCGGTCCTATCTTTGGCGGCAGCGCACCGGTCGACGATCCATTGTGGCGCGAACGCCGGCGGTCGCGAGATCTCGAATTCGTACGGTCGACCCTCGATCGTCGATCCTGGTAACAGGACATAACCGCCGCGCGCCTTGATATCGACGCCGGGGCCGAGCTTGCCTGTTCCGCCCTTTACGGGACCATTCGGTGCCACGTAAATCAAATGTCGGCCGCCGCTCTGTGTGCGGGTTGCCGCGGTGTCGGGGAAGTGTTCGACGGCTAGGAGGGCTGCCATCGTTTCTTCGCCGCCATTGCGTGGGTCGAGATCAACGACGATGTGGTCCCGCGTCACGCCGCCAATATTGGCGTTCGGATATTGCCGCCACATCTCTTCAATTTTAGCAGGGTCTTGCGATGCTTGGTTTTGCCAGTCTTTGATGAGCGGTGTTTTTGCCTTCTTGGCAGCCACAAGGCGCTGTTCAGGCGTGGCGTCAGGGCCGGGGTCTTCATAAGCGTGCACGGGAAAAACGCTCATGTGCAGTCGTGCAGCTGCATCTTTAGCCCGTTCGACTTGCGTTTTTGAGGCGATTTCGGCCGCGGTCTGCCGCGGCATCGAGACGACATTAGTGTTCATTAGATTGCTTTCCGGCAGCGTCACGCCGCACATTTCGATCAGCCAGGACGGGGCGGGTGCAACGGAGCGCTCGTTGGCGAAGATGGATTCCAGCTCGTTGATCTCCGAGCCGGGCCCAAGGATCGCGTCATCATCTGAGAGCACGCGAACGCCAGGGAGGATTTCACGTTCAGCTACGCGGGCGCCCGACGGCAATGAGAAGATCAAAAACCCGGGGGACTTGCGGCCGACAAAATGAATAATCCGCGTAGTTTTCGGTGTGTCGCCTAGCATGACAGAAATCAATTGGCCCAGCTCCGCGGACGCCTTCGCCGTGCTGGTGCGCAGGACTAGAAGCTCCACCGTTGCGATGCCAATGTTGTGAGTCGGATCGGCCGCCCACCATTCGCGTATTTTGGCTTCATCGTCGGTTGGATTGCAGTATGCTTCTGCCGAGGCTGTGACAGAACTGTCCGGCAACATGGGAAAGATGCGCATGCCGCGGCGCCGCGCGTCTAGCGCGTAATCCAGTTTGGAGATGGAAGTATCCGTAGCGGGGAGGGGCGCAGTCATCAGCAACGTCCCCCGACGCGATACTCACACGGCGAAGAGTACCTATAGGGGATTGGACAAGAGCGCGACATGGCGGCCGCAACCTTGCGGAATCCGCGGAAATTTAGTAGCATGTAGACCTGCAACGAATTGGGCCTGGTTTGGAGTTGGTCGCTCCTGCCAGGCTTTTTGCTGTTCAGCGCGTTGGCTGGTGAAGCAAAAAGCTGGCGAACCAGGGGTGGTTCTTTCAATCGCTCAATTGAGATTGAGCACTCTCGAGGTTGCGAACCCTCCCCACGACCCGAAGGCCAGTGGCAGCAAGTCACGTCGCATCACGTCGCGTCGGGACCGAAACGTTCAGTTCGACCTGGCGATATCTCCCATGATTTGATCAGTCGTTTCGTTCGCCGCGGTTGGGGACGTCACGACTTTGAAAGGGACATACGGGCGGTGCATTGCTACATAGTCCCCAACGTCGAACGGCGCGTCGGTGAGGACGCGCATCACGCAGAACTCGTCTTCGATTTCAGGTGTGTCGAATTTTCGGAGCAAGGCCTCTACATCGTCTTCCCGGGAAGGTTTTCGACAATCAAAGACCCCGACCAGAATGCTAGTCGCAATCGAGACGCACCACCGCAAAGTATCCGGCGGATAGTCTACGATTTTAATCGGGGCCTTTACCGTTCGTGAAAGGTTGGCCGCCACGCGATTGTCGACGAAGATCCGAACGCGCTTTGCACCGCGGATCGCAGCCTTTTCCGCTTCCGTCAGTTCGCGTGTGAATGGCTCTACAACGAGTGCGGCAACGCCTTCGTCGATCGACAATGCGTTTGCCGGGCGGGCGTCCTGTACTGGGTGGGGCGTCATCATGCCACCGCCCGTTCTTCATCCTGCAAGCTCTTGGCCGGCCGAAGCTTGCTTGAGCGCTCGCTCGGCAGCGCCGCAATGGTCGCCGCCATGGTGGTCTCGAACCAGCGCGACAAAGGTCCGATCCTTTTGTCAGCTTTGGGAATGAGGCCCAGCTGGAGGTGACGCGCGAACGTGCTGCGACCAAGGTTGCCGAGCAATTCGCGGAATAGAAGTGCATCGCCCAGGCGGTGCTCTTGCGGAAATCCTGGCGGTATACGGCTCTGGAATTTAGGCATGTGTGTGCTCCAAACTGTCAACGTCTTGGAGCCCGAGTGCGCGGTCGGATCGAATTGTTTAAAGCGCGTTGTGGGGTCTGCCAAGGCAGACGGCCGACCTTGCGGTCATACCTGCGGCTGTTCACCGCTACGCAGCCGGGGAGAGAATCCCTCGCTCCGCGATGCGCGCGTCTCCGTTGCGCACCGCTTGCCTAATAAAAATCCCACGGATCGTCCGAGTATGCAAGGGCCCGCTCGGGATTTCTTTTGTCGCGATTTGATCAGGCAAATTGCAGGCCTAAAGCAGCGTGCGCCGCCGGCGCCGGCATCAACGGCAATACCGCGGCCTCGATCGCGAGCGAAGCCTCGCGCTTCTCATCGAACATGTGCCACCGCGCATAAATCGAAGTAACGTCCCCGTCGTTGTGGTTCAGGAGTGCCTTCACGTGATCTTTCGGAACGCGCATCGATTGCGCCAGGGTGGCAGCCGTACGTCGGAGATCATGTGGAGTGAACTTGGTAAACTTCCCGGCAAATCTCTGGTCTTTGACCAGGCGCCGCACCGCCTGACTTAGGGAATGCCGGGCAAGGCTGGTGATATCCTCGAAGCGGCTAGCGAACACCGGCCGGTCGTTCTTGCCTTTTGCATAATCTTTACTGGCCTCGAGAGCTTCACGGATGAGACGCACCGCCGCGGGCGACAGGGGCACCGTGTGCTCCGTCTTTTTATTCTTCGTCCGAATTCGCGGGATGATCCAGTGGGGTAGGGCGCCGTCCAGATCGTGCAGTTCGGACAGCATCATGCCCGCCACCTCGCCAGGGCGCTGTGCGGTTAATAGGATGCCTTTCAGTGCCAGCCCAACCGTCTCTGTGATCTCGAAGTCAGAGGCTACCAGTGTCGTTAGGAATTCCTGGATCTCGTCGGTCGTGAGAACCCGGTCCTTCTCCCTTTCTTTGCCACCAACCTTTTTGAGCCCGGCGAGGAAGTTGACCGGGACATGGTCGCCTTCAACGGCCCAGCCCCACATTGTTCTGACCGTCGACTGCGTTCGATTGGCGCTGGACTTTGATTTTCGGGCTATCCCTTTGAGGAAGTCGAGCAGCTCCCGCTTCGTTAACGACGCGGCTGGCTTGGAGCCGAATTTGGCTTTGGGCCGCTTTAGATAGCCCTCGTCAGTCTTCCAACTAAGCTTCCCGCTGGCTTTGACGTGCTCAATGTAGAGCTCGCACAATTCGGCGAAGGTGAGCGTTGTTTGCGCCTTTGTGGCTCGTTCGGCATCCTGAAGAGCGCGAGGATCGTCCCCGTTGCGCCGTTGCGCGCGCCGCGCGTCCGCCTGCGTACGGGCTTCGCTGAGGCCCAGGGCAGGGTGCTCGCCATATTCGCCAAGGGTTATCCGGCGCATGCGACCGTTAAGCTTGTACGCGAACGTCCAAGTCTTCACGCCGGCGGGGGTGCATCGGATCGAGAGGCCCCGACAGACAGCGTCGCCCACCTCGATCCGGCCATTTGAGGCCTTAAGCGCCCGCAAGAAGCGGTCGGTCAAAGCGACCCTCTGGGAAACTCTGGGAAACTTTCGCATAGGAACGGAGGATACGCGCCGAGACACTCTGGCACAAGGAGAGATGAGAGAAACCCCTGTACCACAGGCATTACTGAGAACGAAAGAGATCTAGTGAGCACCAGCGAGACGCCCATTTTGCATCACTGGGAGACTAGGGGTCGGAGGTTCAAATCCTCTCGCTCCGACCATTTTATCCCTCTGCTTTACTTAAACATTCCCGCTCGTCTGTTGACGAAAACGCGGCGCCTTGCCGCCGGGAATGACGACGCCCTGATCGGGGCGCTGTGGACGCCGCCACCCGCGCGCCCGCTTCCGCTATGCACCGCCCGCGGTCCATCCAGCCGTCCTTCGCCGGGCGCCGGCGGCCTATTCGATGATGGGGGCGCCGGAGCTCTTGATAACGTCTCCCCATTTTTCATTTTCTCGTTTCATGAATTGTCCGAAATCCGGACCAAAAAGCGTACCTACTTCCGCGCCCGTCGCTTCGAAGCTCTTTCGGAAGCCCGGGTTCGACATGACCCGCTCAATGTCCGCGGTCATTTTGGTGACGATATCGGCTGGCGTATTCGCCGGCGCCAGCACCCCGAACCAGGAAGATGCCTCGAAGCCCGGCAATCCCGCCTCGTCAAATGTCGGCACATCGGGGAGTGAGCTTAACCGCTTGGGGCTCGCAACGGCCAAAGCACGCACGGTACCGGCCTGAACCTGGGGGATCACGGTCGGCAAATTATCGAAGAGAACAGGGACGTGGCCTGCGATCAGATCATTCATTGCCGGCGCGGCGCCGCGATAGGGCACATGTCTCAGGCGGGCGCCGGTCATTTTCTTGAATAGTTCGGCCGACAGATGATGCGTCGATCCGATTCCGGAGGAAGCGTAATTGGGCTCTTCCGCTGTGTTTTTCGTCAGCTCCAACAGCTCCCGGAGGGTTGAAGCCGGGACTTTCGGATTGACGATCAAAACGATCGGGACGGTCGCCAGCAGCGCCACCGGGACGAAATCCTTGGCCGGGTCAAACGGCAACTTCCTGTAGAGCGATGGATTGATGGTGATTGGACCGGGTGAACTGACCAGATAGGTGTACCCATCGGCCGGTGCGGTGGCTGCCGCCTGGGTTCCGATATTTCCGCCCCCGCCAGGCTTGTTCTCGATGACGACGGGTTGTTGCCATATCTCACCGAGCGCCTGTGCCAGGATGCGTGCGGCCGCGTCGTTTGAACCGCCCGCAGGATTCGGGACAATGAATCGAACGCTCCGCGTGGGGAAAGTCTCGGCCCGGGCGACGCCCACCAGAAACACCGGTGCGACGGCAAGCAAACCCAGAACTAATTTTCTCACGAACATTTCTCCCGTTTACCAACTCGATCTGATTCGAGAGTTGGGCGCGCCCGCTCATTCCGGAAACGCGCTTTATTTCCCCGGAGCATCGCCACGACAGCACTGCCTAGAGCGGGACAACGAGCAGGATATCGACATTTCGCGAATCCATCACGACGACACGTTCCCTGAACTTGAGCGAACCGCCTTCTTGCTGAATCACATCGAGATATTTTCCGGTTGCATACAGCTCCATCCGGCCGGTCTCCATGATGCGAACGACCTGGAAGTTCGAACGCGCCGTCACGCAACCGCTCGCCTTGTCGTATGACATGGTCGGATAGCCGACGATGTGGTTGTACGTATGCGGTTCGAAGATATTGGCGGTATGGAACGCCTTGACCCGATCGATCATCATTCCGCGGCCGACACAACGCATGATTCCGATCGGCAGGCCAGCCTCGTGATTTTCCCTGGTCGTGATGTGGTAGATGCCGTTCGACGTGAAGAACTGCGGCCAAAGATCGATCTCGCCATCGTCCATGGCGTGGCCGTATGATGCGATCAGTTCCGCAGCTTCGCGGCATGGGTCGCCGCTGGATTGCGCGGCCGGCTTTTCGATGACGCTGGGCATGGCTTGCTCCTCAGAATCCCATGATGCCGCGATAACCCTGCCAGAAACCGCGAACGGCGGCTTCTGTCGCGCGGGAGTTCTTCTCGGATTCGGCGACCCGCCCCCCCATTTCCATGAAAGATGAGCATTGCGGATCGTTGCGGGTGCCGCGCTGGACGAATTCGTTGATACAGCCGTCCTCGAGCGAGACCAGACCTGCCGCGCCTGTCAGATTGCTCTGCATGATGCGCATCTGCGATTGCTGCTCGGTATCGCGGTCGTAGCCGAGGTAAATCCAGAACAGTTCGGTCTTGTCGACCCCCTTCGGCGCAAAGAAGCGGATGGCGAGCGAATTCAGCGTGAACTGAATGCACATGTTGGGGAAGACAGTCTGGATGCTGTGCGTGATGCCGTCGTCGAATTCCTCCCACGCCTCCAGCAGCCCGGGCCCCTCGAGGGCGGAGTCGTAGCTGGCCGAATGGACCTTGGCTTCGGAATATTCGGCGGCTTCCTCCATTTTGGCACGGCGCGCGAAGCTCAGATGATGCCACTTCTCGTCGGACAGGATGATGCCTCCATCCATGTCCAGGCGGTTCACTTTGAAGGTCGTGTAGAACGTATGCAACAGGGTCGCGTGGTAGGAATCCCGCAGATTTTCGGCGTAGAGCTTCCAGTTATTGTGAATCGTCTGGCTGTGCGTGCCGAGGACGCGAAGCGGACGGTCAAGGTTTCTCTTGATGAACTGCGCCATGTCGGGGCCGAGATAGCTTTCGACGCCCTCGACCTCCTCCGAGAATGTCCCGAATATGATTCCGCAGAAGTTTTCGATGCGGATCGGCTGAAGACGATGCTTGGCGACGTCAAAATCGCTCGGCATCCCGCCTTGCCCGCGAACCCCGTTGCGAAATGCGACGCCCTTCAGTTTTCCGTCCAGTTCGTAATTCCAGGCATGATAGACGCAGGTAAGGCTCGCGACATTGTCCTGCTTCTTGAGGCATACCAGCGCGCCCTTGTGGGCGCAGCGGTTGACCATCGCGTGGATCTTGCCGTCATGATCCCTGGTGACGATGACGGGCGTCTCGCCGATCACCGTCGTGCGATAGTCGCCAGCCTTCGGGATTTCGACGTCAAGACAGAGATAATTCCAGCAGCGGCCTCTGAAAATCCGCTCTTGCTCCAGCCGGTAGATTTCCGGATCGGTAAAGAGGCGATAGGGGGCGCGCGCGATGCCTTCAACGGGCCACGTGAAATCCAATGCCGGCTTGCCGGCGGCGTGGGTGCTCGGGTGGGGCGTCGCCTGCATCTCGTCATTCTCCCTTGTCTTGCCGATTTTAGAGGCATTCAAAAGAGACTACCGAGCCGGGCGAGGCCGTGGCCAATAATGGTTTGGGCTAAATAAATAAGTAGATCGTATCACTGCCGTTCACGCCTGTGCCGGGCGTGCCGACCTCTTCAACTGGTCGACAAACGCGATGACGGCCGGCGCCCGCTCCGATTTGCGGTAGACCATCGCCAGGTCGGACTGCTGATTGATCTTTGCCAATGGTCGATAGACCACATCGGCTATCTGCAGGTGCCGCAGCGAATCCGGCACGAATGCCACGCCGAGGCCGCCGGCGACCATGCCGGCGAGCGCCGTGAATTGCCCCGCGCGTTGCACAATTTGCGGCGACAATCGGCCCGCGGCACACATTTGGGCGACCTGCGCGTTGAAGCCGCTTCCCTCCTGGATCTGGACGGCGACGAACGGCTCGGACTTCAACGCCTCCAGCGGCACCGTATTCAGCCGCGCGAGCCGGTGTCCGCGGGGGATCGCCAAAATAATCGGCTCACGGTGCAGCGATACGATCGCGACGCCGGACGGCAGCGATTTCACCGGAAGGCGGAGGATTCCGAGATCCAGCCGCCCACTGCCGACGTCATCCAATTGTTGGACGATGCCGATCTCGCTCAGGCGAAACTCCACGAGGGGATTGGCTTCGCGAAATCGGGAAATTGCCTTCGACAGAACGCCGGTAAAGATCGCCGAGCCCACGTATCCTATTTCGATGTGTCCCAGTTCGCCGCGGCCGGCCTGCCGTGCCACCAGCGCGGTCTTTTCAGCTTGCAGAAGCGTCCTGATCGCCTCGTTCAGGGTGACGCGGCCGGCGACGGTAAGTTTGACCGACCTTTTCGTCCGGTGGAAAAGCTCGACGCCAAGCTCGCGCTCGAGGGCCTGAATCTGTTGCGTAAGTGCGGGCTGGGCGATACCGAGCCGCTCGGCGGCCCTTCCGAAGTGCAGTTCTTCCGCCAGGACGGACATATATTTCAAGCGACGCAATTCCATCATCGGCCCCTGTGGTCATGCCACCACGTGATTTTATCGCATCTCATCACGAATGCCCGCACGTCGCAGATTCTTTCGAGGCATCACGATCAGGTACTGACCGGATCGCAGGACGGTACGGGAAGCCTGACATTCCACGTAGCTTGGATCATCACCGTGCGATGCCGGCGAATAGCACGGTTCAGCGGCAAGGTCTGGACCCGGCCGTGCGTGTCGAAAGCCGTGTCATCCCTGCGGGGGCTGGGCAGCAATCAGGGGGCATGAACGGGTGGCGATCGGCATGGGCTCACTCGTCGCTGGACGACAAAAGCGGTATGTCCACGTCGAAGGCGAACTGAAGCACCAGGGCGACCGTGCAGGCGATCGCGGCCAGCTCGACCAGCACGAAGGTGAAGATCGCGGTCAGTCCGATGACGGTGTTTTTTCGCCCGTTGAACATGGTCCTTCCTTGCGGAAGTCACTTAGCATCGGGCCGGCGGGCCGGGGTCGATGATGTGGTCTTAAGGCTAACGGGAAACTTCGCGAAACCGCATGTGACCTCCGAACGCCGTTCGGATCGGCGGTTTGCCGGGATCCCGTGCCGATCGGCACAAGAACCGATCATCCGGCTGACTTGTTGATCTTCTTCACTTTTGCGTCGGTAGCCTCGATCGCCGCCGCCAATTCGAGGATCGCTTTTGCCAGGAGGTCGGCGGCTTCCTTGGCGTCCTGGCAGCGTTCGGCGCGCAGCGCATAGTTCTTGGCTGATGACAGTGACATGGTGACACAACCCCTCCCACGGAAAAACCCACCGGGTTGAGGCGGTGGGTTTCCCTACGCATTACTTCTCGCGGAGCCTTATCGGCGATCCACGATTGAGCCGAACATAGCGGGCGATGGTTAAGGAACCCTCTTGCCGCTGAGGGGCACCATCGTGTTGCGCCAGATCAAGCCAGGCGAGGGCCATCAAGAGCTATGCTTCGAGGTGCATCGGTATCCAGACCGTCCCGCAAGGAGTTCAACATGAAATACGCCGTATTCCCGATAGGTCTCGTCGCCGCCGTTTTGGCGTTGAGCCCCGCTTCGGCACATATGCAGATGTGCGACGACATGTCGAAAATGACATCGATGATGAGCGCTATGCCTGACAGTGCCGAGAAGTGGGAGATGAACCGCCATTTGGCGATGGTGAATGCTGCGATGGCCAAGGATGGAACGCAGGGATGCAAGATGACGATGATGGCCATGATGCAAGACAAGAAAATGTCGATGATGAAGCCGGGGACGTCCAGCCGGAGGAAGGCTGGAGCCGCGGGGGCGCCCCATTCCCATTAACGCGCCGCCATTAGAGAAACTCGCGCAGCCGCGCCAATTCGGCGACGTGTTCGGCCGACAGGGTGTCGGTGACCCAAGGCGGCTGCGGTTCTGTCCGAATTTCGTACAAATGCCGGGTTGATGCCGGCTTGGCCATGAATTCCCGGATGCATTCGTCCAGCGTGCCCTCGATCACCAGATAGGGGGTGGTGTCGGCGCGGCGGGCATTGTTGAGGGAGGGCCATTTGCGGACCACGGCAGGAACGTCGAACCTGATCGAATTGTCGGGAGCATCCATCTGTCGTCGAGCCCTCTTGCTCACATAAAAGCGGCCCCAGCACTCTCGGGGAGACTTGCTGAAGCCGCAGGTGATTGTGTGCATCCCAACACGCAGGTCATAATTCGCGGCATTGCCGTTGGTTCCGGCCGCGCCAGCAATTTTTCCCCCTGGCGGCCCATCTGGACTGGCTCCTTTGGAACAAATCGGTTCCCGGGGCGTAGTTGGGCACGTACCGGATGCGAAGGCCCCGTCGCATTCGATGAAGGCGGCCCCAGTCCTTCCCCCGTGCTGGGGCCGCTCTTTTACTGTGATGATCGTCACAGCGGTGCGGATGCCCGGACGGCAGAACTCCTCCCCTCAGCAATGATCCAATCCTGATCGAAGGGAGCCGTCACCATGCGCACCATCGTCAATCCTGCTGAATCCGGCGAACCGGACCACCCGACAGAACGGCTGTCCGACCGAGAACTCGCCAACGTCTCCGGCGGCAAGGGGAAACTCGAGCCCCGTCCGCTCGTGGTGGTGAAGCAGTACGACAAGGCATCGCCGGTATTGATCTGAGGATTTTCAGGCCGGCACCCGTGCCTGCTTGGCCGCCTCGAACGCGGCCAGCCGTTCGGCGAACTTGCCGTTCGCCGTCCCGGCGCGCGCGACGATGGCGGGCGCCTGGATCGTCTCGAAGAAATGGCAGGCCACGCGATGGCCGGACGCGGCCTCGCGCAGCTTGGGCTCCTCGGCCGAGCAGCGCGCCTGCGCATGCGCGCAGCGGGTGTGGAAACGGCAGCCGGTCGGCGGATTGAACGGGCTCGGGACGTCCCCCTGCAACATGACGCGTTTGGTCCGCAGGCTGGGGTCGGGCTTGGGGATCGCGGACAGCAGCGCATGGGTGTAGGGGTGCAGCGGCCGTGCATAGATCGTCTTCTTGTCTGCGATCTCGACCAGCTTGCCGAGATACATCACCGCGACGCGGTCGCTGATGTGTTTCACGACGGCAAGGTCGTGGGCGATGAACAGATAGGACAGGCCAAACCGTTGCTGCAAATTCTGCAGCAGATTGACGATCTGCGCCTGGATCGAAACGTCGAGCGCCGATACCGGCTCGTCGCAGATGATCAGATCAGGGTTGACGGCGAGCGCCCGCGCGATGCCGATGCGCTGGCGCTGCCCGCCGGAAAACTGGTGCGGATAGCGCCGCGCATGTTCGGGCAGCAGGCCGACGATTTCCAGCAGCTCACGAACGCGCGTCTCGCGCGATGCGGCGTCGCCGATCTCGTGCACCCGCAGCGGTTCGGCCAGAATCTCGCCCACGGTCATGCGGGGATTGAGCGAGGCGTAGGGGTCCTGGAAGATGATCTGCATGTGCCGGCGCAGCCGGCGCAATTCATCCTTGCCGAGATTGGCAATTTCCTCGCCCTTGAAGCGCACCGAGCCGGCCGTCGGGTCCATGAGGCGCAGCACCAGCCGGCCGGTGGTGGACTTGCCGCAGCCGGATTCGCCGACCAGCGCCAGCGTCTCGCCGCGGCCGATCTCGAAGCTGACGTCCTCGACGGCGCGCACCAGGCCCACTTGCCGGCGCAGGATGACGCCGCGGCTGAGCTGAAAATGTTTGACCAGGCCATCGACCTGCAGGACCGGAGCTTCGCTCATGACGCCACCTCGACCGGAGCTTTCCAGCAGGCGACGAGGTGACCCGGCGCGAGCTCGCGCAGGGGAGGCGGCGCCTCACGGCAACGCCGGTCGGCGAACGGGCAGCGCGGCGCGAAGCGGCAGCCCTTCGGCTGGTTGTTGGGGCTCGGCACCGTGCCCTCGATGGTGGCGAGCCTGACACGGTCGACGTCGAGGCGCGGGATCGAGCCGAGCAGGCCGATCGTGTAGGGGTGCTGCGGGTCGGCGAAGAGATCGGCGACATCGGCGCTTTCGACGATCTGCCCGGCATACATCACCAGCACCTGGTCGGCCACTTCTGCGATCACGCCGAGATCATGCGTGATGATCAGGATCGCCATGCCGAGCCGGCGCTGCAACTCGCCGAGCAGATCGAGGATCTGGGCCTGGATGGTGACGTCGAGCGCGGTGGTCGGCTCGTCCGCGATCAGGAGCGCCGGCTCGCAGGACAGCGCCATCGCGATCATGACGCGCTGGCGCATGCCGCCGGACAGATTGTGCGGAAAATCGTCGATGCGCTGCTTGGCCGAGGGGATCCGCACCAGTTCCAGCATCTCGATGGCGCGCGCTTTGGCGGCCTGCGGCGACATCTGGGTATGCGCCAAAATCGCCTCGACAATCTGCTGGCCGATCGTATGGACCGGGTTGAGCGAGGTCATCGGCTCCTGGAAGATCATCGACATCTTGCCGCCGCGCAGCCGGCGGCGCTCGTCGGCCGACAGCGTCAGCACATCGCGGTTGCCGAATCTGACCGCCTCGGCCTCGACCTTGCCCGGGCTCGCCACGAGGCCCATCACGGAAAGCGAGGTCACGCTCTTGCCGCAGCCGGATTCGCCGACCAGGCCGACGGTGCGGCCGCGCGGCACGTCGAAACTGATGCCGTCGACCGCGCGAAACAGGCCACGGTCGGTGGCGAAATGGGCCTTGAGGCCGCGGACCTCGAGCAGGTTTTCCATCAGAAGGAGTAATCCAGGCCCTTGTAGAACGTGTTCTGGTAAAGCATGTGCGGCCGCACGCCCTTCAGCTTCTTCTGGCTGGTGGTGTACATCGCGATGTTCATGACCGGCATCCACAGGTGCTCCGCGGTGACCCGCTCCTGCGCCAGCGCGTAGTATTTGGCGCGATCGGCATCGGTCAGCGACGCGCGGCCCATCTTCAGATACTCATCGGTCTTGGCATCGTTCCAGTTCATCCGGTTCGGCGCCGGCATGTTCTTCGAATCGAAATAGAAGTTGAGGAGGTCGCCCGCGGAGATGTAGGGGAATGTCACCGTCCACAACTCGTAATCCTGCTTGCCCATTTCGGCCGGCGCGATCGTGGAATCATAACCGACGATCTTCCAGTCGACTCCAATTTTGCGCATGAAACCCTGGATCGCTTCGGAGACGCGCCCGAAATAGGCAACCTGCGTGTACAGCACCCTTGGCGCGAGCTTGACGCCGTCCTTCTCGCGGATGCCGTCGGCGCCGACCTTCCAGCCGGCCTCGTCGAGCAACTGCTTGGCCCGTTCGACGTCTTCCTTGATGATGCCCTTGGTGGATGCGGCGAAATCGAGCGCCTTGTCGTCGATGAAGGTGTAGGCCGGTTCGGCGTTGCCGAGCATGATGCCCTTGACGATGTCGGCGCGGTTGATCGCGATGTTCATCGCCTCGCGCACGCGCTTGTCGGCTACCATCGGCCGCGTGGTCTTGTAGCCGTAATACATCAACTGGAAGTTCGGCTGCGCCTCCTGCACGTTCAGGGTGGGCGCGGCCTTGACCTGCTGGATGAATTGCAGCGGGATCTGGTGGGTGATGTCGAACTGCCCGCCCAGCATCGCGGCGACGCGGCTGGAATCCTCCGGCACGATCTTGATGACCAGCTTTTCGAATTTCACCGGGCCCTTGTTCTGGTACATCGAGGGCCCCCATTTGTAGGCGTCGTGGCGCTTGAGCACGATTTCGGTGCGCGGCTGCCAGCTCTCGAAGCACCACGGCCCGGTGCCGTCGATCGCCTTGGTGCCGTAATCCTTGCCGAGCGCCTCCACGCTCTCCTGGTTGTGGATCGCGGTGGTGAACATCGTGAGCTGGAGCAGCAAATCGGCGAACGGCTCGTTCAGCTCGTATTCGACGGTGTAGGGATCGGGTGCGCGCAATTCCTTGATGTTGCCGGCCCGCCAGGCCAGCGGCGCTTTCAATTCGGCGCTGGTCAGCCGCTTGAAGGAATAGATCACGTCGGCGGCGGTGAATTTCTTGCCGCTGCAGAATTGCACGTCGTCGCGCAGCTTGAAGACGTAGGTCTTGCCGTCCTCGCTGATCGTCCAGGATTTGGCGAGATAGGGGATCGGCGTCTTGCCGTCCCAGTCCATCGCCACCAGCGTGTCCTGGAACATGTTGACGATGTCGGAGGAGGGTGACCAGGTGGTGCGCTGGCCGTCATAATGCGGCGCGTCCAGCGCCTTCATCATCCTCAGGGTCTGGGCCTCGAGCGGGGACGCCCCTGCCATCCCGAGCAGCACTGCCGCCGTAACCAGGATACCGCGCATTGTTTGCTCCTGTCGTTGCTTAAAGCGATGCGTCCAGTCCCTTGTAGAACGTGTTCTGGTAGATCATGTGCGGCCGCGCGCCCTTGATCTTCCTGTTGGTGACCTGGTGCATGTTGATGTTGAGGACCGGCATCCACAGATGCTCCCGCGTCACCTTCTGCTGCACCAGCGCGTAATATTTGGCGCGGTCGGTCTCCGTCAGCGCCGCGCGGCCGCGTTTCAGCCATTCATCGGTCTCGGCGTCCTTCCAGTTCATCCGGTTCGGCGTCGGGATGTTGTGGGAATCGAAATAGATGTTCATGAGGTCGCCGGCCGACAAATAGGGCACCACCACCGACCAGATCTCGTAATCCTGCTCGGCCATCTTGACCGACGAGATGGTCGAGTCCCATGGGTTGAGCCGCCAGTCGATGCCGACTTTTCGCAAGTAGCCCTGGATCGCCTCGGCCACCCGGGACGAGTTGCCGCCGGCGGTATAATAGACTTTCGGCGCCAGCCGCTCGCTATCCTTCTCGCGGATGCCGTCGGCGCCGACCTTCCAGCCGGCTTCGTCGAGCAGTTTCCTGGCCCGCTCGATATCTTCCTTGATGATGCCAGGGGTGTTGCGGTCGAAGTCGAGGGCATCAGGGTCGACGAAGGTGTAGGCCGGATCGGCATTGCCCTGCAGGATGGCCTTGCCGATTTCGGCCCGGTTGATGGCGATGCTCATCGCTTCGCGCACGCGCCGGTCGGCGACCATCGGGCGCGTCGTCTTGAAACCATAATACAGCAGTTGGAAGTTCGGCCTGGCTTCGGTCACCACGAGGTTCGGAAAAGCCTTGGCCTGGGCGATGAACTGCGTCGGAAACTGGTGGGTGATGTCGAACTGGCCGGACATCATCGCCGCCACCCGGCTGGAATCCTCCGGCACGATCTTGACGACCAGTTTTTCGAATTTCACCGGACCCTTGTTCTTGTACATCGACGGGCCCCATTTGTAGGCGTCGTGGCGCTTCAGCACGATCTCGGTGCGCGGCTGCCATGAGACGAAGCACCACGGCCCGGTGCCGTCGGCGCCCTTGATGCCGTAATCCTTGCCCAGCGCCTCCACGCTTTCCCTGTTGTGGATCACGTTGGTGAACATGGTGAGCTGCAACAACAGTTCGGAGAACGGCTCTTCGAGTTCGTACTCGACCGTATAGGGATCGGGCGCGCGCAGCTCCTTGATGGGGCCGGCGCGCCAGGCGAACGGTCCCTTGATCGCGGGATCCTTCAGCCGCTTGAAGCTGTAGACGACGTCATCGGCGGTGAACTTCTTGCCGCTGCAGAACGTCACGTCGTCGCGCAGCTTGAAAATGTAGGTCCGGCCGTCCTCGCTGGCGGTCCAGGACTTGGCCAGATAGGGGATCGGCGTCTTGCCGTCCCAGTCGAGCGCCACCAGGGTGTCCTGGAACATGTTGACGATATCGGATGTCGGCCCCCAGGTGGTGCGCTGCGCGTCATAATGCGGGGCGTCGATGCCCTTCATCATGGTCAGCGTCTGCGCCGATGCCGCGTCGCCGAACCAGACCGCCAATGCCACGCCCAGAACGGCTCGGATCATGTCTGCAGCCTCGGATCGAGCACGTCGCGGAAGGCGTCGCCCAGCAGGTTGGCGGCCAGCACGATCACGAAGATCGCGCAGCTCGGAATCGTGGCGATGTGCGGCGCCATGAACAGGAAGTCGCGGCCTTGCGCCGCCATCATGCCGAGTTCCGCGGTCGGCGGCTGCGCACCCATGCCGAGGAAGCCGAGCGCCGAGCCGATCAGGATGATCTGGCCAAAGCGAAGCGTCAGGAACACGAAGATGGTCGAGACGCAGTTGAGCGTGAGATACCGCCAGATCAGCGCCCCGTCGGTGACGCCGACGGCGCGGCCGGCTTCCATGAATTCCTGGCCCATCACGCCAACCGCGGCACCGCGCGCCACCCGCGCGACGTCGGGCACGGTGGCGACGACCAGCGCAATCACCACGGCGGTGAGGCCCGCGCCGAAAATCGCCGCGACCGCCAGGCCAATCAGGATCGCGGGGAAGGCCAGCATCACGTCGACGAGGCGCATGATCCAGCCGTCGAGCTTGCGGTAGTAGGCGGCGAGGATGCCGAGCGTGCCTCCGACGAGTCCGCCGACGAAGACCCCGACGAGGCCAAGCATCAGGGTCGAGCGGGTGCCGAAGATGACGCGGCTCAAGACGTCGCGGCCCGTATTGTCGGTGCCGAACCAATGCTGCGCGCTGGGCGGCTGCATCGCCTTGGTAAGGTCGGTGAAATAGGGGTCGCAGGGCGCGATCCATGGCGCGAACAGCGCCGCCAGCACGATCGTGCTGAGGGTGAGGGCAGCTCCCGCCGCCACCCGGTCGCGCGCGAGGCGGCGCAGCACGCCGGCGCGGGCGAATGCGCCGGTCCCGGGCTCGGCGACAAGGGAAGTGTCGAGGGCTTCGACGCTCATCGGCGCGCCACCCGGGGATCGAGATAGACATAGAGCACGTCGACGATGAGGTTGATCGACAGGAACGCGATGGCGAGGATCATGATCGCGCCTTGCGCGGTCGGAAAATCGCTGGAGACGATGGCGCCGACCGCCAGCCGTCCGACGCCGGGCCAGGAAAACATCGTCTCGGTGACCACGGCGCCGCCGAGCAGGAAGGCGGCCTGCAGGCCGATCAGCGTGACGACGGGGATCATAGCGTTGCGCAGGGCGTGATGCACGATCACGACCGTCTCGCGCAGCCCCTTGGCGCGCGCGGTGCGCACGAAATCGGCGCCCAGCACTTCGAGCACCGCGGTGCGCGTCAGCCGCGCGATCGGTCCGATCAGCACGAGGCCGAGCGTGGCGGCGGGCAGGATCAGGCTCGGCAATCCGCCGTCCCAGATCGGGCCGGTGCGGCCGGTGAACGGCAGCAAGGCCCATTTGAAGCCGACATACTGGATCAGGATCAGGCCGATGAAGAACACCGGCATCGAAACGCCCGCCACCGAGCAGGCCATGATGACGCGGTCACTGAGGTGGCCGCGATTGACCGCGGCCAGCGTTCCGAACGCGAGCCCGCTCGGCACCGCGATCAGCATCGCGCCGAGCATCAGTTCCACCGTCGGACCGATCGTCATGGCGAGTTCCTCGCTGACCATGCGGTTCGAGATGATCGAGCGGCCGAGATCGCCGCGCAACACGCGCATGATGTATTCGAAGAACTGCACCGGGATCGAGCGGTCGAGGCCGAGCTCGAGTCGGATCGCGGCGATGGTC
Organism: Hyphomicrobiales bacterium; assembly: GCA_017305715.1. Lineage (GTDB taxonomy): Bacteria > Pseudomonadota > Alphaproteobacteria > Rhizobiales > Xanthobacteraceae > Bradyrhizobium. The sequence goes on along the minus strand of JAFKKG010000026.1, from coordinate 76,803 downwards.
TCGGCCTTGGCGTCGGGACCGGCGATGATCATCGCAGGGTCGGCCGGCACCACCTGCAACAGACAGAAACAGAGGAACAGAACCCCGAGCAAGGCGGGGAACGAAATCAGCAGACGATGGACAATCTGTTGTCCCATGCGGCGCCAACGGACCGTTAGGCCAACGAAAGGCGCCGCCGCTCACGCGAACGGTTTGCAGTGCGTCCGCTTACGCAAACGCTTTGCAGTCCCCTCCCTGGCAGCGGCGCTTCGTCCGATCTGCGCGCGCTTTCATTGTTCGGCGATACTGGCATGCACCGCGCGCGGCGTCACGCCCATTTTGCCGAACCGTTTCGGCCTGCGCTCCCGTGTCGCGTTTCCGGTATAATGCCTTGTTGCGGAATTTGCGCGTGGCGATCGCTATGCCGGGGACGTCACGATCAGCGTGCGGTCTTGCCCTCGTCGGGATTGTCGGCAGGCTTGCCGTTGTCGATCGAGACGAGGGGAAGCTGCCGCGTTGCCCGCGAAGGCCGTCCGATCCGCGCGTCGTAGGTCTCCGCCAGCGCCAGCAGACGTTTTTTGGTGAAGGGATCGGCCTTGTCGGCAATCGCGCGGACGCGCTGGGATTGCTCCTTGAAATAAGCGTCGTTCATGATGCACCAAAATCAACAAATCCAATATGCACCACCTTACTACGGGTGCGCTCGCGCCGTCGCCCCGAGTTTTCATATGGTTAAGTGCCAAAGCCCGCCGCCAGGGCACAAACGTGTCGTCAGGTGAACATTTGCCCTCGATGCGCGTTGTTCCCGTTCACAGAGGAACCCGCAATGACCGAAATCAAAGAGCACATGGAAGTGATCGGCGCCGATGGCGTTCACGTCGGCACGGTCGACAAGGTGGAAGGCAACCGCATCAAGCTGACCAAAAAGGACAGCGGCGAGGGCTCCCACAAGGGACACCACCATTACATCGACCGCGGCCTCGTCGCCGGCGTCGAAGGCAACAAGGTGCGGCTCTCGGCGACCGGCGCCGTGGCCGTGACGTTCGAGGAGGAGAAAGGCTGACGGGCCGTCGATGACGCTGGCGCTTTTGGCGACCCCGCCGGTTTGAACTGTGGGTAATCCCCGGGCGGGCTGGACAGCCGGCGTCGGCCCCACATGATGGGTGCCGGGACGGAATCTCTGGAGGGCTCGGGGACAGTCTCGCAGGAGGCCATGCGGCGTAACGCCCGCGTGGCCTTTTGTTTTGCAATTATTTACGATTGGCTGATCGCAAAAATCCGAACTCCGTTCGTTCTCCGTGAACAAAACGAGTCTTCTCGAGCCTTGAGTTGCGCAAAGCGAGGAATGCCCATGAAAGCCGCTTTCATCGACCGACACGGCGGACCCGAGGTTCTCAAATTCGGCGAGATGCCGGATCCCGTGGCCGCATCCGGCGAGGTCTTGGTCGATATCGCCGCGGCCAGCGTCAATGGCGCGGACTGGAAGGTGCGCGAGGGCAAGTCGGGCCAGATTTCGCGATTTCCCTATATTCTCGGCCGCGATTTTTCGGGCGTGGTTTCCGCTGTCGGCGACGGGGTCGGCGATTTACGCGTAGGCGACGAGGTCTTTGCCGTCTGCGACGTCGGCCAGGAGGGCGCCTATGCCGAGCGGATTGCGATCAAGGCGGCCATCGTCGCCAAAAAGACCGATCAACTGTCCCACGTCGATGCCGCGGCCCTGGCGCTGGCCGGGTTGACCGCGATCCGCACCATCGAAGGCGCGCTCAAGCTGCAAGCGGGCGAGACGATCCTGATCCAGGGCGGCGCGGGTGGCGTCGCCGGCTTTGCCATCCAATTGGCAAAACACCTCGGCGCGCGCGTGATCACCACCGCGAGTGCGTCGAACCATGACTATCTGCGCTCCATCGGCGCCGACGAAATCATCGATTACAATGCGGTGGATTTTACCAAGGCCGTGACAGGCTGCGATGCCGTGTTCGACACCGTCGGCGGCGATGTCGCGCAGCGATCGTTCGCGGTGCTGAAGCCGGGCGGCCGGGCGGCCTTCATCGCCTCCGGCCCCCAGGCGCCAAAGCCGGACCGCGGCGATGTCACAGCCTTGCGGCCGGCCGTCGGACGCGACCGGCCGCATCTCGAACGCATCGTCGAACTGGTCGCGGGCGGCGCCGTCCGGCCACCGGAGGTGACGCTGTATCAGCTCAGCGACGCCGTCGCCGCGCATCGCCTCAGCGAATCCCGCCACTTCCGCGGCAAGCTGGTCTTCAAGGTGCGCTGAGACGGCGCCGGAGCAAGCGCAGATCAACTCGACCTCGTTCCCGAACTCGCGCGTTTCGTGCCGCCGGCGCATGTCATCGACAAGCCGGCTTATTCGGCGTTCTACCTTTCGGGACTTGATGTCTCTCTGCAGGAGAAGGGCGTGCGGTGTCTGGTCGTGACCGGGGCCGAAACGGACGTTTGCGTTCTTTCCACGGTGCTCGACGCGATCGATCGCGGTTTTCGGGTCGTGATTGTCGAGGATGCGCTCTGCAGTTCCTCGGGCGCCGGCCACGAGGCCCTGATGACAATCTATCGCACCCGCATGCAGGCGCAGATCGACCTGATCAATTCGCGCGAGCTTTCGACCGTATGGCGCGCGCGCTGACACGCTTCGCAGGCGCCCGACCGTATCCGGTCACAAACCGCATCAGCCGCTCGAGCACCACGCCCATCGCAAACCCGGCGGCGACGTCGCTCGTCCAATGCGCGAGCAGCACGACACGCGTGGCGAGGAGAAGGGCGGTTGCAGCCCACACGGAATTGCGCTGCGGCGGAGCAAGTGTCGTGGCGGCGGAGGCAAGGGCGCCGGCATGCAGGGCATGGCCGGACGGGAACGCATCGTACTTGTTTCCGGAGAACGGCACACCATGCAGATGACCGTAAACGGTCCGCCGGTCGGGGCGCTCCTGGTTGACGAGCTTTTTGACGATATGGGGGAGAACAGCGGCGGCGACCGCCGTCAACAGAATGTGGTCGCTTCGGCGGCGGGCAACAGCGTCCTTGTTGCGACAGGCAATCCACCAGCCGAGCGCCAGCACGGTGAGCACGTGCTCGTCCCCCGCCCAGGTCAGGGCACCCGCGGCGTGCTCGATCGTGCGATTGGTGTGCTCGGCGACAAAGTCTGCCGTCAACTGATCCAATCTGGTCGGACGCACCGTGAACAGGGCCATGGACGAACTCACGCCGATCGGGTTTGCGCTGTTGCGGCCTCTTGAGGCGGACGTTTCGCCGGATGCAGGCTTCGTATCAATAACGGTACCGCGTACCAGCAGGCCGCGATCACGAAAAATGTTGCGGCGGCGCCGATGGCGCTGCGGCCCTCGCTGCCGATCACCCTTTGGAAGACGACGTAGCTTTCCGCCGAGATGCCGGCGGCGAGGAAAATGGGTGCGACGATGACGATGCCGGATCCGATCCGCAGAAACCTGGTGGAGTCGTCGCCGCCAAACGTCAGCCGGTGCAATGCCGCGGGCATCATCAACAGCACCATGTTCGTCGCCACCAGGATCAGCGCGGTGAGGTGAACCACCTTTGAAGCCTGCGGCAAGCGATCGAAGCCGCTGGTCAGCATGGCCAATATCTGAAATCCGAACAATGCCTGCGCGCCCGGAATGATGACGCGCGCCTCCGTCAGCAGCTGCTCGATCCGTGTACCGAGCGGAGTGGCCGATTGCGGCATGATGTTCCTCCTCGCGGGAGCATCGATCAGGTATTCGATGCCAAACCAGGCCAGCCCGCAGGCGGCTCCCAGAGCGACGCCGGCGACAATGCCGGCCAGCATGCCGAAGTGACGGTCGACCACGACATGGACGCCGAGAGCAAGGCTGAAAGCCAGCGGCACAAGTCCAAGGCCGGTCAGGGCACTCGTGGCGGACACCAGTCGCTCGGACGATTGCCCCATCTCGACCAGCCGGTGCTGCATCGAAGGCATCACCAGCAGCGTCACCGAGAGCAGCACCAGCACCAGGCCCGTCAGGCAGAGATGACGCGAAATGGCCGAAAGTTCGGAAAACCCGTCCTGGAAAAACGCCTGAAACTGAAATCCGAGCAGAACCTGCGCCCCCAGGAGCAGGAGTCGCGTTTCGTTGAGCGCCGTCTTTACCTTTCGATCCAGATTCACGTGTGCGTTAGCCTGTGTTTGCCGCCCCCGTCGCAGTTTCAGAGCCGGGAGCGGACACCCGAACCTCGTGCCCCTGTCGAAGCGCGAGCGACGCGGCGGCTACGGCAGCCTCAAAAGCCGATTCTTTTGTCTCGTAGACGTTCGCGGCCTGGCCGTCGTGCCGTACCCGCCATTCACCGCTAGTGCCGATAATTTCGTAGATTGCTTGTCCCATGGGGGCCTCCTTTGCCCAGATAATGTTGGGCTTGCGATCCGGTTCCTCGTGAAGCGCAGCCGACAAGAGAGCCTGCCGGCCACATCGTCCAAATCGCAAACGGCCCCAGCGCGGGATAGGAGCGCCAGGACCGCCAACCTAGTGGGAGGTTTTCTTCCGGTGGGCCTTGGGGGGCTGGGACCGGAAGCAGGGATTCGACTCCCCGGAATTGCAAAAGTTCCTGGCGCAGTGGCGCAAATTGCAGGATGCCGGGAAGCCCTTCGCCATGCCCATCCCAGCCTCCCAATGTCTGAACTGGATTGCCGCGCCGGCAGCCGTTAGGCTTGCTTCAACCGATCGATAATGACCGCCGGAGAGCGGGATCGGATATTGGGAAACGGAAACGCAAGGGGTCGATCAATGAAGATGCGTCCGACGGGCGTGATACCGCCGATGACAACGCCGTTCCGGAAAGACGGCGAGATTGATTTCAAGCAGGTCGCCGCGCAGGTCGACTGGCTGATCGGCGCCGGTAGCCACGGCATGGCGGCGGGCGGCTCGACCGGCGAGGGGCACACGCTCGACCACGAGGAATATCGCGACCTGGTGGCCGCGACCGTCGAAGCCGCCAAGGGCCGCGCACCTGTCATCGCCGGCATCATCGTCGATTCGACGCGGGACGCGGTCCGGCGCGGCAAACTGGTGCGCGACATGGATGTCGCCGCCCTCCAGGTCACGCCGGTGCATTATTTGTTCAAGCCGGACGAGCAGGCGATGGTCGATCATTTCCGCCGCATGGCGGATGAAACCGGCATGCCCATCATCATCTACAATGTGGTGCCGTGGTCGTATCTGTCGCCGGCGCTGCTGACGCGGATCATGAACGAGGTGCCGCTGGTGGTCGGCGTCAAGCAGAGCGCCGGCGATTTGAAGCTGTTTGCCGACCTCATGATGATGGCGCCGGACAAACTGATCTACAGCGCCGTCGACGCCCTGATGTATCCGTCCTATACGCTCGGCGCGCACGGCTCGATCGCCGCGATCCTCTCGGCCGCGCCGCATGCGTCGGTAGCATTGTGGGATGCGGTCAAGGCCGGCGATCACGTCCGCGCGCTCGACCTGCACAAGAAGCTATTGACGCTGTGGAACGCCATTGTCTCCGACAACCTGCCGGCCTGCACGCGCCATGCCCAATCGCTGCAGGGCTTGCCGAAGACGTTTTCGCGCGCGCCGATGCCGGAAGCGTCGCCGGCGCAACAGGCCGCGATCAGGAAGGCGCTCGATGGATTGGTCGCAACGTCAGGCCAACGCGTCGAGGCGGCGGAGTAGGGCGTCGCACTGCAATTCTAGCTGGCGCCTCGCTGCTGGGGATTAATCGAAGTTCGTAGAGGCGCTGGAGATACTAATGCTGGGGCAATGGATCGGTACATTCAGCTCTGACACTGAGGGAAACATCCTTGTCGATATAGACGATTACGGCACGTACTATGGTGGATATGCCGTGCTGAGGCCCGTAGATCCGCAATTGCCTATTGTTTACGTCGGAATTCGTACCCCGGATAAATCCGATGCTGCTACGTTGAATGTAACGCCTATGGCCTTTAATCGGAGCTACGATCCGCATCCGTGGTCGGCTGTTCGGCAAGACTTTCCGGGTGTTTCATTTCCTGACAGCGCAGAAGTGAATGTTAGGCACGAACGTGGCTCTCTAGCGATAAACTGGAATACTAGTTTAGGAGTTGCCGGGGCATCGCTTATCGGACCCAGTCATGCGTCATCGCCTTCCACATACGTTGCCATGCCAGAGGTAACAGACTGGAGTTCGTTTTCGCAGTATGTACGAGGTCTTTCGCCCTATGACTTTATGTTTCGCGGCCAGACCAATAATACGTGGCGCTTGAGAACATCATTCCACAGAACTGGACGGTGCGATCTGATTAGATATTCTACTCAAGATATGCCGACGGTTCAAAAGCATTTAAGCGCGCGGACGCGTAATTTCTTTTTCCTGGCAGAGCCGCTACAATATGGAGCCTTCGTAAGCCTTATTCAGCATCACGGTTATCCCACGCCGCTCCTTGATTGGACTCATTCTCCGTTCGTTGCCGCTTATTTCGCTTACAGAGCCGTCAGCAATAAGGTCGCTAGAGAAGCTTCAAACAATGATAAGGTTCGCATATTCATGTTCTCGAAAGCCCGATGGTTGAACGATCAAGGCCAAATTATCAAGCTTGCTCCGATGTATCCGCATTTTTCTGTGTTGGATGCCCTCGCAATCGAAAATCCTCGAATGATCCCGCAGCAAGGAATTTCAAGCATCACTAACGTTGACGATATTGAGCGTTACATCGATCACATGGAACGAGCTAGAGGCACGACGTACCTTCAGGTTTTCGATTTGCCGGTAATCGAGCGTCCGCGGGTGATGCGCGAACTGGCGATCATGGGAGTGACTGCGGGTTCTTTGTTTCCTGGCTTGGACGGAGCGTGTGAAGAACTAAGGGAAAGATTCTTCGAAACCTAATTGTAGTAATGAGCATAGCTCGGTAGGGACGCGATACCTTAACCGCATTGATGCAACACTTTGCGGACAGGACGCAGCTGCTACATTTCGAGAGCGGCCCCGTGCGTTGCTCATGACGGCCAAGAAAAAGACAATCGAGGAAACATCTCCATGAAAGACTTCGCCGGGAAATTTGCCGTGATCACCGGGGGCGGCACGGGCATGGGCCGCGAGCTGGCGCGCCAATTGGTGGCCGAGGGCTGCAACGTCGCGATGTGTGATATCTCCGCCGAGGCGATGGCCGAGACCAAAGCGCTCTGCGAGGCACAGAAACTGCCGCAGGGCCTGCGCATCACCACGCATGTCGCCGACGTCTCGATCGAAGGCCAGTTGCAGCGCTTTCGCGACGAACTGATCGAGCAGCAGGCGACCGACAGGATCCATCTGCTGTTCAACAATGCCGGCATCGGCGGCGGCGGCAGTCTGTTCACCAATTCGCGCGAGCAATGGGAACGCACCTTCAACATCTGCTGGGGCGGCGTCTATCTCGGCGTCCGCACCTTCCTGCCGCTGTTGCTGAAGGCCGATGAGGGGCACATCGTCAATACGTCGAGCATCAATGGCTTCTGGGCGTCGGTCGGTCCCGGCGTCTCGCATACCGCATACTGCGCCGCCAAGTTCGCGGTGAAGGGATTTTCCGAGGCACTGATGACGGATCTGCGGCTCAACGCGCCGCACGTCAAATGCTCGGTCGTGATGCCCGGCCATATCGGCACCTCGATCGTGGCCAATTCGCGCAAGATCCAGAGCGGCAACGAGTCCGAGCGTCTGAGTGACGCTGAGCTCGCGGTAGCCCGCGAACGGATGAAAGGCATGGGCGTCGACACCGCGGCCATGTCGGACGAAGCCATCCAGGAACGTGCGCTCGACCGCGCGCGTTCGTTCCGCGACGAGGCGCCGACCACGGCGGCCGCGGCCGCGAAAATCATCCTCGACGGCGTCAAGGCCGGGCGCTGGCGCATCCTGGTCGGCGACGACGCCCGCGAGATCGACGAGCGCGTGCGCGCGACGCCGGAAGAGGCGTACACCCCCAGCTTCTTCGAGAGCTATCGCGACGCGGTCGGCTGGAAGCTGGGCTAACAGCGTACCCGGCGAAGCAGGCCCTCGGACGTGATCCGGGGGTGAGCACGTAGCCCGCATCAACGCCCGATGGTTGCGGCCGCCGGCGTTGTTGGCGTTGTGGCGGGGGCAACAGGCCGACCCGGCGGCGCATCACCGAAAATAAACCATGGCGTCATCTGCGTCGGCACGATTCAGGATTGTGCAAGGCTGCCGGCTGCATGTTCGATCCCAAGTTCTAGCCCTATAAAATATTCAAAAGCGGCTGTTACCCGGATGTTCACCATATACAATTGCATCGCCTACGAGCATGACCTGCGACTGGTGGTGTTGGCGGCCATCGTCTGTGCGCTGGCAGCTTTCGCAGCGATCAACTTCCTCAATCACGTCCGCAAGACCACGGGCCATATGCGCGATGTCTGGCTGTGCGTCGCCGCCACCGCAAGCGGCTTCGGCATCTGGGCGACCCATTTCGTCGCCATGCTGGCCTACTCGCCGGGCATCCCGAGCGGGTACAACATTGTCCTCACCATCGTGTCGCTTCTGGCGGCCATCCTGCTGACCGGTGTCGGCCTTTCGATCGCGTCGGGAAACAGAGTCCCTGCCGGGCGCTGGATTGGCGGAGCGGTGGTTGGCGGCGGCATCGCGGCGATGCACTACACCGGCATGGCCGCCTTCGAGATCGCGGGACGGATCCAGTGGGATCCCGTCCTGGTCGCCGTCTCGATCGTGCTCGGCGCGGCGATCGGCGCGATCGCGCTGCCTGCCGGTTTGCGCGACGGGTCGATGAAGTGGAAGGCCATCGGCGGTGCTGCTCACGCTGGCGATCTGCAGCCATCATTTCACCGCCATGGGCGCGGTTTCGATCATCCCCGATCCGATGGTTGTGGTGTCGGAACTGGCGCTTCCCGCCGGCTGGCTTGCGCTCGGCGTCGCGCTCGCCTCGCTCACGATCCTGTTCCTCGCCTGCGCCGGTCTGGCGATCGATATCCGTGAACGCCATCGCGCCGAACTGGAAGTCGATCGCATGCGCGGCCTTGCCGACGCGTCGGCCGAGGGGTTGCTGGTCTGCTATGGCGACAAGATCGTTTCGATCAATTCAAGCCTGACGGAACTGACGGGCTACGTCCCCGATGACGTCATCGGACAGTCTCTGGCGATCTGCCTGCCCGAGGAGGCGGTCCGGCACAAGCTGGTCGCGAAGCCGCGGGAGCGCATCGAGGCGGAGTTGCGCGATTCCAACGGCCAGTTCATCCCGGCCGAGTTCATTCTTCGAACGATCGATTTCGCCGGACAGCCGCACCATGCCATCGCCGTGCGCGATCTGCGCGACCGGAAGAAGGCCGAGGAGCATATTCATTTCCTGGCGCACCACGATGCGTTGACGGGCTTGCCGAACCGAAACAGCTTCAATGCCCGGCTCGATCATGAAATCGAGACGCATCGAGCCTCGGGCCGGTCCTTTGCCGTGCTCTGCCTCGACCTCGATCGCTTCAAGGAGGTCAACGACCTGTTCGGGCATGGTGCCGGTGACGCATTGTTGAAGCGGGTTGCGAAGTGCATGACGGCGGTGCTCGACCGAAATCAGATGATGGCGCGGCTCGGGGGCGATGAATTTGCCATCATCGCAACGAATCTCTCCAGCCCATTGGCGGCCGGTCGCATCGCCGAGCACATCATCGAGGCGTTGCGGGTTGAAAACGAGGCGTCGACCACGTCCTCGTTCGTCTCCACCAGCATCGGCGTGGCGATCTTCCCGAACGATGCCCAGGATGGGCGGGGACTTCTCACCCACGCAGATACCGCACTCTATCGCGCCAAGACCGACGGTCGCGGCGTCTATCGCTTCTTTGAAGTGGAGATGGGCATCGAAGTGCGGGACCGGCGCATGCTGGAGCACGACCTTCGCAGCGCGATCGCGCGCAACGAGTTCGAACTGGCCTATCAGCCGCAGGCCCAGCTCGACACACGCGAGATCACCGGCTTCGAGGTCTTGTTGCGCTGGCGTCATCCGCAGCGTGGCATGGTTCCGCCCGCCCTGTTCATTCCCGTGGCCGAGGAAAGCGGGACGATCCAGCAGATCGGCGAATGGGTGCTGAGACGGGCATGCGAGGAAGCCTGTAGCTGGACCAATCCGCTCGGCATCGCCGTGAACGTATCGGCGATGCAACTGCATAATCCGCAGTTTACGCAGCTCGTTCACGAAATCCTCGTTCAAACCGGACTGAAGCCCGAACGGCTCGAACTGGAGATCACCGAAACCGCGCTGATCCGCGATTTCAACCGCGCGCTGGCGACCCTGCGCCAGCTCAAGGCGCTCGGCGTGCGGATCGCGATGGACGACTTCGGAACAGGCTACTCGTCGCTGTCGAACTTGCGGGCCTTTCCGTTCGACAAGATCAAGATCGACGGTTCCTTCATCAAGGCGGTCGATTCCAATGAACAGGCCGCGACCATCGTTCGGGCGGTGCTCGGCATCGGGCGCGGGCTGAAATTGCCGGTGCTGGCGGAAGGCGTCGAAACCCGCGATGAGCTGGGTTTTCTGGCCACCGAACTGTGCGATCAGGCGCAGGGTTATCTGGTCGGGAAGCCGGCCGATATCGCCGGCTTCCGCTACCTCACGCATGCGACAGGCAGCAGACGCGGCCTCGAATTTCCCCTGCCGCACATGGGCGAGGGCGTCGCGCTCAAGGTGATCAGGCGATGACCGCAGAAGCGACGCGTCAGGCCCTCGCCATTCGCTGCCGCGAGCCGGGCTTGTAGGCGAGGCGGGTATGCCCGGCGCAATAGGGCATGCCCTTGAGCGGCGTGTTGCCGCAAAAACAAAAATCTTCCTCGCCGGGCGTTGAGATCGGCCAACGGCAGCGTTCGTGGCTGAGTTCGAGCAGCGAGCACGGCCGCTCGCTGGCGATCGGTGCGTCGATCACCGGTTGGCCGTTCTCGTAGACCGCCTGCAACATCCGGTACTGCGCGCGGGGGACCGATTTCGGGCTGCGTTCTCGTGTGCTCGCTTGCAACTGCTTTTCGATGTTGGTCGGGCCGCGCGTCAGGCCGAGCCGTGTCAATTTGCCGATCACGGCGTTGCGGCTGACGCCGATCTGGGCGGCGATCTCGCGGCAGGAGAGGCCGGATTCGAAATGTTGCCTGAGGAGTTCGAGGCGCTCGGTGGTCCAGGTCGGAATGGTGGCGAACATGCTGCGGTCCCAAATTCTTTGAGGAACCGCCGCGCTCCTGCTTCCCGTCAGCGAATCTTCCCCGTCAGGACGGCCTGCCATTGTCGCGGATCGCAAGCAGCCCGTCCTTGATGGCGAGCCGAATGCCTTCCTCGATCAGGGTCTTCGCAACGCCGGGAACGCTGGTACCGTGGGTGCCCTGTCTCACCAGTTTTTCGAGATAGCTGATGGTCGAGAGCGCCAAGGTGACGGGAACGCGGTCGGTTTCGGCTTTTTCTGTAGCCATGCAAGAACGCTAACTTTTAATCGCTGTACTGAAAAGTATCTATTTAGACTCTATTAAGTTTCGTGGGGATAAGTCAATCGCGCCGGCAGAAACCGGCCTATCTCCTTGTAAAGGCATCTGAAAACCGGCGCGCCGGATCAGATTTGCGGCTGGATGCGGCGGCGCGGCCCCCGGGGCAGGGCGGGGAGTGCCGATGCGACCGCGGCGAAACGATCCAGTTGCCGGCCCATTTCTCATTTGCATCGGGGCGTTTGCACGGACGATGCTGGTCCCGCAAAGGGCGGCGCGTGATGACGATTACCAACGGCCTCTACTCGATCGCGACCGAAATGCTGGAGGGCGGGCATGGCCACGCCAGCGGCGTCATCATGCTGCTGGATGGCAGGATCGTCGGCGGGGATTCGCATTTCTATTACACGGGGTCCTACACCGCCGATCACGGCAAATGGCGCGGCGAACTGACCACCAACCAGCACACCAGATCAGCCGGCGTGCTGCCGTTGTTCGGCGGGCGCGAGGTTACCACCGGCTTCAGCGGCACCTATACCGCCGATAGCGCTGACGTGCAGGGGGCGGCGCTGGTCGGAAAGACCAGCGTCAGGATTCGTTCCAGATTGGAACTGCGGTCGCCGCTGTAACGGCGCACCGCGTCGCGGCCGTTATCGCTGGCTGCGCGATCACGATTGCGGCGTCTGCACGATCAGCCGCAGATACTTCATGAACCGCTTTTCGTCGTCCTTGGGCAGACGTTGCAGGATAGCGCGCTCGATCGCCGCGTCTCTGGGCAGGACGCGGTTGAGCATCGCAGCGCCTTCCGGTGCGAGAAAGAACTCGTGCGCGCGTCGATCTCCCGCCGACGGCCGCCGCTCGAGCAATTGCCGCGCAACCAGGCGTGTCACCATCTCGGCGACCGTGTTGCGATCCATGAAGAGATGCTCGGCGAGCATGTTCTGGCTGAGGCCGGGTCGCTGATAAACGGCAATCAACGTTGCCTTCTGCCGCGGCGTGATCTGCTCATCGGCAAACTCGCGCGCAAAGCGTTCCTCGGCGGCAAAATGGGCGCGCCGCAACAGGTGCGAAACGACGTCTTCCAGCCGAAAGCGGTCGAGGATGGAGCGCACCTGAGGGGTCAGTGCGGACGCGGCGTCGCGGGGAGGCGGGGCCGGCGTCCGGCTCTTGCCGGGCGTTCGCTTGCGAGGTGGGCCGGAAGCGCGGCGCCGGCGATTGGCAGGTGTGCTGGTCATGATGTGCTGGTCATGCCGGTCGAACGCGGCGTATCGATTGCAGCGTGGGCGGTCACATCCGATTGCAGAATGAGCATGTCCCGATACGCTCTAGCATTACCGAAAAAGCCCAACAAGGTGGCAGCGGCGTTTGCTTTCGAATGCATCGCGTTGCCGGGCCAGCCCCGCAGCCGGCGCGCGCGCGGGTTCCTTGACAGTGCGCCGGCCGGCCGTTAGCGTTCGAAAAATGACGTATACGTCCCAATTCGTGAAACGGCGCCGCGGGGCACGCGGCAGAGCGGGGAGATCATGACGGCCGATCATGGCGCGGTTGTCGTGCGGGGAATGGCGACGCCGCGCGGCCGGTATCCGCACCTCAAGCGCGCCGGCGACTTCGTGTTCGTTTCCGGAACGAGCGCGCGGCGATCCGACAACAGCATTGCCGGAGCACGCGCGGATGCGATGGGAACGCTGACGGTCGACATTCGCGAGCAGACCCGCGCGGTGATCGAGAACATCGCCAGGATATTGGGCGAAGTCGGCGGCGGGCTTTCCGACGTCGTGGAAGTCAGCACGTTCCTCGTCAACATGAACGATTTTGGCGGCTACAACGACGTCTACGCCGAATTCTTCGGCTCCGACGGGCCCGCGCGGACGACTGTCGCCGTGCACCAGCTCCCGCATCCGCATCTGTTGATCGAAATCAAGGCCGTCGCTTATCTGCCGCAACCCCGCGCCTGAAATTGTCCGGAGGAGAATCCATGTCCCTGACGCGTCGTCACCTTCTGCAAGGCGTTGCTGCCTCCGCGGCACTCGGGATCAATCGCGCGGCGGCCCGGCCGGCGCTGGCCCGGATCGTGGTCGGGTTCGCGGCCGGCGGAACGCTCGACGTGATCGCGCGCCGTATTGCCGATCAGCTCGGCGGCAATTTTGCCGACTCGGTCATTGTCGAGGGACGGACCGGCGCGGGCGGCCGCATCGCCATCGACGCCACCAAGATCGCCAACCCCGATGGCACCACTCTCGTGCTGTCGCCATCCTCGCCGATCGTGATCTTTCCACACGTCTACAAGAAGCTGAGCTACGATCCCGTCGCCGATCTGATCCCGATCACGCCGGTCTGTTCGAATGCGCAGACCTTCGTGGTCGGGCCGGCGGTGCCCGAGCTGGTCAAGAATTTGCAGGATTTCGTCGGCTGGGCGAAAGCCAACAAGACGTTCTACGCGACGCCGGCGGCCGGATCGATCATGCATTTCCAGGGCTGGGTCTTCGGCCAGCAGGCCGGAATTGAAATGACGCACGTTCCCTATCGCGGCATGGCGGCGATCGTGCCGGACCTGCTGTCGGGAACGGTGCCGACCTCGATGGCGGTTACCGGCGACATCAGGCAGTACGTCGAATCCGGAAAACTGCGTGCGCTCGCGGTAACGAGCGCCCAGCGCTCGCGATTCATGCCTGGCGTGCCGACATTCGCCGAACTCGGCTTTGACAAGGTGACCGGGGTCGACTGGTACGGGCTGTTCGCGCCCGCCAAGACGCCACAGCCGATCATCGACCAGTTGCAGCAATCGATTACGGCGGCCGCAAAATCGAAGCCGGTCACCGAATTCCTCGAGCAGATGGGATTCGACAGTTACACCCTCAGTTCCGCGCAACTGGCGGCCCGCATTGGCGAAGAGACGGCGCGCTGGGCGCCGGTCGTCAAGCAATCCGGATTTGAGCTCGACAACTGATCCGGCATCAGCCGTGCACGACGCCCTTTTCGATCATGCAGTGGATGCCTTTGGAGCCGTTCACGGTCTGCGTGACGCGCAGATCGGCGGCAAGGCTGCACAGGGTGTAGGCGTCCTCGCGCGATAAATTACGTTTCTCGCCGAGCAGCACGATCATGTCGCGCAGCGCGCGCACCACGCACTGGTCGAGGTCGGGGTCCATCGCCATCGTCATGTAATGGGTTGCGGTCTCCGCGCGCGGATAATCCAGTTTGATATCCTTGCGCAGCGTCAGGCGGAAGCGGCCCTGCAACGCGGTCTCGATCGCGGTGACGCAGACTTCGCCGTCGCCTTGCACCCCGTGCCCGTCGCCGCAGGAAAACAGCGCGCCGGGCACGAACACCGGCAGATAGAGCTTGGCGCCGGCGCCTAACTCCTTGTTGTCCAGATTGCCGCCCATCGCGCGCGGGATCAGGGAGGTGATGCGGCCCCAGGCCGGCGGCGGCGCCACGCCCATCACGCCGAAGAACGGTTTTAGGGGCAGCTCGAGGCCCCACGGCATCCGGCCGACCATTCGTTTGAGATCGAGCGGGATGTTGAGAATCCGCGTCTCGTGGAAGTCGTCGGGCAGGGTGCCTGACAGCGGCCGGATCAAGTTGTAGCCCCAGTCCTGCCGAAGCTGGACGTCGAGGATGTCGATTTCGAGTACGTCGCCGGGGGCGGCGCCCTCAACCGCGATCGGCCCGGTCAGGATATGGCCCGGCACCATGCGCTCGTTCTGGGCGTGGACATCGGCGAGCTCCGGCGGCACGTGAAATTTGCTGCGGTCCGGGACCACTTCCGGGCCGCCGGTGATGGTGTCGACCGTGACCTCGTCGCCGCTGGCAATGGTCAGGACCGGCGTCAATTTCGCTTCGAAAAAGCCCCAGTGGCAGGTTTTGGGGCTGGAATGCAGGTGATGATGCGTCATGGGAGGCTTTCTTGTCTGGCGCTTGTTGACCAGTGTGTCATTGCCGGGCGTAGCCGTCCACGGGACAGCGTCGCTTCCGCTGCCTATGACCCGGCAATCCATCATTTTTCGGACAAGGCTTTCTTGAAGAAGGATGGATACGCGGGTCAAGCCCGCGTATGACGACCAATGCTGGATCGATACCGCGCCTGAAGGGTCCCCTTGTTCTTCACGCTTTCCAAAACGCTCGGCTACCTGCTGCTGCCGACCAATTTCCTGATCGGGATCGGCGTCGTCGGCGCGATCCTGCTGGTGACACGCTTTGCCGCGCTCGGCCGCAAGCTGGTGATATCGGCGGTGCTGCTGCTGGTGATCTGCGGATTGTCGCCGCTCGGAAACTATTTGATCTATCCGCTGGAACAGCGCTTTCCGCGCTGGGAGGCCGGCGGCGGCAAGCCGCCGGACGGCATCATCGTCCTCGGCGCCTCGATCGAGGCGGATCTGTCGGCCGCGCATGGCACGCCGGTGGTGCGCGGCGCCCCCGACCGCATCATCGCGGCGGCGGCGCTGGCGCACCGCTATCCGAACGCGCGCATCGTGTATTCCGGTGGCAGTGCCAATCTGATTTCGAACGACGCGCGGGAAGCCGATTTCGCGGGCGCCGTGTTCGAGAGTCTCGGCATTGCAAAATCGCGGCTGATCATGGAGCGCGCGTCGCGCAACACCGTGGAGAACGCGCAATTCTCGAAAGCGCTGGTGGCGCCGAAGGAAGGTGAACGCTGGTTGCTGGTGACGTCGGCCTTTCACATGCCGCGCTCGATCGGGCTGTTCCGCAAGGCGGGATTTGCGGTCGAAGCCTATCCGGTCGATTGGCGGGCCGGCGGCCGCGGCGATCTGTTTTCGTTTTCGAATGTCGTGCTTGACGGATTGGGGCGGACCGATGTCGCGGTGCGCGAATGGATGGGGCTGGTGGCGTACCGGGCCACCGGCAAGATCGACGATCTCTTGCCGGGACCGGCGCCGAAGTAGAGGTCGCAACAAGCGGACGGCCGGGGTAGGATTGACGCCAACAGGCGCACCGGGTTCGCCGAAAAGGGAGTTTACGCCATGCAACAACAAACGCCGCCAGAAGCGTTCGACCTGAACGGCATCGCTGCCGACCTGATCAGCCTGCTGCGCCTGCGGACCACCGTGATCGGCATCAAGATGTTTGCGACCGTCGAGGAGATGGCGGCGATTCCAAAGATCCGGCGGCCCAGCGCGGTGCACACCACCGACCAGATCGTCAGCATGGCCTCACGGCTCGGCTGGACGGTCGGCATCACCGGGGAAGATCTGGTCGGCGCGCAATGTCGCGCCGTGATCGGGCTCGCGCCAAGGGACGAAAAATTTCTCGAAGGCAAGAACTATGTCGGGGTCTGGCATGGCACCGAGGAGGACGCCAGGCTGCGCCAGGAGGCGCTCGATGTGGTGCCGTTTGGCCGCTACCAGGCGATGGCGGTGAGCCCGATCACCAGCGGCCGGCTCAATCCGCCGGATATCTGTCTCGTCTATGCGACGCCGGGCCAGATGATCATCCTGATCAACGGGCTGCAATATACCGGCTACAAGAAGTTCGAATGGGGCGTGGTCGGCGAGACCGCGTGCGCGGATTCCTGGGGGCGGGCGCTCAAGACCGGCGAGCCAAGCCTTTCGCTGCCGTGCTTTGCCGAGCGCCGCTATGGCGGCGTGCCCGACGAGGAGATGCTGATGGCGCTGCAGCCCGCGCATCTGGCCAAGGCCATTATCGGCATGAAGCAGCTGGCAAAAAACGGCCTGCGCTATCCGATCGCACCCTATGGCATCCAGGCCGACGTCCGCGCTGGCATGGGCGTATCCTACGCGAAGAAATAGCGCTAGAAGCGGCCCGAACCGGCTGCTTCGGCTACCAAATCACCTTAGGGAATAGAATATGTCTTCGTCGAAATTCGACATCGTTGTCTATGGCGCCACCGGTTTTACCGGCCAGCTCGTCGCCGAATATCTGGCCGCGCAGTACAAGGGCGACAGTCATCTGAAATGGGCGATGGCCGGGCGCAGCAAGGACAAGCTCGCTGCCGTGCGCGATGCGATCGGCGCGCCATCGGATACGCCCTTGATCGTGGCGGATGCGGCCGATGCCGCGTCGCTGAAGGCGATGGTCGAGCAGACGAAGTCCGTGATCACGACGGTTGGCCCATACCAGTTTTACGGCAACGAGCTGCTCGCGGCCTGTGTGGAATCCGGCACCGACTATTTCGATCTCTGCGGCGAGCCGCTGTGGATGCGCCAGATGATCGACAAGCATGAAGCGGCGGCGAAAGCGAGCGGCGCGCGCATCGTATTTTCGTGCGGGTTCGACTCGGTGCCGTTCGAACTCGGAGCCTTCTTCGTGCAAGAGGAGGCCAAGCGGGTGTTCGGCGCGCCGGCTTCGCGCGTCAAGGGCCGCGTGCGCGACATGCGCGGCACCCTGTCCGGCGGCACCGCCGCCAGCGCCAAGGCGACCTTCGACGCGGTCGCCAAGGACCTCAGCCTCGTCGCCATGCTCAAGGATCCGTTCGCGCTGACGCCCGGATTCAAGGGGCCGAAACAGCCGCCCGGCAGCAAGCCGTCCTATGAGGAGGATTTGGGTTCGTGGGTCGCGCCCTTCATGATGGCGCTGATCAACACCCGCAACGTCCATCGCTCGAACATGCTGATGGGATTTCCGTACGGGCAGGAATTCGTCTACGACGAAATGGTGCTGACGGGGGCGGGCGAGCGGGGCGAAGCCAACGCCAAGCTCGTGATGGCCGCCAACACCGCAAAGACCGGCCCCGACGCGCCCAAGCCGGGCGAGGGCCCGTCAAAGCAAGAGCGCGAGAACGGTCTCTATGATCTACTCTATGTTGCGATCGCCCCCGACGGCCGACAGGTCCGCGCTTCGGTGAAGGGCGACCGCGACCCCGGCTATGGCTCGACGTCAAAAATGATCTCCGAATGCGCGATCTGCCTGCTGCGCGATACGCCTGACGTGCCCGGCGGCATCTGGACGCCGGGGGCGGCGATGCAGCACAAATTGATCAAGCGGCTGGTCGACCATGCCGGCCTGACATTTGCGGTGGAGAAATAGACCCGCGCGACCGCTACGCCGCGCGGGGATCGTACGCGTACATGAAATCCATCGCGCGGGCGCCGAGCGGCAGCATCAGTTTCATCATCCGGTTGCGGATCCAGGCGCCGGTCGGTGAGAACTCGCGCTTGCTGTTGCCGTTGCGGCGGGCGATCGCCACGATCTTCTCGGCACGCGGCCGCCGCTCGGCTTCGAAATTCTGGAACGTCAGGGACAATTCCTGCCTCGTCTGCATCAGCCGCCCGAGCCGCATCGCGTCCTCCAGCGCCAGTGACGCGCCCTGGCCGGCATGCGGGCTGGTGGCGTGGGCGGCGTCGCCGATCAGAAGCGTCCGCTTCCGCGACCAGGTCGGCAAGGTCGCGACATCGAGCGTGTCGGTCACCACGATGTTTTCGGCGGCCGCCAGGATTTGCGCGATCGGATCGTGCCAGCCGGCATGAAAATTCTGCAAATGCTGCCTTAGCTGCTCCCGGCTCATGGCGCGATAGGTCGCCGCATCGACGCCATGCGACGGCTGCGTGCTCCACCACATCGCGCCGTCAGCGGGATCGGGACTGCAGAAGCCGTAGCCGAAGAACCCGCTCTGGCCGAACGTCGTCACCACGCGTTGCCCAATGGGCGCGTTCTCGATCACCGCGCGCGGGACAAATCCGCCAAAGCCGATCAATCCCGTATCGAACGGTTTCGGGCCGTCCGGAACCACATGGCCGCGCGCCGCCGAATGCACGCCGTCTGCGCCGATGACGAAATCACCCTCGGCCGTGGTGCCGTCGGAAAAATGCGCCACGACAGGCTGGTCGGCGCGATCCTCGATCGCCACCAGGCGTTTTTCGAACCGCAACTCGACATTCTCGCACCAGGCCTTGTTGACCAGCACTTCGTTGAGCGTGGCGCGGCACATGTTCACCGCGGGCTGGCCGAACCGCTCTTTCATGTTGCGGTTGAGCGAGCCGAGGCGGTCGCCTGCCTGCGAATAGAAATCGAAGGATTCGGCGACCGCGCCGCGCGCGATCATGTCGTCGGCGAGGCCAAGCTCGGCCAGCACATGCATGCCGTTCGGCGCGATCTGCAGGCCGCCGCCGATGCCGGTGGAGTAGGGCCGTGCCTCGAACACCTCGGCGTCGATACCGGCCCGCTTGAGAAAGATTCCGGTTACCGGTCCTGCGATGCCGCCGCCGATGATCAGGGCTTTGGGTGGTCTGGTCATGCCTTGCTCCGCGCATCCGTGGGGTGGTAGGAAAATTCATGCTGCTAAATATCTTAGTAGCTAAGATATAAACGGACTAAGATATGAAGCCGAGCTTGTCAAGGCCGAAGGCGCGCGCCGCGCTGCTGGGGGAACTCGAAGAGGCGATGCGGCGGTCGTCGGCGCAGGGCGTGCTGTTCGGCCAGGCCGTCGCCAACGTGGCCGGCATTTCCGGTTCCGACCTCGAATGCCTCGATTTCCTCAATCTGGAGGGCCGCGTCACGGCCGGCCGTCTCGCCGAGGTGACGGGGCTGACCACCGGCGCCATCACCGGCGTGGTGGACCGGCTGGAAAAGGCCGGCTTCGTGCGCCGTGAGCGCGACGAGGCCGACCGGCGCAAGGTGTTCATCGTCACCGTGCCGGAGAACGTCGCCAGGATCGGGCGCTTCTACGTGCCGATGCAGACGGCGATGCACAAGGTATGGAGCGGCTATTCGGAAGCGGAGCTGCAATTGCTGCTGCGCTTTGCGACCGACGGCTACAAGGCGGTGCTGGAAGCGACCGAGGCGCTGAAGGGATTGATCGACGCGCCGGCGGAGAAGCCCGTCAGGAAGCCGGGACGGCCGCGGCGTTGAACGCCTGGCTCGCGCGCGCCTTGTAATGTTCGGCGGCCACGAACATGCCCCACATCAGCCCCAGCATCATCCAGAAGTGCCGCCAATGGTCGGTGTCGATGATAAAGCTTTCGCCCACGGTGCCGAGATAGGCCGCGAATACGGCCAGATACGCGCGCTGCCAGGGCGCGCGGACGAAGATGTAGCGGAATCCGTTCAGCGCCGTGATGAACACCAGCGCGGGATAGCAGATGCCGGAGAGCCAGCCGCCCGACATGAACGCGTTGAGGTAGGAATTATGGGTGTCCTCGGGGAAGTAGCGGATGAACTGCAGCGGGCCGATCCCGAAAGGCCGATCGAGCGCCATGTCGGCGCCGAGGATGTAGCGGCCGAACCGCCCGAAGCGGCCGGAATCATAGCTCTGGTCGAAGCTGGCGCGCTGCTTGAACATCTGCGAAATCGAATCGAACGACAGCAGCACCGCCACCAGCGCCGCCGCCAGCGCCACGGCGACCAGCGCAATGATGATGATGCGCGAGCGCTGCGCCTGCGACCGGCTGGTCAGCACCATCAGCACCAGCATGAACATGGCGGTCAGGATCAGCCCGCCCCACGCCGCGCGTGAAAACGCCAGCAGAATCGCCAGCGACATGACGCCGAAGGCGATGGTGTTGCGCAGCGATTTTCCCAGCCTGTCGGAGACCACGCTTTGCAGGGCGAACAGCGCCGGCAGGATCAGGAACGCGCCGAACACGTTGGGGTCCTTGAAGGTGCCGCGGGCTCGGTCGTACAGCGTCAGCAGATTGCGGCCGCCCGGGACGACGTTGAAATAGCCGGCGATGCCCAGCACTGCCGCGATCATCGCGCCGACGATGAGGCCGCGACGGAGCATGTCGAGCCGCGCCGCGGTATCCTCGGCCACCACCATCGCGAACAGCATCACCGTGATCGCCATGTACCAGGAGGTCGTGATCCACATCGCGACGCTGGGCCGGTCGACGGCGCCGACCGGCTGGTCGATCACGGAAATCGCGCTGATCATATAGCCGGTATTGAGCAGGCACAGCGTCGCGAGCAGCGGGATGAACGCCAGCCGCATCCGCAATGCGCCGGTGGCGAAGAAGAACACGGTCGCAAGCAGCGTCGCGATCTCATAAGGGCTCGGCTCGATGAACACGATGGCCCCGGACGCCCCGATCAGCCACACCAGCGCGCGCTGTACCGCGAGCACGCCGGGCGGCGCCGTTATCGGCGGCAGGGAAGTCTCGGCTGTCGCCGCATACGCCATCACATACTCGTACCGTTACGCAACTCGCAGGCGGCACCGCCCGAACGGGCGGATGCATCAGTAAGCGTTCTCGTTCTTCGTCATCAGCGCCAACGGCGTCTTGAGCAGGATGTAGAGGTCGAACAGCACCGACCAGTTCTCGATGTAATAGAGGTCGAATTCGACGCGCTTCTGGATCTTCTCGTCGGTGTCGACTTCGCCGCGCCAGCCGTTGATCTGCGCCCAGCCGGTGATCCCGGGCTTGACGCGGTGGCGCGCGAAATAGCCGTCGACGGCCTCGTCGAACAGCCGGCTCTGCAATTTGCCCTGCACCGCGTGCGGGCGAGGGCCGACCAGCGACAGATTGCTCTTGAACACGACATTGAAGAGCTGCGGCAATTCGTCGAGGCTGGTCTTGCGGATGAAGCGCCCGACCCGGGTGACGCGGGCATCGTTCTTGGTCACCACCTTGGCGGCGGTCGGATCGGCCATATGGTGGTACATCGAGCGGAACTTGAAGACGTCGATCCGCTCATTGTTGAAGCCGAACCGCTTCTGGCGGAAGATCACCGGCCCCGGACTGTCGAGCTTGACGGCGAGCGCCACCAATCCCATCACCGGCAACGCCAGCAGCAGGATCAGGAAGCCGACGACGTGGTCGAACAGCCACTTCATCACCAGGTCCCAATCGGTGATCGGCGCCTCGAACACGTCGAGCGTCGGCACCTCGCCGAGATAGGAATAGGAGCGGGGGCGGAAGCGCAGCTTGTTGGTGTGGGCGGAGAGGCGGATGTCGACCGGCAGCACCCACAGCTTCTTCAGCATTTCGAGGATGCGCGTCTCGGCCGAGATCGGCAGCGCGAACAGCACGAGATCGACCCGGGTGCGGCGGGCGAATTCGATGATGTCGTCGACCTTGCCGAGCTTCGGACTGCCGGCGCAGGTATCCAGCGCGCGGCTGTCATTGCGGTCGTCGAACACGCCGAGCACGTCGATGTCCGAATCGTCCTGGCTCTTCAGCGCTTCGACCAGTTCTTCGCCGTTCTTGTCGGAGCCCACCACGATGGTGCGGCGGTCGAGCCGGCCCTGGCGGGCCCAGCGGCGCACCATGGTCCGCAGGAGCAGCCGCTCGGTGATCAGGGCGGCCAGACCGACGAAGAAAAATGCCGACAGCCACAGCCGTGAAATCTCGCTGCCGAGCTTGACGATGAAGGAGGCGCCGATGAACAGCAGGAATACGAAGGCCCAGGACGAGATCATCCGCGTCATCTGGCGCAGCTGGCTGCGGAACACCTGCACTTCGTAGATGTCGGCGGCCTGGAAGCAGATCACGGCGGTCGCCGTCATGCCGAAGATCGCCGCGACATATTCCCAGTGAAAGCCGGCAAGGCGCACGGCATAGGCAAAATAGAGCGCAATCCCGATCGCGCTGAGCATGACGAAATCGACGAGACGGACCGCGCCCGCGATCACGATCGGCGAATAGGCGCGGCTGACTTTCTGGTTGGCGACGGCAAGGGCTGCCGGCGTCAACCGGCGGCGCCGTTCAATTGGCCTGTCGGCGGTCGCGGCCGTTGCCGCGGCATCCAACATCGAGCGAGCGTTAATCGGTTCCACTGTCCAAATCCCGATCTGAATGTCCGTTCTTGAGCGGGCACGTCGCGATGCGCCCGCCGGTGCGGAATTCCCCCGCCATCCGGCTTAAGGGGCAAATCGGAAGAAACAGTTACGTGGGTAAAGAACGGTTAACGATTGGCAAACGCGTCGCGGTAGCCGGCCAACACGCCCTCGACCATCGCCTTCTGCGAGAAGTGCTGGAGGATCCGCTCGCGCAGCGATCGTGCCCGTTCCAGTGTTGCGGGCGGATTGTCCAGTGCGGCCTTGATCGCGTCCGCCATCGCGTCCGCATTGCTGGACGCGAACAAGGCGTCGGTATGGGTATCGAAAATCTCCGGGATGCCGCCGACCTTGGCGGCGATCATGGGAACTCCCGCCGCCGCCGCCTCGATCACGACATAGGGCATCGAGTCGCCGCGGGATGGGACCACCAGCAACGTGCCTTTCGAAAACCCGTAGCGTGCCTTGACGTGGCCAATGAAGCGCACGGCCCCGGCGAGGCCGAGCCGCTCGACCTGGGCTTTCAGATTGGCGCTTTCCTCGCCGTCGCCGCCCAGCGTCAGCGTCACCGGCCGGCCCTCGGCACGCAGCCGCGCCACCGCGTCGATCAGCAGGTCGGCCCCCTTGATGTGTCTGAATTCACCGACATAGGCGATATCGGTGGCATCCTCGGCCCTGGCGACCGGCTCGAATTCGGCATCGGTGACGCCGTTGAAAACGCATCGCACCAGCCCCTTCGGGGTGCCGATGGTGCGTTGATAGGTGTCGCGCGCGAAGGCGCTTTCGAACAGGAACAGGTCGGTATTGTTCATCAGCGCGCGTTCCAGGCGTGCAAAGATGTTTCCCTTGAGGGTGGTCACCGGGTAATGCAGCGAACCGCCATGCGGCGTGTAGATCCTGATCCTGCCCTTTGCCGCGGTCATCAATCGGGTGAAGGCGCCGGCCTTGGCGCCGTGGCCGTGCAGCACATGCGGGTTCAGGCCGCGGATCAGGCGCTGGAAGCTCGCCCACGCCAGAATATCGGCCGGGACGACCTCGCGGCGAATTGCCACGCGGTGAATGCCGAGCCTGAGGCGAGGGGCGATTTCCGCCAGCGCCTGCTTGGCCCGCTCGCCGCCCGTGAGGCTGTCGGTGATGATACCGACCTCGTGGCCGCGGTCGGCCTGGCCGTTGGCGACGTCGAGGATATGGCGGAGGATGCCGCCGACCGGCGCGCGTGTCGCGTGCAGGATACGAAGCTTCTGACCTTCAACGAAAGGCATCATCAGAACCAGCGTTCGCCGACGAGCACGGTATCGCCCGGGCTGATGGAGGTGCCCGGCGGCACCACGTAACGCGCCGTTCCGGATCCGTCGGTATGCGTCACCGTCACCCGGTCGCGCAAGGCACGCGGCGAAAAGCCGCCGGCAATCGCAACGGCGCTTTCGACGGTCATGTTCGGTACATAGGGATATTGTCCGGGCGCTGCCACTTCGCCGAGGATGAAGAACGGCCGGTAGGCCTCGACCTCGACGGCGACCGACGGCTGGCGGATAAAGCCGCGGCGCAGGCTGGCGGAGATCTCGGCGGCCAATCCCGCAGGGGTGCGTCCGCGCGCCGGAATCGGGCCGATCAGCGGCATCGTGATCGAACCGCCGGCGTCGATCGCATAGGTGTTGGTAAGGCCTTCCTGGCCGTAGACGACGACCCGGAGCTTGTCGCCCGTATCCAGATGATAGGCCGCGTCGACCGGCGCGGGTTCGGCATAGGCCACCGCGACAGGGGCAGGCGCCACGGCGACGGGCATGGTCCGGCCCAGGCAGCCCGCGAGCGCCAATGCAACCAGACATGGGATCGGGGCGAGAGCGCCTCGCATGGCAAGAATCCTGAAAAAGTATCCGCCGGATTAAGGGCTTTCATGGTTAACAAAACATGACCGCTGCGTGGTGGGGAGTCATTCCGCGCCCCCTCGAGATCGCGCGGATTAACCCAGCAGCAACCTTAATGGAGTGTAATCGCGGCGATGGAAGTGGATTCGGGGCGTTCTTGAGCCAGGGATCGAGTGGCGTCCGCGGGAGTGTGCGATGCGTTTTGCGTTCTGGCGTGCAGGCAAGGACAAGGCCGTGGTGGAGCGGGTCGCAAAGCCTGCCGCGCCGGCCGTCGCCGCGCCCGCAATCGCCAAGCCGGTCGCGGCAAAGCCCACCGTCGCCGGGCAGGTGGTCGCGCCCGAAACCGGCGATCTGGATCTGCATGCGCTCGGGCAGGCGCTGATCCGCAAGCGCGGCTGGATCATCGTCCCGACGGTGCTGGCGCTCGTGCTGTCGCTTGCCGCCGTCAATATGGTCAAGCCGCGTTACAAGTCCGAAGCCCGCATCCTGGTCGACGGCCGCGAGAACGTATTCATGCGGCCGAACGGCGAGCGCAACGAGGAGCGCAATACCGTCGACGCCGAGGCCGTGACCAGCCAGGTGCAGTTGCTGCTGTCGCGCGACCTTGCGCGCGAGATCATCAAGAAGAACAAGCTGGCCGAGCGCCCGGAATTCGATCCCGTGCTGCAGGGCTTTTCGCCGCTGAAATCGCTGCTGGCGCTGTTCGGGATCGGGCGCGATCCGCTCTCGCTGACCCCGGAAGAGCGGGTGCTGGACGCCTATTTCGAACGGTATACGGCGTATGCCGTCGACAAGTCGCGCGTCATCGTCATCGAATTCCAGTCGCGCGATCCGGAGCTTGCCGCGCGCGTCGCCAACTCGATCGCCGACGGATATCTGACATTGCAGCAGGGCGCGCGCCAGGACCAGGCGAAATCCGCCGGCAACTGGCTGTCCGGTGAAATCGAGAATCTGCGCAAGAAGGTATCCGAAGCCGAACAGCGCGCGGAGGATTTCCGCTCGAAGTCGAGCCTGTTCATCGGCACCAACAATACCTCGCTGTCGAACCAGCAGATGGGCGAGATCAACACCCAGTTGAACAACGCCCGCGCGCTGAAATCGGACGCCGAGGCCAAGGCGCGCCTGATCAAGCAGATGCTGCAGAGCGGCAGGCCGATCGAGGCGTCCGAAGTGCTCAACTCCGAACGGATCCGCCGGCTGTTCGAGCAGCGTGCGACGGTGCGTGCGCAATTGGCCGAACAGTCGTCGACCCTGCTCGACGGCCATCCCCGCATCAAGGAGCTCAAAGCGCAGCTCGCCGATTTCGACCGCCAGTTGCGCGACGAGGCGGGCACGATCTCGCGCTCGCTCGAGAGCGACGCGCAGATCGCCGGCGAGCGGGTCACCCAGCTGGTCAGCAGCCTCGACCAGGCGAAAAAGCAGGCGTCCACCACCAACGGCCATGACGTGCAGTTGCGCGCCCTGGAGCGCGAAGCCAAGGCGCAGCGCGAATTGCTGGAATCCTATCTGGCGAAATACCGCGAGGCCACCGCACGGGAGAATATGGAGGCCGCGCCGGCCGACGGGCGCATCATCTCGCGCGCCACTGTTTCCAATATTCCGGCCTACCCGAAGAAACTCCCGATCGTGCTGATCGCGACGCTGGCGACCTTGCTGTTGACGTCGGGCGCGATCGCAACCGGCGAATTGCTGCGCATGACCGCGCCGCGCGCGACCGCCGCCGTGATGTCGGCGGTGACATCGGTGACCACCCCGGCGCGCGTCGCGTCGCCGCCGACGGCGCCCTATTTCGAGCCGCGGGAGGACGACAAGCCCGCCGATATCAAGTCTGCCGATAGCAGTTCTGCCGATAACAAGTTCGAAGGCCCGGCGCCCGAAGACTTCAAACCCGCCATCGGCGAACCCCGCGCCGAACTCGCCGCTGGGATCGATGAAGTCGGGCAACTGGCCGGCAGGCTGGCCGAGGCGGGCGGGGCGGCGCGCAAGGTGACGGTACTCGGTACCGCGCCGGGCGAGGGCATCACGCTGACCGCGCTGACGCTGGCGCGCCTGATGGCGAAACATGCCAGGATCGTGCTGGTCGATCTTGCGGCATCCTCGCCGACGATCACGGCGGTCTCCGCCGACCCGGCAGCCCCCGGGCTGGCCGAACTGATGCAGGGCGAGGCTTCGTTTGCGCAGGTGATCACCAAGGACCGGTTCTCGGGCGTTCACCTCGTCAGCGCCGGTCGTCCGGGCTTCGACCGCTCGCAGTTGCAGTCGCCGCGGCTGATGCTCGCCATCGATGCGCTGCTGCGGGTTTACGACCACGTCCTGCTCGATGCCGGCGGCGCCTCCGACCTCCCGGCGGAACTGCTGACCGCGCATGCCCGCGCGGTCGTGGTGCCCGATGCCTCGACCGACCGCGATGCCCGCAGCATCATGGTCGACCAACTCCGGGCCGTTGGCTTCGCCGATGTTGCGATGCTGAGCAAGGCGTGCCAGCCCAAGGATGCCGCCGAACGCGCTCCGAGCGTCGTGGCCGCGTAAGCGCCGCGTTTCGTAGGCCGTATTGGAGCCGAAGGCGTAATCCGCCCTATATGTCTCGTGCACAAACGCTTCGCGTTTGTTGCAGACAATAACGACGTGGGCTGCGTCAAATTGACCCGACGGGCAAATCACGTGTTCTGAATTTCGGAAGTCGTGTCAAGCCCCCAAATAAAAAATATTTTGCTTTTCCGAAATGGCAAATCAGGGCTACGACCTTGCTCATCCCGTCCTGGTCAGAAGGGCGTCGGCCGTCGTCACGGACGTTGGGCGGGGAGCGGTGGACGTGGAGGTTGTCGCCTGACGAGCGCGGCCAAAGCGTACGGCAAAGACGTGTGGTCCCGACGCCGCGATGCTGGCGTCAATGCTCCTGGAGGCGTTCGACTTCCCAGGGCGCGACGGAGGCAAAAGAGCCGTTCTCCGGGGAGAGCTCGTTATAAGCCGTAAAGCCATCGCGCAGGGAATGTCGGATGTTCTCCGCTGCCCTGTATGCTCATGTGCGCACTTCCTTGTGCACATTGCACATGAGACCGCGGGTGCAGCGCGCATCCGGCATTCCCTGCGCCCTCTATTTTAAGAGAGGGCAGGAAATAAATGTAACCCTCGGACGCATTTGCGCCGCGAGAATGCGGAAGTGCGTTTTGGATGATGGTGTAACTACAAACACCGCCGTCGTCCCGGCCTTGAGCCGGGACCCATAACCACAGGAAGACGTTTTGCGATTGGTCTCCACTATCGAGCTCTATCGAAAGATCAGGCGGTATGGGTCCCGGCGTTCGCCGGGACGACGAAGGGCGCCGTCGTAATATCGCTCAATCAGCTAAACGCATTGCGCAGCTTCTGCGCCATCTCCAGCAAGGCCGGATTATGCTTCACCATGCGCTTGGTACGGTTCAGGCCCGACATCACGCCGGCGGCGAGCTTGCCGCGCTGGCTCAGCGCGATGAAACTGTCGAAGATCGGCTCGTCGTCCTTGCAGAACAGCCGCTTGTAATCGTCGGAGCCGATGCCGAGATCGAAGGCGCGATAGTCGCGGCCGGCGAAGTGATCGATGATGTCACGCATCAGGATCAGTCCGGGGCTGTATTTCGAATTCGGCGACATCGTGTAGGTGTTGAACATCATCGAGAAGCGATGGCCGTCGTCGACGCCGGTGAAGATCGCGATCACCTCCTCGTCGCATTCGAGCGCATGGATGTCGATGACGCGATTGCCGCCGGGCACTTGCGCGGCGCAGGCATCGCGGATGAACGCCTCGATGCCGGGTTCGGCGAAGACGTCAGGCAGTTTCTGCTCGGCCATCCGCAGCGGCTTGATGCGGAAGAACCAGTCGAGCAGCCGCGTGATGTCCTGGTCCGACGTGGCGACGTGATAGCGAAAGCCGGGCAGCGCCTGCAGCTTGCGCTCCTTGCCCTTGAGGCGCTGCCGGAACGACTTGCTGACCAGCGTCGTCGGCGCGGCGCCGGGCTCCATCTTCAGGAGCGGGCAGTCATTGGCCGAGGGTTGATGCGGCAGCAGCGCGATCGGGTTCGGCAGGTCGCGCCAGCGCAGCGGCTGCTGATGCAGCGCGAGCACGTCGGCCTCGCCGCGTTGCGAGATGGCCGCCATCAGGCCTTCGATATCCGCCTGCGTGGCGGCAGCGGCAAAATCCTTGTCCCACAGGGCCATGTTGAAGGTCGAATGCTTGCCGCCCATGAAGCCGGCGCAACGTGCGCCATAGACATGCCGGACCGCGAGCGGCAGCAGCATCAGCGGCCGGCGTTCGGCGTCGTAGGCGATCACGATGAAGGGGGTAAGGCCTTCGCGCGCGCCGACATTGCGCTGCCAGGCGCCGACGAAGTCGAAGCGCTGAAACGGCGTGCAGGATTGCCCGGCATTTTCCATCGCGCGCCAGACGGCTTCGGCGCTGGCGAGATCTTGGACGATATCGATGCTGGCGACGCGGCCTGGTTTCGACCAGGTCTGTGTATCCGCCGTTCCGTTTTCAATCGCGGCAGCCATGGTCATCGCAAAACCTGTACAGGAAATTGTTTACAATTTTCGGCTTTGGCCGACCTTCGCAGGGAAATGTCAACAAACAGTAATAACAATGCGAGTGCGGCGGGGCTGGCGCGGCCGTATTTTGGGGACGGAACGGTGGCATCGGACGTCGGGTTTTTGAAGCGGGCCCGGATGGAGCTCGCTTATTTCAGCGGCTATGCGCGTCTGAAGCAGCGCACGCTTGGCGGCGCCGGTGTCGTGCTGCGGTTCGAGCGCGTGCGGGCGCGGCAAAGCAGACGGTTCCAGCCGCTGCAATCGGGCGAGATCACTCCTGAGTTTCTCGACCGGATGATCAGCGCCCTCAAGCGATGGAAATATGACATCGTTGCGATGGACGAAGTGTGCCGTCGCGCGGTGACGCTGCCGACGCCCAACCGGTTCGTCGCACTGACCTTCGACGGCGGCTACAAGGATGTGATGACGGAAGCCTATCCGGTGCTGTTCCGGCACGGCGTTCCCTTCACCATCTACCTTCCGACCGCGTTTCCGGATGGGCTCGGCGAAGCGTGGTGGCTGGCGCTCGACGAGATGATCGCGCGCGAGCCGCGCATCAGTCTGGTGATCGATCGCAAGGAGCGGCGCTTTGCCACCCGAACCACGCCGGAAAAATATCAGGCCTATGACTTTCTCGCGGGCTGGATGCGCACATTGCCGCCGCCGGAGCTTTCATTCGCGATCAACGATCTGTGCAGGCGCTATTCGGTCGACCTTGCGGGCCTCTCGCGCGGCGCGTCGATGGACTGGGGCGACCTGACGAAGCTGGCGGCGGATCCGAATGTGACGATCGGCAGCGCCACGGTGAACTATCCCGTCTTGTCGAGCCTGAAGGACGCCGATGCGCAACGCGAGATCGCCATGGGCAAGGCGGTGGCGGAGGCGGCCTTCGACCGCCATATCACACATTTTGCCTATCCGTTCGGCGATCGCGAGGCCGTTCGCCGCCAGCATGTGGCGATGGCGCAGGAGATCGGCCTCGCCAGCGCGGCGACCGCGCAGCCTGCCGTGGTCGAGGCGAAAGGGTATTCCAACCTGCACGCGCTGCCCCGCGTCGCCTGGGACGGAAGCGAGCGCTCGCTGCGCATGATGCGTGTGATGCTGTCGGGAATGTTTTTCGCGCCGGCCAGATCGACGCGGACCGGTTGAAACGGAGGGGTCTCTAGAGGTCGGGCCGCGACATCCAGCTGATGATCGGCATCGCCGGCAGCACCCATCCGAGGCCCGCCACGACGTAGAAGATCGATTGCAACAGCCCCGAATTGGCCAGCCAGGGCGTCTGCGCGATGGTCATGCCGAGCAGCGACCAGACCACGACGAGCACGAGCAAAAAGATGGTTCCAACGAATTTCCGGGTGCG
Organism: Hyphomicrobiales bacterium; assembly: GCA_017305715.1. Lineage (GTDB taxonomy): Bacteria > Pseudomonadota > Alphaproteobacteria > Rhizobiales > Xanthobacteraceae > Bradyrhizobium. Next base: position 45,908 of record JAFKKG010000026.1, on the reverse strand, counting down.
GATCGTCATGGCGGAGATGTGAAGCTTTTGGCCGGTTGCGCAAGGGAGAGGGCGGACTATAAGGGGCGTAATCCAATCGAGCATGGGCGTCAAACAGGTTCCGAAAAACGGGTGCAATGACCGGTATTTCCGCAAACGAGGCGCCAAACCGCGCCGTCAGATGGTGGCTGTTGTCGGTCGCCGCCCTGATCGCGATCATGGTGCTGGTTGGGGGCGCCACCCGGCTCACGGAATCCGGCTTGTCGATCGTCGAGTGGAAGCCGATCACCGGCACGCTGCCGCCGCTGACGGATGCGCAATGGGCGCAGGCCTTCGAGGGCTACAAGACCATTCCGCAATACCGGGAGCTCAATGCCGGCATGAGCCTGTCCGAGTTCAAGACCATCTTCTGGTGGGAATGGAGCCACCGGCTGCTCGGCCGCGTGATCGGCGCGGTCTATCTGCTGCCGTTCCTGTTCTTCCTCTGGCGCGGCATGCTCGGGCCCGAGCTGAAGCGGCGCTTGTGGGTGATCTTCGCCCTCGGCGCGCTGCAGGGCGCGGTTGGCTGGTGGATGGTGGCCTCGGGCCTCACCCACCGCATCGAGGTCTCGCAATACCGGCTGGCGACGCACCTGATGCTGGCGCTGGGGATTTTTGCGGCGATCGTCTGGACGCTGCTGCGGCTCGCGGACCGGCCACGGCCGGCGGCGCCGCCGCGGCTGAGAATTACCAGCGTGGCGCTGCTGGGGCTGACCTTCGTGCAGCTCTATTTCGGCGCGCTGGTCGCGGGCCTGCGGGCGGGGAGGGTCTACAACACCTGGCCGCAGATTGACGGCGCCTTCATCCCGTCCTCGGCGCGACTGTTCTTCGAGGAGCCTTGGTGGCGCAATCTGTTCGACAACACGCTGACCGTGCAGTTCGAACATCGCATGACCGCCTATGCGCTGCTGGCGCTGGCGGTGCTGCATGCCATCGATGCGGCCGCCTCGCGGGGCGGGACGGCCGTCGTCCGCGGTGCCTGGTGGCTGGTTGCGGCCATTACCGTGCAGGCGATCCTCGGCATCCTCACGCTGCTGCACCAGGTGCCGATCGATCTCGCGCTGGCCCATCAGGCCATGGCGATCGTGGTCCTGACGCTGGCGATTTTCCAGACCGAGCGGCTGGTCGCCCGCCGCACGGCGCAGGCGCGCGAACCGATGGTTCAGCCGGTCGGTCAGGCCGGTTGAAATTGAACTATTCTAATGTGTTGCCGTTGCAGGAAGTGCCCGGTTTGCAAGGCTTTTGTGAAGCGGCGGCGAGGCTGACGCGTTTGTGTGGAGCGGCCCCGCTTTACTTGAGTAGTGCGGGCGATACAACGAACCGAAAAACAAGGGTTCGTTGATGTCTTCCGCATTCATCCAGGCCGCCGTCATTCTGCTCCGCGAGGGGCTTGAAGCCATGCTGGTGATCGCGGCGCTTGCCGGCTATCTGAAAAAGGTCGGCTCCGCGCACCGCGTCAGTGCGCTGTATGGCGGCGCGCTGGCCGCGGTCGGCGCCAGCATCATCGCCGCCTGGCTGTTTGCGGTGCTCAATTCCGGCGAACACAGCGACGTCCTCGAAGGCGTCATCATCCTCGTCGCGGCAGCCCTGATGCTCTATGTCAGCGGCTGGCTGATGGTGAAGCAGGACCCGCGCGGCTGGCAGGATTATCTCGCGCACAAGGCCGACAGCGCGCTGGCGCAGGACACGGTGTGGGCGGTCGGCGCGCTCGCCTTCCTGGCCGTGTTCCGCGAGGGCGCCGAGACCGTTTTGTTCATCAACGCGCTGGCGACCACCGAAGGCGGCTGGAGCGCGGGATTGTTCGGCGGCCTTGCGGCGGCGACGCTCGGGCTCGCCGTGCTGTTCTATTTCATCAATCTGATCGCGCAGAAAATCCCGCTGCGGCCGCTGTTCATCATCACGTCAGCGTTCCTGTTCGCGATGGCGATCAAGTTCATCGGCGAAGCCGTGCAGGAATTCCAGGAGCAGGCGATCATCCCGGTTACCTCGATCAAGGGCAGTAACTTCCTCACCGCGATCGGGCTCAACCCGAGCATGGAGGCACTGTCGATCCAGCTGCTGGTCATCCTGTTCGCGCTGGCGACCTATTCGGTGTTCCAGCGCAACAGTCGCCTGACGCGCGAAGACAAGGCTGCCGCGAAATCTCCATAGCGTTTTCGAGCGAAGTGGCTGCCGGTTCGCGTGAAGAAAACGCGCCAGATAAAAAGCTAAGCCGCCTGCCGCTTGAGATCGAGATAGTCGAGCCCGATGTCGAGCGCGGCGGCACTGTGCGTGATCCAGCCGGCTGAAATCAGGTCGACGCCGGTTGCCGCGATCGCCTTCGCAGTCGCCGCGGTGATGCGGCCGGATGCCTCGGTGACCGCTCTGCCACCGGTCATGGCCACCGCCTGCCTCAGCTCCTCGACCGTCATGTTGTCGAGCAGCACCGCGTCGACGCCGATCGCCAGCACCTGTTCGAGCTGCGCCAGCGTATCGACCTCGATCTCGATCTTGACGAGGTGGCCGGCATGCGCCTTCGCTCGCTCGATCGCGGTCCTGACATCGCCGGCCAGCGCGATATGGTTGTCCTTGATCAGCATGGCATCGTCGAGCCCGAAGCGGTGATTGCTGCCGCCGCCGGCGCGCACGGCATATTTCTCCAGCGCGCGCAGCCCCGGCGTCGTCTTGCGGGTGCAGACGATCTGCGCCTTCGTGCCCTTCGCGGCCGCTACCAGCGAGGCCGTCGCCGTTGCAACGCCGCTGAGGTGACACAGAAAATTCAGCGCGGTCCGCTCGCCGGTCAATAATGCGCGCGCGGGGCCTTCGATGGTCGCGATGACCTCGCCGGGCGCAACGACGCTGCCGTCGGGCCGCTCTGCCTTGAGCGTGATGGAAGGTGACACGAACTGGAAGGCGCAACGTGCGATATCCAGTCCCGCCACGATTCCGGGCTGACGGGCGCACAAGACCAGCGACGATCGCTTGTCGGCCGGCACGATCGCGTCCGCCGTGATGTCGCCGGCGCGGCCGAGGTCCTCCAGCAGCGCGGTTCGCACGATCGGCTCGTACATGACGGGCAGCAGGGGATTGAGGGTCATGATTGGGCACTCCCTAGGGACAAAGCATCGGACTCGGCGATCTCGCGGGCGGCTTCCAGCGCCTCCGGAAGCGAGATCGACGACGGCATGGCAGACGGCTGCGTGTCGGGATAATCGATTCGATAGTGTCCGCCGCGGCTCTCCTCGCGCCGGTAGGCGGCAACGCCGATCATGAGGCCCACCAGCGCCGGGTCGGATGCCGCGCCGCTCCCGTTCGCGAACGGCAGGAGACTGCGGACCAGCCGTTCGATCGCGCTGCGGTCACGCAGCACGCCGAGGCCTTGCGACATCATCGGCCGTATGGTCGAGGGATCGGCAGCGGGCAGGGCCATATCGGTCACCCGCGCCTTGAGCGGACCGCGGCTCGCCCGGCTGACGCTGCCCGCAACCCACTCGGCGCAGACGATGGCCTCCATCAGCGAATTGCTGGCAAGCCGGTTGGCGCCGTGCAGGCCAGTGCGGGCGACTTCGCCGCAAGCCCAGAGGCCATTCACGGTACTGCGGCCTTCGAAATCCACGGCAATGCCGCCCATGTGGTAGTGCACCGCGGGCCGCACCGGGATCGGATCGGTCACGGGATCGATCCCGGCCATCTTGCAGAATGCGGAGATGACGGGATAGCGCGTCGCAAAATCCCTGCCCGGATGCTTGCGTGCATCGAGGAACACGCGATGGCCTTCGGCGCGGTGACGCCAGACCGCGCGGGCGACGATGTCGCGGGCCGCGAGTTCGGCGCCGGGCTCATCGGCCATGAAACGCGCGCCGGTCTCGTCGATCAGGGTTGCGCCGTCGCCCCTGATCGCCTCGGTGACCAGCGGCATCGGCCGCGACGGCCCATCGAAGGCGGTCGGATGAAACTGGACGAATTCGAGATCGGACAGTTTCGCGCCCGCGCGCGCCGCGAGGGCCAGGCCCTGACCAAAACAGCCGGACGGATTGGTGCTGTCGAGAAACAACCCGCCGATGCCGCCGGTCGCGATGATGACGCGGCCGGTATCGATCACGAACGGGCCTTGTGCATTGACGGCGATCACGCCCTTGACGGCATTGTCCTCCACGATCAGCCGCCGCGCCTCGACGCCCTCGAGCAGTGTGATGGACGGGCAGCGGCGCACCGCCGCGATCAATGCGCGCATGATCTCGCGGCCGGTGCCGTCGCCGGTGGCATGAACGATGCGGTTGCGGCTGTGCGCGGCTTCAAGGCCGAGCCGCCAGCCACCATCCGGCCGCCGGTCGAACACGACGCCAAGCTCGGCAAGATGCTCGACCGCCGCAGGTGCTGCGTGGACGATCCGGCGCGCAGTGGCCTCGTCGCAGAGACCGGCGCCCGCGGCCAGGGTGTCGGCCAGGTGCAGCGCGGGATCGTCATCGGCGCCCATCGCCGCCGCCAGGCCGCCTTGCGCCCACAGGCTGGAGGCTTCCGCGCCCAACGGCGCCTTCGACACGATTAGCACCGGCTCCGGCGCCAGTTGCAACGCCGTCATCAATCCTGCGGCGCCGCCGCCGATGATCACCGGCCGGTTGGCCAGCGCTGAAATCTCCGTGCTCATATCGCCAGCATCCTCTCGACGGCGCGACGGGCGGGGGCGGCGATCGCGGGGTCGATCGTCACCTGGTGCTGATTGGTTTCGAGTGCATGGCGGATGTTTTTCAGCGTGATCCGCTTCATGTGCGGGCACAGATTGCAGGGCCGGATGAATTCGACATCGGGATGCAGCACCGAGACGTTGTCGCTCATCGAACACTCGGTCAGCAGCACGACGCGGGGCGGGCGCTCGTTCGTGACGAAATCGGACATCGCGGCCGTAGAGCCGGAGAAATCCGCCTCCGCCACCACCTCGGGCGGGCATTCCGGATGCGCGAGCACGGTGACGCCGGGATGGTTCTCGCGGATCTGCCTGATGTCGTCAGGGGTAAAGAGCTCGTGGACCTCGCAATGCCCCTTCCACGCGATGATCTTCACGCCGGTCTGTTTGGCGATATTCTGCGCCAGATATTCGTCCGGCAGCATGATGACACGGTCAGTGCCGAGCGACTCCACCACCTTCAGCGCGTTGCCCGAGGTGCAGCAGATGTCGGATTCCGCCTTCACGGCGGCCGATGTGTTGACATAGGTGACGACGGGCGCGCCGGGGTAGCGCTGGCGCATCAGCCGCACGTCCGCCGGCGTGATCGAGTCCGCCAGCGAGCAGCCGGCCGCCATATCGGGGATCAGCACTGTCTTCGCCGGATTCAGCAGCTTGGCCGTCTCGGCCATGAAATGCACGCCGGCGAGCACGATGGTATCGGCGTCGACCTTGGTGGCTTCGCGCGCCAGCAGCAGGCTGTCGCCGACGATATCGGCGACGCCATGGAAGATTTCCGGCGTCTGGTAATTGTGCGCCAGGATGACGGCGTTGTGTCTGCGCTTGAGCGCGAGAATGGCCTCGACATCGTCCGCAAAGGTCGCCCACTCCGGCGGCGGGATCACCCGCTTGACCCGGTCATAGAGCTGCGCGGAGCGGGCGAGGGCGGTTGCGTCGAGGCTGGCCATTTATACTCTCCATGAGCATATCATGGCTTATACTTATCCTGAGCATAAGCTAAGTCAAGTGCGCGAGAGCGGCAGTTTGGTTCCGGCGACGGCCCGCTCGGCCAGCACGGCATGGCGGAAACGGAACAGCTTGGCGGGTCGGCCGACCGTCTCAGTGGCGATTGCGCCAGTTTCCTCAACGAGTTGCTGCTGTTCCATGAGGCGACGGAAGTTCTGTTTGTGCACCAGCCGGCCTGCAAGCGCCTCAACACTGCGTTGCAGTTGCAGCAGGGTGAATTCCGCCGGCATCAATTCGAACACCACCGGACGGTATTTGATCTTGGCGCGCAGCCGCGCGATTCCGGTTGCGAGAATGCGGCGATGATCGGCGGTCATGGCACGGCCGGGCACCAGCGTGGCCGCGTTACCGCTTTCGCGCACCGCTTCCGGGATCAACGCGGCCTCGAACAGCAACTCATAGCGTTGCAGGATCAATTCCTCGTTCCATTCGCGATCCTCAAAACCAAACGTGATCGCGACGCGCTGCCAGCGCTCCCGCTGTAGCGTCGGCGAGGGGGCGGATTTCGCCCACGCGCGCAGCCGCGGCATCAGCAGTTTTGTCAGCAGCGCGGGCGGGCCCGCGCGGTGATCCTCCCACGGAAAATAATCGTACCAGCCCGACCAATGCGCTTCGGCCCTTTCGGCTAGTTGGTCCTCGCGGGTCAGCCCGAGATAGCTGATGGAAACGGAGTGCGGCGCCGGGCCATCGCCGGTTCGCCCGCGATCGGCAAACGTGTAGAGCTGCTCGACATAGCCGAGCGGGTGGCCGGTCTGCGCTTCGACCCACGCCCGCAAGCCCGATTGCAGCGAGCGGTGCTTGAATTCGAACGGACCGCTCGGCAGCGCGGCCGCGTTGGCGATGGTCATGATCTTGGGTTCACCATCGGTCACCGCGACCAGCACGGCGACCAGATCGGCGGTGATCGCCCGCGCGGAATCCGGCACTTTGGTTTTTCGCGGTGGCCCTGCCACGTCCAAAAATCCGTTTCTGTTGTCGGCAATCGCGGCTAGCGATAGCCCAAAACGCCGCCGGCGTAAGGCAGGCGAGCCCAGTAGGGCGTGTAGGGGCCGCCGTAATAGGGACCATCATAGCTATAGGAATGGCTGGTGCCGTAATAGCCCGGCAGCGTCGTGGAGCCCGGCAGCAGCGGCACGCCATACACGCGCGGGGCATAGGGCACGACGCCGACCGGCGTGAACAGTACGTCAGGATCCTCTTCCTCGACGACCACCAATTGGCGGCCGCGCCGCACATAGAGCGGCGCTGCGGCGGGTGCGACCGTGGTCCGGTAATTGTAGTACGGGCGGGGCAGGCCCGGCGGCAATTTGCTGGCGGCGCGCACCGCGGCGCGCTTGGTGACCGTGGGGCCGTCGGCGGCGTCGGCGGCTCCGATCGCGAACACCGCGGCGAGACAGGGCATTATCCAGCGCAACATCATTTGCTCCGAATCATCGAGGGTAACCGAATGCCACTTTATGCCGGAATGACCGTTAATGAGAGGCTTGTGATTTCAGGCCAAATGGCCGCCTGGGACGCCGCGGTCGCGAGCCGTGACAGGCCAAAATCGTCATTCCGGGATGGTCCCAGGGACCATACCCTGAATCTCTCGTCTCCCCGATGGGCGCATCTGAGGTTCGATGCTTCGCATCGCCCCGGAATGACGGCGGAGCGCTACGCCGTCAGCGCCTGCTCGAGATCCGCGATCAGGTCTTCCTTGTCCTCGATGCCGATCGACAGCCGGACCACGTCGGGAGCGGCGCCCGATTTCACCTTGGCGGCGTCGTCGAGCTGGCTGTGGGTGGTCGAGGCGGGGTGGATCACCAGCGAACGGGTGTCGCCGACATTGGCCAGATGCGAGAACAGTTTCAGGTTCGACACCAGATTGACGCCGGCATCATAACCGTCCTTCAGGCTGAAGGTGAACACCGCGCCGGCCCCCTTCGGGGCGTATTTGCGCGCGAGGTTGTTGTACTTGTCGCTGGCAAGGCCCGCATAGTTCACCGCGGCCACCTTGGGATGACCGGAGAGGAATTCGGCGACCGCCTTGGCATTCTCGCAATGCTTCTGCATGCGCAGCGGGAGCGTCTCGATGCCGGTCAGGATCATGAAGGCATTGAACGGCGACAGCGCGGGTCCGAGGTCGCGCAGGCCGAGCACGCGGCAGGCGATCGCGAAGGCGAAATTGCCGAAAGTCTCCTGCAGCTTGATGCCGTGATATTCGGGGCGCGGTTCGCTCAACATCGGATATTTGTTGTCCTTCGACCAGTCGAAGGTACCGGCATCGACGATGATGCCGCCGAGCGAATTGCCGTGGCCGCCCAGAAATTTCGTCAGCGAATGCACGACGATATCGGCGCCATGATCGATCGGCCGGATCAGATAGGGCGTCGCCAGCGTGTTGTCGACGATCAGGGGCACGCCGGCCTTGCGCGCGACGGCGGCGATCGCTTCGATATCGGTGATACTCCCGGAGGGATTGGCGATCGACTCGATGAAGATCGCCTTGGTGTGCGGCGTCACCGCGCGCTCGAAGCTTGCGACATCGTCCGGATCGGCCCATGCGACGTTCCAGCCAAAGCTCTTGAACGCGTGGGTGAACTGGTTGATCGAGCCGCCATAGAGCTTTCGCGCCGCGATGATTTCGTCGCCGGGCATCAGCAATTGCTGGAACACGACGACCTGGGCGGCGTGTCCGGACGCGACCGCGAGCGCAGCGGTACCGCCTTCGAGCGCTGCGACGCGTTCTTCCAGCACCGCATTGGTCGGATTGCCGATGCGGGTATAGATGTTGCCGAACGCCTGCAGGCCGAACAGCGATGCGGCGTGATCGGCATCGTTGAACACGAATGACGTGGTTTGATAGATCGGCGTCGCCCGCGCACCGGTGGTCGGATCAGGCTGCGCGCCCGCATGCACGGCGAGGGTTGAAAATCCCGGATGGCGATCGGTCATTCTGTGCGTCCTGTTTGGCAAGTGCGAAAGGCGCGACATGCTGATCGCAAGCCGCAGGCTCCGTCAAGCTGGGTAGATCAGATCTCGCCGATAAGAAAGGCGGTGCTGCGTTAGATTAGCTTCGCAAAACATTTATTTCGCATTGACGTCAGGTCAACTCGTTCTTGTTCTTCGCGGCGCGGTCGGATGCCGCGGTCTCGCCGCCGCCGACGCTGGTCCGGTTCAGCGACAGCCGCATGCCCTGCGTCGGGATCGGCGCGCGCTTCGAGCTGAGCGTGCGGGAGTTGACGCCCATCCACGAAATCTCCGACGACAGCCTGCCATATTCGATCTTCGGACAGCGGTTCATCACGACCTTGATGCCGGCGGCCTCGGCCTTTTCGGCCGCGGCATCGTCGCGCGCGCCGAGCTGCATCCAGATCACTTTGGGCAATGGCGACAATTTAAGCGCCTCTTCGACGACCGGCATGATGTGGCTGGAATTGCGGAAAATGTCGATCATGTCGATCGGGCGGCCGATATCCGAAAGCTGCGCCACGAAGGGTTTGCCGAGCAGGCTCTTGCCGACATGGCCGGGATTGATCGGGATCATGTCGTAGCCGCGCTGCGCCAGGTATTTGAACGCAAAATAGCTCGGCCGCACATTGACCGGCGAGGCGCCGACCATCGCGATCGATTTCACGTTGTTGAGGATGCCGCGGATGTAATTGTCGTCGTAGGCGTCGTGGTTCATTGAGGGTATTCCCAATCCCTCATGGTGAGGAGCGCAAAGCGCGTCTCGAACCATGAGGCCAGAGTACGGGCCTCGTCCTTCGAGACGCGGCGAAGACGCCGCTGCTCGGGATGAGGAGATGCAATCCTATCTATCCTGCCATTTCGGCTCGCGCTTCTCGATGAAGGCGCCGATGCCTTCCTCGGCGTCGCGCGCCATCATGTTTTCGGTCATCACCTCCGCCGCATAGCGATAGGCATCGGCAAGGTTCATTTCAGCCTGCCGGTAGAACGCTTCCTTGCCGAGTTTGATGGTGTAGGCGGATTTGAGCGCGACCTTTTGGGCCAGTGCTATCGCCGCGTCGCGTTCGGTGCCCGGGGCTACCACGCGGTTGACGAGGCCGAGGCCTTGCGCCGTCCTGGCGTCGACCGGCTCGCCGGTCAGCAGCATTTCCATCGCCTGCTTGCGCGGGACGTTGCGCGACAGCGCCACCATCGGCGTCGAGCAGAACAGGCCGATGTCGACACCCGGCGTGGCAAAACGCGCGGCCTCGGAGGCGACGGCCAGATCGCAACTCGCCACCAACTGGCAGCCGGCGGCGGTTGCGATACCCTGCACGGCGGCGACCACCGGCTTTGGCAATTGCACGATCGCCTGCATCATCGCGCTGCAGGCGTTCATGATCTCTGCGAAATAGGCGCGGCCACGATCGGCATCGCTGCGGCGCGCGGTCAGTTCCTTCATGTCGTGGCCGGCGGAAAAGGCCGAGCCGTTGGCCGCTATCACGACCGCGCGCACACTCCTGTCATCGTGGATATCCCTGAACGCGCCATGTAGTTCGGCGATCAGGCCTTCGGAGAGGCTGTTGCGCGCCGCCGGCCGGTTCAGGGTCAGTACGGCGATGTTGCCGACGTTTTCGCGCAGCAGAATTGGCGATGGAGGGGCAGGCGCGCGGGCGGTCTGGGGCGACATCTCGAAAGTTTCCACTCAATGGTTTTGTTTGGGCTTTGATGACAACTTAATGTAACAGGCGGTCTGAAGCGAGGGCAGGGGTCGGCATGGCGACAGCAAAAATGAGCGTGGCTGAACTGGAGAAGTTCCTCCACGATGAATTCCCGCAGGCATTCAAGGGCGGCGATATCACCATCGAAAGCGCCGACGGCGAAACCTGCCTGCTGCGGCAGCGCTACAATGAGAACATGCTTCGTCCGGGCGGCACGGTATCGGGCCCGACGCTGATGGCGATGGCCGATTTCGCGATGTATGTGGTGCTGCTTTCGGCGATCGGCCCGGTCGGGCTGGCGGTAACGACCAACCTCAACATCAATTTCCTGCGCAAGGGCCAGCCCGGCCAGGACGTGTTGGCGGCGGCGCGGCTGTTGAAACTCGGCAAGCGCCTGGCGGTGGGCGAGGTCAATCTATTGTCCGGCACGTCGCCCGATCCGATCGCGCATGTCACGTCGACCTATTCCATTCCAAACACGTAGGCTTTTGTGAGGTAATATGACACCATATTTACAAACCCTTGTTTTTGCTATTGTAATTATCTCCATCCGGCATTGACGCGCGGCGCCCGGTTCTCTAGAAACCGCCGCAGTTCGGCGCAGCCTGCGCCGCGGTCCCCTTTCACGGATTTCCTCACATGAAAACCTTTTCGGCCAAGCCCGCCGAGGTGACGAAGAAGTGGGTGCTGATCGACGCCAAAGGTCTGGTGGTCGGACGGCTCGCTACCCTCGTTGCCATGCGCCTGCGCGGCAAACACCTGCCCACCTACACGCCCCACGTCGATTGCGGCGATCACGTCGTCATCATCAACGCGGCGCACGTCGTCCTGACCGGTCGCAAGCGCGACAACAAGGTCTACTACAAACACACCGGCTTCATCGGTGGCATCAAGGAACGCACCGCGAAATCGATCCTCGAGGGTCGCTTCCCCGAGCGCGTCGTCGAGAAGGCCATCGAGCGCATGATCCCGCGCGGTCCGCTCGGCCGCGTGCAGATGGGCAATCTGCGCGTTTACCCCGGCGCCGAACATCCGCATGAAGCCCAGCAGCCCGAGACGGTTGATATCGCTTCGATGAACCGCAAGAACATGAGGGCCGCATAAGATGTCCGACACCATGCAGTCGCTCGACCAGTTGTCGTCCCTGAAGACGGCGGCTCCCGAAGCGCCGAAATACGTCAAGAAGGTCGACAAGTTCAACCGCGCCTACGCCACCGGCAAGCGCAAGGACGCGGTCGCCCGCGTCTGGATCAAGCCGGGCGCCGGCAAGATCGTGGTCAACACCCGCGAAGTCGAAGTCTATTTCGCCCGTCCCGTGCTGCGCATGCTGATCCAGCAGCCGCTGGTTGCCGCTGCCCGCGCCGGCCAGTACGACGTCATCTGCACGGTTGCCGGCGGCGGTCTGTCGGGCCAGGCGGGTGCCGTGCGCCACGGCATCTCGAAGGCGCTGACCAACTTCGAGCCGGACTTGCGCGGCGTGTTGAAGAAGGGCGGCTTCCTGACCCGCGACTCCCGCACCGTGGAGCGCAAGAAGTACGGCCGCGCCAAGGCGCGCAAGTCGTTCCAGTTCTCGAAGCGCTAATTGCTTCGCTAAAATTTGCGGCGATTGCTGCATTCAAGAACGAAGAAAAGGGCGCCCAACAGCGCCCTTTTTGTTTGTAGTTTAGAGATGAATTAACGCAGATTTTCACGAAAACTTGCGTAGGCGTACAAACGAATTTGGAACCCGCGGGTCTTAGCGTGCGGGCCGTAGCGGCGCAGGCATCACACTTCATATCGCGCCACACAACATTGCATCACACTGCAAGGTGGGGCTCATGTCGTTCGATACGTCCACGCTTTATCTGTTCGCGACCATGGTGGCGGGCATGCTCGGTGCCATGCTGATTTTCTTCGGCAAGCAGGAGAATGTCCCGGCGTTGAAGTGGTGGGGCACGGCCTATCTGCTCGGCGCGGCCTCGGTGGCGATCTGGACCGTCGGTGGCGCCAAACTCGGCGAGCCACTGATACTGGCGCTGAACGCGGTCGGCTTCATCGCCTGCGGCATGGTCTGGAATGCCGCGCGGGTATTTCTCGGCCGCAAGCCCAATCTGCCGGGACTGGTGTTCGGCGCGATCGCCTGGGTCGGCATTTCCGTGACGTTGCCGGCGCTCGATGTCGCGATGCGCCTGACCATCGGGGCTGCGATCGTCGCGATCTATGCGGCGCTGACGGCCTCGGAATTGTGGAGCGAGCGACGGCGCAGCATGCAGAAGCGCTGGCCGACGATCGCGGTGCCGGTCATGCATGGTTGCGTATTGATGCTGCCGATCCTGCTCGGCGATCTCTTGCGGGCCCATGACGAAAACTTCTCCACCAGCGTCTGGGTGACGGCCTTCTCGATCGAGCTCGTGCTCTATGCCATCGGCACCGTGTTCGTCATCTTCATGCTGGTATCCGACCGTGCGGTCACCGTGCACAAGACGGCGGCGTCGATCGACCCGCTGAGCGGCATGCTCAATCGCCGCGGCTTCGCCGAAGCCTGCGCCCGGGTGATCGATCGCGAGGCCAAGGCCGGCCGGCCGGTGACCGTGATGATCTTCGACATCGACCATTTCAAGGGCATCAACGACCGCTTCGGCCATCCCGCGGGCGACGAAATCCTCAAACTGTTCTCCACGGTGGTGGTCAACAACCTTCGCATCAGCGACCTCTCGGGTCGCATCGGCGGCGAGGAGTTCGCCGCGCTATTGCCGTGCGCGCTGGAAGAGGGCGTGCTGGTCGCCGAGCGCGTGCGTGAAGCGTTCGAGGCGTCCGGAATCGTGTGCGAGGAAGGCCCGGTCGATACCACCGTCAGCATCGGCGTCGCCGGCGGACCGGCCGGCACCGAACTCGAGGTGCTGCTCGCGGCGGCCGACACCGCGCTCTATCAGGCCAAGCGGAGCGGCCGCAACCGCGTCGAGGCTGCGGAAGAACTGCCGCTGTCGCTGGAGCATTGGCGGCGCAAGACCGCAGGCCTTCCTGCACCGGTACGGACGCAGCCTGCCACGAGCTGACGCGATGCGGCGGTAACCCTGCGTTTACCGTTCCGTCCATATTATTTGCGCCATGGACTCGATCCGCACGCGAAACCCCGAGGCTGCGCTGACGTCGCTGGAAGCGGCCGCCGTCTCGGCCCGCAGCGGCTTCGCCTGCATGTTCTCCAGCTCGGAAGAATTCGAGACGGCGCTGATCCGCGAGCGCCGTGCGCAAGGCCGTTACGATCAGCGCAGAACGCACTGGCCCGTCATCCTGTTCGTCGGCTGTTGCCTGATGGTCGTGGGCGCGGTGCTGTTGTTCAACTGAGCCGGTATGCGTGACGTCGATGTCGGGGCGCCGCACGGCGCCTTTTTCTTTTGGCCCGGCTGGGGTAGCTAGACGCAGTTATTCCCAGCAGAAGGCTGTATCAACATGATCACCGAAATCGCACAAATCGACGTCAAGCCCGGCACCGAGAAGGATTTTGAAGCCGCCGTCGCCAAGGCGCGGCCGCTGTTCCTGCGCGCCAAGGGTGGCAAGGGCTTTGAACTGCACAAGTCGATCGAGAAGCCGTCGCGCTATCGCCTGCTGGCGAAATGGGAAACGCTGGAAAATCACACCGTCGATTTCCGCGGCTCGGAAGATTTCACGGCCTGGCGCGCCCTGGTCGGGCCGTATTTTGCGGCACCTCCCGAGGTGGAGCACACCGAGACCGTGCTCGGCACCTGAGGGGGCGCTACGCCGTTATGGTGCCGGGCGCCGTCCCTTCTTCGGCCTTGAAATGGTCGATCATGACCTTGACGATGGCCATCAGGGGCAGGGCCAGCGCCAGGCCCCAGATGCCGAACACGACGCCGAGCAGGATCTGGAACGCGAACAGCGTGGCCGGCGGGATATCCAGCGCCTGGCGCTGGATGATCGGCGTCAGCACGTAGCTTTCCAGCGCGTGCACGCCGAGGAACAGGATGAAGGCGCTGAGGGCCGCGACCCATCCCGAGGCAAGGCTCGCCAGCACCACGATCAGCCCGCCGAGGATCGCGCCCACCGTCGGAATGAAGGCGAGCAACCCGGCCTGGATACCCAGAATGAACGAGCTTGGGATCCCGATGATCGCAAGTCCCACCCAGGTGACAAGGAACACGGCGACCATGGTGATGATCTGCGCGATCAGCCAGCGCTCCAGCGTCCACCCGATGCGGTCGATAATGATGGTGGCGCGGTCGCGGTGCCTGGCCGGCGCCATGAACAGCAGTCCGGCCCGGTAGATGCCTGGCTGCACGGCGAAGGCCAGACCCAGGAACAGCACGATAAAGAAGTTTCCGACCGCGCTCACGGTGCCCAGAATCAGTTTCAGGCTCTGGCTGAAAATGGCGCCGCCGCTGGAAGCGAGGGTGCTGGCGCTGGGAAGGTTGTGCGGCGTTGCCGGGGCAGAGGCATCCGAAGCGGCAGCGTTGAGACTGCCGATGTCGAAAAAGCTGGTATCGACGCCATTCTTGTCTAGGAACGCCTTGACGTTCACGAGCTGCGACTTGATCGTTTCGCTCAGCACCTTAGTCTGCTGCGCGATGGTGGCGCCGCCGAGGAAAAGGATGCCCGACAGCATGCCGGCCAGCACCAGGCAGACGACGGTGAGCCGGAGCGAATGCGGAAGCTTGACGACGCGGCCGAGCATGTCGGCCATCGCGGTGAGGGCGACGCCGAGCAGCACGCCGGCAAAGATCAGGAACAGGGTCGCGGCAAAGGTCCAGGCAAAGAGCAAGAGCGCGGCGAACAGCACGACGCCGATGCCGCCGACCGATATCGCCCACGCCAGATCGTTGCGGGCCAAGAGGCGCTCGTCAGCCGGACCTGTCACGTTGATTCCTTCCTGCAGAACATTCGTGGCGCCAGTCTTTCGCGAAAATCCGCTCCGGATCAAGCGGCGAAGCGCGCCGGTTTGACGCTGGCGGGGCCGGTATGCCAAGCGGTGCTTGGCGCAAGAGCGCTTTCCAGCGAAGTGGGCGCCGGTTCGCGTCAAGAAACGCGTCAAATCAGGAATCTGGAGCTCTGTGCCGATGCCATCGGAGCGGCGCTCCGGGGGACGGGCGCTCCGGCGAGGATGCGATGAATTTCAAATGGATTGGGCCGATTGCGCTGCTGGCGGCGATCTATCTCGGCGATCAGATCAGGATCAACCGGCCCGCCCACAAATATCGCCTGACCGTCGAGGTCGAGACTCCGCAGGGGCGGAAATCGGCCCATGGAATCGTGGCGGTGCACCCGTTTCGTGGCTATAGCGGGATCGGTCCGACCCGCACCGTGGGAGATGCCGTCTTCGTCGATCTCGGCCATGGCAGGAATCTGGTCGCGCTGCTGGCGCATATCGACCGGACTCTCGAACTCGATGGCATCAATTATGTGGCGCTGCGCGCCTATACTGCGGCCAGCGGCAAGCGGGTGACGTTCAATGAGATGAACCGTCAGACCGGCACCGTCCCGGTAACGGGCGCGCTGATTCCGGTGCTCCTGACATTTGCCGATCCGGCCAATCCCGCCACCGCGCGCAACGTGCCACCAGACGAGTCCGAGGCGGTGCTGGGGAAGGGCTATCGTCTCCACGCGATATCAGCCGAAGTGGTGCCGAACGGATTTTGGCCGCTCGATGTCGGGGGCGTGCTGGGCGAGCCGGTGACCCGCGGCATTCAGGCAAGACTGCCATGGCTGAACGGTGCCGATAATCCGGCAGCCACGGCGCTGCGGGCCGCAGGACTGCCCGGCGCCGAGGCCATCGATGCCAAAGCGACATTTACGCGCAAGTAGGGCTGCCGGAGCCTGCCAAGCGCCAAATTGATCCCAGGTGCCCGTCTCGGCGCCGGGCTTGCCGGCGCGGCCCGAGTTTTCCGCGGAGCCGCCAAGCAGAACTGGACCGCATATCATGTTGATCCCTTGCGATCTCGCAGGCATGATCGGCCAAAATCATGGTCCAACCTGGAAGATCCTTGCACAGGACGATGAAAGCGGAAGGCAGGCGATGAGACGGCCCGTGGTCGGTGTGATCGGAAACGCCCATCGCGTGGAGAATCGTTTCAACACCCAGATGGTCGGAGAGCGCAATCTTCGCGCGGTGGCCGATGTCGCGGGCGCGCTGCCGTTGATGTTTGCAGGCTCGCCCGAGATCACCGACATCGGCGCCCTGCTCGATGCCGTCGACGGGGTGGTGCTGACCGGCGCTCGCGCCAATGTTCATCCGACCCGCTTCAAGACCGAGCCGCATGAGAAGCACGAACCCTACGACATCCATCGCGACGACGTCGCCCTGGCGCTGGCCGAAGCCTGCGTCGCCCGCGGCGTGCCGATCTTCGGCATCTGCCGCGGCCTGCAGGAAATGAACGTCGCCTTTGGTGGCTCGCTGCATCCCGAGATCCGCGAAATTCCCGGCCGCATCAATCACCGCATGCCGCGGCTCGAGAACGGCGAGATCCACCCCGATCCGCTGGTCGTCTTTGCCGACCGGCATGATGTCCATCTGACACCGGACGGCACCTTTGCAAAGCTGCTCGGCTGCGACACCATTCGCGTGAACTCGCTGCATGGGCAGGGCATCCTCGAGCCGGGTGAGCGCGTCGTGATCGAGGGCGTGGCGGAAGACGGCACCATCGAGGCGATCCGGATTGCCGATGCACCGACCTTTGCACTCGGCGTGCAATGGCATGCGGAATACGACCCGCAGCGCAATCCGATCAACCGCGCGCTGTTCGAGGCGTTCGGCGAGGCGCTCAAGTCGCACCGGCGGGCCAGCTAGCAAATTTCGAGTGACGCGCGTTGGAACGACGTGGCTGAACAACGGCCGCGGCATAACGGGAGGATGCGATGCGGGACCGCCGATGGTCGAGACGCCAGCTATTGAAGGCGTCGGCAGTTTCCGCCGCCGGCCTCGTTTTTGCCGAACCGGTCAAGGCCGCGGCGCCGCCGCCTTCCGAAGTGACGCCTGCCTTGATCGCGGCGGCCAGGAAGGAAGGCAAGGTGGCGTTCTACACGGCGCTTGAACTCAACACCGCCGAACGGCTGGCGCGAACGTTCGAAGCCAAGTATCCCGGTATCAGCGTGCGGGTCGAACGATCCGGCGCGGAGCGGATTTTCCAGCGCATCGCGCAGGAGCAGGGCAGCGGCATCAACGCCGTCGATATCGCGAACTCGACGGATCCTGCGCATTATCTCGACTGGAAGAAGAACAACTGGCTGGCGGCCTATTTGCCCGCGGAGGTCGCGAACCATTTCCCGGCCGACCAGATCGACCCCGACGGCATGCACGCGACCTCCTGCGGCTGGCTGGAGGCGATCGGCTTCAACACCAACCTCGTCAAGCCCGGGGAAGCGCCGAAGAGCTATGCCGACCTGCTTGACCCAAAATGGCAGGGCAAGATCGTCAAGGGCCATCCCGGTTACAGCGGGGCCATCATGACCGCGACCTTTGTGCTGACGCGTGATCTCGGCTGGGTCTATCTGGAAAAGCTCGCCCAGCAGAAGGTCATGCAGGTGCAGTCGGCCGCCGATCCGCCCAAGAAGATACTGCTCGGCGAGCGCGCCATCATGGCTGACGGCAACGACTACAATCTGGTGCTGGCCAAGGATCAGGGTAAGCCCGTCGAGGTGGTCTACCCGACCGAAGGATCGCCGCTGATCATCGTTCCCTCCGGCATTTTCAAGGGGGCGCCCAATCCGAACGCGGCCAAATTGTTTCAGAGCTTCTTCTTCAGCGCCGAAACCCAGCAGATGCTGGTTGACGTGTTCGCGCACCGCTCGTTTCACGCGCAGGTGAAGGAAAAGGGCGCGCATATCCCGCTGGCGAATCTGAAACTGCTCAAGGCCGACCCGGCTGCGGTGCAGGCGCAAAGCGAGGAGATCAAGGCGCGGTACACCAAAATCTTCGGGGTATAGGCGGTTTGAACAACTCCGCTTTCGGGACGCCGTCCGTAATTTTACGGGGCCGAAAAGCGAGGATCGCGGCACAGAACTCGGCTAAGCATTGGCGTAGCTGAGAGCGTCTAGCAAGGGTCCACCATCATCGGCCGCGGCGCCGGCCGGACATTCATACTCGCACCTATTTCCGCAGGCATTCTTCGGTTTTGTCGGCGTTTTCCGTGACGGCTTTCGCGACGGGTTTTCTGACTATTTTCTCGACCATCTTGATGGCGGTTTTCTTGACAGTTTTCTTGGACAGTCGGTCGTTATGACTTTATGGAGCCGCCTTGCATCCACGATGGTGTTGCTGGTTGTGGGCACCATTGCCGCGCTGGGCTTGTTCGGGGATGGTTTGGCAGGTTTTGGCCGCACGACACTGGTCGTCGGCGCGATCGCGATTGCCGTCGCGCTTCTGCTCGCAGCCGCCATCGCGCGGTCGCTGTCCCGGCCGTTGGGCCAACTGACGCGGGCCATCGAAGGCCTGTCGCGCGGCGAGCCGGTTTCGGTACCGTCCGATGGCGGTCGGGAGATGGCCACGCTGTCCGCGGCATTCGCCGAACTGTCGCGCCAGCTCGACACCAAGGAAGAGCTGCTGGAGAACACGCTCGAAAGCATCCGCGATTGCGTCCTCGTGGTGGATGAGAAGGCGGTGGTCGTCGTCGCCAATGCCGCGGCGCGGCGACTGCTGAGCGTCGGCCCCGGCTTCAACAGCCTCACCGGGGTGAGAAAATTCGCCTGTTTCCTCGGTGACGGCTTAACGCCGCTTCCGCTTCCCGATTCGCCGCTGGCGCGGGCGCTGCGCGGCGAAAATGTCGATGATTTCGAACTGGTGGTGCAGCCCGAACACTCCGGCGGCAGAGCGTCTTCCAGCGAAGAGGGACCCGGTTCGCGTCAAGAAAACGCGTCAGGACAACAATCCGGAGCCTGGGTCGTCGCCAACGCACGGCCGTTGCGCGACGAGCGCGACCAGCTTTGCGGGGCGGTGACCGTGCTCCGTGACGTCAGCGAACAGAAGCGGGCGCAGCAGGCACAACTCGACAGCGAGCAGATGGCGCAGACCATCGTCAGGACGGCTCTCGACGCTTTCGTCCAGACCGACGAGAACGGCTTCATCCTGGACTGGAGTCCGCAAGCCGAAGTTCTGACCGGATGGACGCGGGCGGAGAGCGTCGGCGTGAAGGTGGTGGATCTGGTTTTCCCGGAGCCGCTGCGCGCCGCACACCGGCAGCGCATCGCGCGATTCCTGGCCGAGACGGCCAGCGGCGCGATGGGGACCCGATACGAATCGGCCGCGCTGCACCGGGACGGCCACGAATTCTTTGCCGAGTGGTCGCTCACGGCATTGCGCCGCGGTGACGGCTACGTCATCAACGCCTTTGTCAGGGACATCACCCAGAAGCGCGCCACCGAAGCCCAACTGATCCAGGCGCTCAAGATGGAATCGCTGGGGCAACTGACCGGCGGCATCGCCCATGACTTCAACAACATGCTGACGGTGATCACGGGCACGATCGAAATCCTGGCCGATGGCGTCAAGGATAGTCCGCATCTGGCCTCGATCACGAAGCTGATCAGCGATGCGGCCGACAGAGGGGCAAGTCTCACCGCCAGCCTGCTGGCGTTCGCGCGCAAGCAGCCGTTGCAGCCGGCCGAGATCGACGTCAACGATCTCGTCGGCGAAGCGGTGCGATTGCTGGCACCCGTTCTCGGCAAGCACATCGAAGTCGAGACGGTTCTGAGCAGCGATGCATGGCCGGCGTTCGTCGACAGGAGCCAGCTTTCGGCCGCATTGGTCAATCTGGCGATCAACGCCCGGGACGCCATGCCCGGCGGCGGCAAGCTGACCATTACGACGGGCAATTTCACGCTCGGCATCCCCCAGGCGATGGCGCGGGGCGTCGAACGCGCCGGCGACTATGTCGCCATCGAGGTCAGCGATACCGGTACCGGCATTCCAAAGGCCGATCTTGCCCGGATTTTCGATCCGTTCTTCTCCACCAAGGAGGTTGGCCGGGGCACCGGGCTTGGACTGAGCATGGTGTTTGGCTTCGCCAAGCAGTCCCATGGCAGCGTCGACGTGCGCAGCGAGGAAGGCAGCGGCACCACGTTCCGGATTTATCTGCCGAAAGCCGACACCAGCGCGTTGCAACCGCCGGCGCCGGACGAGGCGCCGGTGCAGGGTGGGCACGAAACCATCCTGTGCGTCGAGGACGACCGCAAGATCCGCGACTATGTGACGATGCAGCTCGAGACGCTCGGTTACAAGGTGATCGTGGCCGGGAGCGCCGACGAGGCCCTTGCCATCGTCCGTCAGGGCGCGGCGTTCGATTTGCTGTTCACCGATATCGTGATGCCTGGAAGCATGAACGGCCGGCAGCTGGCGGAAACGCTGATGGACGGGCGGCCGTCGCTCCGGGTGCTCTTCACGTCCGGATACAGCGATGGGGCGCTGCCGCTGCAGGGCCGCCTGGGGCAGGGGATTCCGCTCCTGACCAAGCCGTACCGGCGCGCGGAGCTCGCGCGGTTGTTGCGCCGCTGTCTCGATATCGCGGTCGACCCGGCTGGCGATCCGATACCGACCCCTTATTCCGTGCAGCCGGACCTCAAGCGGTTCCTGCGCAAGTACCCGCCGAAGCAGGAATAGATTATTCGCCGCGGAGTGGGACAAAACAAAAGGCGCCCCTCTCGGAGCGCCTTTCGCATTTCGCAAACCGTGATCTCAGCGGCGGGCGCCGCGAGAAATCACAGCGAATAGTACATGTCGAATTCGACCGGATGCGGGGTCATCTCGAAGCGCTCGACCTCGGTCATCTTCAGCTCGATATAGCTGTCGATGAAGTCGTCGTCGAACACGCCGCCGTTCTTGAGGAACGCGCGGTCCTTGTCGAGGCTTTCCAGCGCCTCGCGCAGGCTGCCGCACACCGTCGGGATCTGCTTCAACTCTTCCTTCGGCAGATCGTAGAGGTCCTTGTCCATCGCCGGACCCGGATCGATCTTGTTCTTGATGCCGTCGAGGCCGGCCATCAGCATCGCGGCGAAGCCGAGATACGGATTGGCCATCGGGTCGGGGAAACGCACCTCGACGCGCTTGGCCTTCGGGTTGGCGGTATAGGGGATACGGCAGGAGGCCGAGCGGTTGCGCGCGGAGTAGGCGAGCAGCACCGGCGCTTCATAGCCCGGGACCAGGCGCTTGTAGGAGTTGGTCGACGGGTTGGTGAAGGCGTTGATCGCCTTGGCGTGCTTGATGATGCCGCCGATATAGTGGAGGCAGGTCTCGGACAGGTCGGCATATTTGTTGCCGGCGAATACCGGCTTGCCGCCCTTCCAGATCGACTGGTGGACATGCATGCCCGAGCCGTTGTCGCCATAGATCGGCTTCGGCATGAAGGTGGCGGTCTTGCCGTAGATATGCGCGACCTGATGGATGCAGTATTTGTAGATCTGCATCTGGTCGGCCATCAGCGTCAGCGTGTCGAACTTCATGCCGAGCTCGTGCTGGGCGGAAGCGACTTCATGGTGATGCTTCTCGACCTTGACGCCCATCTTGGCCATCGCGCCGAGCATTTCCGAGCGCATGTCCTGCACCGAATCCTGCGGCGGGACCGGGAAGTAGCCGCCCTTGGTGCGGATGCGGTGACCGAGATTGCCGCCTTCATACTCGGTGTCCGAATTGGTCGGCAGTTCGGAGGAGTCGAGCTTGAAGCCGGTGTTGTAGGGCGTGGACGAAAAGCGCACGTCGTCGAATACGAAGAACTCGGCTTCCGGTCCGACGAACACGGTGTCGCCGACGCCCATCGACTTGACCATCGCTTCGGCCTTCTTGGCCATGCCGCGCGGGTCACGGTTGTAGGGCTCGCCGGTGGTCGGCTCGAGCACGTCGCAGGTGATCACCATGGTGGTTTCGGCGAAGAACGGATCGATCGTCGCGGTGATCGGATCGGGCATCAGGCACATGTCGGATTCGTTGATCGCCTTCCAGCCGGCGATCGACGAGCCGTCGAACATCGTTCCCTCGGCAAAGATTTCCTCGTCGATCATGCCGATGTCGAAAGTCACGTGCTGCCACTTGCCGCGCGGGTCGGTGAAGCGCAGGTCGACGTATTTCACGTCGTTGTCCTTGATCGATTTCAGGACGTCTTTGGCGGTCTTCATGAATACCCCTTTTGGTTTCCAGGACTCTGCGACAACGACATTTCGTGAACGATGTGCTGAGATATCGCGAACGAAATCAGGCCGCCGAAGCAGCCCGTTTCTTGCTTTTCAGTCGCAAAATGCGAGATAGCACCCGGCTTAGATAGCGTCCAGCCCGGATTCTCCGGTTCTGATCCGGATCGCTTCCTCGATGTTGGAGACGAAGATTTTGCCGTCGCCGATGCGGCCGGTCTGGGCAGCGCGGCGGATCGCGTCGATCGCTTTCTCGACCAGGTCATCCCCGATCACGATCTCGATTTTCACCTTGGGCAGGAAGTCGACGATGTATTCCGCACCGCGATACAGTTCGGCATGCCCCTTTTGCCGGCCGAAGCCCTTGGCTTCGGTCACGGTGATGCCCTGCAGTCCGACCTCCTGAAGCGCCTCCTTCACCTCGTCGAGCTTGAACGGCTTGATGATGGCTTCGATTTTCTTCACTGAGCGCCTCCCGGGCAGTTCAAAATTGCAGAGCGTAGATCGTTTCGATGTCGCGCGTGGCGCTGTCTGGTGGTCGATCCTTCGGGGCCGAAAAGCTCGCAATTGTCGCGAACTATGACGATCCTGAGCTGGCTTCCGACCGGCTTCCCCAAAAGCAGGGTCTATGCCAAGTTGTTAAGGCGCCTGATTTTGGAATGTTATCAGACTTTTAACAGGCAAACGGCAGAGGTCGAGCCGGACGCTGCATGATACCCGAGCCTACCGAATAGGCAAATCGATCAATCGGTGTGCAGTCAGTGAAAAATTGTTTGCGCCTGATATGGAAAGTGCCTCCGGAACAGGCGATCGGATCGAGGATTCGGCATGGAAGTTCTGACCACCACTGAAATGGAGCGTGCCGACCGGCTGACGATAGCCGCCGGCACGCCGGGCTTTGCGCTGATGATGAGCGCCGGCCAGGCCGTGGCCGAAGCCGCCATGGCGCTCGTCGAAGAAGGGCCGATCGTGGTGGTCGCCGGCCGTGGCAACAATGGCGGTGACGGTTTTGTTGCGGCCGCTGAACTTGCGGCGCGCGGCCGTGAGGTTTCGGTGATCCTGCTCTGCGAGCGGGACAGTTTGCAGGGTGACGCGGCGCTTGCCGCGAAGGGATGGAAATACCCGGTGCTGCCGTTCAATCCACAGGCGATCGGCAAGCCGGCCCTGATCATCGATGCGCTGTTCGGCGCCGGTCTCAACCGCCCCGTCAAGGGCGACCCGCTTGGCATGATCGAGGCGATCAACGCCAATGGCGCGCCTGTTCTGGCCGTCGATCTGCCAAGCGGCATCAACGGCACCACTGGCGCCATCATGGGCGTGGCGATCGACGCCTCCGAGACCGTGACGTTCTTCCGCAAGAAGCCGGCGCATTTGCTGTTGCCAGGACGCATGCATTGCGGCCGTGTCCGCGTCGCCGATATCGGCATCGATCCGCAGGTGCTGGACGAGATCCAGCCGCGCGCGTCGGAGAATGTTCCGCAGGCCTGGCAGGCATCATTCCCGGTGCCACGCGTCGATGGCCACAAATATGCGCGCGGCCACGCGGTCGTGGTTTCCGGCGATATGGCGTCAACCGGCGCGGCGCGTCTTGCCGCGCGCGCCGCGCTGCGGGCCGGCGCCGGTCTCGTGACCCTGGCCTCGCCGCGCGAGGCGCTGGCGGTCAATGCGTCGGCGTTGACCGCGGTGATGGTGCGCGCCGTCGATAACGCGGTCGAATTCGCCGACTTGCTGAACGACAAGCGGCTCAATGCCTGCGTGATCGGGCCGGGCGCGGGCGTCAGCGCACGCACGCGCGATCTCGTCCACACCGCCTTGTCGGCGAAACGCCACCTCGTGCTCGATGCCGACGCGCTGACGAGTTTTGCGCAAGCGCCGGAGCGTCTGTTTGAATCGATCAAGACATCCAGCGATCCGCAGGTCGTGCTCACCCCGCATGAGGGCGAGTTTCCGCGGCTGTTCAGCGACATCAGCAACAAGAATCCGGGCCGCTCCAAAATCGAACGGGTGCGCGACGCCGCCGAACGCTGCGGCGCGGTGGTGCTGTTGAAGGGGCCGGACACGGTGGTGGCGTCACCCGATGGCCGCGCCAGCATCGCCGCCAACGCGCCGCCCTGGCTCGCCACCGCCGGCGCCGGCGACGTCTTGGCCGGCATCATCGCCGGCCTGCTGGCGCAGGGCGTGCCGGCCTTCGAGGCCGCCAGCATCGGCGTCTGGATGCACGGCGAGGGCGCCCGCGAGGCGGGACCCGGATTGATCGCGGAAGATCTGACCGAAGTGCTGCCCGCGGTGTTCCGGCGGCTCTATGACGAGTTCGGGATCGAGTATTGAAGAACAGCTTGATTGCGGAAGGTCTGTAGTTTATAAACTACGTGTGCTTGAGCTGAGCAAACAGAGACGTTTCGGAAGTGGCGCCAGCGGCTCAAGGATCATCGCGCTCGTGCGTTGATCGCTTCGCGGTTGGATCGGCTGGCTCAAGGACACGCAGGCGACGCGGAACCGGTTGGCGAGGGCGTCAGCGAACTGCGTATCCACTATGGCCCCGGCTACCGTGTCTATTTTCAGAAGCGCGGAACCACGATCGTCGTTCTGCTTTGCGGAGGCGACAAGAGCACGCAGGCGAACGACATCAAGACGGCAAAGCATCTTGCCAGGGCATGGAGTGAGTGAGATGGGCGAGAAGCTAACGGCTTATGATCCGGCTGAGGATCTGCTGTCCGACGAGGCGATTGCTGTATTCATGGAGGAAGCCTTCAAGACGGAAGATGCGGGTTATATTGCGCATGCCCTTGGCATTGTTGCCCGCGCAAAAGGGATGACGCAGATTGCCAACGAAACCGGACTTTCGCGCGAACAGCTCTATCGCTCGTTCAGCGCCAACGGAAATCCGACCTTGAAGACGACGATCGCCGTGATGAAGGCGCTGGGGATCGAACTCACTGCAAAGCCTCACATCCAGTGAGGGCGCGGCGGCTGCAGTTGGCCGACATGGACGTCGCGGCGCGGCTCCATCGCGCGAGCTTTGACCAAGCCTTGCCCTGGCTCACGGGTCTGCACACGCCCGAGGAAGATCTCTGGTTCTATCGCGAGCGGATGTTCAAGACATGCACGCTGTGGGGCGCCTTCGATGGCGATAGCATGACCGGAATGATCGCGTTCCACGACGACTGGATCGAGCAATTATATGTGCTGCCGGAGGCGCAGGGGCGGGACGTTGGGACCGGCTTGCTCGTCATGGCAAAACGCGCATCGGTGCAACTGCCGTTCTGGACATTCCAGCGTAACGCGCAGGCGCGCCGCTTCTACGAAGCACGAGGCTTTCTTCAGGTCGCGCAAACCGATGGCGCCGGCAGCGAAGAGAAGGAGCCGGACGTGCGTTATCTCTGGGCGCGCGCCAGCTAGCTCACGAGATATTTCGCCACCTCCGCCTCGTTCCATTCCAGCCCCAGGCCGGGGCCTCGAGCGGTCAGCGTGCCGTCGATGATCTCGGCGGGGTGGGCGAGGATGACGCGGGCAAAGTCGAGGAATTCGAGCCAGTGCGCAGTCGGCGTCACCGCCAGCATGTGGGCGCTGGCTTCGGCGAACAGATGGCTCGACACCGGAATGTTGGCGGCTTCCGCTTGCGCCGCGATCTGGAGCCAGCCGGTGACGCCGCCGCATTTCATCAGGTCGGGCATGATGAAGTCGCTGGCGCCGGCTTCGATCGCTTCCGAAAAGCCGCGCGGAAACCACCAGTTCTCGCCGGCCTGGATCGGCGTCGGCGAGTTCTCGCGCACCATGGCGTGGCCCGACAGATTTTCCTGCGGAACGGGTTCTTCGATCCAGTGCAAATCGTAGGGTTCAAGTCGCGCGATGCGGCGCGTGGCTTCCGCCGGATCGAGCGACTGGTTGAAGTCGATCATCAATGAGACATCCGGGCCGAGCAATTTGCGCACGCCCTTCACCATGCGCTCGTCATTGGCGGCGTCGCCGTCGCCGCCCTTGATCTTGATGCCGCGAAAGCCCTGGTCGAGCGACCGGCGCAGCGCGCGCTCGTCGGCAATCGGATCGACCACGCCGTAACTGTCATAGGCCTTGATCGGCCGCGGCGAACCACCGAGCAACTCGGCCAATGGCTGACCGGCCATCTGGCCGAGTGCGTCCCAATAGGCCATGTCGAGGCCGGACACCGCCATGCCGACCAGGCCCTGCCAGCCGAGCAGACGGAATTTGGCATCCATCGCTTTCATGAGGTCGTAGGGCGCGACCGGCCGGCCGATGAGATCGCGGCCGATCCCCTCGATCAGATGCACCAGCGGTTTCACCGTCAGTTCGGTGTAGGCGAAGATGTATGCGTGGCCGGTAACGCCCTGATCGGTTTCGACATCGATCAGCACCATGGGGGCGGCCTCGATCAGGGCGAACGCTGTCTTCACCGGCCGCGCGATCGGCGCCACGAGGCCGCGGGCGGTGACACGGCGGATGGCCGCAACGGTTTTGCTCATGCTCGCTTCCTCATTCCACACTGTACCATCGCACTAGGCGCGGCGCCGCCCAATCGGTCGCGACCTGCTCGACCAGCCAGCGGCCGGCATATTCGGCGGCAAAGGCGACGCGCTGGGTTTGGCCGGGTTCGATGGCGAGCGTATCCAGCCAGAACGGCTTCCAGCCGTCATCGAGCCGGTCGAGCAGGCGGAAATGGTGGCCGTGCAGGTGGAACACGTTGGCGATCGGACCGCGGTTGGTCAGCGCCAGCACCACAATCCGGCCTTTCCTGGCGCGGAAGGCGGGTTGGGCATTTGGGGTGAAATTGGCGGGTCTCGCCCAATCGACGGGCACGCCAAGCGGCACCTCGAAACGCTGTGCGTTCCTGAGATCGAACTGCTCCGGCAAGCCGTTGGAAGGGAGGGGCGCTGCCGGCAGCAACGGAGCCCGCCGCTCCACGCGGCCCGCGATGGCGAGTTTTCCGATGGTGTGGGTTTCCTTGCCGTCGTGGAGCAGGATCGACGCCGTTACGCCGGTGTCGATGAAGGCGTCGGCCCGTCCGCCCGGCGCCAGGACCAACGCGCCGTTGCGGGCCGGGAACGGTTCGGCGGGCTGGCCGTCGAGGGCCATGACACGAACCTCATGGCCTTCCAATTTCACTGCCAGAACAGTGCGTTGCGAGCCATTGATGAAGCGGAGCCGCAGCCGCTGATTGGCCGGAGCTGAGAGTTCGAATGAGGTCTGGCCGTTAAGCGTAAAGAGCGGCTTGGTATCTTTGGGATCCGTTCCCGGTGCGATGGCGCTCCCGTCCGGCCGCAGGCGCCATTCCTCGATGAAGCACACTTCGTCGCGGTCGACCGGAACCGTTTCGTGTTCGAGGACGACCAGCGGCTTGCTACGCAGGGGGCGGGCTTGAGCGTCGCCGAGCAGCCCGGAATCGCACAGGAATGTGCCGGCATGACGCAGCGTCAGCGGAAAGGCGTCATTGGCGCCAGCGGCGAGCGGCCGCCGCGTCAGCAGCGGTTCCGCCGCGTTGACCCCATCGACACCCCGCCAATGCAGCGCCAGCGGAACCGGCAGGTCGTTGCTGACGGCGATTGCCGCGGTCTCGCCGCGCTTGGCCGACAGGCTGCGGCCGGCCAGCGCCCAGACCGGCACTTCCGGTCCGCCAGGACCCGGTCCGCCGGGAGCCGCGCCGTCCAGGCGCAATTCCAGACGGTCAGGGGCAGCCTTGAGGGCCAGCGAGGATGCCCCTTGGCTCCGGCCGGCTTGGGGCCAAATCGCGGGCAGGGCGGCGGCGCCCAATCCAGCGATCAACGTGCGTCGGTCCAGCAGGGATTGGGGGCTCGATTTAGGGCTTGCCATCGGGTCGATGCGGACCATTTTTAGGCGGAGATGTCCAGCCACGCCGGCTGCGACGGAAAGGCTCGAAAAGGGCCATTTTTTTGCTGCGGACCGGTGGGCGCATGTTATAAGCCCGCCGCTCGCGGCATCGCGGCCAGATTGGATGCTTTTCACGCGGGCGTGGCGGAATTGGTAGACGCGCTGGATTTAGGTTCCAGTGACGAAAGTTGTGGGGGTTCGAGTCCCTCCGCCCGCACCAAGCGCTCTTTCCAGGCGTTTGCATGATGAATATTGGAGGGCCTGTTTCCCCGGTTGGGGATTTGGGTCAGCCGAACCACCGGCGCAGGCCTCGAGGGCCGCGCGTCGACACAAATTGACAATGTCGGGGCCACGCGCCCTGCCGAAACGGAAGAAGATGGACGCCATGCAGGTCACCGAAACCCTCACCGAGGGATTGAAGCACGAGTTCAAGATCAGCGTTCCCGCAGCGGATCTCGATGCCAAGGCGGATGCCAAGCTGGTCGATCTCAAGGACAAGGTGAAGCTCAACGGCTTCCGTCCCGGCAAGGTGCCGGTGAGCCATCTGAAGAAGGTCTATGGCCGCTCTGTCATGGCCGAGACGATCGACCAGACCATCCGCGACACCAACACGCAGATTTTCACCGATCGCGGCTTCCGTCTCGCGACCGAGCCGAAGATCACGATGCCGACCGAGCAAAAGGAAGTCGAGGAACTGCTCGCCGGCAAGACCGATCTCACCTACACGGTGGCGATCGAGGTGGTGCCGACGATCCAGCTCGCGGATTTCAAGAGTTTTACGGTCGAGAAGCCCGTCGTCGATGTGTCCGACAGCGATGTCGATGATGCGATCAAGCGCATTGCCGACCAGAGCCGCCCCTATAGCGCCAAGAGCGAAGGGGCCAAGGCCGAGAATGGCGACCGCGTCACCATCAACTTCACCGGCCGTATCGACGGCACGCCGTTCGAGGGCGGCACCGGTGAGGGCATCCAGGTCGTGATCGGCGCCGGCCAGTTCATCCCGGGCTTTGAAGAGCAGTTGATCGGCATCGGCGCGGGCGAGACCCGGACCCTGAAGGTCTCGTTCCCCAAGAACTATGCGAGCGAAAAGCTGGCTGGCCAGCCCGCCGAATTCGAAACCACCGCCACCGCCATCGAGGCGCCCGGCGAGACCACGATCGATGACGAATTTGCCAAAACGCTCGGCCTCGAATCGCTCGACAAGCTGAAGGAAGCCGCGCGCGAGCGTCTGGTCGCCGAATTCGCCGGTGCGACACGTCAGCGCGTCAAGCGCGCGCTGCTCGATCGCCTCGACGAGACCCACAAATTCGAGGCGCCGCCGTCCCTGGTCGGCGAAGAATTCAATCTGATGTGGAACTCGATCAAGGCCGAAATGGAATCGAGCGCCAAGACCTTCGCGGACGAGAACACCACCGAGGAGGCCGCCAAGGAAGAGTACCAGAAGATCGCCGATCGCCGGGTCCGTCTCGGCCTCGTGCTGTCGGAAATCGGAGAGAAGAACAAGATCACCGTCACCGACGATGAAGTCAGCCGCGCGGTGATCGAGCGGGCGCGTTCGATGCCGGGCCGCGAGAAGGAAGTCTGGGACTACTACCGCAGCAATGCCAATGCGCTGGCCCAGCTTCGTGCGCCGATTTATGAAGACAAGGTGGTCGATTTCATCCTCGAACTCGCCAACGTGACCGAAAAGAAGGTCTCGCGTGAAGAGTTGCTGAGGGATGAGGACGGTGAGAAAACTGCCGCTTAAACCCGGCACCTGACATTAATGATGAACGGCGATAGCGGCGGGGCATCGGCATCCGCCGCTATGAGTTGGCCTGCGAATCAGCTTGAACTCGTCTAACCCAGCTCGCAATTGCCCGGTCTTGTCGTCGGGGAATTGGCTCATATGTGTGAGCTGTCTGTGAAGTCCTGCATCACGGGACGTTCATCCGCGCCCGGCAAACCAGCCTGCTAGCCGATGGATGTTCGCCCCCGCCAACCATTTGGGTGACTAATGCGCGATCCCGTTGAAACCTACATGAACCTCGTGCCGATGGTCGTCGAACAGACCAATCGCGGTGAACGCGCCTACGACATTTTCTCGCGCCTGCTGAAGGAGCGCATTATCTTCCTGACCGGTCCGGTCGAGGACGGCATGTCGACGCTGATCGTCGCTCAGCTCTTGTTCCTCGAAGCCGAGAATCCGAAGAAGGAAATCTCGATGTACATCAACTCGCCGGGCGGCGTGGTGACGTCGGGGCTTGCGATCTACGACACCATGCAGTTCATCCGCCCGCCGGTAACGACGCTGTGCACGGGGCAGGCGGCGTCCATGGGCTCGCTGCTGCTGGCCGCCGGCCAGAAGGATATGCGCTTCTCGCTGCCGAATTCGCGCATCATGGTGCATCAGCCCTCCGGCGGTTTCCAGGGTCAGGCCACCGACATCATGCTGCACGCGCAGGAGATCCTGAATCTCAAGAAGCGGCTCAACGAGATCTACGTGAAGCATACCGGCCAGACCTACAAGGCGATCGAGGAAGCGCTGGAGCGCGACAAGTTCCTAACCGCCGACATGGCTAAGGACTTCGGCATCGTCGACAAGGTGATGGACAAGCGTCCGGAAGAATCGTCGGCGACCAAGGCGCAGTAAGGCGGCCAAAGCCCCGCGAGGTAACAGGTGGTGGTATTTACACGCTGACCTCAGGGGCAAGCTTGCACCGCAGCGACCGATATCATCGGCAAATTCGGCCGCGGACGGCTGCCTATGCCCGGGCGCAGGCAGAAAGTTCCGCTTTCGTGCTGGTTTGGCGGCGTGGTAATCGCGCAACGTCTGGACGATTTCGGCCACATCTCCACGTGCGACGGTCGAAAATCACGGTATTGTCACGGTGTCCGGTCCGGCCCCGGTTAGCGAATTCTTGATAGTCGGGTGTCAGCATGGTTGGCTGTGATGGATCGGGTTAGGTTACGACGGATTCGAGTTAGCCTTGATTCGCATGGCATGTATGGCGTTAAGGTCTTTTTTGGTACGGAATTTGCTCTATCTACTTGTAGGTCCGGTTTGGTACCGGAATGGGTCGATCGAGTGACGGGACCGAACGGCGGACGGAGAGAAGAATGAGTAAGGTCGGCACGAGCGACTCCAAGAACACGCTGTATTGCTCGTTCTGTGGCAAGAGCCAGCATGAAGTCCGCAAGCTGATCGCGGGCCCCACCGTATTCATCTGCGACGAATGCGTCGAACTGTGCATGGACATCATCCGTGAGGAGAACAAGTCCTCGCTGGTGAAGTCGCGCGACGGCATTCCGACGCCGAAGGAAATCTGCAAGGTGCTGGACGATTACGTGATCGGCCAGGGCCACGCCAAGAAGGTGCTCTCGGTCGCCGTCCACAACCACTACAAGCGGCTCAACCACCAGACCAAGCACAACGACGTCGAACTCGCCAAATCGAACATCCTGCTGATCGGTCCGACCGGCTCGGGCAAGACGCTGCTGGCGCAGACGCTGGCGCGGATTCTCGATGTGCCGTTCACGATGGCGGATGCGACCACGCTGACCGAAGCCGGCTATGTCGGCGAGGACGTCGAGAACATCATCCTCAAGCTGTTGCAGTCGGCCGACTACAATGTCGAGCGCGCGCAGCGCGGCATCGTCTATATCGACGAAATCGACAAGATCAGCCGCAAGTCCGACAATCCGTCGATCACCCGCGATGTTTCGGGCGAGGGCGTGCAGCAGGCGTTGCTGAAGATCATGGAAGGCACCGTTGCCTCCGTGCCGCCGCAGGGCGGCCGCAAGCACCCGCAGCAGGAATTCCTGCAGGTCGACACGACCAACATCCTGTTCATCTGCGGCGGCGCCTTCTCGGGCCTCGAGAAGATCATCTCCGCGCGCGGACGTTCGACCTCGATCGGTTTTGCCGCGCAGGTCCTGGCGCCGGAAGACCGCCGCACCGGCGAAATCTTCCGCCATGTCGAGCCGGAAGACCTGTTGAAGTACGGCCTGATCCCGGAATTCGTCGGCCGCTTGCCGGTGGTCGCGACCCTGGAAGATCTCGACGAGGCTTCGCTGAAGAAGATCCTAACCGAGCCGAAGAACGCGCTGGTGAAACAGTACCAGCGCCTGTTCGAGATGGAGAATATCGAACTCACCTTCGCCGACGAGGCGCTTGGTGCGGTCGCCCGCAAGGCGATCGAGCGCAAGACCGGCGCGCGTGGCCTGCGCTCGATCCTCGAAAGCATCCTGCTCGAGACCATGTTCGATCTTCCGGGTCTGGAAGGCGTCGAGGAAGTGGTGATCTCGCGCGAAGTGGTCGAGGGAACTGCCCGTCCGCTCTACATCTATGCGGACCGTTCCGACCGTGCGGTCGAGAGCAGCGCCAGCGCCTGATCAGGCCTGGCCCGGGGACGCGTTTCCGTCCCGGACACGACGGCTGCCGGGGGCCTTCCGGCGGCCGTGAAAGCGCAACTATCCGTCGCATTTAGCCCCATTTGGCGGGCCTCTTTCCGTGACTTGACACCCCCGTACCCGATAGCCACCTAATGCTGTCGGTGGCGAAAATCGCGTGCGAGATTCGTCGCCAAACGATCCGGAGAAACAGGCTGCGCAGGTAGCTTGCAGCCCGGTACCTCCCGGCACCTTGTGGCGGTTGCGCACACCAGGCGGACTACGTGCAAGGGGGCACAACAAAAGGAATTAGGCCATGACTTCAGCCAAACCCCGGCCATCTATCGTCCACGGCGAAAGCCATTCATATCCGGTGCTGCCGCTGCGCGACATCGTCGTGTTCCCGCACATGATCGTGCCGCTGTTCGTTGGCCGCGAAAAATCGATCCGCGCCCTCGAAGAGGTCATGAAGAACGATGCGCTGATCCTGCTCGCCACGCAGAAGAATGCGTCCGACGATGATCCGAGCCCGGAATCGATCTACGAAGTCGGCACGCTCGCCAGCGTCCTGCAGCTGCTCAAATTGCCCGACGGCACCGTCAAGGTGCTGGTCGAAGGGCTGGAGCGCGCACGCGTCCAGAAATATTCCGACCGCACCGAATATTACGAAGCGACCGCGGTCGCGCTCGCGGACACC
This sequence comes from Hyphomicrobiales bacterium, assembly GCA_017305715.1. Lineage (GTDB taxonomy): Bacteria > Pseudomonadota > Alphaproteobacteria > Rhizobiales > Xanthobacteraceae > Bradyrhizobium. The sequence continues at coordinate 12,559 of JAFKKG010000026.1, read as the reverse complement.
GATGCGACCTCCGTCGAGGCCGAAGCTCTGGCGCGCTCGGTGGTGTCCGACTTCGAAAGCTATGTGAAGCTGAACAAGAAGATCTCCGCCGAAGTCGTCGGCGTGGTTCAGGCCATCACTGATTTTGCCAAGCTGAGCGATCAGGTCGCCCAGCATCTCGCCGTCAAGATCGCCGATCGCCAGGGCATTTTGGAGACGTTGTCCGTCACGCAGCGCCTGGAAAAGGTGCTGGGGCTGATGGAGAGCGAAATCTCGGTGCTGCAGGTCGAGAAGCGCATCCGCTCGCGCGTCAAGCGCCAGATGGAGAAGACCCAGCGCGAATATTACCTGAACGAGCAGATGAAGGCGATCCAGAAGGAACTCGGCGACGACGAAGGTCGCGACGAGCTTGCCGATCTGGAAGAGAAGATTGCCAAGACCAAGCTTTCCAAGGAAGCGCGGGAGAAGGCGCAGCACGAGCTGAAGAAGCTGCGCCAGATGTCGCCGATGTCCGCGGAAGCCACCGTCGTGCGCAACTACCTCGACTGGCTGCTGTCGATTCCGTGGAACAAGAAGTCCAAGGTCAAGAAGGACCTCGTGGCCGCCCAGGAAGTGCTGGATAGCGACCACTACGGGCTCGAGAAGGTCAAGGACCGCATCGTCGAGTATCTCGCCGTGCAGTCGCGCGCCAACAAGCTGACCGGACCGATCCTGTGCCTGGTCGGACCTCCCGGCGTCGGCAAGACCTCGCTGGGCAAGTCGATCGCGAAGGCGACCGGCCGCGAGTTCGTGCGCGTGTCGCTCGGCGGCGTGCGCGACGAGGCCGAGATCCGCGGTCACCGCCGCACCTATATCGGCTCGATGCCCGGCAAGATCATCCAGTCGATGCGCAAGGCGAAGACCTCGAACCCGCTGTTCCTGCTGGACGAGATCGACAAGATGGGCGCCGATTTCCGCGGCGATCCGTCGTCGGCGCTGCTTGAGGTCCTGGACCCCGAGCAGAACGGCACCTTTGCCGATCACTATCTGGAGGTCGATTACGACCTGTCGAACGTGATGTTCATCACGACCGCGAATACACTCAATATTCCCGGGCCCTTGATGGACCGCATGGAGATCATCCGGATCGCCGGCTATACCGAGAACGAGAAGGTCGAGATCGCGCGCAAGCACCTGATCCCGAACGCCATCTCCAAGCATGGCCTCGATTCCAAGGAATGGTCGATCGACGACGATGCGCTGCTGTTGATGATCCGCCGCTACACCCGCGAAGCGGGCGTGCGTAACCTGGAGCGTGAGCTCTCCACACTCGCCCGCAAGGCGGTGAAGGAGCTGATGATCTCCAAGAAGAAGTCGGTCAAGGTCACCGAGAAGACTCTGGAAGAGTTCCTCGGCGTGCCGAAGTACCGCTACGGCGAGATAGAGAGCGAGCCGCAGGTCGGCATCGTGACGGGCCTGGCCTGGACCGATGTCGGTGGTGAGCTGCTCACCATCGAAGGCGTCATGATGCCCGGCAAGGGCAAGATGACGGTAACGGGCAATCTGCGCGACGTCATGAAGGAGTCGATTTCGGCGGCGGCATCCTATGTCCGCTCGCGGGCGATCAACTACGGCATCGAGCCGCCGATGTTCGACCGGCGTGACATCCACGTCCATGTTCCCGAAGGGGCAACCCCGAAGGATGGACCGTCGGCGGGTGTCGCGATGGCCACCGCCATCATCTCGGTCATGACCGGGATTCCGGTCCGGCACGATGTCGCCATGACCGGCGAGATCACGCTGCGCGGCAGGGTTCTGCCGATCGGCGGCCTGAAGGAGAAGCTGCTTGCGGCCGCGCGTGGCGGCATCAAGACGGTGTTCATCCCGGAGGACAACGCCAAGGATCTCACGGAGATTTCCGATGCGATCAAGGGCGGCATGGAGATCATTCCGGTTGCCCGGCTCGATGACGTCGTCGCCAAGGCGCTGGTGCGCCCACCGGTGGCGATCGTCTGGGAGGAAGACACCAAGGTGCCGGTCAAATCCGACGCCGCGGACGAAGCCGGTGGCGGCCTGACCGCGCACTGATCGATCTGATCTTGAAAATGATGGAACGGCGCCTTCGGGCGCCGTTCTTGTTTGCGCGGTTGCGGTTCGCGTTGAACCCGGCTCCGCGAGCGGCGTTGAACGAAGGGCCTCAGCGCTTATGCCGCCGGATTTACGAATTTTTGCTCGTAGATGCGGCGCGCCTTGGCCATGTGCGAAACGACCAGATTCTCCAGGGCATCAAGCTCTCCGCGGCCAAGCAGCGCCACCATCTCGACATGCTCGCCGCAGGCTTGCGCCAGCGCCTCCGCATCCGCCACCCCATAGGCCCGGATCGGGAAACTCAGCCAGTCGTGCTGGCGAATTGCCATGGTGATGAAGACGTTGTCGCACAGCTCGAACAACGCCTGATGGAACATCATGTTCGCGCGATGAATGGCGACCACGTCGCCGGTCGCCGCCGCATCCCGGTGCAATGCGAGCCAGCGCTCGACCTCGGCAAGCCCAGCCTCGGGGACCTGAGCCATGCGGCGCACGGCGGCCCGGTGCAGCACCTCCCGCATGTCGTAGAGCCGGGCGATCTCTTGTGCCCGAAACCGGCGCAGCTCGGCGCCGCGATGGCGCGGCTTGACCACGACGCCGAGCCGCTCGAGCTCTTCCAGGGCCGCGCGGACCACATGGCGCCTGGCGCCATAATCCTCCATCAGGTGATCCTCGATCAGCCGGTTCCCGGGCAGGATGCGGCCGCGGATGATGTCGGCCTCGATGGCGGCAATCACGGTCGAGACCGGCTCCGACAGCGGCCGGTCGGCACCCGGCAGCGCAAAATAGGCCGATGCGAAGGAGGAATCCGGAGCGGAAGCGGGATCGGGCATTATCGATAATCTCATTGGCATTGAGGTGCTAGCGCATCCCGTTCGGCTCCACCATAACCGCGCCGCATCTGCAAGGGCAGCAAGCGGAGACGACATGGCAGCCGGCCTCACCACCAAATCCGACAGCGAAGAACTGGTCAGCATCAATCCGGCTGACGGCAGTGTGGTCGCCGCGGTGCGCGCAACCCAAGCGCGCGAAATCGACGCGGTGGTCGAGCGCGCCTGGTCCGCCTACCGTCGCTCCGGCTGGGCCCAGCTGCGGCCGGACCGCAAGGCCGGCGTCATGCATGAGGTCGCCCGTCGTCTCATCGCGGAAAAGGAGCGGCTCGCGATCCTGCAGATGCGCGACAACGGCAAGCCGCTGGCGGAATGCCGCGGCATGGTGGACGCGGCCGCCGGCGCCTTCCGCTACTATGCCGGCGTCATCGAGACGCACGAGACCGAGGTCACACCCCCGCGCGGCGACTATGTCTCGTTCACGGTGCTGGAGCCTTTTGGGGTGGTGGCGGCGATCACGCCGTGGAATTCCCCGATCATGAACGAGGCGCAAAAGGTGGCGCCAGCTCTCGCCGCCGGGAACGCGGTCATCCTCAAACCCTCCGAGGAGACTCCGCTGCTCGCACCGGAACTCGCGCGCATCTGCCTGGAGGCCGGCTTGCCGGAGGACCAGCTGCAGATCGTGCAGGGCACCGGAGAGGAGAGCGGCGCGGCACTGGTGGCCCACCCCGGCGTGCGCATGATTTCGTTCACCGGCGGCACCGACACCGGCCGCGCCATCGCGCGCGCCGCTGGCGGGCGGCTGATCCCGACCGCGCTCGAACTCGGCGGCAAGTCGCCGCATGTCGTGTTCGCGGATGCCGACCTCGAGCACGCGATTGCGGCGGTTGCCTCCGGCATTTTCGGCTCGTCCGGACAAAGCTGTGTCGCCGGCTCGCGTCTGTTCGTCGAGGAAAGCGTCTATCGTCAGGTGGTGGAGGGCGTGGCCGAGCGGGCCCAAAAGGCGAGGGTGGCCGCGCCCGACGATCCGGCCGTGGAGGTCGGCCCGCTCGCCTCGTTCCGTCATCGCGACAAGGTGTTGCAGCACGTGCGCGAGGGACTGCGCCAGGGCGGCAACGTACTGGCCGGCGGCGCAGCGCCCGGCGGCGATATCTACGCCCAGGGTGCCTATTACCAGCCGACGGTCATCGAGGGGCTCGGCCCTGACGCCCGGCTCTGCCAGGAAGAAATCTTTGGCCCGGTGCTGGTGGTGCTGCCCTTCCGCGACGAGGCCGACGTGATCGCGCAGGCGAACGGCACCTCGATGGGCCTGGCCTGCGGCATCTGGACCGAAAGCTTCAAGCGCGCCTGGCGCATTGGCCGCGCGCTCGAAGCGGGCTCGGTCTGGATCAACACCTACAAGCAGTCGAGCATCTCCTCTCCGTTTGGCGGGTTCAAGGACAGCGGCATCGGGCGCGAGAAAGGCGTCGACGGCCTGCGCCTCTATGCCCAGGTGAAGAGCATGTATTTCGGTCTCCACACCCAACCTTTTTCGATAGGCAAATGAACACACACCAGAAGAGTCACTCCGTTCCCGTCAAAGGCGGCCGCTTCCTCCTCATCGGCGGGGCGAGCCTGGTCGGCTCCACCACCGCCGACTTGCTGCTCGCGCAGGGCGCCGCGGAAGTCGCGCTGTTCGACAATTTCTCCTTCGGATCGACCGACAACATCCGGCACCTCGAAGGCGACAAGCGTGTGCGCATCGTACAGGGCGATATCTTGCGCTTGCCGCAGCTCCTGGCCGCGACCGAGAACATCGACGGCGTGTTGCATCTTGCCGCCGTGATGACGATCTCGATGGACCGCGATTCCTGGGGCGGGCTCGACATCAACATCCGGGGCGTCCAGAACGTGATCGAAGCCTGCCGCGCCAACCGCGTGAAGAAGCTAGTGTTCGCCTCCTCGAACGCGGTTTATGGTTACGGCCCAGGCGTGGCGGGCGATCTCGTCGAGAGCACACCCTTCCACTCGGCCGGGGCGCCGCCGGCGGCGATCATCTACGGCGCCTCAAAGATCATCGGCGAGCAACTCTGCCGCGATGCCCACCGCAAGGATGGCCTGAACTACGTCGTGGTGCGCTATTCCACCGTCTATGGCGAGCGCCAGCACTACCGCGCCGCCAACGCGCTCTACATCATCGAGACCCATGACCGTATCAAGAAGGGCGAGCGGCCGCGCGTGATCGGCGACGGGTCGGAGACCAAGCATTTCGTCTATGTCGGCGATCTGGCGCGCGCCAATGCGCGGGCCTTTGAGGCCGATGCGACCGACGCGGCCGTCAACGTCTCGGGCCCAGCGCCCGTGACGACGCTCGAACTGGTCAAACTGGTGATCGAACTCTCGGGCAGCAAGCTGACGCCCGAGCACGTGGAGCCAGAGGCCGGCAAGGTGCGCCTCACGTCCGGTGGCGCCTTCCGCATCGATCATGCGGCGGCCGAGAAGGCGATCGGCTGGAAGCCGGAGATCGACATGCGGGAGGGTATCCGCCGCCTGCTCAAATGGCGTGACGAAACGCTCGCCGCAGAAACCGCCAAGGGAGACAAGAAATGAAAGGTTTGATCACACGCCGTCGCCTGCTGACCGCGAGCGCCGCTGCCATGCTCGCAGCGCCGTCCGTCCTGCGTGCACAAGGCGCCTATCCGAGCCGGCAGATCGAACTCTATGTCGGCTTTGCGGCCGGCGGCGGCACAGACATCACGGCGCGCACGCTCGCCAGTTACCTGGAGAAGGAGCTTGGCGGCTCCGTCATCGTGGTCAACAATCCGGGCGCCTCGGGCGAGCTGGCGCTCGCGCAGGTCGCACGCGCGCAGCCCGATGGCTACAAACTGGCGATGACCAATATGCCGGGGCTCGTCACGCTGCCGATCGAGCGCAAAACCCAATTCAAGCTCGACGACTTCCACCTGCTGGCGAATCTGGTCTCCGACCCGTCCGCCTTCAGCGTCGCCGCAACGAGCCCGATCAAGAGTCTCTCCGATCTGGTGGCGGCCGCGAAGGCGAAGCCCGGAGATCTGACCTACGGATCGACCGGCGCCGGCACCGACGACCATTTGGCGCTGGTATTGTTCGAGCAGGCCGCCGGCGTCTCGCTCAACCACGTGCCGTTCCGCGGCGCGGGCCCGCTCGGCAGCGCGATTCTCGGTCAGCATATCGACGTCGCAGGATTGAACGTCGGCGAGGCGGTGCCGCAGGGCGCCAATTTGCGCATCATTGCCCAGGCCAGCGCGGCCCGCTCGCGCTTTGCGCCTGACGTGCCGACCTTCCGCGAGGCGGGTTTTGCGATCGAGATGGGCTCGGAACGCGGGCTGGTGGCGCCGAAGGGCCTGCCGGCGGCTGTGGCGAGCAAGCTGGAAGAGGCCGTTGGCCGCGTGTTCAAGAACCCCGAGTTTCTGGGCAAGGTCGAGCAGCAATTCACCGAAGCCGCGTATTTGCCGGGTGCCGAGTGGCGCACGCGCCTGACCGCTGCCGAGACGCAGTTCCGCAAGCTGTGGGAGACAAAGCCCTGGTCGTCGTAAGGGCCGCGTGAAAACCTTCGACGATCTGCCGGAGCGCAGGAAGGTTTCATGCGTCGCCGTCGTGCGCGCGGTTTTTCGCGGCAAATGTGCCGATTTCGGACCATTTGTCGTCGTCAACCGCGCTTGCCTTCACCGCTCGCGGGGCGGTAGATAGAGGCCGTGAGGGCGGCTAGCTCAGCTGGTTAGAGCATCTCGTTTACACCGAGAGGGTCGGCGGTTCGAATCCGTCGCCGCCTACCAGCCTTCGCCCCTCCGGGGCTTCGGCTAGGCAAGCCGCCCGCGCCAAGGCGGACCGGCAACGAAGGTTTGCCGGTTGATTTCGCGCTGGCCGACGCCACCGTCTAACCGTCTGTCCCGCAAATCCGGCCGACAAGACCTGTCGTATCAGGAACGAATCCGAGCCGGATGTTTCCAACTATGTCGAGTGGTTCTCCAATGCGCGCCGACGCTATTTGACGATTGATACTTCATTCCAGTTGAGTTCAAGCGCGAGGTGAGATTAGCTCAATCGGGTGTCCATCAAATAGGCATCAGATCGTGGTGCTTGTTTGCAGTGTGGCGGTAGAGCTAAGTTTCAACCTTGGAAGGCCGAAAATGAGGTGCGATCCATTTATTCGGCGTGGCAAGCCGCTCGATAGCTTGAAACTAAAGCGAGATCTCAACAAAACTCAGTCGATAAAGGCCGCCAGAATATTTTCTGAGTCCATACAGCCAGGGCCAGAACTGGAGAGTTGCCCTCTTTGCAAACATCGTGAGCGCGTATTTTTGTCGGAGATTTACGGTTTTTCCTATCTCGAATGCTCAGGATGCGGCAGCGCCTATGTCGGGAATCCGCCGAGCGAATCCGCGATCTCGGCCGCCTACCGATCAGACTACTACACCGCCGCCAACAAGATATTGCTCGCCAATAAATCCAGCATTGATTATCGCTTTGAGGCGGTCGCAAGGCCGAAAGTCTCGTTCGTTCTGGATCATGCGAAGTCAGGGTCGACGAGATGGCTCGATATCGGATGCGGCGTTGGGGAAATCTTGGCGGCGGCCAAAGGGCATGGGTTCGAGACGCATGGCATCGAGACGAACAAGATGGAGGCCGATTTTGCGCGAGATCACTTCGGTCTTAAGATTACCGAAGATTACATCGACTCCAGCAACCTGGACGATTTCAAGGGCAAGTTTGACATTATTTCGCTATTCAGTGTGATAGAACACGTACCCGACCCAAATTCTATTCTGGATACCTTTTCAAGGTTACAGAATCGCGGTGACACACTGGTGATCGAGACGCCTCACTTCCCGTCGATCTCTGCTTTTAGTCAAATGGCGTTTCCTGACTTGGTCAACCGAATGATGCATCCGCCATTGCATCTCTTTCTTTTTTCGTTTCAGTCCATGGAGAAGCTGCTCTCAAATCACGGTTACCAGGTCAAAGCTGCCTGGATGTTCGGACAGGATTTTTATGAATTCCTGAGCACGATCGGCGAACTGGCTCCAATCCGCGGGACGCGGTTGCATCAGGCCTTTTTGGGTCTGACCAATTCCTTCCAGGATGCAATCGACGCAGGTGGTCTTAGCGATGAAATGCTGCTTGTGGCAGAGCGGGTCTCTGCCTGATCGTGCGGAAGGCGGACCGGCAACGAAAGTATCCCTCATATGGACACCCCGACAGGCCACGAACAGAACGCCGACCAGATCGCCTATTGGAACGGCCCCGGCGGGCAGCGCTGGGCCGACCGTCAGGCGGGGCAGGATGTCCTGCTCAAGCCGATCGCCGATCTTCTGATCGATCGCGCCGCGCCGAAACCGGGCGAACGGGTCGTCGATGTCGGCTGCGGCAGCGGCGCAACCACGATCGCGTTTGCGCAAAAGGTCGCGCCATCCGGCCACGCGCTCGGCGTCGACATTTCAGGCCCGATGCTGGAGCGGGCGCGGGCGAGCGCGCCAAAAGAGTTGCCGGTTGATTTCGCGCTGGCCGACGCGACGATCTATCCGTTTGATTCCGCCAGCGTCGATCTTCTCGCCTCGCGTTTCGGTGTGATGTTCTTTGCCGACCCGGTGCTGTCGTTTGCCAATATGCGCAAGGCGCTGAAGCCCGCGGGCCGGCTGGCGTTCGCCTGCTGGCGCGAGCCGCGCGAAAATCCGTTCTTCATGGCGCCGCTCCATGCGGCCTACAAGCACGTGCCGAAACTGCCGCCGCAGGGGCCGGACGATCCCGGGCCGTTCGCGTTCGCCTCCGAAGAACGCGTGCGCCGGATCCTGGAAGGGGCCGGCTTTACCGGCATCCGAATGGAGGCATGCCCGCTGTTGCTCGACACCGCGATCGGCGGCGGCCTCGATCGGGCGGTGCAGGGCGCGCTTGAAATCGGGCCGGCAAGCCGCGCGCTGGAAGGGCAGCCGGAGGAACTGCGCCAGGCTGCCGTCCATTCGATCCGCGAAGCCCTCGCAGCGTTCGTCAAGGGCGACGCGGTCCTGATGCCGGCATCGATCTGGATCGTCACCGCGCGGGCTACCTGAATTTCGCGGGCCGGGGCCATCCTGCTTTCGCGATTTTTGTCCCGTTACTCAGGCTTTTTCTTCCCAGATCATCGCCAGATGGACGATGGTCTGCGCCGCCTTCTCCATGTCCTGGACGCTGACCCATTCGAGCCGCGAATGGAACGCGTGCTCGCCGGCAAAGATGTTGGGGCAGGGCAATCCCATGAACGACAGCCGCGAGCCATCGGTGCCGCCGCGGATCGAGGAGCGCACCGGCGTCAAGCCCGCACGGCGGATCGCCTCGATGGCGTAGTCGACGATCTCGGGGTGACGGTCGATCACCTGCTTCATATTGCGGTACTGGTGCTTGACCTCCATCCGGTAGGTCGAGCGCGGATAGTCCTTCATCACGTCCTTGACGATGCCCTCCAGCAGCGCCTCCTTTGCCTTCAGCCCCTCGTCGGTGAAGTCGCGCACGATGAAACTGACGGTCGCCTTTTCCAGTGCGCCGGAGATGCCGACCGGATGCAAAAAGCCTTCCTTGCCCTCGGTGGTTTCCGGCGAACAGGTTTGTTTCGGCAGGTGATCGACGATGGCGGCCGCGATCTTGATCGCGTGCTCCATCTTGCCTTTTGCAAAACCCGGATGGGTACTGACGCCCTCGATGGTGATGGTGGCGCCATCGGCCGAAAACGTCTCGTCCTCGATATTCCCGGCGGTCTCGCCGTCCATCGTATAGGCGAAATCGGCGCCGAGCTTTTTCAGATCGACCTTGTCGACGCCGCGGCCGATCTCTTCGTCCGGCGTGAACAGGATCTTGATGGCGCCGTGCCTGATCTCCGGGTGGTCAATCAGGAATTGTGCAGCATCCATGATCTCGGCCAGGCCGGCCTTGTTGTCGGCGCCCAAAAGCGTCGTGCCGTCTGTCGTGACAATGTCGTTGCCGATCTGGTCGGCCAGCGCGGGATGATCGGCAAATCGGATCACCTGCGTTGTATCCGCCGGCAGCACGATGTCACCGCCCTGGTAGTTCTTCACGATCTGCGGCTTGACGTCCTTGCCCGAACAGTCAGGCGAGGTGTCCATATGCGAGCAGAAGCAGATCACCGGCACCTTTTTGTCGGTGTTCGCAGGGATCGTCGCATAGACATAGCCGTGTTCGTCCAGATGGGCGTCGGAAAGGCCCATCGCCTTGAGTTCAGCCGCCAGCACGCGGCCGAGGTCTTTCTGCTTTTCGGTGGAAGGGCAGGTCGGTGATTCCGGATCCGACTGGGTGTCGATCACGACATAGCGCAGAAAGCGCTCGGTGACGGTATGGGTGAATCTGATTGATGTCATGGATGCAGCGTACCCGTCGATTCCATCTCGATCCAGCGTCGGCGTATCGCAAAACAAAAGCGCCATCCCGGGCCCCCGGAATGGCGCTTGAATTTCGGATCGGAAGGCCCGTTGCTTAGGCTAGACGGCTTCCTTGAGTTCCTTGGCCGCGCGGAAGGCGACCTTCTTGCTGGCCTTGATCTGGATCGCTTCGCCGGTGGCGGGGTTGCGGCCCATGCGGGCGGCGCGCTTGCGAACCTGGAGGATGCCGAGGCCGACGATGCGGATGCGCTCGCCCTTCTTGAGGTGCTTGGTGATCAGGGTGACCGTGTCGGTCAGAATGGATTCAGCCTGCTTCTTGGACAATTCCTGATCTTCGGCGATGGCTGCCGCCAGATGCTTCAGCGTAATCGTCGCGGGAGTCGCTGCTTTCTTCGCCATATTTGGTCCTCCTCGGTGATGGATGGCTTTACGGAAACCTAGGCGTATCAGGCCTTAAACGATTCGGGGGACGACTGACTACGCTGTTTTGCCTGTAAATAGGCCATTATTTGCATCGGCATCGCAAAAACGCCCATTTAACGGGGGGATTCGCAACGTCCTTGACTAAGCGGGAGAGGCCCTTTAAGTCCTCGCATCTGCGCGGATCACGACGTGATGACGCATCCGCGGGAGTAGCTCAGTTGGTTAGAGCGCCGCCCTGTCACGGCGGAGGCCGCGGGTTCGAGTCCCGTCTCTCGCGCCATTATTTCAATGGCTTAGCACCAGCACCCGATTTTAGAAGTGTAATAAGGGGCGTGCTTGTGACACTTTCGGTCGCCCTCTGTTCCGCTTTCTCCAGTTTCTTGGCGCCGGTCGCCCCGGCTTCGTCGAAGCGCCGGACGCTGGCGAAGTTCACTGGTTTGTAGGTTTTTCGCCGGTTCTTGTTCCGGTCGATGGCCATCTTTGTTGGACTGATCCTCGATGCTGCCGCCGACAAAAGACCGCCCGAAGGCGGTCTAATATTGGTTCGGGATGGCTTAGATCCAACGCAGGGCTGATCGAGGAGACCGGCGATAGGCAAGAGCACCGATTCCCATGAAGCCGAAGATCATCATCGCCCAAGTGGACGCTTCAGGTACCGCAGCTACACTGAAGTTGGCAGTTTCAAAGGCATCCTGTGCAGGAGAATTGGCGAAGCGAGCTGATAGAATCGTCTCACCCGGTGCTGTTTGAAATTGAACATACTGCGAGAACGATTGGTTGCCATTAGTGACCGCGAAACCAAGGCTGGTCACGTCAAACTGGTACGTGCCAGTGGTAGAAGTGACTTCCAGCCGATTGTAGGTATCGGGAGATCCCCAAAGAAAGCTCAGGTAGTTGATGGGGGTATGGAAGGTTAGCACTGCCGGTTCTCCGGACGTCGGCCCGGCTGCAAGGAAGGTGCCTCCTGCAACACCGCCACTCGGAATGTCCGCAAAAGGCTGGTCACTTGTATAAATCGTTCCGCCTTGCAAGGTCGCAACGGTTCCACCATTCAAGCCGGAGCTGCTGAGCGTAAGAAACGGGCCGGTTCCTCCGCCTAAGCTTCCGACAACCATTGCGTCCGCATTTTGAACTGTGGCACCAAGAGCTAGCACCGCAATTCCAGACAAGAGCATCTTCATTTCATAACTCCTATGATCCGATGCATTGATGCATCGCATCATTCACAAGCTCACCGATTGCCACATGTTCCTGGACAATGCGTAATTTCCGTATGAATTTCATAGACAGACCGAAAAAGCGAAATGTCCAAAAATCGGGAACAAATGGCAGCGACCGGGTGTTGTGAGGGCGCTGATGGGGCTAACTCGTTGGAGATCGGAGAGTCGTTGAGGTGGGCAAACCATCGCGACTTTCCGAGTGCCCAGCCAAAGCTCGATCCACCGGCGTTTACAGCGGAGGGAACTTGCGCGGGCAACAACGAGTTGAGGCGACATGACAGACGTCGACCCTTCCGTGACCGCAAGCGCCGAGCGCCGGATCGAGCACGCGACACATGCGATCCGCAGCATGTCGCAGGATCTCGCAGACGAAGTTGCGCCGAGGCCGACCTGGGCCACCCGCCTCAGCGCTCTGACGCGCGAGGCGCCCATTCAATCCCTGGCGATTGCATTTCTGATTGGCGTGCTGGTCGCGCGTCGATAACGCCACTTGGCTACATGGTGGAACTAGGTTCTGTACTCAAACCCCTTGTCGTTGATGGTGAGGAGTGATTCAAGGCTTCCAAATGGAGGCTTTAATGGCACGCTTCGATTTGACCGACGCAGAATGGACGATCATCGCACCGTTGTTGCCGGGAGCTGAAGGCAAGAAGAA
>JAFKKG010000025.1 GCA_017305715.1 Hyphomicrobiales bacterium | reverse complement strand
GCATGGACGCCAGCAACGCGGCGTCAGGACCACACGTCTTTGCCGTACGCTTCGGCCGCGCTCGTCAGGCGACAACCCTTGCGTCCACCGCTCCCCGCCCAACGTCCGTGACGACGGCCGACGCCCTTCTGACCAGGACGGGATGGGCAGATACGTGCCACTGATTTGCCATTCCATAAAAGCGAAATATTTTTTATTCCGGGACTTGACATGACTTCCGTAAATCGGAAGTGGTGATTTGCCCGTCGGGTTGCATTGTCGCACCCATCGCGTTCGAACGTTGTTGCGCGCGTTAAAGAAAGCCCGCGCTACGCGAGCGCCGTCATCGCATCAGCATCGTTTCACGTTCATTGACGCAAGATCGGTGTCATTCAGCCAATACATCTCCTTCGGCGGCGTTTCCGAGAGCCGTTGCTGGATGGCACGGGGCACGCCATACCGGGTCGTGTAGTCCATGATCGTTTGAAGGAATATCGGATCGGCACTCTCCTGCTTTGTGGCGACGTCGACGGGACGATGGACGCCTATTTTGGCGCCTTCACAGGCCTGCCTGGTCGCGCCTGCGGCAAACATCAGGAAGCAGATACTGGCGCATCTGCCTTGCACGAATGTCTTCATGCCCTTCGCGGCGATCGAGCGCGAGATGCATTGACCCTGGCCGCTTCGGCCGCCGCGGGAATTCAGGATAACCGTATGCGCGGTAGGCCCCACCGCCGACTTCCACCGCTCGCAATCGCCAAGCTCGATATCGCCATTGATGACGACGACCTGCGGCGACAGCAGCGTGAACGTTGCGGCTTCGACGGTCGTGGCGTGAAAGCCTGCCGTCAGCAGCACACCGAACAGGAACAGAGAAATACGAGAAAACACGGTTGCGGCCCCCCTCGCGGACGATTGCCGCGCGAGAACAGGATCATGCGTCCGCACGCGCCGTATGTGATTGCCGTCACATCCGTCGACCCGCGCAAAATGGCGGGTTAAGCGAACGGCCCTACTCCTGCTCGCGCCTCATCCTGAGGAGACCGCGAAGCGGTCGTCTCGAAGGATGGCCACAGGCGAGATCGGGGCCTCATGGTTCGAGACGGCGCTGCGCGCCTCCTCACCGTGAGGGTCTGGTCCCTACTCCGCCGCGATCTGCCTTGGTGCGGGTGGCGGGTTGACGAGGTCGGCGGCGAGTTGGGCGTAGCGGGCTTTGGCGTCGTGCACGGCCTTTTCCTTGACCGGGCCGTAGCCGCGGATGCGGTCGGGCAGCGAGAGGATTTCGATCGCGGTGTCCAGCGTCACCGGCGACAGCAGGCCGAGCACGGTCGCGACATCCTTCTCGTAACCGGCGATCAGGTCGCGTTCCAGCTTGCGGTCGGCGCTGTAGCCGAAGACGTCCAAGGCGGTGCCGCGCAGGCCCTTCATTTTTGCCAGCATCCGGAACAAGGGCATCATCCAGGCGCCGAAATTGCGCTTGCCCGGGCGCCCTGACGCGTCCGGCTTGCCGGCCAGCAGGGGGGCCGCGAGGTTGAACGAGAACTTGAAATCGCCCTCGAACTGGTCGCGCAACTGCTTTTCGAAGCGGCCGTCGGTGAAGAGGCGCGCGACTTCGTACTCGTCCTTGTAGGCGAGCAGCTTGGCATAATTGATCGCGACCGCGCGCGGCAAGGCCTCGTCATAACCGCCGTCGATGGCCGCGTCGCGGACCCGCTTGACCAGCGCCTGATAGCGCGCGGCGAGCTTGGCGTCCTGATAATCGGTCAGGAGCTTGCTGCGGTGGGCGATGATCTCGTCGAGCGACATCGCATCCAGCGTCTTCGGCGCAACGGTTTCATCCTGATCCTTCATCATCGCGATCAGTTTTGCCGGATCGTGCGCGGCGAGACGGCCGAGCTGGAACGCCTGGATGTTCAGCTTGATCGCGACGCCGTTGACCTCGATCGCCTGCTCGATGGCCTTGGCCGAGAGCGGCAGCAGGCCCTTCTGATAGGCAAAGCCCATCATCATCATGTTGGTGGCGATGGAATCGCCAAGCAGCTTTTCGGCAGGCTTCGTGAAATCGAAGAACGACGAATCCTTGCGCAGCGCGGTCTCCAGCACGTGGTTGACCTTGCGGGCCTGGAAATTGAAATCCCGGTTGAGGATAAAGTCCGCGATCGGAATGAGGTGGGTGTTGATGATCCCGGTGGTGCGGCTGGATTCGCAGAGCGTGATGGTTTCCTTGGAGACGGCCACCACTTCGTCGGCGGCGAGCACGAGATCGGCGGTGCCGGTGACGATGCGCGAACAGGTGACGTCGGCGGTGTGTTCGGAGAGACGCACGTGGCTCAGCACCGCGCCGCCCTTTTGCGCGAGGCCGGACATGTCGAGGATCATGCTGGCCTTGCCCTCGATATGGGCGGCCATGCCGAGCAAGGCGCCGATCGTCAGCACGCCGGTGCCGCCGACGCCGCCGACCGCGACGTTGTAAGGCCGCTCCAGCGTCGGCCGTGAGGCGGGCTCCGGCAGTTCGCCGATATCACCGACGCCGGCGGCTGCGCGCTTGCGCATCTTGCCGCCGTCTATGGTGACGAAGGACGGGCAAAAGCCTTTAACGCAGGAATAATCCTTGTTGCAGGTCGACTGGTTGATGGTGCGCTTGCGCCCCATTTCGGTTTCCAGCGGCTCGACCGAGATGCAGTTCGACTGCACCGAGCAGTCGCCGCAGCCTTCGCAGACCGCGGGGTTGATCATGACACGGCGCGCCGGATCTTCCAGCGTTCCCCGTTTGCGGCGGCGGCGCTTTTCGGCGGCGCAGGTCTGCACGAATACGATGGCGGAGGCGCCCTTCACCTTGCGCAGCGTCTTCTGGACCGCGTCGAGGTCGTCGCGGTGCGCGGTCTTGACGCCGGGCGCGATTTCGCTCGCCGGATAGGCGTCGGGATTTTCCGAAACCAGGTAGATTTCTCGGATGCCTTCGGCGTGAAGCTGGAAGGTGATCTGCTGCGGCGACAATTCGCCATCGACATGCTGGCCGCCGGTCATCGCGGTCGCGTCGTTGTAGAGGATCTTGTAGGTGATGTTGGCGCCGGAGGAGACCGCCTGGCGGATCGCGAGGCTGCCGGAGTGGAAATAGGTGCCGTCGCCGAGATTGGCGAACACGTGTTCTTCCTTGGTGAAGGGGGCGACGCCGACCCACGGCACGCCCTCGCCGCCCATATGGGTGAAGGTCTCGGTCGAGCGGTCCATCCACAGCGCCATGAAGTGGCAGCCGATGCCGGCGAAGGCGCGGCTGCCTTCGGGGACCTTGGTCGAGGTGTTGTGCGGACAGCCCGAGCAGAAATACGGCGTGCGGGTGATCGGCGCCACCGCCTGCATCTGCGTCGCCTGCCGGCCGTTGAACCAGTCGGCCTTGGCGCGCAGCATGGCAGCGATTTCGGGGTTGAGATTGAGTCGAAGCAGCCGCTCGGTCAGTGAGCTTGCCAGCGAGGCGACGCTGAGTTCTTCCGCAAAGGGGAGGAAGCGCTTGTCGTGATCGTCCATCTTGCCGATGATGCGGGGACGGACATCGTCGCGCCAGTTGAACAGCTCCTGCTTGACCTGGTTCTCGACGATCTCACGGCGCTCTTCGATGATGAAGATTTCTTCCAGACCCACCGCGAATTGCCTGACCCCTTCCGGCTCGAGCGGCCAGGGCATGCCGATCTTGTAGAGCCGCAGGCCAATCTTGGCGGCGACATCAGGCGTGATGCCGAGTTCGCGCAGCGCCTGGCGGATATCCTCGTAGCTCTTGCCGGATGCCATGATGCCGTAACGGGCGTTCGGCGAGTCCATGGTGACGCGGTTGACCTTGTTGGCGCGGGCAAAGGCGATCGCGGCAAAGCCCTTGTAGTCCTGCAGGCGCCGATCCTGCGCGAAACGGTCGTCGGGCCAACGCAGATTGAGGCCGCCCTCGGGCATTTCGAAGTCGGCAGGAATAACGAACGGCGTCATCTCGTCGGTGAGGTCGATCTCGGCGGTGGTTTCCACCGTCTCGGTGATCACCTTCATGCCGACCCAGCACCCTGAGTAACGCGACATCGCGATGCCCAGCAAACCCATCTCGATCATTTCATGGATGCTGGAGGGATAGAGATAGGGCATCAGCGCCGACATGAAGGCATGGTCGGATTGATGGGGGACGGTGGAGGATTTGGCGCCGTGGTCGTCGCCGGCCAGCACGAGGACGCCGCCGTTCTTGGCCGAGCCCGCCGCGTTGCCGTGGCGGAAGACGTCGCCGCAACGGTCGACGCCGGGGCCCTTGCCGTACCAGATGCCGACCACGCCGTCATAGTTGGCGCCGGGCGAGAGATTGAGTTGCTGCGAGCCCCAGACGGCGGTTGCCGCCAGATCCTCGTTCACGCCGGGCTGGAATTTGATGTTGTATTGTTCGAGGTGTTTGCGGGCGGCGAAGAGTTGCTGGTCGTAGCCGCCGAGCGGTGAGCCGCGATAGCCGGATATGAAGCCCGCGGTGTTCAGCCCCTGCGCGCGGTCGCGGCGGATCTGCGCCATCGGCAGCCGCACCAGCGCCTGGATGCCGGTCAGGAAGACGTGGCCGCTTCCCTGGGTGTATTTCTGATCGAGACTGATCGGACCCTGGTTGATTCCCATCTAAGCCCTCTTTGCCGCGGCCGTCTTGATCGCGGCCGCTATGTTTTAGCTAGTGATCCGAACTTGTTAGAACCAGTCTATGTCGGATGTTCCGCTTCCCGCACCATAAATCTGGGCTATCGCGCCGCGCGGCCAAAGATCGCAATTTCGTGCCGAAGGGAACGCCGGCCGGTTTCGCTTTGTGTCGTCCGGGCGCCCCGGCGCGCAATGGCGTGACGGGGCTCCTGCCCGCTTTTGGGGATCAGGCGTCGCCGGTGCGGGCGATTCCGGCCGGCGGGCTCGATTCTGGTTTGACGCGTTTTCTTCACGCGAACCGGCTCCGCTTCGCTTGAAGATGCTTTATTGTGCGCTGCGCTCGTCAGCGCTGGTCGCCGCTGAAGACGAATTTCGGCATTTCCCATTTGTAGCGGATCGCGAGCAGCCGCAGCGTCAGGCCCAACACGAAGGTCAGCGCGGTCCAGAGTTCGTTGTTCAATGTCAGCCCGAAGGCGGTGGCATAGAACAGCCCGGTGACGACGGAAACACTGGCATAGAGTTCGGCACGGAACAACAGCGGCACGTCGTTGCAGAGGATATCGCGCAGCACGCCGCCGGCGCAGCCGGTGATCATGCCCGCGACGATCACGATCGGCAGCGGCGCGCCGACCTGCCAGGCGACATCGCAGCCGGCCATCGTGAACACGACGAGCCCGATCGCATCCAGCACCAGGAAAGCGAGGTTGAGCCGGTGCACGTGGCGCGCGAGCAGGATGGTTGCGAAGGCTGCAACCGCCGTCAGTGCCAGGTAGGACGGGTTCTTGACCCAGACCAGCGGATAGTGCCCGAGCAGCACGTCACGGATGGTGCCGCCGCCAAGCGCCGTAATGCAGCCGAGCATGCAGACGCCGGCCCAATCCATGCTGCGGCGCCCCGCGGCCAGCGCCGCCGTCATCGCCTGCGCGGTCAGCGCCACATAGGACAGCAAATGCAGCACGGTATCGCTCGGCGGCAGGGTCCACATGGCAACCTCCTGGCAACGTCTGATTCGGAGCTGGAAACCGGGAATCACGGGTTCCAACATTACGAGCTTGCAAGATTGGCGCGGAACATACCCCCGCGCCAGCGGTTGTATCCCCGCTTGAATGCTTTGGGTTCAAACGGAGGAACCAGTTCAATGACCTACAATCCGAACGACCCGTATCGTGCCAACCTGACCGATGACGAAATCCGCCGTCAGGCGCGTCTGAACAGCCTCGACAACGAGGTTCAGGCCGACCCGGAACTCGCTGAAGGTCCTGCCAGTGGCGCCAAGGTCGCGATGTTCGCGGTAGCGATCGCGGTGGTGATGGGCGCGCTGTTCTATGGCTTGAACAATACCAGCGTAAATCAGGCCGGCACCTCGCCGACCAGCCAGACCGCGCAGACGCAGCCGGCTACGCCCGCGGCGCCTCCGGGCATGCGTGACGTGACGCCCGGCCGCAACAATCAGCCCGGCCAGCCCGGCATGACCAACGGTCAGCCCGGCATGACGACCGGTGCGGCACCAGCCCGCCCGGCGCCGGCTCCAGCCGATAACGCACCGGCCAAGCAGTAACGGCCGAGCCACTCTCGACAGCGCAGCGGGCATTGCACCCGCTGCGCTTTTTTATGTCGGCCTAGCTGAACATCTTGTTGAGTTCGCCGCCGGGATAGCCGTTGGCGATTTCGGTGAACGTGCCCTGCTCGGCCATCTCCTTCGACGCCTTCATGAAGCCGCTCCACGCCGTCCGCGCCAGCCCACCGCCGACGCTGATGCGGCGCACGCCGAGATCGCCGGCCACTTTCAACGACGGGCCGGCCGCGCCGACCAGCAGATTGAAGGGCTTGGGTGCGACCGCCTTCACCACGGTTGAAATTTCCTCCGCCGTCGCGACGCCGGGCGCATAGAGCACGTCAGCGCCGGCCTCGGCATAGGCCGTGAGCCGGTCGATCACCAGCTTCATATCCTTCACCCCGCGCAAGAACGCCTCGCAGCGGCCGGTGAGCAGCACGCCGCTGTTGTCGGCATCGATCGCCTTGCGCGCGGCCCGGATGCGATCGATCGCCAGCTCACGCTCGAACAGCGGCTTGGCATTGTCGCCGGTATAATCCTCGATCGAGAGCCCCGCGACGCCGGTCTTGACCGCGCGGGCGACGTTGACGGCGACCTTGTCCGGCTCATGCGCAAAACCATCCTCGAAATCGGCGTTGACGGGAATGTCGACCGCCGCAGAGATCGCAGTGAGATGATCGCAGACGTCGTCGACGGTGACGCGGTTGTCGGCCTTCGCGATGGTCCAGGCGAAACCGGCGCTGGTGGAGGCCAGCGCCTTGAAGCCGAGATGCTGCAACGCCTTTGCGCTGCCGGCATCGAACGGATTGGGGATGATGAAGCAGCCGCTCTCGTGCAGTTTCCTGAAGGCGGCGCGCTTGTCAGCAGTTGTCAGCATGTTCATTCCCCGGGTTGTTTGTTGGCGCCGCCAACATAGTGACGCCACGCCTTCTCTGCCAGACGCATCACGCCAACAGCTTTCACGCCAAGACCTTGCGCAGGAACGTGCGCTCCTCGGCGAGGATGAATTTGTTCTCCTCGGCGAAGTCAAAATTGGCCATGCCTTCCCTGTCGGCGCGCAGCCGCGCCCGGTAGTTCTCGTAGCCTGCAAGGCTGTCGAACGAGATCAGCGCAAAGGCGATGTTGTTGGTGCCTTCATGCGGCATCCAGTAGCCGACGAGGTCGCCGCCGCATTTCGGAATGATGCTGAGCCAGTTTTTCGAATATTCCTCGAACATCGCGCGCTTGAACGGATCGAGCTGGTAGCGGATGAAAACGGTGACGGTCATGCTTCTCTCCTGTCTGTCCGCGTCATTGCGAGGAGCAAAGCGACGAAGCAATCCATTCTCCGCGTGTCGCGCGATGGATTGCTTCGCTTCGCTTGCAATGACCGAGCCTGTGTTGCGCCGTCGAGAATAGCCGCTTGCCGGACGTCGATGCTTCGGCTATCATCGAACTATGAAAGCAGGTCCCGATATCGCGATGGTCGCCTCCCTGGTCGGCGATCCCGCGCGCGCCAACATGCTGACGGGGTTGATGACCGGCCGCGCGCTGACCGCGACCGAGCTCGCGCATGAGGCCGGGATCACGCCGCAGACGGCGAGTTCGCATCTGGCCAAACTGGAAGCCGGCGGCCTGATCGAGCAGGAGAAGCAGGGCCGGCACCGCTATTATCGCCTGACCGACCCCGATGTCGCCGGCGTGCTCGAAGGCCTGGCCGGGCTCGCGGAGCGCGCCGGTCACACGCGCGTGCGCACCGGGCCGAAGGAACCGGCGCTGCGGCGCGCGCGGATCTGCTACGACCATCTCGCCGGCGATCTCGGCGTGCAGATGCTCGACAGCATGAAGAAGCAGAAGCTGGTCCGGCAAACCAAGGAAGCCATCGAGCTGACCCAAGAAGGCAAGCGATTCATGGCGAAGGCGCTGCAGATCGATGCCGATACGCTGGCCCATCCACGCCGGCCGGTCTGCAAGGCCTGCCTCGACTGGAGCGAACGGCGCCATCACCTCGCCGGCACGCTGGGCGCTGCCGTGATGAGCCGCTTCACCGAACTGAACTGGGCTGCGCGCGATCCGGCGCCGGGCAGCCGCGTCGTCAATTTCACCCGCACCGGCGAGAAGAAATTTTCGGCGTTGTTCGGTGCGAGCGAAGCCTAGTTCGAGTCGAACCCGTTTACGAATTGGCCGCAAATAAGGCGCAGCCAATGTTTTGTGACGGCGACGCAACCGGCGATTTGTTGCCGCGCCGTCCCGAATCAACAACATTCATTTTCCATTCAGGTCTCCCTGACTAGGTTCGGGACCGTGCCGCGTGGCGGCGAAAAATCGGAGAAAACATGAAATACCTTTTCGCAGCAGTTTTGGTCGCGGCGTCCTTTGCAAGCTTCAGCGCGGCCAACGCCGCGGGCGGATGCGGCCCCGGGTATCATCGCGGTCCCTATGGCGGCTGCCAGCCCAATCGCGGCCGTGTCGTCGTAGTTCCGCCGCGCGTTGTGGCGCCACCGGTTGTCGTGGTGCGTCCGGGCCGCGTCTGCCCCCGCGGCTTTGCGTGGCGTTACGGACGTTGCCGCCCCTTCTGAACCTCCACGGTTCGAAAAAGCCCCGCTCCGGCGGGGCTTTTTATTTGGGCCCCGAACATGGCGGCTTGTTCGGCAGCCGCGGTCAGACCTTGAGCTTCTCTGTCAGCCAGCCCATCATGATCATCATCGCCTCCGGAAGCTTCGTTACGGCGCAGTGGCCCGTGTCCGGGAGCAGGTGAACGTCGGTGTCGCGGCGTCCCTGGAACACCAGCGTATCCTGTTGCGGAATATGCACATCGTCGGCGCCATTGATCACCAGCATGGGCGCATTGAGATCCTGATCGAGCAATGGACGGAGCGAAAATTCGCTGCGGCGGGTTTGGATCTCGGCCGGTTCGGGCCTTTGGTTGAAGCCCAACGCGTTGCCCACGATATCGTACATCCCAAACTGGTAACGGCGATCCGACGTGAAGGCTGACTCCACAGGTCCTCCAAGGACGATGGCAGCATCGACCTTTCCGGCAAGGCCGGATCTCGCCGAATAATAGCCGCCCATCGAAATGCCGAGATGGGCGACCTTTCGCGCCCCCATCCTGCGCGCTTCCGCGACAAGACCGTCAACGATCTGCGCCCCGCCGGCAGGGGTCATGGGAACGCGGGATTCCCCCGTGCCCGCGATATCGAAAGTCACGATGCGCGCGATTTTGGTCGTCGCCAGAGCGACAAAGATACCGTGAAGGTCCATTTTCCAACTATCGACGCCTCCGCTCGCGACGATCGCAGGCGCATCCGCCGCCAGCCCTTCGGCGGCAAAGATGTGAACGGGAACGGGCGTGCTTTCGCCCTGGTGCGGAAGATCGAGCACGCGACGTTCGAAGCGCACGGGAAAGTCTGCGGCAGCGCGTAAATATTGCTCCAATTGATTGGCCAGCGCGGTGCGCATTGCCGCGTTGGCCAGCGTCGGAAACTTGGCCCATCCATAGGCTTGGGCCGCCATGTCGCTTCGTCCGGCCTCGGCATACTTGCGGGCCAGCTCCGACCATTCGTAAACCCACCCGCCAGGTGAATCCTTCCACATCTCTTTCACCGCGTGCTGAACGCTATTCACGTCAGCCTCCGACAGGCCCATTCGCAGCATCTGCGGACGACGCTCAGTGAAAAACTCGGCGGGATCAATCGGCCACTCGTAGCTCATGTTTTGCTCGGCTCCCCGCTCCTTGCTGGAGCACGGGACCATTCGCAGCATTTTTGATATCTTGGAAATAGATATTGGTGATATTACACATGCTACACCGGCATATCTGGAGCGCCTGATGGATTTCGTATCGCTGCGTTACTTCGTCGAGACCGCACGGCAGCGGAGCATCTCCAAGGCAGCCGTTTCGCTTGGCGTGGTTCAGCCGGCACTCTCCCGGCGCATTCAACTGCTCGAAGAGAGACTCGGAGAACCTCTCCTGATGCGCCACAGGCGCGGAGTCGAGCCGACCGAGGCCGGCCTCCTCGTTCTCGAACGGGCCGAGTTGATCCTGCGAATGACAACGCAGCTCGAAACCGAGGTCCGTTCGCAGCGAGGCGTGCCGGCGGGCCAGGTCGGAATTGGATTCCCGCCCTCAGTCGGAAGCCTGTTTATCGGCAGCCTGCTTACCAAAAGCGTCGCTCGGTATCCGCGCGTCGAGTTGCACCTGCAGGAGGATTATTCTCCAGCCGTCCGCGAAGCGTTGCTCGCCGGCCGGATCGATATCGGCATCATGAGCTGCGAGGCCCAGCATCCCGATCTTGTTTTTAAACCGCTATTCGAAGAAACGATGTGGCTGATAGGGAGATCGGAGGCTTGGCCGTTCCGCAAGCGGCGGCGGCTTGAGCCGAAAGCCTTGAATGACCTTCCGCTCGTTATCGGAAGCTTCATGCGAACCTTGCTCGAGCGGCATCAAGCCAAATCCGACTTCCGTCTTCGGGTCATCGCCGAGGCCGACTCCTTCACGGCTGCCAGGGCGGCGCTCTACGCCGGCGTGGGGTTCCTCGTAACGCCGCCGTCGCCGATCGATCGAGAACTTGCTTCACCAAAATTCACCGGCGCCCCGCTCAACGGCCTTTCCATTTCTCGAGGCCTCTTTCATCACCGGGACCGGCCATTGACCCAGGCGGCCCGCGCCCTGACGGAAATGATCAATCAGGAAGTCCAGCAATTGTGCGCTTCCCGGCCCGATATGCTGCGGGCGTTGCCGATTCCCGAGCGAGCTTGAAGCATCGGGAATTCAGATATCGCCGAATACTATCCAAGCCATCACCAATATCTATTTTTAATATGTCTCGATAGATGAGCATCCTGTCTCCAACGCGGCGCAACGTTCCAGGCGACCTGCGATCGGGGAGGACGGCTTGTCATGCGAAATATCCCGGGTTTTCTGTTCGCGGCAGCCGCCTTGGTCTCGGCGCTCGTCTCGACGCCGGCTGAAGCCCAGCGCGATCTGGTTCGGATCGTCGTACCGTTTGCTGCCGGCAGTCCATTGGATGTTCCGACGCGCGCGCTGGTCGAGAGTCTGCGGCTCGTCACCGGCCGCACGTATATTGTCGACAACAAGCCCGGAGCAGGCGGCATCATCGGAACAAGCGAAGTTGCGCGCGCCAAACCCGACGGATCGGTACTGCTTCTCACGACGGGCGGACACACGACCAACGCGGTGCTCTACAAGAAACTTCCCTATGACTCGATGCGTGACTTCACGGCCATTACGCAGGTCAGCGAATCTCCGGGATTCCTTTTGCTGGTCGGACCGGAATCTCCGTACAAGACCGTCCAACAGTTCATTCAGGCGGCGCGCGACAAGCCGGGTGCGCTCACTTACGCTTCAGCCGGTATTGGCAATACGACGCATCTGGTGGGTGCGCTGTTCGCGCGGGCAGCCGGCATCGATATGCTGCACGTACCTTACAAGGGTTCTCCGATGACAGACCTGATCGCGGGTCGCATCGATGCGATCTTCCTTGGAACGACCCTGGCCCGGCCCTACCTGCAGGAAGGAACGGCCAAGGCGCTTGCGATCTCCGGGACCGCGCGGGTCAGTGACCTTCCGGACGTACCGAGCTTTGCCGAATTGGGATTCGCGGAGGCTGACGTTGCGGCCTGGACCGGCCTTTTTGGTCCCGCTGGCATGCCCGCGGAGACGGCGCAGAAGCTGCAGGCGGATGTCGCCGCCGCGATCCGGCGGCCGGAATACCTCGCCAGGACACGGATATTGGGGCTGACGCCGGTAGCGTCGACGCCCGCGGAGCTCTCGGCCTACGTGGCAGCGGAGATCGAGCGCTACAGGAAGCAGCTCGCGCCACTTGGCATATCCCTCGACTGACGCCGTTTTCTACGATCATCCCAGCGGCCGCCGATCTTCGGCCCCTGCCGCCAAACAGAGGACACGCAAGACATGTTCGAATATTTTCCGACCAATTATGCCTGGAACCTGGCTGTGGTGATGGCGATCAATGCCGGCGGCGTGATGTCGGAGATCGATACCGTGTGCCGGCCGCTTCTGCCCCGCGAGAAGGAAGGTGCAAAAGCCAATGCTGCATGGTCTGCATCGTGGGCGACACTTGCGAACAGGGTCGCAGGTTATGCTCAAATCGAAGAGGCGGCCGGTCATCACCGCAGTGCGGCCAGACGCTACCAGCGGGCAAGCCTTTATTCGTTCATGTCGGAACGTAATGCCGACGCGGGCGCGGAACGGCTGGAGACATACAAACAGGCGCTGGCCTATTTCAGGAAGAGCACCGAGCTGGCCGGGGAGAACATCGAATTCGTCGAGGTGCCGTTTCGCGGCGCAAGCATGCCTGCCCTCTTTGTGAAGGCGAAAGGCGTGAGCAGTCCGGCGCCGTGCATGGTCCATTTCGACGGTCTCGATGTCACAAAAGAACTGCTGCATATGCGCGGCGTGGCCAGCCAGCTCGCCGAACGCGGAATATCCGTTCTGCTGGTTGATCATCCCGGGGTGGGCGAAGCGCTACGACTGCGGAACATGACGAGCGAGCCGGAAACCGAGCAGCCCGCAAAGGCCTGCGTGGACTATCTGGAAACCCGATCCGACGTCGACCGCGGGCGGATCGGCATGATCGCCCTCAGCCTTGGCGGGTATTACGCGCCCCGCGCGGCCGCCTTCGAGAAGCGATTTGCGTGCTGCGTCGCATGGGGAGCATTGTTCGATTACGGCGAGATAACCCAGCAGCGCGTGCGTGGCGCGCGTTCGGCCTTGTCGGTTTCCGACTGGGCCGCTCATGTCAAATGGGTATTCGGCCAGGAGACAGTGGAAGGCGTACTCGCGGTGACCAGGAGAATGACGCTCGAGGGTGTGGTCGACAAGATCACATGCCCCCTTCTGGTGGTTCATGGCGAGAAGGATCGGCAAATTCCGGTCGAACACGCACATCGCACCTATGACGGCGCCGTGAATAGCCCCAACCGGAAGCTCAAGATCTTTACGGAAGACGAAGGCGGCTGCGAGCATTGTCAAATTGACAATGCCACGGTTGGCGTCGACTACATGGCGGACTGGATCGTCGACGTGCTGGGCGCAAGCCGACCTGGCCTCGCTCGCAGCCTCGAAGGAGTATCGCAGGAATGACCGACCTCAACCCCCTCACCGGCTTCTCGGTGGACCGCGCCGCCATCCGATATATCGGCACGGACCTGCAGCGGCCCGAGTGCATCCTGGCCGAGCGCGACGGCACCCTGTGGTCGGCGGACGGCCGTGGCGGCGTCATGCGAATTGCGCCCGATGGCTCGCAGCAGTTCATCGGCCAGCGCATGGACCTGGCCGCGGACAAGAACGACGTCGGGACCAGCTTCACGCAAGGCACCTTGCCGAATGGCCTGGCCTTCGCCGCCAACGGCGACATTCTGATCTCGAATTTCGGCACGGACCTGCTGGAGGTCATGACCAGGGACGGCCGTACACGCACGCTATATGACCGGATCGACGGCATGCCGATCGGCAAAGTGAATTTCGTGCTGCGCGACTCGCGCAACCGCATCTGGCTGACGGTCTCGACCCGCGTGAACCCCTGGACGGCCGCCGTGAGCAGCCGTGTTCGTGACGGTTATGTAGCCGTTGTCGACGAGGGAGGTCTGCGGGTGGTCGCGGACAATTTCTATTTCACAAATGAGGTCCGGTTGGATGAAAAGGAGGAATGGCTTTACATCGTCGAGACCACCGGCCCGCATATCACCCGCATGCGGCTGGACGAGTCAGACCGCTCTGGCGTGCGGTTGACCGATCGTGAGACATTCGGTCCGTCGCACCTGGGCGGCAATCCCGACGGCATTGCCTTCGATGCATACGGGAATCTCTGGTGCACACTCATCCAGGTCGACCAGTTGATTGCGCTGACGCCGCAGGGCGACAAGCTCCTGCTGCTGGATGACGGAGATCCCGAAGCGAGCGCCAATCTTATGAAGCGCATGCACGAGGGTACGGTTCGCGCCGAGGACATGCAGCGCACGCAAGGGCAGATCGCGCCGTGGATGGCCAGCGTCACTTTCGGCGGGCCGGATTTGCAAACCGTGTATTTGGGCAGCCTGCTCGGCACACGCATCCCGTATTTCCGCTCTCCGGTTCCAGGGCTACCCATGGTCCACTGGGTTCCCTGAATCAGGGATCTACCAGTATTCGAAACGACGTCGGCACGGTTTGGCATCAAGGCCATTGGAGAAGCGGGGATTGCGAAAGGCAATCCCCCCTCGCCTCACCAGCGGCGGCGGCGCCAGAAGCGGCGACGGTGCCAGCGGCGACGCCAGCCCCAACGCCTGCGGCGCCAACCCCAATGGCGGCGGCGACGCCAGCCCCAATGTCTGCGACGCCAGCGACGGCGGCCCCAGCGCACTTCTTCCGGCTTGAGCCGATCGACTTCATCACCTGTGGTGACCGCGGGATGGGCATCCTGAACAGGCAGTTGACCATCCGGAACCAGCGGCTGCGGCGTCAGGGGCGCGGCCTGCGCGCTCGCGACAAGTGCTGCGCCGCCTGCCGCAAATCCAAAGGCGAGTTTCAGAAAGTGCCGGCGTTCCATGACATCTCCTCCTCTGCGATCGGTTGATTTGAGAGGAAGAGTTTCAGCGCGCCGGGATGAATGTTCGCTGAACTGCGCGTTCAGGTAGGTGAAGCGCGCCGTTGTCGTCCCGGCCTTGAGCCGGTCGTTGCTGGAAAAAGAAGACAACGATCAGCGAGCCAGGCAATCACCGCCGGTGGTTATGGGTCCGGGCCTTCGCCGGGACGACAGCTATGTCGCAAACTCCTCGGCCAACACCAGCGTCTCGCGCGTGCGGGTCACGTCGGGCCAGTCGCGGTTGAAATCGGCGATCAGCCTGACCATGTCGGGCGCCTGGGTGGCGCGCTCGAGTGCGGCCTCATCAGGGAATTGATACATCGCGTGATGCAGCGCGGGATCGGTAAGGCTCCAGTACCGCCACGCCTTCTCGGCGCGGAACGATTTCACGGCATCGGGCAGATGCTCGCGCGAATACCAGGCGTCGAACGCGGCGCGTTTGGAGCTATCAGTCACGGTGGCGCGCACGATGAAAAGGGCTTTGGGCATTGTGTTCCCCTCAAGTGATTTTCCAAGTGATTTTCGCTGGGCTGTGCCGCCCCGTTGCGCCGCCAGACTGTAGATAAAAGCCGAACCAGCGCAACCCCACACGCAGACGTCACATTGTCATGATGATATCGTTGCGCCAATCGCCATCCCCCGGGGGTTATCGTTCATGTCCATCGGCCGCAGCTTTTTTGCACTTTTCGCACTTGCGCTGGTTGCGCCCGCTGTTCCCGCCGCGGCGCAAGGCGTGGCGCTGCCCCGCGAGGCGCAGATCGGCCCGCGCCCGTTCTATCTCGTCGACAAGATGAAGGATGGTCCGCTCAAGGAAAAACTCGGCCAATGCACCGGGCCGTTCCTCAAGAGCGATTTCTCGATCGGCCATCGCGGTGCCGCGCTGATGTTTCCCGAACACAGCAAGGAATCCTACACCGCCGCGGCGCGCATGGGCGCCGGCGTGATCGAATGCGACGTGACATTTACAAAGGACCGCCAACTGGTCTGCCGGCACTCGCAATGCGACCTGCACACCACGACCAACATCCTCTCCGTGCCCGCGCTCGCGGCGAAATGCACGCAAGGTTTCAGCCCGGCTGATCCCGCCACCGGCAGGAAGGCGTCGGCCAAATGCTGCACCAGCGATATCACGCTCGCCGAGTTCAAGACGCTGACGGCGAAGATGGATGGCTTCAATCCGGATGCGAAGACGGCGGAAGAATACCAGAACGGCACGCCGCGCTGGCGCACCGACCTCTACGCCACTTCCGGCACGCTGATGACGCATGACGAGAGCATCGCGCTGATCAAGAGCCTTGGCGCAAAGTTCACGCCGGAGCTGAAGGCGCCCGAAGTGCCGATGCCGTTCGACGGCGACTACAGCCAGGAGAAATACGCCACGCAGATGCTGCAGGCGTACAAGGCCGCCGGCATTCCCGCGAGCGACGTCTTCGCGCAGAGTTTTAGCCTCGCCGACATCCTGTACTGGGTGAAGACCGAACCCGATTTCGCCGCGCAGGCCGTGTATCTGGAGGACCGCTACGAGAAGCAGGGCCTTGATCCGGGCAAGCCGGAAACCTGGAAGCCTTCGATGGCGGAGCTGAAATCATCGGGCGTGAGAATCCTGGCGCCGCCGATCTGGACCATGCTGACGCTGAACGACAAAAAGGAAATTGTCCCTTCCGAATACGCCAAGGCCGCGAAGACCGCCGGCCTCGATCTGATCGGCTGGTCGCTGGAGCGCGACGGCCCGCTCAACAAGGGCGGCACGTTCTATCATTCCTCCGTCAAGGCTGCGATCGACCGCGACGGCGATACGCTGACGGTGCTGGATGTACTCGCAAAGCAGGTCGGCGTCCGCGGCATGTTCTCGGACTGGCCGGCCACCACCACGTTCTATGCGAGCTGCATGGGGATGAAGTGAGGGGCGGAATCGTAGGGCGATGATACCGATCGCCGGTTCAGCGCTGAACCGCCCAGAGCGAGCGTGCCGCCGATCTTGACGACAGCGGCGCGACCGGCAAAGCTCGCGGCAGGTCGGCGCGCTGTTTGCCGACAGGTCCAGCCCAAGATCCTTTTCCCGAGAACCTGTGCATTATGCAAAAAGTCATTCGATCCCCCGTCACGGCCGCCCTGCTGTCCGCCGCCCTTGCCATTCTCGCCTTGCCCGATGTGGCGGGCGCACAATCGGGGAGTACCGGTGGCAGCATCGGCAATGACGAAAAATCGCTGTCGGGTTCGCGCCAGGCGCCCCGCACGGTTGAACGTGCAACGCCGGCGCGACGCAGCAAGCCCGAAACGGAGGCGCCGCGCCGTGCCTCGCGAAAGAGCGGCGGGGGCGGCGGCGGGGGCAATTTTGACGGCGCCTGGGTTCTGACCAGCGCCGGCACGCCTTGCGGCGGCTCCAACGATGCAGTGGTCGTCACCAGCGGCAAGATGGTGGGCCAATATGGCACCGGTCAGGTTAGCCCGAACGGCTCCGTGTCCGGAGTCGGTCGCGCCGGGAGCCTGAGCTGGACCATGTCCGGCCGTTTCTCGGGCCGCAGCGGCTCCGGTACATTCCGGCGCTCCGACGGATGCGTCGGAACCTGGACCGGATCCAAGCAGTAGTTGCGGATCGTAGCGGTACGCCGGATCGGCGGAGCGGCTTGCCCGCGCCAGCTCATGGAGCGGAGTGATCCCATCAAGCAAAGGTGACGTGTCGCGAACGGCCAGACCGATCGCTGCACATTGCCTGCTTCCATGAGAAGCCATAGCGTCGCAGCATCGTTGCCCAGAGTGGACACCGCATCGCGATGCGCGCTGCCACGCAGGCGAAACTGCCGGAGTTTTCGATGAACCGTCTTTGTGCCGCGGCGCTGGCCAGCGCCCTGCTCGCTTTGCTTCATGCACCAGCGGGCGCCGCCGAACGCGATCCCTATGGCATCGGCCTCGAAGGATTTGCCTATCCCTATCCGGTCAGCCTGCTGCCGCTCACAAACGACGGCGAGCCGGCGCGGATGGCCTATATGGATGTCGCATCGGCGCAGCCGAACGGGCGCACCGTGGTGCTGCTCCACGGCCGCAATTTTCCGTCGAGCTATTGGGCGCCGGTCATCAAGAACTTGACCGACGCCGGTTACCGCGTGGTGGTGCCGGACCAGATCGGGTTCGGCAAATCCACAAAGCCGCAGGGCGAACTGCATTTCGACACCCTGGCGCGCAACACGATCGC
Source organism: Hyphomicrobiales bacterium (assembly GCA_017305715.1). Lineage (GTDB taxonomy): Bacteria > Pseudomonadota > Alphaproteobacteria > Rhizobiales > Xanthobacteraceae > Bradyrhizobium. Next base: position 136,429 of record JAFKKG010000025.1, on the reverse strand, counting down.
GCTGCTGGATCATCTGCAGATCGCGAAAGCCGATATCGTCGCCCATTCGCTCGGCGGCATGCTCGGCGTGCGGATCGCCCGCGCCTATCCCGACAGGGTCGATCATCTCGTGCTGACCGCGCCGATCGGGCTGGAAGATTACCGGCTCTATGTGCCGCCGACGCCGACCGAAAAGATCCTGGAGAATGAGGACCGGCTGACCGCTGACGGCTATCGCAAGCAGCTCGAGACCAATTATGCGCTGAAACTGCCGCCGGACCAGGTGACGCCGTTCATCGATGCGCGTTTCAACATCAAGGGCAGCGCCGAATATCCGCACTGGCTGCGCGCCTTCGTCAGCTCCGCGCAGATGATCTACCGCGAGCCGGTGGCGCACGAAATTCCGCTGATCACGCGGCCCACCCTCTTCATCATGGGCGCCGACGATCACAACGCCCCGGGCAAGGCCAACGCGCCCGAAGCGCTGCGCGCGAAGATGGGCCACAACGCCGAACTCGCCAAAGCAATCGCCGCCAACATGCCGAACGCGCGCGCCGAGGTGATCCCGGATACCGGGCATCTGGTGTTTCTCGAGGCGCCGGCGAGATACAAGGAGCTGGTGCTGGGCTTTCTTGCGGAGCGGTAGCGGCAATCGCCGGAATCGTAGGGTGGCCAAAGCGCAGCGTGCCCACCATACCGTCCGGATAGGTGCATGGTGGCACGGCGCAAGTGCGCCTTTGCCCACCCTACGAAGCTGCGACCTTTCGGAGCGGCGGCGTCCGGCGCCCGTCAGACCAGTTTCAGCGCATCGTCGACCATCCGCAGGTCGATCCGGCTGATCAGATCCGAACGGAGCAGCTCGGCGGCAGCAATTTCCGCTTCCGTCTGCCGCAGGGTGCTGACGTTAGAGCCGAGCGAAACAATACCGCCCAGGATCAGGGCAATCGATCCGAGCGCCGCGGTGAATCCGAACAGGCCGAGCATCGTCGCAAGCAGCAAGGCGGGACCGCCGGCGATGGCCGCTTTGGATGCCAGGATGTATTTCCGGCATCGCTCGGCGGCCTCGGCAAGCTCCTCGAGCTGGGCCTCGACCCGCGAAATCTCGTCGGTGGGGTCGCTTTCAGACATCAGACACAAGCTCGCCAGGATCGGGCAGGTAAATTAGCCGAAGCCATAACCCGCCGCGAAAGACAGACACGTCACGCCGGCAAGGCGGCTCCATTTGGATAGATGCGCTTCGGGTGAATGCTGAATACTGAAACTACCATCCTACCATGCTGGGATCTCGAGTGACTGAGCGAGCATTCGGCCGTTGTGTCAAAAAAACTAGGCTCAATCCTATTCCTAAGACTCACGGACGGGACGATCGTGCCGCTTCTCAGATCACCTTCCGTGCCAAATTTGATACACGATTGCTCACCCTCCTTGGGCATCTGATCGTAAAATTGAACCGAAGAGCCATACCCGACAATCAAATATCGAGACCAAGTCCCTTGTTTAATGCAAGACAGCTTGACGACGTCGTCCGTAATTCGCTCGATTGACTGACTTGGAGCGCCACTTCCTCGCGTCTTCAAAAATTTGACTTCAATCGCTACACCGCCATCGCAATCAACATTCCCCCTTTTCGCAATAAGGTCGTAGCTGATATAGCCCATCTGATGATTGGGAGCATTCTCGATAGTGGACAATTCTCTTTCGGCTGAAACCTTCCATCCATGCGCAACTAAGTATTCCGCGACTGCGTGAGTTAGCAATCCTTCGCCTAGCATTGCTTCTAGCCCAGTCAGCCGCTTGTATTCTAACCAGTGACAGACGGCGTCCGCAATATTTCGGGTGTCGATTGTCATAACGGCAAATTGTCGTGCTTCTTCGCCGGCATCTCGACCTTCTTGTCTTTCAGCATCGCCAGCGCCCGCGCGATCCGCTTTCGCGTCGAATGCGGCATGATGACGTCGTCGATGTAGCCGCGTTCGGCGGCGATGAAGGGGGACAGGAAACGGTCTTCATACTCCTTGGTTCGCGCGGCGATCTTGTCGGCGTCGCCGATGTCGCTCCGGAAGATGATTTCCACCGCGCCCTTGGCGCCCATCACCGCGATCTGGGCGGTCGGCCAGGCGTAGTTCATGTCGGCGCCGATTTCCTTGGACGCCATCACGTCGAACGCGCCGCCATAGGCCTTGCGGGTGATGATCGTCACCAGCGGCACCGTGCATTGCGAATAGGCGAACAGCAGTTTGGCGCCGTGCTTGATCAGGCCGCCATATTCCTGGGCGGTGCCCGGCAGGAAGCCCGGCACGTCGACGAAGGTTACGATCGGGATGTTGAAGGCGTCGCAAAAACGCACGAAGCGCGCGGCCTTGCGCGAGGCGTCGCTGTCGAGCACGCCCGCCAGCACCATCGGCTGGTTGGCGACGAAGCCGACGGTGCGGCCGGCGATGCGGCCAAACCCGGTGACGATGTTCTTGGCAAACGTCTCGGCGATCTCGAAGAAGTCGCCCTCGTCCACGACCTTCAGGATCAGTTCCTTCATGTCGTAGGGCTTGTTCGGATTGTCGGGGATCAGCGTATCCAGGGACATGTCGAGGCGTTCGATATTGTCGAAGCTCGGCCATTCCGGCACGCCGTCAGTGTTGTTCGAGGGCAGGAAGTCGATCAGCCGGCGCATCTGCAGCAGCGTCTCGACGTCGTTGTCGAACGCGCCGTCCGCGATCGAGGATTTGGTGGCGTGGACGGATGCCCCGCCGAGTTCTTCCGCGGTGACCACCTCGTTCGTCACCGTCTTCACCACGTCGGGCCCGGTGACGAACATGTAGCTGGTGTTCTTCACCATGAAGATGAAATCGGTCATCGCGGGCGAATAGACGTCGCCGCCGGCACAGGGGCCCATGATGACGGAGATCTGTGGGATCACGCCCGAGGCCATGACATTGCGGCGGAACACGTAGGAATAGCCGGCCAGGGCCGCGACGCCTTCCTGGATGCGCGCGCCGCCGGCGTCATAGAGGCCGATGATCGGCGCCCTCGCCTTCATCGCCATGTCCTGCAGCTTGGTGATCTTCAGCGCATGGGTCTCCGACAGCGAGCCGCCGAACACGGTAAAATCCTTGGCGAACACGAAGGTCTTGCGGCCGTTCACGGTGCCCCAGCCGGTGACGACGCCGTCGCCGGGGATCTTGTTCTTCTCCATGCCGAATTCGGTGGAGCGGTGCTCGACGAACATGTCGAACTCCTCGAATGACCCCTTGTCGAGCAGCAATTCGATGCGCTCCCGCGCGGTCAATTTTCCGCGAGCGTGCTGCGCCTCGATGCGCTTCTCGCCGCCACCGAGCTTGGCGCCGGCGCGCCGTTCTTCGAGGGTATCAAGGATGTCTTTCATCTGCTCCCGCCCATCTATGGTCCCGATTTGGGCGGGTTCTAACACGGCCTTTTCCGAACCGGAAACACCCCTCACGGGCCCTCTGGTACCGCCCGGAAATGCCCCTATATGCCGGCCGACCGTGCATGAGGGGATGCCATTGACGGATACTGCGACCGCCGAGCCCGCCGGGACGGTGACCGGGGGCCTGCGCACCCTGCTCCGCCTGGAAGGCCTGGCGCTGTTTTCGGGGATGACACTGCTTTATTGGGTCTGGGACGGATCGTGGTGGGTCTATGCCGCCCTGTTCCTGGCGCCCGACCTCAGCTTTGCGGCCTATTTTTTCGGACCGCGTTTCGGCGCGATGCTCTACAACGCCGCCCATACCTACATGGTGCCGATGGCGCTGATGACGGTGGGCTTTGCCACCGCCGAGCCTTTGGTGCTGTCGATCGCGATGATCTGGCTCGCCCATATCGGCTTCGACCGCGCGCTCGGCTACGGGCTGAAATATGCCAGCGGGTTCGGCCTGACCCATCTCGGGCGGATCGGGAAGAAGCCGTCCCCCAATTAACCGGTTTGACAGGCAAAATACTGCTTGATCTAGTTCACTCCTCAACGAAAAAACATTGGGGGAGCCAATGCTCAGGGACTGGCGCTTCGTCGTCACGGCGGCGATCTTCTGTATCGGAATCCTGGTCAGTTGCCTCGAGACCAGCGCCCAATCGATCCCGCGGGATGTTGCCAGCCGCACCGAAATCTACGCCATCCCGTCGCTGACGATTTCGGACCAGCAGTTCCTGACCGGCGACGCCAACGGCAAGCAGGTCACCGTCGCCGGCGAATTCCGCATCGCGCAAGGCACCGGAAAACTTCCCGTCGTGGTGCTGATGCACGGCTCGAGCGGCGTCGGCTCCGGCATGGATCCGTGGGTACGGCATTTCAACGCCATGGGCATTTCGACCTTCGTCATCGACGGTTTTTCGGGCCGCGGCCTGACCGCGGTTGGCCCCAACCAGGCGCTGCTCGGCCGGCTCAATTTCATCGTGGACATCTATCGTTCGCTGGAAATCCTCGCTCACCATCCGCGCGTCGATCCCGACCGCATCGTGCTGATGGGATTTTCGCGCGGCGGACAGGCCGCGCTCTATGCCAGCCTCGATCGCTTCAACAAGCTGTGGAACAAATCTGGCGCGCAGTTCGCCGCCTACATCCCGTTCTATCCGGACTGCTCGACGACCTATGCCACCGATACCGACATCGCGGCCCGCCCGATCCGGATCTATCACGGCACGCCCGACGACTATAACCCGGTCGCCAGCTGCAAGGCCTATCTGGCGCGGCTGCAGGAAGCCAAACGCGACGTGGTGCTGACCGAATACCCGGATTCGCAACACGGTTTTGACGCCGGCCTGCTCGGCAGCAACACGATCGCCGTCTCCACCAATGCGCAGACCGCGCGCAATTGCCACCTCAGAGAGGGCGAAGGCGGCGTCCTGATGAACGCCGACACCAAAGCCCCGTTCAGCTACCAGGATGCCTGCATCGAGCTCAACCCGCATGTCGGCGGCAACCCGGCGACAGCCGCGGAAGCGCGCAAGGCCGTGAGCGATTTCTTGCAGGCGTTGTTCAAGCTGGGGTGACTCCTCCGTCAAACGTTTTGGTTCGATGCTCCGTCGATGACGGTGGGCCCCCTCTCCCCTTGTCGGAGAGGGTTGGGGTGAGGGGTTCTCTCCTCACGATGACTCTACGATTCGGATAAGGACCCCTCATCCGGCGCTTCGCGCCACCTTCTCCCGCAAGGGGAGAAGGGAAGAAAAAGCCAACCCATCAAATCGCGACGATGTCCGTCAGACATTGCTGCGTCACCGTCATGCGCGCGGCGATGTGGGCGGGCTCCTTGCAATCCATGTTCATCGCGAACACGGTCTGCATGTTGCCCTTCTCGGCCCAACCGACCATCCAGCCCAGTGACGGCTTGCCCTGCTCGGCGCCGAGCAGGCCACTTTTCGCGCGGATGATGGCGTCGCCGACCTTGGTCACGGGAAGGATGTCGCGCACCAGTTCCTGGCTGCGCTTGCCGACCGGCAGCACGCCGCGCCGCAGCCGGTCGACGAAATCGATCTGCTGGACAGGGTCGATGCGCAGATTGCCGGTCAGCCAGAACTGGTCGATGCCGCCGCCGATGTCGCGGTTGCCATACTCGAACAAGTCGAGATATTTCTGCATCCGCTCCGCGCCAATGCGCCGGGCGATCTCCTGATAGACCGGCACCGCGGAGACCGCGATCGCCGAGCGCAGCGTGTGGTCCTTGTTCCAGGCCTCGATGCTGCGGGTCACCCCGTCCCACTTGAAGATGTCCTTGTCCGGGTCCTCGACCACGCCGGTTTCCAGCGCAATCAGCGAATTCGGAATCTTGAAGGTGGAGGCCGGCAGTTTGTCCTCCCCGGAGCGGACCTTGTCGCTGGCGATCATCAGGTAATCGTCGATCTTGTAGCCGACAAAAGTGCCGACCGTGCCGAGATCGTAAAACCGCTTTGCGAGACTGTCGCGAAATTCGTTGCGCTGGTACGAGACATTGGCGAAGGCGCGCGAAGGTATGCTCGCGGCGGCAAGAAGTCCGAGCGCATGGCGGCGATTGATCACGGTGGATATCCGGGCTGGTTGCGGGGACGGCGGAGGATGCGGATGGCATCGTGGTAAAACAATGGCGCAGGCCGCTGGATCAGCGAATCCGCCCCGACAGCCGCAGCACGAAGATCAGCACTTCGGCCACCGCCTTGTAGAGTTCTTCCGGGATTTCATCGCCGATCTCGACATGCGAGAGCGCGCCCGCCAGCACCTCGTTCTCCTCGATCGGGATGTCGTGGGCCCTGGCGAGTTCGATGATCCGGGCGCCGATCGTGCCTTTGCCCTTGGCGACGACGCGGGGCGCGCCTTGCTTGTCGTAATGCAGGGCGACCGCAAGCCGGTTTCGAACCTCGACGCTCATAGCGCGCGGTCCAGGAAATGCCCGGCTTTGGCGGGGGCGGCCTGCGGCGGCGCGCCGTCGCGGATCACGATCTCGCCGGGCTGTAATTCGGCCCTGGCGAGCGCCTGACTGAGGTCCGACGCACCGGCGCGCAGTTGGGCGGCGGTCGCGGGCCGCTCCGCCCATATCCGCACCGAGGTCTTTTCCCCGACCAGCGCCACCAGCGCATGGATCGGCCCTGTTGGCTCGACATCGAGCGAAAACCGCGCGCGCCACACCCGCTTGGCGGCCTCGGCTTCGGCAGCAGTGCCGTCACGGGAAATCTCGAACTGCGCCATCGCCGTGCCCTGTGGCGTCACGAACGGAATTTCGAAATTCCAGCGCGGCGTCATCGCGTCGATCCTGGGCCCGGTAACATCGATGCGGTCCGGCAGCGAGGCGACCTGCAGCAGCGTCTGGCGCGCGATCGCGGCGTCGGTATCGTCGAGCAGATGATGCGCCGCCGTGGCAAGCGGTGCGTCGGGCGCGATCGAAGGCGAAGCAATGGGCTGCGCGGTCGGCGCGGCGCCGCGGAAGGGCGGCGGCGGCGTGTTGGTGTGAACGGTGACGTCATCGCCGGGAGCCGCCGCATGCGTGGCGATGGCCCGGGCGGGATTGCCGAGTTCCTGCAACGCTTCCTGCAGCAGGTTCAGCGTGCCGCCTGCGCTCGGTCCCGAATTGAGTGCTGAAGCGAGCGTACCCTGCAGGCCGCCGCGCGGTTGCAAGATGTCTTCGGCGACCGGCAGCCGCGCCTGCGGCAGCAGGATTTCGTGGGTGTCGGGATCGGCAGCAGCGGAAGGCGCGAGGCCGGGTGTGGCATTCGGCAGGCCGGGCTGTGCCGGCGTCGCCTTGGCGGCCACCGTCCCATCCGCGCCGAGCGCCGATTGCAGCGTCTGGCGCAGCACGATCAGCGCGGCCTTCAGATCGGGTACGCCGGACGACGGCACGGAGCCAGCGGCCAGCGATGCCTCGAGGAAGATCCCGGATTTCTGGAACGCCGTCTTGATGTCGCCGCCGTCGAGATTCTGGTCGAGACTGGTCTGTTGCGCCAGCACCTGCGCGATCGCCTGCTGCAATTTCGGCGGCAGGCTGCCGGATGAAGCCGCCGCACCGAGATTGGCGAACAGAGGCGCGAGACTCTCCTGCTCGGTCGCCGCACTCTGCGCCGCGACCGATACGGCCGCGCGCTCCACTGGCGTCAGCACGTTTTTGGAAGGTGCCACGATCGTCGGACGGCTGTCCGCGGCATCGACCAGCGCCTGCGGTGACAGCGTGACGGCGTCACCGGAATCGCCGCCCTGCCCGACCAGCGCAAGCCGGATCCCGTCCTTGGTCTGCGACACCGCGAGTTGCAGCGACTGCCCCGCCTGCAGCGGAATTTCCGTGAGCACATCGATGGACAGCGCCGCGATTGCGATCCGCACCAGATTGGCGTCGAGAACTTTCAAGACCTGCGCATTGACCACGCTGCCGGGCTGAAGCGTGAGCTCGGGCGCAACGCCGCCCGCCTCTTTGGCGGCCAGCACCGGAAGCACAGGATTGATAGAGATCGCCATGGTCGGGGTCTCGCCTTGAGGTCATCAGGCTACCCCGGCGTCGTAAACCTCTCGTTAACCGACCCTTATTTCGAAGGCTTCAACGCCTTCAGAATGGTCACCGCCGCGGTGAAATCGACCAGCCGGGCGGCCCTGCGGGCCGCGACTTCCTCGTCGAGGCCCCATTTTTCGATGTTCCAGTCCTCGTCGACATTGGCGGCGGCCCAGACCTCGTCGGCGGTGCGGACGCCGTGGTAGAGCGCCAGCGCCAGCAGCGCCGAGCCGGTCAGCGTCGTCACGACATGCAGCGCCGCGATCGACCAGGCATCCGAGGGAAAGGCGCCGCGCGCGGCCTTGATCGCCGATTGCGGCTGGGCCACATGCACGATGCCCTCGGCCAGCATGAAATGGGCGCCGAGTTCGTTGGCGGCCCAGAACACCACGGGGTCCCAATGCGCGGCTTCCCTGGCCACCAGCGCCTCGGGATGACCGGCGCGATAGAACAGCAAATCAGTGCCGAGATATTTTTCGACGTCATCGGCGACGGCGTCGACCCGATCGACGACCCCTTCGCCGACGCTGTTGGCAAAGCGCGTCAGCGGCATGGTGAGCGGGTTGATGGTCTCGACTTGCGCGTTCCACTCCGCTGCGATCGCGTTTGCGATCTCGTGATTGGGGGCGACGACATGACGGCCGGAGGGCGTGCGGATCGGCTTGCCGTCGAGCGTGACGGTAAAGCCGCCATCGGCCTCGCCGACGCCGGCACTGGCGTAAAAGCGCTTGCGCTGTGGCACGCGCGTCGCGCGCCGCACCGCCTCCTCGGGATCGAACGGAGACTGGCCGGCGACTTCGTCGAATAATTCACGCATGGGCGCCTTATAGCGTTTTTCGGTGAAATGGACACCGGTTCAAGCCAGAAAACGCTTCGATTCGCGCCCCGCGCAAGGCTTTCGTTCGGGTTCATTTGCCGTCAAAATAGGCCCGTTGAAACCAAAATGAGGCCCGAGATTCCGTGAAATTCCTTGTCGCGATCCTGCTTTCGATGGCGACGCTCGCCGCCCTGCCCGCGCAAGCCGGGTTCCGCACGCCGGAATCGCTGGTCCGCAACGTCTACGCCTATTACGGCAAGGGCTCTGCGGATCTCTCCAAGGGGTTGCCGCGCAGCGCCGAGATCGCGGAACAGTTCTTCGACCGGAATTTGCGCAGTGCATGGATTGCCCCGCGTGAGGCGCCCTACGACTTCATGGTGCAGAGCCCGACCTGGAAAATCGGACCGGTCACGACCAGGATCCTGCGCACCGAATTCGACAAGACCTATGTCACCGCCAGCTTCGACAATAACGGCAAGGCCGTGATGCTGAACTTCATCGCCGTCAAGGGACCGGACGGCTGGGTCATATCGGACGTCGAAAGCCCGCACGATTCACTGCGGCTGTTTCTCGCGCAGTTCAAGCGCTAGCTTAGGGTTTTTGATAGATCACCCTGCCTGCACGGATGGTGTAGGCGACCTTGGCCAGGTTGCGGACATCCGTGATGGGGTCGCCGTCAAGAACCGCAAAGTCGGCGTCGTATCCTTTCTCGATCCGGCCCTTCCTGGCCGCCTTGAAGTACGAGGCGGGATTTGTGGTGAGGGTAGCTAGCACCTGACGTTCGCTGAGCGCGCGATGCATCAATTCGTATTCGAGCGTGGTGTCATAGAGCTTGATAAAACCGACGTCGGTCCCGAACAGCACGACGCCGCCATTATCCGAAAACTGCTTGAGCTGATTGACCGTGGCCGCGACGATCCGGGCCGTAACGGCGGGGTCGAGAACGACGGTCGTGAACAGCGACAATGTCGGCGTTAGCGCAATTCCCTGGGCTTTGAACCGCGCGAGCTGCTCGCCCGTGTAACCGTCGGGTTGGCTGGGAACGGTGTGCGCCATCACGTCCACGCCGGCGGCGATCACGGTTTCGACGCCGGTCCTGTTCTGCGGATGGGCGAATACCGGTTTGCCTTGCGCGTGGGCGACATCGACAGCGCCCTTGGCGACCGCGGTGTCCATGTTCACGACGGGCTTGTCGCCCATGAATGCGCCGGTAAACAGCTTGATGCCGTTGTGGCCCATGGCGAGAAAATCGCGCGCCCACTTTGCGGATTCCTCCGGTGTCGCCACTTCGGGAAGCTGTACTTCACGGGGCACATAGATGGGATGGCCGCCCTCGGGATACATATTTCCGGCCAGCAAGATCGTGGGGCCTGCGACTTCACCCGCGTTGATGCGGCCGCGCAGCGGAAGCGATTCGCCCGGATCGGAGCCGAGATCCCACACCGTGGTGAAACCCCATTTGGTGAGCATCTCCCGCATCGATTCTTCGAGCGCGGCGGCCGGCGCACCGGCGGCGTTCTTCCAGGCCGCCTGTGTGAAATGGACGTGACTGTTCCAGAAGCCGGCAACGACGGTCTTGCCGCTGCAATCGATCACGCGTGCGCCCGGTGGGATTTGCACCTCGCTGCGGCTGCCGATGGCGGTGACGATGCCATCCGTCGCGACGACCACCGCGTCCGCAAGCGGCGCGGCATCCGGCGATGCGTAGACGCGGCCACCCACGAGGGCGAGGGTTTGCGCATTGGCGGCGGCGCTGAAGGCCAGCAGGAAGCAGAAAAGCGCAGCGCGGAGCGGTTTGCCGATCATTCCATGATCCTTTGAGTGCATGCCAAAACAATCATATCCGGCTGGCTCGCCCGCGATTTGATCGTTGTTGCGCTTCCCGCGAAAATCGAAGGCGTCGCCGATGGGTCAAGCCACCCGGCTCACTCCTCCGGCGCGTTCTCGATCGGGTCGAACCGGTCGGCTTCCAGCGCGAGCAGGTTCCAGGATTGCAGCATATGCGGCGGCAAGGGCGCGGTCGCATCGATCACGCCGCCGCGCGGATGCGGGATCACGATCCGGCGCGCCAGGAGATGCAGGCGGTTTTGCAGGCCGCCCGGCAGGTCCCAGTTCTCCTTGTTGAAATATTTGGGATCGCCGACGATGGCGTGATCGATATGGGCCATATGCGCACGCAATTGATGGGTACGCCCGGTGACCGGCTTCAGCGACACCCAGGCGAGTTTTTGCGCCGACGTTTCGACGACCGCATAATACGTCACGGCGTGGCTGGCGCCTTCGTCGCCATGCTTGGCGATCCGCATGATGGTGTCGTCCTCGCTCTCTTCCTTGGCGAGATACGTCGAGATACGGCCCTGCTTCGGCTTCGGCACGCCCGCCACCAGCGCCCAGTAGATTTTTCGCGCCGAGCGATGGCGGAACGAGCCGGTCAGCGCGGTGGCCGCAAAGCGGGTTTTCGCGATCAGGAGACAGCCTGACGTTTCGCGATCCAGCCGGTGCACCAGACGCGGTTTTTGTCCCTTGGCGTCGCGCATCACTTCCAGCATGTCATCGACATTGCGCGTGATGCCGGAACCGCCCTGCACGGCGAGGCCCGCCGGCTTGTTCAGCACCATGACGTCGGCGTCCTCATAAAGGATCATGTCCTTGAGCGCCTGCAACGTCTTGGTCGCAGCTTCCGAGAGCTGGCCGCCAACCTTCGGCGTATCGAGCTTCAGCGGCGGAATGCGGATGCTCTGCCCCTCCTCGATCCGGTCCTTGCTGTCGGCGCGCTTGCCGTTGACGCGCAGTTCGCCTTTGCGAACGATGCGCTGGATATGGGAGAATGACAGGCCGGGGAAACGCGCCTCCAGAAAACGGTCGACGCGCATGTTGTTCTCGTCGGCGGTCACCACGACCGTCTGGACCTTGGTCGGCAGTGGTGGCGCCTCGGCGACAACCTTCTCCGGCTCGGGAACGAACGGCTTCGGGGCGCGGGGCGCCGCGGCCGCAAAGCGCGCCGGCGGCTTGCCGCCCGGACGATGGGCTGGCCGCTCGGCTTTCGAACCCCGATAGGGACGCGCGCCCTTGGGACGGTCGCCCGCCGGGCGGAGAGGTTTTTTGACGCGACGGCTCATGATGGCTGGCGGCTCCGGATGAGGCCCTCAGGTAGCCCAAATGCAGCGAATCGTCACGGTTTAATCAGCCTGTTTGGCGGGTATTCGGCCAGTCCGGCCTCAATGCCCGCTGCATTTGGCCTCGCGCCAAATCCACCTGATGCTGGTGTGGGCGTGGGTCGCGTGTGGCAGCTTGTCGGCCTGGTCGGCAGCAAGGCAGGCGCCGGCCGGATTACCGTTGCGCAGGCGCGCGAGGCCCAGATTCGTCCAGGTATCGCCCGCTTCCGGCGTGTCCCTGATGGCCTGTTCCAGGACGGGTTCGGCGTCCCCGGGCCGGTTGGCGGCCAGCAGCATATGGCCGTAATCGGCCTTGAGCGTGGCCCGCGCGCCCGGCTGTTTCAACGCAACCTTGAACAATTCGTCCGCGAATTGCGGATCGTTGAAGCAGGTGTAGGCGATGACGGCAAAGCCGTGAAAGATCTGGCTCTGTGCGGGCGCAAACAGCGCGGCCTGATTGAAGCTTGTGCCCGCCTGCTTGAAATCATCCGCCGCGAGCGCCTCCCAGCCGCGCGCGGCCAGGTGCTCAAACGCTTTCGCGCGCGAGCCATAGACTTGCAGGGCCATCGAAATGAAGATGTCGTCGGTCTGACGAAGAATCGGGGATTTCTCCGCAAAGCCATAAAACGGCGCTTCGCTGTCCGGCCCTCCATAGGTTTTCTTTGTTACGATGACGCCCGGCGCGACCTCCACGGTCTCGGCCGCCGCGGCGAGCGGCAGTCCAAGAAGGACGACGAATGCAGCCAGTGCAACGAGGCGACGGTTCAAGGTGTCTTCGGGCTCCGCACGCGGATTCCCTAGCGCAAATGCGGCGAAGCGTCTTGGTTAAATCGGTATGAATTCGTGTCGAGATCGGCCATGCTGGATCGAACGCGGCAAGAAGCAAGCAGGGATACGGGGATGAAACCAACGATATGGGCCTTCAACGCCTTCTTGGCCGTGATTGCGGCGATGGCGGGCACGGCGTCCGCGCAGCAGCCGCCGATGTCCGAAGATCTGGCATGGAAGCTCCTTGAACTGGGGCGCGTCATCGAGGTGCCCAAGACCGCCGCGCTCTATGCGCCGATGCAGCAGAAGGAACCGTATCAGGGCGTCAAGATCGAACGCGATGTCAAATACGGCACCGCCGAACGCCATCTGCTCGACGTCTTCACGCCGGAGACCAATTCAGCGGCCAGGCCGGTGCTGATCTTCATCCACGGCGGTGGTTTTGTCGCCGGCAACAAGCGCAACCCCGGCAGCCCGTTCTACGACAACATCATGCTGTGGGCGGTGAAGAGCGGTTTTGTCGGCGTCAACGCCACCTACCGGCTGGCGCCGCAATTCCCCTATCCCGCCGGCGCCGAAGATCTCGCCTCTGTTGTGCAATGGGTCACAGAGAAGATCGGCGAGCGCGGCGGCGATCCCTCAAAAATTTTCCTGATGGGGCAATCCGCCGGCGCGGTGCATGTCGCCAACTACGTCTCGCATCCCGAGCTGCACAAAGTGAAAGGCGGCGGACTTGCCGGCGCGATCATGGTCTCGGGCCTCTATGATCTCACGGCTTCGCCGGTTGGCGATGCCGAGATCACCTATTTCGGTTCGGACCCCTCGCGCTACCGCGAGCGATCTTCGCTGCAAGGCCTGCTGGAGACCAAAATCCCGCTGATGGTCACCGCCGCCGAACTCGATCCACCCCGCTTCGTCGAGCAATACGAGCTGCTGAAACAGGCCGCCTGCAAACGCGCCATCGGCTGCGCGCGCACCTTTATGCTGCCGCAGCACAGTCACATCTCGGAAGTGTATGCGATCAACACGTCGGATACACGGCTGACCGATGAGATTATAGAGTTCGTGAAGACGGGGAAGTAGCTGCCTTCACTTGCACTGCGCGTCGTTCCTCAATCGGACGAGATCGACGCTCGCATTGCTGGACGGGCGCTGCTTCATCGCCTCGTTCGCTGCGGCGCAGGCGGCTTCGCGGTCGCCATTCTGCAGGCGGGCATGGGCGAGATTGACCCAGGCGTCGCCAAAGTCCGGCGTGTCCTTGACCGCCTGCTCTAGCACCGGCTGCGCGTCTTTTGGCCGCTTGGCGACCAGAAGCACGCGGCCATAATCCGCGTTCAGCATCTTCAACGGATTGGGTTGCTTGCCCGCAATCCGGAACAGCTCTTCGGCATAGTCGAGGTCATTGAAGCGGATTTGGGCGATCGCCGCCAGGCCGTGATAGACGACGCTCTGTTCGGGAGCCACGAGGTACGCCTGGTTGAATCTGAGTGCAGCTTCGGGATACTTGCCCGATCCGAGCGCGCGCCAGCCACGCTTGACCACCTCGTCCAGGGCCTTTTCGCGCGTCCCGGCCGCCTGCACCAGGGCTTTTACGAACTTGTCGTCCTCTTCGCGTTGCGCGGCGGTCTTGTCCGCGAAACCGAAGAACGGCTGTTCCTTGCTGGGCACGGGGTAAGTGCGCTTCGTCACTTGCACGCCGGGCGCAATTTCGACGGTGTCCGCCATGGCGGGGCGTACAAATCCCACGGCCAGAAACGCGAATGCCCACACTGCCGGCGCAAAAGAAAACAAGCGACCACGACTCATCATTCAGCACTTCCTCCACCGCGCTCGCGCCGCAGCTTCGCCCAGTAATCCAGCCGCTTGCGGATTTCGCGCTCAAAGCCGCGGTCCGGCGGGTCGTAAAAAGTCTGGCGTCCGAGCGCTTCCGGGAAATAGTCCTGGCCCGAAAACGCATCGGGCGCGTCGTGATCGTATTGGTAGCCGGAGCCATAACCTTCGGACTTCATCAGCCTGGTCGGCGAATTCAGAATGTGCTTTGGCGGCAGCAGCGAACCACCCTCCTTTGCCGTGCGCATCGCAGCACCGAAGGCCTTGTAGGCGGCGTTGGATTTCGGCGCGGTGGCGAGATAGATCACGGCCTGCGCGATGGCCAGTTCCCCTTCGGGATGGCCGAGGAAATCATAGGCGTCCTTGGCCGCGTTGCAGATGACGAGCGCCTGCGGATCGGCCAGGCCGATGTCCTCGACCGCCATGCGCACCACGCGGCGCGCCAGGAACAGCGGGTCTTCGCCGGCGTCCATCATGCGCGCGAGGTAGTACAGCGCCGCATCCGGATCGGAGCCGCGCACCGCCTTATGCAGCGCCGAGATCAGATTGTAATGACCGTCGGCGGATTTGTCGTAGATCGGCGCACGGCGCTGCAGGATATCCTGCAACTGCGCGGCGTCGAACACTTCGCCCTTGCGTGCGGCGCGCCAGACCTCTTCGGCCAATGTCAGCGCGGCGCGGCCGTCGCCATCGGCCATCCGCACCAGCACGGCGCGGGCCTCCGCGTCGAGCGGCAGCTTTTTGCCTTCGATCTTTTCGGCATGGGCATAGAGCTTTTCCACCGCGGCCGGATCGAGCGAATGAAACACCAGCACGCGCGCCCGCGACAACAGCGCCGCATTGAGTTCGAACGAGGGATTTTCCGTGGTGGCGCCGACCAGCACCACCGTGCCGTCTTCCATCACGGGCAGAAACGAATCCTGCTGCGCGCGGTTGAAGCGATGCACCTCGTCGACGAACAGCAGCGTGCCCTTGCCCATTTCGCGGCGGGCCCGTGCGGCGTCGAACACTTTTTTCAGATCGGCGACGCCGGAAAATACCGCGGAAATCTGCTCGAAATGCAGTTCGGTGGCGTCAGCCAACAGCCGCGCCACCGTGGTCTTGCCGGTGCCGGGCGGCCCCCAGAACACCAGCGAACCCAGCGTGCGCGTCTCCAGCATCCGCGTCAGCGCGCCGTCGGGGCCGAGGATGTGATCCTGGCCGACGACGTCGCCGAGCGACTGCGGACGCAACCGGTCGGGCAGCGGACGCGGCGCGTCCTGCTCCATCCCTGCCGCGGCAAACAGGTTGGCAGCTTCGCGTGTCTGCTTCGGGCTCATCCGCCGAGCGTCACGTTGATCTGCTGGCCGCCGCGCACCACGGTAATGCGCCAGATCCGCGACGCGGTCTTGGAGGCCTTCTCGAGATCGCTGGTCCTGGCGATCTTCTGATTATTGACCGCCAGAATGATGTCGCCCTTCTGGAAGCCGACGCCGGCGGCGGTACCGCCATCTTCGAGATCGACGACGACGACGCCTTCGGTCGAGGCATCCAGACGAAGTTCATCAGCCACCGCCGGCGAGATGTTGGCGACCTTGGCGCCCTGGAACGGCGAGCGCGCGGTCAGCACGATTTCATCGCGGTTGGTATCGGGGGCGGTTTCCAGCGGCACATTCAGCTTGATCGTCTTGCCGGCGCGCTGCACGTCGATCTGCGCGACACCGCCGAGCGGGCGGGTGGCGAAGCGGTAGTCGAAGGCGTTGGGATCGTCGATCACCTGTCCATCGATGGCGACGATCAGGTCGGACAGTTTGAGCCCTGCGCGCGCGGCCGGGCTGTTCGGCGCGACATTGGCGACCAGCGCGCCGGTCGGCAGCTTCAGCCCGAGCGTCTCGGCGATCTCGGGCGTCACCGCCTGCAGCTTGGCGCCGAGATACGGACGCTTCACCGCCTTGCCGCCGCTCTTGGCGGAGGCCACGACGACGCGCACCATGTTGGCCGGGATCGCAAAGCCGATGCCCTGCGATCCACCGGAGCGGGAGAAGATCGCGGTGTTGATGCCGGCGAGCTTGCCGGTCATGTCGACCAGCGCGCCGCCGGAATTGCCGGGGTTGATCGCCGCATCGGTCTGGATGAAGAACTGATAATCGGTGATGCCGACCTGGGTGCGCGCCAGCGCCGAGATGATGCCATGGGTCACGGTCTGGCCGACGCCGAACGGATTGCCGATCGCGAGCACGACATCGCCGACCAGCAATTCGTCGGAATTGGCGAAATCGAGCGTCGTGAATTTCTCTTTTGTGTCCTTGATGCGCAGTACCGCAAGATCGGTGCGGCTGTCCTTCAGCACGATCTCGGCCTCGAATTCGCGCTTGTCGGCCAGCGAAATCTTGACTTGGTCGGCGCCTTCGATGACGTGGTTGTTGGTGACGACGAGGCCGGAGGCGTCGACCATCACACCCGATCCGAGCGAGCGCTGCATCTGCTCCGGCTGCTGGCCCGGCACGCCGAAGAAGCGGCGGAAGATCGGATCGTCCAGCAAGGGATTGCGGTTCTGCACCACCTTGGCGGCGTAGACGTTGACCACGGCGGGCTGCACCCGCTGCACGATCGGCGCATAGGACAGCCGCAGTTCGCCCGCCGAAGAGGGTACGCGGCGATCCTGCGCCAGCGCCGGCGCGGCGACGACGGCGGAAACCAGCAGCAGGGCAAGGGAACGAATCAATTTCATGCAGAGAATCCCGGAATTGATGGCCTTCCATATAGGCCGGAGGCAAAGGCGAGAGAAGATGAAGCGCTACACAACTGCGGCAGCTTAGGCGGCGCGATCCGGCGCCTCGATGGTTTCGGGCGCGGGTCCACAGGACAGCCGGTCCCGGTGGCTCTCGCCCCATGCCTTCAGCGTGTCGATCACCGGGCGCAGGCTCTCGCCGATTTCCGACAGCGTATATTCAACCCGGGGCGGCACCTCGGCATAGACCTTGCGGATCACCAGTCTGTCGTCCTCCAGCGCGCGCAACTGCTTGGTCAGCATGCGCTGGGTAATGCCGGGCATCCGCCGCCGCAACTCCCCAAATCGCTGGGTGCCGGCCTGCAGGTGGAACAAGATCACGCCCTTCCACTTGCCGTCGATCAGATCGAGCGTCGCTTCCACGGCGCAACCGGGCCGATGGGCAAAATTTCGCCGCTTCATTTGCCGTTTTCCTGGGTGATTTTCCAATAGTATACAAACAGGGACTAGTTCCCTGAATTTACAGTACTTGCCAAATGAACGCCAGCACGACACGTAGGCTCAATTCGTCAAAGGCAGCAGGAGACAGCAGCCATGAAGGCCGTCGGATACAAAAAATCGCTCCCTATCGAGGACGCGAATTCGCTGATCGATTTCGAGGCCGCCAAACCCGGACCCAAAGGCCGCGACGTCAGGGTCGCCGTGAAGGCGATCTCGGCCAACCCGGTCGATTACAAGGTCCGCAAACGCGCCGCCCCGCCGGAGGGTGAGACCAAAATCCTCGGCTATGACGCGGCCGGCGTCGTCGACGCCGTCGGTCCCGATGTCACCCTGTTCAAGCCGGGCGATGAAGTGTTCTACGCCGGCTCGATCCTGCGCCAGGGCACCAATTCGGAATTTCACCTGGTCGACGAGCGCATCGTCGGTCGCAAGCCGAAGTCGCTGTCATTTGCGCAGGCCGCCGCCCTGCCCCTCACCTCGATCACCGCCTGGGAATTGCTGTTCGACCGGCTCGGCGCGGTGCCGGGCAAGAGCGTCGATCCGCGCACGCTTCTCATCACGGGAGGCGCCGGCGGCGTCGGTTCGATCCTGATCCAGCTCGCCCGCCGCCTCACCGGGCTGACGGTGATTGCGACCGCGACCCGGCCGGAATCGCAAAAATGGTGCCTCGATCTCGGCGCGCATGCCGTGATCGATCACGGCCAGCCGATGAAGGAACAGATCGAAAAGCTGAAGCTGCCGCCGGTCGGGCTGGTCGCCAGCCTCACCTACACCGAGCAGCACTACAAGGCGATCGCGGACATCATGGCGCCGCAGGGCAAGTTCGGCCTGATCGACGATCCCCCGGAATTCACCATGAGCGCCTTCAAGGGCAAAGCGATCTCGGTGCACTGGGAATCGATGTTCACGCGCTCGTCGTTCCAGACGCCGGACATGATCGCCCAGCACATGCTGCTCAACGACGTCGCCGATCTCCTCGACAAGGGCGTGCTGCGCACCACGCTCGACCAGACCTTCGGCACCATCAACGCCGCCAACCTCAAGCGCGCGCATGCGCTGCTGGAGAGCGGGAAGTCGCGTGGCAAGATCGTGCTGGAGGGCTGGTAGGCGGCCGCTACCTTCGTCATTGCGAGCGAAGCGAAGCAATCCATCTCCGATAAATGGATTGCTTCGTCGCTTCGCTTCTCGCAATGACGGAAACTGATCGTGAGTGCCGGGCACGCTTTCGCTTTGCCCGCCCCACGATTCCACGATTTCACGCAATCGTCTGGATGATGCCGCCCTCGGCGCGCAGCGCCGCGCCATTGGTAACGGAGGCTTCCTTCGAGCTGACATAGACCACCATGTTGGCGATTTCATCGACGCTGGCAAAACGCTGCACCAGCGAGCTCGGGCGATGCTGCCTGACGAAGTTCGACGCGGCTTCCGCGATGGATTGGCCGTTCTGCTTCGCCAGATCCTTCACAAAGGTCTCGACGCCTTCCGACATCGTCGGCCCCGGCAATACCGAATTGACCGTGACCGCGGTGCCACGGGTCAGTTCGGCGAGGCCCCGCGCGACCGCGAGCTGCGCGGTCTTGGTCATGCCGTAATGGATCATCTCCTTTGGAATGTTCAGCGCGGATTCCGAGGAGATGAAGACGATGCGGCCCCAATTGCGTTTCAGCATGCCGGGCATATAAGCGCGCGACAGCCGCACGCCCGACATCACGTTGACCTCGTAGAAGCGGCTCCAGTCCTCGTCGGGAATATCGAAAAAGCCCTTCGGTTCGAATATCCCGGCATTGTTGATCAGGATATCGACATCGGGCAGCGCGGCCAGCAACGCCTTGCATCCCGCGGCGGTCGAGACATCGGCGGCCACGCCGCGGACCTTGGCGCCGGGCACGGACTTGGCGATGGCGGCGGCCGCGCTATCGACCTTGCCTTGCGAGCGGCCGTTGATCACCACACTGGCACCGGTGACTGCGAGGCCCTTGGCGATGGCGTGTCCGATGCCGGCCGTCGAGCCTGTGACCAGCGCCGTCTTGCCTGAAAGATCGATGTTCATGAGATATCTCCAAATTGGACGATGGAGATATCGGGAGCGGCAGGCCCGGCTGCAACCGCTGCTCACCTGCCGGTGATGCCCAATAAAAAAGCGACGCCCGAAGGCGCCGCTCTTGAAACTCGATTTTTCGAGAACCTTACGCCGCTTCGGCGGACTTTTCCTGCACCGGGCCGGAATCCTGGCCCTTGGCATCGACGTCGCGGTCGACGAATTCGATCACGGCCATGGCCGCGTTGTCGCCGTAGCGGAAGCCGGCCTTGATGATGCGGGTGTAGCCGCCCTGACGGTCCTTGTAGCGGGGCGCCAGCACGTCGAACAGCTTCTTGACCTGATCCTTGTCGCGCATCTCGGAGATCGCCTGGCGGCGCAGCGCGAGACCGCCCTTCTTGCCGAGGGTGACGAGCTTCTCGACGATCGGGCGCAGCTCCTTGGCCTTCGGCAGCGTGGTGACGATCTGCTCGTGCTTGATCAGCGCCGCGCACATGTTGGCGAACATGGCACGCCGATGCTCGGCGGTGCGGTTGAGCTTGCGATGAACCTTGCCGTGACGCATGTGAAATTCCTCAATACTCGGTCTGTCGCGACGGTTCGTCGGACGTGATGCTCAGGTGGGCTGCCTGCGTTCGCCCAGGGTGGCGAATAGCGAGTAGCAAATGGTTTCTCTTTCCATTCGCTATTCGCCACTCCCCATTCGCTCAATAGTGGTCTTCGAAGCGCTTGGCGAGCTCGTCGATGTTCTCCGGCGGCCAGCCCGGCACTTCCATGCCGAGATGCAGACCCATCTGGGCCAGCACTTCCTTGATCTCGTTCAGCGACTTGCGGCCGAAGTTCGGGGTGCGCAGCATTTCCGCTTCCGACTTCTGCACGAGGTCGCCGATGTAGACGATGTTGTCGTTCTTCAGGCAGTTTGCCGAACGCACCGACAATTCGAGTTCGTCGACCTTCTTGAGGAACGCCGGGTTGAAGGCGAGATCGGGGATGATCTCCTGCGCGACTTCCTTGCGCGGCTCTTCGAAGTTCACGAACACGTTGAGCTGATCCTGCAGGATGCGCGCGGCATAGGCCACCGCGTCATCCGGGGTGATCGCGCCGTTGGTCTCGATCGTCATGGTCAGCTTGTCGTAGTCGAGGATCTGGCCCTCGCGGGTGTTCTCGACCTTGTAGGAGACCTTGCGGACCGGGGAGAACAGGCTGTCGACCGGGATCAGGCCGATCGGCGCGTCCTCGGGACGGTTGCGCTCGGCGGCGACGTAGCCCTTGCCGGCGGCGACGGTGAATTCCATGCGGATTTCAGCGCCCTCGTCCAGCGTGCAGAGCTGCAGGTCGGGGTTGAGCACCACGACATCGCCGACGGTCTGGATGTCGCCGGCGGTGACGACGCCCGGCCCCTGCTTCTTCACGACCATCCGCTTGGGGCCTTCGCCCTGCATCTTGATCGAGATGTCCTTGATGTTGAGCACGATGTCGGTGACGTCCTCGCGAACGCCCGCGATCGAGGAGAACTCGTGCAGCACACCGTCGATATGCACCGACTGCACCGCGGCGCCCTGCAGCGACGACAACAGGATGCGGCGCAGCGCGTTACCGAGCGTCTGGCCGAAACCGCGCTCGAGCGGTTCGGCGACGACGGTCGCGAACCGGGTCGCGTCGGTGCCCGGCGTTACCTGCAGCTTGTTCGGTCGAATGAGTTCTTGCCAATTTTTCTGGATCGTCACTGTGTCACCCATGGGTCAGTCCTTTGGGCCAGTCGATTGCCCGCAACTGACGTTGGAGATCGCGGATCAGTCCGCGCTTGCCATTCCAAAACAACCGCGGGCGACACGTGCGCCCGCCATCGAATATCAAACCCGCCGGCGCTTGCGCGGACGGCAGCCATTGTGCGGGATCGTCGTCACGTCGCGGATCGATGTGACGGTGAAGCCCGCCGCCTGCAGCGCACGAAGCGCCGACTCGCGGCCCGAACCGGGGCCGGCTACTTCCACTTCCAGCGTGCGCATGCCGTGTTCCTGCGCCTTCTTGGAAACGTCTTCCGCCGCGACCTGTGCGGCATAAGGGGTCGACTTGCGCGAACCCTTGAAACCCATCGTGCCGGCCGACGACCAGGCAATGGTGTTGCCCTGCGCGTCGGTGATGGTGATGGTCGTGTTGTTGAACGACGAATTCACATGCGCGATGCCGGAGGCGATGTTCTTGCGTTCGCGGCGGCGTATGCGGGTGGCTTCCTTGCCCATTCCAAAACCTTTCCTGTGATCTCAAACGCCGCCGTAGTGCCAGCGGCTACACCTAAGAGGCGACTAGTGAATGCCGAATAGCGAATGGTAAGGATTGCCCCTACTCGCCATTCGCCACTCACAATTCGCCAAATTTACTTCTTCTTGCCGGCGATCGACTTGGCCGGGCCCTTGCGCGTGCGCGCATTGGTGTGGGTGCGCTGACCGCGCACCGGCAGGCCGCGGCGATGGCGCAGGCCGCGGTAGCAGCCGAGGTCCATCAGACGCTTGATGTTGATGCCGACTTCACGACGAAGATCGCCCTCGACCAGATAGTCGCGGTCGATGACTTCGCGGATCTGCAGAACTTCCTGGTCGCTGAGCTGGCTGACCCGACGCTCGGCGGGGATCTTCACCTTCTCGATGATCTCCGCGGCGTTCTTCTGGCCGATGCCATGGATGTACTGGAGCGCGATCAGCACGCGCTTGTTGGTTGGAATATTCACGCCGGCAATACGGGCCACGGACTTCTCTCCTGTCGCCGATCCCTCGCGGACCGGACCATGTTCTTTGCTAACTCGGGCAGGTGTTCACAAACGCGAACACGACGCCCGTCCCCTCAGATTCCTCGGGGCCCGGCATCGTCTGAAACTATCCGACTTGGATGCGGGGCTTATTAAAGGATTCAACTCGGTTTCGTCAACCGTCTCTAACGTTTAGCTCGCTTTTTCGTGACCTTTTTCACGGCCTTTTTGGCGGTCTTTTTGCTCATCTTCTTGGCAGGCTTCTTGGCCTTCTTGGCCGCCCTCTTAGGCGTCTTGGAGGCCGCTTTGCGGGCCTTGGGAGCGGCTTTGGCGGCCTTCTTGGCGGTTTTGGCCGGCTTTTTGCCCGCTGGCTTGGCGGCCTTCCTGGCGCCCGCCGTGGCCGCGGCCTTCGGCGTCGCCTTGGGTTCCGTCGCGCCGATCGCGGACAGGATCCGGTTAATTTCCCGCGTGACGTGCTCGATGGTCATCATGCCATCCACGGTCAAAAGCTTGCGGCGCTCCGAATAGTAGTGAATCAGCGGCTCGGTCAGGGTCCGATAGCTCGCCAGGCGCTTCGACAGCACCTCGGGCGTGTCGTCGATTCGCACTTCCTCGCCCCGCGCCCGCATCTCGGCGACCCGCGTCTCGACGCGATTGAGCAGCGCGCTTTCGTTGACGCGCAGTTCGACCACCGCATCCAGCTTGATGTGCTTCTTCTTCAGGAGTTCATCCAGCGCCGCGGCCTGCGGCACCGTGCGCGGGAAGCCGTCGAGGATGAAACCGTTCTTCATGTCCGGCTGGTCGAGGCGGTCGGAGATGATGCCGATCACGACTTCGTCCGGCACCAGCGCGCCGCTCGCCATGACTTCCTTGGCTTGCAGGCCGATCGGTGTTCCCGCCGCGACCGCGGCGCGCAACATCTCGCCGGTCGAGAGCTGAACGATGCCGTGCTTGTGAACCAGCCGTTGCGCCTGGGTCCCCTTGCCCGCACCCGGCGGTCCCAAAAGGATCAATCTCATGACAATTCGCCCCCCGGCTTGGTGAGCGAACCCCGCGCACCTGTGACTGTTATTTCAGACCGTGAAATTTCCCGCCTAGCGGCGGCGGCCCTTGAGCTTGGATTTCCTGATCAACCCTTCGTACTGATGGGCGAGCAGATAGCCCTGCACCTGCGCCACCGTATCCATCGTCACGCTGACGACGATCAGAAGCGAGGTTCCGCCAAAGTAGAACGGCACCGCGGCATAGGAAATCAGAATTTCGGGAATCAGACAGACGATGGCGAGATAGACCGCGCCCAGCACCGTGACGCGCGAGAGCACGTAATCGATATATTCGGCGGTGCGCTCGCCCGGGCGGATGCCGGGGATGAAGCCGCCATGCTTCTTCAGATTGTCGGCGGTCTCGGTCGGGTTGAACACGATCGCGGTGTAGAAGAACGCGAAGAACACGATCAATGCGAGGTAGCAGAACAGGAACAGCGGGCGACCGTGGCTGAGCTGGGTGTTGAGCCACTGGAACCATTCCGGGCCCTTGCCGGCGTTGAAGTTGGCGACCGTCGTCGGCAGCAGCAGCAGCGACGAGGCGAAGATCGGCGGGATCACGCCGGAGGTATTGAGCTTGAGCGGCAGATGCGAGGACTGGCCCTCGAACATCTTGTTGCCGACCTGGCGCTTCGGATACTGGATCAGAAGCCGGCGCTGCGCGCGTTCCATGAACACGATGAAGGCGATCACGGCGACCGCCATCACGATCACGACCAGGATCAGGCCGGTCGACAGCGCGCCCTGACGGCCAAGTTCCAGCATGTTGGCGAGCGCCGAGGGCAATTCGGCGACGATGCCGGACAGGATGATCAGCGAAATACCGTTGCCGATGCCGCGCGAGGTGATCTGCTCGCCGAGCCACATCAGGAACATGGTGCCGCCGGTCAGGGTGACCGCGGTCGAAATCAGGAAGAACGGCCCGGGCTCGCTGACGACGTTACCGGCGCCCTGCAGGCCGACGGCGATGCCGTAGGACTGGAACGCGGCCAGAATCACCGTGAGATAGCGGGTATACTGGTTCAGCGTCTTGCGGCCGGCCTCGCCTTCCTTCTTCAGCGCTTCGAGCTGCGGGGAGACGGTGGTCAGAAGCTGGATGATGATCGATGCCGAGATATACGGCATGATGTTCAGCGCGAAGATCGCCATGCGGTTGATACCGCCGCCGGCGAACATGTTGAACATGCCGAGGATGCCGCCGGCCTGCGACTTGAACACCTGGTCCCAGATGGCGGGATCGATGCCGGGCAGCGGAATATAGGTGCCGAGCCGATAAACAAGCAGCGCACCCAGTGTGAACCAGATGCGCTTCTTCAGTTCGTCGGCCTTGCCGAGCGCAGAGAAATTGAGGTTTGCCGCAAGTTGTTCTGCTGCTGAGACCATGTCTAGGCTTTCTCCCGTCGCCCCTCACGCCTTAAGCCCCGGGCGGAGCCGTCAGCAGACGCCGGACATTATTTGGTGCTCGGCTTCGATAAGTCCATCGTTCTATCGGCGGATTGCCCGCAGGTCAGCGGGCAATGACGCAGATGTTACGCCGCCTCGCCATCTTCCTTCTTGGCCGGAGCCAGCACCTTCACCGAACCGCCGGCCTTTTCGACCGCCGCGATCGCGGATTTCGAGGCGCCATGCACCTCGATGGCGAGCTTGGCCTTGATTTCGCCGCGGCCGAGCAGCCGCAGGCCATCCTTGGCGCGCCGCAGCACACCGGCCTTCACCAGCGATTCGGCGGTGACGGTTTCCTTGGCGTCGACCAGCTTGGCATCGATCGCTTCCTGGAGGCGATCGAGGTTGATCTCGGCAAAGTCGAGCTTGAAGATGTTGTTGAAGCCGCGCTTCGGCAGGCGCCGATGCAGCGGCATCTGGCCGCCCTCGAAGCCCTTGATGCGCACGCCCGAACGCGCGGTCTGGCCCTTGCCGCCGCGGCCCGCCGTCTTGCCCTTGCCTGAACCGATGCCACGGCCGACGCGCATGCGCTTCTTGCGCGAGCCGGCATTGTCGGCGATATCGCTGAGCTTCATCGCCCTGTCTCCTTAATTACTTCTCGCCGACGACGCGGACGAGATGTTGAACCTTGCTGATCATGCCGCGAACCTCAGGCGTATCCTGAAGCTCGGAAACCCGGCCGATCTTGTTGAGCTTGAGGCCGATCAGCGTCGAACGCTGCGAGTGGTGGCGGCGGATCGCGCTGCCGGTCTGCTCGACCTTGATCGTCTTTGCGGCCTTGGCCATCGTCTTGACTCCGAATAGCGCGGAAAGATGCGCCTGGTTGTTTATTCAGCCACCACTTCGGCATCGCCACCGACGCGGCGCGATTGCAGCGTGGACACCTTGATGTTGCGGCGTGCCGCCACCGAACGCGGCGAATCCTGATGCTTCAGCGCGTCGAAGGTTGCGCGAACCATGTTGTAGGGGTTCGACGAACCGATCGATTTGGCCACCACGTCCTGGATGCCGAGCGTCTCGAACACCGCGCGCATCGGGCCGCCGGCGATGATGCCGGTACCGGCCGGAGCTGCACGCAGATAGACGCGGCCGGCGCCATGACGGCCGGCGATGTCGTGATGCAGCGTGCGGCCTTCGCGCAGAGCCACGCGCGTCAGGTTGCGCTTCGCCGATTCCGTCGCCTTGCGGATCGCCTCGGGAACTTCGCGCGCCTTGCCGTGACCGAAACCGACCCGACCCTTCTGGTCGCCGATCACCACCAGCGCCGCAAAGCCGAAGCGCTTGCCGCCCTTGACGACCTTCGCCACGCGATTGATGTGGACCAGCTTGTCGACGAACTCGCTGTCGCGCTCTTCGCGATCCCTGCTCCGTTCGCGTCCGCCGCGTTCGCGTTCACCTGCCATGGTGTTTTCCAATCTCAGGGAGCCTGATGCCCCTGTCCTTCTCTTCGTTCAAAACCGGTTGTTAGAAGCTCAATCCGCTTTCGCGGGCCGCATCCGCGAGCGCCTTGACGCGCCCGTGATAGAGATACTGACCGCGATCGAACACCACTTCCTTGACGCCCTTCTGCACGGCGCGTTCCGCCAGCAGCTTGCCGACAGCCTTGGCCGCATCGATGTTGGCACCCGTGTTGCCGCTCTCGCGCATCGCCTTCTCCAGCGAGGACGCGGAAGCCAGCGTTTCGCCCTTCAGGTCGTCGATGACCTGGGCGTAGATGTGCTTCGACGAGCGGAACACCGACAGACGCGGACGTCCATTGGCGGAGCGGCGCAGTGAATTCCTCACACGCTGCTTGCGCCGGGCATTTGTAACTTTCAGTGACATGGCCGGCTCCGTTACTTCTTCTTGCCTTCCTTGCGGAAGATGAATTCGTTGGCGTACTTCACGCCCTTGCCCTTGTAGGGCTCCGGCGGACGGTAGCTGCGGATCTCGGCCGCGACCTGACCGACGCGCTGGGAATCGTTGCCCGTGATCGTGATCTCGGTCGGTTTCGGCACCGCGATGGTGATGCCTTCCGGGATCGCGTAGACGACGTCATGGCTGTAGCCGAGCGCGAGCTGCAGGTTCTTGCCCTGCAACGCGGCGCGGTAACCGACGCCGGTGATTTCGAGCTTCTTCTCGAAACCCTTGGTGACGCCCTCGACCAGGTTGGCGACCTGCGCGCGCGCGGTGCCGTACATGGCCTGCGCCCGGTTGGTTTCCAGCCTTGGCGCGACCTTGACCGCGCCGTTCTCGAACTTCACCTCGACGTCGTCATGGACGACGAACTGAAGCTGGCCCTTCGGCCCCTTCATCTTGACGGTCTGCCCTTCGACGGTCGCCGTCACACCGGACGGGATCGGCACGGGCCGTTTGCCAACACGTGACATGGCTAAAATCCTTCCTCAGAACACCGTGAAGAGAACTTCGCCGCCCACATTCGCGTCACGCGCGTCGTGGTCAGCCATGATTCCCTTCGGCGTCGACAAAACCGAAATACCGAGACCGTTGTTCACGCGCGGCAGGTTCTTCACCGAAGCGTAAACCCGACGGCCGGGCTTCGACACCCGCTCGATTTCGCGAATGACCGGCTCGCCGTCGAAATATTTCAGCTCGATCTCGAGCTCGCTGCGGCCCGACGCGTGTTCGACGCTGGCATAGCCGCGGATGTAACCCTCGGACTTCAGCACTTCGAGCACGTTGGCGCGCATCTTCGAGCCCGGGGTCGAGACCTTGGACTTCGAACGCATCTGCGCGTTGCGGATGCGGGTGATGAGATCGCTGATCGGATCGTGTGTAGACATCTGACGACCCTCCCCTTACCAGCTCGACTTCACGAGCCCGGGAACCAGGCCCTTGGAGCCGAGTTCACGCAGCGCGATGCGGCTGAGCTTGTTCTTGCGATAGACCGAACGCGGACGGCCGGTCAGCTCGCAGCGGTTGCGGATGCGCGTCGCCGACGAGTTGCGCGGCATCTCGGCAAGCTTCAGCGTCGCGGCGAAGCGCTCTTCCATCGGCTTGGTCTTGTCGGCGATGATCGCCTTCAGCTTGGCGCGCTGCGGGGCGGCATTCTTGGTCATCCGCTTGCGCCGGTTGTTCTTCTCGATCGAACTCTTCTTTGCCATGCTTGGCTCCTGGGTTTCCGCGTTTGAGAGGCTTTAAGGGCGTCTCACTGCCGGAACGGGAAATTGAAAGCGGTCAACAAGGCCCGCGCCTCATCGTCGGTCTGCGCCGTGGTGCAAACCGTGATGTCCATGCCGCGGGCTTCCGAAACCTTGTCGAAGTCGATTTCGGGGAAAATGATGTGCTCCTTGAGGCCGAGCGAATAATTGCCGCGGCCGTCGAAGCTCTTCGGATTGAGGCCGCGGAAGTCGCGCACGCGCGGCAGCGCCACGTTCACCAGGCGGTCGATGAACTCGTACATCTTGGCCTTGCGCAGCGTGACCTTGCAGCCGATCGGCTGGTTCTCGCGCAGCTTGAAGGTCGCGATCGCGATCCGCGAATAGGTCACGATCGCCTTCTGGCCGGCGATCAGCGACAGGTCGCCGGCTGCGGTCTCGGCCTTTTTGCGGTCGTTGACGGCATCGCCGACGCCCATGTTGAGCACGACCTTGTCGAGACGCGGCACCTGCATGACGTTGGCATAGCCGAACTGTTCGGTCAGCTTGCTGCGGATGCTCTTGTCATACTCCGCGCGCAGGCGCGGCACGTAAGCGGTATCAGCCATCGATCTCTGCTCCCGAGCTCTTGGCAATGCGTACCTTCTTGCCATCGGCCTGAATCTTGAAACCCACGCGGGTCGGCTTGCCGTCCTTGCCGAGATACGCGATGTTGGACAGGTGGATCGGCGCCTCCTTGGAGATGATGCCGCCTTCCTGGGACTGGGTCTGCTTCTGGTGACGCTTCACCATGTTGACGCCGCGAACGAGAGCCTTGTTCTCGTCGGGACGGACTTCGAATACTTCGCCGGTACGGCCCTTGTCGCGGCCGTTCAGCACGATGACCTTGTCACCCTTGCGGATCTTGGCAGCCATCACAGCACCTCCGGCGCAAGCGAGATGATCTTCATGTGGTTCTTGGCGCGCAGCTCGCGCGGCACGGGCCCGAAGATACGGGTGCCGACCGGCTCCGACTGATTGTTGATCAGCACGGCGGCGTTGCGGTCGAAGCGGATGACCGAGCCGTCGGCGCGGCGGATGTCCTTGCGGACCCGCACCACGACAGCCTTCATCACGTCGCCCTTCTTCACCTTGCCGCGCGGAATCGCTTCCTTGATCGACACAACGATAACATCGCCCACGGTGGCATAGCGGCGCTTGGAGCCCCCAAGCACCTTGATGCACATGACACGGCGTGCGCCTGAATTATCGGCCACGTCGAGGTTGGTCTGCATCTGAATCATTGATGCACCTCGTCCTCTTTCTGATGCGCTGGAACGCGCTTAAAATTTCCCGAAATCAGCCTGGTGATACCAGACTTGCTTCAGGCCGTTTTCTTCTGTTCGCCCCGGACAACCGTCCAGCGCTTCAACTTCGAGATCGGCTTGCTCTCCTCGATCCACACCATGTCGCCCGGCTTGAACTGGTTGTTCTCGTCGTGCGCGTGGTAGTTCTTGGAGCGGCGGATCGTCTTCTTGTAGATCGGATGGGTGAAGCGGCGATCGACGCGCACCACCACCGTCTTGGCTTGCTTGTCGCTCACCACCACGCCCTGAAGGGTTCGTTTCGGCATATCCGGCCTCTTACTTCTTCTTCGCGCGCGCTTGCGCGGCGATGGTCTTGATGCGGGCGATATCGCGGCGGGCTTCACGCAGCCGCGAGGTGTTCTCCAGCTGCCCGGTGGCGCGCTGGAAACGCAGGTTGAAGCGCTCTTTCTTCAGGTTGAGGACAGCGTCCTCCCTCTGATCGTCGCTCATCGCGCGAATGTCGGCGGTTTTCATCTCGGCCATGAACGTTACTCCGCAATGCGCGCGACGAAGCGCGTCTTGATCGGCAGCTTGGCGGCGGCGAGCGACAGCGCTTCCTTGGCGGTCTGCACCGTGACGCCGTCGATCTCGAAAATCACACGGCCGGGCTTGACCCGCGCCACCCACAATTCCGGCGTACCCTTGCCGGAACCCATGCGGACTTCGGCGGGCTTCTTCGACACCGGCAGGTCCGGAAACACGCGGATCCAGACGCGGCCGGCGCGCTTCATGTGACGGGTCAGCGCGCGCCGTGCGGCTTCGATCTGACGGGCGGTGATGCGCTCGGGCGCCATCGCCTTCAGGCCGAATTGTCCGAACGACAACGTCGCGCCCGAAGTCGCAACGCCGTGGATACGGCCCTTATGCGCCTTCCGGAACTTCGTTTTCTTTGGTTGCATCATGGCTTACGCCCTCAAACCTTCTCTAATGTCTCAAGCAGCGTCGCGACGCGGACGGGTATTGTCGCCTTCGGCCATCTTCTTGTCCTGGGCCATCGGATCGTGCTCGAGGATCTCGCCCTTGAAGATCCAGACCTTGACGCCGCAGGTACCGAACGTGGTGAAAGCGGTCGCTACGCCGTAATCGACGTCGGCGCGCAGCGTGTGCAGCGGCACGCGACCTTCGCGATACCATTCCATGCGCGCGATTTCGGCGCCGCCGAGACGGCCCGAGCAGTTGATACGAATGCCTTCGGCGCCAAGACGCATCGCCGACTGCACCGCGCGCTTCATGGCGCGGCGGAATGCGACGCGGCGCTCGAGCTGCTGGGCGATCGATTCAGCGACCAGGGTGGCGTCGAGTTCGGGCTTGCGGATTTCGACGATGTTGATGACGACGTCGGAAGCCGTGATGTCGGCAACCCGCTTGCGCAGCTTGTCGATGTCGGCGCCCTTCTTGCCGATCACGACGCCCGGTCGCGCCGAGTGGATCGTCACGCGGCACTTCTTGTGCGGACGCTCGATCACGATGCGGGCGACGGCCGCCTGCTTGAGCTCCTTGTGCAGGATCTCGCGGATCTGGACGTCCTCGTGCAACAGCTTGCCGTACTCGTTCTTGCCGGCGAACCAACGGGAATCCCACGTACGGTTGATGCCGAGACGCAGTCCGATTGGATTGATCTTTTGACCCATCGTTTTCTCCCGCGCCCTTAAGCGCCAGCCTCGGCCTCGACCTGACGAACCACGATGGTCAGGTGCGAGAACGGTTTGTAGATACGACCCGAACGGCCACGGCCGCGCGGCGCAAAGCGCTTCATCACGATGCCGTTGCCGACATGGGCCTCGGCGACGACCAGATCGTCGACCTCGAGGTCGTGGTTGTTTTCGGCGTTCGCGATCGCCGATTCCAGGCACTTCTTGACGTCGACCGCGATCCGCTTGCGCGAGAACTGCAGGTCGGCAAGTGCCGCAGATGCCTTCCGGCCGCGAATCAGCTGCGCGACAAGATTGAGCTTTTGCGGGCTCACGCGCAGCATCCGGGCCACCGCCTTGGCCTCGTTGTCCGCGAGGCTACGTTCGCGCTTTGGTTTGCTCATCGTCTATTCCTCAAGCCTTCTTGGCTTTCTTGTCGCCAGAATGGCCATGGAAGGTACGGGTCGGCGAGAACTCGCCGAACTTGTGGCCCACCATTTCCTCGTTGACCGAGACCGGCACATGCTTCTGGCCGTTGTAGACACCGAAGACCAGGCCGACGAACTGCGGCAGGATGGTCGAGCGGCGGCTCCAGATCTTGATGACGTCGTGACGGCCGGACGCGCGCGCGGCATCTGCCTTCTTGAGCAGAGAGCCTTCGACGAACGGGCCTTTCCAGACTGAACGAACCATGTCCGGCGTTCCTTACTTCTTCCGCTTGTGGCGGCTTAGGAGGATGAATCGATTGGTCGACTTATTCGAACGGGTCTTCTTGCCCTTGGTCGGCTTGCCCCACGGGGTGACCGGGTGGCGGCCGCCCGAGGTGCGGCCTTCGCCGCCGCCGTGCGGATGGTCGATCGGGTTCATGACGACGCCGCGGTTATGCGGACGCCAGCCGAGCCAGCGGGTACGGCCGGCCTTGCCGATCGAGATGTTCATGTGGTCGGGGTTCGACACCGCACCGATGGTGCCGCGGCAGCGGCCGTGCACCAAGCGCTGTTCGCCCGAGTTCAGGCGCAGGATGACGTAATCCTGGTCGCGGCCGACGATCTGGGCGTAGGTGCCGGCGGAACGCGCGATCTGGCCGCCCTTGCCGATCTTCATCTCGATATTGTGGACGATGGTGCCGACCGGCATGTTGCCGAGCGGCATGACATTGCCGGGCTTCACGTCGACATAATTGCCGGCAACCACCGTGTCGCCCGCGGCCAGCCGCTGCGGCGCCAGGATGTAGGCCTGCTCACCATCCGTATACTTGATCAGCGCGATGAACGCGGTGCGGTTCGGATCGTATTCCAGCCGCTCCACGGTCGCGGGAACATCGACCTTGTTGCGCTTGAAGTCGACGATCCGGTAGGCCTTCTTGTGGCCACCGCCGCGGAAGCGAACCGTGATACGGCCGGTGTTGTTGCGGCCGCCATTGCTCTGCTTGCCCTCGGTCAACGCCTTGACCGGCTTGCCCTTGTACAGCGCCGAACGGTCGACCATCACCAGCTGGCGCTGGCCCGGCGTCGTCGGATTGTATGTTTTCAATGCCATCGTCGTAACGCCTTATAGTCCGGTGGTGACGTCGATGCGGTGGCCCTCTTCGAGGGTCACGACCGCCCGCTTCACATCCGACTGCGAACCGAAATTGCCGCGGAACACCTTGGTCTTGCCCTTGCGGACCAGCGTGTTCACGCTCTTCACCTTGACGTCGAACAGCTTTTCGACGGCTTCCTTGATTTGCGGCTTGGTCGCCTTGGAGGCGACCCTGAACACAACCTTGTTGTGCTCGGACGCCATCGTCGCCTTTTCGGTCACGACCGGAGCAACGATCACGTCGTAATGGCGCGGATCGATATTCTTCATTTGAAGCGCGCCTCCAGCGCATCCACCGCCGACTTGGTCAGCACCAGCTTGTGACGGCGCAGAATGTCATAGACGTTGATGCCCTGGATCGGCAGCACGTCGATGTTCGGAATGTTGCGGGCCGCGATCGCGAAACCGGCATTCACCTCGGCACCGTCGATGATCAGCGCATTGGTCAGGCCGAGACCCGAGAAATGTCCGACCAGCGCCTTGGTCTTGGCAGCCTCGAGATTGGCGTTGTCGATCACGATCAGGCCGCCGTCCTTGGCTTTCGCCGACAGGGCATGCTTGAGCGCCAGCGCGCGCACCTTCTTCGGCAGGTCGGTCGCGTGCGAGCGAACGACCGGGCCGAATGCACGGCCACCGCCGCGGAACTGCGGCACGCGGGCCGAGCCGTGACGAGCACCGCCGGTGCCCTTCTGCTTGTACATCTTCTTGCCGGTGCGCCAGACGTCGGCGCGGCCCTGCGTCTTGTGCGTTCCGGCCTGGCGCTTGTTGAGCTGCCACTGGATGCAACGCTGGATGATGTCCTTGCGCGGCTCCAAGCCGAAAATCTCGTCGGACAGCTGGACCGAACCGGCTTCCTTGCCCTCAAGGGTCGTGACTTTCAGTTCCATCTCACGCGCCCTCCTGCTCGGCCGGCGCTTGAGCCTGCTCGGCTCCGCCCACGACCTTGAACTTGCCGGGCTTCGGAGCTTCCTTCGGCAGCGGCTTCTTGACGGCGTCGCGCACCGAGATCCATCCGCCCTTGGAGCCGGGAACGGCGCCCTCGACGAGGATCAGGCCACGCTCGACGTCGGTCTGCACGACGCGCAGATTGAGCGTGGTGATGCGGTCGACGCCCATGTGACCGGGCATCTTCTTGTTCTTGAAGGTCTTGCCGGGATCCTGACGTCCGCCGGTCGAACCGATCGAACGATGCGACACCGACACACCGTGGGTGGCGCGCAGACCGCCGAAATTCCAGCGCTTCATGCCGCCGGCAAAACCCTTACCGACCGAGGTGCCGGTGACGTCGACGAACTGGCCGACCACGAAATGGTCCGCCTGAATTTCGGCGCCAACCGGGATCAGCGCGTCTTCCGACACGCGAAACTCGGTCACCTTCCGCTTGGGCTCGACCTTGGACACCGCAAACTGGCCGCGCTCTGCCTTGGGCAGATAGACGGTCTTGCGGGTCCCGGAACCGAGCTGCAGCGCAACGTAACCGTTCTTCTCGGTCGTGCGGTGGCCCAGCACCTGGCAATTGCCCAGCTTCAGCACGGTCACAGGGATATGTTCACCGGTCTCCGTAAAGACCCGTGTCATCCCGACCTTTTGTGCGATCACTCCGGAGCGCATCGGCGTGCTTCCTGTTCTTTCTGTCCGATAACGTTCGGACGATCCAAAAAAATTCTAGAGCTTGATCTCGACGTCGACACCGGCGGCCAGGTCGAGCTTCATCAAGGCATCGACGGTCTGCGGGGTCGGGTCGACAATGTCGAGCAGGCGCTTGTGGGTGCGCATCTCGAATTGTTCACGGCTCTTCTTGTCGACGTGCGGCGAACGGTTGACGGTGAACTTCTCGATGCGGGTCGGCAGCGGAATGGGTCCGCGAACCTGAGCACCGGTACGTTTCGCCGTGTTCACGATCTCGCGGGTCGACGTATCGAGAATTCGATGGTCGAACGCCTTGAGACGGATGCGAATATTTTGGCCGTTCATTGCCGCTGTCTTTCTTTGTCGTCTTATTTGCGAATGGTGGCTGACGAGCAGCGGATGATTTCATCCGCTACCCGCCAATTCCTGTTCGCTTCTTACTCGATGATGGCGGAGACGACGCCCGAGCCGACGGTGCGGCCACCTTCGCGGATCGCGAAGCGGAGCTTCTCTTCCATCGCGATCGGCACGATCAGGTGCACTTCCATCGCGATGTTGTCGCCCGGCATCACCATTTCGGTGCCTTCCGGCAGATGCACGACACCGGTCACGTCGGTGGTGCGGAAATAGAACTGCGGACGGTAGTTGGTGAAGAACGGGGTGTGACGACCGCCCTCTTCCTTGGTCAGGATGTAGGCCTCGGCCTTGAACTTGGTGTGCGGCTTGACCGAACCCGGCTTGCAGAGCACCTGGCCACGCTCGACTTCCTCGCGCTTGGTACCACGGAGCAGCGCACCGATGTTGTCGCCGGCCTGGCCCTGATCGAGCAGCTTGCGGAACATTTCGACGCCGGTGACGATGGTCTTCTGGGTATCGCGCAGACCGACGATTTCGATTTCCTCGCCGACCTTGACGATGCCGCGTTCGACACGGCCGGTCACCACGGTGCCGCGGCCCGAGATCGAGAACACGTCTTCAACCGGCATCAGGAACGGCTGGTCGATCGGACGCGCCGGCTGCGGGATGCTTTCGTCGACGGCCTTCATCAGTTCGAGAACCGCGTCGTGGCCGAGCTTCTTGTCCTTGTCTTCGAGGGCGGCGAGAGCCGAACCCTTGATGATCGGGATGGTGTCGCCCGGGAATTCGTACTTCGAGAGCAGTTCGCGGACTTCCATCTCGACCAGTTCGAGCAGTTCCGGATCGTCGACCATGTCGCACTTGTTCAGGAACACGACGAGCGCGGGAACGCCGACCTGACGGGCAAGCAGGATGTGCTCGCGGGTCTGCGGCATCGGACCGTCGGCGGCCGACACCACCAGAATCGCGCCGTCCATCTGCGCCGCACCGGTGATCATGTTCTTCACGTAGTCGGCGTGGCCCGGGCAATCGACGTGGGCATAGTGCCGGTTCGTGGTTTCGTATTCGACGTGAGCGGTCGAGATCGTGATGCCGCGCGCCTTCTCTTCCGGCGCCTTGTCGATCTGGTCGTACGCCGTGAACGTCGCACCGCCGGTTTCTGCCAGCACCTTGGTGATCGCTGCGGTCAGCGACGTCTTGCCATGGTCGACGTGACCGATGGTTCCGATATTGCAGTGCGGTTTGTTACGTTCGAATTTTGCTTTGGCCATTTGACTCTCCGTTTAATCGTTGACTGTCGCCAACGACAATCAGGCAAACTTCTTCTGGACTTCTGCCGACACGTTCGCCGGCGCTTCAGCGTAGTGATCGAATTGCATCGTAAAGGTCGCGCGTCCCTGGCTCATCGAGCGCAGATTATTCACGTACCCGAACATGTTCATGAGCGGCACCATCGCGTTGATGACGTTGGCGTTGCCGCGCATGTCTTGACCCTGGATCTGGCCGCGCCGCGAATTCAAGTCGCCGATGACCGATCCGGTATAGTCTTCCGGGGTCACCACTTCGACCTTCATGATCGGCTCGAGCAGCACGGACTTGCCCTTCTGCAGCGCTTCGCGGAACGCCGCGCGCGATGCGATTTCGAAGGCCAGTGCCGACGAGTCGACGTCGTGATACTTGCCGTCGACCAGCTGCACCTTGACGTCCACCACCGGGAAGCCGGCGACGACGCCGGAACCCATGACGCTGTTGAGGCCCTTTTCGACGCCGGGGATGTATTCCTTCGGCACCGCGCCGCCGACGATCTTGGATTCGAACTCATAGCCCTTGCCGGGCTCGTTGGGCTCGACCACGATCGACACTTCGGCGAACTGACCGGTACCACCGGTCTGCTTCTTGTGCGTGTACTTGACCTCGGCGCGCTTGGTGACGCGTTCACGGAACGCCACCTGCGGCGCGCCGATGTTCGCATCGACCTTGTAGGTGCGGCGCAGGATGTCGACCTTGATGTCGAGATGGAGTTCGCCCATGCCCTTGAGGATGGTCTGGCCGGACTCCTGGTCGGTCGACACCCGGAACGACGGATCTTCCGCAGCGAGCTTCGCCAGTGCAACACCCAGCTTTTCCTGGTCGGCCTTCGACTTCGGTTCGATCGCGATTTCGATCACCGGCTCCGGGAATTCCATCTTTTCCAGGATCACCTGCTTGTCGGGATCGCACAGCGTGTCACCGGTGCGCGCTTCCTTCAGGCCGGCCAGCGCAACGATGTCGCCGGCATAGGCTTCCTTGATGTCCTCACGGTTGTTCGCATGCATCAGCAGCATGCGGCCGATACGTTCTTTCTTCTCGCGGGTCGAGTTGACCACGCCGGTACCACTCATCAGCACGCCCGAATAGATGCGGCAGAAGGTGATGGTGCCGACGAACGGGTCGTCCATGATCTTGAATGCGAGCAGAGCCAGCGGCTCCTTGTCGTCGGCCTTGCGGACGACTTCATTGCCTTCGTCATCGACGCCCTTGATCGCGGGCACGTCGACCGGCGACGGCAGGTAATCCACCACCGCGTCAAGCAACGGCTGCACGCCCTTGTTCTTGAAGGCCGAACCGCACAGCACCGGATAGAAGGCGCCGGTCAGCACCGCCTTGCGGATCAGCCGCTTCAGCGTCGCTTCATCGGGCTCCTTGCCATCGAGATAGGCGGCAAGCGCGTCGTCATCGAGTTCGACGGCGGCTTCCAGCATCTTCTCGCGGTATTCCTTCGCCTTGTCGGCGAGGTCGGCCGGAATGTCGATGTCCTTGAAGTTGGCGCCGAGCGCTTCGTCTTCCCAGATCACGCCCTTCATGCGGACGAGATCGACCAGGCCCTTGAAGTTGTTCTCGGAGCCGATCGGCAACTGGATCGCGATCGGCTTGGCGCCGAGGCGGTCGACGATATCGTCCAGACACTTGTAGAAGTCGGCGCCGGTCTTATCCATCTTGTTGGCGAAGACGATGCGCGGAACCTTGTACTTGTCGCCCTGGCGCCAGACGGTTTCGGTCTGCGGCTCGACGCCCTGGTTGGAGTCGAGCACGCATACGGCGCCGTCGAGCACGCGCAGCGAACGCTCGACTTCGATGGTGAAGTCGACGTGGCCGGGGGTGTCGATGATGTTCAGCCGCTTGCCGTTCCAGAACGCGGTGGTGGCAGCCGAGGTGATCGTGATGCCACGCTCCTGCTCCTGCTCCATCCAGTCCATCGTCGCGGCACCTTCGTGCACTTCGCCGATCTTGTGGCTCTTGCCGGTGTAATAGAGGATGCGCTCGGTGGTCGTGGTCTTGCCGGCATCGATATGCGCCATGATACCGAAGTTGCGGTAGTTCTCTATGGCATGAACGCGGGGCATGAGGTGTTCCTTAAAATCCGTTGTTTCGCCGTTACCAGCGATAGTGCGAGAAGGCGCGGTTGGCTTCCGCCATCCGGTGCACGTCTTCACGCTTCTTGACGGCGTTCCCCCGGTTATTCGACGCGTCGAGCAGCTCGGCCGAGAGCCGCTCCGTCATCGTCTTCTCGTTGCGCTCGCGCGCCGCAGTGATGATCCAGCGAATTCCCAGCGCCTGACGGCGCACGGAACGCACTTCAACCGGCACCTGGTAGGTGGCGCCGCCGACACGGCGCGAACGCACTTCGATGGTCGGCATGACGTTTTCCAGCGCCTGCTCGAACACCGGCAGCGGCCCCTGCTTGGTCTTGGTCTCGATCATGGCGAGCGCGCCATAGACGATGCTTTCGGCGGCAGACTTCTTGCCGTCGTACATGATCGAATTCATGAATTTCGTAATGATGATGTTCCCGAACTTCGGATCCGGGTTCACTTCACGCTTTTCAGCAGAATGGCGACGAGACATCTGGGCTGTTCCCGCTTACTTCGGACGCTTCGCGCCGTACTTCGAACGACGCTGCTTACGGTTCTTGACGCCCTGGGTATCGAGGACGCCGCGGAGAATGTGGTAGCGCACGCCGGGCAAGTCCTTGACGCGGCCGCCGCGGATCATGACCACCGAGTGCTCCTGAAGGTTATGGCCTTCACCCGGAATATAGCCGATCACCTCGAAGCCATTGGTCAGACGCACCTTTGCGACCTTACGAAGCGCCGAGTTCGGCTTCTTCGGGGTCGTGGTGTAGACGCGCGTGCAAACGCCGCGCTTCTGCGGCGACTGTTGCAGCGCCGGCACCTTCTTGCGCGACTTCTGCACCGTACGCGGTTTTGCGATCAGCTGGTTGATCGTCGGCATGTCAGCCTTCACCCTTTAGTTCGCGCGAACCCGATAATGGCTTCGCAAATTCTTCTCGGAACTAGCCGTCCCGTTCGGCCGCGTTGCGCGAAAAACACCCACGCAAAACGAAATCGCGCCAACCACTCATTGCTGAGCGGAAAGCGCTTCGACGCCACAGAGGACCGCGACTGAAGGCCGATCAGCGTTCGCTGTCCGGCCTGCTACCGAGGTCATGCATCCGAGTTCACTCTCAAGAGACCATGCTCAAGAGAACCAACATCGCACTGGCATTGCCTAGCTATATGATCGACAGCGTTTGAGCGGCATTCGTCGAGGTTGGTGCCCGTCAGCCTGTCAGGATTTAAGTCCGTGAGGATTTGAAGGGTGTTCCGTTCCGACGCTGGCGACGCTCACCGCCTGTCGTGAAGTGGGGGTCTTCTATAAGCCGTGGGTAGGTAAGTCAAGCGAAACGACAGTGCAGGAAAAGCCTATGGCGATAGCGGAATCAGGACTTCGCATGAATCATTGCGCGCGAAAATCGGCAGCCCCCTTCGCGTTTGCGGAATCGGGCGTATAAACGATTCTCGCTTATTTTACCCGGATAAATATACCCAGAAGCACGATTCCCGGAGAATCCGCCCCGAAGCCGGCCGCCAACTAAGCCTTTGTTTGCCTTTCCCGGCGCAAAACTAGCGTTTCGAGGCCGGGATTTCCCATGCGGTACACCGACATTGCAATTATCGGCGGCGGCCTCGCCGGCTCGACCGCAGCCGCGATGCTCGGACGCGCCGGGATTCCGACGCTCCTGATCGATCCGCATGAAAATTATCCGTTCGATTTTCGCGTCGAAAAGCTCAGCGGCACCCAGGTCGACCTTTTGCAAAGGACCGGATTCGCCGAATCGCTGCTGCGTTCGGCCACCTATGGCGGCGAAAACTGGATCGCGCGCGCGGGCTACCTGCTCGACAAGCGGCCGAGCCACCAGTTCGGCATCATGTATGACGCGTTGATCATGGCGATTCGCGCCGAAATCCCCAAACCCGCCGAATTGGTCTACGGCAAGGTCACGGATGTCTCGACCAGCGACGACCGCCAGAAACTCACGCTGGCCAGCGGCGAAACGATCTCGGCGCGGCTGGTGGTGCTGGCCAATGGGTTGAATATCGGACTGCGCCGCAATCTCGGCATCGAACGCCAGATCCTCAGCGCCTGCCACTCGATCTCGATCGGATTCGACATCGAGCCGGTCGGCCGCCCTGATTTCGCGTTTCCGGCAATGACCTATTTCTCGGAACGGCCGAGCGGCCGCGTCCCTTATCTGACGCTGTTTCCGGTCGGCAACAAGATGCGGGCCAATCTGTTCGCCTATCGCGAGGCCGACGATCCCTGGCTGCGCGAGATGC
The DNA here is from genome assembly GCA_017305715.1 of Hyphomicrobiales bacterium. GTDB lineage: Bacteria > Pseudomonadota > Alphaproteobacteria > Rhizobiales > Xanthobacteraceae > Bradyrhizobium. The sequence continues at coordinate 96,145 of JAFKKG010000025.1, read as the reverse complement.
GGCGGAAGCCGGCCGAGACCATGAATGCCGCGCTGCCGCGGCTGCGCCGGATCACCGGCGAATATTCCGTGTCCAGCGACGTCAAGATCAGGCCGGCCGATCTCTACGTCAGCACCGGCTATCGCCAGCCTGGCATCGTCCTGGTCGGCGACGCCTTTGCCGCGACCTGCCCGGTCACGGGCACCGGCTCCGACAAGGTGTTCACGGACGTCACCCAACTCTGCAACGTCCATATTCCGGCCTGGCTGGCCACCGCAGGCATGGCCGAAGCCAAGATCGCGACGTACTACGCGGACCCGGTCAAGCAGGCCTGCGACAGCTGGTCGATGGCCAAGGCGTTGAGCTTCCGCAAGGTCACGCTGGACCACGGAATCTACTGGCGTGCACAACGTCTGGCGCGCCTCCTGGCGTGGTTCGGCGAAGGCCATTTGCGGCGGCTGCGCAAGGCGATCAGCGCGGAACCAGAGTCCCGCATTCATGCCGCGTCGTCGTCATCTGCCCTGACCGGACCAAGCTGACGACCGGCGGCCCTATCAGGCCGCGTCGTGGTGCGGCCTTGCGTTCGGGCGCGCCGCATGGCGGTTACGGAGCCGGTCCCGCAGGTCCCTCAGGCCCTGATAGCCAAGCTGCCGGCCGGCCTCCATTCGGTAATCGAGCGATTTTCCGGGTCCGATGTCGATCAGCATGTCGACCATGGTTCGCCGGCCGGCCCACAATTGGGCCATGAAGCTCTCCTCCGCCGCGCAGGAGTCGATCTGCATGATATCCGGTCCGGCGAACAGCTGTTCGGTGACCCGGTCGATCAGCAGGGTACCGGGCGAGTATTTGGCGAACTTCGCATCGTAGGCGGTTTTCCAGGTGTAGGCGCTCGGACCGCAATACATCAGCACCTGGGCGGCGATGGCTTCACCATTGATCCGCAGCACGGCGACCGAAGCGTCGCCGCGGACAGCCAGATGATGCAGCAAGCGCCTGACGAAGGCCGCGTCCCGGGGATCCGACAACAACGCGGTCCCCTGCTCGCCCTTCCAGCTGGCTTTTTCCATCGCCAGAAACGTCTCGAAAGCCCGCTCGACGGCCGCAGGCGTCCGGTCGTTCACAATCTCCACGGCGCCAAGCGCCGACAGCCTGTTCCAGTCCTGGCGCAGTTTCTTGCGCGTGGACCCGGCCCGCTTCACGCCGAACTCTCGCGTCACGCACGGCCGCGCGGTCTCGGACAGTATGAGGTGCTGCCCGCCACGTCCGATCAGCAGCTTCATCATCGCGGCATAAGCGCAAGATTCCGCGTCGAAGGATTTCAGGCTCACGACATTCGGCAGCAACGGGGTTTGCTCGATCGCAGCCAAGAACGCCGCCATCACCGCGTCGGCGAAATCGGGATCGACGATCGGACTGGACAGGAAGGCATAGTTGTAAGGCAGCGCTTCCAGCACCATCGGCCAGAACGGCGCCAGTTTGCGCAACTGCAGCGCCCAGACGCCGACGAGCTTGCGCGATACGCCCACGATCTCCCAGGCCAGCAGCATACGGATTTTGGCGAAATTCATTTCGCAGGCGGCCGCCAAGGCGGCGGGATTCATGAAGGCGTTCGATGAGGCACGCCGAACCAGATCGTCCCATTGCGGGCCGATGTCCGGGGTTGGTGAATCAATCGTTACTGCGACCGTCAAGATCGATGCCTCGGTCAAACGCCTCGAAAGCCGGATCGTGTTCTCCCGACATTGCTTTTCCATTAAGTCGGAGCCGGAGCAGCCGTTTGGCGGGATCACTTTTTAGCGGGATCACTTTCAAGGTTTCTTTGTCTTTTCGGCGCAGAAAGGCTCGCTGGGTGAAAGGCCAACGGGATGCGGTATACGGATGTTGCCATCGTCGGCGGCGGACTTGCCGGGTCGACCGCAGCGGCAATGCTGGGCCGCGCCGGCATTCCGGCGCTGCTGATCGATCCCCACACCGTCTACCCGCCCGAACTCCGCTGCGAGAAGATCGGCGGCGAACAGCTCGACCTCTTGCGCAAGACCGGCCTTGCCGAGCAGACCTTGCACGCGACGACGCTTGACAGCGAAGTCTGGGAAGCGCGCTTCGGGCATGTCGTCGCCCGCAAGCCCAGCGACCAGCACGGCATCATGTACGACATGCTGGTCAACACCATGCGGGCGCAGGTCCCGGCCGGCGTCGAAACCATTTTAGCCAAGGCCTCCGCGATCACGAACAGCGCGGAGCGGCAGAAGATCGTCCTGTCCAATGACGAGGAGATCTCGGCACGGCTGGTGGTTCTCGCCAACGGCCTGAACATCGGCCTGCGCCATATGATGGGCATCAAGCGCCGCGTCATCAGCGAATGTCATTCGATCACGCTCGGCTTCAATGTCGAGCCGCAAGGCCGCGCCCAGTTTGATTTTCCGGCGTTGACCTACTGGCCGGGGCGGACGCGCGCCCGTATGGCCTATCTCTCGGTGTTTCCAATCGGTGGCGCGATGCGCGTCAACCTGATGGTGTACCGGGATATGACCGACCCTTGGCTGCCCGAATTCCGCAAGGCGCCCGAAGCGACCATGCGCGCCCTGATGCCGGGTTTGCAACGCATGATGGGCGCCTTCAAGGTCGTCGGTCCGATCAAGATCAGGCCGGCCGACCTGTGCGTCACCGAGGGGCACCTGCAACCCGGCATCGTGCTGGTGGGTGACGCGTTCTCCACCTCCTGCCCGGCCGCCGGCACCGGTACCACCAAGGTGTTCACCGATGTGGGACGCCTGTGCAATGTCTACATCCCGCAATGGCTTGCCACTGACGGCATGGCGTCCGGCAAGATCTCGCAGTTCTATGAGGACTCCGAAAAGCAGGCCTGCGAGGCGCGATGTCTGGCCAAGGCCTATCACCTCCGCTCGCTGTCGATCGATAGTGGATTGTCCTGGCGCGCCCAGCGCTGGGCCCGCTTCCTGGTCAGGCTGGCGCAGGGAACATTGCTGGCCGTTCGCAAGCGCGCTTCGAGAGGATCGGCGGCCGACAATCGCAGCAACGTCGGGCATCCGCGGCACCGCCGGCTCGCCTGACCCGGTCGAGGTGGCTTTACGTCAGCCGCCCTGCCCGCTCACTCCTCGTCGTCATCCTCATCGTCGTCGTCATCATCGTCTTCATTGTCGTCGTCGGCCTGACCGGCCGCGTTGTGCGGCCTGTGGCCCTGGTCGTCCCAGAGCTTGCGGTAGACGCCATTTTTCGCAAGCAGTTCGGTATGTGACCCGCGTTCGATCGCCTTGCCGTTTGAAATCACGATGATCTCGTCCATTTCGACCACCGATGTCAGCCGGTGCGTCGACCAGATCATGGTGCGCCCTTCCGCCACTTTCAGCAGCGTGCGATTGATCGCAGCTTCCGTGGTCTGGTCGAGCGCGGAGGTCGCCTCGTCGAGCAGCAGGACGGACGGGTTGCGGATCACCGCGCGTGCGATCGCGATGCGCTGGCGCTGGCCGCCCGACAGCGTGTCGCCGCGCTCACCGACCGACGTATCGTATTGCTGCGGCAGGCTCATGATGTATTGGTGGATCTCGGCCTTCCTGGCCGCCTCCTCCACCTCCTCGTCGCTGGCGCCTTCCTTGCCGAGCCGGATGTTTTCGCGGATCGACATGTTGAACAGCATGTTCTCCTGGAACACCACCGCCATGCTTCGGCGCAGCGATTCCAGCGTGACGCGGCGGACGTCGACACCGTCGATGGTCAACCTGCCCTCATCGGGCTGGTAGAGACGCAAAATCAAATTGAGCAGCGTACTCTTGCCGGAGCCAGAGGGACCGACGATCGCGATGCTCTTGCCCGCATTGAGCTTGAGGCTGAGATTGTCGAGCACCGGCGTTTCGCTGCCTTCATACTGGAAGGTCACGCGATCGAAGGTGATGTCGTTGGTGATACGCGGCAGTTCGGGTGCGCCGGCGCGGTCGGCCCCGCGGGTCGGCTCGTCCAGCAATTCCTCGATGTGACGCACCGCCGCGGCGGCCTGGATCGACACCGGAATGAAGTGCATCAGATGGGCGATGTTGTAGGAAACCTCCCAGAACGCGCTTTCGAACGTCACGAAGGTTCCGATGGTGATCTGGCCCTTGGTGGCGAGATAGGCGCCGATCGCGAGCACCACGAGGTGCAGCAACAGCACCGAGATCGTGACGGTGCGCTCCACCATGGTCGACAGAAACACCGCCGAGGCCGTCTTGCGGCGCACATCGTCATTGCGCAGGGCGAACCAGCCGAACGTGCGGCGTTGCAGGCTGAAGGCCTTGACCACCGCCTGGGCCGCGACGTTTTCCTGTACCACCGCGAGCACGGCAGACTCGTTCAGCTTCTGCTGGTAATTCGCCTCCACCGCCTTCGGGGTCAGGATCCGCGGCCCGATCAGCGTGATCGGAAACACCAGCAGCGCCACCGCCGCAAGCTGCCAGTTCAGGAACATCATCAGCACAATGCCGGCAACCAGTTCCAGGAACGGCAACGCCGCGCTGTTGGCGAAGGTCTTCACCGAGCCTTCGAAGGCGGAAAGGTCGATCGAGAAGCGCGAGAGAATTTCACCGCGCTTGGTGCGGGCAAAATACGACGCCGGCAGGCTCTGGACATGCTGGAACAGGTTGGCCCGGACATCGGCGATGATGCCGGCCGCCAGCCGGGCATCCCAACGCTCATACCAGACCGCTACGATCGAGGTGAGGATGCCGGCGACCGCGAGCACGCCGAGGATGGTGTACAGGGCCTGGAAATCCTCTTCGCCGAGCGCATCGTCGATCAGGAACTTCAGGCTCAGCGGCATGATGACGTTGAACGCCGTCTCGACCAGGACGCCGAACGCGACGAACGCAATCAGTTTGCTGTATCGCCGAGTGCCAAGATACGGCCTGACGAAGCGGTAAACCGTCGCCATCGCGCCGGCGGCTTCCTTGGCGGTGAAGACGACGAGATCCTCGTCGTCATCATCGTCATCATCGTCATCATCCAGCTCGTCGGCTTCCTTGCCTTTGTCTTTTTTGTCCTTGTCTTCCGGGGCTGCCGCGGCCTCCTTGCCGCCGGCAGCGAGCGCCTCCAGCGCGAGTTTTTTCGCGAGCTCAGGATCGTCCGCCGGTGCGGGATTCTGCTCGTCGGAAGAAGGAGGCTTTGGCGCCATGAGACCAACTGATACTGCACGGCCGGCATGACCGCACATCGAAATGCGATAGCGGGGGATGCTACCGCGGCAATCCTATGCGATCAGAATGAATTCGGCAAAACAATTGAAGCTCCGGCGGCGGCCGGTCAGTCCTCTGATTCCACCTTGTCGAAGAACGAATAGCGCAAGCTGTCGGAGTCGGCGTACCAATGCCCCGGCCCCTTGTTGGCGGCAAGCGTCGCCGCCCACAGCGCATCGGTGACGTCGCGGCGATGCATCGAGAGGTCGAATCCGTTGCTGAAGAACAACTCCGACCATTCCCACCAGGTGCCGAGCTTCTTGACGCCGCGCAGCAGGTCGTAGCGGTCGATCAGCGCCGGCGCCATGTCCGAGGTGACCGAACCGAACATCAGACCGGTGCTCATCACACGGTTCAGTTCGGACACCGCACGCAAGACCTGCTTTTCCGGGACATGGCAGAGGCTGGTTTCGAACACGAAATCGAACGCCTCGTCCTTGAACGGCATATCGACGATCGAGCCGAGCTTGTTGAACTTCTGCAGCGCCTTCGGCGTCTTGGCATGGATCGCCTTGTTGTTCTCGATACCCCACGCGTCGATCCCGCGCTCGCGCAACGCGCCGACCAGTTGGCCGCTGGCGGAACCGGCGACCAGGAGCTTGTAGCCCTTCGCCCGGTTCCAGACGATCTTGATCAGGTTCGTCAGGTAGTCCGGGTCGGTAAACTGGTTCCAGACCTCGCTGTAAGGGCCAAGCCCGCGGTAATTCTCGAAATATTCGCGGTCGATCTTGTCCGAGAGTGCGCCGTCCGCCTGCGCGCGGGCGCGGCGCAGCCGCATCATCTCGGTGACGATGATGTCGGTGGCGGCGTCGGATGAATCGAGCAGTCCGTTCAGCGTCGAATCGAACAGATAGTCGCCGACCACGACGAGCCCCGGATGCTGCTTCGGCTCGGGCCGGTGGTTGGTCATGACGTCGCGCGCCGGTAGGCCGCCCGGCAGCGCGTTCACCGACGACAGCCAGCGGTGAATCTTGCCTTCCATGAAATGATCCTGGGCATTGCCGAACGATGCCGGCAGCGACTTCAGCGCGGCGTCGATCAGTTCCTGGTCGCCGAGATTGGCGAACGCGAGCGCGTCGGAACCCGCGATCAGCCAGTTCAGGACACCGTGCTTGCCGACGTCATGGCGTGCGCCTTCGTTGTAGACGCAGCAGCCTCCGAACGCTTCCGACATCCACCAGGCGCCGGGGACCTTCTCGCTCCAGAACGGTTCGTCGAACAGGATCGAGACCCGCAGATAATGCGCGGGCCGGTCGAAATAGGCGACGTGCTTGACCATCGACTTGCGCAGTTCTTCGCCGTCCCAGCGCATGGTCGAGAGCCAGGAATGCGGCAGGCACATCACCACGAGGTCGAAGTCGCGCGTCTCGGGCCCCTTGCCGTTCATCATGTTGAGCTGGTAGCGGCCGGCCGGCGTCTTGCCGACCTTGAGCACCCGATGGTTGAGATGGATGTCCGCCTTCACTTCTGAGCGCAGGCAATCGACCAGTTGTTCGTTGCCGTTCTGGATCGAATACAGGCCGATATAGCCGTCGACATCCATCACGAAGTTCTTCAGCGCGTTGAGCCCGTTGGTGTTGTGCGGCTCGGTGGCGATGTCGGAGCGGGCCATCACCTTGAAGAAGCGCTTGGCGATGTCATCGTCGACGAATTTGTCGAGTAGTTCCTCGGCGTTCATGTAGGCCCAGGGATGGTCGTTGTCGTGGGCGCCGACTCCTTCATAATACTCGATCGGCGACATCATATCGGTGCAGCGCTTGCGGAAGGCCTCGATCGCGGCCGCGGTCTTCGCGCCATATTTGCGGCGCATGCCCGGCACGTCGTTGAGCAGTTCGCCGTCGAACTGAACCTGCTCGGCGTCCATCGGAATCGTCTGCAGGCCGAAATGCTGGATCAGCTCCCGCAGCGGATCGGGGCCGGTCATCGAATAATCGTAGATTTCGGCAACGCCGGCCTCGTACATCGCGGGCGCCGAGTCGAATTTGCGGGTCACGATCTTGCCGCCGACGCGGTCGGACGCCTCATAGATCGTGACGCGGCAGAGGTCGCCGAGCTTCTTTTTCAAATACCAGGCGCTCATCAGCCCGCCCGGGCCGCCGCCTACGATTGCAAGATCGAGCATGTCAGTTCCGCAAGTTCCCAGCAGCCCCAAATGCGGCCGGTCCTAAGTTGTCCTAGCAAAAGCGCTTTTCACCCTGAAGGGAAGATGAACAAAGCAGGTCCAAGCGTTGCACCAATGTAGCAAAGGTCACACAGCGCGCGATAATGCCCGGTAAAATTCCGCAATCCTGCTGAAATTTCCAGCCCCGGGGCCGAACGGCAGCGCGATGGCCTTCCTCCCTGCTGGCGCGCCGGCGAATGCCCAATAAAAAGGCCGGCTCGCGCCGGCCTTTTCTGGTCACATCGTCAATTTTCGGACCTATTCCGCCGGCGGCAGCGCCAGCGGTTCGGCTTCCGGCGCGGTCGGCACGATCGCGGCCTGCTTCTCGCGCTCGTCGAGGATCATCTTGTCGCGCTTGACCGCGACTTCGCGGATCTTCGCCATCGAGGCGCCGGTGCCCGCCGGGATCAGCCGGCCGACAATGACGTTTTCCTTGAGGCCTTCCAGCGGGTCCACCTTGCCGTTGACGGCAGCTTCGGTGAGCACGCGGGTGGTCTCCTGGAACGAGGCCGCCGAGAAGAACGAGCGGGTCTGCAGGCTCGCCTTGGTGATGCCGAGCAGAACCGGCGTTCCGGTGGCGGGCTTCTTGCCCTCCTCCTTGGCCTTCAGGTTGAGCGCGTCGAACTCGATCTTGTCGACCTGCTCGCCCGAGATCATGTCGGTATCGCCCTGGTCCGTGATCTCGACCTTCTGCAGCATCTGACGGACAATCACTTCGATGTGCTTGTCGTTGATGAGCACGCCCTGCAGCCGGTAGACCTCCTGGATTTCGTTGACCAGATAGGCAGCGAGTTCCTCGATGCCCTTGATCGCCAGGATGTCGTGCGGCGCCGGATTGCCTTCGACGATGAAATCGCCCTTTTCGACGATGTCGCCGTCCTGCAGATGGATGTGCTTGCCCTTGGGGATCAGGTACTCCCTGGTCTCCTCGGTCTTGTCCATCGGCTCGATCGAGATGCGGCGCTTGTTCTTGTAGTCGCGGCCGAAGCGGATCGTGCCGGCGATTTCCGCGATGATCGCGGCATCCTTCGGCTTGCGGGCCTCGAACAGTTCAGCCACGCGCGGCAGACCGCCCGTGATGTCGCGGGTCTTGGCGCTCTCGGTGGAGATACGCGCCAGGATGTCGCCGGCCTTGACCTTGGCACCGGTGTCGACCGACAGAATGCCGTCGACCGACAGCATGTAGCGGGCATCGCCGCCACGTGCGAGCTTGAGCACCTTGCCGTCCTTGCCCTTGACGACGATGGCCGGACGCAAATCCGATCCGCCCCGCGAGGCGCGCCAGTCGATGACGACGCGCTTGGCGATACCGGTGGATTCGTCGAGCGTTTCCGAGATCGACTGGCCTTCGACCAGGTCCTCGAACCCGATCGTGCCCTCGACTTCGGTGAGCACCGGACGGCTGTACGGATCCCATTCCGCGATGCGCTGGCCGCGCTTGACCATATCGCCTTCGTCGACGTGCATGCGCGCGCCGTACTGAATGCGGTGGGTCGCCCGTTCGGTGCCGTCGGCGTCGGTGATCGCAACGACCATGTTGCGGACCATCGCGATCAGATGACCTTCGCTGTTCTTGGCGATGGCCTTGTTCTTGATGGTCACCTTGCCGTCGAAGTTCGACTCGATGAACGACTGCTCGTTGATCTGCGCCGCGCCGCCGATGTGGAACGTGCGCATCGTCAGCTGCGTGCCGGGTTCACCGATCGACTGCGCCGCGATGACGCCGACCGCTTCACCATGGTTGACCGGCGTGCCGCGGGCCAGATCGCGGCCGTAGCACTTGCCGCAGATGCCGTTGACGAGTTCGCAGGTCAGGGCGGAGCGGATCTTCACTTCCTGGATGCCGGCCTGCTGGATGGCGTCGACGTGAGTCTCCTCCATCAGCGTGCCGCGCTTGACCACGACCTTGTTGGTCGTCGCATCGCGCAGATCCTCGCCCGCGGTGCGGCCGAGAATGCGGGACGCCAGCGAGGCCACGACCGTGCCGGCATCGACGATGGCGCGCATCTTGATGCCGAGCTTGGTGCCGCAATCGTCCTGCGTGATGATGCAGTCCTGCGCAACGTCGACCAGACGGCGCGTCAGGTAGCCCGAGTTCGCGGTCTTCAACGCGGTGTCCGCGAGGCCCTTGCGGGCGCCGTGGGTCGAGTTGAAGTATTCGAGCACCGACAGACCTTCCTTGAAGTTGGAAATGATCGGCGTTTCGATGATCTCACCCGACGGCTTGGCCATCAGGCCGCGCATGCCGGCGAGCTGACGCATCTGGGCCGGCGAACCGCGCGCGCCCGAATGCGCCATCATGTAGATCGAGTTGATGTCGGCATCGGCGCCCTTCGCGGTCTTCTTGGTCGAGGAGATTTCCTTCATCATCTCCTTGGCGATTTCTTCGGTCGCCTTCGACCAGGCGTCGACCACCTTGTTGTACTTCTCGCCATGGGTGATCAGGCCGTCATTGTACTGCTGCTCGAAATCCTTCGCCAGCGTACGGGTGGTGTCGACGATCTTCCACTTCGAGTGCGGCACGACCATGTCGTCCTTGCCGAACGAAATGCCGGCCTTGAACGCGTTGTAGAAGCCGAGCGCCATGATGCGGTCGCAGAAGATCACCGTCTCCTTCTGACCGCAGTGACGGTAGACCTGGTCGATGACGCCGGAGATTTCGCGCTTGGTCATCAGCTTGTTGATGATGTCGTACGAAATCTTCGCCGAACTCGGCAGCAGATTGCCGAGCATGACGCGGCCCGCGGTGGTTTCGATCCAGCGCTTGGACACCTTGCCGGTCTCGTCCATGCCTTCCCACCGGTACTTGATCTTGGTGTGGAGGTGGATGACCTTCGAATGCAGGGCGTGCTCAAGCTCGGCCATCTCGCCGAAGATCTTGCCCTCGCCGGGCAGGCCTTCGCGCATGATCGACACGTAATAGAGGCCGAGCACGATGTCCTGCGACGGCACGATGATCGGCTGGCCGTTCGCCGGATGCAGGATGTTGTTGGTCGACATCATCAGGACGCGCGCTTCCAGCTGCGCTTCGAGCGACAGCGGAACGTGCACGGCCATCTGGTCGCCGTCGAAGTCGGCGTTGAACGCGGCGCAAACCAGCGGGTGAAGCTGGATCGCCTTGCCCTCGATCAGGACCGGCTCGAACGCCTGGATGCCGAGGCGATGCAGCGTCGGCGCGCGGTTCAGCAGCACCGGATGCTCGCGAATGACCTCGTCGAGGATGTCCCAGACCTCGGGACGTTCCTTCTCAACGAGCTTCTTCGCCTGCTTCACGGTGGTGGACAGGCCCTTGGCGTCGAGCCGCGAATAGATGAACGGCTTGAACAGTTCGAGCGCCATCTTCTTCGGCAGGCCGCACTGATGCAGCCGCAGTTCGGGACCGACCACGATCACCGAACGGCCCGAATAGTCGACGCGCTTGCCGAGCAGGTTCTGCCGGAAGCGGCCCTGCTTGCCCTTGAGCATGTCGGCCAGCGACTTCAAAGGCCGCTTGTTGGCGCCGGTGATGACGCGGCCGCGGCGGCCGTTGTCGAACAGCGCGTCGACGGCCTCCTGCAGCATGCGCTTTTCGTTGCGGATGATGATGTCGGGCGCGCGCAGTTCCATCAGCCGCTTCAGGCGGTTGTTGCGGTTGATGACGCGGCGGTAGAGATCGTTCAGATCCGAGGTCGCAAAGCGGCCGCCGTCGAGCGGCACCAGCGGACGCAGGTCCGGCGGAATCACCGGCACCACGGTCAGGATCATCCATTCCGGCTTGTTGCCGGAATAGCGGAACGCTTCGACGATCTTCAGGCGCTTGGCGAGCTTCTTGTGCTTGATGTCGGATTCGGTCTCCTGCATCTCGGCGCGCAGCGAGACCTCGAGCTTTTCGAGCTCGAGCCCCTTCAGCAGCTCGCGGATCGCCTCGGCGCCGATCATGGCGGTGAAGCTGTCCTGGCCGTATTCGTCCTGCGCCTTCAGATACTCGTCTTCCGACAAGAGCTGACGGTCCTTGAGCGCGGTCAGACCCGGCTCGAGCACGACGTAATATTCAAAATACAGAATCCGCTCGAGATCCTTCAGCGTCATGTCGAGCAGCAGGCCGATGCGGGACGGCAGCGACTTCAGGAACCAGATGTGCGCAACCGGGGCCGCCAGTTCGATATGGCCCATGCGCTCGCGACGGACGCGGGAGAGCGTCACTTCGACCGAGCACTTTTCGCAGATGATGCCCTTGTACTTCATCCGCTTGTACTTGCCGCACAAGCACTCGTAATCCTTGATCGGCCCGAAGATGCGGGCGCAGAACAGGCCGTCGCGCTCGGGCTTGAAGGTACGGTAGTTGATGGTCTCCGGCTTCTTGATCTCGCCATAGGACCACGACAGAATCTTCTCCGGGGACGCAATCGAAATCCGGATCTGGTCGAAGACCTGAGCCGGCGTCGTCGGATTGAAGAGATTCATAATTTCTTGGTTCATCGTCTTCTCCTCGCGTGCCGATCGTCACCGGCAGCAAATTCGAAACTCTCTGTCAGCGCGCGCCCTGCTCAACGTCCGAGCGGGGTGCGAATGCCCGGCACTCCTGCGCGAAGACCAGGCTTCGCGCCGATGCGCCGGACATGAAATCGTAAGCGTTACTCGGCCGCCTCGGACGTCGTGGCCGGGCCGATCTTGGAATTGTGCAGGTCGACGTTGAGGCCGAGCGAGCGCATTTCCTTGACCAGCACGTTGAACGATTCCGGGATACCCGCTTCGAACGTGTCGTCGCCGCGAACGATCGCCTCGTACACCTTGGTACGGCCGGCGACGTCGTCCGACTTCACGGTCAGCATTTCCTGCAGCGTGTAGGCGGCGCCGTACGCTTCGAGCGCCCAGACCTCCATTTCGCCGAAACGCTGGCCGCCGAACTGCGCCTTGCCACCCAGCGGCTGCTGGGTGACGAGCGAGTACGGTCCGATCGAACGCGCGTGGATCTTGTCGTCCACGAGATGGTGCAGCTTGAGCATGTAGATGTAGCCCACCGTCACCTTGCGGTCGAACGTGTCGCCGGTACGGCCGTCGAAGACGGTCGACTGGCCGGAAGCGTCGAAGCCCGCGAGCTTGAGCATCTCCTCGATGTCGGCTTCCTTGGCGCCGTCGAACACCGGCGTTGCGATCGGAACGCCGTGGCTGAGATTGCGGCCCAGTTCCACCAGTTCGCTGTCGTTCAGCGTCTTGATGGTTTCATCGTCGCCATAGATCTTCTTCAGGGTCTCGCGCAGCGGCTTGAGATCCTGCTTGTGATAATAGGCGTCGATGGTCTGGCCGATGCGCTTGCCGAGGCCCGCGCAGGCCCAGCCAAGATGCGTCTCCAGAATCTGGCCGACGTTCATGCGCGAGGGCACGCCGAGCGGATTGAGCACGATGTCGGCATGGGTGCCGTCCTCGAGGAACGGCATGTCCTCGATCGGAACGATCTTGGACACCACGCCCTTGTTGCCGTGACGGCCGGCCATCTTGTCGCCCGGCTGGATCTTGCGCTTCACCGCGACGAAGACCTTGACCATCTTCATCACGCCGGGCGGCAATTCGTCGCCACGCTGCAGCTTTTCGACCTTGTCGAGGAAGCGCTGTTCAAGGCCCTTCTTCGATTCGTCGTACTGCTTCCGCATCGCCTCGATTTCGGCCATCAGCTTGTCGTTGGGCGAGGCGAACAGCCACCACTGCGACCGCGGATGCTCGTCGAGCACCGCACGCGTGATCTTGGTGTCCTTCTTGAAGCCCTTCGGACCCGCGATGCCCTGGCGGTTTTCCAGGAGGTCGGCGAGACGGCCGTAGACGTTACGGTCGAGAATGGCCTGCTCGTCGTCGCGGTCCTTGGCGAGACGCTCGATCTCTTCCCGCTCGATCGCCAGCGCACGCTCGTCCTTGTCGACGCCGTGACGATTGAACACGCGCACTTCCACGATCGTGCCCTGCACGCCCGGAGGCACGCGGAGCGAGGTATCGCGGACGTCGGAGGCCTTTTCACCGAAGATGGCGCGCAGCAGCTTTTCTTCCGGCGTCATCGGGCTTTCGCCCTTCGGCGTGATCTTGCCGACCAGGATGTCGCCGGCGCGGACTTCGGCGCCGATATAGACGATGCCGGCTTCGTCGAGGTTCTTCAGCGCTTCTTCCGAAACGTTCGGAATGTCGCGGGTGATTTCCTCAGGACCAAGCTTGGTATCGCGGGCCATCACCTCGAACTCCTCGATGTGGATCGAGGTGAAGACGTCGTCCTTCACGATCCGCTCGGAGAGCAGGATCGAGTCTTCGAAGTTGTAGCCGTTCCACGGCATGAACGCGACCAGCACGTTGCGGCCGAGCGCGAGTTCGCCGAGATCGGTCGAAGGACCGTCGGCGATGATGTCGCCCTTCTTGACGATGTCGCCGACCTTCACCAGCGGACGCTGGTTGATGCAGGTCGACTGGTTGGAGCGCTGGTACTTCATCAGCCGGTAGATATCGACGCCCGACTTGGTGGGATCGAGATCTTCGGTGGCGCGGATCACGACGCGGGTGGCGTCGATCTGGTCGATCACGCCGGAACGGCGCGCCGCGATCGCAGCGCCCGAGTCACGCGCAACGACGCCTTCCATGCCGGTGCCGACGAACGGCGCCTCGGCGCGAACCAGCGGCACCGCCTGGCGCTGCATGTTCGAGCCCATCAGCGCGCGGTTGGCGTCGTCGTTCTCGAGGAACGGGATCAGCGCCGCGGCGACCGAAACCAGCTGCTTCGGCGACACGTCCATGTAGTCGACCTTGTCCGGCGTAATCGGCAGCACTTCGCCGGCGTGACGGCAGACAATCAGGTCTTCGGTGAAGCGGCCCTTGGCGTCGAGCGGCACGTTGGCCTGCGCCACGCGATAGCGGCCCTCTTCCATCGCCGAGAGATAGACCACCTCGTCGGTGACGCGGCCGTCCTTCACCTTGCGGTAGGGCGTTTCGACGAAGCCGTACTTGTTGACGCGCGCAAACGTCGCCAGCGAGTTGATCAGACCGATGTTCGGGCCTTCCGGCGTCTCGATCGGGCAGATGCGGCCGTAATGCGTCGGATGCACGTCGCGCACCTCGAAGCCGGCGCGCTCGCGGGTCAGACCGCCCGGTCCAAGCGCCGAGAGACGGCGCTTGTGGGTGATCTCCGACAGCGGGTTGGTCTGGTCCATGAACTGCGACAGCTGCGAGGAGCCGAAGAATTCGCGCACCGCGGCTGCCGCCGGCTTGGCGTTGATCAGGTCCTGCGGCATCACGGTGTCGATATCGACACTGGACATGCGCTCCTTGATCGCGCGCTCCATGCGAAGCAGGCCGATGCGGTACTGGTTCTCCATCAATTCGCCGACCGAACGCACCCGGCGGTTACCGAGATGGTCGATGTCGTCGATCTCGCCCTTGCCGTCGCGCAGGTCGACCAGCGTCTTGATGACGGCCAGGATGTCTTCCTTGCGCAGCGTGCGATGGGTGTCGGGCGCGTCGAGTTCGAGGCGCATGTTCATCTTGACGCGGCCGACCGCGGACAGGTCGTAGCGCTCGCTGTCGAAGAACAGCGACTGGAACATGGTCTGGGCCGAGTCGATGGTCGGCGGCTCGCCGGGACGCATCACGCGGTAGATGTCGAACAGCGCGTCTTCACGCGTCATGTTCTTGTCGGCATGCAGCGTGTTGCGGATGTAGGCGCCGACGTTGACGTGGTCGATGTCGAGCAGCGGCAATTCCTTGTAGCCCTGCTCGTTGAGCGCCTTCAGCGACTTCTCGGTGAGTTCTTCGCCGGCTTCGGCGTAGATTTCACCGGTCTTCGGATTGACGAGGTCTTCGGCGAGATAGTTGCCGACCAGCTCTTCGTCCGACAGACGGAGCGCCTTGAGGCCCTTTTCCTGCATCTGGCGCGCGCTGCGCACGGTCAGCTTCTTGCCGGCTTCGAGCACGACCTTGCCGGTGTCGGCATCGATCAGGTCGTTGATGGTCGAGTAGCCACGGAAACGGGTGGCGTCGAACGGCACGCGCCAGCCTTCCTTGGTCCGCTTGTAATTGATCTTCTTGTAGAACGTCGAAAGGATCGTCTCGCCGTCGAGACCGAGCGCGTACATCAGCGAGGTCACGGGGATCTTGCGGCGGCGGTCGATGCGCGCGAACACGATGTCCTTGGCGTCGAACTCGATGTCGAGCCAGGAACCGCGATACGGAATCACGCGCGCGGCAAACAAGAGCTTGCCGGACGAATGGGTCTTGCCCTTGTCGTGATCGAAGAACACGCCAGGCGAACGGTGCATCTGGGAAACGATGACGCGCTCGGTGCCGTTGACGACGAAGGTGCCGTTCATCGTCATGAGCGGGATATCGCCCATGTAGACGTCCTGCTCCTTGATGTCCTTGACCGACTTGGCGCCGGTTTCCTCATCGATATCGAACACGATCAGGCGCAGCGTCACCTTCAGCGGCGCAGCATAGGTCATGCCGCGCTGGCGGCACTCGTCGACGTCATATTTCGGCGGCTCGAATTCGTAGCGGACGAATTCCAGCATCGAGGTGCCGGAGAAATCCGAGATCGGGAACACCGAACGGAAGACCGCCTGCAGCCCCTCGTCGAGGCGGCCGCCGACCGGTTCATCGACCATCAGGAACTGGTCATACGACGCCTTCTGAACCTCGATGAGGTTCGGCATCTCGGCGACTTCCTTGATGTGTCCGAAGAACTTGCGAACGCGTTTGCGACCCGTGAATGTCTGCTGCGCCATCGTGGCCTCTCATTTTCGCCGCCCCTGATGGGCGAACCCTCCGAAGCGCGACTGCCGCCGCCCCCGGGTTGAATTTCGAATCGCTTCGCCGGAACAAAGCCCAAATTCAGGAATTAACTCCCAAATCCGTTCTCCGGACCTTCAAAACGCAAAACGACGCGCGGGGCGCATGACTGCACCCGCCCGTCTCAACCATCGCTTCACGGACTGAAAAAGCCCGAAATTTGACTGTCTCCCAACGGCTTACACCGAGAACCCTGCCGTTCCCGCCGCCTACCGCATTTTCCTGCTGCCGCCCCGATATGGGGTGACAATAGTGGAGATTCGAGGGTTAAGCCCTCGAATCCCCACACATTTCTGTGTACGCCGTGCATCTGGTTGTCCCATAGCACGCCTTTTGCATTGCCTCGCTCGTCAAGGCCGGGATTGACCCGGCCATCCACGACTTTGGCAGATCCCCGGGTCATACTCGGCCTGCGCCTCGCTTGTCCGGGGATGGAATTGAAGCGAGCTGCGCTTACTTCAATTCCACCTTGGCGCCAGCCTTTTCGAGCTGGGCCTTGATCTTGTCGGCTTCGTCCTTGTTGACGCCTTCCTTGACGGGCTTCGGCGCGCCTTCGACGAGGTCCTTGGCTTCCTTGAGGCCCAGACCCGTGATGGCACGGACTTCCTTGATGACTTCGATCTTCTTGTCGCCGGCGGCGGCCAGGACGACGGTGAAGTCGGTCTTCTCTTCAGCGGGAGCGGCGGCAGCGCCACCACCGGCCGGACCGGCAACCGCAACGGCGGCAGCGGCGGACACGCCCCACTTTTCTTCAAGGAGCTTTGCGAGCTCGGCAGCTTCGAGCACGGTCAGGCTCGAGAGGTCGTCGACGATTTTCTGTAAGTCAGCCATTGATCTGTTTCCTTAAACGTATTGGTTCGAACCAGGTTTGATTTGCGAAGGGTCAGGCCGCTTCGCTCTTTGAGGCATAGGCCTGGACGACGCGCGCGAGCTTGGCCGCGGGCGCAGTCGAGAGCTGGGCGATCTTGGTCGCCGGCGCCACCAGGAGGCCGACAATCTTTCCGCGCAGTTCATCGAGCGACGGCAGCGAGGCAAGCGCCTTCACGCCGTTGACATCCAGGACGGTTTTACCCATCGAGCCGCCGAGAATGACGAACTGCTCGTTCGTCTTGGCGAATTCGATGGCAACCTTCGGCGCCGCTACCGGATCGTCTGAAGTAGCGATCACGGTCGGTCCCTTCAGCAGGGAACCGATGGCAACGACATCCGTGCCTTCAAGAGCAATTTTGGCGAGACGGTTCTTCGAGACCTTCACCGACGCACCCGCCTGCTTCATCTGCATGCGCAGCTTCTGCATCTGGGCCACGGTGAGGCCGGAATAGTGGGCGACGACTGCAACGCTGGTGGTCTTGAAAACCCCGTTCAGCGCCTCAACCGCGTCCTTTTTTGCCGCTCTTTCCACAGCAAGCTCTCTCCGGTTGGCGGCCTTCGCGTGCGAGACCGCCGGGTTGCACCCATCGTCTCACCCAAAACCTGACCTCAAGACACCAGTCCATCGGACACGTCGGGCAAGACGACATTGAAAAGCCTGCCCTCCCGAACCAGATGGCGCGGGGTGTCGAGGTTCGAACCAAATCGGCTCACACGCCGCAGGAAAGCGACGTTAAAGCAAAATCCGGTCTTCACCCGTCTGTGCAGGCTATGCGATTAAGCCGTTGAAGAGACTTGCATCTCGTCGCGAGCGCCTGCAGTCTTGGACAGGATCGAGGTTATCCGGCAAGCCGGACGCCCCCTGCCGCACTCCAACCGGACGATGGGTTTTCCTTCCTTTCGAGCAATCCATGCGGATGTCCTGAAAGGAATGATCTCCTACCGTATCGGGTTTTCGGAATGCGAGCACAGACGTGCCAGCAACAGCCAGCACGCCCGGAAGCCGTTGTTTACCGAGTCTCGCCCGGGTTGCCAAGAGCAAAATTCAGGCCGCGGCCGCATTTGGCGATACGAGGCCATAACGCCCGAAATCCCCATTCCGGCAGAGTTCCACCCTGCCCTCGCAGCAGCCAAGTCGAATAGCTCTGGGATCAGCCCAGCTTGACGCCGTAAGGCAAGGGCCTGCCTGCGAAATAGGCCTCGAGGTTGGCCATCACGCAGTCCTGCATCGCGACATGCGATTCCAGGGTGTGACCGCCGAGATGCGGGGACAGCACGACGTTCGGCAGCGCCGTCAGTGCGTCAGGCGCGTGCGGTTCCTTGGCATAGACGTCGAGGCCGGCCCCGGCGATGGTCTGGTCGGTCAGCGCCGCTATCAGCGCCTGCTGGTCGATCACCGAGCCGCGCGCGATGTTGACGACATAGCCATCCTTGCCGAGCTTCTTCAGAATATTGGCATCCACCGCGTGGTGGGTGTCGCTGCCGGCCCGGACGGCAATCATCAGCACGCTGCACCATTCGGCCAGCGCATCGAGCGTCGGAAAATATTGGTACGGCACGTCGTGCCGGCTGCGGCTAAAATAGCCGACCTCGGTCTCGAATGCGGCTGCGCGCGCGGCGATCTTGCGGCCGATCTCGCCCATGCCGTAGACGCCGATCCTGCGGCCGGGCATGCCGGCCTGCGGACGCATCATCGGCGACGGCTTTGCGCCGGCCCAGCTTCCGCTGCGCACATAATCATCGGCCACCAGCAAGCGGCGGGTCGCGGCCAGCATCAGCGTCATCGCAATGTCGGCGACCGACGCGGCGTTCGCCCCCGGACTATGGCCGAGCACGATCCCGCGCTTTGCCAATGCCGCGAGATCGACGCCGTCATACCCGGTGCCGTAGCAAACGACGGCCCCGAGCTTCGGCATCAGATCGATGATATCGGCGTGGAGCGGCGTGCCGCCTGCCGTGATCATCGCGCGAATGTCGGAAAGCTGTTCGGTCGAGAAATTCTGGTTCGGCGGCTTGCCGGCGGCGTCGAACAGTTCGTAGCGCTCGCCGATCCGCACCATCAGCGCCTTGGGGAAGCGCGAATAGATCAGGACTTTCTCGGGCATGTTGTTCTTTCCCTCGCAACGCAAAGGGCGGAACCGGTCACCCGATTCCGCCCCTGATCTCATTAGCTGACGCGCAAGCCCTTAGCCGAGCAGCGTGCCCGGCTCGACCTTGACGCCCGGGCCCATGGTGGAGGAGACCGCCACGCGCTGGATGTAGGTGCCCTTGGAGCCGGCCGGTTTTGCTTTCGAGACCGCGTCCGCAAGCGCCTTGACGTTCTGCACCAGCTTCTCCTCGGTGAACGAGGCCTTGCCGATGCCGGCCTGCACGATGCCGGCCTTCTCGACGCGGAACTCGACCGAGCCGCCCTTGGCGCCCTTCACGGCGGTCGTGACGTCCATCGTCACGGTGCCGATCTTCGGGTTCGGCATCATGCCGCGCGGGCCGAGCACCTTACCGAGGCGGCCGACCAGCGGCATCATGTCCGGGGTGGCGATACAACGATCGAAATCGATCGCGCCGCCCTGCACCTTCTCGACCAAATCCTCGGCGCCGACGACGTCAGCGCCCGCGGCCCTGGCTTCGTCCGCCTTGGCGCCACGCGCGAACACGCCGACGCGCAGCGTGCGGCCGGTGCCGTTCGGCAGGTTGACGACGCCACGAACCATCTGGTCGGCGTGACGCGGGTCGACGCCGAGATTGATCGCGATCTCGATCGTCTCGTCGAACTTCGACTTGGCGCGTTCCTTGACCATCTTGATGGCATCCGCGAGCGGATAGAGCTTCTCGCGGTCGACGCCCTCGCGGGCCTTCTTCAAACGTTTTCCGATTGCCATGGTCCGTTACCCCGCAACTTCCAGACCCATCGAACGGGCGGAGCCCTCGACCATCTTCATGGCCGACTCGACGGAATCGCAATTGAGATCCTTCATCTTCTTCTCGGCGATCTCGCGCACCTGCGCTTTGGTCACCTTGCCGGCCTTGTCGCGGCCCGGGGCTTTCGAACCGGACTGGATCTTGGCGGCCTGCTTGAGGAAGTAGGACATCGGCGGGGTCTTCATCTCGAAGGTGAACGAACGATCCGCATAGATCGTGATCACCACCGGAATCGGGGTGTTCTTTTCTTCCTTCTGCGTCTGGGCGTTGAACGCCTTGCAGAATTCCATGATGTTGAGACCGCGCTGACCAAGCGCGGGACCGATCGGGGGCGAAGGATTCGCAGCACCCGCCGGCACCTGCAATTTCAGGTATCCGGTCACTTTCTTTGCCATACGTCACTCCTCATGTTGCCCCGGATCATCCGGAAGCTTCACAGGTCCGTGGTGCGGTTCAACGGATGACTGGCGATCATCCATCTCCTCCCACGGCACTTTTCCCTCTTCCCGCATGCGGGAAGAGGACAGCGATCAGACCTTCTCGACCTGACCGAATTCCAGTTCGACGGGCGTGGCGCGGCCGAAGATCGACACCGCGACCTTCACGCGCGAGCGCGCCTCGTCGATTTCCTCGACCACCCCGGAGAACGACGCGAACGGCCCATCGGCGACGCGGACGTTCTCGCCGATTTCGAACGACACCGACGCCTTCGGACGCTCGACGCCCTCCTGCACCTGGTGCAGGATCCGCATCGCTTCCGATTCCGAGATCGGCATCGGCTTGTTTTCGGCGCCGAGGAAGCCGGTCACCTTGGGCGTGTTCTTGATGAGATGGAACGCCTCGTCGGTGAGTTTCATCTTCACCAGCACGTAGCCCGGGAAGAACTTGCGCTCGGCATCGATCTTGCGGCCGCGGCGCACCTCGGTGACCTTTTCGACAGGCACCAGCACCTGCTCGAACAAATCTTCGAGCCCGCGCTGCTTGGCCTGCTCGCGGATCGATTCGGAGACCTTCTTCTCGAAATTCGAGTAGGCGTGGACGATATACCAGCGCTTGTCCATGGTTTGGGTTCCGGTGCTCATCAGCGCACGCCGAGCAAGAAGGTGACGAGGTAACGGATGACCTGATCCGCGGCGAAGAAGAAGATCGACGCCAACGCAACCATTATGAACACCATGATCGTGGTGATCGTCGTCTCGCGACGGGTCGGCCAGGTGACCTTGGCGGTCTCCGAGCGCACTTCCTGCAGGAATTTGAACGGGCTGAAAGCCATCGTTGTGTCCGCGTCCTTGGTGAGACGAATGCAAATTTAGGTGAATCCGAACAGCCCTCTAGCGCCCAGCCCTCTCTCGAAGGATGAGCCGCCAAGCGGGCTCGATTGTTCGGGGGAATTCAAAGCCGCGCCGGATATCCGTCTAACGGGCCGGCAGCAGGTGGCGGGTATCTACTGTGAGTTGGGCGAAACGTCAAGATACGGGCGGCCGGCGCGCCGGCTGCCGAGCCCGCCCTGGAGGCCGGATCCTGCCCGGCCCAAGTGGTTAAGCCCTGGTGCGGGACTTGCCTCAAATCCAAGCGAGCCGGGGGCCGGGATCTTAAAAGTTCCCCTGCATCCTCATCGTCCGATCGACCGAACACGGAATGACGATGGCGCCGCACGACCAATCCGGCCAGGAGAGCGCTTCGGGGGAGACGGCCTGGGCCGTTCTCGAAGCCGCCAACGACCTCGGCGATACCATCACGGTGGAGGCCTGCCGGCGGGTGATCGACGCCAGTCTGCGCGGCGATGCGCCCGCAACCTCGGACATGGCGGTCGTCGTCGCGTTCTTCGGTTAGATATCAGCCAAGTCTTTGATTTAACTGGCAGGGGCGGCAGGGCTCGAACCTGCGACAACCGGTTTTGGAGACCGGTACTCTACCAACTGAGCTACACCCCTACGCAAACCATGCGTCGCCGCCGGTTTCGGCCCGTTTCAAGCATAGGCGATGCCCCGATTGCAAGGGCGAAGCCGCGCGCGGTCCTCTGGAAATCGGTAACCGGCCTGTTCAAGTCAAGGCTTCTGCGCCAAACTTGCTTTCCTGCCATAACAACAAGAGCATCGGGAGAGACCATGAACGCCCAGACCGCCCCCAAACCCGCAAGCGTCCCGCAGACCCCGTCCCTCCCCCACGCGAAACCCGAACAGATCGGGTTGTCCGCCGCCCGCCTGCAACGGATGTCGGACGCCTTCAAGCGCGAGGTCGACAAGGGAACTTTGCCGGGCGCGACCGTGCTGGTGGCCCGCCGCGGCCAGATCGGCTGGTTCGACGCCATCGGCCGGCAGGCCCCCGCCTCCTCCTCACCCATGGCGCAGGACAGCATTTTCCGCATTTTTTCGATGACCAAACCGATCGTCTCGGTCGGCATCATGATGCTGATCGAGGACGGCCACTTCCTGCTCAGCGATCCCGTCGCCAAGTTCATTCCGGAATTCGCCGGCCAGAAGGTCGGCGTCGAGAACAACGGCAAGCTCGATCTGGTGCCTGCGCAGCGCCCGATGACGGTGCAGGACCTGCTGCGGCACACGTCAGGTATCACTTACGACCACACCGGCAACGGCCTGGTGCAACAGCTCTATCAGCAATCGCGGCTGCGCAGCCGCAAGATCACCAACGCCGAGCATGCGGCGTTGGTCGCCAGCATGCCGCTGATCTGCCAGCCCGGCGCGGAATGGAATTACAGCCGCTCCACCGACATCCTCGGCCGCATCATCGAAGTGATTTCCGGCCAGTCGCTCGGCGCCTTCCTCACCGAACGCATCCTGGCGCCGTTGCAGATGGCCGAGACCGCCTTCCACACCGGCGAGGAGAACGCCGGCCGGCTGGCCGAGGCGTTCCCGACCGATCCCTGGACCGGCGACAAGGTGCAACTCTTCAACATGCTCGAGAAGCCGGTAATGGAATCCGGCGGCGGCGGACTGGTGTCGACCACGATGGACTACGCCCGCTTCAGCCAGATGCTGCTGGGTGGCGGCACGCTGGACGGCGTCAGGATCATCGGCCGCAAGACGCTGGAACTGATGGCGTCCGATCACCTCGCCCCGTCCGTCAAGGTCAACTCGCCCCTGATGCCGGCCGGCCACGGCTTTGGCCTCGGCTTCGCCGTCCGCACCCATGACGGCATGGCGCCATTCCCGGGCTCGCGCGGCAACTTCTTCTGGAGCGGCATGGCCGGGACCTTCTTCTGGATCGACCCGAAGGAGGACCTGATCGCGGTATTCATGATGCAGGGCCCGGGCCAGCGCGAATACATCCGCACCATGCTGCGGAATCTGGTGTACGCGGCGGTCGTGTGACGTTGCGCGCAAGCAACGGTGTCGTCCCGGCGAAGGCCGGGACGACGAGATAGCGTCAACTGATCGTCGCCCCACCGTCGATCACGATGGTCTGGCCGGTCATGAAGTCGCCGGCCCGCGATCCCATCATCACGGCAGCGCCGGCGATTTCGTCGGGAACGCCGATGCGCAGCAGCGGCGACCGCGCGGTCGAGGCCTTCAGAGTCTCCGGATTGTCCCAGAGCGCCTTGGCGAAATCGGTCTTGATCAGGCCGGGCGCGATGCAGTTCACGCGGATGTTGTGCTTGCCGTATTCGCAGGCGAGGTTGCGCGCGAGCTGCATGTCGGCGGCTTTCGAAATCGCGTAGGCGCCGAGCACGGTCGATCCCTTCAGGCCGCCGATCGAGGACACGATGATGATCGAGCCGTCCTTGCGCTCGATCATCTGCGGCACCACCATCGAGATCAGCCAGTTGTTGGCGACGATGTTGTTGTCCAGAATCTTGCGGAACTGGTCGTCGGAGATGCCGCCGAGCGGGCCATAGTAAGGATTGGACGCGGCGTTGCAGACCAGCACGTCGATCTTGCCGAACGCGCGGTTGGATTCATCGACCAGGTTCTGCAGGTTTTCCTTGCTGGAAATGTTGGCGGCGATCGCGACCGCCGTGCCCTTGCCGAACTTGTCGTTGATCTCCTTGGTGACCTGGTCGCAGACGTCCTGCTTGCGCGAGGAGATCACGACCTTGGCGCCGTGCTCGGCCATCCGCTCGGCAATGGCTTTGCCGATGCCGCGCGTGGAGCCGGTGATGACGGCGACTTTGCCCTTCATATCGAACAAGCTCATGTCTCTCTCCCAGATGTTGGTCCGGCGGTCGGCCGGTTTTGGTTTTTCAAACTTAATGTCATTCCGGGGCGATGCGAAGCATCGAACCCGGAATGACCGTTCAAGCCAGCTTCGTTGCAGGCGGCACGACCTCCGGGCCCGCCGGCTGATGCATCGCATTGTGCGAGGCATCGGCGATCCATGGCTGCTGGTTGACCATCGGCAGCCGCCAGTTCGCATGGCTTCCGCTCGCGATATGGTCGAGCCGCGTCACCGAGCAATTGTCGATGTCGAAGGCGAGCCCTTTTTCGGGCAGGCCGCCGAGCGCAAGACCGACCGCGGCCTTGATCGTTCCGCCATGGGTCACGGCGATCACGTCCCTGCCCGCCTGCTCCTGCGTGATGCGCGCGATCGCGCCGCAGACGCGATTGTAGAGATCCATAAAACTCTCGCCGCCGGGTGCGGGTTCGTCGATCGCCGCGAACCAATGAGAACCGGCCGGACGGCTTGCCAGAAACGCCGCGCGATTCATGCCCTGCCATTCGCCGAGATGCTGTTCGGCAAAGTCCTTGATGTGCGGCATATCGGCGGGCCGGGGAAATCCGGCGGCCCAGATCGCATCCGCGGTCTGATGCGTGCGCTTCAGGTTGCTTGCATACCAGACCGCGCCCCGCGGCAGGATTTTCCCGACCGCCTCGAACACCACGCGATCGCTGGTGTCGCAGCCCAGATCCTTCTGCCCATAAATGCAGCCGCCGTCCTCGCGAACCGGCGCGTGCCGCACCCACCACCAGCGTGTGGTCACCACCCCTGCCTTCGGAGCGGCTACCGATTGGTCGGCATTGGACATCGCTAAAACCCTTCAATACTGTTCGCTGTCGCTGTACGTCAGAGCACGCAACGTCTCAAGTGACTTCAGCGTTTGAAATCTTGTTTGAATTCCGCATGGCGGCAAGCTTACCGCGCAACAGTTCAGGGAGAGAAACTCATGGGCCGCCTCGAAGGCAAATCTGTCATCATCACCGGCGCAGGAAGCGGCATCGGGCGCGCCGCCTCGTTGTTGTTCACCAGGGAAGGCGCGAAGCTGATCGCGGTGGATCGCACCGAAGCGGTGAAGGAAACCGCAAAGCTCGTCAGCGATGCCGGCGGTATCGTCGAAGCCGTGATGGCCGATGCGGGTTCGGAATCGGACGTGAAGGCTTTCATCGACAAGGCGGTGTCGAAGTACGGCAAGCTCGATGCGATCTGGGCCAATGCCGGCGTCAGCGGCGGGCTGGTTCCGATCCCCGAACAGACCGTCGAGCACTGGCAGGAAGTGCTGCGCGTCAATTTGATCGGACCGTTCCTTGCGATCAAGCATTCGATGCCGCACATGATCAGGCAGAAGTCGGGCTCGATCGTCTGCACCGCATCGGTCGCGGGCCTCAAGGCCGGCGCCAGCGGACATCCCTACGGCGCGAGCAAGGCCGGCGTCATCAGCCTGGTGCAGACCACGGCCTATTCGCTGTCCGGCACCGGCGTGCGCATCAACGCGGTGTGTCCGGGCCTGATCGAAACCGGCATGACCAAACCGGTGTTCGATCGCGCCAAGGAGCGCGGTACGTCCGATAAGATCGGCCAGCTCAATCCCTTGAAGCGCCCCGGCCAGCCGCACGAACTCGCGGCAATGGGACTGTTCCTCGCCAGCGACGACGCGTCCTACGTCAACGGCCAGGCGATCCCGGTCGACGGCGGCCTGACGGCGTCGATGCCGTACACGGGACGGCCGGTTTGATTGCTGCGTTCCAAGCTCCATCAACGCGTCGTCCCCGGCTCTCTCCACCCGTCGTCCCGGGCTTGAGCTCAGATGCGCAATGCGCATCGGGGGACCCATACGCCGCAGCGGTTCTTGTTAAGCAAGGTATCTGACGCCAGCGCTCTGACCGATCGGCCGCGGCGTATAGGTCCCGGCGTTCGCCGGGACGACATGGATAGTGTCATCGCATACGTCTTCGCCTTCTCGCGACACGATGCGCCCGAGCTTTGCCAGAAATTCTCCACCCTCTTCAAATGGAGGGCGCAGGGAATGCCGGATGCGCGCTGCACCCGCGGTCTCATGTGCAATGTGCACAAAAGAGTGCGCACATGAGCATACAGGGCAGCGGAGAACATCCGACATTCCCTGCGCGATGGCTTTACGGCTTATAACGTGCTCTCTCCGGAGAACGGCTCTTTTGCCTCCGTCGCGCCCTGGGAAGTCAGACGCCTCCCAGGTGCATGGACGCCAGCAACGCGGCGTCAGGACCACACGTCTTTGCCGTACGCCTTTGTCGCGCGCGTCAAGCGCAACTCTTGCGTCCACCGCGACCCGTCCCTCGTTGTGACGATGGCCAACGCCCCTCTGAGTGGGACGGGATGGGCACAGATATGCACTGGTTTGCCATTTCGGAAAAGCGAAATATTTTTCATTTTGGGGGCTTGACATGACTTCCGTAAATCGGAAGCCGTGATTTGCCCGTCGGGTCAGTTTGTCGCATCCGGCTATCTATTGGGATGCGGCCCCTCCACGCGCGCCCCGATCATCGATAGCGCAGGGATACCAGCGCTAGGAACGCCTGCGCCGCATCGGGGAGTTCTCGAAGTCTGTCAGCCGAATTTGATTAAACAGAGTGTCGGCAGCCGCGGACAGCGTGCGACCACGACGCCTTATCAGGTAAATGGGGCGGGATATCCTGGGTGTCTGCAGAACTCTGGTGCCGAGCGTGGGACGAATGAATTGATGGAGGCTGAGCGACGGGACTATCGTGACGCCGAGATCAGCCTCTACCATGCCGGCAAGTGTAGCCATGTAGTTCGCTTCGAGATACGGCTTGAGTTTGACGCGATCAAAAGCTGCATCGAGAAGCCGCCGGACGCTGCTGTTGCGTGTCAGATGGATGAACGGAAAGGACGCGATATCCGCAGCGGTGATCTTCTTCTTCGTCAGCAAGGCGTGGTTCTTGCCGCAGACCAGATGGAAGTGATCGATCGCGACGAGTTGCTTGTCCAGATCTTCCGCATCGTCGAGCGTCGACAGCCCAAAGTCGACTTCACCGCTTCGAACCAGGGACGCACACGTCTCCGCTATTCCGTCGGTCAGCGACAACTGAATCTCGGGATGCCGCTTGGCAAATTGCGACAGCACTTTCGGCATCCAGCCAGCGGAGACCGAAGGCAGGGCTGCGATCGCTACGCGGCCCCTGCGACGCGCTGCCCGATCGCGGAATATCTGGACGACATCGGATAGATCGGCGTGCAATTGATGGGCAAACGGCTCGAATTCCTCGCCATCCGGCGTGAGCTCGACCCGGCGGGTGGTGCGGTCGAACAGTTTGGCGCCCAAAGCGTGTTCCAGCGACGAAATGCGGGTACTGAAGGCGGACTGCGACAGACCGCAGCGCGCCGCTGCGCGCGTGAAGTTCTTCTCTTGCGCCAGCGTGAGGAAGACCTGCAGGTCGTGGCTATTTATATTCATAAAATCGATCAATCATGGCGATCTTTCCATTTATCAGATGTGTCGGCCATTGGTAAACTCGTCAAAGCATTAACAAGGAGGACTGCCGGTGGCCAAATTATCGCGCAGGTCGTGGTTGGCAGGTCTTGCCGCCACTTCCGTGGCGGCCCCACTGTATGGAACGTCTCGGGCGAACGACAATTTTCCGTCCCGGCCCGTGACGCTGATCGTTCCGTTCCCGGCCGGCGGAACGGCCGACACGACTTTCCGCGTTCTGGCCACGGCCGCCGCGCGCCATCTGGGCAAGCCGATCGTGGTGGAAAATCGTGCTGGCGCGAGCGCCACACTGGGCGCTGTCGCAATGATGTCGACGCCGCCCGATGGCTACAAAATCGCCGTCACCCATTCAGCGGTGCTGCGCGTCCAACTCATGCAGCCGACGCCGTATGATGCGTTGACTGATTTTACACCGATCATCCAGGTCGGCGCCTTCAACGTCGGGATGGTCGCCCGCCAGGATTCACCGTTCAAGAGCTTTGCCGACATCATCGCCGAAGCTCGCAGCCGGCCGGAGAAGATCAACTACGGAACGAACGGCCCGGCAACCGCGCAGAATCTGGCGATCGTGCAGGTAGCTGCGATCGAGAACGTCAAGCTGGTCCATGTGCCATTCAAGGGGGATGCCGAGGCCATCGCCGCCCTGTTGGGCGGCCATATCGACACCCATGCGGGCGGAACGCTTCTCGGCGATCTCGTCGAGAACAAGCAAGCCCGGTGGCTGGCGATCTTCGCCGACGAGCGGTTGAAGCGCTGGCCCGACGTACCGACGCTTTACGATCTCGGCTACGACGTGACGGCAGCGAGCCCGAACGGCCTGATTGGCCCGAAGGGAATGCCGCAGGAGGTGGTCCAGCGGCTGCATGACGCGTTCAAACTGGCTCTTTTCGACCCGCAGCATGTCGAGATTCAGGAAAAATACGGGCAATCCATCCAGTATCGCGATGGCGCCGGATTCGGTGAAGTCATCCGGAAGAACTTCGAGCTCGAACGCGAGAAGATTCGCCGCGCGGGCCTTCTGCGCCCTTGAACGACTCCCAATTCCCAGGACAGAAAATGCAAGTTGGTGTTGAAATCGGCGGGACGTTTACGGACCTTGTTTGGGTGAACGCGGACGGCGTTGTCGCCGTCGGCAAGGTTCCGTCGACGCCAGACCGGGTCCACAAGGCGGTCGAGGACGCCGTCGATGACGCCGTTGTGCCGCTAAAGCAAGTGACTCGGTTCTCGCACGGCTCGACCATCGCGACCAACGCCTTGATCACGAGGCGTGGCGCGCGCACCGGGCTGCTCACGACCAGAGGCTTTCGGGATATCGTCGAAATCGGCCTGCATGACCGCGTCGGAAACATCTACACGGCGTTCTATCACAAGCCGCGCGCGCCGGTGGAACGGCGCTTCGTCCGGGAGATTGCCGAGCGCATCGATGGCGGCGGCCATGTCATCGAGCCGCTCGACGAAGCAGCCGCGCGCCGAGAAATCCAGTTCCTTCTCGACAACGGCGTCACATCGATCGCGATCTGCCTCATGCATGCCTACCGCAATGGCGTTCATGAGGACCGCCTGCGCGATATCATCCTCTCGATGAACGCCACGGTGCAGGTCGGCTGTTCGAGCCGGGTATCGCCCGAGTTTCGCGAATACGAACGGACCGTAACGACGGTCGTCAACTCCTTCGTTTCCCCCGTCGTGGTCGACTATATCGGCCGGCTGGACCGCGGCCTGAGCGATCGGGGTTGCCGCAGCGGCCTGCAGATCATGCAATCGAATGGCGGCATCATGCCGTCAGACGCGGCCGGCGACAACGCGGTGCGCATGCTGCTGTCGGGACCGGCCGCAGGCGTTCAGGCCGCCACATGGTTTGCGCGTCGCAACGGTATCGACGACATCATCACGATCGACATGGGTGGGACCAGCACCGACGTGGCCGTCGCGCCCATGCTCGAGCCGCGCGTCGTGCAGGAACTCACGGTTGATGACCTACCGATCCGCACCACCGCGCTCGACATGGTCACCGTCGGCGCCGGCGGCGGCAGCATCGCGGCGCTCGATGCCGGCGGCTTTCTCAATGTCGGGCCGGCCAGTGCGGGCGCCGACCCCGGGCCGGCCTGTTACGGCCGGGGCGGCAGGCTGCCAACGGTCACGGACGCGCAATTGATCGCCGGCCTTCTGCGTCCTTCGCACTTTTTCGCAGGCAGGATGCGGCTCGATATCGCGGCTGCGAACGACGCGCTCGCGTCACTGGAAATGCCCGGCGGCCTCAGTCAGAAGGCGGATTCCGTACTTCAAATGGTCAACAGCAATATGGCGGCCGCCGTTCGCCTGGTCTCGACCGCGCGCGGCATCGATCCGCGCGACTTCACACTGGTCGCCTTTGGCGGAGGCGGCCCGCTCCACGCCGCAACCGTGGCAGACGAGGTCGGCATGAAACGCGTCCTGGTCCCCTGGTCGCCGGGCATCACAAGCGCGTTCGGCTTGCTGATCGCCGACCTCAAGGTCGATTTCCTGAAGGCCAAGCTGCTGCCCTTGAACGAGCAATCCCTCGCAGGGATTCGCGCAGATGATCTCGCCGCGACCTGCGATCGCTATGCCGGAATGCTGAGCCTGACCGCCGGAAGTTACCAAGTGCAGACCGGGCTGGACCTGCGTTACGCCGGCCAGGGTTTCGAACTGACGGTATGGGCCGACGTGGCGCGCGCGAGTCCGGCGGAACTGCGGGCCGCCTTCGAGGATCTTCATCGAGAACGCTATGGTTACACACGCTCGAACCTGCCTGTGCAGGTCGTCAACAAGCGGGCGCGGCTTACTCGCAAGAGCGAACTGAACGTGGTTACGCCCAAGCAAAGCGCCGCGGGGAACGCCGGGCGCCAGATTTCGAGTATCGTTCTTCAGGGCAACTCCTGTCCCGCGACCTTCATGGAGCGCTCCACCCTCGACTTCGGCGAGACCATTGCCGGCCCGGCCATTCTCGAGGAGCCGACCGCCACAACCTTCGTTCCACCCGGCTGGACCGCGCGTTGCTGCGAAACTGGCGACCTCCTGCTGGAGAAAAAGTGATGTTGGGCGATCAAACCAGGCTGGCGATCCTTGCCAATGCGATCCGCGCGATCGCCAACGAGATGGGCGCGATTCTCGTCCGCTCGGCCTTCTCGACCATCGTGCGCGAAGCCCGCGACTGCTCGACCGCGATCCTCGATGCTCAGGGTAACGTGGTGTCGCAGGCGGAAATGATCCCGATTCACAATGGCGGGCTGAGCGAGGCGTTCCGGGCCTCCGCCGCCCAGCTCGACCTGTCACGGATCGGCCCGTCCTCGGCGATCCTGCTCAACGATCCCTACGCCGGCGGGCAGCATCTCAACGACTTCATCATCTTCCAGCCCGTGTTCGCCGAGGACGTGCTGATCGGATGGGTCGGCAACACGGCGCATCACCTCGATGTCGGCGGCGGCGGCGCTGGCATCAACATCGATGCGACGGAGCTTCTGCAAGAGGGAATCGTCATTCCGCCGTTGCTGATCGACGTGGAAAAGGACCTGCTGGGAGGTTCAATCGACCGTCTGCTGTTCGCCAATGTGCGTACGCCGGAACTAGGCCGGGGCGACTTCTACGCCCAGATCGCGGCGAACCGAACCGGCATCGAGCGCCTTCAGCAGCTGGCCAGGCGTCACGGGCACGATCTCGTCGTTCGCGCGATGGCGGAGACCCTCGACTATACGGAGCGCCGGATGCGGGCGGCGATTGCGAATATCCCCAACGGCACCTGGACCGGCGAAGCCTGGATCGATGCCGACGTACGCGGCGACGTGCCTCTCAAGGTCGTGGCGACGGTGACGGTTTCCGACGGGACCATGGTGCTCGACTTCGCCGGCACCGCCCCGGAGGTGCGCAGCATGTTCAACAGCTCGAAGTCATCGTCGCTGGCGGCGGCGATTTCGGCGGTGCGCTGCCTGCTTGCCGACAAGAATATCCCCGCCAACGATGCCTGCAATCGGCTGATCGACATCCGCCTGCCCGAGGGCACCATCGTCAACCCGCGACCGGGGCGACCGGTGCGCGCCCGCATCGCGGTGTCCTATCGCGTCCTCGATGCCGTCCACGAGGCGCTCGGGAAGGCCATTCCGGACCGGGTGCCCGCGCAGGGGTTCAATTCGACCACCGGCCTCTATCTGGTGCAGGAGAGGCCTGACGGCGGTACGCGGATCTATGCGGATGTTCTTGGCGGCGGCTATGGTGCCGCCCCGGAATATGATGGGGCACATGCCCTGGCCGGCGTTCTGTCGTCGAGTCGCAACACGCCGATCGAGTCGATCGAGCAGATCCACCCGCACATCCGCATGCTGCGCTATGCCCTCGTTCCGGATTCCGGCGGCGCGGGACAATGGCGAGGCGGCCTTGGCTTCACGCGCGCGATTCAGGTGCTCGAGGACGGTGTCGTCTTGAGCTACTACTCGGAACACTTCCGCTATCCGGCGCGCGGCAAGGCGGGCGGCACCGACGGGTCCTGTGCGTCGCTGAAGGTGATCCGGGGCAAAGAGGTCATCGACCTGCCGACCACCGCGGTCATGGCCCTGCAGAAGGGCGATATCGTCCAGCTTACCGTTGGCGGCGGCGCCGGCTGGGGCGATTCCAGGACACGCGGCGTCGAACTGGTCGAGCGTGACGTCGAGCAGGAATTGATCACGCCGGAGTTCGCCAAGATGCACTACCCGCAGGCGCTCAAGCCTGCGCGCGTGGCGTGACCTGCAAGGTGTCAGATGTTCTATCGTCCAGAACGCACCCAAACGACCTGTGTGGCGGCTATCGAGCTCATGCTGGGGCTCGGCTTTGCAACGCTGGTGTCGACCGAGAACGGCGAGCTCCATTTCTCCCATATCCCCGTGCTGGTCGATGTGGAAAGCGGGATCGTGACCCGCATCCGTGGCCATGTCGCGCGCGCCAACGAGCATTGGCGGTCGCTGGAACGGCAGCGCGAAGCGGTGTTCGTCTTCAATGGGCCGAATGCGTATGTGTCGGCTCAGTGGTACACCAAGGAATGTCCGGCGGCCCCGAGCTGGTCATATGCCGTCGTCCATGCCCATGGCACGGTGGATCTGCTCGACAGCGCCGGTCTCGACCAGGTCGTGGACGACCTCGTCAAAGTCAACGAGAGCCGGCTTCCGGCCCAATGGTCGATCGCCGATTACAGCCCTGCCCGCCGTGCCGCCTTGATGCCGCACATCGTCGGCTTCGCCATGACGGTGACGCGGCTCGAACCGAAATTCAACGTCAAGCGCCATTACAGCGATGCCGACAAGCGCGGCGCCATTGCCGGCCTGATCAGGACGGGAAAGGACGATGCCCGACAAATCGCCAGCCTGATGGCGCAGACGCTTTCTCAGGAAGGCGATCGTCCGGCAAACGATATTTTGGGGAATTACACGAAAACCTAGTTCCGCGTCCGATGTGTCGGCAAAGCCGCAGGCGGCATGGGTCCCCCGATGCGCACAGCGAAAAACCCGGCGTTGAGCCGGGTGGGATCGCGAGTATCTACAAATAGAGCAATGCAAATCGTTACCCAGCGGAGCGGTACGCTGTCGGTACACTTGTGCACACGCGGTAAAAAATAACCGGGTCAAAAACAGGTTCTGGAAATCGCAGGCCCCCGGGCGCGCCCATTGGCATGAGGCTTTGCAAGCCGCCATTGCCGCTCATCGTTCTTTGGTTAACCGATAAGGCACTGAACCACGGACATTGCAGCGACGCTGTGCTGGCAGCAGCGCGCGGACTGGCGCGCTCGGTCGGTATCCACGGAAACCGCGCCGATCCGTAGTTTGCCGGATGAGCGGTCGCGTATCATGTAATAAACTATTGAGGACTCGCCGATAGAGATGCCCATCATCAGCTTGGCGGTTGATGACCTCAAAGACGGAAAAGCCGCTTCTTTCTCAGAGAGGCGGCTTTTTCTATTGGTCACCACCCGGGGCGACGTGTGCACGCGTATAGCAACGCTCGCCGGGTGCCGTCAGGCACGGCCACAGCAGGGCTGGCGGTCGTTAAAGCGGCGGGCTACGACGGCTTGTGTTGTTCTTCGCCCAGCTTCGACAGCGCATCCTCGACAACGCCGATCTCCTCCTGAAGCTCGGCATTGATCCAGTCGAAGTTCATTCCCGAACCACTGCGCATGCGATAATCGTTCAACAGCCGCCGGCGGTGGTCACGTATCTCCTCCAGGGCCTTCCGGTTTTTGAGCGTCGAATAGCCCGCCACAATATGTTCAATCGCCTTTGTCATCCGCAATACTCCACACCACGCGCAATCGACCGATTAAAGCAACAATGGCTTTCCGGCGCCAGCCGGATATTCGGCCCCAGGCCAGGTTGACGGGTTGGCCTCTCCCGCGGCGCGGTTTCACGCGGCCTGCAACCGGCTTCCCTTCACCGGCGAATAGCCGATCGGCACGAGCAGGCGGTCCTCGATCCCGCCCATCATCAGCCCGTGCCCCGAATGGGAGCCGGAAGCGCCCGGCGATCCACGGTGGCGTTTCGCGCGCGTCCTCACTATCCTTGACGTGTTGCGCCACGCCTGTTCACCCGAAGGGCACGGGACGATGCGAAACAGCCGATGGAACAGCAATCGATGACCACCTCGACCCAGCAAAAACCCCGCAAAGGCGGATTTGCCGATACCGTTCGGGTGTTGGTGCAGGCGCTGATCCTCGCGATGGTCATTCGCACCTTGCTGTTTCAATCCTTCAACATTCCGTCCGGCTCGATGGAAGCGACCTTGCTGGTCGGCGACTATCTGTTTCTGTCGAAATACAGCTACGGCTATACCCACTACTCGCTGCCGTTCTCGCCGCCGCTGTTTTCCGGGCGCATTTTCGGCTCGGAGCCGAAGCCCGGCGACGTGGTGGTGTTCCGCCTGCCCAGCAACGACCAGGTCGACTTCATCAAGCGCGTGATCGGCCTGCCCGGCGACCGGATTCAAATGATCAACGGGCTGCTGCATATCAACGGTACTCCGGTCAAGCGCGAGCGCGCCGAAGATTACATCGATCGCGACCAGGGCCCGCGCCCGTTCCGCGTCAAGCGCTGGCACGAGACGCTCCCGAACGGGGTCAGCTATTACACGCTCGATCAGACCGAACGCGGCGAATACGACAATACGGATATTTACGTCGTGCCGCCGGGGCATTTCTTCGCGATGGGCGATAACCGCGACGATTCGCTCGACAGCCGGGTGCCGCCCGCGAGCGGCGGGGTCGGCTACGTGCCGTTCGAGAACCTGATCGGGCAAGCCAAGATGATCTTTTTCTCGATCGGCGATGAGGGCTCCGCCTGGCAGGTGTGGCGCTGGCCGTCGTCGGTGCGCTGGAACCGGCTGTTCACGATCATCCGGTGATGCGCCGGCGCGCCGCGCATCACAGCCCGTCGGGCGGGATGCCCGACGTGGTGGCCGCCACCGGTCGGGCGCGAACGCGTTCGCGGTAGAACGCGTAGAGGCCGGACGAGACAATGATCGAGGCGCCGAGCAGCATCATGGCGTCGGGCTTGTCGCCGAACATGAGATAGCCGAGCAGCATCGCCCACAGCAGCGCGGAATAGCGAAACGGCGCCACCGCCGAGATATCGCCCGATCGCAACGCCACGATCATGCATTGATAGCCGATCAGCACCAGCACGGCCGCCAGCGCCAGCAGGCCCAGCACCCGATAGGATGGCGGCGTCCAGCCGCCGAGCGGAAACAGGATCAGCGCGCCGGCCGCCGTCACCGTCACCGTCATCAGCAGGGTGATGAACAGCGAGGGTATGTGCTCCGGTATCTTCTTGGTCGACAGATCGCGCAGCGCGCAGAACGCCACCGAGACCAGCGCAAACAGCGAAAACTGGTTGAAGCCGGCGATGCCCGGCCGGACGATGATGAGCACGCCGACAAAGCCGGCCAGGATTGCCAGCCAGCGCCGCCAGCCGACCGGCTCGCGAAACACCACCGCAGCCCCCAGCGTGATCGCGAGCGGCAGCGCCTGGAAGATCGCCGACGTATTGGCCAGCGGCAGATGCGTCAGCGCCGCCATGAACGATATGGTGCCGCCGACCTCGCCGACAACGCGCAGCGCGACCGGCGCCATCATGACCGTGCCGAGCGGGCGCAACGCGCGCTGATGGAAGGCGAGCGCCGCGATCAATACGATCGCAAACAGGCCGCGCACCAGCATCACCTGGCCGAAATTGATGTCGGCCGACACCGCCTTGGTGATCGAATCGTTGATCGTGAAGGCCGCCATGCCGGTGGCCATGATCAGGCTGCCGCGGATGTTTGGGGAGAGAGGCAAGACCACGCCTTGTCATCGTCCGCGAAGGCGGACGATCCAGTATTCCAGGGACGCCTGCGTTCGATCGAGAAGCCGCGGCGTACTGGATACCCCGCTTGCGCGGGGTATGACGACTTACGGCGCAGAGGCGCCTTTGCGATCGTGCGATCTTATTTCGCGCCGGCCTTCTGCGCGTATTCCCAGGCGGCCTGCGACAGTGGCACGGTGCGCTTCGCCGACTCGATCGCCTTGGCGTTGGCGGCGGTGCCGTCGCGGATCCGCCCCGCAATCCCCTGCGTGATGCCGGCAAGGCGGAACAGATTGTAGGAGAAATACCAGTTCAGGTCCGGAACGGCGCTGCCGGTGACGTTGCAATAGATTTTTGCGGCCTCTTCCATGCTCGGAATGTTCAGCGCCTTGAGATCGGCGTTGGCCAGACCCGGCATGGTCCATTGCATCAACAGATAGGTGAAATCGGCCATGGGATCGCCGAGCGTCGACAACTCCCAATCGAGCACCGCCTGCACGCGCGGTTCCGTCGGATGGAAAATCATGTTGTCGAGGCGGTAGTCGCCGTGGACGATCGACACCCGCTTCTGTTCCGGCACCGTCTTCGGCAGCCACTCGGCGAGTTTTTCGAATTCCGGAATGTGCTGGGTCTCGGACGCCCGGTACTGCTTGGTCCAGCGGTCGACCTGCCGCGCAAAATAATTGCCGGGCTTGCCGAAATCGCCGAGGCCGATCTTCTCCGGATCGAAGATGTGCAGTTTTGCCAGCGTCTCGATCTTGCTGGTGAAGATCTGGTAGCGGTCTTCCCGCGTCTGGGTCGGCAGCGTGGGATCCCACAGCACCCGGCCCTCTTCCATCGACATGATATAGAATGCCGAGCCGATCACGCCGTCGTCGGTGCAGAGCGCATAGGCTTTGGCGACCGGAAAACCCTGCTTGCTGAGGGCGGCGATGACACGGAATTCGCGGTCCACCGCATGCGCCGACGGCAGCAATTTGCCGAACGGCCGGCGCCGCATCACGTAGGAGCGGCCGGGCGTGTTGAGCCGGTACGTCGGGTTGGACTGGCCGCCCTTGAATTGCAGGACGCTCAGCGGTCCCTGATAGCCTTCCACGTTTTCGCGCATCCACGCATCGAGGCGCTTCTCATCGATCCGATGACGTTCCTCGACTTCCTTGGTGCCCGAGAACTCTTCGTCTTTCCTGACGCCGTCCGCCACGATGACGCTCCCTTAAATGGTTCTTGGGGAGCGCCGTCAGGCGTTCCCTTTGGTTCATCCGTCACACCCTCATGGTGAGGAGCGCGGCACGCGCGTCTCGAACCCTGAGGCCCCACCATGGCCTGCATCCTTCGAGACGCCCTGCGGGCTCCTCAGGATGAGGATCAGGCAGTGATCTCGCAGCAAGATCAGTGCGACGTGTTTGCATACTTCCGAAGTTCAAGTCTGGCAATGGCGCGATTGTGCACCTCGTCCGGACCATCCGCCAGACGGAGCGTGCGGATATGGGCATAATCCTTCGCCAGGCCGGCTTCGTCGGAGACGCCGCCGCCGCCATAGGCCTGGATGGCGTTGTCGATGATCTTCAGCGCCATGTTGGGCGCGGTGACCTTGATCATCGCGATCTCGGCCTGCGCGGTCTTGTTGCCGACCTTGTCCATCATGTCGGCGGCCTTGAGGCACAGCAGGCGGTTCATCTCGATGTCGGCGCGGGCTTCGCCGATGCGCTGTTCCCACACCGAGTGCTCGATGATCTTCTTGCCGAACGCGGTGCGCGAGGCCAGCCGCCGCACCATCTTCTCCAGCGCCTCCTCGGCCTTGCCGATGGTGCGCATGCAGTGGTGGATGCGGCCCGGACCAAGACGGCCCTGCGCGATCTCGAAGCCGCGGCCCTCGCCGAGCAGGATGTTTTCCTTCGGCACTCGGACGTTTTCGAGCAGCACCTGGGCGTGGCCGTGCGGCGCATCGTCGAAGCCGAACACGGGGAGCATCTTCTCCACCTTGATGCCGGGGGTGTCGAGCGGCACCAGGATCTGCGATTGCTGCTGATGCTTGGCCGCCTTGAAATCGGTCTTGCCCATCAGGATCGCGATCTTGCAGCGGGGGTCGCCGACGCCCGACGACCACCATTTGCGGCCGTTGATGACGTAATGATCGCCGTCCCTTTCGATCCGGGTTTCGATGTTGGTCGCGTCCGACGACGCCACGGCGGGCTCGGTCATCAGGAACGCGGAACGGATTTCACCTTCCATCAGCGGCTTCAACCACTTCCGCTTCTGCTCCTTGGTGCCGTACCGCATGAACACTTCCATGTTGCCGGTATCGGGGGCGGAGCAGTTGAACACTTCCGACGCCCAGGAGATGCGGCCCATTTCCTCGGACAGCAGCGCGTATTCGAGGTTGGTCAATCCCGCGCCGTGGAATTCGTCGTCTTCATGCGAGTTCGGCGGCATGAACATGTTCCAGAGGCCTTCGGCCTTCGCCTTCTTCTTCAGATCCTCGAGGATCGGAATCACCTTCCAGCGCGGTCCCTCCGCGTCCTGCTTGTCGTAGATCGGCACCGCGGGACGGACATGGGTTTTCATGAACGCACGCACGCGCTCCAGCCATTCCTTCTGCTTGTCGGACATATCGAAATTCATGGGACGCTCCTCGCTTGTGCTTGCTGAATTTGGGCCTGCTGAATTCGCTGGGCCGCACTCTCCGCCCGCCTCCCGTACGCCGCAAGGTATTTTGTGTGGCGCGACGGGCGGTGGATTGACAGGCCGACCCTTCAAACGATAGTTTCATACAAGTGTTTGAAATGCAACTCCCCCGTGGGGAACTGGCCATGGCGTCCGATCATACCCGCTCCGCCATTCTCGCCGCCGCCGAACGGCTCTACGCCGATCGCGGCTTCGGCGACGTGACGCTGCGCGACATCGTCGCGGAAGCGAACGTCAACCTTGCGGCGGTGAACTATCATTTCGGCTCCAAGGACGAGCTGATCGCCGAATTGTTCGTGACCCGAAGCCTCGCCACCAACCGCGAGCGGCTCAACGAATTGAAGGCGGCGGAAGAAAAAGGCGGCGGCCGCGCCCCGATCGAGGCCATCATGTTGGCGCTGGTCGGTCCAACCTTGCGCGGCTGCCTCGGCCCCGACCGCGAGGGCTCGACCGCGGCGCGTTTCATGATCCGCGCGTCGATTGAATCAGTGCCGCCGATCCGCCGCATCAAGAACCGCGAGGTCGATCATCTGCGGAAGTTCATCGCCGCGATGCGCCGCTCGCTGCCCGGCCGCGACGATGCCGAGCTCTATTGGGGCCTGCATTTTGCGCTGGCGATGTCGCACCACACGATCAGAGAAAAGGAACGGCTGACCAAGCTGTCGGAAGGCCAGTGCGACCTCAACGACGTCACCGCAATCGTCGACCGCGTGGTCGCG
The DNA here is from genome assembly GCA_017305715.1 of Hyphomicrobiales bacterium. Taxonomy (GTDB): domain Bacteria; phylum Pseudomonadota; class Alphaproteobacteria; order Rhizobiales; family Xanthobacteraceae; genus Bradyrhizobium. Next base: position 56,816 of record JAFKKG010000025.1, on the reverse strand, counting down.
GTGTCGGTGATGGCGCTGACGGGCGGCGAGCCGGCCAGGAAGGCGCAGGCCCGCCCGATGGCGGCGCCCTACGGGCGGCTGACCCGGCAGGATCTGTGAGCTACGTCATCGCGATGCAGTCGATCTCGACGTCGAACGGGCCGGTCCATTCCGGGATGCAGACGAAAATCCGCGCCGGCAATTCGTGCGGAAAATATTTCCGGTAGATCGCGTTGAAGGTGGCGAAGTGCTTTGCCGACGTGCAGAACACGTTGCACTTCATCACATTGTCGAATGAGGCGCCGGCCGCCTCCAGGCACTGCCTGAGTTGCTCCATCACCAGTTCGCTCTGCCGCTCGATCGAGGCGCCGGCGGCAATCTCCCCGGTGGCGGGATCGAACGGCGGCAGGCCGGAGACGAAGATCATGTTGCCGGCGCGCGTCACCGCCGATGCCGGCGCGTTCCAGCGCTCCAGCCAGCTCGAGATCGGTTCGACGCGGACGACTTCCCGTTTCATGATGGACGCCTTCGATAAGGGATCGATGGCGCCAGACTAGCATGGCGGCGTCAATGATGCTTCGATACCAGCCGAAGTGTCACCGCACAGATCAGACGATCTTCTGCGCCTTCAGCGCTTCCACCCTGGCATCGTCATAACCGATCGTCGCCAGCACTTCCTTGGTGTGCTCGCCGAGCAGCGGCGGCGCGCGATATTCCTTTACCGGCGTGCCGGAGAAGGTGATGGCATTGCGGATCAGCGACAATTCCGGCTCGAAGGGATGTTCGACCTTGACCCGCATGCCGCGCGACTGGACGTGCGGATCGGAAAACACCTGCTCAAAATTGTTGATCGGGCCGGAGGGCACGCCGGCCTTTTCCAATTCGTCCAGCCAGTACGCCACCGGCTTCTTCAGGAACAGCCCGGCGAAGATCGCCATGATCTCCTTGCCGTGCACGACGCGATCGTTGTTCTTGAGGAATCTCGCATCCGTCGCGAGCTCCGGCGCCCCGAGCACGGCGCAGGTGCGCGCGAACTGCCCGTCATTGCCGACCACCAGCATGAGTTCGCCGTCGGTGCAGCGGAACACGCCGGCCGGCATGCCGCCATTGCCCCAGGTGCCGCGGCGCGGCGGGGTCACCCCGTTGACGAGGTAGATCTGCAGCCAATGCGACAGCGAGGCGATCACGGTGTCGAACAGGCAGACGTCGACATGCTGCCCCTCCCCGCCATTGGCCTTGCGATGAAACAGCGCCGAGAGAATGCCGATGGAGGTGTTCATGCCGGTCATGTAGTCGACGATGGACGGGCCGACCTTCATCGGGCCCTCGCCGGGCTCGCCGTCGATATGGCCGGTGACGCTCATCAGGCCGCCCATCGCCTGCAGGATGGCGTCGTAGCCGGCGCGCGGCGCGTAAGGCCCGGTCTGGCCGAAACCGGTCACCGAGCAATAGATGATGCCGGGGTTGATCGCCTTGATCGATTCATAATCCAGCCGGTAGCGCTTGAGGTCGCCGACCTTGTAGTTCTCCATCATCACGTCGCAGGATTTTGCCAGTTCGCGGATGATGTCCTGGCCTTCGGGCGAGGCGATGTTGACGGTGACCGACTTCTTGTTGCGGTTGGCGCACAGATAGAACGAGTTGTTGTTGTTCGCCTTGCCTTCGGGGTCTTTCAGGTAGGGCGGGCCGAAGGCGCGCGCGTCGTCGCCGCCGCCGGGACGTTCGATCTTGATCACCTCGGCCCCGAGATCGCCCAGCATCTGCGCCGACAAGGGCCCCGCCAGCACCCGTGTCAGGTCGAGAATTTTGATGCCTTGCAGTGGCAGAGCCGACATGAACTTCCTCCGAAACTTTTGATTGCCGGCGCCGGAATGTCCCCCCGGCGCTTCGAAGTCCAGCCGATACACTATTTTGCGGCAATGAGCCCTGCATTGACGGCATGCAGCCATCCACCAGATCATCTCTCGATCACGGCGGCCGGAGCGCATCAGCGGCGTGTGCGCTGAATTCGCGCTCGCCCGGCGCACGACGTTTGCGCCAACGCCAGGATTTTCCCGGCATGGACGCCGGGCCCACGCCCGCGCTCCCCAAGAACCGCGGCGCCTTGCTGCCGGAATGAATCAAGTCGGGCTTGCTGCCTGACGAGCCAGACGCCCGCGATTGGCGGATATCCCCGCAACCCGCAGCGCGCTCCGGACGATCCGGGTCCAGCGCGTGGATGGGCATCTAAACCTAAAATCGATTTTCGATTGACGATTCTAAATTTGGCTGCCAGTCTCCGTCGCCATGGGCAGCATTGGGTTGAGTTTCGACGAGGGTCTGGCCGACGATCGACCGAGAAGTCTGACGTCAGCGGTCCAGGAGCGGCTGCGGGCGGACATCCTGTCGACCCGGCTGCTGCCCGGCCAACGGCTTCATATCGCCGGCCTCGCCAAGCAATTTTCGGTCAGCCTGACCGCGGTTCGCGAAGCCTTGTCGCGGCTGGTCGCCGATGGACTGGTGCAGGCGTCGGACCAGCGCGGGTTTCGTGTCAGCCCGGTGTCGCTGGCCGATCTCATGGACGTGACCCGCACGCGGATCGATATCGAAGGCATTGCCCTGCGGCGCTCGATCGAGCACGGCGACAAGGCCTGGCTGAATGCCGTGGAAGCGGCGTTCGACGCGCTGAAGGCTGTCCCCTACCGCTACCCGGACGAGCCGGGCGTGCACTACGAGGAATGGGTCGTGCGCCACCACGTCTTTCATCGCGCGCTGGTCAATGCCTGCGGCTCGCCATGGCTGCTCGGCTTCCGCAACGTGCTGCACGAGCAAAGCGAGCGCTACCGACGGCTTGCGATCCGCGATGTCAGCAAGCCGCGCGATGTCGGGGCCGAACACGCCGCGATCGTCGAGGCCGTGCTCCGGCGCGACGCCGATGCGGCGGTCGACGCGCTCGCAAAACACTTCATGGCAACGATGCATATCGTCGAGGCGACGTTTGCCGTCGGGCCGGTTTCAGGAAGCAGCGCGTGATTTCATCCGAACGTAGCGTCACCCGCGCCGACAGCGCCTTTCGCTGGCCCAATGGCGCCCGCGTCGGCATCATCTTCAACGTCGCCTATGAAGGCTGGTCGGATGGCCAGACTCCGGGCATCGGCCCGATGGGCAACCCGCTGAAGCCAGGCTTCCATGACATCAACGCCGCTTCATGGGGGCTGTATGGCCCGGTACGCGGGATATGGCGCGCCCTGGAAATCGCCGCACGCCACGGTATCAAGATGAGCGTGATGACGAACGGCGTGCTCGCCGAAAAATGGCCGGAGACGGTTCGCGCCATCCATCAAGCCGGGCACGAGATCGTCGCGCACTCGTATGGCATGGACATCATCCCGGTCTATCTCGATGAGGCGGCGCAGCGCGAGAATATCCGCCGGACCACCGGGTTGATCGCGAATGTGACGGGCGCGAAACCGACCGGCTGGATCAGCCCGCGCGGGACCGGAAGCCCGATCCATGCGCGCCTGCTGGCAGAAGCCGGATATCAGCACCACGGCGACTGCAACGACGACGACCTGCCCTATCGCGAGAATTTCGGCCCGGTCGGCATCATGGCGCTTTCCCTCACCATGGACGTCAACGACCTGCCAAGCGCCATTCGTTACGGCAACAACGCGCGCGCATTGCTCGAACAATTCGAAGACACGCTGTCCGCCTGCCTCACGCGCGAAACCGTACCGATGTTCTTTGACGTCACCATCCATACGCACGTCTACGGCAGGCCCGCCGGCGCCTGGGTTTTCGACGAGATCATGAAGCGCGTGAGCGGCATGAAGGAAGTATGGGTCGGCACCCGCGAGGAGGCCGCGCGACACGCCGACAAATCAATCGGGTGAGGCGTGCCGCAGCCGGATCGCATCCGGACGGCCCGCGCGCGCCCCAAGAAAACAAGGGAGAGCAGACGTGAGCGATCAACCGTTCGAAATGCAGTTCGAGAAGGACGTCCTCGTCGAGATGGACGACGGCCTGTTCCTGCGGGCCAACGTGTTCCGTCCCACGGCGGAAGGCCGCTTCCCCGTCATCCTCGCGCAGGGCGTCTACGGCAAGGATGCCCATTTTGAAGATGCGTTTCCGGTGCAGTGGGGCAAGCTGCTCGCGATCTACCCCGATCTGTGCGCCAACGGCTCGACGGGTCGCTATCTGCGCTGGGAAACCGTCGATCCCGAGCGCTGGGTGCCGCACGGCTATGTCGTCATCCAGATTGACGCACGCGGCACCGGCAAGTCGCCGGGCTATCTCGACCCGCGGTCTCCCCGCGAAATGCAGGACTATTGCTGCTCGATCGAATGGGCAGGACAACAGCCATGGTCCAACGGCAAGGTCGGCCTGATCGGCATTTCCTACTACGCGTTCACGCAGTGGGCCGTCGCCGCATTGCAGCCGCCTCATCTGGCGGCCATCGTTCCCTGGGAGGGATATGTCGACTACTACCGCGACGGCAGCCACCATGGCGGCATTCTCGCCAACACGTTCACGACGGCCTGGTGGCCGCGTCAGGTTCTGGTCAACCAGCACGGCAACGGCGAAACCACCTATTTCGACCGCGACACCAACAAGCCGAGCACCGGCCCGGCGCTGAGCAAGGCATTGCTCGAAGCAAACCGCACGGACTATCCGGCCGACCTGCTGCGCCACCCGCTTGACGACGAATGGTTCCGCGAACGGACGCCCGACCTCAGCCGCATCCACATCCCGGTCCTGTCGGCCGGCAATTGGGGCGGCCCGGGAATCCATCTGCGCGGCAACGTCGAAGGTTTCATGAATGTCGCATCCAAGGACAAATGGCTTTCGATGCATGTCGGCACCCACTGGGACAGCTTTTACCTGCCGGAATATGTCGCGATCCAGAAACGGTTCTTCGATCATTTCCTCAAAGGCGAAGCCAACGGCTGGCAGGACGAGCCGCGCGTGCAGCTCGCCATCCGCTGGCCCGACAAGGCGCCTTTCCGGATGGAGCACGAGTTTCCGCTGGCGCGCACCCAGTGGACGAAGTTCTACCTCGACGGCGCCTCCTCCAGCATCGGCCCGAAGCCGCCGGCGAAACCAGAAACCGTGACCTATGAAGCGATGGGCGACGGCGTCACCTTCACGACGCCTCCCTTCGAACAGGACACGGAATTCACCGGATTCGTCACCGCCCGTCTGTTCGTGTCGTCGTCCACGACGGACATGGACGTGTTCGCGATCCTGCGCATCTTCGATCCCGAGGGACGCGAAGTGATCTTCACCGGCGCGCATGAGCCGACGCCGGTCGCCCGCGGCTGGCTGCGCGCTTCGCACCGCAAGATCGATCCGGACCGGACGCTGCCCTACCGCGTGTTCCATGCCCATGACGAGATTCAAAAACTCACGCCCCATCAGGTCTACCAGCTCGACGTCGAGCTCTGGCCGACCTGCATGGTCTTTCCCAGGGGATACCGAATGGCGCTGACGCTGATGGGCAAGGATTTTGAATTCCCCGACACCCCCGGCCGGCTCACGCACAACCATCCAATGGACCGCACCAAGGAGGAGTTCGGCGGCGCCAACAGCATCCTGACCGGCGGCGAACATGCTTCGTACCTGCTGATGCCGCTGATACCGGCGAAGGGTTAGAAAGGTACGGGCGATGGCTGGAAGCGCGAAATATTCCTGGTCCTGGCGCGAAAGTCTGCTGGTTGCTGTCGTCGGCTTGTCGCTGGCGCCAGGTCAGGCATTCTGTGACGACTATCCGAACCGTCTCATCAAGATCGTGCAGCCCTTCGCGGCCGGCGGATCGACCGACGTGCTGGCACGCGGTCTGGCGCAAAAGCTGAGCGACTCGCTGGGCCAGCCGGTGATCGTCGAAGCCCGCGCCGGCGCCAACGGGATCATCGGCACGCAGAGCGTGGCGAAGTCGCCGCCCGACGGCTATACGATTCTGCTCACGACCGGATCGTTCACCGCCAATCCCAACGTGTCGAAGACGCCGCCCTACGACGTCTTCAAGGATTTCACGCCGATCACGCAACTGGCCGGCTCGTATGGCCTCGCTTTGCTGACCAATCTGCCGGCCAACTCGGTCGCGGAACTGGTGGCCGCGGCCAAGCAGAAGCCGGGAACGATGTCCTATGCGACGAGCGGCGCCGGCAATCTGACCCACATTGCCGGCCGGCTATTCGAACGGCGGGCGGGACTCGATCTGATCGCCGTGCCGTACAACACGCCCGCGCTGCTCTCGGACGTGATGACCGGCACCGTCAGCATGACCTTCAATTCGCTGATAACCGCCGTTCCCATGGTCGCGCAGAAGCAGATGAAGGTTTTGGCGATCACGGGCAACCAGCGGTCACCGGCCCTGCCCGACACGCCCACCATGACCGAGGCCGGCATCAAGGACTACAGCCTGACCGGCTACTTCGGAATCCTGTTTCCCGCCGGCGTGCCCAAGGACCGCGTCGATCTCATCTACCGGGAATCCATCAAGGCCCTGGCATCGCCCGACCTTCGGCGCATCGTCGAAGACAACGGCCTCTTCATCGTCGGCTCCTCGCCGGACGAATTCGCCGCCTACATCAAGCAGGATTTCGACTACCAGAGCAAACTGATGGACGAACTGGATCTGCGGCAGAAGTGATCGGCGGGCCGGCAGGCGTGTGACGTCAGCCCACCCTCATCGCATCGTCGCAAGCTGCAGCGCGAGCGCGCAGGCGCGGTCGTATTCGTCGAGATTGATCCATTCGTCGATCGTGTGCGGCTCGTTCTGACCGGCGCCGAAGGTCACCGTCGGAACGCCGTGGCGCACCATCCAGTTGGCATCCAGCCCGCCATTGGCGGCGCGGATGCTTGGGGTTCCGCCGACGCCGGACACCGCCGCGACGGCGCGTTTGACGACGGGCAGGCTGTCCTTCATGCGGAACGGATAATAGTCGGTCTCGGCCTTGAACTTGACCTTGCCGGACTTGCCGGCGCTGTTCGTCACGCGCTTGGCGGCTTTCTCGAACGCCGCCTTGTAAGCCCTGGTGATCTCCTTGAAGAACTTCGCATCGTGGCTGCGGCTTTCGCCCCGCACATGGACATAGTCGGTGACGACGTTGGTGGCGTCCCCGGCCGGCCGGCCCTCGCCGCCGGTGACCGGGCCGACATTGCTGGTGCCCTGCCGCTTGCCTTTCACGACCTTGCCGAACCAGCCGCCGGCCTTCACGTCGGCAAGCGCCAGCGCCAGAATCATCGTCGAACTGATGCCGCGTTCGGGCGCGACGCCGGCGTGGGCGGCGCGGCCGAAAATCTCAACCTGCCAGCGATCCGCGCCAACGGCACCGATCGTGACATTGGAGGCCGAGCCGCCGTCGAAGTTGAACGCCATGCCGGGCGAGCCGAGTTCGGCGGTCTTGACATGGCGCGCGCCCCACAGCCCACTCTCCTCGCGCACGCAGAACAGCAGCGTGATCGGCGGATGATCGAGCTGCTGTTTTGCCAGTTCGGCCGCCAGCGTGACGAGCACGCCGCAGCCGGCGCGGTTGTCGCCGCCGAGCGCGGTCTTCGCCGTATTGACGATTTTTCGCCCCGCCAGTTTTGGTTTGGCGCCCGCGCACAACGGCACAGTGTCCATATGCGTCATGAACATGATCCGCGGCTGGTTGTGCATCGCGCCGCGGCCGGGCAGATCGACGATCAAATTGCCGGTCTCGGTCGGCACGGGAATGCGCGTATTGGCGTCGTCGAGCCGGATCGCATTATCAGGCACGCCGCTTTCCCTTAGCGCCGCGCCGAGCTCGCGCCCGATCGCCGCCTCCTTTCCGGTCACGCCCTCGACGGCGAGGAAACGCATGAGACGGTCGGTGGCGGTTTTGGTGTCGACGGGCATGGGGTTCACCTGGATCGGGCCTGCGGGGAGTGCGAGCATCCGCCGGGACGCTTCGCTGCGCAAGGTCGACGATCGGCTTGCCAAGCCGCAACTCGCGATCGCAAGCCCGCTTCCGCCGATACGCTTCGGCGAGGCAGCCTTCTCTCGCTTCGCGAGCGAAGGCTGGAGCGGGTGCTCTAACTCGGCCGATCAGCATCCTGACGGACGACAATCCAACCCGATCATCCTTCAAATGAAGGAGACGAGCATTCATGTAGCGTTTCGGATGCCGATCCGGGCGTCAATCACGCGGAAATTTGCATGGTCAATGCCGACGCTGACGTCCGGCGGTAAGCCATGAAACCGATACCGGCAAATCCCAATATCATCATCGCCCAGGTCGATGGTTCTGGCACCCCGTCGGTCACGCTTACCGTATCCAGCGCCCAGTTCGCGCCACCTCCTACCAAGGTTGCATCGAAAAATTGCAGCGTGGTCGAAGTGGAATCGGCGATGAATGTGAAGCTGTTGAGATTCCAAACTCCGATACTATCGATGATCTGAGTTGTTTGACTGGCCAGGGCCACGTTCGGATCACTGCCGAAAACGCTCACTACGACCTGCTGGTCGGTAGCACTCCCCTGTTGCTCCGACGTATAATATGAAACCAGGTATGACTGCCCCACGGTCGTGGAAAATGACTGCGACAACGTGCCGCCGGTTGTCCCGTTGTGCCCCAAGCTAATATAAAAATCACCACTTTGGGCTGTGATGCCTCCATTATAACCGCTTTGATTATAGATCAGATATTCGTCCCCGCTGAACGTCCACCCGGTAATCGTCGATGAGGAGATTGGGCTCACGGAGCTGCCTCCCGGGCTCTCGAAATCACCATTTACGAGAAGAGCAGCATTTCCTGGTTGGATGCTCAGCCCCAACGCGACAATGATTCCAACAAATAGTTTTTTATCCAACATGCCTGATCCTCCATTATTTCTGACGCCGCGCAGTCCAAATTGGGGCTTGATGATCACCCTTTTTCATCATCGGCGACCTCCATGCCTCGCGAGGCAGATTAATTAGGTAGAATATTCAGCATGCCGCTCAAATAGCCTAAAGAGGCAGGTCGCGGCGTTCGCGGAACACGGCTATGAAAGGCCATGACGGCAGCAACGCTCCTCATTGTGGACGACCATCCTGTGTTCGCGGGCGGGTTCTCGCATATGGTGCGCGCCTTGCGGCCCGAATGGACGCTGCACGCGGCGGGGTCGGCAACGCAGGCGTTAACCGAACTGCGAAATCTTTCCCCCGATTTAACGATTATCGACGTCAGACTTCCCGACGATGACGGATTTAACCTTCTGAGGATTATCGCGGATACGTGGCCGAAGCTGCCTTCGGTTTTGATCTCCGGCAGCGATGACGTGACCGTACGGACCCGCGCTCGGGCGAGCGGCGCAGCCGGCTTCATCGCCAAAACGGCTTCCCCCGAGACCATTGTTGACATGCTCGATACCGTTTTGGGCGGAGGCTTGGCATTTCCGGACTCGGAGCGCCCCAACAATCTGCCCGTGCTTACCCCCAGACAAGCAGAAGTGTTAGCGCTTCTCGCCGCGGGTCTTGGCAACAAGGAAATCCGGCATCAGCTCGGCATTGCCGAGCGCACGGTCCGTGCTCATCTGACGGAGCTCTTTCACTTGCTCGGCGTGCACAGCAGAATGCAGGCGGTGATCCGCGGGCGCGAACTGGGCCTCATCGAGCGATGAACCCTGTTCGCGCGGAGGCCATACGGACCCTCTACCTGCAAATGCGAAACTCCGCGGCGGCTGCGGTGGTCGTCACGCTGTACATGATCGGAACGGCAGCACCCTACACGCCGTGGCCCACGATTGCGGGCTGGGCGTTGGTGCAGGTGGCAACACAAGTGTGGCGCGAACTGCTTATTCGAGCCTGGCGACGGCGCGAGCACGAGGACGCGACGCTTGGCCGCTGGGCCAACGCCTACACGCTCTACATGGTCGTCACAGGTTCGCTCTGGGGCTCCACGATTTTTCTCTTTGCCCATCCTGATGAACCAGCGACTGTCGCACTCACGCTTTGTTGCCTGTATGGCGTGTCCGGCGGAAGCGTGCCGGCGAACGCCTACAATCCCCCCGGCCTCTATGCACTCGTCGGATTCATGTTCGCGCCGGTCGTCGTGCGGCTACTGGCTACGGGACAGTTCGAATACATCCTTCTTGGCGTGGCTTCCGGTCTTTTTGCGCTGACAATGTTCGCCTTCTGCCGAGTTCAGGCCAGAACGATCGATGACGGCTTTCGCATCAGATTTGAGAATCGCGCGCTCCTGGACGCTCTGACGGTGCAAAAGGCACAAGCTGAAGACGCGCGTCATAAAGCCGAACTCGCAAGTCTCGCCAAGTCCCAGTTTCTGGCGGCGGCCAGTCACGATCTGCGTCAACCACTTTATGCGCTCTCCCTGTTTTCGGCGTCGCTAGATGAATTGAAACTGAACGCGGACGGCCGCGCGGTCGTCAACAACATCCAGGACAGTATCGGTGCGATGGAGTCGCTTTTCGACGGCCTGCTCGACCTGTCAAAACTGGAAGCTGGCGTGGTGCAGCCTCGGCTCGGGCCAACGTCAGTAGACGCGATGTTCGATCGCCTGAGCCAATATTTCCGTCCCATTGCGCTGGACCGGAAGCTTGATCTGCGTTTTCGATCCAACGGCGAGTGGGTGACGAGCGATAGCGCGCTCCTGGAACAAGTGCTCGCCAACCTCGTGTCGAATGCCCTCCGCTGCACGGTTTCAGGTGGTGTCCTGGTTGCCGCCCGCGCCCGTTCGTCCCGAATCAGATTCGAAGTTTGGGATACCGGCGTCGGGATCGCCCAGGCGGACCTTGAGCGCATTTTCGAAGAATTTGTCCAATTGGACAATCCCGAGCGAGACCGTCGAAAGGGACTTGGACTTGGACTGAGTATTGCTCGACGTTCTGGAGCGCTGATCGACGCGGCGATCACGGTCACTTCGCGACAAGGTCGAGGCTCGCGCTTCGAATTCAGCCAGCCTGCAAGCTCACCGGCCGGACCGCAGACGGCTTCCGCGGACGCCGCGGTCAACGTCGACACATTGAAAATACAGTTGGCGAGACCTCTCGATCTGCCGGTGCTTATCATCGATGACGACCGCGACGTTCGCGCGGCGCTCTCCGATCTTCTCCGCCGATGGGGCGTGCGCTTCGACGCCGTTGCCGACGGCGAAGCCGCACTTGCGCTGCTTGCGGAAGGAGCACGCTACGGGCTCGTGCTGGCCGACTATCGTTTGACACACGGGTACAACGGGCTGGATCTGATTACCGCGATCACCGCGCGGCACCCTGAACCGTCGCCGGCATGTGCTCTGATTACTGGCGATTTCAGTCCCACGCTAATCGGCGATGCGAAGGCGCGTGGAATACCGGTCGTTCCAAAACCGCTACGACCCGCACGGCTCCGCACGTTGCTCGGATTGCCCCCGGCCTGAACTTTGTCGGAGGGGTGAAAGGAATCGAACCCCCAATCCAGCCAAATGTTCACGATTTCAGCAACGTCACCGTTTCTCCCACGGCACTGAAAACCACCCCGAAACACACCCTACCGGAATTTTGCGCCCCAGGAGCGCCCCGGAAATCTGGGTACAAGGGACAATTCTCGATGGTTACCGTCGGCCGCTACCAGCATCCTTTGGCAAAGATCGGATCCAAGGATTGGGACGATTGGCCGAGGAATTTGAATACGACGTTGCTTTCAGTTTTTGCGCCCTCGACGAAGGCGTAGCTGCGCAACTAAACGACCTTCTGTCGCCGCGCTTGAAAACGTTCATCTATAGCGAACGGCAACGAGAGATAGCCGGAACGGACGGACAGGAAAGCTTTAGCCAAGTCTACGGGAAAATCGCCCGCCTCCCAATTTCAATCAAGTGAAGTTGGCGTGAAGAGCGCGATTCAAGCCTATGAAGACTTCTCGCGCGCCATAGAGAGGCGATCGGGCAGCCATTCGCGCCTACCTTGCGCAGCGTTCGCGGAATATTGACAGAAAACATTGCGCAGATTGCTGCGGGCTAATAGGTTCTCAAGGGGCAAGCTGAGGGGCAGCCGTGGAACGGGACGAACTTGAGCGCCTTGTCGGTGGCCGGTTGCGGCTGACATTCGACGAGATATTGAACCATCCCCGCCTGCCTGAAGCGCGGCGCGCCTATCTTGAAAGCTTCGTCCATCTGTACGAAGGCGATCCGTTTTTGGTTCGCCTGCTGCTCGAGGCAGGTCGATTCCTCGTCTTTCTCTGCGTGGCGGTGCTCGAGGCAGCGCAAGATCCGTCGCGACGTGAGACCTGGTTCACAGTGGCTGCTCTCAAGCAGCAGCTGGCCATGTTCGGATTTGCGAGCGGCCGGCAAGTGGATCATCTCGTATCGCGATTGCGCGAGGTTGGATTTCTGGAGCAGCGTCGAGCCCCCGGTGACGGGCGCGTCCGGCTGCTTGCGTCCACGCACAAGCTGCGCACGCATCACACGGAGTGGCTCGCAACGCACTACATCCCGCTTGCGATGCTTTTCCCCGATCATGATTACAGCCCGGTGTTGTCGCGCAATCGCGCATTTCATGTCCTGCACTGCGGCACATGCTTCCCATTCAATCCCGTGGCAGCCCGGCTGATGATGACGCTCCCGGACACTCTGCTGTTTTTCACGCACGCAGCGGGACCGCTCATCCAGAATGCGGTGCTGAAGGCTGCCATGGATGCTGCCGATCCGAACGCTGCGGTACCCTACATCGAAGCCGCCGATCGTTTCGGCGTCTCCCGAACCCATGTCCGCAACTTGATGGCCAATGCGGAGGCGGCGGGACTGGTCAGGATCACCGGACGCGGCGGCCATAGCATCGTGATCCTGCCGCGCTTCTGGGCCAGCTACGACCGCGGCCTCGCTGTAGGGATGTATCTTCACGACGCCGTCAACCTCGTCGCGATGCGCCAGTGGACGAAGGCATCCACCGATAATGCCGCGACTGCACTGCTTGATCGCACGATGACTGCTAGTCACTAGGGCGCTGCCGCGGAGCTGAAAATCTGGGGCTTGGATTTGCTCAGCTCGCCTTAATCCCATAGGGTTCCCATCGGGGATCTGATCCTGGTCTGGATCGGCGGCTGGGGCGGCCTGATGGGTAAAGGCTTGAGTTCGGGCGGCTTTCAGGCCGTGCTGGATCAGTGTGGTGCGCGCTTTACCTTTGGTTTGGCGCGCCGCCTGGCGCTCGCCGCAATTGTTGCATTCGGACAGACCGGGCCAACCCGGGCACTTGACGTGCCTGCCGCTAGCACACCTCGTTCAGGTGGCAGCCCCGAACCAACTGCGCGGCTGCCGCCGGTGACAATCTACTCCAAGCGTAAGCGCATCGCTCAACCCAAGCCCGCGAAGCCGGCGGTTGCGGTGAGGCCAGCCGCACCCATGCCGAAACTCACCAACGCGCTGGCGCCGCCCGATGGTGTGGCGCTGAATGGCGGACCACCCGTGACACAAACTACCGCCGGGCCGGTGAGCGGCTACCGCGCGCTCACATCTGGCTCGGCGACCAAAACCGACACACCGATCGAGCGCATTCCCCAGGCGGTTGTGGTGGTGCCGCGCGCCGTGCTTGACGATCAACAACCGCTCGCGCAGGGGGATGCGCTACGCAACATCTCGGCCGTGACGCCGATGTCGGGCAACACCTTCATCGGCTATGCCTACAAGGTGCGCGGCTTTCCGGCGGACCGCTATGTCGATGGCCTGCCGAACTATTATGACGGCGGTGACAACACCTCGCTCCGCAACACCGAGCGGATCGAGGTATTGAAAGGTCCGGCCGGCATCCTCTACCAGGGCGGCATCGGCCCGGTCGGCGGCATCATCAACACCGTCTCGAAGCTGCCGACCGAGAACCGGTTCGCCGAGATCGGCTTCACGGCGGGCGGGTACCGGCTGGGTAACACCTGGTTCGACGTGAACCAGCCGCTCGCGAGCGGCGGCACCGCGCTATTCCGCATGACTGGCGAATTCGAGAAGTCCGGCGACTTCGTCGATGTAATCGAGCACCGCCGCTACGCGCTCAATCCAACGCTCCTCCTCAACAACAATGACGGCACGCGCCTCACGATCCAGGGCAGCTTTTCGTCGCGCGCGTTCCAGAATTACACCGGGTTGCCCGGCGCCGGCACGGTTGACCGATCCCTGTTCACCATTCCGCCGACGCTGTTTCCCGACCGACCTGATCTGGGCCGGAGCTGGACCATCTACAACGGCGTGACAGCGCGGCTCGATCACGAATTCAACACGGTCTGGTCGATGAACGCGACGACGCGCGTGAGCGAGATGCGGCTGGACCAATTCGGACATTTCCTCGGCACCGATACGCCGCTGTTCGGCTCGACGTTCCCGTTTCTCAGTTTCCATCTGCCGGTGGATACGCGCGAGATCGCTTCGAATGCCAACCTGGTTGCCAAATTCGCGGTTGGGCCGACCAGGAACACGGTTCTGTTCGGGGCGGACAGCGATCGTGTGGCCGACAAGATCCGCGACGATCTCGGCTTCGCCGGCCTCGTCGACTTCGCCAATCCGGCGTTTCCGGTCTACACGACGCCGACCGTGAGCGCGTTCAACTCCAACAACCTCTACATCAACAGCGGGATGACGGCGCAGTGGCAGTCGGAAATCCACGAGCGGCTGCATTTGCTCGCGGGCGTGCGTCTCGCCAACGTCTATATCCACGGCACCGACACAGTGGCCGGCAGCGATTTCGTCACCAATGCCTGGAAGGCGCTGCCACGGTTCGGTGCGGTCGTCGATCTCGTGAAAGGCGTGTCGGCTTTTGCGGATTATTCGCAGGGCTACCGCGGTGTCCCATTCTTCAGTGGCGCCGGCGCCCCGAAGCCTGAGGAGGCGGAGCAGACCGAGGCCGGGTTGAAGCTCGCGCTGCCGTCAGGCTTTGCCGGCACCTTCGCATGGTTCACCACCACACGGCGCAATGTCATGAACCTGCTGCCGGGGAGCATCTTCCTCGCCACGCAGGTCGGCGAGCAGCGTTCAGAAGGGTTCGATGCAGATATGACCTGGCAGCCGTTGGCGGGCCTTTCGATCCTTGCCAGCTATGCGCATGTAAAGGCTATTGTGACTCAGGATCAGCTCTTTGCGTCCGGCAACGTGCTCGAACGCGTGCCACGGGACTCGGGCCGGTTCTGGGTAAACTACAAGTTCCAGGAAGGATCGTTGCAGAATATCGCGATCGGCGCCGGCCTCTACGCGGCCTCCGCGCAAGCGGTGGCACTCAACAACATCTATTTCACACCGGCGTATCTCACGTTCGACGGCAAGGTCGCCTACGAGACGGATCGCTGGAGCCTGGGTGTGACCGGAAAAAATCTCGCCGATCGCCACTACTTCGTGCCGTACGCGAGCGGCTCCGGATACATCATGCCGGCCGACGGACGCACCGTGCTGGCTTTCGGGAAGCTGAGATACTGATCGGGTCGTCGGGGGTAAAGCGTGAAGTCGGCGTCCGCAGAGCAGGTGTGTCCGGTTCTGGTGAGCCTTGCAACCATGGCGGCTGGCGACGGATCCGATTGATTCCGCCGGTCGCCCTGGTCGGGCGAGACGAGATACGCGCAAAGTTTTCCGAACGCTCGTCGCTCTCCGGGGCTATTTTGCTCTCTCACTGGAGGCTGCCTGCTCGCGAACAGCATCCCTTTTCCGGTTTCTTATTGCTCGAGAGAGATTTTTATGGCCGAAGCCAACACCAATACTCACAGTCCCGAGCGCTTCCCGCTCCCCGCGCTCGGATACGCGCTGCTCCTTGCTGCACTTGCCGCCTGTGGCCTGTACGCGCTTTTCATCTCCGGGCCTGCCACGAGGATAGCCTCCCAGGAACAGCGTGAGCGCGCTATTGCAGATGAGGATCGCCATTCCTGCGAGATGTTCGGAATGCGCTCGGATAGTGCGGCCTTCGCCGCGTGCAGCAGAGAGCTGGCGACCATCCGCCAAAAGCAAATCGACCGTGATAACGCGGCCGCTCTTGGGATTCTCTAGCAACGCTCTGTTCGAGGCCGAGCGTCATCGCTGTATTTCGCTTGTCGCAACTCACCCATGCAGGCGTAGGATTCCGGCGTCTGACCGCGGGACACCGCATACTCTGGGTTGACCACGCCGCTTGACCTCGCGGCGTCGGTTTCCGACTGCCCCCCGCGGCCTTGCGCGGATGCTTACCGGCCGAGTGCGGGTGGCCAGAAGCGCTGTCACCTGAGCGAGCGCAAGTTGCTAGCGCCAAGAACTGCCGCATGTTGCAGGCGCGATATGCGCAAAGTTTGCCAACATGAGTAAGCAGCAAGCGGCTAGCGTGTTTGCGCTGGCGCTGAGTCAGCAGAACGGCAGGCGCCGCGACCTTTGGACAAGATTTAACAATTGTGAATAAAAGGATTTGACACCATGAATGCAGGCTTGCGCACCCTGATTATGGCAGGAGCCGTAGTTGCGACCTTAGGTACCGCCCGGGCGGAAATCGTTGGGTTTCATGCCAACGGCATACTGGACAACGGGGGTGGCAGCTTCACCGGCACGCTGTCGATCGATGTCACGACTGGAATTGTCACGGCCGCAGACATTGTACTCAGAGGTAGCGACCACTTCCAGATCGTCCACGATTTCGGGAGTATTTACCAAAACACGATGCTGCTTACAGGCCCTGCTGCCCTTCAGCTTGCACTTGTGTTGAATACGCCTGACCAGCCTTTTGGGACACTGGTTGGTTTCACGGGTAGTCCAATTGTCGAATACAGCTCCCTTCGCCAATTAGACACTGGTGTCCTGCTCGCAAACATTATTTCAGGTTCCGTGACTCGGGACGTTCCTCTCGTTGCGGCAGTTCCTGAGCCTTCCACATGGGCCATGATGATTCTGGGCTTCTGCGGTCTGGGCTTTGTTGCCCATCGCCGGCGGCGCAATCAGAACGCCGCGCCAGCCGCGGTCTGATCGCTTCGCAGAAGGCTTACCCGGATCGCTATTTAACGTAAGCGTCGTTCTCAGGCCACGTCCCTGAGCGCCGGGGCAACGAGATAGGCGCATGGCACCAGATCGTCGACTTGGCTGTTCGGGTGAGCGTTGACGATCTTTGGATGACGTCGGCGCGGTAGGCGTGTGGTTCGATGCCCGTGAGTTTGTCTCGATCAACGAGGCGATGACGGTCCAATGCTCGCCGCCGCCGTCGGCGCCCGCGAAGAGCGCGTTTTTGCGGTTCAGAGCGATCCGCCGGATCGCGCGTTCGACGACGTTGGAGTCGATATTGCGCGTGTTGCAATTCACCCCGACGGCTGCATCTTAATCATTGTCCCATGCGTAACGTTAGCAAGCGCCCGGTCCCCTTTTACATCACGGAGGATATAATGAATCGACGTACTGCACTCTTGCTTTCAGCCATCAGCGCGGCCTTGTTGCCGGTTAACGCCTTCGCCCAGCAAGCAGACGTGGACGGAGTGAAAGCGGCAAGCCGGGCCTACTACGCAGCCCTTGCCGTGGCCGACAACGGCGCGGCCATGGAAAAAGTGTGGGCGCACACGCCTTACGTCACGTATGTCGGCCCACGCAGCAAATCGATCATTGTTGGTTGGGAGCCTCTCAAGAAGATGTGGGAGGAGCTCAATAACATTACCGCAGAGAGAAAAGTCGCTGTGTCAGATGCCCATATTCACGTGAATGGCAATCTGGCGTGGGAGATGGCGCAGGAGAGCGGATCGGCGAAATTTAAGGACGGCAACGAGGTCAAGATCGATTCCCTCGTAACGAATGTCTATGAAAAACTTGATGGCCGTTGGCTGATGGTGTCGCACCACGTGCAGCCGAAGCCGCAATAACGGCAGAACGCAAGCCAGCTCCGTGGAGCATACAAACCGCCTGGCAATATGCCAGCATTGGGTTGCAACCTCGTTGAACCGTTCTTTTTGAATCTCAACGCCGAGACTGAAATCGTACCGGTCATGAATCCCGGGACTTTCAAACGCCGCCGCCCAGACGTAATCCCGCGTATCGCGAGACAGCGCGGGCAGCGCTTTCGCTGCCCGCTGGAGGGTGCTTGCTTTCAATCCAGCGAATAAAAAACGATCGAAAGCAGGCTCGGAAAATCCTCGCGGATTTTCATCCGCCTCCAGCCGTGACATGCCAAAATTGCCGGAATGGCGTCGGAGCGGACGTTTGAAATTCGCAGCCAAGCTATTGAAAAGGCTGGAGCGGGTGAAGCGCTTCGACTTAAATTTTTCTTGCAATTTTTTCGAGCAATACCAATGCCTTAGGACTCCGGGCAATTTTCGTTGTTGGACGTTTTGTTGGACGTTTCATTGGACACTCCTTTGCCGCTCAACTTGGCTCGTGTGCCACTCAAGACCCGTCTCCGGCTCTATGGAAATCCGTGAAGTATTGGTGGCAACGCCTGTATCAGCAACACTGCGCTTCCACCCAACGCGCTGGCACCTACGACGAGCAGGGACAGGACGCGCTTCCAAAGCATCTCGTTGCTTGCGACATCATTTGAATTTGGCATCTGTGTGCACCCACTTTTCGTGCGACGAAGACGTCATAGACTGAGTCGCGAAGTCGCCGAGCAGCGAAATTTGCTGGAAAGTTAACTCCTGATTCACCGACTCGGACCCCCTGCCCGATTGGTGCTGGTGTCGGTTTGGACTCCCTCTGATTCGCTCCTGATCTGGCGTCCTACAACGACACCATCGAGCGACATCCAAGATGGAAAGGATCAGAACTTTAGAATCCTTAATCCGGGTCCGCTTTCAAGTCGACCGCATCAGCTCACGACCGAACGCGGATGTCATTTCAAGTTCACAGTCCTGACGGAACCCATGGCTCGACGGGCGTCTAGCATCTCAGCTCTATTGCAGGGGCTCGCAACCGCCGATACCGACGTCGCTGATCGTGGCCGTTTGCTGCGGACGGCCCCTGCGTCCCGAACGCAGTGGGTGTCTTCTAAGTTGTTGATTTTTCTTATCGTGGCAGGTGTTCCCGCCACGTTTTGTTCACGGTCATATCACCCAAATCGTTGCGATTTCGTTGCGGCATTCTTAAGGAGAACGGCGCTCGCTGCCGCCATGGTTTGTTTGCCTTAGAAGCGCGCGTCTTTGGACGCGCGGTGTGCTTGCCGGCTCAGACCTAAGATCCACCGTTTGTCAGAATGACTCGCGCCGCCTCGCGAGAGCGACTGTAGGGTGTCTTAAAGACTCGCAAACTGGCGCCCTAGTAAACGAGTTCCTTGTCAGCTGAGGGGATTCGAGTCAGGAAAGGGACGCGAACTCCCGACCCCAGGATTATGAAGCAATTTCTCGCGATCCGTGTCGGGGTACTTCGCTCGCCCCCTTATGGCTCGCCATGCTCCATCGCCTGGATGCCGAGCCGACGAAACAGCCGCGCATCGTGGTCTTCGCCGGGATTGTCGGCCGTCAGCAGCGTGTCGCCGACGAAGATCGAATTGGCGCCGGCGAAGAAACACAAGGCCTGCATCTCATCGGTCATGGCGGTGCGGCCCGCCGAAAGGCGGACATAGGATTTCGGCATCATCATGCGCGCGAGCGCGATCGTGCGGACGAACGCGATCGGATCGATCGGATCGACCTTTGCCAGCGGCGTGCCCTCTATCGGGATAAGCATGTTGATCGGCACGCTTTCCGGATGCTCCGGCAAGTTGGCCAGCGTCACCAACATATCGACGCGGTCGATCGCAGCTTCACCCATGCCGACGATGCCGCCGCAACAAACTTTGATACCGGATTGCCGGACATGGGCCAGCGTTTCCAGACGGTCGGCAAAACTGTGCGTGGAGATGACCTTGCCGTAGTAGCGTTCGGACGTATCGATGTTGTGGTTGTAATAATCCAGACCGGCTCTCCCCAGGCGCACGGCCTGCTCGCTATCGAGCATGCCGAGCGTCATGCAGGTCTCCATGCCAAGTGCCTTGACACCTTCGACCATGGCGACGACGGCGTCCATATCACGATCCTTGGGGCTGCGCCATGCGGCGCCCATGCAATACCGGGTCGCGCCGGCGTCGCGGGCCTTGCGCGCTTCGGCGACGACGCGTTCCACCTCCATCAGCCTGGAAGCCTTGAGGCCCGAATCATGATGGGTCGACTGGCTGCAATAGCCGCAATCCTCTGGACAACCACCGGTCTTGATGCTGAGAAGCTGGCTGAGCTGCACCTTGTTGGGATCGAAATGTTTGCGATGGACCTTCTGCGCCTGAAATAGCAGATTATTAAAGGGAGCCGTGTAGAGAGCCAAGGCTTCTTCCTTCGTCCAATCCCTACGGATGTCGCGGGTCGGCGTCGCCAACGACGGCTCGTTTGAACGCGATGCAAGTGTCATATGCCCTCCCGACAAGGCCATGCTGCATGAGGCCCACTCCAGAAAGAAACCAGCAGGGACCCTATCGCATGCTCGGCTAGAGTAAAGCTGATTTGACCGCACTCGTCGCTGTCAACGTCTAGCAGTTTGCCGAAGAACCCTCGCTATGACGGCGAAGTGATGATTCACTTTTGTATCACGAATCGGCGGGGGTGAGGATGCGAGGGACATTTCAAGATCAGGGCGGGCTGGTTTCCTACATATCGCCGGACGCGCGTGTGCCGACGAACCATCCGTTGAGGAAAATCCGCGATCTGGTGCGAGAAGTGCTGGTAGAGTTGAACCGCAGCTTCGGAAGGCTTTACGCGAGCGAAGGGCGTCCTTCGGTTCCACCGGAACAATTGCTGGGCGCGCTGTTGATCGAGGTGTTTTACGGCATCCGGTCGGAAGGGCAGTTGATGGAGCAACTGGACTACAATCTTTTGTACAGCTGGTTCGTGGGGCTTTCGCCGGACGATCCGGTCTGGGACCCGACCACCTTCACGAAGAACCGGGATCGGCTGCAGAACGGAGAGGTGTTTGCGAAGTTCATGATCAGGCTTCTGAACCACCCGCAGGTCAAGCCGTTGTTCTCGGACGAGCATTTTTCGGTGGACGGAACGCTGATCGAGGCCTGGGCCTCACAGAAGAGCTTTCGCCCAAAGGACGGCAATGGTGACGACGACGGCGGTGCGAACTTCCATGGCCAGAAGCGCAAGAACGATACGCATGCCAGCAGCACCGATCCCGACAGCCGGCTTTATCGCAAGGCGGCTGGGCGAGAGGCGAAGCTTTGCTATATGGGTCACGCCACCATGGAGAACCGGAACGGGCTTGCCGTAGCCGGCATGGTCACGCAGGCCACCGGCACAGCCGAGCGCTGTGCTTCGGAGAAAATGCTCAAGGCCAGGAGCAAAGCCGCAGGCGGACGCATCACGGCCGGTGAGGACAAGGCTTGTGACACCGCCAATCATGTGGCAAACTTCGAGCCCTCAACGTGACGCCGCATGTGACGCAGAACAATGGCGTCACCAAAACCGGCAAGACCCGAACCAGCGCCATCGACGGCCGCACCACGCGGCACCAAGGCTATGGCATGTCGCAATCGCGCCGCGCCATGATCGAGTGTATCTTCGGCTAGGGCAAGCAGCACGGAACGATGCGCAAGACCAAACTTCGAGGTCTCGCCTGCGTCACTGCCACCTTCATGCTCAATCTGATCGGCTACAACCTGATCCGCATTCCAAAGCTGATCGCAGCCTAGCAAATGCCAGCGTTCAGGACATCAAGTGCGTGGGATAATCAACACATCATCCGGGCTGTGGATCGGAAAGAGCGAAAACCCTTTCAGTTTCCAAGTTTTTCAGCAAACTGCTAGAGCTTTTGATTTCTCTCATTGACGAAGACGACGCGCGGTTGAAAGCTGCGCGCTTCAGCATCATTGAAATTCGCATAGGCAACGATGATGACCTTGTCGCCCACCATCGCCAGCCGTGCGGCCGCGCCGTTCAGACCGATGATGCCGGAGCCTGCGGGCGCTTCGATGACGTAGGTCGAAAAACGCGCGCCGGTGTCAATATTGTAAATGTCGACACGCTCGTTCACCAGAAGACCGGCAGCATCGATCAGCACGCGATCGATCGAGATCGAACCTTCATAGTGCAAATCCGCTTGCGTCACCTGCGCGCGGTGGATCTTGCCTTTCATCAGGGTGACTTGCATCCAGGGTGTCCTGTTGGAGTTGCGAGACAATTGCACATGCGGTTAACGAGCGGCTCAACTCCGTGACAATGTCGTTGATCGACGAAAGACACAAAGGAACGATTATGCAAATGTTCCTTCGAAAATAGAAGAACCTTTCTCCTAACGCCGCGGAAAAGGAACGTCCGTTTTCTGTCTGCCCTCGCAGCAAGGCTTTCGCCGCTGAAGAGGCAAGCCCCACTTAAACCAACGATACGCCCAGCGATTCAAGCGGATAAGCAATTTCCCTTCGCATGGATTTTGCCAGCGTTGCACGTGACTCCCAAAAAGTGATACGCGAAACCATCGTCATGGCCCGGCCGACCGTCGATATCGACGGCCCGGCCAACGGCGTGAATGCGATCGCCGGCGGCTTCGTGCCGACCACGCGGTCGCCTTCGCGTTTCACCCGATCGCGGTCGCCATTCCCGTCGATGGAGTTTAGTCATGTCCATTCAGTCGGTTACCAAGCGCAAGACCGCGCCAGACATTCGCGCGCGCAAGGGCGGCGAGCCGATAGTGATGCTGACCTCGTATCACGCGCGCACCGCGGCTCTGGTCGATCGCTATTGCGACATCATTCTGGTTGGTGACTCGCTCGGCAATGTGATGCACGGCTTCGAGACGACCGTGCCTGTGACGCTCGAAATGATGGTGCTACAGGGCCAAGCGGTGATGCGAGGTTCGCAGCATGCACTCGTCGTGGTAGACATGCCGTTTGGGTCGTATGAGTCTTCAAAGGAGCAGGCGTTTCATTCCGCGGCGCGGATCCTCAAGGAGACCCATTGCGGCGCGGTGAAGCTGGAGGGCGGCGCCCGGATGGCGGAGACTATCGCGTTTCTCTCCGAGCGAGGCGTCCCTGTGATGGGACATATCGGGCTCACGCCGCAGTCGATCAACACGCTGGGTTCGTTCCGCGCCCAGGGCCGCGAGGAGGGCTCGTGGGAGCCGATCGAGAACGACGCCAAAGCGATTGCGCAGGCGGGTGCATTCTCGGTCGTGATCGAAGCGGTCGCAGAGCCGCTAGCGCGGAAGATCACCGAGACGATCGCCATTCCTACCATCGGCATCGGCGCCAGCGCGACCTGCGATGGTCAGGTCCTGGTGCTGGAAGACATGCTGGGGGTGTCGCCACGGACACCCAAATTCGTGCGCCGATACGGCAATCTCGGCCCGATGATCGAGGCCGCAATTGAAAGTTACGCCGCCGACGTCCGGTCGCGCTCGTTTCCGGGACCGGAGCATGTCTACGGCATGAAAGCCAATAGCTAAGTCGACGACTACCGGCACGGGCGGCGAGATCGGTTGCTACTCTCAATATGAAAAAGTCCTCGTTGCCGCCGAAGTGCGGCGCCGCGAGCTGCGTTGTGCAAGGCATTCCGCCTATAACAGCTTGCTCACAAGGCTTTGACGTCGGTCGAGCGCTCGGCTTGGCCTGGACAGCCACGTGCCGGATCATTCTACTTTTCCAAATACCGCCATGGCCGTTTGCGTCCCCGCCCGGGCCGGCGTGTAACTGCTATTGCCGTGCGCTTCACGTTGCGGTTTTATGCATGAAATCGGTGCGTAGGAGCGAAGCAGCTTTTTCACACTTACCCTTTGAGCACGTGAGCAAACCTGGTCATGGACCCGCTGGGCGGCACCAAACCCAAGGCAACCGCGCATCCCGCGGCGCGCTCATCACACCACGGCATTGCGGCGGAGCTGGTGGCGGTGCTGGTGGCGGTTACCGCTGGCGAACCGCGTGTCCTGACGATTCAGGACCAGGGCGCCCTGCCCTCCGGTCCTTTCGAACTGGCCCATCGGTCGCTGCAATCGGGGCTGCGCGCCTGGGTCGAACGGCAAACCGGGCTGCCGCTCGGCTATGTCGAACAGCTCTACACCTTCGCCGATCAGGACCGCGCCGGCGTCGCCGCCAAGCACGTCATCTCGGTGAGCTATCTCGGCCTGACAAGAGAGCAGCCGGCTTCCGGCGAATACAAGGCGAGCTGGCGCAGCTGGTATGAGTATTTCCCCTGGGAGGATCATCGCCTCGGTGCGCCGCCGCTGATCGAGAAAACGCTGCGGCTGGGCCTCGCGGCCTGGGCTGCGGCGACGCCGGACCGGGCGATCCGAGCCATCCGCCGACAGCGGGCCGCGATGCTGTTCGGCCTGGAGCAGCACGCCTGGAACGAGGAACTGGTCCTGCAGCGCTACGAACTGCTGTACGAGGCGCGACTGATCCCGGAAGCCTTACGCGACAATCCGTCGGCACCGGTATCGGACAAAGCCGCGGTGGTCGCACCCGGCAATTCCATGGTGCTCGATCATCGCCGTATTCTCGCAACCGGAATTGCCAGGCTCCGGGCCAAGATCAAATACCACACCGGTGGTGTTCGAACTGATGCCGGACACATTCACGCTGCTGCAACTGCAACGCTGCATGGAAGCCCTGGCAGGGCGTCTCCTCTACAAGCAGAATTTCCGCCGCCTGATAGAACAGCAGGAGCTTGTCGAGGAAACCGGAGACATGAGTCAGGACACCGGGGGGCGTCCGGCAAAATTGTTCCGGTTCCGACGTGCGGTATTTACACAGCGCGCCCTCACCGGTTCCAAATTGCCACTTTCCACTTGACACGGCTTATACTCCAAGTCCATCATAAGTATATACTCAGTTGGAGTATATACTTATGATGCCGACGATGGAACTGCAGCCGTCCTATCTACGAGAAAGTGTGGAACGCGGTCCCCGCGATCGAATGGCCGGCCTTCGCGGAGGATATCGACGCGATCATGGCTCTGAAGCGAGCTCGCAATGCGGTCGTTCTGGCGCACAATTATCAAACGCCGGAGATTTTCCACTGAGTTGCTGACATCGTCGGCGACAGCCTCGGGCTGGCCCGTGAAGCCATGGATGTGGAGGCCGACGTCATCGTCCTCGCCGGCGTCCACTTCATGGCC
Organism: Hyphomicrobiales bacterium; assembly: GCA_017305715.1. Taxonomy (GTDB): domain Bacteria; phylum Pseudomonadota; class Alphaproteobacteria; order Rhizobiales; family Xanthobacteraceae; genus Bradyrhizobium. Next base: position 31,881 of record JAFKKG010000025.1, on the reverse strand, counting down.
GAGACCGCCAAGTTGCTCATCCGTCAAAGACGGTGCTGATCCCGGATCGCGGCGCCGGCTGCTCGCTCGCAGACTCGATCACGCCGGAAGACGTCCGGCTATTGCGAGAAAGCCATCCCGGCGTCCCGATCGTGACATACGTCAACACCTCGGCCGCGGTGAAAGCCGAATCCGACATCTGCTGCACGTCCGGTAACGCCAGAGCAGTGATCGAATCCCTCGGCGTCGAACGCGTGATCATGCTGCCCGACGAATATCTCGCCAAAAACATTGCCGCCGAGACCAAGGTCAAGGTGATCACCTGGACTGGTCACTGCGAAGTGCATGAGCGCTTCAGCGCGGGAGAGGTCCGACAACTGCGCGAGGACCATCCCGGTGTCGTCGCGCTGGCGCACCCCGAATGTCCGCCGGATGTGCCGGCGGAGGCTGATTTCGCCGGCTCAACGGCAGCGATGTCGTCGTACGTGGCCAAAGAGCGGCCGCCTCGGGTCGTGCTGTTGACGGAATGTTCCATGAGCGACAACGTCGCCCTCCAATATCCGGACCTCGCCTTCATCCGTCCCTGCAATCTGTGCCCGCATATGAAAAAGATCACGCTTGGCAATATCCGCCATGCGCTGGAGACAATGCAGCACGAAGTGACGATCGACCAACGGATCGCAGCGCCCGCACGTCTGGCCGTCGAACGGATGCTGGCGATCAGATGACGGAGGTGTACGACACCGACGCCGCCGTCGTGATCATCGGCGGCGGCCTCGCGGGCCTGATGACTGCGCTCGCGCTGGCGCCGCAGCCGGTGCTGCTGCTGACCAGGGCGCCGCTCGGCTTCGAAACTTCGAGTACGCTCGCTCAGGGCGGTATCGCCGCCAGTATCGGCATCGATGACGACGCCTCATTACATCTGGCGATACGCTCGCCGCCGGGGATGGCCTCTGCGATGACGTCGTCGCCGCAGCGATCCTCGCCGTCGCGCCCGCGGCGATTGAACAGCTGGTGCGGCTCGGCGTTGCGTTCGATCGGGACGCCAATGGCTGGATCGTTCTTGGTCTCGAGGCTGCGCATTCGCGCCGCCGGATCGTTCATGCCGGAGGTGACGCCAGCGGCCGCGACCTGATCCGGGCCTTGACCCGCAAGGTCGGTGAGACACCATCCATCATGGTGAGCGAAGCCACCACAGCACGGCGCCTGATCGTCGACGACAATGCGGTGACCGGCGTTCTCGCCGCGACCGATCGCGGGCCGGCGGTGTTCGCCACCGACCGCGTCGTCATCGCGACCGGCGGTATTGGCGGCTTGTTTCTGCACAGCACGAATCCGGCGGGCTCCGTTGGCCAGGGCCTTGCGCTCGCCGCACGCGCCGGCGCGGTCATGGCCGACCTTGAATTCATTCAGTTCCATCCGACGGCACTCGACAGCAAATCCTACCCCCTGAAGCTCGTCAGCGAGGCCGTGCGCGGAGAAGGCGCCATCTTGCTCGACGAAAACGGCGATCGGTTCATGGCGAACGAGCCCGGCGCAGAACTTGCCCCTCGCGACATCGTCGCGCGTGCGGTCTGGCGCCACATGAGGGCGGGACATCGCGTCTTTCTCGACGCAAGACGTGCGAAGGGTCTCGACGTTGCGCGGCGTTTCCCGACGATCACGGCCATGTGTCGCGAGGCCGGAGTCGATCCGGTGACGCAACCGATCCCAATCCGCCCCGCCGTGCACTATCACATGGGCGGTATATCCGTGGACACGCGCGGCCGAACATCCGTCGCCGGTCTCTGGCCCTGCGGCGAAGTCACCTGCACCGGCTTGCATGGTGCCAATCGGCTCGCGAGCAATTCGCTGCTCGAGGCGGCGGTGTGCGGCGGCTTCGTCGCGCAGGATGTTGCCGCGACAGCCTCGACCCGGCGGCGAAAGCCTGCGCTGCCTGATGGAAACGTCGGCAGCGATCCGACGTCGGTCCGTCCGATCCTGTCCCGGGCCGCCGGCGTATTGCGCGATGGCGAAGGTCTGCGCGCAGCCGCCCGCGCGCTCTATCCGCTTGCGGTCCCGCAGCACGCTGCAAGCGACCCCGCGATCGTCGGCTTGATGATCGTGATGGCCGCCTTGCGCCGTCAGGAAAGCCGCGGCGCGCACGCGCGCACCGACTTTCCAGACCGTGCGCATCTTGCGCGGCATTCGACGCTGTGTCTTACCGACGCTCTCGAGACCCCTCACATGGCCGATCGAACCTTTGTATCGCCGGCCAGAGGTCGTCTGCCGAAACAAGCCGCTTAGCCTAGCCCTCCGAAGGCAAAGGTCACACGTTCGAACCGTGTCGGGTGCGCCATTCAGAATAAAGCTGCGAACTCATACCAACGGCCCTAATGACTGACTGTTGCCCATGTTCGGGTGGTGATTGATGCGATGCGCTTTGGATCTTGTTCAACGAAGTTCCATGCATCGCAGGCTTTATCAACGATGTCGTCGTAGTCGTCGAAGACGGTGATCGCGAGTTTGTTGCCGCGCAGATATTCCCAGACGTTTTCGATCGGATTGAGTTCAGGAGCGTAGATTCCATGGGGCGGTGAGCGTGGCCTATCCGATAGGTTTGGGTTTGCACACTCGAACCATCGGAGAAGTCAGATGCAAGCATCGACCGAGATCACGCCCACCGTCGGCCATAGTGACACAATTTTCGTTGCAATCGAACTGAGCCAGAAGACGTGGTTGGTGACCCTGCACAGTCCGGATCGAGACCGAATCTCGCGCCACAAGATCGAGGGCGGCGATCACGCCGAGTTGCTGGCCCAAATCGAGAAGGTCAGGGCGCGGGCAACCGCGAAGCTGGGGGCCGCGCCGCGGGTGGTGAGCTGCTATGAAGCCGGCTATGACGGCTTTTGGCTGCACCGGCTGCTGCAGGCGGCGGGGATCGCCAACTTTGTGTTCGATGCGGCCAGCATTGCGGTGGAGCAGCGGTCGCGGCGGGTGAAGACGGACCGGATCGACGGCGAGCTGATGCTGCGGACCTTGATGGCCTATCTGCGGGGCGAGCCGCGGGTGGTGCGGATTGTCCGGGTTCCGAGCGTGGCCGAAGAGGATGCCCGGCGCGCCAGCCGTGAACGCGACCGTCTGGTCAAGGAGCAAACGGGCTATACCAACCGGATCAAGGCGCTGCTGCGCCTTCTGGGCGTGGCGGTCGGCAATCCGCGGCGACGGAACTGGCTCAGCTTTCTGAAGCAGCAGCGGGATTGGCAGGGCCAACCGCTGCCACCTCACCTGTTGGCGGAAGTGACGCGCGAACACGCGCGCCTGACCATGGTGCGCGAGCAGCTTGCGGCGCTGGAACACGCCCAGGCTGGGCAGAGCTGTCCCGTTCCTGCGCCGATGGCGGAGCGGCGATCGAACTTGCAGCGGCTCAAGGCGCTCGGCCCGGCCTTCACCACGACGCTGGTGGACGAGGTGTTTTACAAGGACTTCCGCAACCGGCGCGAGGTCGCCAGCTATAACGGATTGGCACCCAGCCCCTGGAAGAGCGGCGGCATCGATCGCGAGCAAGGCATCAGCAAGGCCGGCAATCGGCGGGCCCGCCACAAGGCGATCGAACTGGCCTGGCTCTGGCTCCGCCATCAACCGGACAGCGCGCTCAGCCGCTGGTTCCGCACACGCACCGCCAACGCCGGCAAACGCGCCAAACGCATCGCCATCGTCGCATTGGCGCGCAAGCTGATCGTGGCGCTGTGGCGCTATCTCACCACGGGCCTCATTCCGGAGCGGGCAACCATGAAGACATAAAACAAACCGCGCCATCACGCGTCGCGGCTTCGCCGCGTTCCGTGCGGGATGGATGATGACCGTGCCACCCTAGGGCTTCAAATGCCGCTTCGTAGATGGGTCTCATCCTCGCCAGGCTTCCTTGCCGCAAGCATGCGGAAGGTGGGTACGGATCAAACGATTCGACCGGATATGAGGTGATGCAGTGAGCTGCATAAATCTTCGGAAGCCAATCCTCGCTCGGGGCCCGGTCGTCGCGCTGCGCTACGCATGGCTCCGCGCGCCGCCCTCCTACCGCCAACCCCTTACCCGGACAGATCGAACAGGCTTGACTCTCAAATCCCCATATGAGGGTGGCAGCCGCACGAGGGTGATGTTTTCGGGGATCGTAAGCGCGGCAGCAATATGATAGCCGGCGCCATCGAGGCCGAGAGCGGCGTGGCTACCTGCCGCCACCTTGCGGCCGATAGCAGTGAGATGCAGCGACATGGTCTCGGCGTTCGCCGCCGGCATGACCAAGCCTGCTGCGACGCGACGTTGCGGACAGGCCGCGCCGAACAGGTAGGCCCAGTCGTAGCGTCGGTCGTGTGGCGCGCGGGGCCTCGTTCCACGCTTGGCCCAGACGCGGGTCAGCGTGCCCTGCTGGCCGATCCGGGCCTCATCTTGGAACCAGATTTCGATCGGCTTACCTTTGGCGCGGTCGGGGATTTGTGCTCTGACTGTCGCGGCGAAGTTTTTTTAAACGCCTCCTGGGCTTCTTCGTCAGCCTGTGGGTGGCGGGGCCTTACCGACAGTTTGCGGTAGCCGAGCTTGGCTAGAACCTTCCCGACCGAACGCTCATGTAGCGCGACACCGAAGCGCCGCTGCAATTCGTCGCGCAGATCGACCCGCCGCCAACGCACTACCCCGTGCACCGCGGGGTCGGGGCCGGCCTCGACAAGCTCGGCCAATTCGGCCTGCTGCCGCGCCGTGAGTTTTGATCCGGGACCTGGCGATTTGAGATTGCGAAGCCCGACGAGTCCCGCGGCGTTGTAACGGTGCACCCAGTCCCGCAAGGTCTGACGGTCCATGCCGCAGGTTTCGGCCGCCGTTTTGCGGTCCAAGCCATCGAGCACCAGCGCAAGCGCAAGTATCCGACGCGCCGCGGCACTATTCTTCTCCCCGCTTGCCGCCTTGCGAAGCTCTGAAGCCGTCAGATCAAGTCGGGTGATCGATACCGCCGCTCCCATCGATGCCGCTCCTCTCAAAAGCCAGCATCGAGTCAGAGTTTCACTGATTTGGGAATCCCTAATGAGTCACAGTTTCGGGCCGTTGGTATCATATGTGCTTGCGATCACTCTGTAATCAGATTCACCCGCTTGTCGCGCTGCTATTGTAAACACCGTTCGCGGCAATAGCTTTATCGCTGACGGCTCTCGTACGTTTCGCGAGCAGCTATCGCTGCTTCTTGCGGAGGTTTTGGACGTCCCGGGCTGCGTTGCGACGAGCAGCGTCAACCCTTCGAACATTCTTTGTGTCATGGCAGCGCAAAGGTCTGCATCCGCGCGCAGGCAGTCACGCGAACCTTTCGAAGTTTGGGTCGGCTGAAGCTATTGCGACGTTTCAGCCCTGCAACGCTCTCAGATCGCCAGGTAGCCGCCATCAACCGGCAGCATCACGCCTGTAACATATGAGGACAGGGTCGAGACGAGGAACACGACGGGACCGACCAACTCATCGGCCTCCCCGAAACGATTGAGCGGGATATGCTCCAGATAACGAGCCGCCACACCAGCATTGTTGCGCGTCGGCTCCGTCATGGGCGTGATGATGATGCCCGGGGCGATGCCATTAACACGGATGCCATACTGCGCCAGTTCGGCCGCCATCGTCTTCGTCATCAACAGGACGCCGCCCTTCGACAGGCCATAGCCGATGCCGCCAGTGGTCGCGTTGAAGCTCGCGATCGAGCCGATATTGACAATGCGTCCCCGCGTTTCGCGCAGTTGCGGCAATAGCGCCTTGACCATCTGGGCCGAGCCCAGCGCATTGACGGAGAACTGGTCCTTGACCGAGTCGAGGAAGATGTTCTCCTCAATTCCAACGCGGCGAACGATTCCGGCATTGTTGACGAGGATCGACGCCGGGCCGAGTTCGCGCGCGATCGCCGCAGCGCCTCGCTCGCATCCCTCCATATCAGCCACATTCAGATGAAGGGCTGATGCTTCGCCGCCATTCTCCGTAATGGAGTCCGCAACTGCTCGCGCGCCTTGCTCATCGCGATCCGCCACCGCGATTCGTGCACCATATCGGGCCAGGCCGCGCGCGATCGCCGCGCCATTTCCCTGTGCGGCCCCCGTCACGACCGCGACGTTTCCCTTCAGCAGATTAGGGTACAACATGTTTCCTATCGTCGGCGTCACATCCAAATTTGCATCTTGAGCCAAAGTCTCGTCCTCCAATTCAACAGAGTCGCATCACGCGTTCGTTCGAGGTTGCATCTGGCTACTCGGCGTCGTGCTGGCGTCACGCGCGATCACGCCAGCAAAGGTCCCTGATGCGAGCTCGGGCGGTCGGCAGCAACGGCGTCGGACAACCGAGGCCAGACATATTGTCCTTTACGACCGACGAGCGGCTTTTGATGGGGAGAGGGTTCGGCGTGAGCACGTGCATATTGCTCTCCATATTATAACAGGGCAGATGAGACGGTATCAGTCTTCGTTACTCATATCGTCCCTATGAGAGTGACCTGAGCCCCAAGCTTCATCCAACGATGGGCAGAATCCCGTTCTCATTTGAGCCTGTATGGCTCGGTGATGCAACGGGACGGGGCGCGGAGCCCCAGGTTAGCTCAAGCGCTCCGTCCCGTTGCATATCGGAAGCGTTGAGCTTTGCGTAGGTTGCCGGTGGCAGATTGCCGATCCCGCTGTGCGGACGGACGGTGTTGTAGTCGTACAGCCAATCAGCGAGCAACTCGCGGGCATGATCGAGTTTGCCCGGAGCGATATAGTGCCATTCGATCCTTGTCTGCTGAGACCAGCTCAAGATGGCCATGCTGGTGAACTCAGTTCCGTTGTCGCTGACGATCGTAAGGGGACGCCCGCTCCGGGCGATCGCCGTATCAAGCTCACGGCCTACCCAGGCGCCCGAGAGCGAGGTGTCGGCGACCAATGCGACGCACTCCCGGGTGAAATCGTCCACTACGGCCAGCATACGAAACCGCCCGCTGTCGGTCAGGGTATCGCTGACGAAGTCGAGCGACCATCGCTGGTTCGGCCCTTGAGGCAACGTGATCGGAGCCCTTGTGCCAAGCGCTCTTTTGCGCCCGCTACGCCGACTGACCCGACGCCGCCCCTGAGCGGCGGCGGGCAAGAGTGCCTCGCGTTCGATTTCAGCCGACTTGACGTCGCTTTGCCCTCAAGCGCGCGCCACATTTCGAGGTCGCGCCCGGCGGTCCCGATCTGCGGCCGGCCGAGGCCGCGCGCTTCGTCAAACCCGCGAGCATAGTCAAACACGAACGACTGGAAATCGATCGAGTGTTGCTGCTGCAATGTGGTCATGCTGCTCCCCGGCCTACTGCACGCGATCCGCGGTCGTTTGATTTGCTCCAGGTTCGGTCGGAACTTTCACACCGGCCTTGGTACCGCCCCAAGAAATGCCTGCGTGACAGCGGGATTACGAAGCAATTCCCGTCCGGTGCCTTCCAGTTCGAAACGTCCAAGCGCCATCACACAGGCGCGATCCGAGACCCGCAAAGCGGCCCGGGCATTCTGCTCGACCAGCAGAATGCCGAGACCGAAATCGTCGCGCAACGACCGGATGAGCCGGAAAATCTCCGCCACCACCAAAGGCGCCAGTCCCATCGATGGCTCATCCAGCATCAGAAGACGGGGTTTGGCCATCAACGCGCGACCGATTGCGAGCATCTGCTGCTCGCCGCCCGACATAGTGCCCGCCGCCTGGTGACGGCGCTCGACGAGACGCGGAAACATCTCGAAGATTTCCGGCAATCGCTTTTCGATCCCGTCGTTGCGCGTGCCATAGGCGCCGAGCCGAAGATTGTCCTCAACCGAAAGCTCGGCAAAGACGCGGCGTCCTTCCGGCACATGCCGCAATCCCGCGCGCGCAATAGCGGCGGCACGACGGCCGCCAAGATTTTCGCCATCAAACAGGATGCTGCCGCTGCGCATCGGGATGACGCCGGAAATTGCATTCAAAAGCGTTGACTTGCCCGCGCCGTTGGCGCCGACCAACCCGACGATCTCGCCCTTCGCGACGCTGAGCGACAGGCCCTTCAGCACCGTTAGCGAACCGTATCCGGCGACGAGATTGTCCAATCGCAAAAGACCCGTCATGCGAAGACCTCATCATCCGCGCTCACATCGGCGCCGAGATATGCCGCAACAACTTCGGGGTTGGCCATGATCTGCGTCGGACTGCCAACCGCAAGCCGGCGGCCGAAATTCACCACCACAACCTGGGTTGCCGTCGACATCACCAGAGGCATGTCGTGCTCGACGAGCAGCACCGCGACGCCGTCGGTGGCGATCTCGATGAGCAACTCGCCGATCTCGGCGGTCTCGGCAGGATTGAGACCTGCCGCAGGCTCGTCGAGCATCAGAATCTTCGGTCCCTGCGCGATCGCCCGCGCGATCTCGACACGCCTCTGAATGCCGTACGGCAGATCGACGGCGCGGCGGTCCCACCAGATTTCCGGCACCGCGGCCTTACGCAGCGCCGCAGCGGCGCGTTCGGCCATCTCCGAATTCTCCCTGGCGACCACCCACGGCATGAAGATCGTCGTCAGCAGTCCATGACTGCCGAAGCGATAGGCGCCGGCCATGACGTTTCCTAGCGCATCGAGGCCGTGGATCATTTGCGGCGTCTGATAGGTTCGCGCCACACCGAGACATGCGCGGCGGAACATAGGCAGCGCAGTAATGTCGGTCTCGCAGAGCATGACCCGGCCGCCATTGGGCGCGAAGATCCCGGCAATGAGGTTGATGATCGTTGATTTTCCAGCACCGTTGGGGCCAATCAACGCCGTAACGACGGCCGGCGGCAGATCGAACGAGACGTCTTCGACCGCATTTAATCCGCCAAACGACTTCGAGATCCCGTGAAGCGAAAGCGTCGCGGTCACAACACCGCCCTCCGCCTGGTGAACAGCCGGGCCACGGTTTCTGCGAGACCGTCGGGCGCGAACATCATGACAGCGACCATCATCAATCCATAGATCAGCAATTTGGCGTGATCGAAACCTTCAAGAAGATTCGGCAGGACCACGATTGCCAGAGCACCGAACAGAGCACCCCAGATCGTGGTTAGCGATCCCACGATCACCATCATCAGAAGTTCCATCGACAGGCTGATGTTGAAAGATGTCGCGTTGAAAGAGCGCAGAAACAGCCCGAACAGAGCTCCGGACAGGCCGGCGAAACCTGCAGCGATCGCGAACACCACCGCCTTCGTCCGGGCCACATCGATGCCGGTGCAGCTTGCAACGATCTCCGACGTCTTCACAGCCTTCAACGCCCGGCCGAAGCGTCCGTCGACCAGCATCAGGGCCACGGCGGTGCAGAGTACGAGGCAAGCCCCGGACAGCCAGAAGATTACCCGGCCATGCTCAAAGCCGAACCATCGCAAGGCCGGCAGACCGTTGATACCGGGATCGATGCCGCCGGTGATGCCGGTCCATTGCGTGGCAACGACATAGAAGACGGCCCCGAGAGCAAGCGTGGCGAGCGCCAGATTATGGCCTGCGAGTCGCAGGATCGGACGTGCGATGACAAAGCCGACCAGCGCCGGAACCAATGCCGCAAGCGCGAGCGCCCCGACGGTCGGCAGGCCCAGGCGCTGGAGCGCGAGCGCGGCAGTATAGGCGCCGATGCCGAAGAAGGCGCCCTGCCCAATCGACAACTGGCCGGCAAACCCCATCAGAAGCGTCAGGCCAATCGCCGCAATCGCGAAGATCATCGAGAGAATGACAGTGCTGCGATAAAATTGGCTCTTGAGAACGAACTCAAGGACAACGAGCACCGCAATAAGCGCGAGCAGACGCAGGAGATCGCGCCGCAGGCCGGAATTGGGAGCGGACATGATCTCAGACCCGGTTCACGGAAGTTCCGCCGAACAATCCCGTCGGGCGCAGCAGAAGAACAAAAAGCAGCACGATGAACGCAACGCCGTCCTTGTAACCGGACGAGACATAGCCGGCGGTCATGGCCTCAACCATGCCGATGACCAGCCCGCCCACGACTGCGCCCAGCGGATTGCCGAGCCCACCTGCGACCGCGGCTGCAAAGCCCTTCAGCCCCAGAAAGATGCCGTTCTCGTAGAATGCCGCGGAGATCGGCGTCACCAGCGCGCCGGCAAGACCACCGAGTGCGGCCGCAAGGGCGAAGGCCGTCGCAGCCGCGCGCCGCGGTTCGATCCCACACAGCGCGGCAGCCCGCGGCTCCTGGCTGGCCGCCCGCATCGCCTTGCCGAAGGTGGTGCGCGCGAACAAGAACCACAAGCCGATGCTGACACAGACCAATGTAAGGGCGATCCAGACGCCCTGGCTGATGACATAGATGTCTCCGATCAGGATCATCGGAAACAGGCCGAAATCCTGAACGAAAGCGACTTCGCGACCGAACACCAGCGCGGCCGCACCCCGCAGAGCGAGGCCGGTGCCGATCGTTAGCATCACAAGTGTGAGCTCGTCGGCGCTGCGGGCATGATCCAACAAGACCACCTGCATCGCGACACCGACAAGTGTTGTGCAGAGGATCGTCACGATAACGGCGAGCCAAAGGGGAAGACCCGCTGTTGCAATAGCGCCCGCGAGCCCCAAGCTGCCGAGCATGAGGAATTCGCCATTGGCGAAATTCACGACGCGCGTTGCGTTGAACACGATCGTGAAACCGAGGGCCGCCATGGCGTAGATGCAACCGACGATGCCGCCACTGATCAATATCTGCAAGAAGTCGCTCATGGGACGATCCCCTCCCGATTTGGAGTCACTCGGCGATCGTGAATTTTCCAGCCTTGATCTGAACCATCACGACGGGCCTCGACCCCTCTGTCTGTCCGCCGGGGTTTGCGGCCGAAAAATCCATTTCGCCATTGCAGCCCGGGAAACTGATGCCCGAATGGATCGCATCCACGAGAGCTTCTCGATCCGCCTTGCCGGCCTTCTTCAGCGCCAGCTCGATCAGCGTCATGGCGTCGTAGGGATGGCCGACAAAGGTCGTGGCCGGAGCCTTGAAGCGCGCGCGATAGTTAGCGGCGACCTTGCTGATGACCGGACGCAGCGGATCGTCTTGCGCGAGATCGTCAGGCAAAAGCAGGCGCATCGTCGAGACGTAGGTGTTCTCCGCCGTGGCGCCGGCCTGCTCGAGCAGCTGCGTGCTGGCGACGCCGAAGCTGTTCACGATCGGCTTGTTGAAGCCCGACGCAGCGGCGTTCTTCAGGATGATCGTCGGGCCGGGATTGACGCTCCAGATCAACATCGCATCGACTTCAGCACGGCGAATGCGCAGGATCTGCGGCGTCATGTCGGTATCGCGCGGACCGAATTCTTCCGCGAGCACAATCTTGACACCGAGCTTTTCGGCGTTCGACTTCAGGAAGCCTGCGCCCGCCTGACCGAAGCCGTCGGCGGAAGAAATAATGCCGACTTTACTCCAGCCCTTCGATTTGGCGAAAGATAGCATGTGGGCGGAGACGATCCGATCCGTCGGAGCTACCTTGAATACGTAGCGGGTCGGCGGAACGACCAGCGCTTCCGTTCCCGTCATAGTGATCATCGGGATCTTGAGCTCATCCGCGATCGGCTTGAGCACCATCGACTCTCCGGTCGTGCTGGGACCGACGACGACATGAACCTTGTCGGACTCCGCGAGGCGGCGAAACTGCTGGGCCGCGTTCGTGCTGTTGCCTTCGGTGTCGTAGTAGAACGGCACGATCTTGTGGCCGGACATGCCGCCCTGCGCATTAAACTGCTCGACCATCAAATCGAACTGGTTTTTCTCGGACGCGCCAAGAAATGCCGCCGGTCCGGAGGCTGCGCTCAGGCAGCCGATCCGGATTTCCGAGGACTGCGCGAACGCCTTGCCGCCCGTCGCCGCCATCGACGCCGCAAGCATTCCCTTCAGAACTGTTCTGCGATGCATTATTTCCTCCCTGTATTGGCTGACGCGAATGCTCAGCTTGTTTTTTCTTCAATCCCGGCGGCGTGCCGGGCAGCGATGTATCCGAACGTCATCGCTGGCCCAAGCGTGATGCCGCCGCCGACGTAATTGCCGCCTGCGACGCTCGCCATGTCATTCCCGGCGGCGTACAGCCCCGGCACCGGTCGCATGGTCGCATCGAGAACGCGCGCTTTGGCATCGGCGCGCAGACCCGTGAAGGTGCCGATATCGCCAGGAATGACGCGCACCGCGTAAAACGGCGCCGTTGCGATCGGCGCCATGCATGGATTCGGGCTGACCTCGGGATCGCCGTGGAAGCGATTGTAAGCGGTGCTGCCCTTGCCGAAGGCACTGTCGACGCCGGACTTCAGATCAGCGTTCCACTGCGCAACCACGGCGTCGAGTTGCGAAGCGTCGATACCAGCGTTGCGCGCAAGTTCGGCGAGCGTCTCGCCGCGGATCAGATAGCCCGAGCGGATGGCGGGACCGAGGGGCAGCGGAGCTGGCTTCACATAACCGAGCCCATAGCGCCGGATGGTGCGGTGATCGACAATCAGAAATGCTTCGACCACCGACTCGCGCGGCGTTGCACGAACCATTGCCTGCACGAAGTCATGATAGCTGTTGGCTTCGTTAACGAAACGCCGTCCGTTGCGCAGGACGGCGATGACGCCGGGTTTGCCGCGATCGATGAAGTGCGGGAACGGGCCCTTGGTGCCATCCTTGCGTGGAACGAGGCTGGTCGGCGCCCACGCGCCATGATTGGGATAGCCTTCGACGACGTTGCCGCCCACCGACTGGCCGAGCCGCACACCGTCGCCGGTATTGCCCGGACTTGCCGACGAGACATGCTCTCCCTCGGCGGCTGCATGTGGGTAGAGGCTCTTGCGGCGCTCGACGTCCTGCGAGAATCCTCCACATGCGAGTACGACGCCCTTGCGCGCGACGATCCGGCGCAAGCCCTGTGGCGTTCTAACCAGCGCACCGGTAACTGCGCCCTCCTCGTTCCGGGTCAAGGATCGCACTGGACTATCCAGCCAGACCGGAATGTCGAGATCGCGGGCGGTGCGGAGCAACCGCGCAGACAGCGCATTGCCGTTGGAGAGCAGCATCCCGCGGCCGTGCGTCAGAAGATCGAGCCCATGGAGGAAAAGGCGGCGGGCGACATAGGCCGCCGACGAGATTTTCCGCGTTGCGCGATAGAAGTGCCACAGCTCTTTGCCAGAGCCGATGGTCAGGCCGAACAGCGTCAATTCGGGCCTTGCGCGGCGAACCTTGCCGAGATCCTCGGCCAGCATCGAGCCGCGCACCGGGCGCGTCAGGATCGAGCGCCCACCCGGCAGCCCGCCGGGCGCATCGGGATGATAGTCTGAAAACGCGATCGCAGGATCGAACCGGACTTCGGTATTCTCCTGCATGAAATCGACCATGCGCGGACCTTCGCGCAGGAATGCCTCGACACGATCGGCATCGAACTGGTTGCCGGCTTCATACTGCAAATAGGTGCGCGCTGCATCGACGCTGTCCTTAGTGCCGGCCGCCTTGTTGATCGTGTTGTTCGGCACCCAGAGATAGCCGCCGGACAGCGCTGTCGTTCCGCCCATCACCGGCTCTTTTTCGGCGACGATAACGTCGAGACCATTCTTGCGCGCGACAATTGCGGTCGTCATGCCGCCCGCGCCGGATCCCGCCACCAACAGATCGCAGGTCATAACCTCCGGCTCTTCGAGCTGGCCCGGGACGACGCCTTGATGATCGGAATTGCCCATCTTGATATCCTTCAGATTGCTAGAAAGCCGCCGTCGACGGGCATGATGGCGCCGGTGACGAAAGTGGAAAGACGCGAGGTCAGAGACAGAACCGCACCGACCAGTTCTTCGGGCTCGGCAAATCGCTTCATCAAGGCGTGGGCGAACAGCTCTTCCATCACCGCGGGCTGCGAGCGTAACGCCGCAGTGAGCGGCGTCGCGATCAGACCTGGCGCTATGGCGTTGACGCGAATTCCATTGGCGGCGAGATCGGCGTCCAATCCCTTCGTCAACTGTACAACCGCGCCTTTGCTCGCCGCATAGCCGACCACATTGCGCCTGTAGGCGATAAAGGAAGCGATCGATGCAATGTTGACGATGCGGCCCTGCGTCTGGCGCAGTTGCGCGACGAGCGCCTGCGCCATGTTCAACGAGCCTTCGACGTTGACGCGCCATTGCAGCGCCGCGGATTCTAGAAACTCAGGAGTGTCGATCTCCGCGCGACGGAAAATGCCGACGTTGTTGATGAGAATGGACACCGGCCCGTACTGCTCTTGCGCCTTGCGAGCGACGTCGGCGCACTGGGCCCGGTCGGCGACGTCAAGCGCGACCGCGCTCGCCATTCCGCCGGCTCTGGTTATGTCAGATGCAACAACGAGCGCACCATCAAGATCGATGTCGGCGAGCGGCACTGCCGCGCCGCTCTGCGCCAGACCTCTTGCGATCCCAGCGCCGTTGCCTTGCGCGGCACCCGTGACGATCGCAACGTCACCCGACAACAGGCCGGCAATTCCCGTGGCAATAACGTCGGCGTCACGCGCCGTGTATGTAACTGAACTCTTTGCACCCACCAGACGTCATTCCCAATTTATTTTACAATGCGTAATTAATTACGCTATACAAACATAGTCGCATATGAGACGTTATGGTCAAGTGCAGATGTTGAGCCGGTCATGGGACGCCGCGATGTTGAAAACAGGCAAAGAAACGTACGGCGATGCCCAAGCCGGGATTCAGTCGATTGAATTCGCCGGTACGATCCTTACGGCACTCCTGCAATCCGACGGTCTGCAACGACTGTCCGACATCGCAAAGCTGGCGCATGCGCCAGCGGCGAAAATCCATCGCTACCTTGTCAGCCTGGCGCGGATCGGGCTGGTCGCGCAGGATTCCGCGACGGGCCTTTACGACCTTGGGCCGATGGCACTGCAATTGGGAATCATGGGCTTCAGCCGGTTCGACGCGCTGCGTTTCGCAGCCGGGATGCTGGAGCAGCTTGTCGATCAGGTCGGCGAAACGGCCGCCCTGTCGGTGTGGGGCGAGCATGGCCCCAAATTCGTTCGCCTGGTTGAGGCGCGTCATGGCCATGCGAGCACCGTGCCGGTCACGCACATTTGCCCGATGACCTGGTCCGCGACGGGCTTTCTTTACAGCGCCTATGAAGACCCCGACCGGACATTGCCGCTGATCAGACGGGAGCTCGAACAGAACAAGCTGCTTCGGCGACAAAAAGCTCCTCGAAGCGAGGCAGAACTTGAGCCAATCGTGAAGGCGGTGCGAGCCGCAGGCTTTGCGACGGTGTCCGACGGCGGCGGCGGCGGCATCGCCGCGATTTGCGCGCCGGTTTTCGGAGTGACAGGTCGGCTTACGATGGCACTCACGATTTTCGCGCGCGCAGGTCGAATCGACACCAGCGCGGATAGCGGTGTTGTTCGCCTTGCAGTCAACGCCGCTGCACGACTGTCTGAGACTTTCGGCTTCCCTGGCACCGAGCAGACGGCCGAAGCGGTGCTATCGGGGCCCGGCGTGGCGAAGGTGCGGCGCGCCGTAAGATTCCGAACTTAAGCAAAGCAGGCAAGGTGCCCGTCGGCCACACAAAGTTGGCTCGCTTGACCCAACACCGGCGGAACCGCCGCCTCGCCTTCATCCTCCAACAGACCGATTTCTCGTCGGACGCCAACTTGCAGTGAACCCATGAATCATCATGCTATACTGGCAACTGAACCCGAAGGCTTTGACGCGCGCGGCCTGAGGTAGCCACCCAGCCGCTACCCTCTATTGGGGTACGGACGCTTCTGATCACCCGTCCGTCATTGAACCGCTCGGTTGACGCAACGGTACATCTGTCGGAGAGTTTCTGCTGCCAATCGGGCTCATCGGTTTCAAGGTAGCCTATCCGTGGCAGGTGCTCGACGATTGCATGGACACTAACGCCCTGCTTGATGATATCTGGCGACATGCCATAGATCTCAACATACCGGTCATTCCAAACCATCAGTCGACCATCGGCATCAAACATGGACAGTCCTTGTCTCATATGCGCAAGCGTGATCTCCAATGTCGCTGCCTGTTCGCGCGCACGCCGCTCGCTGTCGTTCAGCTGTTTCTCTACCAGATGCCGTGCCGTGACGTTCATGTAGGTTGTGATAAAGCCGCCGCCCGGGATGGGCGTCCCGCGAACCTCGAGCACTGTCCCGTCGGGGCGGATCCGCTCGAACAGATGCGCCTCGCCCTTTCGTGCGAGGTCCAAGCGCGTTGTTCATCCGGATCGCCGGGGCCGTATTCGCCGCGCAGGGCGTTGGCGCGGAGGACCATTTCAAGAGTAGCATTACAGTTGCCTTTTTGCGAGGCTTTCTGAATCCATGGGCAACCATGATTCGAACATCGTGGACGCAGACAGCGTCGATTGAAGAGACGCTTGCGTTGTGGGCGGCGTCGCTTCGGGAGATCAAGAAGCGGATACGTCCATTGTTCGGGCAAGAGCGTGTTGCGAAGAATGCTGGCTTGTTTCTGGAAGGTCTGCTTGGAGATGAGCAACGCAAGACCGGTTGGATGCGCGCTGAGGCCGCAGGCGATCCTGGCCCATGGCGGTAACAGGCGATCCTGGGTCACAGGGATTGGGATGCGGATGCCTTGCGCGATATCGTCCGCGATTATGTCATCGAGCATTTGGCGGACGATGACGCGGTCCTCGTGATCGATGAGACCGGCTTTCTCAAACAGGGCAAAGCGTCGTGCGGCGTGGCGCGTCAGTACACCGGTTCGGCGGGCAAGATCACGAACTGCCAGATCGGCGTCTTCGCGGCCTGCGTTTCGTGCCACGGTCATGCTTTCATCGACCGCGCGCTGTATCTTCCGAAGGAATGGACCGACGATCCAGATCGCCTGAAAGCCGCATACGCGCCCCCCGATACCGGCTTTGCGACCAAACCAAAGCTTGCGACGAGAATGATCGCACGCGCGACAGTCGCGCCTGTCCCGTTCAAGTGGGTTGCAGGCGATACGGTCTACGGTGTTGGCGACATCGAACAGCAACTGCGTCGCGCAGGGAAAGGCTGGCTGATCCCATGCTCAAAAAGGTTCGAAGGGATTTGAAGCAATGTGCGGAAAGTCTGGTTGCAGGCCACGAGTTTGTAGTCTGCGTCGAGGAACGATATACCGCCGGGGAAATTGTCAATCACCGCCTGTAATTTGGCGGTCTCACGCTTGATCTCGGTTACGTCAACTCGGAAACCGACGGTGTGGCCAGAGGCTGTGCGACGCTCACGGAGCTGAACAAAGCGGTCATGTGACAAATGCTGAATGACATCAGTTGAAGGGGCGCGATGCAGCCTCATTCGCTCAGCACGCCAGGCGGATCGTTGTTCAGGCGTTTCGCCCGCTTCCGGGTACTGATTGTTCTCAAGGCCACAATACGAGACGTCCTCGAATGACGCGCCAGGATAAATTGCGGCTGCGGATTGCGCATACATCTGCCGGTAGGCTTCGTTGCAAATAATCAACCGGTCCAACTCGTCATAGAAAACGAATGCGTCAGGGCTTGCGTTGATCGCCTCTGTCAGCAAATCTTGGGCTTGCTTACGAGCTGTGATGTCGGAAAACGACGTTACGACCGATGTCGGCGTCAAGTTGCCCTCGACAAAGATCGGTTCTGAATTGATGGAGATCCACGTGATGGATCCGTCGTCGCCCCGCAATCCCACCACCACGTCATGCTGCGCCTTGCCAGTCGCAAGTGCCACCATCGCGGGGTGCTTACTTCCTGGGAAGTCGCGACCATCCTCTTGGATGGCCCGCCAATGTCGGGCGACAGAAGTAAAATCAGACAACTCGTTTTGGTTCAAACCAAGAATTGCCTCGGCAGCTGGATTGCAAGAGATAATACGCCCATCACGATCCTGGACAACGACGCCTTCGCTGAGCGCCCTCAAGGTCGAACGTAGCAGCGTTTCGCCACGTCGAAGCGCCTCTTCCGTCTGCTTTCGCTCGGTGACATTAAGGCAGATCGCAGTATAAGCGACTACGTTGCCATGTGCATCTCGCCGCGGAATGATCGCGGTGTCCACCCAATAGAAATGCCCACTCTTGGCCCGGTTGCATAGCCTGCCCCGCCACGTCTCGCCGCATCTTATCGTGCGGTACATCTGCCGAAAGGTTTCGGCAGGGTGCACGCCGGACTTCAACATCCGGTGGTCTTGTCCGATCAACTCGTCGCGCGAATATCCGCTGATCTCGCAGAACTTGCCGTTGACCTCGACAATTTTTCCATTGATGTCGGTGACGCTAAAGATCGCAGTTGCATCGAGAGCTGCGGCTCGAAATTGGAGCTCGTCACGCGAGAGTTGAGACATCGCCGTCCGGTGACGCCAATCACCGGACATTGCGTCGTTTTGTCGACTACCGTCGGCGTCAACCAATGCATATTCTGTCATTGCAAGCCTCTACAACCCGACGACGGTACTGAGCTTCGTTCGTACATGCGCACCCGATAGATTTCGTGAAGTCGCGGCGTGTTTGCAGCGCAGCGACTGTTGGAGGTCGCGGGATCGGCGCCCTTGCTCTGCAGCATTGCATCGAGGCCGCGTGCGGCGCTGGCGCCAAGCCGTTCTTCCTGCCGCCCTACAGCCCAGATCTCAATCCGATCGAGCAGGTATTCGCCAAGTTGAAAACCTGCTCCGCAAGGCCACCGAAAGAACTGCCGGGACACTTGGAAACGCATCGGCACGCTGCTCGATCACTTCACTCCCAGAGGAATGCGCTAACTACGTCGCTCACGCGAGATAAGCGTCATCATAAAGATATCAGGCTCTAAAGCATCAGCTTTGCGAGTTTTGCTCGCTGGTAGCTCCCGTCACCATACTGATATTCGCACCACATGCCGCGGCGGCGATAGAGTTGGGCATCGCACTGATAGGTGAAGCCGAAACCACCATGGAATTGGATCGCCCTGTCGGCGGCGAATGCCAACGCCTCCGCCGCCTCGGATTTCGCCATGCGGGCCGCGATCTCGCCTTCGCCCTGCCGCCCGAAAACCGACGCCGCGCTGTAGAGATGCGAGCGCGCGAGTTCATAGGCGACATGCGCATCGACGATAGGATGCTTCAGCGATTGATATGACCCGATCAGCTTGCCGAACTGCTTGCGCGTATTCAGATATTCGACCGTGTAGTCGATGCAGCTCGCCGCGCCCCCGCAAGCCTCCGCTGAGAGAAGGAGCGAAGTTGCGAGATCAAGATGGGTAAGCGTTTCGCGCGCGCGGGCTGTATCAAGGAACGCGTCAGCCGCCACGATGAGGCCGTCGAGCTGGAGGCGGAAGGAGCGACGGGTTTCATCGGCCACGACTTCGCGGCGCAGCGCATTCTCCGGCAGGCTTGCACGGTCGATGATGATAAGCGCCGGCTCACCATTCTTCATGACCGAGACAATGATCCATTCAGCGCTCATCGCATCGACGACGAAAATCTTGACGCCGGTTAGCTTGAACTTGCCGTCTGTTTCGGTCGCGCTCGTCTCGATATGAGCAAGATCCCAATCGCCATGGGGCTCGGTCAACGCCAGCGTCGCGGCCTTGCCCGCGCAGATACCCGGCAGGATTACCGATTTCTGCACCTCGGCGCCGCCAACAAGAAGCGCTTGGGCGGCAAGCGTCGTCGAAACAAAAGGGCCGCCCATCAGGCGGCGGCCCATCTGCTCGACCACGGGTACGACTTCCGCCAGGCTCAATCCCGAACCGCCAAACTCCTCCGGCACGGCGATGCCGAGCCAGCCCAGCCGTGCCATTTCCGCCCAGACGCCTGGATCGTATCCAAGCTCGTCCTCAATCAGCCTGCGGACAGTCGGGATCGGTGACTTGTCCCGACAGAAGCTCTGCGCGACCTCGAGAAGTTCTGCCTGTTCTTCGCTGAAGGCCAGCGTTACTTCCATTTCCATTGTCATTTTCTTTCCCCCGCGCCCTCAGCTCTTCGGCAAGCCGAGCACGTGCTCGCCGATAATGTTGTGCTGAATCTGGCTGGTGCCGCCGCCGATCGTGGCGGAGAAGGAGTTGAGGTAGGAGCGCTGCCAGATTGCGTCATCATAGGCTTCCGGCTCACCGACATAATAGGCGCCGTGCGGACCCTGCATCGCCATAGCAAGCTGGTTTATCTCGCGATAAAACTCCGACCTCACGAGTTTCGCCGAAAGCGGCAGCGACAATGGCCTGTCCCGGACGAGAGGCGCGATGAGCGCACGCGTCGAGTTGAGCTTGAGGCCGCGGTAAGTCGTGAGAAGCTTCACCAGCCTCTCGCGGATGGCCGGGTCGTCGAACGCCGGGCGGCCGTTGCGCATCGCGCGCTTCGCCAGATCCACCACTTTAGAGACGTCCGGATAGACCATGACATAGCCGCCAGCCTGACCGCCGCGCGCGCCGCGCTCATACTCGAGCGTGCGCATGGCGACCTGCCAGCCCTTGCCTTCGCCGCCCATCAGCGTCGTGGCCGGGATGCGGGCGTCGGTGAAGAAGGTCTGGGTGAAGCCATATTCGCCGGTCAGTTTGCGGATCGGCACAGTATCGACGCCCGGCACAGTCATCGGGGCGAGGAAAAAGCTCAAGCCATCGTATTTGCGCTGCGCATCCGGGTTCGTGCGCGCCAGCAGGATCATATACTTCGCGTAGTTACCCTGGGTCGTCCAGATCTTGCTGCCATTGATGACATAATCGTCGCCGTCCCGAACCGCGCGCGTCTGGGCGGCACCAAGGTCGGAACCATGATCTGGCTCGGAAAAGCCCTGACACCAGATATCCTCGGCACTCAAGATACCCTTGATGTATTGGTTGCGCTGCTCGTCCGTTCCCATGTCGAGGATGAGCGGACCGGCCCAGTTGAGGCCGATTGCGTTAAGCATGATGGGCCCGCCCGCTCGATACATTTCCTGTGTGGCGATGTCCTGAAGCGCTTGCGCAAGACCGCCGCCGCCATATTTCTTCGGCCATGCGGCGCCCAGATAGCCCGCCTCGTAGACCTTTTTCTGCCACCCACGCAGAAAGTCGAACTGTTGGTCCGTGCCCACCTCCATGAACGTGAGCGGCATCATGAATTCCGGCTTGGCGGGAACGTTTTCGGAGAACCAGGCGCGCGCATCGGCGCGGAAACCGTCCAGTTCCTTCTGGCTTATCTCTGACATTGTCTCTTCCCATCGCGATAGCAGATCCCGGTGATCGGCGTCCTGTCTTGTCCTGCGTGATCAGATGCCTAGCTGGCGCGCCGCCAGATCGCGCATGATTTCTTCGGAACCACCGCCGATCGCATTGACGCGCACCTCACGATAGAGGCGCTCCACGCGCGAGCCTCTCATATAGCCCGCGCCGCCCATGATCTGCATGGCCTCGCGCGCGCAGTATTCCATGGTCAACGTCGCCTGGACCTTCAGGAGCGAAAGGTCTGCAACGGGCGTTTCGCCGTCCTGGACGCGCACCACGCATTGCTCCAGATAGGCCTGCGTCGCGGCGATCATACGGGCCATCTCCGCGAATTTATGGCGGATCACCTGATGATCGGCAAGGCGCTGGCCGAAAGTCCGACGCTCCCGCGCCCAAGCCAGCGCATCCTCGAAGCAGACGCGGGCATAGGCGTTGGCGCTCGAGGCAAGGCCGATCCGTTCATTGTTGAAATTGAGCATGATGCCGATGAAGCCTTTGTTTTCCTCACCGATCAGATTCTCGACCGGAACGCGCACATCGTCGAAATAGAGCGCCGCCGTATCGGAGGACCACCAGCCCTGCTTCTTCAGCGGCGTACGCGTGAAACCCGGCATGTCACGCTCCAAAAGAAGTAGCGAAACACCCTTGCGTCCTTCGCCTCCGGTGCGCACCGCTACTGTATAATAGTCAGCCCGCATGCCGCCGGTAATGAACATCTTGGAGCCGTTGACTACAAAATGGTCGCCGTCGCGGTGGGCGCGCGTTTTCAGATTGGCCACGTCCGATCCGCCCGACGGCTCGGTGATGCACAGCGCGTGGATTTTCTCCCCCGCCAACACCTGTGGCGCGACACGCGCCTTCATTTCCTTCGAACCGATGGCCAGAACCGGCGGCAGGCCTATGCCATGCACCATCAGGCTCGCATTGATGCCACCGGCGCCGGTGCGCGCCAGTTCTTCCGCTGTGACGATCGAATATATGGGATCGTTCACGGGGGTGCCGCCATATTCCTCCGGATAGCGCAGGCCAAGAAGGCCGATCGCCGCCGCCTTGCGGTAGAGATCGCGAGGGAACTCGCCCGCCTCCTCCCATTCGTCGACATAGGGCATGATCTCCGTGTCGACGAATTTGCGCAGCGTGGCGCGCCAGGCCTGATGCTCCGGCTTGTAGAGCGGCCCCTGATAGCGGTGGTCGAAATCGATAGGATTTGCGGCACCGGCCATGTTTGCCTCCTTGAAAGAGCATTATCCAATTCGAGGGCGCCGGATCGGGCGCCCCCGGTTTTGTTTCAACATCGTCGTCAGCGTCGCCAGTTTGGCCGGCGACTGCCGTTTCCTGTAGCCGCGCAGCCCGCTGCGGATTCCTATGCGTCCTTGTCTGGCTCGATCTGCAGGATCAGGGCGTTCGCCGCCACCTGCTCGCCCTCCAACACCAGAACCCCGCTCACCGTGCCTGTGAAGGGCGCGACGACGGAATGTTCCATCTTCATCGCCTCGACGGTTGCCAGCCTCTGCCCGGCTTCCACCCTGTCGCCGGCCTTGACGAAGAGGCGCTGCAGCTTGCCATGCATGGGAGCCGTGATTCCGCCGTCGCCGCCCGCCACCTCGCCGCGTGTCAGCAGCGCAAAAGTATTGACGAATCGTAGATCGGCTCCATCGATATCGAGGGCGATTTCCGCCGGCCCGACCTCGCAAAAGCATACGTCGTGCTGCAGGCCGTCGACTCGCAGCCGCGCTACAGAATCCCCGAGTTCGACGATAGAGATATCGAAACGTTGGTCGCCTGTAATCACCTCGTAGCGCTCGCCGCCACGCGGCACGACCTGACAGGTCGCCGGTTCGCCAGCTATCGCATAAGAATACTGCGCCCCAAGCGGCCGCGAGCTCTGCCAGTCGAGCAGCTCCCCGCCCACGGCCACCGCGCGCGCCGCCTGAGCCGCCCGCGCAATCCTGTATTGAAGAATCGCCGCAATGGCCGCCTGAACCGGCAGCGGTTCGGGTCTTGCGATCCGTCCGCCTTCGAACTGCTCGGCGATGAAGGCCGTCGTCGCCTCACCCTTCGCAAAGGCGTCCTTGCCCAGAAGCCGGATCAGAAAAGCCTTGTTGGTCTCGGGACCAACCAGCGCCGTTTCCTCCAGCGCCCGGAGCAGCCGCTGGCGGGCGATCTCGCGGTCCTGCCCCCAGGCGATCACCTTGGCGACCATCGGATCGTAGAAGGGCGTGATTTCCTGACCCTCGCTAAGCCCGTGATCGACGCGGACGCCTTCGCCCTCTGCCGGCCGCCACAGCAGCGCCCGACCTGTCGACGGCAGAAAGTCGCGGGACGGATCTTCGGCATAGAGCCGAACCTCGATCGCGTGGCCGGAAAACGTGACATCTTCCTGCCTCAGGCCGAGCGGCTTGCCGTGCGCGACGGCGATCTGCATGGCGACGAGATCGAGCCCGGTGATCATTTCCGTGACCGGGTGCTCCACCTGCAGGCGCGTGTTCATTTCCAGGAAATAGAACTCGCCATTAGCCGACAGCAGGAACTCCACCGTGCCGGCGCCCTGATAGCCGATGCTCGCCGCCGCTGCGACGGCGGCGGCGCCCATGCGGGCGCGAAGTTCCGGTTTCATCACCGGACAGGGCGCCTCCTCAACGACCTTCTGATGGCGGCGCTGCACAGAACAGTCGCGCTCGCCCAAATGGATCGTCTGCCCATGGGCGTCGCCAAAGACCTGGATTTCGACATGGCGGGGCCGCTCCACGGCCTTTTCGAGAATGAGTTCGCCGGAGCCGAAGGCGTTCAGCGCTTCCGATCGCGCCGTCGCAAGCGCCGCCGGCAACCCTTTCGCCGCAACGACCAGCCGCATGCCGCGCCCGCCGCCGCCGGCCGCCGCCTTCACCATGACCGGAAAGCCGATTCGCGCGGCTTGCGCGATCAAGACGTCGTCGGACTGGTCCTCCCCCTCATAGCCGGGCACGCACGGCACGCCGGCGGCGATCATCCGCCGCTTCGCCGCCGCCTTGTTGCCCATTAATTCAATCGCTTCCGGCGATGGCCCGATGAAGACTATCCCCGCACCGGCGCACGCCCGTGCAAAACTGGCATTCTCAGACAAAAAGCCATAGCCAGGGTGGATTGCGCCGGCGCCTGTCGCCCGTGCGGCCTCGATAATCTTCTGCGCATCCAGATAGGAGTCGCCGACTTCCGGCCCGCCGATGCAAAATGATCGATCGGCCGTCGCGACGTGTGGAGCGTGGGCGTCCGCCACCGAATAGACCGCGAGGGTACGGTACCCGAGGGACTTCACGGTGCGGATGATGCGCACGGCGATTTCACCGCGATTGGCGACCAAAATAGAATTGAATGCGGGCATCAGGGCTTGTCTTTCACGAAGCGGGCCTCGCCCAGATCGGCTTGCGCTTCTCGACAAAGGCGCTGACCCCCTCGCGGCCCTCGTCGCTTAGCATGCACTGCGCGAAGCCTTCGGCGGCAAATTCGATCATCGACTCGCGCTCCAGTCGGGGCGTGGCCAGCAAAATTTTCTTGGTCATCGCATTGGCACCGGGAGCACAGAGCATAACCTGCCGGCGGATGTCCTGCTCGAAGGCGTCAAGCCCTGCGACGTGGTCGGCGACATGATCGGCCAGGCCGATGCGACCCGCCTCCTCGCCGTCAAAGCGCGCTGCGGTGAGCATCAGCCTGCGCGAGGTCGTGAGCCCCAGCCGCTGCGCCACATAGGGCGCGATCTGTGCCGGGGCAATGCCGAGCAAGGTTTCAGTCAGGGCGAATTTCGCCTCGCGCGTCACCGCCACAACGTCGCCGCAGCAGACGATGCCGAGACCGCCCGCCATGGCCGCACCCTCGACCAGCATGACCACGACCTGTGGCAACGTGTCGATAGCCGCGAACATTCCGCCAGCGGCGCGGCTCAAAGCGACAGCTTCCGCATGGCCCGAACGGGGTCCCTGCAATCCGGACTTGAAGCCCTTGAGATCGCCGCCTGCGCAGAAGACGCCGCCCTTCCCGCGGAAGGTGACGCCACGCAGCGTCCGGTCGTCGCGCACCGCATCGAGCACAGCGCGCAGTTCGCCCGTCAGTACGCCGGACAGCGCGTTGCGGTTTTCGGGCGAATTGAACCAGATCGTCAGCCAGCCGTCTCGCTGGTCGAGGATCAACTTCTTTGCATTGGGAAGATTCGCCATTTGCCTGCTTCTCCTGCGCCCCTACATGCGGCCGACGCCAAACGCGTTCGGCTGCAACGTGCGATGTTTCGCCTCCCAGCAGGTGTCGAGCAGGAACCCCAACACCTTGCGTGTATGGCGCGGATCAATCATGCCGTCATCAATACCCTTGCCGGACGTATAGAAGGCGTCCGACTGGTTATCGAAATGCGCGGCGAGCCGCGCCTGCTCCGCGTCGAGCATCGCGGTGTCGACCGCCGCGCTGCGGCGAGCCGCGCCCGCCTCCGAGACGATGCGCATGGTTTTCGCGGCTTGCTCGCCGCCCATCACGCCTGTCTTCGCGTTAGGCCACGTGAAAATAAAGTCGGGCTCGTACCCCTGCCCGCACATGCCATAATTGCCTGCCCCGAAGCTCGCGCCAACCATGAAGGTGATGCGCGGCACCCGCACATTGGACACGGCCTGGATCATCTTCGAGCC
Organism: Hyphomicrobiales bacterium; assembly: GCA_017305715.1. Classification (GTDB taxonomy): domain Bacteria; phylum Pseudomonadota; class Alphaproteobacteria; order Rhizobiales; family Xanthobacteraceae; genus Bradyrhizobium. The sequence continues at coordinate 6,128 of JAFKKG010000025.1, read as the reverse complement.
GTGCTTAATCATGCCGGCGCGCTCGTATTCGGTGCCGACCATGTAGCCAGTGATGTTCTGCAGGAAAACGATCGACGTCTGCGCCTGATCACAAAGCTGGATGAATTGCGTCGCCTTGGTGGCGCCATCCGGATCGATCGGCCCGTTATTGCCGAGAATGCCGACGGCATGTCCGAAGACTTCGGCCTGCATGCAAACGGTCGACACGCCATAGCCGGGCTTGAAGTCGAGAAAGTCGGAGCCGTCAACGATGCGGGCCACAATCTCGCGCACATCGTAGGGCCGACGATAGTCGATGGGAACGATGCCAGCGATCTCCTCCGGATCGAGAACCGGCGGGCTGAAGGACTTGCGGTCCAGCTTCGGGCAATGGCTGTTCCACGAAAGGCGATCGATGACCTCGCGCGTCATCAAGATCGCCTGCGCGTCATCCTCCGCGAGATACTCACCGAGGCCGGAGACGGTCGCGTGCATCTCCGCGCCGCCAAGCTGCTCTTCGGTCGCAATTTCGCCGGTCGCGGCCTTCAGAAGCGGCGGCCCGGCCAGGAAGGCGCGGCCACGCCCCTTCACGCTCACCACGTAGTCGCTGAGGCCCGGCATATATGCGCCTCCCGCCGTGGACGAGCCGTGCAAGATCGAAACGACCGGCACACCGGCAGCGCTCAGCAGCGCAAGACGATAGAACAACCCGCCTCCCGCAACGAAACCTTCGACTTTGTAGTTGAGAAGATCGCCGCCTGCGCTTTCCACCAAATGCACGAAAGGCATCTTCTTTTCGCGCGCCAGCACCTGCGCCCGGGATGTCCGGTTGCCGCCCGGCCCGGTCATTGCTCCCGCGTTGATGCCGCTGTCATCCACAACGATGACGCAGCGCACGGCTTCGATGAAACCGATACCGACAATATTGCCGCCCCCCGGAATGTCCTTTTCGGCCGGCGCCCGAGGATCGTGACCGGAAAGGTTCTTCAGCTCGAGGAAAGGCATGCCCGGATCGAGCAGGCGCGACAGGCGCTCGCGCGGACTCAGCTGGCCACGCTCGTGAAAGCGGTCGCGCCGGCGTTCGGACATCGCCTCGGGCCGGGCGTTCAGCTCAGCCAAACGGTCGACCAGCGCCAGCATGTCGGCGCGATTCCTTGCAAACTCCTCCGACCCGGTCCGCAATCGCGACTGAAAGACAGGCATCCGTTTTCCTCGAATGGACAGTGCTTGGGCCGATCTCAGGCCGCCTTGCCGCAGGGCAAGTTCTCGGCGAGCGAGCGCGGCACTGGGATCATGGCGAAAAGCAGGAGTTGGCTGTAGCCCTTGGCTTGCGGGTCGTTGCGGATGCTGGCGACGCCGCCGCCGCCCAGTACGTCGTGCAGGAGAAAGTTGATGGCGTTGGTGCCTGGCATGAGGAAGCGCTCGACGTCACCTTTCAGGAAATGCGCAAAGCGCGTCGCCACGGCATCTTCCGTCAGCGCCTTCCATATCCAAGGCAGGTATTCAGGTTTGCGCGCAATGACACCGACATTCGCTTTGTCGCCCTTGTCGCCGCTGCGCGCCCAGGCGAGCGCCGCCAGCGGCACCTCGGCTATATCGTCGATCGACTCAACCAACGGAACCGGCGGGCGCTTCAGCGCAGCCGCATCGAAGCGCGTGCCGGCCGGCTCCGCGCACGGCACGGCCTCGCCCTTTGTCTCGACGGCGATTTCGATGTCGTTTTTCTGAACGAGAAAGGAGAAAAGCCGCATGACCGGCGACGGCTTGGCGCGCCCGCCAGCAAAGCCTGATAGTCCCGGCGGGGTCGCGAGCCCTAGCCCGACGCATTCCTTCAGCAGGATGCCGATGCCAGCTGCATCCGGATGCTTGGCCGCGATCTTGGCTGCGACTTCGCGTGATGCCGGGCTCTCGCGCAAGGCCCCGAACTGGCTTTCCGCGCCGATCAACTCCACGCTGGTCTCGCTGAAGTCCGGTAGATTGTACGCGCGGAACAGGCGCCGCGCCGAGCGGAAGCCGGCTGCGGCGTAGGCTTGCGCCTTCTTCTCCGCATCAATGCCGTAGAAGGTTATCACCGTGCCGCCGCGAAACCCGTCGGCAAAGGTGGCGCAGACCTTGTAGCTGTCGGGCGCCGGCAGGCCCCGAGCGCCCGTGACATGCACCCGATCCGGGCCGGTTTCGACAATGGACACCCCGGAAAAATCGCAGACCACATCCGGCAAAACATAGGCCTGCGGATCGCCGATTTCGTAGAGCATCTGCTCGGAGACCGTACCCTTGTTGACGATGCCGCCCGAGCCTTCCGGCTTGGTCACGTCAAAGCCACCATCGGCGGCGATTTCCACAATCGGATAGCCGATCTCGTCGATCCGATCGGTAACTAATTCCCAATCGGTGAAATTGCCGCCCGTCGCCTGCGGCCCGCATTCGAGAATGTGTCCGGCAAGGCTGCCCATGGCGAGGCGGTCGAGATCGTCGCGGCCCCAGCCTAAGGCGTGGATGCAAGCGCCAAGCGTCACCGCGCTGTCGACGCAACGGCCGGTCACCACAATGTCCGCCCCCTTGTCCAGCGCCACCGCTATCGGGAAGGCACCGAGATAGGCATTGATGCTCTGGACTTTTTCCGGCGCCGGAAAGGGGGCACCTGAGAACATCTCCCTGACATCGGCCGCCGCCAGCGCCTCGCGGCGGCCGATCAAATCGTCGCCTGTGACGCAGGCTATCTTAAGATCGAGATCGAGTTCCGCGACCAGTTTCTCCAGCGCAGCAGCACAGGCGCGCGGATTGACTCCGCCCGCGTTCGACACGATGCGCACACCCTGACGTGCAATCTCGATCAAGTTCGGCTTCATGGCGGCGGAGACGAAATCGGTCGCGAAGCCCGCATTGGTATCTTTCGCGCGAGCGCGCGCCAGGATCGACATGGTAATTTCAGCCAAGTAGTCGTAGACGATGAAGTCGATCCTGCCAGCCTTTAGCAACTGGGGGGTGGCACGCGCCGCATCGCCCCAGAATCCACTAGCGCCTGCAATGCGAATCGCCTTGCTCTTCATGTCCTCATCCAGTCGTTCCGCCGCCGGGTTCACATCTCGATATGCCCGCATCGCCGACGCGGCCGCTTGCGGCCGAACATATCGACATCCGGACGCAGGAACAAGCAGTATGTATGGCTTTGTTTTTCGCCGCTGTGCGGTTAAGGTGACGTGACGCGGTATCCGGAACAGGAGGCGGCAAGCAATGCCGCCAGCGGGAATGAACAAACAGGAAACGCGTGGCTTCGAGGCGCGCGAAACGATTTGCCTCGCGGCGCTGCACTGCCTCGCCGAACTCGGCTACGCGCGGACGACGATCCTGCGCATAGTGAACCGAGCGAATGTCTCTAAGGGCGCGCTGCAACATCACTTCCCCACCAAGGAAGACCTGATGACGGCGACGGCGGAGCGCATTCTGCGGAATGCGACCTTCATGCCCGAGGCGGCACAGCAGCAGCGCTCGCTGCATCGCGATACCGCCCAGGAGATCATGCGAGGCTGGACAAAGCTGGTCGATACGGACGAATACCGGGCGCTGCTCGAAATCCTCGTCGCCATCCGCACGGATAAGGCACTGCAGGAACGACTGTCGCCAATCCTGAAGGAGTGGAACAAGCAACGGGTGGCAAAATCGGTCGCGATGTACGAGTCAGCCGATGGAAGCGACGATCACGTCGGCCAACTCATGACCCTCAACATCTGTATGATGCGCGGGCTGGTGATCCAAAATCAGTACAATGACGATCCGGCGGAGAACCTGCGACTGATGAAGACCTGGGTCGAACTGCTGATCCCGCTGCTGAAACCGCGAGCTTGATCATGCCGTAGGGCACCGTCAACTCGGCATGCAAATCGAAAGGGAGCGCGACGAGTTACGAATTGACCTGACGCAGGCGTGATCATGCAGCCACGGCAACGCCGATAACATCATCCCCAGTCGCGAATGCCTGGTTGCGTGCGGAGGCGGCGGCCAACGAAAGGGTTTCGATGTTCAAGAGCGTCGTCGATTGCGATCTCGGGAACGTTCGCATGGGACAGTAGCGCAGGATCAGATTCATGAAAGGTCGGCTACGGGTACGCTTTGCCAACATCCACGCATGAGACGGGCATAGTCGATGACTGACGGACTAAGCGAATAAAGTCTTGCTGAGGGGCGCTTCCGAATAACGAGCGGTGGGATGCGGAACGGCTTGATATAAAAAAACGACGACTAGCCGACGATCGAATTCTTTCAAGGGAGAAACTGATGGCTTGGAATTTCGGCGACATTCTCGACAAAATTTCCCTCGTTTTGCCGCCGGACGCGCCCGCCCTCATTCATGGCGAGCGCATCATCACGTGGGCCGATACGACAAGGCGATCCAATAATCTCGCGCGCGGGCTGCTTGCGAGCGGGGTGAGCATCGGCGACAAGGTCGCTTTTTATATGCGGAACCGCCCGGAATATGTCGAAACCATGGCGGCCTGCTTCAAGAGCCGTCTGGTCCATGTCAATGTCAACTACCGCTACAATGCGGACGAAATCTTCTACATTCTGGACGATTCCGACGCCCAGATAGTCGTCTACGGCTCCGAGTTTCGCGACATCATGGCGGAACTGAAAGATCGGCTCTCTAAAGTCAGCGCCTTCATCGAGGTAAGCGAAGATGGGTCCACCGCGCCCTTCGCGGACAATTACGAAAATGTGGTCGCGTCCGGCGATGGTGCGCCTCTCGCTATCAAACGTTCGCCGGATGACCTGCTGTTCATCTATACGGGCGGCACGACGGGCATGCCTAAAGGCGTAATGTGGCCGCACACAGCCCTGCGGGAATCGCAACTCGGAGCGCTGCGCGTGCTCGGCCCTGTCCCCGAGACGCTGCCGGAGCTCATTGATTCAATCAAGACCGCCGGGCCGGGACCCGTATTCATGCCGGGCTGTCCGCTGATGCACGGCACGGGCCTCATCACCGCCATAGGCAATATGGTGGGCGGCGGCTGCATCGTCACCCTGGAAAGTCCGTCGTTCAATGCCCATGAACTCTGGGCGGCGGTCTCGCGGCGCGGCGTCGATTCCATGGCGATCGTGGGCGACGCCTTCGCGCGGCCGATGCTGGCCGCCCTCGACGAGGCGCCGGGCAAATACGATCTGTCCAGCGTCGTTTCGATCGTCTCCTCCGGTGTCATGTGGAGCACGGAAGTGAAGCGCGGCTTGCTCAAGCACATGCCTAATGTGGCTTTGATGGACTCCTTTGGCGCCTCGGAAGGCCTGGGGTTCGGCAGTTCAATCATGACAAGCGCGGGCGAAGTCGAGACCGCCAAATTCCAAATCGGCGGGCGGTGCCGCGTGTTCGACGAGAACGATCAGCCGGTTGAGCCCGGCAGCGGCAAGCCAGGTATCATCGCCGTTGGTGAACCGATCCCCGTCGGTTATTATAAGGATCCCGTCAAGACGGCCGCAACGTTCAGGACGATCGACGGTAATCGCTATTCGATCCCGGGCGACTGGTGCATCGTGGAAAAGGACGGCAGCCTGACGTTGCTGGGGCGCGGTAGCGTTTGCATCAACACCGCAGGAGAGAAAGTTTACCCCGAGGAAGTCGAAGAGGTTCTAAAGACGCATCCCGCTGTCGAGGATGCGCTCGTAGTCGGGGTTTCCGACGAGAAATGGGGACAGGCTGTCACCGGAATTATCGAGCTGGTGAAAGGCGCGACGTTCAACGAGGAGGACTTACGCAAGCATGTTCGCTCGAGCCTCGCGGGGTACAAGACACCGAAGCGCATTCTGATCGGCGGCGTGCCCCTGCGCGCGCCCAACGGCAAGGCCGACTATAAAGGCATCACCAATTTCGCGAGGCGCGAACTTGGCGTCGTCTGAGCGAGGAAGCTGATCGGAGTACGAGAGACAGGCTGGATTAATCCAAGCGGGTGTCAACCGAACCGGGTGCAGGCCAAAGCTCTCGCCTCTTGATCGTGGAACCTGGAGGAAACAATTTAGGGCACCTCGAACAATGACGATTTTGTTGTTGGAGATCCCGCCGCTGTGGCGTGACGCTCGTTTTCACTGTTGATTTTCCGCGGAAGCGGTTGCGGTTGCGCGATCTGCGCCCCGTTTTGTGCGTACCGGGCACACGACACCAT
>JAFKKG010000024.1 GCA_017305715.1 Hyphomicrobiales bacterium | reverse complement strand
GCCGCGTTGCTGGCGTCCATGCACCTGGAGGCGTTCGACTTCCCAGGGCGCGACGGAGGCAAAAGAGCCGTTCTCCGGGGAGAGCACGTTATAAGCCGTAAAGCCATCGCGCAGGGAATGTCGGATGTTCTCCGCTGCCCTGTATGCTCATGTGCGCATTTTTTAGTGCACGTTGCACATGAGACCGCGGGTGCAGCGCGCATCCGGCATTCCCTGCGCCCTCGGATTAGAGAGGGCGGGAAGTTTCCAATCAAACCTCGGGCGCGATGCGCCGCGAGAATGCAAAGCTATTTCCGCGTCATTGTCTGCGACAAACGCGAAGCGTTTGTGCATGAGAGCGAAGCAATCCATGTATCCGTCATGCCGAGAAATGGATTGCTTCGCTTCGCTCGCAATGACGGGAATGGGCCGCGGCGCACTGAATCGCAGCCTTCGCGGGTGTCGCCGCTCGCTCAGCTCACAACAGCAAATCCAGCAGATGCGGGATCAGCGGGATGTCCGCCGCCGGCATCGGATAGTCGCGCAGTTTGCTCGCGCGCACCCAGGCCAGTTGCTGGCCTTCGCGCGCGACCACCTGGCCCTCCCAGCGCCGGCAGATGTAGAGCGGCATCAACAGATGGAAGGTCTCGTAGGCATGGCTTGCAAAGGTCAGCGGCGCAAGGCAGGGCTCGCTGACCTCGATGCCGATCTCCTCGTGCAGTTCGCGGATCAGCGTCTGTTCGGGGCGTTCGCCGGGCTCGACCTTGCCGCCGGGGAATTCCCACAGGCCGGCCATCGACTTGCCTGCCGGACGCTGCGCCAGCAGCACGCGTTTGTCGGCATCGACCAGCGCGCAGGCGACCACCAGCGTGAGTTTGATGTCCGCCATGCGCTTATGGTTCCGGACGCGTCACGAGCGGTAGTCGCCGTTGATCGCGACGTATTCCTTGGTGAGATCGCAGGTCAGCACGCGGTCGCGGGCCTTGCCGAGGCCGAGCGAAACCTTGATCTGGATCTTCGGCGCCTTCATCGCTTCGGACACTTCCGCCTCGTTATAGGACGGATCGCGCGCGCCGCTTTTCGCGACGCGGATACCGTTGAACGAAATCGAAAGCTTGTCGCGGTTGGCGGGCTCGCCGGCCTTGCCGACCGCCATCACCACGCGGCCCCAATTGGCGTCTTCGCCGGCGATCGCGGTCTTCACCAGCGGCGAATTGGCGATCGACATCGCGATGCGGCGCGCCGACGTCTTGGTGGTGGCGCCTTCGACCACGACCTCGACCAGCTTGCGCGCGCCTTCGCCGTCGCGGGCGACCTGCTCGGCAAGGTCGGCGAGGAGGGCGTGAAAAGCCTTGGTGAAGGCCTTGAGGCGCGGATCGCCGGCGCGCGTGATCTTTGGCGCGCCATCAGCAGCGGCGGTGCCGGTGGCAAAGGCGAGCAGGGTGTCCGACGTCGAGGTGTCGCTGTCGATGGTCAGCGCATTGAACGTGTCCTCGACGCCGCTCTTGAGCAGCGCTTGCAGCACGGAAGACGACAGCGGCGCGTCGGTGAACACGAACGACAGCATGGTGGCCATGTCGGGCATGATCATGCCGGCGCCCTTGGCCATGCCGTTGATGGTGACCTTGGTCTTGCCGAGCTTGACGGTCGCGGTGGCGACTTTCGGAAAGGTGTCGGTGGTCATGATCGCCCGCGCCGCGTCCATCCAGTCGGCCGGCGCCGCACTCTCGGCCAGCGTGCCGAGCACGCCGTTGAATTTGGTGGCATCGAGCGGCTCGCCGATCACGCCGGTGGAAGCCAGATAGACTTCGTCCGGCTTGCAGCCGACCGCCTTGGCGGCAATCGACGCCGTCAACGCCGTGGCCTGGCGGCCGGTCTTGCCGGTGAACGCATTGGCATTGCCGGAATTCACCACCAGCGCCCGCGCGGGACTTCCTTTCGATCCGCCGTTCCTGAGTTTGGCGCGGCACCATTCCACCGGGGCGGACGGGCATTTCGACTTGGTGAAGACGCCGGCGGCGGTAGTGCCCTTGTCCATCACGGCGAGCAGCACGTCGGTGCGCCCCTTGTAGCGGATGCCGGCCGCGGCGGTGGCGAGCCTGACGCCGGCGATGGCGGGCATTTCGGGGATTTCGGTCGGGGCGAGGGGGGAGACGGAGGATGACATCGGGGCGCCTTATCGAAGAAAGCTGGAAGTCGCCGGCTCTTTCCCGGCCATCCACGTCTTCAGCATCCGCATGTGAAGGCCCTAAGACATGGATGCCCGGCACACCCAAAGGCGCAAAGCGCGTCTTGCCGGCATCCACGCCTTCAGCTTCGTCAATGAAGGTCCCAAAGACATGGATGCCCGGCACACCGAAGTGGGCCGGGCATGATGTCTCAATACTCAAGTCCGAGTGCGAAGTCGATTTACTTCTTCGCCGGCGCCATCTTGGAGTCCTTGGCGGCGTCGGGCTTGGCAGCCTCGGCCGGCTTCGCCGCCGGCTCGGCGGGCTTGTCCATGCGCTCGACCTTGGCGGCTTCGCGCAGCTTGGCCACGTAATCGGCTTGCGCCTTGCGGGTCACATAGGTTTCGATCTGGGCCTTGACCTGCTCGAATTCGGGCGCCTTGCGGTTGCGCTTTTCCTCGACCTTGATGATGTGCCAGCCGAATTGCGACTTCACGGGATCGGAAATCTTGCCGGGTTCGAGCGTGAACGCCACCGCGGAGAATTCCGGCACCATCTGCTCCTTGGTGAAGAAGCCGAGATCGCCGCCGTCGGAGGCGCCGGGGTCCTTGGATTTCTTCTTGGCCAGTTCGGCGAAATCGGCGCCCTTCTTCAACTCTTCCGCGATCGCCTTGGCCTCGTCCTCGGTCTCGACCAGGATGTGGCGGGCGTGGACTTCGGCTTCGCCGGTGATCTGCTTGGAGGCCTCGTCATAGACCTTCTTCATGGCCTCTTCGGTGGTCCCGGCCTTGCCCTCGGCGGCGAGCAGGCTGTCCATCAGGAGGCGGTTGCGCGTGAACGCCAGGCGCTTCTTGAAGTCCTCGGAATTCTCGACCTTCTTGTCCTCGGCCGCCTTGGCAACGATCTTCATGTCGATCAGGAAGGCCAGGACATTGTCCTTCTTGGTGGCCGGGTCCATCTGGGCAAGGCTGGGACCGAGTTCCTCTTCGGCCAGCGCGACGTCGCTCTGGCGGATCTCCACCCCGTTAACCTTGGCCAGAACGGGGTTGTCCTGGGCGCGAACCGGCAGGCCCGTGGCCAAAACCGCGGCCAGGCAGGTCGTCGCGACCAAGGAGACCTTCAAGGCGGCCAAGCCGAAGCGCCGGCCGGTTTTCGTCTCCGGGAACGAGGTGGTCATGCAAAATCCTTGTCTTAAAGATGGGTATGTGTGAGGCGGCGGGACACTCGCCCAATCATCGGGCCTTGGCAACGCGAAAAGTCTGTCAAAATGATGAATTCCTCGACAGGCAAGCGTCCCGTTGCCGGACTTGGTGAGCTGCCGCGGCGTCCGTTATGACCGACTTCTGAAACCTGAGGGGCCCTTTGCAAAAAGTTAATGTTTCCAGAGCCGCGGATCGGTTTGAAGCGCCTGGGCGGACGGGCGTCAAACGCTGCTGGCGCTTCAAATCAGCGGCATTGGCCCACGTTGACAAGCTTCCGGCCCAGCCATATCTCTGCCGGAACCTATCGACGGCGATAGCACTTATTTTATTGGGCTTTTTGCCGTTGAACCTTAGCTTGCCTGAATCCCACTCATTTGGCGGATGACCCCGGATTGGGCGTTTGCCGCGACGCGTCACGGTGAGTTGATAGGCAGTCTGTTGGTCCACGTCACGGCTTGCAACGCAAGACACGGTATAGACAGGAATTCGGTATGATCGGCGCGCTCGCCCGCAAACTGTTCGGCTCCCCCAATGATCGCCGCGTAAAAGGATATCAATCCCGCGTCAGCGCCATCAATGCGCTCGAGCCGGAACTCGCCGCGCTGTCGGATGAGGCGCTGAAGGCCCGCACCGCGGCATTCCGCGAGCAGCTCGCCAACGGCAAGACCCTCGACGACATCCTGGTGCCGGCCTTCGCCACCGTGCGCGAGGCCGCCAAGCGCACCCTCGGCCAGCGGCATTTCGACGTCCAGCTGATCGGCGGCATGGTGCTGCACGAGGGCGATATCGCCGAGATGAAGACCGGCGAAGGCAAGACGCTGGTGGCGACGCTCGCGGTCTATCTGAACGCGCTGGCCGGCAAGGGCGTCCACGTCGTCACCGTCAACGACTACCTCGCCAAACGCGACTCCGAGTGGATGGGGCAGATCTACAAGTTCCTCGGGCTCTCCGTCGGCGTGATCGTCCATGGACTCGACGATGCCGAGCGCAAGCAGGCCTATGCCTGCGACATCACCTACGGCACCAACAACGAATACGGTTTCGATTATCTGCGCGACAACATGAAGTACCGCCTGGAGGACATGGTCCAGCGCAGCCACTTCTACGCCATCGTCGACGAAGTCGACTCGATCCTGATCGACGAGGCCCGCACCCCCCTGATCATCTCCGGCCCGCTCGACGACCGCTCGGAGTTCTACAACACCATCGATACCTTCCTGCCCAAGCTCGACAAGACCGACTACGAGGTCGACGAGAAACAGCGCACGGTGACGCTGACCGAAGCCGGCATGGAGAAGATCGAAACGCTGCTGCGCGACGCCGGCCAGCTCAAGGGCGAGTCGCTGTACGACGTCGAGAACGTTTCGGTCGTCCACCACATCAACCAGGCGCTGCGCGCCCATTCGCTGTTCAACCGCGACAAGGACTACATCGTCCGCGACGGCGAGGTCATCATCATCGACGAGTTCACCGGCCGCATGATGCAGGGCCGGCGCTATTCCGAAGGCCTGCACCAGGCGCTGGAAGCCAAGGAGCATGTCCAGGTCCAGCCGGAAAACCAGACGCTCGCCTCGATCACCTTCCAGAACTATTTCCGGATGTACGCCAAGCTCGCCGGCATGACCGGTACGGCGCTGACCGAAGCCGACGAATTGTTCGACATCTACAAGCTCGAGGTGGTCGAAATCCCGACCAACGTGCCGGTGGCGCGGCTCGACGAGGATGACGAGGTCTATCGCACCCAGAACGAGAAATACGCCGCGATCCTGGCCGAGATCGAGCGCGCCAATGCGCGGTTGCAGCCGGTGCTGGTCGGTACCGCCTCGATCGAGAAGTCGGAAGTGCTGGCCGATTATCTGAAGAAGCACGGCTACAAGCAGATCGATTTCACCTCCGAATCCGGCATGGAGAAGCTCTATGCCGCGGCGCGCGCGGGCAAGCCCGCCAAACTGTTCGCGGTGCTGAACGCGCGCTTCCACGAACAGGAAGCCTATATCGTCGCGGAAGCCGGCGTTCCCGGCGCGATCACGATCGCGACCAACATGGCCGGCCGCGGTACCGACATCAAGCTCGGCGGCTCGCTCGAGATGCGGATCCTGCAGGAAACCGCCAACATTACCGACGAGGCCGAGAAGGCCGCCAAGATCGAGCGCATCAAGGCCGACATCGAACGCTTCCGCGAGATCGTGCTGAACGCGGTGGACGTCGTCGAGATCGAGCCCGCCAAGGGGTCGAAGCCGGCCAAGACCGTCACCAAGCCGGGCGGGCTCTACATCATGGGCTCGGAACGCCACGAATCGCGACGCATCGACAACCAGTTGCGCGGCCGTTCCGGCCGTCAGGGCGATCCCGGGCGCTCGAAATTCTTCCTGTCGCTGGAAGACGACCTGATGCGGATATTCGGGTCGGACCGGCTCGACAGCATGCTGCAGCGGCTCGGCCTGAAAGAGGGCGAGGCGATCATCCATCCCTGGATCAACAAGGCGCTGGAAAAGGCGCAGCAGAAGGTCGAGGCGCGCAACTTCGACATCCGCAAGAATCTGCTCAAATTCGACAACGTCCAGAACGACCAGCGCAAGGTGATCTTCGACCAGCGCGTCGACCTGATGAAGGAAGACAGCGTCGCCGAGACCGTCACCGACATGCGCCACGCCTTCGTCGATGCGGTCGTCGCCAAGCACGTGCCCGAGCATGCCTATGCCGAGCAGTGGGACGTTGCCGGGTTGAAGGCGGAATTGAAGCGCGTGCTCGACGTCGACCTGCCGGTCGATGAATGGGCCAAGGAGGAAGGCATCGCCGACGAGGAGTTGCTGGCGCGCATCGAGAAGCATGTCGACGAGCACATGGCGGCCAAGGTCGCGCAATGGGGCCCCGACGTGATGCGGTACGTCGAAAAGACCATCCTGCTGCAGACGCTGGATCATCTCTGGCGCGAGCATCTCGTGATGCTCGACCATCTGCGCCAGGTGATCGGCCTGCGCGGTTACGGCCAGCGCGATCCGTTGCAGGAATACAAGTCGGAAGCCTTCAGCCTGTTCGAGGCGATGATTGCGCATCTGCGCGAAGCGGTGACCGCGCAATTGATGCGCGTCGAGATCATTCCGCCGGAAGAGCAGCAGCCGCCGTTGCCGGTGATGGAGGCCCACAAGCTCGATCCGAATACCGGCGAGGACGAGATGGCGTTCGCCAACGCCTCGCTGGTGCCTCAGGTCAGCGCCGCCGACCGCGATCCCAAAAACCCCGCAAGCTGGGGCAAGGTCGGCCGCAACGAGGATTGTCCCTGCGGAAGCGGCAAGAAGTACAAGCACTGCCACGGCAAGTACGCCTAGACTAGCTAGGCGGCTTGTGATCGGGCGCTGACGTCATTTCAGTCGTCGTCCCGGCCTGGTGCGCAATTGCGCACGGTGCCAGGACGACAGCGATTTACTTCACCGCCGAGAACCGGCTGTCGAACGAGTTCGACGAGACGATCGGCGCCGAGCCGGCGACCTGGGCGGGCGCTGCGGCGGCGGCCGGAGCCGGCGTGTCTGCCGTGACCGACGGTTTCAGCGGCGGCCGGCTGGCGGCCTGCTTGGGTTCGGCCTTCGGCGCTGGCGCCTTTGGCACAGCGGACTCGGTCCGCTTGGCTTCGATGACCTTCGGCTTCGCCGGTGCTGCGGGCGGCGGCGCGCTGGCGGTGCTCGCGGTCGCATCGGCCGAGCCGCCAATGCCGACCTTGCGGGCAAGGCTCGAGAAGAACCCGTCCGACTGTGCGGCCGGTGCGGCATTGGCAACCCGCGTCGGCGCGGGTGCTGGTGCCGGGGCGGAGGCGGGCGCTGCGGCGAGCTTGGGTTCTTGCGGTGCGCCGAGCAGCAGATTGTCGGACGGCGCGCGCGGCGGATTGACGTGGGACGGGATGGTGCCGGGGGCGCGCGCGAGCGAGAGCAGCGACAGGCTCTGGCCGTCGCCGCCTTCGGAAAGGCCGGTATTGCCGTCGGGCACCTGGGCGGCGAACACCTTGTTCATGCCGCCATCGATGCCGGTGTTGGTCCGCGCAACCGGGGTGCCTTTCGAAATCAGCTTGCTGGTCTCGGCGGCGTCGGCCTGCTGCTTCTCGCGCACGGCCGCGGCGACGTCTTCGGGGATCGCGTAGGCCGGGCACTTGGCCGAAGCCTCGAACACCGGATCGCGCGTGGCGTTGGGCGCCCGAACGGCGTCGAACACGTATTTCTTCTCGCAGAAATCGACCTTCGGCTCCTGCTTCGTCACCTCGAAATGATCGTAGCCTTCCTTGATCATCTTCCAGAACGGCATGTGCTGGTTGTTGCGATGCTTCGCCATGTTGACCGGCGTCATCTTGAACGGATAGGCCTGCAACTGGAACGATTTCTGGCCGCCGAAGAAGGACTCGCGGCCGAGCGAGTAAATTTCCGCGATCTGCTCGTCGGTCATCGCGTAGCAGCCGCGCGAGGAGCAATCGCCATGCACCATCAATTGCGAGCCGGTGCGGCCGAGCGCCTTGTCGAATGCGTTGGGATAGCCGGTGTTGAAGGAGAGGTAATAGGCCGATTGCGGGTTCATCTGCGCCGGCGAGATCGAATAGAAGCCTTCCGGCGCCTGGCGGTCGCCCTCGCGGATCTTCGGTCCGAGATCGCCCGACCAGCGGCAGATCGGATAGGTCTTCAGCAGCGCGAAACGGCCGGAACGATCCTGCTTCCAGATTTCCAGTTCGGCTTCCTGCTTGAACAGCCGGACTAGGATCGGCGAATTCAGGTCCATGTCCCTTTCGACCATGGTCTGGATCAGCTTCGGCGGCACCGGCTGGTTGGCCTTGGCGTTGCTGGCTAGCGAAATCTCGTCGCTATTGCAGCCAGTCAACAAAACGCCGGCCGCAAGGGCAGCCGACGTGATGAGCGCGCGAACCAGCGAGCGGTAAATCAAAAGCCAAGCTCCACACCCATCGGGCAATTTTCGCACCCCAACCACAGCGTCATGCCCTGAAGCCGATGCATAAAATCTTACCCTTTAGGCCGTTGTGCCGCAACTCGATCAGGCCGCACCCCAGGGTTCCCCAGCGGGCATGGTCAACAAATCTTAAAGAACCCGGTCCGGGCATAATTGCGGCCAAATTCAATGATTTGGCAAAAAACCGGCGATTTTGAGATGGCGCCTCTCGCGGCCCCTTGATCGCTTCCCGAGGAAGAAGGAATCGAAGCCCGGTTCAGCCCAGTTTGCGGCCGATATCGAGGAATTTCTGCCGCCGACGCTTGCGGACGGCGTCCGCGTCGAGGTTGCGGAGGTCTTCGAAAGCGTGGGCGATGGCATCGCCGGTGGTGGCGATCATGGAGGCGGGATCGCGATGGGCGCCGCCGGGCGGCTCTTTCAGGATCTGGTCGATGATGCCGAATCGCAGCATGTCCTGCGCGGTGATCTTCATGGAGGTGGCGGCTTCCTGCGCCTTGGTGCCGTCCCGCCACAGGATCGAGGACGCCGCTTCCGGCGAGATCACGCTGTAGATCGCGTGTTCGAGCATGAGCACGCAGTTGGCGGTGGTGATCGCAATGGCGCCGCCGGACATGCCCTCGCCGGTGATGATCGCGACATTGGGGACGCCGAGCGACAGGCAGGCGTCGGTGGAGCGCGCGATGGCTTCGGCCTGGCCGCGTTCCTCGGCGCCGATGCCGGGATAGGCGCCGGCCGAATCAACGATCGACAGCACGGGAATACCGAATCGGTCGGCCATCTCCATCAGGCGGACCGCCTTGCGGTAGCCCTCCGGGCGGGCCATGCCGAAATTGTGCTTGATGCGGCTCTCCGTCGAGGCGCCCTTTTCCTGGCCGATCACGCAGATCGCCTCGCCGCGGAAGCGGCCGAAGCCGCCCATCAAGGCTTCGTCCTCGCCGAACTTGCGGTCGCCCGCCATCGGCGTGAATTCGGTGATCAAGCCGCTGATGAAATCGGTGAAGTGCGGGCGCTGCGGATGGCGCGCCACCAGCGTCTTCTGCCACGGCGTCAGTCCGGCATAGAGGTCGGTCAGGGCTTGCGACGCCTTGTCCTCGATGCGCGCGATCTCATCGCCGATATCGCTGCCGGTCGCGGCAAGCGCGCGCAACTCGTCGACCTTGGCCTCGAGTTCGGCAACGGGTTTTTCGAAGTCGAGATAGCTGCGCATCTGATCCGGCATCAAACCAATATAGGGAGGAACTTGGCTGCGGGCGAAGTGGTTTCGTCTTTGAGAAAGAAGATCAGTCTCTTCAACGATTTAGCGGGTGGCCTGCGCGGTGGCCCGCGGCAGGTGGCGATGGGAGGGGCTGTTTCGGGGGAGAAGGCGTCGATGTCAAGGCGGCATACGTGCTGGCAACGCGGAAGTCTACTTCTCCGCCAGCGGATGCAGGTCGCGCACCAGACTCTTCAGCCGCTCTTCCACCACATGGGTATAGATCTGCGTGGTCGAGATATCGGTGTGGCCCAGCAGCGTCTGCACGATGCGCAAATCGGCACCGTTGTGCAAAAGATGGCTGGCAAAGGCGTGGCGCAGCACATGCGGCGAGACCAGCCGCGGCGCCAGCCCCGAGGCGGATGCGAGTTCTTTCAGGTCGCGCGCGAAATGCTGCCGCGTCAGGTGCCCGCTCTCGCCAAAGGATGGAAACAGCCATTTCGAGGCGGGGGCATTTTTCTTCTTCTCGGGCTTCAGCACCTCCATCGCGGCCAGGTAGTCGGCCATCGCCTGACGCGACGGCTGGTTCAGCGGTACCAGCCGCTCCTTGTTGCCCTTGCCACGCACCACGATCATGCGCGCGTCGCGCCGTGCCGCAGACAACGGCAGCGCCACCAGTTCGGAGACGCGCAGGCCGGTGGCGTAGAGCACTTCAAGCAGGCAATAGAGCCGCAGCGCGCGCAGCCGTTGCGCCGGCGAGGCGTCGGTCTCCGTGAGTTCCTTTGCCCGCATCAGCATGCGGTCGACGTCTGATATCGACAGCACCTTGGGCAGGCCGCGACCGCGTTTCGGGCCCGACAGGATCGCGGCGGGATCGTCGCTGCGAATCCGTTCGTTGAGCAGAAAGCGAAACAGATGCCGCATGGCCGACAGGCGGCGCGCCACGCTCGAC
Source organism: Hyphomicrobiales bacterium (assembly GCA_017305715.1). Taxonomy (GTDB): domain Bacteria; phylum Pseudomonadota; class Alphaproteobacteria; order Rhizobiales; family Xanthobacteraceae; genus Bradyrhizobium. Next base: position 144,945 of record JAFKKG010000024.1, on the reverse strand, counting down.
GATTTGAAGCCGCGCGTGTCCAGATCGGCCAAATAGTCGCGCAGGGTCTGGGTCCCGGCGCCGGTAAAATTCTGGCCGGCGCGGCCCAGAAATTCGGAAAAATCGGTGAGATCACGGCGATAGGCGTCGAGCGTGTTGTCGCCCGCCCCCTGTTCCGCCGCGAGCATGTCGAGGAACAGGTCGGTCAATTTCAGGTCGGATGAGGTCTTCGGTGTGGTCCTGGAGCGCATCCTCGAGACCATAGCGGCTATTTCTTGAGGAACTTATCCGGGGGGATGGTGACGGTCATTTCCCGCGGCTTCGGATTGACGAAATTCGCCAGCGCGAAGACCACGCCATAGCTGACCCCGGCGATGATGCCGACGACGGTCAGAAAGCGGAACAAACTGGGCATCAGGACGCCTTGAGGAGTGGCCTTGGCCGCGAATTAACCATTGAAATCATCGGGGGTGGCCGAACTGACTACCTACATGTTCCCATTCCTCTTGCAAGAGTCTCTGGCAACGGCGTCCGAGGGGGTAGTATAGGTGGCGCAGAATGCGGAAAATCCGCACGTAGACCCGAGTTCTGGATGCCCGAGACCGCCATACCGGCACAGATAACCCCCCAGGAAGCCGAGATCGCGTCGGCGCTGGGAAAGCGTTCGGTCGTGCTCGTCGGCATGATGGGGGCCGGCAAGTCCACCATCGGCCGCCGGCTGGCGGCGCGGTTGCGGCTGCCTTTCCTCGATGCGGATGTCGAGATCGAGGCGGCCCATGCCGGCATGACCATTCCGGAGATTTTCGCGACCCATGGCGAACCGTATTTTCGTGATGGCGAGGCCCGGGTGATTGCGCGGCTGCTCGACAATGGGCCGGCCGTGATCGCCACCGGCGGCGGCGCCTTCATGCGCGAGGAAACCCGCAAGCGGATCGCCGACAAAGCGGTCTCGATCTGGCTCAAGGCAGACCTCGACGTGATCATGAAGCGCGTCAAGCGTCGCGCCGACCGGCCTTTGCTGCAGACCGAAGATCCGGTTGCGACGGTCGCCCGCCTGCTCGAAATCCGCGAGCCGGTCTATCAGGGCGCCGATCTGACGATCCTGTCGCGCGACGTGCCGCATGAACGTATCGTCGACGAATGCATGGACGCCTTGCGCATCCGGCTGTGCGGCCATGCCGCGCCACCGGCCCGGGAGTCCGATCAAGATTCTACTCAAGATTCAACAACAACGACGACAACGGACGGGATGAGCGCTGCGCCATGACGGCACCCCTGAAACATTCTGATCCCATCACGGTCGACGTCGCGCTCGGCGATCGCGCCTATGACATCGTCATCGGCCGCGACGTGCTGCAATCGCTGGGCGCGCGTGTCGCGGCGCTGCGGCCGGGGGTGCGGACCGCCATCGTCACCGACCGCACCGTGGCCAAGCATTGGTTGGAGCCGACGCAGGCGTCGCTCGCCGCGGCCGGCATCCCGACGTCGCATGTCGTCGTCGAGGAGGGCGAGGGGTCGAAGACCTATGCCGGACTTGAGAAGGTCTCCGAGGCGCTGGTCGCGGCCAGGATCGAGCGCAACGATCTGGTGATCGCGCTCGGCGGCGGCGTGGTCGGCGATCTCGCCGGCTTCGCGGCGGCGATCCTGCGCCGTGGGGTCGATTTCGTGCAGGTGCCGACATCGCTATTGGCGCAGGTGGATTCGTCCGTCGGCGGCAAGACCGGGATCAACTCGCCGCAAGGCAAGAACCTGCTCGGCGCGTTTCACCAGCCGGTGCTGGTTATCGCCGATACTTCCGTGCTGGACACGCTGTCGCCGCGCCAGTTCCGCGCGGGGTATGCCGAAGTCGCCAAATATGGCGTGCTCGGCGACGAAGCCTTCTTCGCCTGGCTCGAGACCAATCATGCCGGCATCTTTTCCGGCAATGCCGCGCGCGAGCACGCGATTGCCACCTCCTGCCGCGCCAAGGCCGCGATCGTGTCGCGCGACGAGCGCGAAACCGGCGAACGCGCGCTGCTCAATCTCGGCCACACCTTTGGCCATGCGCTGGAGGCCGCGACCGGCTTCTCCGATCGCCTGTTCCACGGCGAAGGCGTTGCCATCGGCATGGTGCTGGCGGCGCAATTTTCCGCGCAACTCGGCATGATCTCGCAGGCGGACGCCGCGCGCGTCGAACATCATCTGTCTTCGGTGGGGCTGCCGACGCGGTTGCAGGATATCGCGGGCTTCACCCAGGAAGGGCTGGCGGATGCCGATGCCCTGATGGCGCTGATGGCGCAGGACAAGAAGGTCAAGCGCGGCAAGCTCACTTTCATCCTGCTGGAGGCGGTCGGACGCGCGGTGATCGCAAACGACGTCGAGCCTTCTCTGGTGCGCAATTTTCTGAAGACCAAACTGGCGACAAGCTGAACTCTGTCCGGATGACCTAGAGTGGACTGGATTACCCTCTCCATCGTTGTGGCCTGTCTGTTCGTCTCCGCCTTCTTCTCGGCGAGTGAGACCGCGCTGACCGGCGCCTCGCGCGCCAGCATGTTGCGGCTCTCCAAGCAGGGCAACAGCGAGGCCGGCGTCGTCTCCAGCCTGTTCGCGATGCGCGAGCGGATGATCGGCGCGCTGCTGCTCGGCAACAACATCGCCAATATCGGCGCTTCCGCGCTGGCGACCGGCATCTTCACCGCGTGGTTCGGCGAGGTCGGCGTGCTCTATGCGACCGGCGTGATGACGGTGCTGGTCGTGATCTTCGCCGAAGTGCTGCCCAAGACGATTGCGATCAACGCGCCGGACCGGGTGTCACTGCTGGTCGCGCGTCCGATGAAGCTGATGGTCTATATTCTGGGACCGCTGCTCACGATCATCGAGGCGATCGTCCTGGCGCTGATGAAGATGCTGGGGATTGCGATCGGCGCCAACCAGGCAATCCTGTCGCCGACCGAGCGCCTGCGCGGCGCGGTCGACCTGTTGCACCACGAGGGCAAGGTCGAGAAGCAGGACCGCGACATGTTCGGTGGCCTCCTCGACCTCAACGAATTGCAGGTCTCCGACGTCATGGTCCACCGCACCGAAATGGTGATGATCAACGCCGATCTGCCGCCGGAGGAACTGGTCCGCGAGGTGCTGGCGACCGAATACACCCGCATTCCCTTGTGGCGCGAGAAGCCTGAAAACATCATCGGCGTGCTGCACGCCAAGGATCTGCTCCGCGCCATCCGCGCCTCCGAGGGCGATACCGCCAGCATCGACGTTTCGACCATCGCGCTGCCGCCCTGGTTCGTCCCGGAGATGCGCCCGGTCTCCGAACAGCTCAAGGCGTTCCGCCGCCGCAAGACCCATTTCGCGCTCGTCGTCGACGAGTATGGCGAGGTCGAGGGCATGGTGACGCTGGAAGACATCCTCGAAGAAATCGTCGGCGACATCTCCGACGAGCACGACGTGGTGGTGGCCGGCGTCCGTGCCCAGCCCGACGGGTCTGTCGTGGTCGACGGCTCGGTGCCGATCCGCGATCTCAACCGCGCGATGGACTGGCATCTGCCCGACGAGGAGGCGACCACGATTGCGGGCCTCGTGATTCACGAGGCGCGTTCGATCCCCGATCGCGGCCAGAGCTTTACCTTCCACGGCTTCCGCTTCCGCGTGCTGCGCCGCGAGCGCAACCGTATCACCGCGCTGCGGATCGTCGCGGTGCCGCGCGAGGCCGACGTCGAGGAAAGGAAGCCGAAGCGGGCCGGCACGGCGTTCTGAAGTCGCGGGTGGATTTCCGCGAGATGATTCCTATTCAATGTCGATCGCCACGCCGCTGAGCTTCCAGGCGCCCTCGGACTCGATGAATCCAAGCTGGTATTTGACCTGCTTGGGGGTGGTCTGGAAACGGCCTTTCAGGTTCAACACGCCCTTGTCGTCGATCCTGGCGTCTTCATCGGGAAACATTTTTTGCGCGACCACGGCGTCGAACACCGCGTGATTCTCGACCAGGTCCTTGAAGACCGCCCGCAGTTTCTCCGGTGGAAACTGCTCGCGAAACGGCTTTGAAATCTTGGCGTGGAGGACGGTGAAATTATCCGATGCGACCGCATCATTGAGTGTCACCAGGATGCTCTTCACCAGCACCTCCTGGGCGGAGGGGCCGGGCATGTCGAGCGCGACAGCCGGACAAATCGCCATCAAAGCCAGAATGGCTGTCGCCAACCCCTGATGTGCCGCATGACGCATCGGACGACCCCATCACATCGCAATGGCATCGAGGTCAGCGGCATCGAGGTCAGCCCGACCCCGCGTTCTCCGGGAACCGATCCATCGCGCGGCGGATTGTCTCACAAAGACGCGAGCGCTGCCACTGTCCCGGGCGGTCCTCGCCGCGCCGATGTCGTCGGACGCTCACCTTTGCGGCAGTGGCAAAAATCAGCGGCCGGTATTTTCCCCGGGAGCCTGCGCCTTGATCGCCAGTGCGTGCACGGAGCCCTTCAGTTCCGCATCCAGCGCCATATTGACCATGCGATGGCGGTCGATGCGGCTCTTCCCTTCGAAGGCCGGCGACACGATATATACCCTGAAATGCGTCTCGCCGCCCGGCCGGTGGCCGGCATGGCCCTCATGCAGATGTGATTCATCGACAACATCGAGGCTTTCGGGCACGAAAGCTTCACGCAACTTCTTTATGATATCGTCTTTGGTGCTCATGATGGCGGCAGATACGCATCCGCCTGCTTTCCGTCAATGGCACATCGGAAGAGAGGGATTCGCAATGTCAAGACTTGAAGCCGCGGGCATTGCGTAGTCAAAGTCAGCCATGCCAATTGATTCATCCAAATTCTTCGACTCCATTCGCATCAAGCCCAACAAGCTGAGCGCGAAGCAGCAGGCGGCGGCGCGCGAAGAATCCGCCATGTGCGAATGGCCGGAGTGCAAGAACAGGGGACCGCACCGCGCCCCCAAGGGCCGTGAGAACTCGAAGGAGTACTGGCACTTCTGTCTCAACCACGTGCGCGAATACAACCAGGGTTACAACTTCTTCCAGGGCATGAACGCCGACGCCGTCGCGCGCTACCAGAAGGACGCGCTGACCGGTCATCGTCCGACCTGGAAGATGGGCGCCAATGGCGGCAAGAAGGGCAAGGCCGGCGCCGAGGCCGAACTCGATGCGGCTTCCGATCCGTTCAGCATGTTCTCGGAGCTCAACGGACGCGGCCGCTGGCGGCCCGGTCCCGGCGGTGCGGCTGGCGAGGCCAAGCCCGAAACCCGAAAAGTGATGAACGCCGAGCGCAAGGCGCTGCAGGTGATGGGGCTCGGCCCCGATGCCACGCTGGAAACGGTGAAGGCGAAATACAAGGCGCTGGTGAAGCAGCACCATCCCGATGCCAATGGCGGCGACCGCTCCACCGAGGACCGCCTGATCGAGATCATCAAGGCGTATAATTATCTCAAGACGGTGGTGCGCGGCGCGTAGCTATTGTCGTCCCGGCCTTCGCCGGGACGACAGCGGAGATGGCTCCGCTGCCGCCCTCCATACGCTTTCGCCTGCTCACCCCGGCATTGGTCCGATATACGCCGAACTCGGCCGGATCAGCCGGCCGCCGCGCTGTTGCTCGCGCGCATGCGCGGTCCACCCGGCAGCGCGTGCCACCGCGAAGATCGGCGTGAACGCCTGGCGCGGGATTTTCAGCGCGTCGAGCAGGATCGCGGTGAAGAATTCCACATTGGTGTCGAGCGGTCGCTCCGGATTCTTTCGCTTCAAGGCATCGCGGATATAGGCCTCGACCTCGCCTGCGAACGGCAAATCCATGCCGCCGCCGGCCAGCCGCTCGATCGCGCCCTTGAGCACGTCGGCGCGCGGATCACGAACGCGATAGACGCGGTGACCAAAACCCATCAGCCGCTCGCCGCGCGCCAGCGCGCTGTCGACCCACGGCTTGATGCGCTCGCGTGAGCCGATCGCATCCAGCATTTCCAGCACCGGCTCCGGCGCGCCGCCATGCAGCGGCCCGGTCAGCGCGCAATAGCCGCCGGTGACGGCGGCGAACAGATCGGCATGGGTCGAGGCGATGACGCGTGTCGTGAAGGTCGAGGCGTTCATGCCGTGGTCGCTCACCGTGACGAAATAGGCGTCGAGCGCCGCTGCTTCACGCACGCCGGGCTTGCGGCCGAGCATCATCGACAGCGTGTCGGCGGCGTGGCTGGCGGTCGGATCGGGCATCACGGGATCGTTGCCTTTCGCGCGCTGCACCAGCGCACCCGCGATGACCGGAAATGCGCCGACGATCGTCGCCTCGTGCGCCAATCCCGCTTCCGCGCGCAGCCCTGCAATCGCCGCCCGGAATCCGTCGACGATCGATAGGCCGTGGGTAATGCCCAACAGTTCCGGCAGCCGCGCAAAGGCGCGTTCGCGTCCCGCCCCGAGCGCGGCGCGCACCGCGGCCTCGCCGATCGGCTCGCCGGTGCCGCCGCTCCAGAGCCGGGCGGTCACGCCCTCGAACCCGGTCTTGCGGGCGAGATCGCCAACCCGCTCGCCGGCGATGATCAGTTCGCCGCGCTCGCCGTCGACATGGCTGAGTACGGTTTCGGCGGCGGGAACGCCGTCGAGGCCGATCGGGGTCTTTGAAAGCTGGATGTTCATGATGATCTCCCTTTGTGCACTGCAAAGGTCGGTCCTCTCGACAGATTGATCAATCTTGATTATGTAAATCAATATGAAAAAATCCGCCGGCCTCTACCTCTCGGCCCGCGAGGCCTCCGCCGAACTCGCGATTTCGCAGGCGACACTCTACGCCTATGTCAGCCGTGGCCTGATCCGCTCCGAGCCGTCGGCCGATTCGCGCAGCCATCGCTACCGGGCCGAGGATGTCCGCACCTTGAAGGAGCGGCGGACGCCGGCGCCGGAGCCGCGCGGGATGCGCAGTTTCGACGCCGATCTGCCGGTGATGGATTCGGCGGTGGCGACCATCACCGAGGACGGCCCGATCTACCGCGGCGTCAATTGCGTCGATCTCGCCGAGCGCGACACGCTCGAACATGCCGCGACATTGTTGTGGGACGTCGCCGGCGTCGATCCGTTCGGTCCGGACAATTGCCCGTCGATCTCGGAGGAAATGCGCGCGGTGGCCGAGGCCGCGCGCGGCGCCAATGCGATCGATCGCGCCATTGCGGTGCTGGCATTTGCTGCCGTCGCCGATCCCCGCGCCTTCACCCGCGCGCCGGAGGGACGTGCGATGGTCGGCGGCCGCATCATGCGCCTCGTGGTCGCGACCATGTTGAACGCGAGGACATCGCCGCAACCGCTGCACCTGCAGATCGCCAAAGTCTGGGCGCCCGACAACAAGCACGCCGCCGACCTGATCCGGCGCGCGCTGGTGCTGCTGGCGGATCACGAATTGAACGCCTCGACCTTCACCGTGCGCTGCGCGGCGTCGACCGGCCTCAACCTTTACGATGCGATGATTGCCGGGCTCGTCGCATTGAAAGGCCCCAAGCATGGCGGTGCCGGCGTGCTGGCGGCGCAACTGCTCAAGACGCTGGCCGGCGGAGACGTTGTGCGCCTGGTTCGCGAGCGTGTCGCGTTGGGCGAGCGCTTCGCGGGTTTCGGCCACGGCGTCTACAAGCTGGGCGATCCGCGCGCGCAGGCCTTGCTGGAAGCGCTGGCGCGCTCCGGCGCGGACCGCAAACTGACCCACGAAATCCCGGAACGCATTGCGGAAGCGACCGGCGAATTCGTCAATATCGACTACGCGCTGGCCGTGCTGGTGCACACGCTGGGCCTGCCGCCGGGCCATGAACTGGTACTGTTTTCGATGGCGCGCACTGTGGGCTGGATCGCGCATGCGAGCGAACAATTGCGCCATGGCCGCCTGATCCGCCCGCGTGCGCGCTATGTCGGCCCCGCGCCGGGACGGGCCCGGATTACTTGATCGGCTTGGGAATCTCGATCGCACCACCGCCGCCGCGGCGGCGGACAATCCAGAAGGCTATGGCGACGATCAGCGCGCCGCCCAGCACCGCCAGCATCCACAGATGCTTGCCCGTGCCATGATGATGCGGCACGCCGAAATATTGATGAAAAGCAGAGATCGCCAGCACGCCCGGCAGCACATGCGCCATCGCCCAGACCAGAATGGCCGGGATATTGACCCCGTAAAAGCGTAGCGGTGGCATGCCCAGCGCGCCCGCCGTGACCGGCACGAAGGCGCGTATCGGCGGCACGAAGCGGGCGAAAAACACGGCCAACGCGCCCCTTTTGTGGAAGAAGGCTTCGCTTTGCGCCACCACGCCCGGATAGTTTTTCAGCGGCCAGACGCCGAGGATTTCGCGCTGCGAGCGGTGGCCGATCCAGAACGCGGTCCCGTCGCCGAGCATGGCGCCTGCGATCGCGGCTAACAGCACCGCCCAAAGCGTCAATTCGCCGCCCGGCACCAGGGCGCTCAAGGCCAGGATGATGGTCGATCCCGGCACCAGCGAACCAACCACCGGAACCGCCTCCAGCAGGGCCGCAAGGAACAGCGTGAGATAGGCAAGCCAGGCATGGGCCGAGACAAAGGCGATCAGGGAATCAAGATATGAAGTCACAAGAATCCTGTTCCGGTGCGGCGGTTTGCCTGATGCTCAGACCTAACAACTCGCCAGGGAGGTGGAAAGTGCCATCCCGGCCCGACCGCCTGCCGCGGGGGGCGGGGCGGCCGCCCGGCAAAAGTTCGGCGTGATTTGCAGGGCAGCCCTCCAAAAACCTGACATATTGCCTATCTCAATGATAAAGCAGTGGAACTTTGATTGCGCCCCGGGCTTCTGCCGGCTCCTGCTCTCTGCTAGGGTTGGCCAACAGCACCCCATCCGCAGCCACGCAACAAATCTGGTTTCGGGAATGCCCGGGACCTCGGAGGATTGATGACGACCGCCGCCATGACCAAAACTCAGGAACCCGTCGGTTTGCCCGATATGAAGGTGTCGGTCCGGCAGGTTTTCGGGATCGATACCGATCTCGAAGTGCCCGCCTATTCCGAAGTCGACCCGCATGTGCCGGAAGTCGATTCGGACTACCGCTTCGACCGCGCCACCACGCTTGCGATCCTCGCCGGTTTTGCCAAGAACCGCCGCGTCATGGTCACCGGCTATCACGGCACGGGTAAATCGACCCATATCGAGCAGGTCGCGGCCCGGCTGAACTGGCCTTGCGTGCGCGTCAACCTCGACAGCCACATCAGCCGTATCGACCTGGTCGGCAAGGACTCCATCGTCGTGCGCGACGGCAAGCAGGTCACGGAGTTCCGCGACGGCATTCTGCCTTGGGCGCTGCAGCACAACATCGCTTTGGTGTTCGACGAATATGACGCCGGCCGTCCCGACGTGATGTTCGTGATCCAGCGCGTGCTGGAAGTCTCCGGCCGCCTGACGCTGCTCGACCAGAACAAGGTGATCAAGCCGCATCCGTCGTTCCGCCTGTTCTCGACCGCCAACACGGTCGGTCTCGGCGATACGTCGGGCCTCTATCACGGCACCCAGCAGATCAACCAGGGCCAGATGGACCGCTGGTCGATCGTCACCACGCTGAACTATCTGGCGCATGACGAGGAAGTCGAAATCGTGCTCGCCAAGGCGAAGCATTACCGCACGCAGGAAGGCCGCGACATCGTCAACAAGATGGTGAGGCTCGCCGATCTCACCCGTAACGCGTTCGCCAATGGCGATCTCTCGACCGTGATGAGCCCGCGTACGGTGATCACCTGGGCCGAGAACTCGGAGATCTTCGGCGACATCGGCTTCTCGTTCCGCGTCACTTTCCTCAACAAGTGCGACGAACTGGAACGGCCGCTGGTGGCTGAGTTCTATCAGCGCTGCTTCAACCAGGAACTCGCCGAGAGCTCGGTCAACGTGGCGCTTTCGTAGTCGTTGTAATCCGCAAACGTCGTCCCGGCGAAGGCCGGGACCCACGCCGCGGCGGTTCGGCAGGACGACGGTGTTGGAGATCGGGCTAACAATAATCGCTGGTGGTTATGGGTCCCGGCCTTCGCCGGGACGACGGGTGACGAGAACAAGATGACCACATCCAATTCCAAATTCCGCACCGGATCCAAGGAAGCCCCGACCGAGCCGTTCAAGCGCGCGGTCACGTCGTGCCTACGCGCGATTGCGAAAGCCCCCGAGCTCGAAGTGACGTTCGCGGCCGAGCGTCCGGGCCTGGCGCCGGGCAAGGCGCGGCTGCCCGAACCCGCGCGCAAAATGACGAAGCGCGATGCGGCAATCGTGCGCGGCCATGCCGATTCGATCGCGCTCAAGCTCGCCTGTCACGATCCGAAAGTTCACCGCAAGCTGATGCCGGGCAATCCGCAGGCGCGCGGCGTGTTCGAGGCGGTCGAGCAGGCCCGCGTCGAGGCCATCGGCTCGCGCCGGATGGCGGGGGTGGCGAAAAACCTCACCGCGATGCTCGACGATCATTTCCACCGCGGCAAGTACGACGAAATCACCGATCGCGCCGACGCGCCGCTGTCGGATGCGCTGGCGATGCTGGTGCGCGAGCGCCTGACCGGCATGGCGCCGCCCGCGGCGGCCAAGAAAATGGTCGACCTCTGGCGCCCGGCGCTGGAAGACAAGATCGGCGCGCGGCTCGACCAGTTGAGCCGCGTCACCGAGGACCAGGCCAAGTTCGGCGACCTCGTGCACGATCTGCTGTCGGCGCTCGATCTCGGCGACGACCGCAATGCCGACGCCGATGACGACGAGAACAACGACGAGAATCAGGACGGCGAGAACGACCAGTCCGGCGCCGAAGGCTCGCCCGATAGCGACGCCGCGCAGGAAATGAGCGCCGATCAGGCCCAGGCCTCGACCGACGAGATGTCGGAAAGCGCGATGGAGAGCGCGCAGGCCTCCACGTCGGATACGTTCGACGATGGCGAACTCGGCGACGACGAGACGCCGGGCGAGGCTACGCGACCGAATTCACGCGGCGCCAACGAACCGCGCGGACCGGAATATCACGCCTTCGCCCCGAAATTCGACGAGGTGATCGCGGCCGAAGATCTCTGCGACCACGATGAACTGGAACGGCTGCGCAGCTATCTCGACAAGCAGCTGGCGCATCTGCAGGGCATCGTCGCCCGGCTCGCCAACCGGCTCCAACGTAGATTGATGGCGCAGCAGAACCGCGCCTGGGAATTCGATCTCGAGGAAGGCATCCTCGATCCGGCGCGGCTGTCGCGCGTGGTCACCGATCCCTATCACCCGCTCTCCTTCATGCACGAGAAGGAAGCAACCTTCCGCGACACCGTGGTGACGCTGCTGCTCGACAATTCCGGTTCGATGCGCGGCCGGCCCATTACGGTGGCGGCGACCTGCGCCGACATTCTGGCGCGGACGCTGGAGCGTTGCGGCGTCAAGGTCGAGATCCTCGGTTTCACCACGCGCGCCTGGAAGGGCGGCCAATCCCGCGAGGCGTGGCTTGCCGCCGGCAAGCCGGCCAATCCGGGACGGCTGAACGATCTGCGCCACATCATCTACAAATCCGCCGACGCCCCCTGGCGTCGTGCGCGAAAGAATCTCGGGCTGATGATGCGCGAGGGGCTGCTCAAGGAAAACATCGACGGCGAGGCGCTGGATTGGGCGCACAAGCGGCTGCTCGGCCGTCCCGAGCAGCGCAAGATCCTGATGATGATTTCCGACGGCGCGCCGGTCGACGATTCCACGCTGTCGGTCAATCCCGGCAATTACCTCGAGCGGCATCTGCGCCACATCATCGAGGAGATCGAGACCCGCTCGCCGGTCGAACTGATCGCGATCGGCATCGGTCACGACGTCACGCGCTACTATCGCCGCGCGGTGACCATCGTCGATGCCGAGGAACTCGGCGGCGCGATCACCGAAAAGCTCGCTGAATTGTTCAGCGAGACCCACGGCGCCGCGCCGACGACGGGCCACCGGCCGCGCCGTCTGCATTCCTGAGAGGATGCGCGCACCGGTCAGCCGCCGCCGCACCCTGAAAAGTGCAGCGGCGGGGCTTTCGGCGGCCGTGCTGCCCGCCCTCGCGCGGGCGCAGACTGCGGTTCAGCGGCCGCCAAAGCCGGCGATATCAGATGAATATTCGGTCACTGCGCCGATCTCGATCGAAGTCAACGCACGCCCGCTGCCGTCGTTCGATACCCGCGACCGCTCGCATGTGCGGTACGGATCGCTGGAGTATCGCAGCGGCTTGATCCTCACCTCACGGTTTCGCGGCTTTGGTGGATTGTCGGGCCTGCGGCTCGACGCCAAGGGTGAACGCTTCATCGCCATCAGCGACAAGGGCGGCTGGTTCACCGGCCGCATCGTCTACAAGGGCCGCGAGATGACCGGTCTCGGTGACGTCGAGGCATCGCCGATGCTCGGCTCCGACGGCAAGCCGATCACCGCGCGCGGCTGGTTCGATACCGAGTCGATCGCGCTCGATGGTTCCTACGTCTATATCGGCATCGAACGCGTCAACCAGATCTTGCGGTTCGATTTTTCCAAGGGCTTTACGCGCGCGCTCGGCGAGGTGGTGCCGCTGCCGCCGGCGGCGCGCAAGCTGCCGTTCAACAAGGGGTTGGAGGCGCTGGTCATGGTGCCCAAAGGTCAACCGCTGGCGGGTACGTTGATCGCGATCTCCGAACGCGGGTTGGATGCCGGCGGCCACATCATCGGCTTTCTGATCGGCGGCAGGACGCCCGGCCAGTTCGGCGTCCGTCGCACCGAGAATTTCGACATCAGCGACGCGGTGCTGCTGCCGTCGGGGGACCTTCTGCTGCTGGAGCGTAAATTTTCCATCCTCGGCGGCGTCGGCGTCCGGCTCCGGCGCATCGCGCTCGCATCGCTCGCGCCCGGAGCCGTGATCGATGGCCCCACCATCTTTACCGCCGATCTCGGCAGCGAGATCGACAATCTGGAAGGCCTCGACGCTCACGTCACACCGGAGGGCGATACGGTGCTGACGATGATCTCCGACGACAATTTCTCGATGATCCAGCGCAATCTGCTGCTCCAGTTCACGCTGATGGATTGAATCCACTGCGACTGCGGACTTCATTCAATAATGGAACGGTTCTTGCTACGCTTCCGGCCATGAAACCGGAGCGTCTAATGAACCAGTCCCTTCGCGTCATTTGCGTCCTTTCTGCTATTTTCGCTGCCTCTGCGGCCCACACCGAAACCTGGCCGTCGCGGATGATCAAGGCGACCATTCCGTTTGGCGCGGGCAGCGCGGCCGATGTCGTGCCGCGGCTATTGTTCGATCGTCTGGCGGCCGAACTCGGCCAGCCGATCGTGATCGAAAATCGCGCCGGCGCCGGTGGAACGGTCGGCTCAGGCCTGGTGGCGAAGGCCGATCCCGATGGCTACAGCATCCTCTCCAATTCCAACGCACTGACGATTGCGCCGGCGATCTTTCCGAATCTGGCCTTCGATGCCGCGCGCGATCTCGCTTCGGTGCTGATGATCGGCTCTACCGCCAATGTGATGATCGTGCCGAACGCGCGGCCGTGGAAAACCATCCGGGATTTCATCGCGGACGCCAAGGCGAAGCCCGGATCGATCTCCTATGGCTCGGTCGGCATCGGCAGCGCGGTGCATATCAGTTCGGAGAAATTCCGCCTCGCCGCCGGCTTCGAGGCCACGCACGTTCCCTACCGCGGTGGCGGCGAAGTGATCGCCGATATCCTTGGCGGCCGGATCGATTTCTATTTCTGTCCGCTCGCTACCGCGCTGCCGCTGATCCGTGAGGGTCAGGTACGCGCGCTCGTGGTGTCGACGGCCAAGCGCGCCGCCGAGCTGCCCGATGTGCCGAGCCCGGTCGATGTCGGACTGAAGGATGCCGACAGCGCGATCTGGTTCGGCGTGCTGGTGCCCTCGAAGACGCCGCGCGACATCGTCGACAAATTGCATGCGGCAGGCACCAGGGTGCTGGCCGATCCGGTGACGCAGGAGGGGCTGAAAAAGCTCGGCATCGAGCCGATGCCGATGTCGCCGGGCGAGATGGACGCGCTCGTCAAGCGCGAGATCGCGGCCAATTTCGAACTGATCAAGGCGGCGGGGATCAAACAGTAAGGGGGAGGGTTGCGCGGGCGGCGGGTTGAGGAGCGGGGTGCGGCTCGCTACGTTGCAGGCCAGCGTCCTGCCCTCCCAATCCGGAAATCCCTTATGAGCACCCTGTTTTCCCCGATCGAGCTGCGTGGCCTGAAGCTGGCCAACCGCATCATGGTGGCGCCGATGTGCCAGTATTCGTCGGTCGAAGGCGATGCCAATGACTGGCACTTCACGCATATCAATTCGCTGGCGCTGTCGGGGGCGTCGATCTTCTGCATCGAGGCCACGGCGGTCGAGGCGGTCGGCCGGATCACACCGGGTTGCCTCGGCCTCTACAACGACGCCAACGAGGCGGCGCTGAAGCCGATCCTGGCCTCGGTGCGCAAGCGCTCCAAGGCCGCCGTGATGATCCAGCTCGCCCATGCCGGCCGCAAGGCCTCGAGCCATACGCCCTGGGACGGCGGCCAGTTGATCCCGGTATCCGAAGGCGGCTGGCGGCCGGAGGGGCCATCCGCCATTCCGCACAAGGAAAGCGAAACGCCGCCGCTGGCGCTCGACGCCGAGGGCCTTGCGCGGGTGCGCGATGCGTTCGTGGCCGGCGCCAGGCGCGCCGCGCGGCTCGGCATCGACGCCGTCGAGGTGCACAGCGCCCACGGCTATCTGCTGCATCAGTTCCTGTCGCCGATCTCCAACCGGCGCACCGATCAATATGGCGGGTCGCTGGAGAACCGCATGCGCTTCCCGCTCGAAGTGTTCGACGCGGTGCGCGACGCGTTTCCGAGTGACAAGCCGGTCGGGTTGCGGGTGTCCTCGACCGACTGGGTCGAGGGTGGCTGGGATCTGGCGCAGACCATCGAATATGCCAAGGCGTTGAAAAAACGCGGCGTCGACTGGATTGACGCGTCCTCGGGCGGCGTTTCGCCGCTGCAAAAAATCCCGCTCGGGCCGGGCTACCAGGTGCAGTTTGCGGAGGCGATCAAAAAGGCCACGGGCCTGACCACCATCGCGGTCGGGCTGATCACCGAACCGAAACAGGCCGAGGAGATCGTGGCGTCCGGCAAGGCCGACATGGTCGCGCTCGCCCGCGGCATGCTCTACGACCCGCGCTGGGGCTGGCATGCCGCCGCCGAACTCGGCGGCGAGGTCAGTGCACCGCCGCAATATTGGCGTTCGCAACCCTCGACGCATAAGGCGCTGTTCGGCCCCACCAGTTTCGGGACGCGCTAGCGGCACATTTCGCGGCACTCTGCCGCACGATCCCTGCCTGACGGATTCGTCATATCTCGGCCACACGCCCGGCGTGCTATGCTCTCGCTTGCGCGCGACAGACGCGCTTTGAAAAAATGACAGCGAGAGGATACCTCATGGAGATCGGATATTTCACCATGCCGTCCCATCCGCCGGAGTGCGGGTTGAAGGAGGGTCACGATTGGGATCTGCAGACGCTTCGGTGGCTCGATGAGCTCGGCTATCAGGAAGCCTGGATCGGCGAACACCACACCGCACCCTGGGAACCGCACCCCTCGCCGGACCTGATCCTCGCGCAGGCGTTCCTGCAGACCAAAAATATCCGCCTCGGCCCCGGCGGCTTCCTGCTGCCCTATCACCACCCGGCGGAGCTCGCCAACCGCGTCGCGATGCTCGACCACCTCTCCGGCGGCAGGCTGAATTTCGGCGTTGCGGCGTCGGGCCTGCCGAGCGACTGGGCGATGTTCAACGTCGACGGCATGTCCGGCCAGAACCGCGACATGACCCGCGAGGCGCTGGAAATCATCCTCAAAATGTGGACCGAGGACGCACCGTGGTCGTATGAGGGCAAGTTCTGGAAGGTGAACAAGCCCGACACCATGTTCGACTTCCTCAAGCCCCACATCAAGCCGTTGCAGGCGCCGCATCCGCCGATCGGCGTCGCCGGCCTCTCCAAGGGATCGGATACGCTCAAGCTCGCGGGCGAGCGCGGCTATATTCCGATGAGTCTGAACCTCAACCCGGCCTATGTCGGCAGCCACTGGGAATCGGTGGAGGCGGGAGCGGCCAAGACCGGCCGCAAGCCGAACCGGAAGGACTGGCGGCTGGTGCGCGAGGTGTTCATCGCCGACACCGACGAGGAAGCCTGGAAGCTGTCGGTCGGCGACATGATGGGCCGGATGATGCGCGAGTATTTCCTTCCCTTGCTCGGGCATTTCGGTTTCAAGGACTACCTCAAGCACGCGCCCGACGTGCCTGACTCGGATGTCACCGTCGACTATTGCGCCAAGCGCAACTGGATCGTCGGCTCGCCGGCCACCGTCACCGAGAAGATCGAGAAGATCTATCACGAGGTCGGCGGCTTCGGCACGCTCTTGGTGTTCGGCTTCGACTACAAGCACAAGCCGGAAGCCTGGCACCATTCGCTGCGGCTGCTGAAGCAGGAAGTGATGCCGCGGCTGAAGCATCTCGACGCGAATCTGATTCGCGCGGCGTAGCTTGCTTCACTTGCCCTCTCCCCTTGCGGGAGAGGGTGGATCGACGGCGCGTAGCGACGGCGAGACGGGTGAGGGGTTCTATCCGCGCGCACCGATTCCGCGGATGCAGGCCCCTCATCCGGCGCTTCGCGCCACCTTCTCCCACAAGGGGAGAAGGGAAGTAGGCATCCGTCAATTCACTCCCGCCGGGGTGTCGACGGCTTTCACCTGCCAGAAGCGCAGCATGCGTTGCGCGTTTTCCAGCGTCATCCGGCTGTATTGCGCTTTCGCCTGCGCCAGTTCGTGCGGGCCCATATGGCCCGTGGTGAAACGGCAGTCGAGCACGGCGGCGACCGTATCCCACCGCAAGCCGGCGACGCGGCAGGGAATCAGCAGGCCTTCATCGCGCAGGCTCTGCATCAAGGGGCGGATCACGTCGATGCCGGAGCGCGACAGTTCGGCCAGCGTCACCACGGTCTCTTCGTATTTGCGCTGCCGGGCAAAACTCATCAGCGCCGCCTCGTTGAGCTGGCCGTTCTTGGCGAGCAGCGTCACGTAGCGCTTGGCGGAGGCGAAATCGCGCGTGCGCGACATTTCGCGGTTGGCGCTGTCAGCGGCGGCGGCGATGGCGCCGCGGATTTCCTCGAACAGATGCGGCGGCGCGCGCGACAACAGCCGCGTGCGCACGGCCTCGGTCGCATCGCGCAGCAATTGCCGGCGCAGATCCGGCGGCAGGTCGACGCGAAGGCCGGTCTCGACCGCGAGTTCCGGATCGTGCTCGGCCTGAACAAGAACTTCGGCAAAACCCTGGGCAGAAAATTTGGCGCCGGGATTGCCGACGATCTTGCGGTTGACGCTCGGATAATGCCGCGCCAGCAGCGCGTCGGTGACGACCTCGCCGAGCCACCAGCGGCCGGAAATCGCCAGCAGATGCGCCTCGCTTTTGGTCTGCGCCAGCTCGACCAGGTCCTCCGCCGACAACCGCGCCGATTCGGTCAGCACCGGGCCTGCGACCGCAATCTCGTCATTGCCGGCGAGGCGGCGGATCACCGCCGGCGGCGCCTGCTTCACGGAGGCGAGCTGGCTGCTGATTTCGGCGAGCGCGATCTTGGCGGCGACATCGGCGAGCGCGCGCAGCTCGACCGTCTTGATCAGGCGTTCGAGCACGTGCCCGAACAGCTCGATCTGCTCCTCGCCGCAGCCATGGGCGGTCGTCAGGAACAGGTCCGTGACGCGCCGGAAGGTTTCGAGATGTTTTTCCGCCGAACCGGCCGTAATGGCCGCCTCGACCTCGTCGGCGATGGATCGTTCAAGCATCGCTCGTCCTGAGCGTTCGAAGCCAATTCTGGCACAGGGCCAAAGCGTATGGGCAATAGCTGAAGGTTCCGTAAAATTGATGACCAAAGCCGGCCTGTAGCCCGGATGAGCGCAGCGATATTCGGGACCGGTCTGGCTTGCTTCCCGGATATCGCTTGGCTCATCCGGGCTATGCGGCTTCGCGCCTCGCAATGACGGGGAAAGGCCTGTAAAACAAAGGGAAACTGCAGTTGGGAAGGCCCGCGCATGCTCGACAGACCGGACGCCGCGTCCGAATCGAATCTCCGTGAAACTACGGAGATCTGGCTTGCCGCTTTCAACGCCGCGCTGGGCGGGGAGACGCCGGCGCGGCTGGCGGAACTGTTCGCCCCGGACGGCCATTGGCGGAACTTGCTCGGCATTTCCTGGCAGTTTGCGACGTTTTCCGGCCGCGAAACGCTCGCCGGCGAATTGCGGGCGCGGGCGCGCGAGGCCGCAGCCAGCGGTTTCCGCATCGATGCTTTGATGTTGCCGCCGCGCAAAAACGTCGTCGCCGGGCGCGAGGTGATCGAGGCGATCATCCGCTTTGAGACGGTCCATGGCCCCGGCGTCGGTGCGATCAGGCTGCTGCCGCAGCCGGACGGGGAGGTGAAGGCGTGGACGCTGTCCACCGCGCTCGATTTCGACGCCATCTGCGCGGCCCGCGCCAGCGCACAAAACGAATCCCATGCGCGGGATTTTGCCGCGCCGGACTGGCTCGAACAGCGCGCGCTGGATTCCAGCTATGACATCCGCGACCCCGATGTGCTGATCGTCGGCGGCGGCCATGCCGGCATTTCGGCGGCGGTCGAATGCAGGCGTATCGGCCTCTCCGCGCTGGTGGTCGATCGCGAGCAGCGCATCGGCGACAATTGGCGGCTGCGCTATCGCGGGCTGAAGCTGCACAACAAGACGCCGGTCAATCATCTGCGCTATCTGCCGTTCCCGCCGACCTTTCCGGATTACATCCCGAAGGACAAGATCGCGAACTGGCTGGAGAGCTATGTCGACATCATGGAGGTCGATTTCTGGACGCGCACCGCGTTCGAGGGCGCGGACTATGACGCGGCGGCGCAGCGCTGGACGGCGCGTTTGTCGCGCGAAGGTGGCGCGCGCACGCTGCGGCCCAAACACATCGTGCTCGCGACCAGCGTCAGTGGCACGCCGAATATTCCGCGCATCGAAGGCATCGAGAATTTTGCCGGTGAGGTGCTGCATTCCAGCCGTTTCGCGGCCGGCAGGCAATGGGCCGGGCGTTCGGTAGCTGTGTTCGGCACCGGCACCAGCGCGCATGACATCTGCCAGGAGCTGCACGCCGCGGGCGCCGAGGTGACCATGGTGCAGCGCTCGCCGACCATGATCGTCAATGTCGAGCCGGCGCAGCTTTACGACAGGCTCTATCTCGGCGACGGCCCGCCGATCGAGGTGCGCGACATCCTCAACACCAATGTGCCGCTGCCGGTGATGAAGCTCGCGCACAAGCTCGTCACCGACGAGGTGAAGCGGCTCGACGCGCCGCTCTTGCAGCGGCTGGAGCGCGTTGGCTTCCGGCTCGAATTCGGCGAGGACGGCACCGGCTGGCCGCTGAAATTCCGCACCCGCGGCGGCGGCTATTATTTCAATGTCGGCTGTTCCGAGCTGATCGCGGACGGCAAGATTCGCTTGATTCAGGCCGACGATATCGAGGGCTTTGCGGCGGACGGTTTGCGGCTGAGGGACGGCGGGCATCTTGCTGCCGAACTGTTCGTGCTTGCGACCGGCTACAAGGGGCCGGATCATCTGCTGCACCAGTTGTTTGGCCCCGAGGTTGCGAACCGCGTCGGCCGCGTCTGGGGCTTTGACGATGCCACGCAGGAACTGCGCAACATGTGGACCCGCACGCCGCAGCCCGGCCTGTGGTTCACCGCCGGCGCCTTCTCGCAGGCCCGCATCTACAGCCGCTTCATCGCGTTGCAGATCGCGGCGATCGAGGCGGGGAGATTGGGGAAGGGGTAGTCGTGATTGCACGGCTGTCATTGTGAGCCCAACTGCGTTCCCTCCCCCCTTGCGGGGGTCCGAGGCGAGCGAAGCTCGCTCTTGAGGTTTAGGGAGAGGGGTGGCGGCAACGGCGGTGGGCGTGGCTCACCCCTCTCCCCAGCCCTCACCCGCAAGGGGGGAGGGAGCCGACTATTCGTGCGGCACGCATGGTGCTCATCATCGACGCACACACCTCCGCGTTCCCGCGGCATGTTTCGCCCGAGGTTTTCAATTTCGTTCCGCCCTCTCCAAATCGAGGGCGCAGGGAATGCCGGATGCGCGCTGCACCCGCGGTCTCGTGTGCGGTTTGTGCTAAGAAAGCTGCACACGAGCATACAGGGCAGCGGAGAACATCCGACATTCCCTGCGCGATGGCTTTACGGCTTATAACGTGCTCTCCCCGGAGAACGGCTCTTTTGCCTCCGTCGCGCCCTGGGAAGTCAGATGCCCCCAGGTGCATGGACGCCAGCAACGCGGCGTCAGGACCACACGTCTTTGCCGTACGCTTCAGCTGCGCGCGTCAGGCGACAACCTCAGCGTCCACCGCTCCCCGCCCAACGTCCGTGACGACGGCCGACGCCCTTCTGACCAGGACGGGATGGGCAAGGTCCTAGCCCTGATTTGCCATTGCGGAAAAGCGAAATATTTTTTATTTTGGGGCTTGACATTGATTCTGTAAATCAGAACTGAGAGGTGAGCCGCGCAAACGGTCTGCTCCCTCCCCCCTTGCGGGGGTCCGAGGCGAGCGAAGCTCGCTCTCGAGGTGGGGGAGAGGGGTGGCTCCAAGCGAGACTGCCCGTGAGAACCCCTCTCCCTAGCCCTCCCCCGCAAGGGGGGAGGGAACATACTGTTCGCGTGGTTCGCTGCTCGGCCCTCACACCTCCGCCGGCATCTCCACATGCTCCGGCTTCACCGGCATCGGCCACGTCTCGTATGTCGCCGGCAGATTCACCGGGCGGTAATCGCTGATCTCCGCCATCCGCTTCACCACGGATTCATGGATCACGGCGCCCTCCGGGATCAGGCGCGGTTCGCCGTCGGGGATGTAGACTCCGAAAGCCACCTGCCGCTGCGGCCACTCCTTGTACGTCGCGAGCTTCGGCAAAAATTCGAGCAGCCACCACGCACCGGTCAGCGACTGGTGCAGCGGCGCGGCGACATCCGGCGCGACGTAGGAGAACGGGCTGCCCTTGCGGGGCACGCCCCAGGCGAGCTGGTTGACATTGGCGTGGTTGAATTTGAGACCGGATTTTTCGGCCTCGTCGATCATCCAGAGCAGCGGATATTTCGACAAGCCGGATTGCTTTTCGGGATAGCCGCCGCCGATATCGGAATGCACGCCTGAAAACCACACCTGCAAGATGTCCTGCGGCGTGTTGTTGATGTCGTTGAAGCGGACCGGCTTGTAGGTCTGCGGGTCGTCCCACTTCTTGAGGCGGAACATGCAGCGCCGCTCGTCGATCGAGATCGCCTGCCGGAATGTCTGCACGCTCGGGTTCTGCAGCGTCCAGGCCAGTTCTTCCAGGCTCGGGAGATAGAACCGGTCGGCCCGCGGCACGATCACGCTCGCCACCGTATCCCAGACGCCGACGAAGCGGATGACGGGCCAGCGCGACGAGGTGATGCGCGCGAACTGCGCGGCGTTGTCGAACGGCGAGGGCGGCTCGGCCTCCTCGGCGGCGCCGGCATCCGTGAGCCCGCGGAATTTCTCGCGCAAGCGCGGCGCCTCGTCGCTGGAGAACGCCTTGTAGGCGATCAGTCCGCTTCCTGCGAGATTGGCCTGCTCGGGGGAAATCAGCCCGATCTTGTGGATCAGCCCCGCCAGCACCCTGACCGTGTAGGCGCCGCGCGAAAAGCCGAACAGATAGATCTGGTCGCCCTCGCGCCAGTTCTGCACCAGGAAGGCGTAGGCCGCGAGCACATTGTCATCGAGCCCATAGCCGGTGGCGAGCCCCCAGATGGCGGAAAAATCCTGCGCGAGCTTGTGCCACGGGTCCGGCCGCGACAGCGTGCCGACGCCGGGATCGTAAAACACCAGTTGCCGCGGCTCGGTCTTTTCGGTTTTGCGCAGGCAGCGATAGAGCTTCAGGACGTTGGAGATGTTTTCGGAGATTTCATTGCCGGTGCCGTCGCAGCAGATGACGATGTTTCTGCTCACCAATCCCTCCGCGTCGATGGGATACCGTCTCAATCACAGGATGTTCAGTTACGGTAGGGCAGGCAAGGGAGAGCCATATATCGTGTGCGCGTATTGCGCTTGCCTCCCAGTCTATTCGACGGCTAATTCTCTATAAATCATGTTCTATGTTTGTTCTTGTGGGGCGAAATTTTCGCATATAAACTGACTTTTCCCGTCAAAACAGCGGGGACAGCGGGGAAAACGATTCACGAATCGCCGATTCGCTGAATCACTCCGTAATGTCCTCGTCCTCTACCTCAGGGAGAAAAGCATGGCCCCACGTCCTGGCGAAATGGTTCTCGTTCCGACCAATGTAAAAGCGGGGGCATTTCCGGGGGAAAAGCTGGTAACCGTAACTACCGAGGGTGGAATTGTGTCAGGCTTTGCCAAGACCGACTCAATAGTTCAGCAGGGCAGCGACCAATACATTTTTGCCGAAGTTAAAAACGTTTCGCCTACATACTTGACCGTAAAACTTGCTGGATCGTTTTTCACGACAACGGGCTTAGCCGACATTGCAAGCTCGTTAGTCCGAAAGGCTACTGGATGATCCTCTCCCAAAAGGATCTTCGCCGACAGGTGGAGAATGGGAAAATACAGTTCTCCCCTGCGCTGGAGGAAACTCAGTGGGGTGAAGCCTCGATTGACTTACGATTAGGCCGTCAGTTCACCACCTATAGAAAAGATATTACCGGGATTACTCTTTCCGTTGCTGGCGGTTTGGGATCGTTGGGCGATCTAAACCTTTGGAATACAGAAGAGCGAGACTATTTCGATCTAGTTCCCGGTGAGTTGGTTCTCGCGCTAACTCATGAGTCAATCACTATTCCTAAATCGCTCATTGGACTTGTTGAAGGTAGAAGCACATACGCGCGCGTAGGTCTCAGTATGCACCAAACAGCGCCGTGGATTCAGCCTGGATGGAGCGGTCCAATAGTCCTCGAAATCGCCAACCACGGTCAAATACCGATCAAGCTTACGCCTCTCATAGATAGACCATGCCAACTAACTTTTCTTGAATTGAAATCTCCTGTCCCGAATTCTATGGCTTATGGTTCACGCAAGACCGATCGCTACAAAGACCAGAAGCATCCATTAAAACATAAAAAATGACGATGGTCGGTGAACGCTTTTCGTGACGGTGTAACTCTTACAGCTTACCTCGTTGCCGAGCCGACGGGACGTTTACTAGCCAAAATGTAGGGACATTCGTCGCCTGCAGCGACGATCTTGGGGAACATGCAGTCGGCCTGACAATGTTCGAACAGCGCGGGTTCCATGCGGGCACCGACAAAATGATAAAGCTGTTCACCGGAGTTAGCTTGACCTAATGGATCGAGAGCAAAATTTAGCATCTGATTGAACTGCAAGCTGGCACAACTCATCGAGAAAGCGAACACGTTTTCGCGCGCTTTGAGAGGGTGGCCGGCCGACAAGTGTTCAATGTACGTTGGATCCTCAAGATAACCATCGCGTTCGATCTGCACGTGACCAGAATCGTACTGCCCGATGCATTCTAAGCAACGACGGCCGGGGCCGATCGTGTGGGCGCGCCAATCAGCTGCGGCAAATTCACCCTGGCGATTGCGTCTTACCGCGATTCCCCCGTCGACGACAGGGATTAGATGCGCATAAGCGATGAGATTTAAAACGTGACGCGCCCATGGACGATCGACACAAGAGACGATCAGGTCACAATCGAGCGCGGCGAGAAGAGCCTCCTTCTCATACACAGCACAGGGAATAGACAAGAATCGAAAACTTTGTGCTGTCGCTCGGTCCAGCAGATGTCGTTCCAAAGCGTTAATTTTTGGAAGCCCGATATCGCGCCGTGTCGCGAACAGGAGACGATCGAGATTTTTCTCTTCGACGACGTCGAAGTCGATGCCGGTGATATCTTCAAAACCAGTGCGCGCAGCAGCCTCAGCGACAAATCCACCAACGCTTCCGGCGCCCACCAAGCCAACGCGCAATCGGGTCAGGTCGGCCTGCTTCTGTGAGCCCCAAGCAGAAACAGTTCTGATCTGAGCGAGGGTTTCCGTCGGTGGTGGAGCGAGCCGGTCCATGTATGTGATTTTTAGGCGTTCACCCACCACCCGCACTGTCGCACAATCTTGTCGTTCGTACTTTCTTGGACCCGTTCGCGTCCAGAATCGACCAGACCATGCGCGGTCACCCGAGATGGTCAACCCAATGAACGGCAACCGCGTTGCACCATAAACGGCCGGCGCATGACCGCTTTCGGTGTCGACGTCGTCGGGGCTCATACCTTGCCACTGACAGCCATGCGGATGACTATGCATCAGCGCGATACCCGCGCCATCAGTGACTGCTTCGGAGAGCGCCCGTTGAAAATACCGCGATTCAAAACTTGCATTGCCGTGCACGCTGCGCTCGCCAGAAAATGGTACAAGGAGGCGATAAATCAATGCAGTGGTGCGCGTCTGCCCGGTGCTCGGACGCCACAGGGCGAAACACAAATCCTCTTGGCGGTCGGTACGTAACAGATGCTGCTGCGCCGACGCGCCAAGCGTTTCAGTCATGGCGACACTGAGGGCGGCACGGGTCATTGCGTGTCCCACAGCTTCCAGAGATGACCAAAATAAGCGGTGATTGTCCTTTTGGTCTTACTCCACTCGTTGAAGGGGCGAGACCAGTATTGCCACGAATGGCCGAGGTAGCCCTGGAAGGAACTATCATGAACGCCCCCGGTCGGATGACTGCCGCCGGGCTTGTTCGGATGAATTAAGGACGAAATGTGCACGCCCCCCGGCGGGGTAAGTGGAAAATCCGGGGGGACGACAAGGCCAATGTTGATCGATTGGCCCGCGTATTTGCCTGTAGGCACTTCGTAGGTAAATGCAACATGGTCGGACTTGTTGGGAACGATCTCCGGCTTGCAACCGACATCCTGCAGTCCGGCGATAAACGCATCGACCCCGGTCTTGCTGCGACCATCTGATACGGGCGCAGGGCCGACAGAGATAATCTGGAAGGCATCGCAGTCTTCAATCGTGATCTGGGTATTGCCTTTATCCTTGTAACTCACGTCTTTGCCGTGACCCTGGATTTTTACGAGATAGTTAGTTGCTGGGTCGCGATCGCTGTATTCTTTGATTATGAAATTTGGTGTTTGCTCGGGATGACGGGTTTCGAACGGCTCACCATCGACGGTGAAATGAACACCTTCTTCGTGGTGTTCCCTTTCGAGGTCTCTCTCTGCCT
Organism: Hyphomicrobiales bacterium; assembly: GCA_017305715.1. GTDB lineage: Bacteria > Pseudomonadota > Alphaproteobacteria > Rhizobiales > Xanthobacteraceae > Bradyrhizobium. The sequence continues at coordinate 119,757 of JAFKKG010000024.1, read as the reverse complement.
TGTCGAGGTGAATGCGAGCTTCGTTGAGGTCACGAATACCGTGCTCGATCTCTTTTTCAGCTCGGCCAATTTCTCTCTGAGCTTTTTCAATTTCTGTCTTTGCAGCCTGCTCGCTGTCGGATCCACAGCCGCAAAGCCCCGGACCCGATTGGCGCGATTCGCCTCTATCTTCGTTCCATTCGACGCTCATAGTCACAATCTCCGTTGATATGCCGATCTGCTAATACGCCGATACGCTGATTGACGTATCATGCGATCGCAAACCGAACTTAGTCAAGCGAAAAATTTTTAGCTAAAGAGAGAGCGCTGTTCTGGCATCGAACCCAGCATATTCAGCACCTTGAGCCGCACGATGGCGGCTTCACGCGAGACCATAAATGAATTCATCACTGCGCGAATCATCAGATGCCCGGCATCCGTGCCCTGTTCGGCGGCGCCAAACACTCCCAACCGCTGGCGAATCGGTGCCACTACAGTGTGAACGTAAGTTTTGGGCATCAATACTACGCCCGAGGCAAAACCTGCTTGCCATTCCATCCAATCTACCTTCTTTGCGCCAAGCATGGTGCCGCGTTTGCAGTAGATCGCGCTCGCTGACTGATTCAGTCCTAATCGAAGTCTTCGTTGTCCAAGCTTAAACAAATAACTATGCAGAATGACGTGTCCATATTCGTGAGCTAGGGTCGTTCGAAGTCGATTTTCGTGTCGATGAACGTTCTTAGAAATAAAGACGTCGGGTTTTGCGTCGCGCTTAAATTGCGTCATGCCTTCGACGTCATCACCGTACGGTGTCAAATCAGCATATTGGTCAAGGTCCAATACGTCTCGTTCGATCAACAGTGTGATGTCGTCTGTTTTGAAAGGAAACTCAACTTTCCCATACTTCGTTCTAAGAAAATCTATCACGAGCCGCTCAAACTGCATTTCGAGTTCTTTGGGCTCGTAGTGCGGTCGTTCAGGAAAGCCGTGAAAATCGTCTCGAATGTATTTGACCAAGCGCTTATCCTGTGAGTTTCCGTCTAAACGCGACAAATGCATCCTTTGCTTCGGCTGGACTGGCTTTCTTCAGTAGCTTTCTGTCTTGCTCAGGAAGCATCCCAGCCGCCGCGTAAAGGGAATATGTGTCTATCTTTAACACCTTCGCAAATTCACTAACGAGATGATCGGACTGCGGGCTTCGCCGATCATGCTCAATGTCATTCAAGTACTGCGGAGTAATAGGTTCTCCGTCTTCCTTTTTTATTTTTGCTGCCAATTCCTTCTGACTTAGGCCAATCGCTTTACGTGCGGACGAAATCGTCCGGCCGAAGGACGACAGATCAAGACTCATTGGATATCCTTTTGTAAGCGTATCAGCTAATTAGCGTACTAGTATCGCTGATTTGCTAAACTTTCGGTAGAGAAATCCCGCGCAGGTACCATGAGTGAGGTACATGGTGTCGCGAGATTTGGCCTTAAGCTATTGAGAAGATTTGCTTCTCTTGGGTTCGCCAACAATCAAGGTTCCCACCAAACAAAAATGGCCGGGTCCTTCGACCCAGCCGTTCAAAACTCTTTGGCAGTCTTTGCTCGGAGAGAGGCCCCTCACCCCGACCCTCTCCCCGCAACAGCGGGGGGAGGGAGATTCAATCTCAGCTCGCCTTCTTCTCGTACACCGGCTTGCCGACCTTCTTCTGGATCGCGCGCTTCAGGTCGAGGGCGCGGGGCGACAGCACGTCGGCCTTGGCCTTGAGGAGATAGCCGTCGAGGCCGCCATTGTGGTCGACGCTCTTCAGCGCATTGGTCGAGACGCGCAGGCGCACGTTGCGGCCGAGCGCGTCCGAGATGAAGGTGACGTTGACCAGGTTCGGCAGGAAGCGCCGCTTGGTCTTGATGTTCGAGTGGCTCACCTTGTGGCCCACCTGGGGGCCCTTGGCCGTCAGTTCGCAGCGCCGAGACATCGCAAAAAATCCTCTTCCATCCCCGCAACCAGGCAGCGCATCATGGCGCCGCGCGGGGGTCCAAAATCATGTCCATTTCCAGGAACCGCGGACGTATAGGGCGATGGGCCTGTTGCGTCAAGGTTTTGCGGGGTTTTGCGCGCAATTTTGCGCAAGCCCGGACCCGCGGAATTGGCGGTTTGGAAGGCTTTCCAAGGCGTTAGCACCCTATAAAGGCCGCAATCCCCGCCGACATCTATAGCCTCGGCGGATTGAGCCACCGCCGGGTGCGGCGACGCGTTGTTTGCCGGATATTTCGTCTTAAATAAACAAGAGCTCGCGCCAGCAGGACCGTCATCCAGGTGACCACACGCGCCGTTTCGTCTCGGATAGGCCTATTGGGCGGCTTTGCGGCCGGCGTGCTGCTGTGGCTGGCGCCGCTGGAGGCGTCCGCGCAGGGCCGGCTCGATGCCCATTATGAGGCGACGCTGTCGGGTATTCCCGTGGGCAAGGGCTCCTGGACCATCGAAATCGGCGATGACGCGTTTTCCGCCTCCGCCCAGGGCGGTTCCTCCGGGCTGCTGCAGGCGTTCTCCGGCGGCAAGGGGTCTGGCGCGTCGCAGGGCCGCGTCGTCAATGGCGGGCTGATCGCCAACGCCTATACCGCGACCACCACGACCTCGAAGAAATCCGAGACCGTCCGCCTCGTGATCGCCAATGGCGGCATCAAGGATTTTTCGATCGAACCGGAACCGCCGGTCGATCCGGACCGCATCGTGGTCACCGAAGCGCATCGCAAGAACGTGCTCGATCCGATGACCGGCACCATGATCCGCGTGCCAGGCACCGGCGATCTGCTGACGCCGGAGGCCTGCCGCGTCGGCACCGGCATCTTCGACGGGCGGCTGCGCTACGACCTCAAGCTCGATTACAAGCGCATGGAAAACGTCAAGGCCGAGCGCGGCTATCATGGCCCGGCGCTGGTGTGCGCGGTCTATTTCACGCCGGTGGCGGGCTATATCCCGGACCGGCCCGTGATCAAATATCTCGCCAGCCAGCGCAACATCGAGATCGCCTTCGTGCCGATCGCCGGCACGCGCATCCTGGTTCCATTCCGCATGACGATCCCGACCCCGTTCGGCCCGGCCGCGCTGGAGGCGACGAGTTTTGTCACCACGGCCGCGCCGCCGCGGGTGGCGAAGACGCAGTAATACGCCGTAACGAGGCGAACTCTATCGCTCCCTCCCCCCTTGCGGGGGAGGGAGCAGAGCTTCGCGCAGGGAGACATCGTTGCAACTCACGAAGCGGAATCCCATTGACTCTTCACCTCTTCTGATTCGACTCCGACTGCATTCGATTTTAAGGAAATTGATCCGGAAAACCCGCCTTGTGGAGCCCCGTCAAACTTGATCTAGTGCCGCATCATGAGCGCTAACGCTGGATGTTGCGGTGAACGAAGCCGGTTTGAGTGGGAGTCAGCGATTCGGGCGCGATTCGTTCCGGGCTCGTTCCAGAGCTTAAGCCGCGACCGCATCACCGTCGCAAAACGACACACATAGCAAGCCGCGCGGCGCCGCCGAGAATCAAAGAAACACCTGCAAATTATGGCTTTCTCCTATTCGTCCACGTTCGGACATGAACGGGCTCCCGGCGCCGGCGTCACCGCGGTGCTGGGGCCGACCAACACCGGCAAGACCCATCTGGCGATCGAGCGCATGCTGGCGCATTCGTCGGGGATCATCGGCCTGCCGCTGCGGCTGCTCGCGCGCGAGGTCTACAACAAGATCGCCGATCGCGCGGGAAGTGAGAGCGTCGCGCTGATCACCGGCGAGGAGAAGATCAAGCCGAAGAACCCGCGCTACTGGGTGTCGACGGTGGAAGCGATGCCGCGCGACATCGACGTCTCGTTCCTCGCGGTCGATGAAATCCAGATCGCCTCCGATCTCGAACGCGGGCATGTCTTCACCGATCGCATCCTGCACCGGCGCGGCCGCGACGAGACGCTGCTGCTCGGGGCTGCGACGATGCGTCCCATCATCGAGCGGCTGCTGCCGGGCGCGTCCATCGTCACCCGGCCCAGATTGTCGCAGCTCGAATTCGCCGGCGACCGCAAGATCACGCGCCAGCCGAGAAGGACCGCGATCGTCGCGTTCTCGGCCGATGAGGTCTACGCCATCGCCGAACTGATCCGCCGCCAGCATGGTGGTGCCGCGGTGGTGCTGGGCTCGCTGTCGCCGCGCACCCGCAATGCGCAGGTGGCGATGTTCCAGAACGGCGACGTCGATTATCTCGTCGCCACCGACGCCGTCGGCATGGGCCTCAATCTCGACGTCGATCACGTCGCCTTCGCCTCCGACCGCAAATATGACGGCTACCAGTTCCGCCGCCTGAACCCGTCGGAGTTTGCACAGATTGCCGGCCGCGCCGGCCGCGCCACGCGCAACGGCACCTTCGGGACCACGGGCCGCTGCGCGCCGTTCGAGCCGGAACTGGTCAATGCGCTGCAGAACCACACGTTCGACAGCGTCAAAATGCTGCAATGGCGCAATTCGAAGCTGGATTTCGCCTCGCTCGCCGCGTTGCAGGTCTCGCTGGCGCTGTCGCCGCAGCACGAGGTCCTGACCCGCGCGCCGATCGCCGAGGATCTGCGCGTGCTCGATCATACGGCACGCGACGCCGAGGTGCGCGATATGGCGCATGGCCCGGCCGCCGTGGAGCGGCTGTGGGACGCCTGCCAGATCCCGGATTACCGCCGCCTGGCGCCGGCCGCCCATGCCGAACTGGTGACCACGCTGTACGGATTCCTGATGAAAAAGGGCGCAATCCCCGACGCATGGTTCGCCGCCCAGGTCGACCAGGCCGACCGCGTCACCGGCGATATCGACACGCTGTCGGGCCGGATCGCGCAAATCCGCACCTGGACCTTCGTCGCCAACCGTCCGGACTGGCTATCCGACCCCGATCACTGGCAGGGGATCACGCGCGAGGTCGAAAATAAATTGTCCGATGCGCTGCATGAACGGCTAACGGAGCGTTTCGTTGACCGCCGTACCAGTGTATTGATGCGCCGCCTGCGGGAGAACAGTGTTTTGAATACGGAAATCGGCAAGACCGGCGAAGTGATCGTTGAAGGCCATGTGATCGGCCGCCTCGACGGATTCACCTTTGCACCAGATGCGGCGCAGGCCGGAAGCGACGCCAAGGCATTGCAGGCGGCGGCACAGCAGGTGCTGGCCGGCGAGATCGACGCGCGCGCCGAGAAACTCGCGAGCGCGCCCGATGATGCGTTCGTGCTGACCTCGGACGGCACCATCCGCTGGACCGGCGACGCGGTCGCCAAACTCGTGGCCGCCGACGACGCGCTGCATCCGCGGCTGCGCATCATCTCCGACGACCGCCTCAACGGCGCGGCGCGCGAAGCGGTGCAGACGCGGCTCGATCTGTGGCTCAAGACGCATGTCGAGAAGCTGCTCGGCCCGCTGTTCGGCCTGGCCAAGGCCGAGGACATCACCGGCATTGCGCGCGGCATCGCGTTTCAATTGATCGAGGCGCTCGGCGTGCTGGAGCGCGCCAAGATCACCGCCGAGATGAAGGATCTCGACCAGCCCTCGCGCGCGCTCTTGCGCAAATACGGCGTGCGGTTCGGCGCCTATCACATCTATTTCCCCGGCCTGCTCAAGCCCGCGGCGCGCTCGCTGGCGATGCTGCTGTGGGCCGAGAAGCAGGACAATGTCGACATGGCCGCGCTGTCGGGCGCGCAGCATCTGGCCTCGTCCGGCCGCACCTCGTTCGCGGTCGACAAGGCGCTGCCGCGCGATGCCTATCGCGTGCTCGGCTATCGCCAGTGCGGCGAGCGCGCGGTGCGCGTCGATATCCTGGAGCGGCTTGCCGATCTCATTCGTCCCGCTCTGGCGTGGCGCGAATCGTCGCCCGGCGAAAAGCCCGCCGGCGCGTTCGACGGCCGCAGTTTTGTCGTCACGCAGGCGATGACCTCGCTGACCGGATCGGCCGGCGAGGACTTTGCTTCGATCCTGCGCGCGCTCGGCTACCGCTCGGAAAAGCGCGCGCCGCTGCCGCCGAAGCCGGTGGCGGCGACCGAGCCGGTCGTGGTTGCGGAAGCCGCGCCGGCCGACACGGCGGAGGCGGCGGTTGCGACCGTTGCGGAAGCACCCGTGTCCGCCGCCGACGAGAACCTGGTCCAGCCGATCTCCGGCGATCCCGCGCCGTCGGCCGCCTTGCTGCCTGCCGTCGTGCTTGCTCCGCCGCCGGTCGAAGCGGTGGTGGTGGAAGCCGCACCGGTCATGGAAGCGCCCGCGGAGCCTGCGCCGGCGGAAACGCCGGTGGCCGAAACAGCGGAAGCGCCCGCCGCCGATGCGGCCCCTGTCGCGGAAGCTGCGAGCGAGGCCGTCGCCAGCGACGCCGCTGCCGCGGAAGCCGAAGCCAAACCCGAAGCGCCTGTTGTCCCCGAAATGGTGGAAGTCTGGCGCCCCGGCGGCCGTTCGGAAGAACGCCGCCCGCACCATGACCGCAACCGCCAGCGCCACCACGGCCGTCCGCAGGAGCGCAGCGCCGACGGTGCCGCGCCCGCTGCCGGCGAAGGCGGCGAGGCGGCTGCCGGACGCGAGCAGCGGCATCGCCGCGGCCGCCGTCACAACGAGTTCAGAAAGCCCCGCGAGGGCGCGCCGGTCGACGCCAATGCGACGCCGGCCGAGGGCGCGCCGCAAGAAGCCCATCAGCAGGCGCGTGCCGACAACCGTCCGCCGCGCGAACGCTTTGAAGGCAAGGGCAATGACAACCGCCGCGATCGCGATAAAGCGGGTGGCCGTCCGGAAAAATTCGGCGGCGACCGCAACAAGGGCGACCGCAACAAGGGCGATCGCAACAAGGGTGACCGTGGCGGGCGCGACAAGGGCGGCCGTGATTTCGGCGGGCGTGACAAGGGTGGCCGCGACAAGCGCGACTCCGGCCCGTCGCATCGCCAATACGCGACCAGCGCCAACCCGCGCGAGCGCGACCGGCCGATCGATCCGAATTCACCGTTCGCAAAACTCGCGGCGCTGAAGGAACAACTCGCCGGCAACAAGGATCGCTGATTTTTTTTTGAGTGGGTCTGATTGGATCGACAGCGTCTCGATAAATGGCTGTGGCACGCGCGGGTGGTGAAGGCGCGCACCTCGGCTGCCGAGCTCGTCGAACGCGGCCATGTCCGCATCAACGGTGTGCGCGAAAAATCGCCGGGACATGTGGTGAAGCTCGGCGACGTCGTCACCGTCGGGCTCGACCATTCGGTGCGGGTGCTGAAGGTCACCGGGTTTTCCGAGCGGCGGGGCGATGCGACGGCCGCCCGCGTGCTGTTCGAGGATTTGCAGAGCCGCGCGGAATGATTATCTGCAAGCAGCCCTGTCGGGCGCTTGAAAAACCGCGCTTTCAGTGGCCCCATTCCGTTTCCAGATCCCGCCTACATCCCTCATACTTCCCTTGCCACTTCCCTTGCGGCTGCGCAGTTCATGCGCTACGCAAACCCCGGAAATCTTGACCGTTTCGGAGCCACCTTTCGGAGTCCTGGATGACTTACGTCGTCACTGATGCCTGCATCAAATGCAAATATACCGACTGCGTTGAAGTCTGCCCCGTCGACTGCTTCTACGAGGGCGAGAACATGCTGGTCATCCACCCCGACGAGTGCATCGACTGCGGCGTTTGCGAGCCCGAATGTCCCGCCGACGCCATCAAACCGGACACCGAGCCGGGGCTGGAAAAGTGGCTGGAGGTCAACACCGAATACGCCAAGAGCTGGCCCAACATCACCCAGAAGAAGGAGCAGCCGCCGGACGCGAAAGATTTCGAGGGGATGGAAGGCAAGTTCGAGAAATATTTTTCCAAGGAACCCGGCAGCGGAGACTGATTCGCCCCATCGCCTTCCCGGGCAGGTTAAGACCGATCCGGACCTAATCTGAGCCCTATCCGACACCTCCGGACGCGAGAGAGCCTGCTGATTTAACCTTGTTGACGGACTTATGACCGAAAGGTCCCTGCAAAGGTCCGGAACGGGGCGTAAATCATTGATTTTTGCGGAAAATGTGCTATATTGGGCACATTACAAGCCGGATTCAGCCGTGCGTAACTTCGGCCCTCCCGGTGGTCCCGTAAAAACTTCGAACAGGGGCGTGGCAGTTCCGCGCGCAGGCTGTGTCACAGAAAACGCGTAAAAAGAGTGTTTCAAAGACTTCGAAAAAAGCCGCCGCGGCCAGCCGCAGCGCAACCAAGGGCCGTGCCAAGGCGTCCGTAAAGGAAGCCAGGAAGGTTGCGGCCACAAAGTCCTCGAAAAACAAAAGAAGCTCAATGCCAGATAAGACTGCAAAAACTGCCGCGAAAGCGACGGGTTCGAAGGCCACTGCTCCGAAGGTCGCTCCGAAAACTGCCCCCAAAGCCGCTGTTGCTTCCAAGGCCCCCATTGTTGCGCCCAAGGCCGCCGTCGTGGCGCCGAAGGCTGCCGTGGCGGCCCCGAAGGCCGCTGCCCCTCGCGTCGAGGAGCCGAAGAAGGTCGTGACCCAGCGTCAGGGCTTCAAGGCCAATGAATTCGTGGTCTATCCCGCTCACGGTGTCGGCCAGATCCTGGCGATCGAGGAGCAGGAGATCGCGGGCGCCAAGCTTGAGCTGTTCGTGATCAATTTCATGAAGGACAAGATGACGCTGCGGGTGCCGACCGCCAAGGTCGCCAATGTCGGCATGCGCAAGCTGTCCGATCCGGCGCTGGTCAAGAAGGCCCTCGAGACCCTGAAGGGCCGCGCGCGCGTCAAGCGCACGATGTGGTCGCGCCGGGCGCAGGAATACGAAGCCAAGATCAATTCCGGCGACATCGTTGCGATCGCCGAAGTGGTTCGCGATCTCTATCGCTCGGAATCGCAGCCCGAACAGTCTTACAGCGAACGCCAGCTTTATGAAGCCGCGCTCGATCGCCTGTCGCGCGAAATCGCCGTCGTCCAGCATTCGACCGAGACCGAAGCGGTCAAGGAAATCGAGAGCCAGCTCGCCAAGAGCCCGCGCCGCGGCGCCAAGACCGAAGGCAACGCGGAAGCCGACGGTGAAGGTGACGAGGCCGATGCCGACGGAGACGACACGGCCGTCGCGGATGAAGCGGCGTAAGCCAGCTTACTGCACGATTGAATTGCGAAAAGCCCGGCCGAGAGACCGGGCTTTTTGTTGTGCGTCGTCCCGGCCTTGAGCCGGGATCTTTGCCACAAAAGCATATTGTTGGCTCGGCTCGTCGCGCACCTCCGCGGGCAACGTGACGTTCGAGCCCGGAGCGCGATCGGCATGGCATACCCATCCGCTCGGCCAGACGCTGGTGGTAATTTCCGGCGTCGGCCTGGAGCAGCAGTGGGGCGCTCCGGATGCGGAGCCTGTTGCCATCCGCGCGAAGGGCCGGTGAGTCCGCCATCCATCGCGGCTACCTGTCTTCGCAGGAACGACGATGCAGGGACGAATATGCCGTGCGCATTTGACGCGATGTCATCGTCGGCGTCGGCGTCACGTTGCGGAAACCGGGTGACGGCTCCGGCGTTGTCAATCAACGCAACTGATCTGGAGCAAGAATGGCCATGGAACCCGCAACCTACGTTCACCACAACGCGCTCGTCCTCGTCGGCGACGGTCAAAAGGCGCTCTTCCTGCGCAACAAGGGCACGGCGCATCAGGTCAAGCTGGCCGTCGAGCACGTCCTGGAACGCGACAATCCGCCGACACGCGAGCAGGGTTCCGATCGTCCCGGGCGATCCAGCGCAAGCGTTGGTGCCGCCCGAAGTGCCATGGAGGAAACCGACTGGCACGATATTGCCGAGGAGCGGTTTGCCGGCGAGCTGGCCGAGGCGCTGTATCGTTACAACCACGCCAATCTGTTCGAGAAACTCGTACTCATCGCTCCGCCGAAGGTCCTCGGCAATCTGCGCAAGTCCCTCCACGCCGAGGTCATCGCGCGCGTGACCGGAGAAATTCCGAAGGAACTGACCTCGCATCCGGTTGCCGAGATCGAGCGGCTTATTGCCGCCTGAGCGACTTGCTCGATATCCGAGCAAGCGAGCGTTGCGGCTTGTCTGATGAACACGGCAACAGACTGGAGGGGAACACGTCCAGAGAAGACCGGCACATACCAGACGGAGCAGATCATGAAGCTAAGCTCGACCCAGTTGAAACAGACCCTGAGCCAATTCGAGGCTGAGGTCCTTCCCGAAAATCATCCCGCGTTTCCCGAATTGAACGACCTGTTCGGGAATCACACATTCTTTCTCGATGCAGGCGGCCTCAAGGTGCTGGAGCCAGCGACCCTGCCGGAGGCGGAAGCCCAAAGCGGCGAAATTGTCAGTCTGGCGGACTGGAGCGATGCGACGCTCACCAGCTTGAGGCCGCATGAGCCCGAGCCGACGGGTGTGGTCGTGGTGCTCGAGTCCATGCATTGAGGTGACCCGCCCCTTTTGAGCCCGTCATGCGGCGATGGACCGAGGGTCCAGACCGGAATCGCGAGATCCCGGGTTCGCTTCGCGACCCGGGATGATGCGCTTCGCGTCAATCCACCACGATCTTGACGCGGTCGCGGGTCTTGACCTGGGCGTTGGCGTCGAGGCCGTTGAGGATGCGGAAGCGTTGGGCCGGGCGGTCGACGCCGGCCATGCGGTGGGAGAGCGATTCCACGGTGTCGCCGGGCTGCACGGTGATGATCTTGATGCGCAGCGGACGTGCCGCCTGAATTTCCTCGAGCGTCAGGCGGCGGAACGAGTTGACGGTCTCGCGCGCATTGCGCTCGCTCTCGGTGCTCTTCTGCCTCGCCGCGAAAATGAAGCGGTAGACGTCGGTGCCGAAGCGCAGCGCGTAGACCTTGAACTGCCACTGGTCGCCATGGGCTGACGCCGACGCGGCCGGGAAACCGTTGATGGTGAGGTCCTCGGTCGTCGCCTTCTCGACGCCTTCCATCCAGCCGGAATTGAGATAGTCGCCGAGCGACTGCTCCGCCGGCACCCGCACCACGTCGAAGCGCATCGCCTGGGTGCCGCCTTCGCGGACGCCGATCACGGCCTGCGCGGTGTTATCCAGCGTGAACGTATCGGGGGCGGCGAAGGTGAAGCCGAGCTTCGGATGCAGGAAGCGCCGTCCGCGCACAAAGCCTTCACTGGGGTCCTCGCCATAGACGATGTTGTCGATCGCGGCGAGATACGCCTCGCGGTCGCGCTCGCCGCCTTCGGGCGAGGAATATTGCCGCGCCGAATTCTGCGCATTCTGCACGCGCTCCGGGGTGGCCGGATGCGACGACAGGAAATCCTGCGCGCGGGGGTCGAGCGAGGTCTTGCCGGCCTTCAGCGCCGCGTTGCGCTCCATCGCGTTCAGGAAGCGCGAGGCGCCATAGGGATCGAAATGCGCGCGCGCCGCAATGCCGACGCCGATGCCGTCGGCCTCGAACTCCTGCTGGCGGGAGAAGCTCGCCATCGTCAGTTTCGTCTTGGCGAGCGCCAGCGCGGTGAGATCCGGGTCGTTGCTCATGTCGGTGACGACGCGGGTGACGACGGCGGCCTGCCGCGCCTGGTCCTCGCGGATCGAGGCGTGTTTTGCGAGCACATGCGCCATCTCGTGGCTCAGCACCGAGGACAATTCCGAGGTATCGCTGGCGAGCGCGATCAGGCCGCGCGTCACATAGAGCTGGCCGGTCGGCAGCGCGAACGCGTTGACCGCGCCGGAATTGAGGATGGTGACGCGATAGGCCTGGTCGGGGCGATCCGAGGCCGCAACCAGCCGCTCGACGGTCTTGCTGATCAGCGCTTCCAGTTTCGGATCGTCGTAAGCGCCGCCATAGGAGGAGAGGATGCGCTCGTGCTCGCGCTCGCTGGCCGGCGTCTGCGCCACCGTACGGATCGGTTTCGCCGGTGCGGCCGTGGTCGGGGCCGCGGTCTCGAACCGGCCCGCACTGCCGCACGCCGACAGCGTCAAGGCCGCGCACAGCACGGCCGGCACAGCCAAGAGGCAGCGGCCTGTACTCCCTGCGTGCTGTCCCGAACGCCCTGTCACGTCAGCCACTCTTGTCTAGAGCCTTTTCCGTTCCGATCGAACCGGAATGGGGCTCTATCCTTTTGTTTTGACGCGTTTTCTTCACGCGAACGGTACCCACTTCGCTTGAAAACGCTCTAGCGAGCTAATTCCGCACCCAGCACTTCAATCTGCCCCACCCGGAGCACCTCGATCCGTGGCCCACCCCGCGCCTCGACAAAGCCGCGGACACGAATCCGTCGATTTTCGAGGGACTTAGGCACAAGTCCGGCGGCCTCGAACGCCGGTATCATGCGCCTTGAAATAGTCACAGCAAAGTCCCGTGTCCAGTTCCGGCCAAAATTCAGATAGGTCGTTGCCCCCGCCTGCCGCACGGACAAAACCCTGCCTTCGACCACCGTAAAGCGCCCGATCCCGGCCAAAATATCGCCGGGACTTTCCGCGTTTTTTATGGCCGCCGGATCGGCCCAGGTTCCCTTGCGGGCCTGCCGCGCCTCGGCCTCGGCGGCAGCCAGCTCAGTGGCGCAGTCCTTGCTCGCCACCTCGGTCGAAACCAGCGCCTCACCTCGCCGCAGCAACTCGCTTTGCACCGGCGCCTCGGAACCTGCGAGAAAGACAAAGGCAGGCTGGCGGCCGTAACGGTCCGGCGCATCGTCGGCGCCTCGCAGCGCCACGTCGCGCCCGGTGACAACAGCCGCCAGCGCCGCTTTGGTCTTGTCCGGATGGGCCGGCACGATGCCGGCGAGACGGACTTCGCGGCCATCATCGAGCCGAAACGTGCGCGCATCGATCACCGCGGCGACGCGGCCTTCGCCTTGCGGCTCAAACGCGCAGCCGGCGGCGTTTGCCGGGGCGGCGGTCATAACGACCAAGCCACATGTCAGCATGGCCGTGATGCTCGGGCTGCGACGGTCTCGATGTCTCATGTGATGAGACCTTTGATCACGCGAGCCGGTTCGGTTTCGTCGCCTTCGAAGCTCTCGATCATGGCCTTGAGCATCAAGTCAGGGTCAAGCTTTGCGAGGTCGAGTGGATGACCGGCGTTGTTGGCCAGCAAAGCAAAAAAAGTCAGCTGGGTGCGGCCGTTCCCTTCTCGAAACGCATGGATCGCGTTCAATTCAGACAGAAAATGCGCAGCCCGAGTTGAGAAATCATCGGGCTTAAGACCTTCAAGAAAGTTGCTAGTTTTTAGCGCAACGAAGAGCTGCATGCCTGAGATTCGATGTGTTCCGGAAAACAGAATGGATTTCCCTGCTTCGATATGCGTACCGTGCGGTGCTTTCCCGCCCAATCGTACACATCCTGAAACAGGTGATGGTGGATGGCGCAATAATGCGCAAAATCCAGATTGCCTTCGGGCAGAGGCTCTTCCGAGCGGGCGTTGGAGATTTCGGCCTCGTAATCGTCCAGTTCTTTCTGATCGCGCAGATCCAGCTTGTTTACGAGAACCGTTGAGTTCTCGTAGGTATAGGGATCATCGATCGCATCATACATGCCGCAGGCGCTCAGCCCTTGCGATACGAACGCATAATTGACTCGCGAAACTCCTCCGGCGACAGCCCCTTGCGCTCCGCGTCACTGGCACGCTTCTTCATGGCCGCGGTCAGCCGGATGCCCTCAACGGCGCTGATCTTGCCGAAGCCGTCGCGGCCAATGACAAAGCCGCTCTTTTTCCTGGCCTTGGTCCCTGATGGCGTCGTTTTTGGCATGAATCGAATGTAGCATATTCCGATCTGGTTCGCACCATTCCGCTTAGCGGAAAAACACTTGCAAAAGCGCTCGGCTTCCGTGCCTTGCCGCTGTGGGTGGCATGCGGCATGATCGCGCTTCAAAGCCGCAGGCAAATGCGGATGAAAAAATGGGAGGGCGGCATGAAACGGATCGTTGCGGGCATTTTCGCCATGGCGTTGGCGATGTCGAGCACGGCGGCACTGGCACAAGCAAAACCGCCGCTCAAGCTCGGCGGCATCCTCGACATGTCGAGCCTGTATGCCGACATCACCGGGCCCGGCAGCGAAACCGCGGCGAAGATGGCGGCGGAGGATTTCGGCGGCGAGGTGCTCGGCCGCAAGATCGAGATCATCGCGGCCGATCACCAGAACAAGGCTGACCTTTCCGCCAACATCGCCCGCGACATGCTGGACAATCAGGGCGTCGAAATGATTTTCGATGTCGCGGCGTCCGCGACCGCGCTCTCCGCCGGCGAGATCGCCAAGGCGCGCAACAAGATCATCATGTTCAACGGGCCCGGTTCGATCCGGCTCAGCAACGAAGCCTGCGGTCCCTATACGGTCCACTATGTGTTCGACACGTACGGGCAGGCCAACGTCACCGGGCTCGCCTCGGTCAAGCAAGGCCTCGACAGCTGGTACTTCCTGACCGCGGACTATGCGTTCGGACATGATCTGGAAAAGGACACCGCCAATGTCGTGACGAAGTCCGGCGGCAAGGTGCTCGGCAGCGTGCGGCATCCGCTCAACACCTCCGACTTCTCCTCCTTCCTGCTGCAGGCGCAGTCTTCCAAGGCCAAGGTCATCGGGTTGGCAAACGCCGGCGGCGACACCATCAACGCCATCAAGCAGGCGGCCGAATTCGGGTTGATGAAGAGCGGCCAGAAGGTCGCGCCGCTGCTGGCTTTTGTCACCGACATCGACAGCATCGGGCTGGAGACCGCGCAGGGTCTGCTGCTCGCGGAAGCCTTTTACTGGGATCTCAACGACGACACCCGCGCCTTCTCGAAGCGCTTCATGGAGCGTATCAAGCGCGTGCCGACCTCGGCCCAGGCCGGCGTCTACTCCTCCGTCACGCATTACCTGAAAGCGGTAAAGGCGGCGGGCACCACCGATTCGGCGGCCGTCATGAAGATCATGAAGGAGACCCCGATCAACGACATGTTTGCCAAGAACGGGAAAATCCGCGAGGACGGCCGCATGGTCCACGACATGTATCTGTTCGAGGTCAAGAAGCCCTCCGAATCCAAGGCGCGCTGGGACGATTACAAGCTGCTTGCCACCATTCCCGGCAACGAGGCATTCCAGTCGCTGGAACTGTCGCGCTGCCCGCTGGTGAAGAAGTGACGCATGTGGTGCGAGGCGCGAGAGATTTAACTAGCTGTCATTCCGGGGCGATGCGTAGCATCGAACCTCAGGGGCGCAATTGCGCCCCGGGGAATCGCGAGATTCCGGGTCTGGTCCTTCGGACCATCCCGGAATGACGAACACAACCAACAACAAGGAAAGAACCCGCAGATGAGCCAGAACGAAATGGTCCTCCAGCAGCTCGACAAGGGCTTGCTCACCATCACCATGAACCGCCCCGACCGGCGCAATGCGCTCAATCCGGACATGACGCGGGGGCTCGTCGAGGCGGCGCGGCGCGCGGCCGAGGATCACGAGGTGCGCGCGGTGCTGTTGAAAGGCGCCGGCGGTACGTTCTGCGTCGGCGGCGACGTCAAATCGATGGCAGAGGGAAGGGCGCCGCTGTCGTTCGAAGCCAAGATGGTCAACCTGCGCCGCGGCATGGAAGTCTCGCGCATCCTGCACCAGATGCAAAAGCCCGTGGTCGCGCAGGTCGACGGCGCTGCGGCCGGCGCGGGACTTTCCATCGCGCTCGCCTGCGACCTGCGCGTCGCCGGCGCGTCCTGCAAGATCACCACCGCCTTTGCAAAGGTCGGGCTGTCCGGCGATTACGGCGGCACCTATTTCCTCACGCAGATGCTCGGCAGCGCCAAGGCGCGCGAACTGTATCTGACCTCGCCGGTGCTCAGCGCCCAGGAGGCCTACAACCTCGGCATGGTGACCAAGGTGGTGCCGGACGCCGAAGTCGAGGCGGTCGCGCACGATCTGGCGATGTCGCTGGCGCAGGGCCCGTCGATCACGCTGGGCTACATCAAGCGCAACATCAACAACGCCGAGACGATGTCGCTGGAAGAATGCTTTGACGCCGAGGCGATCCACCATTCGCGTTCGGGCGAAACCCTCGACCACAAGGAAGCGGCGAAGGCGTTTGTCGAGAAGCGCAAGCCCGTGTTCCAGAACCATTGAGAGGGTGACATGGCCGGTTATATGAGGCTGCGGCAGATCTGCCTGGTGGCGCCGCAGCTGGAACCCGTGATCTCGGATATTGCCGGGATCATGGGGCTGAACGAATGTTACCGCGACGGTAACGTCGCCAAATACGGTCTGGTGAACGCGCTGCTGCCGGTCGATACGATCCTGCTGGAAGTGGTGGCGCCGTTCCAGCCCGGCACCGCGGCGGGCCGCTTCATCGACAAGAACGGCGGCCGCGGCGGCTATATGGCGATCTTCTGCTGCGACGATCCCGATGCCTGGGGCAAGCGCGCCAACGACATGGGCGTGCGCACCGCGAACGTGATCACGCACGCGCCCTATCACGGCGTGCAGTTGCACCCGCGCGACTGCCGCGCCGCCTTCATCGAGTTCAACCACACCGATGGCAGCGACGATGTGCTGGGTACCTATCCGCCGGCCGGTCCCGACTGGCAGAAGTCGATCCGCAAGGACGTGACGCTGGCGCTGACGGATGTCGAGATGGAAAGCCCTGACCCGGAGGTGCTCGCCGCGCATTGGGGCAAGATCATCGGGGTCAGCGTCAGCACCGGCGCAAGCGGCGAGCCGGTGCTGAAGCTGCCCAATGCCAGCTTCCGCTTTGTCAGCGGGCCTGCCGATCTGATGAGCGGGCTGACATTCAGGGTCGCCAATGTTGCGAAGGTGCTGGATGCCGCCAAGGCCAGGGGTTGCAAGGTGGTGGGGGACGGGTTTGATCTGTGCGGGGTCAGGTTTAGCCTGGTAGCGTGAGGCGCGGTCTGTTCCCTCCCCCCCTTTGCGGGGGAGGGCCAGGGAGAGGGGTGGCGGCATCGGCACTGCCCGTGTGGACCCCTCTCCCCGACCCTCTCCCGCAAGGGGAGAGGGAGCTCACCGCCATCGCGGGGCCATTGACGTTTCAATCACAACAACAAGACAAGAGACGATCCCCATGCCGCATCCGCTCGACAGCTTCTTCGCGCCCGACAGCATCGCGCTGATCGGCGCATCGCGCGATCAGGAGAAGATTCCGGGGCGGCTGCTGTCGATGCTGCGCAAGAACGAATATCCGGGCAAGATTTATCCGATCAATCCGAACTATGGCGATATCGACGGGCTGACATGCTACACGTCGATCGCCGAGGTCGGGGCGCCGATCGATCTTGCCATCATCATCATTCCGGCCCGCGCCGTGGTCGGTGCGCTGGAGCAGTGCGCCGCGGCCGGCGTGAAAAATGCCGTGATCATCTCCTCCGGCTTTGCCGAGGAAGGCGGCGACAGCGCCGCGATGCAGGATGAGATCGTCGCGATCGCAAAGCGCACGGGCATGCGGATTTCCGGTCCCAATGCGGAGGGCTTTCTCAGCGAAGTGCAGAAGGTCGCGGCCACTTTCAGCCCGACGGTCGACGTCAAGCCAGGCCATATTCCATTGGTCGCGACCACCCGCCGGATCGCCATCGTCGCGCAATCCGGCGGCATCGGCTTTGCCATCAAGCATCGCGCCAAGGCGCTCGGCGTTGCGATCAGCTATTGCGTCAGCGCCGGCAATGAAAGCGATCTCGGCGCCGGCGAGTTCCTGGACTACATGGTGCAGGACGCCTCCACCGATGTGATCCTGCTGTTCATCGAGGGCATCCGCGACGTCGACAAATTTCTGGTCGCCGCGCGCCGCGCCGCGGAAATGCGAAAACCCGTCATCGTGACCAAAGTCGGCCGCTCCGGCGCCGGCGAGCGCGCGGCGGCCTCGCACACCGCCAGCATGGCGGGATGGTCGGCAGCCTATGACGCGGTATTCGCCAAATACGGCTTCATCGTCTCCAACGACCTCGACGAGGCGGTGACGATCGCGGCGGTGCTGACGACGAACCCGCTGCCGAAGGGCGACCGCGTCGCGGTGCTCACCGTGTCCGGCGGCGCCGGCATCTGGGGCGCGGATACCGTCTCGCTGCAGGGGCTCAAGGTTCCGGAACTGTCGCAGCCGGTCCAGAATCAGATCAAGCAGTGGATGCCGTCCTATGGCGCGGCGGGCAATCCCGTCGACGTCACGGCGCAAGGCGTCAGCAGCGGCGGTCTGCAGAAAAGCATCGAGCTATTTGGCGCTTCGGACGAAGTCGATGCGACCCTGGTCATCATGTCGTTCGCCAGCGAAACGCGTCAGCCGTTCAAGGAAGCCGAGCTGAAGCCGGTGATCGCGCGGCAGAGCAAGCCTGTCGTGTTCTATTCCTACACGCTGCCGTCCGACTTCGCACGGCGGGAACTGGCGAAATCCGGCGTGGTCGTATTGTCGGGCCTGACGCATGTCGGCGTCGCGATGCGGCGGCTTGTTGAGTATGCGAATTTCAGGCTCGCACCGCAGTCCGATGTACGGGGCCTGCCAGCGCGAGATATCACGGCGCATCTGAGCGCGCCAACGCTGTCGGAATTCGACAGCAAGTCGCTGCTGCGCGACGCCGGGATCGCGGTGCCGGATGAGACGCTGGTGACGGCGCGCGATGGACTCGATGCCGCGATCGTACGCGCGGGCTTTCCGCTGGTGATGAAAATCCAGTCGCGCGACATCCCGCACAAGAGCGAGGCCGGCGGCGTCCGCGTCAACATCACGGCCAAGGGCGAAGCGTTCATGGCCTACGGCGCGCTGCTCGACAACGCGCGCAAGCATCGGCCGGATGCGGTCATCCAGGGCGTGCTGGTCGGACCGATGGCCAAAAAGGGCGTCGAGATCATCATCGGCACGCTGACGGACAGGATTTTTGGGCCGATGGTCATGGTCGGCTTCGGCGGCATCACCACGGAGCTGTTTCGAGACGTGACCTACCGCCCGGCGCCTGTCAGTGCCGAGGAAGCTTCCGCGATGCTGGCCGCGTTGAAAGCGGCGCCGCTACTCAATGGATTTCGTGGCGCGGCAAAGGCCGACGTCGCGGCGCTGTCGCGGTTGATTTCAGAGGTCTCGGTGCTGGCCGCGCACCATGCGAAAATTATCTCGGAGATCGAGATCAATCCGGTGCTGGTGCATCCGGAGGGGCAGGGCGTGACGATCGTGGATGCGCTGGTGGTGGGGAGGAGCTAGCCGCTCCGGCACGCTTACTTCCCCTCTCCCCTTGTGGGAGAGGGTGGCTTCGCGAAGCGAAGACGGGTGAGGGGTTCTCTCCTCACGGTAAGACTCGAGGAGGATAGAGACCCCTCATCCGGCGCTTCGCGCCACCTTCTCCCACAAGGGGAGAAGGGAAGAAAAACCTCACCGCCCCTTGAAGTTCGCGACCCTTCGCTCGGCCGTCGCCTTGACGCCTTCCTTGAAGTCTTCGGTGGCGCGGAGCTTGGTCTGCTCGATCAGTTCATGGTTGGTGGCGGCAAGGACGCGGTCGGCGAGGCCGGCGCGCATGGTGGCGCGGGTCGAGACCAGGCCGAGCGGCGAGCATTCGGCGATTTCCGCCGCGAGCTTCATGGCCTCGGCGCGAACCTGATCCTGCGGCACGCAGATATTGGCAAGGCCCATGCGGGTGGCTTCCTCGCCGGTGACGCGGCGGCTGGTGTAGAAAATCAGCTCCGCATTGTTCTTGCCGACCAGTTCGGGCAGCGTCGTGGTGAGGCCGAAGCCCGGATGGAAGCCGAGCTTGGTGAAGTTCGCGGCAAAGCGGGCTTCGGGGCAGGTGACGCGGAAATCCGCCGACACCGCAAGGCCGAGACCGCCGCCGATGGCCGCGCCATGCACTGCCGCGACGATCGGCTTCTTGTTGCGGAAGATGCGCACGGCCTGAACGTAGAGATGGTTGATCGGCAAATTGGCGGCCGGATCCTTCTGCGCGCTGGCTTCCTGCTCCTGCCGCTGCGGGTCGGAGAAATCGGCGCCTGCGCAGAATGCCTTGCCTTGCGCAGCGAGCACCGAGGCGCGGATTTCGACATCCTTGTCGAATTCTTCCAGCGCGTCCGCGATCTGATTGATCAGCGCCACGTCGAAGAAATTCAGCGGCGGTTTGCGGATCTCGATCAGGCCGACATGGCCGTGCTTCTCGACGCCGATAACAGTGTATTTGCTCATGGTGTTGTCTCCGATTGATCAAGGTGTTGCTACGGCGAAAGTGTGCTCCCTCTCCCATGGGGAGAGGGTTGGGGTGAGGGGGTGCGGTCTATCGATAGGCCGTAACCCCTCACCCGGATCGCCAGGGCGATCCGACCTCTCCCAGAGGGAGAGGTTAGAAGAGAATGCGTCAGCGCAGACCGAGCCCGCGGGCGATGATGCCGCGCAGCACTTCGGTGGTGCCGCCCTGGATGGTCAGTTTCGGCGCAGTCTTGATCGCGAATGAAAGCTGGTTCTCCAGCGTCTCGCGGTTGGTGGCGGTTTCCTCGACGAATGCCGCAAGGTCGCGCACCCGGTGCGGCAGCGCCTGCTCCCACACCGTGCCGATGTCCTTGACGATCGAAGCCTCCACCACCGGCTCCTTGCCGGCCTGCAGCATGCCCGCCACCGAGACCGACATGCGCCGCATGGTGTGCAACTGCGCCACCAGACGGCCGATGCCTTCGGCGCTGCGGGTATCCGGGTTCTTGCCGACGGCGCGGACCAGTTCGGTCAGCACGTAATAGGTTTCGAGAAAACGCTCCGGGCCGGAGCGCTCATAGGCGAGTTCTGACGTCGCCTGCTTCCAGGCGCCGTCGACTTCGCCGAGCACGTGATCGTCGGGTACGAAGAAATCGGTGAAGACCACCTCGTTGAACTCGTACTGGCCGGTGATCTGGCCGATCGGGTTCACCTGGATGCCCGGCTGCTTCATCTTGACCAGGAACTGGGTCAGGCCGTGGCGGCGATTTTCCTTGGTCGGCGGCGAGGTGCGGAAGATCGCGATCATGTAGTCGGCGATGTGGGCCGACGAGGTCCAGATCTTGGTGCCGTTGATCAGATAGCCGCCGTCGGTCTTGGTGGCGCGGGTCTTGGCCGCAAACAGGTCGGAGCCGGAGTTCGGCTCGCTCATGCCGATCGCAAAACAGACCTCGCCGCGGCAGATGCGCGGCAGGATGTCCATCTTGATATTCTCCGGCGCGTATTTCAGCAGCACCGGCCCGCTCTGGCGGTCGGCGACGAAGAAGCGCCGCGTCGGCGCGTTGGCGACGCGCATCTCCTCGGTCACGACATAGCGCTCGAGGAACGAGCGCTCATGGCCGCCATATTTCTTCGGCCAGGTCATGCCGAGCCAGCCCTTGGCGCCGACCCTTCGGGAAAATTCCGGCGCGTCGGTGTCTTCGCGGTTGGGCTTGTGCGGATCGAAGGTGCCGGCGGCGATTTCCTCGGCAAGGAAAGCGCGCACTTCCTTACGAAGCTGTTCGCATTCGGGCGGCAGGCGGATCGGATCGAAACGGAGGGCTGCGGTCATGGGGCGTCTCTATGCAGGCAAACGGTTACAAAAATCAGCGCGAGGCCACCAGCGGCCACAATTCATCGGCGCCGCGGTTCGCCACGAGCTTGCCGAGTTCGACCGCCCAGTAGCTTTCGGAGCCGAAATCGTCGCGCCATCCGAGCGCGCGCAGCGAATAGCGGTGCAGGATGTGCTCGATGGTGAAGCCGATCGCGCCATGGACCTGATGGGCGATGCCGCCGCCCTTTTCAGCCGCTTCCGAGCAGCGGATTTTTGCCGCGACGGCCTCGAGGAACACCTCGTCATTGAAGGATTTTGCGTTGGCGATGGCATCGGCCGCCGATGTTGCCGCGGCAAGGGCGGCCGCCGATTCGCCGGCCAGGCGTGCGAGGTTGTGCTGCACCGCCTGGAACTTCGAAATTTTCTTTTCGAAGGCGACGCGCTCGTTGGAATAGCCGACGGAGATTTCCAGCATCGATTCCAGCGCGCCGGCGATTTGCAGCGAGCGGGCGACGCCCCCCATCAGCATCAGGTGGGTCTGCTCAAAACCCTTTGGCGCCGGCCTGGTCGTGACCGGCTGCACCTTGTCGAAGATCACCGTGTCGCTGTGATCTCCGCCGAGGCCGAGGCCGGCCTCGATCCGGCATTTGCTGGCATCGACGAGCGCGATCGACAGCCCCTTGGCATCGCCGGCGAGGACCGCGATGTGCCTCGCGGCTTTGGCGAACGGCACGCCGCGGGCTTTTCCCGACAGGCTGCCATCGGCATTGAGCGTGATGCGATCCTTCGGGCTTGCGGGCGCGACGGTCATTTCGCCGTCGGGCGAAGAGATCTTCGCCTGTGCCAGCAGCCAGCCGGCGAGCATGGTTTCGGCCAGCGGGACAGCGACGGCATGGCGCCCGGCGGCGCTGAGAACGGAAAAGCCTTCGGCGAGGCTCGCGCCCGAACCGTTGCAATCCTCCGGCACCCAGGACAGCGGCAGGCCGGACTCCGTCAGCGCCTGCCAGAGCGGGGCTTTCCAGGCGCCTTCCTTGTCGCGATTGATGGTTTGGGCGTCCGCAAGATCGGCGAAGATTTTCTCCGCGGTCTCGGCAACAATGTTCTCACTCTCCGCCACAGCGTTCCTCATCTTGATTGGCACAGACGATTGGCACCGGGCCCGGCTGTTTCGCCGAGCTTCGGGTGCGCTCTGTTCTCGACCTTTTCTTGCGCTTTATGATGAGGAAAAGCCATAGGCCTGACAAGCGCTGCCCGCAGGGCCGCTTGCGGGGGCAGCATGAGGCCCATCAGGCGATGAATGAATTCCGCCTAGCGGAAGGTGCGGATTTGCAGGGACTTTATGGCGCGATATGGTATGCCACCGCGGGGAAAGTTCGGCTCAAAACAACAAGAGGAATGCGGATGTCGAAGGATGGTTTGTACGCGATCGTAACGGGTTCGGCATCCGGCCTTGGGGCTGCGACGGCGGCCATTCTGGCCAAGGGCGGTGCGCGTATCGTCGTCAATTACTCCAACAGCAAGGCCGAGGCCGAAGCGACCGCGGACCTCTGCCGCACGGCGGGCGCCGAAGTCGTGGTGGTGCAGGGCGATGTCTCGCGCGACGAGGATTGCAAGAAGATCGCGGCGGCTGCGGCGTCCTGGGGACGGCTCGATATCCTGGTCAACAATGCCGGCACCACCAAGCATGTGCCGCATGACAATATGGATGGCCTCACCGCGGAAGATTTCCAGCGCATCTATGCCGTCAACACCATCGGCCCGTTCCAGATGATCCGTGCCGCGCGGGCGCAGCTCGAGGCCGGTGCAAAAGCATCCGGCCGGGCCACCGCCGTGGTCAACGTGTCGTCGGTAGCCGGCATTTCCGGCGGCGGTTCTTCGGTGGCCTATGCCGCGAGCAAGGGCGCGCTCAACACCATGACGCAATCGCTGGCGCGGGCGCTCGCGCCCCTGATCCGCGTCAACACGGTATGCCCGGGCTATATCGATACGCCCTGGTTCACCAAGGGCCGCGGCGAGGCCGGAGCCAAGGCGGTGCGCGATTCCGTGATCGCCAAGGTCCCGCTGAAGACGGCCTCAACGGCCGACGATATTGCGCAGCTCGTCACATTCCTCGCCTCGCCGGCGTCAGGACAGATGACCGGTGAGTTCATCCGCATGGATGCGGGCATGCATTTGATTTTGTGAGGGCTGAGAAAATTAGATTCGTCATTCCGGGATGGTGCGCCAGCACCAGACCGCAGGTGCGCAATTGCGCACCGGTGAATCTCGAGATCCCGGGTTCGATGCTACGCATCGCCCCGGGATGACAGCTACGCCGTCACTTATTCATGTCGGAAATCGTGCCGCGGGCGACCAGCCGGTTCCAGATGAACAGCACGATCAATGCGCCGATGGTGGCGGTGATGAAGCCGGCGCCCTGATCGGGACCGTAATGGCCGATGGCCTGGCCGATAAAGGTGGCCAGAAACGCACCAGCGATGCCGAGCACCGTGGTCAGGATGAACCCGCTCGGGTTGTTCGGGCCGGGCGAAAGCAGGCGCGCGATGATTCCGGCGACGAAGCCGACGACGACGACCCAGATAATGCCACCCATGACTGTGGTCCTTCTTGCAAGGTTCTGTGAGAGAGCAAGGTTCTGTGAGAGAGAATGCGGCGCGCGAACGCGCCGCGTTATCGCAGTATCAGAGCCGGCTTGAGATTTCGTGCTCGTTCGGCAGCCTGCCGTCCGGCGTCAAATGATTGATCACATCGGGTAGATACTGGCTGAGGCCTTTCAGCAATTCATCGCTGGACAGCCCGCTTTGCGCGGCCAGCGAATTGATCTGGTCGGCGCCGAGGGCGCTGGCGAGATCGCCGGGCGCGATTTCTTTGTTAGGACCGTTGCTGACCCATGAATTGGCCGCGTCACCCTGGCCCTTTTCCTGAAACTGCTTGAGCAGGTCGCCGAGGCCGCCGCTCAAAATGCTGCCGGCGGCGCCGCCCGCGAGCAAACCGCCGAGGCCGCCCTTCATCAGGTCACTGAGACCGCCGCCGCCCAACGCACCGCCCAGCCCGCCGGGCAGGCTCGCGGTCACGTTGCCGGGAAGTTTGGGGGGCGCAGACGGCGTCGAGGGCGCTGCTCCGGGCTGGCTGCCACCGAAATGCTTCACGGCTTTCCAGGCCAGCAGGGCCAGGATCGCCATTGTCATCGGGGACATGCCCTCCTTGCCATCCGATGGTGCGCTCGGGGCGCTCGGGCCGCGGGGGCCGTTCTGCATGCCGTTGAGTATGTCGAGTAAACCCATGGTCTTCTCCTGCAGCGTGTCAGCCCCCGGCGAAACATAGCGGTGGCCCATGACGGTTACAAGGCGCGCCCGGCTGACGGGATGCGCCTTCGATAGGCACCACCAGGCGGTTCTGCTATCGAAGGGCCGGCAATAGAGACAATTGAATATGAACGCAGGCCGAACGATTGGCGTGGCGGGGGCGGGCAGCATCGGCTGCTTCGTCGGCGGCATGCTGGCGGCCGGCGGCCGCCGTGTCGCGCTGCTGGCCCGCCCACGGGTGATCGCCGAGATCGAGGCCAGGGGCCTGCGGGCGACGAGCTTTGAAGGGGTTGATCGGACGATCGATGCACAGGCGCTGGCGCTGTCGGACGATCCGTCGATCTTCGGGGATGCCGGCGTCGTGCTGGTCACGGTCAAAAGCGCCGATACCGCCGACATCGCCGATATCATCGCCAGGAATGCACCGCCCGATGTCGTCGTCGTGAGCCTGCAGAACGGCGTCGGCAATGTCACGGTGCTGCGCAACCGCCTGCCCGGAAGGCGCGTGCTCGGCGGTATGGTGCCGTTCAACGTGATCTCGGCGGGCGAGGGGCGATTTCATCGCGCCACCTCCGGCGACATCGTGATCGAACAGGACGATGGCGATACCGCTGAAAAGCTTTCGGTGCCCGGCCTGAAGATGCGCCCGACCGACAACATCGACGGCGTGCAATGGGGCAAGCTGCTCGTCAATCTCAACAACGCGCTCAATGCGCTGGGCGACCTGCCGCTGCGCCGGCAACTCGCGCAGCGGCCGTGGCGGAGATTATTCGCCGACCAGATGGCGGAAGGCCTGGTGGCGATCCGCGCCGAGGGCATCATTCCGGTGTCGTCGACGCCGATTCCGGCCGCCTGGATGCCGCGCTTGCTGCGGCTGCCGGACATGATCTTCGAGGCCATGCTGGGACGGACGATGAAGATCGATCCCGAGGCGCGGTCTTCGATGTGGGAGGATTTGCAGCGCGGCCGCCGCACCGAGATCGACTATCTGCAGGGCGTCATCACCGGGATTGCCGACCGGCGCGGGCTGGACGCGCCATTGTCGCGACGGGTCGTCGAGCTGATCCGCAAGGCCGAGGCCGAGGCCAAGGGCTCGCCGGGATTGACGCCGGAACAGATCCGCGGCTGATGCCGTTGTCTTGAAATGGCAATGATGGCGCGTGGGTTTTGGCTTTGGTATGCGCTAATGGCCTCGTGGTTCGAGACGCGCGGCGTTGCCGCGCTCCTCACCATGAGGGTCTGAGAGTTCATCCTGAGCTGCCGGGCCTCATCCCGAGGAACGGCCTCGTCCCGAAGGATAAAGCCGCTGAACTGCGTTAGAGCGACTAAAGCGGGATGAGATTAGGTTGAGCTCGACCGGCATCGGGAATTCGACCTCTCCCGTCGGGAGAGGTCGGCGCGAAGCGCCGGGTGAGGGTTTACGGTCCGTCGTTGGAGCAGCGCGCCCTCACCCGATTTGCTGCGCAGATCGACCTCTCCCCGCTGGGAGAGGTGAACAGAGTCCGGAGCGAACGATTGAACCTAGTCCCATCGGGCTTGAGCGGGAGAAGCGACATGAAACCAACGCGCGCGGCAGCTCTGGCGATTGTCGCATTTCTTGGCGCGGCATCCCTGATCCCGGCTCACGCCGCGCCGCCGACGGCGACGCCATCGCCGGGCTATGACGCGCGGCTGCAAGAGCAGCGTGCGGCGAGGCGGGCCTATGAGCCGTCGCCGGTCACGAGGCCAGTCACGCCGCGCCGAACCAGGCGTGCACGCACGCATTGATCCCGTTGATGCGGGTGTTCCGGGCGACGGTGATTGTGGAGTGACGTCATCGTCCCGGCTCAGGCCGGGACGGCGGAAGAAGTCAGCCTCGCTTCGGCTTGCTCGGCGCCGGCGTTGCGCCGAACAGCTTCTTCAGATCGTCGATGCCTTGCGACAAGCGCGGCCATTCACAGGAGAAGGCATTCTTGGCGCAGTTGGAGGCCTTGATGCGGGCGGCCTGCTTGACCGGGCTCGCCACCGGCACCGGGATTTTTTCGGGCTCGGTTCGCAGCGATACCTGCTGCACGCGCTGCTGCGCTTCCTGTTGTTGCTGCTGCCTGGCCGTGAACGCCGCGGCGATGGTGTTGCGCCGCTGGTTCTCGAGATAGGCGGTGTATTGATGGTCGATATGCTTCTGCTCTTCCGCCGTCGGATTGGGCCCCGCGATATCGAAGGTGCGGTCCTGCATGAAGTCGTAATAGGTGTAACCGCCGCCCGGTTTGCGGCGGCCGGCGAACTTCGCGTTGCATTCGGCAAGCGCTGAGGTCTTCTCTTCCTTGCTCTTGGCCTTTTCGGCGGTGTCCGCACAGGATTCGAAATCGACCGGCGCGCTGCGCCACCACTGCGCATGCGCGTGCACCGGGCTCAGCACGAGGAGGCCGGCGGCAGCAGCCAACAACGATGATCGTGACGCGATCACGGACGGCATTTTCCTCAACGCGAGTTCCAAAGCTGATTTGCAGACACGGATTAATCCGATTGTCGCCATTTTGACAGGCCTTGTCACCCCGAAACCGGTCAAATTTTTCGCGGCAGGTGGGTGCCTGTGACCGATCGAGCACAGAGGCGGATCGTCGCGAATTAACGAGTAAATTCAACGGCAGGATGCAGGATGAAGGCGCACAATATTGCTGCCGATCATCGGCGCATCGGAGGTCGCCGGAGTTCCGCAACATTGTGGCCAGATTCTGTATTCGGGGCGGCGTCCAGCGTCCCCGTTCAGGCCGCCTTCACCGTGTCCAGGAACTTCGAGACCTCGTTGCGAAGGGTTTCGGATTGTTTCGACAACTCACCTGCGGCATCTAGCACGTTGGACGCGGTGGCGCCGGATTCCTCCGCAGCGTGGCGTACATCCTCAATATTACGCGAGACATCGGTGGTGCCGACTGCAGCCTGCTGGACATTGCGCGAGATTTCGTTGGTCGCCGCGCCCTGCTGCTCTACCGCGGACGCGATAGCGGTCGATACCTCGCCCATCGACCTGATGACACCCACGATATCGGTGATGGCCGTGGTCGAGTCCGTGGTCGATTTCTGGATGTTCCCGATCTGCGAGGCGATCTCCGCGGTAGCCTTTGCGGTTTGTTCGGCCAGCGATTTGACTTCCTGGGCGACCACCGCAAATCCGCGCCCGGCGTCGCCTGCCCTTGCAGCTTCGATGGTGGCGTTCAGCGCCAGAAGATTGGTCTGCCCGGCAATGCTGGTGATCAGGTCGACGATGGCGCCGATCTGTTGCGCGGCAACCGACAGCTGCTGCATCTTCTCGCCGGCGGCGTTGATACCTTCGGTCGCTTCCGCGGCGATCCGGGCGGAGTCGCTGACGCGCTGGCTGATTTCCCCGATGGAGTTTGTCAATTGCTCGACGGCGGCGGCCACGGCGTTGACATTCGCCGTGGCCTCCCGCGAGGCGTTCGTGACGAGGCCCGATTGCGTCGACGTGCGGGCGGTCGCCGCCTGCAGCGATTGCGCGGCCGCTTGAAGCTCTGTCGCCGCGGAAGCAACGATATCGACGACGCCACCGACGGTGCTCTCAAAATTCGACGCCAGGCGGTCCAGCGTCTGCCGGCGGTCGCGGTGGCCGGCATCGATATAGACCGATATGGCGATATCCATGTCGAGCATGGCGGCATTGATGATCGCACGCTGCATCGCAGCGCATTTCGTCGCGGCGCCCGGGTGTAGCAGACGCGCCGGCATGCGGGTCGCAATCTCGTTCACGAGATCGGAGAGCAGGGCATTGTAGCCCCCGATATACCAGCGCGGCTCCAGCCCGAGCTTGTTATGGATTTCGCCGATGCGGGTGACGGACGCCTCGTAGTCCGCGTCGAAGCGGCCTTCCAGGATAATGGCCCAGTGCTTCAGCTGCATCGCCTTGGCATGCATCATGTGCTCGCGGTTGCGGAAAAACGCCGAGGTCTCCGAGAACCGGCTGATATGATCGTAAAATTTGTCGAGGATCGGCGGCATCGCTTCCGTCACCAGTTCGCGGGCCTCTCGCAGCAGCGTTGCGGTGTGGTCGTCGATGCGGTTGAAGGTGAGGCGGGTGGCGAGGGTGCTGGAATTTCCCATGTACGTTCTCCGTTTGAATTTTCCTGCGGTTCATCTGGCAAGTTTCGACAGGGGCTGCTCCGGAATCCATGCGAAGCCAGACTGAACAACCGATTTCTGCAGCCACACGAAAGCAACGCGAAAGCACCTCGTTTTGCGCAACACGACTGCGCAACGGTGAGACCTTTCGTCGGACTCACGAACTCGATCGGAATCTTGATGGGATACGGAAAATGTGAGCACGATTTTCTTCGCCATGTCGTTCTGGACCAGGCAGTTCAGATTATGACCGTACGGAATCTTTATTCGTCCAGATCCAGGCGCACGATCATGTCGTGTGATTTGCCCATTGCGAATGTTCTCCCCACTGCGAACAAAGTTCTAGGCGATTCGATCAATGGATCGGTTAATTTTGGACTACGGGTCTTCCCGGGATCGAAGCTCGGAGATCAGATCGATGCCGGCGAAATGGTGCGCCGCCGCGACGAGCCGCCGTTCAAGCGTCGGTGTTTGCTGTAACTTTGCGAACTCGTTGCAGGCTGCTTGTCTTCCGGTGGATCGCTTCGTCACGATCGAGCCAAGCGGGTCGCGTCGGGGCAGGGATGCTATTTCAGAACGGCGATGATTAGTTCAGCCGCATTCTTCACTCCCAGCTTCCGCATGATATTCGATCGGTGCTCCTCGACTGTCCGAAAGCTGATTCCGAGCGCGGTGGCGATCTCCTTATTGGATGCACCGATTACGACCTGCCGAAGCACGTCGCGCTCGCGCCGTGTGAGAGGCTCGCGGCCGGGAAAGTTCACTGATGATATTTTTTTCCCGAGTGCCTCGTGGCACCTGGTCGACGAGGCCGCAAGAAGTTTTTCAAGCAGCCCCAGCAACTCCCCGCCCCTGAACGGCTTTTGTATGAAATCCTGGGCGCCTTCCTTGATGGCCGTCACCGCCGTCGGGATGTCGCCTCGTCCGGAGATGATAACGACCGGGGCTGGACAATCGGCCAGATCTTTCAGGATTTCGAGGCCCGATCTTCCCGGAAGGTTGACGTCGAGAAGTATGGCGACTGGACAGCGTCGCCGCACGGTTTCCAGCAATCCAACGTCGTCCGCAAAGCAGACTGGCTTGTAGCCGCCGGACTGGAGGATCGTCCGCAAGGCTTCACGAACATCGGCTTCATCATCAAGTATGAAGATTTCCCGTTCCGGGCTTTCAGGACGCATTGGGTCCAATCCATTGTCGTCAATCTCCGGATAGTGGCAGAAACCGGCTTCCGGCAATTGATCTGGCGCAACCTATCAGAGAAGTAGCGTCCTACTTCGCGCGATTGCGCGGGCCCGTAATCATACGGGGCTCGGACTTGGCGGACCATCAGGACAAGGCGGTCTGGCGCAGCCATTCAATCCAACGTGCCCAGACGAATGGCCATCATTGCTGAGTCACGCTTGGCGAGGCGTCCCCGTGGTCGTACGGGCCTCGATCTCAACGTGACATTAGGAGGCCGCGCTCAGTTTGGGCACATTTTCGGCGCTGCCTTAATGCGCGTAATACATCTTCACGCGCGCGAAGCATTCAAGTCGCCACAACCGAATTGAGATCCTGTCGGCGGCACGATCTTCCGCCTGAACGATTCGAACGGTGCTGCGGTTGCAGATATGCCGAGCCTGGAATGTTCATGCCGGACGCAAGCCGGCTGGCTTCGAGGGCGAACAGCTACGTGTTTGTACGGAGCCAGATGTTAGAACCCCGGCAACGACCGTCTTGTAATCTTGCGAGTGTACTCCCGTATCGTCGGCTACCCCGCTGCTGGATCATATTCTCATGAAATTTCGATTCTCCGTTTCAACCGCAATCTCGCTGTTCGGTTTGGTCAGTGCAATTGGCTTTGCCGCATTGTTCTTCACGAGCGGCTATGCGCTGGAACAGCTTCGCGTGGGCGGACCGCTCTATAGCCACATCAAGCTCGGCAACGATCTGATTGCAGACATTCTGCCGCCCCCGGCTTACGTGCTGGAAGCCTATCTTGAGGCTACGCTGGCCTTGCAGGAGCCTGATACATTGCCTGCAAGAATCGAACGTTTGACCCAGTTGCGCAAGGACTATGATGAGCGTCGCGAGTTCTGGGGCAAGTCCGATCTTGATCCTGCGGTGAAGTCTCTATTGGTAAAGGAATCCCACGCCGAAGTTGCAAAATTCTGGGAGATAACAAACAACGAGCTCCTTCCGGCAATTGCCGCGAAGAAGTCCTCCGCCACCGAAATTTATAAGAAGGTGCAAACGGCTTACGCTGCTCATCGCGCGATCATCGACGCTATCGTGAAGAAAGCGACAGATGATAACACGATGCTCGAGGCCACAGCAGTCAAGATGGATGCGAAGTTCACCGCGATGGTTTGGTCAGTTTCCGGGACCGTGCTGTTGGTTCTCGCGCTTGGCATTTTTGGAATTGCATTTGGTGTCATTCGCCCGGTGGTGCGGATGACGGAAGTAATGAAGCGGCTCGCGGCTGGAGATTTGAATATCGACGTTCCCTCCGTCGAAAGAGGGGACGAGGTTGGTTCCATGGCCCAGGCGGTGGAGGTCTTCAAACGGGCGGCGGTCGAAAATCGTCGTCTTCAGGACGAGCAGGGGAAGGCGGCCCAAGAGGCTTCCATCCTTAAACGAACCGCGCTTCTCGGGATGGCCGAAACGGTCGAACGCGAAACCGGCAGTTCCGTCGATTCTGTAGGTGCTGCCACAAGAGAAGTCGCAAACGTTGCGGCGGGGCTGACGGAACTGGCGAGCCATCTATCCATGAATTCTGAAGCTGTTGCCGCCGCCTCGGTACAGGCGCTGGCCAATTCCCAGACGGTTTCGGCGGCGGCGGAAGAATTGTCAGCCTCGATCAGAGAAATCGGCAGTCAGATTCAACGCGCGAGTTCGGTTACCGGTCATGCCGTTCAAAGCAGCATGAAGGCTCAGGGCACCATACAGTCGCTGTCGCTGGTCGTGTCCAAAGTGGCTGAAATGAGCGGGAATATCGGTTCAATCGCGAGCCAGACCAATCTGCTGGCATTGAACGCCACTATTGAAGCTGCACGGGCCGGAGAAGCTGGCAGAGGATTCGCAGTCGTCGCTTCTGAGGTCAAATCGCTTTCTCACCAGACGGCGAAATCGACCGAGGAGATCAACCGCCTGGTTGCCGAAATTCAGGTCGCCACGCAAGCGGCTGTTGATGCGGTGGGTCACATCGGAAGTGAAATAAACGAGGTCGATCAGGTCGCCACCGCCATCGCGGCGGCTATCGAGCAGCAACAAATGGCTACCCAGGAGATCGCCAGAAGCATCGAGCAGTCTGCACAGTCGAACCGGGAAGTATCTTCAAAGATTGCAAACGTCAGCGAGGATGCGGCGGAATTGAACGAACGGGCGGCGGAGGTCAAGGAGACCATCTCTGGGGCGGCAGATTCCGTTGCTGCCTTGCGGACAATATTGGTGCGGGTTGTAAGAAATTCTTCCGAGGATACTGACCGGCGTTCCTCCGCGCGATACGACGTGGATATTCCGGCGATCGTCGAGAGCGCAGGCAAGAAGGTCGAATCTCGAATCCTTGATATCTCCGAAGGCGGGGCTAAGATCACCTGCATTCCCGGCTTGAAGCTGGATGCAGTCGGCAAAATTCAAATTGAAGGTATGTCCCGACCGCTGGCCTTCATCGTTCGGGGCGGAACGCAGAGTAGCGCCAGCCTCGAGGTCCAGGCCGAGGGCGAACTTCGCGAACAATACGTGAGTTGGCTTGCGCGGGTGACCGGCAGTCGCGCAGCGGCCTGAACGTCCGCGACGGCCGCGCCGCACTGCGACGTTCCTTGATACCGCACCGGGGTGCGGCAAGCATGCCGGCAGGAAAAATCCTCGGTCCAGGACGCCCCGGACGCAACCAGCAGTCCCCATGCGCCAAGGTATGGCATGCCGAATCGATTCGGCTGCGAGTCTGGCGATCAGGCTTCCGCTCTGATAAGGGATGGCCAAGCCCGCAGTTTCAGCAGGGCGCATGGCGCACATTTGCATGTATGCCGAAGCCGTAAAGGGGAGCCGTCCAACATGAGCATCACCACTGCCATGGAAAATGTGCCGAAGCCGGCGCCCGACCTGATCGAGGCGTTCAGGGGCGCGTCGACCTCGATCATCTCTGACAACCTTGCCCGGCTGCCCGGCGCTGTCGGGCTGCGGCCGTTTCATCGCGGCAGCAGACTGGTGGGCGTGGCCTTCACCGTCCGCACCCGGCCGGGCGACAATCTTGCGATTCACAAGGCGCTCGAACTGGTCGGGCCGGGCGATGTGATCGTGGTCGACGGCGGCGGCGACGAGTCGAGGGCGCTGGTCGGCGAAATCATGAAGACCATCGCGGAATATCGCGGCGCTGCCGGCTACGTGATCGATGGCGCGATCCGCGACGTTGCCTCGTTCGCCGCCTCCGATTTCCCGTGCTTTGCGCGCGCGGTGATTCACCGCGGGCCCTACAAGAGCGGCCCCGGTGAAATCAACGTGCCGGTCTCGATCGGCGGCTCGGTGATTTCGCCGGGCGATATCGTGGTCGGCGACGAGGACGGCGTGGTGTCGTTTCCGGCCGCGATCGCGCCGTCATTGCTCGAGGCGGTCCGCGCCCAGACTGCGCGGGAAGAGCAAACGCTGATTGCGATCCGCGAGGGCCGTTACCAGGGCTCTTACGGAAAATCATGATCGATACATATCGGAATTGAGGACGCGACGATGAGTCAGAAGGACGAGTTTCACAATCTGGACAACCCGCATGACGGCCTGTTTCGCGATCTCGCGGCCGGCGTGACGACGCGCATCTTCGCCGGCGAGCAGGCGATGCTGTCGGTGGTGACGCTGGCGCCGCATGCGCAAGGCACGCTGCACCATCATCCCGAGGAACAATGGGGCGTGCTGCTCGACGGCTCGGCGGTGCGGGTGCAGGGCAGTGAGGAGATTGCAGTGAAGAAGGGCGACTTCTGGCGCACGCCGGGCAACGTGCCGCACACCATGCGCGCCGGGCCGGAGGGCGCGCGCGTGCTCGATATCTTCAGTCCGCCGCGGCCGGAATACAAAAAGCCCGGATCGGGCTTCGGTAATCAATAAAGCTGCGAAACAAAAAAAAGCAGCAACATCAGGGGGAGAGAAATGAAGAAGATCACGAGACGGACCCTATTGGCAGCATCAGCCGCTTTCGTCGCCGCGCCCGCACTGGCGCAAACGGCGAAGAATTTGACGCTGGTGGTGCCATTCCCACCCGGCGGTTCGACCGACGCGCTGGCCCGGCTGCTGCAATCACATCTGCAAACCAAGCTTGCGCGCGTCGTGCTGGTGGAGAACAAGTCGGGCGCGGCCGGTTCGCTCGGCGCGGCGCAGGTCGCGAAAAGCCCGCCGGATGGCTCGTCATTCCTGGTGACGTTCGACTCGCATGCGGTGATCCCCGCCATCCTCGAAAAGCCGCAGCTCGACGTCGAGCAGGATCTGATGCCGGTGTTCCTGGTCGGCACCGCGCCTTATGTGATCGCGGCCAATGCCGGCCGGCCGTTCAAGACATTCGCCGATATCGTCGCGGCATCGAAGAAGGAGCCCGGCTCGATCAAATACGCGTCGGTCGGCATCGGCACGCTCGGCCATCTGTCGATGACCATGCTCGCCAAGCAGGCCGGTGTTGAACTGATTCATGTGCCCTACCGCGGCGGCGGGCCGGCCATGAATGACGTGCTCGGCGGCCACGTCGATCTGATCGCGGGATCGGCGGCGCTGGTGATGGCGCAGCTCGGAACCAACACGCTTCGCCCCATCCTGCAGCTCGGGCGCGAGCGGTTGCCCTCCCTGCCGGATACGCAGACCGGAATCGAAGCCGGCTACCCCGATTCCGAGACGCTGGCCTGGTGGGGCATCTTCGCGCCCAAGGGCACGCCGCCGGAGATCATCGAAGGCATCGCAAACCCGGTTCGCGAGATACTGACCGACCCTGCGGTCGCGGCGCAGCTGCGCGAAACCCAGCAGATGACGCTGCTGCTCGCCGACGCCAAGGACTTCGGCACGTTCTTCGCCCGGCAGGTCGGCTTCTGGGGCCAGGTCGTGCGCGAGAACAATATCAAGGCGTAGGGCAGGCTCGACGGGCTGGCGATCAGGCTTCCGCTCTGGTATGGAATCGCGACGCCCGCATTGTTCCGCGGGTTCGCGGTCCCGTAGCTCAGCCGGATAGAGCGACGGTTTCCTAAACCGTAGGTCGCATGTTCGAGTCATGCCGGGATCGCCAGTTACCAAACCTCGAAACGTTGCATAAAATGGGCCGTTGCCGGCCACGTTTCAGGAGCAACGGTATGATGTGGCGGCGTGGCCGCTGTTTACGAAAAATCCAAATACGGGCACGGAAGGAGGCGAGCGATCACATGCCATGCGCGTGCCGGATGTTATCCAGAAACCGGCGGGCGCTTTCCCGCCACGTAAAATTCATCGCATAGGCGCGGCACTGTTGACGCGAGATATCCAATGCGCCGATAGCGGCGCGTTGCAGATTCATGTCGAGGCGGCCGCATCCTGACCGGCCGATCACGTCGAGCGGTCCCATGACCGGAAATGCCGCAACCGGCACGCCGCAGGCCAAAGCTTCGAGCAGGACGATACCGAACGTATCGGTAAGGCTTGGAAAGACGAAGACATCGGCGGATGCATAAACTTCGGCAAGCGCTTCCCCACGCCGGACGCCGAGAAAATGGGCGTTCGGAAACTCTGTTTCCAGTTTCGCGCGTGACGGCCCGTCGCCAACAACGACCATCGAGCCGGGCAGATCCAGCGCCAGAAAGGCCGCGATGTTTTTCTCAATGGAAACGCGGCCGACAAACAGAAAAACCGGCCTGGGAAATGCGAGCGGACGCTCAGGGCGCGGGCGGAAAACGTCGGCGTCGACGCCCGGCGACCACCGCATGAGCCTGCAGAATCCCTGAGCCTTCAGGTCGCGCTCAAGCGTTGGCGTGCCGACCATGATGCCGGCGCCGCTGTTGTGAAACCGTCGCAGTGCCGAGTAGCTCCAGGCCAGCGGCACGGGCAGCCGAGCTGCAAGGTATTCCGGAAAGCGGGTGTGGTAGCTTGTCGTGAAGGGATAGCCTTCCCTCTGGCACACGGACCGGGTGACCCAACCAATCGGACCTTCGGTCGCGATGTGCACCGAATCGGGGCGCGCCGCGGCGATGGCGCGTTTGACGGCGCCGGGCGACGGCAACGCAAGCTGTATTTCGCGATAGCCGGGCAACGGCACCGTTGGAAAATCCTGGGGTGTCAGGAAGGTGATATCGGCGCCGAATGAAGGCGCCTCAGCCGCCAGATTTTCCAGCGTGCGAACGACCCCGTTTATCTGAGGACGCCAGGCATCGGTCGCGATCAGCACGCGCATTACGCC
This sequence comes from Hyphomicrobiales bacterium, assembly GCA_017305715.1. Classification (GTDB taxonomy): domain Bacteria; phylum Pseudomonadota; class Alphaproteobacteria; order Rhizobiales; family Xanthobacteraceae; genus Bradyrhizobium. The sequence goes on along the minus strand of JAFKKG010000024.1, from coordinate 83,622 downwards.
GCGACCTTTGCCGGTGGGCTCGATGGTGTCTCGATTGCCAGGGGATGCAACCGCGGTCCGGCCCATCGCAGGATCTCGAAGCGGCCGTCGCAATGCTCGACCACGGCCGAGCAGGACTCCACCCAGTCCCCCGCGTTGATATAGCGCACGCCGAAGTCGTCGTGCATGACGGCATGGTGGATATGACCGCAGATCACCCCCTGGGCATCATGCCGCCGCGCCTCGGCTGACAGCATCTCCTCGAAACGGCCGATATAGTTGACAGCGTTCTTGACGTTCAGCTTCGCCCAGGCAGACAGCGACCAATAGGTGAAGCCGAGGCTGCGGCGCACCAAATTGAGATACTTATTAAAGGTCAGCGCGGCTCGATAAGCCCAATCCCCGAGAACGGCGAGCCAGCGCGCGTGGTTGACGACGAGATCAAACTGATCGCCATGCGTGACCAGATAGTTCCGGCCGTCGGCGCCCTTGTGGATCGCGTGCGCGGCTATTTCGATGCCGCCGAACGCTGAACCGACATGATTGCGCAGGAATTCATCATGGTTGCCGGGAATGTAGACGAGGCGCGTTCCTTCATTCGCCATGCGCAACAGCTTCTGCACGACATCGTTGTGCACCTCCGGCCAGTACCAGTTCGACTTCAGGTGCCAGCCATCGACGATGTCGCCGACGAGAAATATGGTGGCGGCATCGTAGCTGCCGAGAAATTCGATCAGCTCGTCGGCCTGGCATCCTTTGGTGCCGAGATGCAGGTCGGAGATGAAAAGAGTCCTGATTTTGGTGACGGCCCGGGATCGTGCGGTGTTTGATGGCGGCGCTGTGCCTGCACTGCCGGGGTGTTCCTCACCAACCCTGTCGCGCCGGACCATCGTCGCGATCAATGCTGCGAAGCTGATAATGGCCTTGCTTGCGTCGCGGCTGGCTTGCCTCCTGAGAGTCGAGCGCAGCCAGCAAATACTCGCGATCAAGAGTACGAATGTGAAACCGGCTCCCCGGCGCTGGTCATCAGCGAGAAACGGCGCGAGCTTGTAGCTCGAAAAAAGAACCATAGCCGTGGCCGCCGTGCGCTCAAGAGCGTCAGCGCTGGGCCTCAAGCGGGATAGCGAAGCTTTCATGCAATCTACTCGGCTGGGGCGGGATCGGTGCGATCGGGCATGCGATGCCGGGCCCGATCAACTCAGTGACGTTCAGATGCCGCTCTTGCGTTCGCCCGCGGCTGTCCCGGAAGGAACCGCGGCGAGCCTTTTGCAAAAGCGAAATCCCAGGAGGATGGCGAATTCTGCCGCAATGAGGGCCACCGCCACCCAAAAGCCGATGCTGACCGCATCGTGACTACTGCCGCGCAATGCGTATCCGAGGCTTAGGAACGGCATGTTCCAGATCAGCGTGCCGAGCGACGTGGCGGCGAGAAATGTCCGAGGCTCGAGCTTGAGCACGCCAGCCGGCAGGGCCAAATAGATCCGCACGGTCGGAAGGGTCTGGCCGATCAGCGTTACCCAAAAGTGGTTGCTGCGGTAGGCGTTCGTTAGTTGTCCATAGAGCGAGGGTCGGAGAAAAATAAATTTCCCGTAGCAGGCGACCAAATTCTCGATTCGCTGTGATCCCAGGGCCCTGCCAAGTCCGTACCAGCCGACGGCCCCGATGACTGATCCGACCGTGGTCACCATGATCGTCATGGTGAGCATTGTGCTGTCGGAGACGGTCATTCCGAGAAACATCAGCAGGACATAAGACGGGAACAGCGGAACGAATTTCTCGATGATCGCCAGGCAGCCGATTCCCGCGAGGCCGAAGCTCAGCAGTGTTGCGATGGTGCTCGAATTTTCCATGATTGCCTCAGGTTGCGGTCGGCTTGCGCCTGGTGATGCGGTACACGGAGGCCGGAGGCACATTGAGCATCGTGTGGCCGATGCAGGTTGCCTGGAGATCGAGGTCATCGAGAATGCTGTCTGCGATCGGGCAGCGCGGACCGTAGGTGACCTGATAGAAGGCGCCTTCCGGACGCAGGTAGCCGAACGCGCCGTTCAGGATGGCGACAACCTTGTGAGGCGGCATCGTGAGCAGCCCGAGGCCGCTGACGACAGCGCCGGCCGGGGCATTCTCGAACAGCCGGTATTTCTCCAGCCAGGCGGCATCCATCCAGAACACGCGGGCGTGCGGGAAGCGTGCGTGCAATAGCCGAACGAAATCGGAGGCATATTCAACCAGCGTCAAATCCTGCTCCCGCACACCGCGCTCCAGCAGCGCATAGGTGAAGGGACCGGTGCCTGGGCCAAGTTCGATGACGGGTCCCGTTTTCGCCGTGATTTCCTGCGTCATGAGTGAGGCGACGGCGGTGCCCGATGGCGCCACCGCGGCGACCCGCAACGGATTGCGAATCCAGGAAAGCAAGAACGGCAGAATGTCAGCGGCCGGCATATCGGTTACTCATCGTCATGAGAGCTCGGCCGGGTTCAGGGTCGTTGTTCGATCTCGAAATCATGTGTTTCCTTGAGGTGGCGCATTCACAGTTGCTGCGGGAACGGGGCATACAGCCGAGCCGTGGAGCGATATCGATCGGTGACAGGGTGGAAATCGCCCGGTCTGACCGACGGGGCGCTGTGTCTCATGGCCAGATTGCAGGAACCTGTCGCGCATGCGCTTTGAAGAAAATAATCGGCACGGCGTCCGCGGCGTTCCGGTGCAAGGTTGCTGCAATGGAAGGGCGATAGAATGGATGGCGTAAGACGGAATGGCCGGTGTGGCGAGGCGGAGGAATCTAGCTGATGCGCGTATTGTTGGTGGAAGACCACCAGGAAATGGTCGCTGCCCTGCGTGCTGCCCTGACGCGGCACGACATGATCGTCGATCACGCATTCAACCTGTCCGAGGCTGAAGTCATCGCCGCGGATGGCAACTACGATGCCGTGGTGCTGGATCGTCAATTGCCGGACGGCGATGGTCTGTCTCTCATTCCGAAACTGCGCGCCAGCGGCAATGTCGTGCCGGTGCTCGTGCTGACCGCCCGCGGTGATCTCGCCGATCGGGTTGCCGGCCTCGACAATGGCGCCGATGATTATCTCGCCAAGCCGTTTGCCTTCGAGGAACTGCTGGCCCGGTTGCGGGCTCTCTTGCGTCGGCCGGCTGGTGTGCAATCCGATATTGTGCAGGTCGGGCGCATCTCGTTCGACTTTACGCATCGCGAGGCGAGTATCGAGGGAAAGGCGCTGGAAATGCCGCGCCGCGAGTTGCTGGTGCTGGAAGCCTTGGTGCGCCGCATGGGACGAATGGTGCAACGGGCTTCGCTGATGGAAGCGGTCTTTGGGCTTGACGACGAGGTTCAGCCCAATGCGCTCGACACCCACATCTCGCGGCTGCGCCGCAAGCTCGCAGATGCAGATGCCGGTGTAACGATCAACGGCATCCGTGGCGTCGGATACCTGCTGCGTGATACGCCATGACCTTGCTGCGGCCGCGATCCCTCAGGTGGCGCCTCGTCGGGCGCCTGGTGCTGTTGCAGGCGACGGTGCTGAGCGCGCTGACCGTGCTCGTCCTGCTGGTCGTCGCGGCATTGTGGTGGAACGGCGTTCTGGGCGAAGACTATGAGGGCAGCACCCTCGATGTGCTCAGGGAGGCGGTGGAACGCGATGCTGGCGGCGGATTGACGCTGCGTCCGACGCCGGAACTCGCAAATCTGCGATCGGAAATTTCCGGCTTGTGGTTTGTCGTCCGGGATGCGCAGGGGCATCGCCTCTCGGAGGGCGCCGTGCCGCCGGACTTTGGATCGATCGCCGGTGCGCTTGACCACGTCAGGGAGGCGCGGCTCTCATGGACGGCAGGACCAGCGTCGCCGCTGGCGGGGCTGGTCAAATGGGTTGATACCCGGGCCGGGAGCGTTCAAATCCTGACGGGAACGCAGGGGCATATCTCGGTTGGCAGGATCATCGCGGTCGCGCCGCCTTTGCTCCTGAACTTCATGCTGCCGATTATCGGGCTGATGGCGTTTGCAACGCTCGTTGCGACGCCGTTCGTGGTTCGCCGAGCCATGGCGGGACTGGGGCAAGCGGCCGCGCAGGCGGAACGGATCGACATCGACCGCCGCGGTGTACAATTGTCCGTGGAGGAAGTCCCAACCGAGATCATTCCGCTGGTCAGGGCGGTCAATGACGCCCTCGGCCGCCTCGACAAGGGCTACGAGCGTCACAAGCGCTTTCTGGCGGATGCGGCGCATGAGCTGCGAACCCCGATTGCCATCCTGACGACGCGGGTCTCTTCGCTTCCGACAGGACCGGAGAAAACGCGGCTGCTTGAAGACGCCACCCGCCTGACGGTGCTGACCGGGCAGCTGCTTGACCTGCAACGGCTGGATCAACAAGGCGACCGGTTTGTCCCGGTCGATCTGGTCGGCATCGCCCGGCGCGTTGTCCTCGATCTGGCGCCGCTCGCGTTTGCCGCAGGCTACGAAATGTCCTTCGAACCAGAAGATGAAGACATCGTGGTAAACGGCGATCAGACCTCGCTCGAGCGGGCATTGACCAACCTCGTGCAAAACGCCATCGACCACGGCGGCCGTCGTGGCACCATCATGGTTCGCGTGGCGCGTGCCGGATGGATCGAAGTCTGCGATGACGGAGGCGGCATTCCGGTCGCTGAGCGTGAGCAAATATTTGAACCGTTCTACCGCCTGCAACAAGGTGGACGAGGCGCGGGCCTCGGTCTCGATCTCGTGCAGAGGATCGTGTATCTGCACGGCGGCCGCGCTGAAGTGGTCGATGGGCCGTCCGGAGGGGCGTGCTTGAGAATGACATTCCCACATGTTCAGCGCGCCGTTTCGTAGTCTCTGACGAGCGAAACAAGCATTTCAATGGATCCCGCGCAGCTTGCGCTCCGGCGTTTGCATCGACGTCGTCGCGGCATCCTAAGCGTAGTCGTAAACGCGGCGTCCCTCTGCGCTCGTCTCGAATTCCAATGCATTCCCGATCAACTTCCGTCGCTCCTCCGACGGGTTCGTCCCGAAAATGCTCTTGAAGGCCTTGCTGAGGTGCGAGCCGTCCACGAATCCGGTTTCCGCGGCAATGGCGGCGATCGTCATCTCCGTCTTCATCATCCAGCGGGCGTGCTTCAATCGCAGGCGCAGATAGGCATTTTGCGGTGATTGACCGGTCTCGTCCTTGAACAGTCGCTCCAGTTGCCGCGTGCTGAGATGCACCTTGGCGGCGAGTTTCGAAATCGGTAACGGTGAAGAAAGGTTTTGCTCCATGATCAGCAGCGCCCTGGATATCCGCTCGTCATTTCCCGTAAATTCGGTAGGCGGCGCCGACTGAGCCGACGAGCCCGGCCGCATCTGGTCGATCTGCATGATATGCAGCGCCTTCTGCGCATTAGATCGACCGACCCGCAGTTCAACGAGATAGGCAGCAAGGTAGGCCGCGCCGATCCCGCCCGAGCAGGTGATGCGACGGCCGTCGACCACATAAAGTTGATCGGCGATCGGCAGCGTGTCGCCAAATTCCTCCAGAAAATCGCGATAATGGTACCAGCTGATGCAGCATTTCTTTTGCTGAAGGAGACCCAGTCGCCAGAGAATGAAGCTGCCGGTGCATACGCCGACGATCGAGACGTTGGAACTGGCCGCGGCCAACAGATACTTGCTGGTTTGCTCGTCGATCTGCGGGCCTTCATGAAGCAGCCCGCCTACCACGACGATATAGTCCAATTCGCGCGGTTCGATGAACTTCGACGTTGGCGTGACCATGATGCCGCTGCTCGCCCGGATCGCCTCGCCTTTTGCCGACATGATATGCCATTGGCAGCGGATCTGACGGCTATGATCGCCCTCGTCCGCAGCCAAGCGGAGCACGTCCAGGAAGTTGGAAAATGCCATGAGTGTGAAATTGTTGGCCAGGATGAAGCCAACGCGCAACGGGCGTACCGTTCTCTCCACACCTGCCTCCCGACTAAGCAACGCATTCACCCCAGCGTTTCAACCATAATGGCGCTACTGGCCAAGCAAAAACAAGGCCAATATTGTGCGCCGGCGCGGAACGGTGTGCGGGAAGCAGGTGAAGTCGCTGATGCCAGGCGTTACCAAGCGGCCGAAAGGCTCCTGCGCAGTCCGAATCCTGCGACGCTTCATGAAGCGGCGTTGGATTCGCGACCATAGGTCGCGCTCCTATCAGACGAGATGTGTGCGTGTCGCGCTCCAGTTCCAGCCGGCTCAACGGCCGATGGGCTATACGTCTTCTGGGCTATACGTCTTCTCTAGGCGGGCGGCGCCTCTTCATCCATGTCGACGTAGGTGGCCACGCGACCGGTCGAGGCCAGGAACTTCGCGAACGCTTCCCGCGAAAGCGACGTCGTTCGCGCGTTGTTGAGAGGATGGCAGTTGATCGCCGTTGCATTCTCCAGCCTGCGGTCGAGCATGAGCCGAACTCTGCCCTCCGCGTCGTTGACGACAGCAAGGACTGAAACCGCTCCAGGGCGTATGCCGAGCATTTCCATCAACGCGTCGGGCGATCCGAACGAGAGACCACCCTTGGCGCCGATCTTCTTGGACAGCTGCTTGAGATTGATAGCGGCGTCCTCATCCGTGACGAAGAGGAAGTAATTCTTCTTCCCGTCGCGAAGGAACAGATTCTTGGTATGCAGGCCCGGGATATCGCCCCGAAGAGCCTTCGACTCTTCGACGGTGTGAACGGGAGGGTGCTCGTATGTGCGGGCGTCCACGCCGACCTTCTTGAGATGCTCGAGAAGTGCGTCACTGTCGTCCATAATTTCCTTCCTTCGCGAATCGGGTCATGCCATGCGCAACGGCAGCATTATGTGTGACGCGTTGCCGCCTCCGCGCAAGACCTCGATGCCCAAAGCGCCTGTGGCCGGTATCCGTTGGAAGTGATCCGCGTCCGCTCCTTCAAGGGATAGTCTGATCCTGCTCCTTGCCAGGAAGGTCCACGAGATCGGAAGCAGCGAAAATCGAAACAAATGCGGCTGACCCGGCGCGACGTTGCTGGCCTGGCTTCGGGTGCACGGATGGAACACGGCTGGTGTCTGATAGTTGCGAGGCGGGGGCGTCTCGCTTCGATGGATGGCCCGAAGGGAGCCCTCCGTCACGTAGAAGGTTTCGCCGTCAGGAAGCACCTCCGACAGGTAGGCGTGAATCGCAAAATCCGGGCTCGGTGCGGTTATCCATAGATTCACCAGGCAATGGCCGGTCAATTCCCCGTCGCGCGGAAGTTCTGCACTGGTGTAGTTCAGCATGGAACGGTCGCGACCGTTCCAGTCCGTGTAGTATTCGCGGCTGTCGATCGCGGCGATCCGCTCGTGCCGGGTGAATTTGCCGGTTCCCGACGCGAAGTTCACCTGATGGTGATCGGCTCCCGCGCTGCCGGCGCTGGCGCCGAGCTCCTTGTCCTTGCCCAGGAAAAGCGTTCGGCTCGCCTCGTAAGGAGGCCATGTGTCGGCGCTTCGCCACTTCTCTTCATGAACCGAGAAATAATGCACCGGCTTCTCGGCCGCTAGCCCGGTATCGCGGCCGCCGAGATGTTCGTCGAAAAAGCGCAGTATTTCGGCAAATATGTTGAATTCCGGCAGTTCGTCCGCGCGCCAGCGTGAGCAATTGATGCGCGCGCCGTGATCCCACGGGCCGAGCAACAGGAACTTGTTCTCGTTCGGCAATGTCAGAAATCGGCTGATGGCGCCGTTGGCATAACCGGCTCCGTCCATCCAGCCGGAAACCGAGTAGATGGCGACGTCCTTTCGGATTCCCTCCCAATAGGTCGAGGGACTTATTGAATCAGACGAATATCCCGTCCCGTCGCGCAAGGGGTCGCTTCGATATTCCATCTCGCGCATCAAGTCCGGCATCCGGAAATTGCCGTCGTGCTCCCTGATGGCTGCCGCACATTGCGATCCATCATGGTCCTCGTCGACGGGTTGCGGGCCTCTGAACGATGGATCGGAGTAGTAGACGAAATCCTTCAGGAAATGGCGCTTATCCTGGTCGAGGCCCGCCATCATGCGATCGTAGACGTCGGCCAGGTTGGTGAGCAGGATTCCGCCGGGATAATAGTTGTCCAGATAGGTGTCCCAGACGGAGAACAGAGGGGCGATCGCCTTCACCGCCGGATGCGATGTCGAGGCCAGAAAGTCGCTGGCCGCCCCAAGGTAGGAGATGCCTGTTGCTCCGATCGCGCCATTCGACCAGTCCTGGGTGATGATCCATTCGACGATCTCGCAGGCGTCTCCCCGTTCCTTGGGAGATCGAAAGATGTCCCGTGTGCCGAAGCTGGCACCGGTTCCCCGCACGTCGACCACGACGAGCGCATACCCCCGGGGCACGAACAGGTCGCGGTACTTGGCCACGTTGGGCGATGCCTCGACACGTCCGGCCGAAGGGTCAACCGCAAACCGCCGATAATAGGGGGTCTGAACGAGAATGGTCGGCCACGGCCCGTCCGATGGCGACGAGCCGGGAAGGTACAGATCGACGGCCAACCGGCAGCCATCCTTCATCTTCAGATAGAACGACTTCGGAACGGGCACATCGCCGGCCGGCGGACGCTTGCAGATGTATTGGCTGGGCGGAAGAACCCAGGCATTTCCGCGCAGATCGTTGTCGGCCATTCGTTTCCGGTCCCGGAATCACAGCGTTGCCGGCCCGCAGGGCGGTTCACGCATATTGGCCGATGATCACCTTCGTCCGCCCGTCGATGCAAGGCAAGACGCCGCTTGTGTCGCTTGCTTACGGAGACGATGTCGCAACCTTCCAACCGGAAAGGGGAGCGAACATTGCACATTGATGATCCTTCGAGCCGCAGATGGCCAGGCGCAACACGGTCAGCAAAGAGGAAGAGTGATGGCGGATATGACGGTCTATCGGGCGCGGAAAGTCATTACGATGGATCCGGGCCGCCCGTTCGCCGAATGCGTGGCGGTCAGGGACGGTCGCATCGTCTCGACAGGCACCATTGAGAGCATGCAGCCCTGGCTGACGCGATATTCCCACGAGATCGACGATACCTTCGCCGGCAAGATCATCATGCCCGGGTTCATCGACCCCCATACACACTTCGCCTTCTCATCGAGCTATTTGACGATGCACTATGTCGGCCCGATCGATTCGCCGGGGCCGCAGGGCATCAACAAGGGCCTCCTCACCCGTGGGGAAGTGATGGCCAAGCTTCAGGAGGCCGCCGACTCGGATCCCGATCCGAATGCACCGGTCATCGTGTGGGGCCTCGATCCCGCATCGCAGGGCGGCAACCTGCACCGCGACGAGCTGGATACGATCAAGACGAAGCGACCGATCTGGGTCATTTCCTACGCGCCTCACTTCATCTATCTCAACAGCGTGGCGCTGGAGAAGGCGAAGATTCCGGACAACACCAACGTCCACGGCGTGATGCGCTACCCGGATGGCAGGCTCAATGGCCAGTTCGTGGAGCTCGAGGCCGGACGCCTGGCCTTGGGCGCGATGCGCGAAGCGATCGCCGTTCGGGGCGGGGCCGACGGCATCAAGCGGATGGCTGACATCGCCAGACAGGCAGGCGTCACGACGACCGCCGAAATGATCTTCGGAAAGGGCAACTTCGAAAACGAATGGAAGCTCTACTCGCAGATCGTGCCGGCAGATGATTTTCCGCTCCGTATGGGCCTGGTTTCGCTCGAACTCGGGCTGCATGCCGATCATGGCGCCGGCGGCGCCGATTTCCTTCTCAAGGCCATGAAGCGGAGCAGCGACAAGCTGTTCTTCCATGGCGTCAAGTTCCTCTCCGACGGATCGTTCCCGGCGATGTCCTTGCGGTTGAACTTCCCGGGATATCTGGATGGCAGCAACGGTATCCGCAACGACATCCCCTGGGACGAGCTTCATGAACGCATGCTGCCCTACTGGAAGGCCGGCATCCAGATCCACTGTCACGCGAACGGCGACGAGGCCGTCGACGCAACGCTGGACGCGCTGGCCAGGCTGCAGAAATTGCAGCCCGCCTTCGATCATCGCTTCACGATCGAGCACTATTGCATCAGCACGCCCGACCAGGCGCGCCGCTTGAAGGCGCTGGGCGGTTGCGCGAGCGTGAACAATTATTTCGTCCACTACCGCAGCCAGCTTCACAGCAACGAAGGCTTTGGCCCGGATCGATCGGAAGCCGTCGCCCGGCTCGGCTCGCTGGAGCGGGAGGGCGTCGTCTTCGCCCTGCATTCCGACTACTCGCTGGTGCTCGTCCCCCTGCATCCGTTGACCGCGGCCTGGGCCGCCGTGAACCGCGTCGCGCTCGATGGCAAGACGGTCATGGCGCCTGGCGAGCGGATCGGCGTGGAGCGTGCCCTGCGCGCGATCACGATCGATGCGGCCTATGTGCTGGGCGCCGACCGGAAGCTCGGGAGCCTGGAGCCGGGCAAGCTCGCGGACTTCACCATCCTCGAAGAGGATCCGTTCGAGGTCGATCCGATGGCCCTGAGAGACATCAAGATCTGGGGTACGGTCCTGGGCGGCAAGCCGCAGCCGGCATGATCACGGATCGGAGCGAGACTGAAGAGGCCCGCAAGGTAAATCCGCTCGCCGGCAAGGAGACCTTGTCGATGCTGATGGGCATCTTCGAGGCTGCCCGGGTCGTGCCGCGGACGGCGCCGTCGCTGGTCCTTCCGCTCACGATCATCAGCGGGTTCCTCGGCGCCGGAAAGACCACTTTAGTGAACCGGCTTCTGTCCGACCCCGGAGGACGAAGGATCGCCGTGCTGGTCAACGATTTCGCCGCCGTGAACATCGACGAGGAGCTGATCCGCTTTCAAAGCGGGGATACTATCGGCTTGACCAACGGATGCGCGTGCTGTTCGATCAACGGAGATCTCGTCAACGCCATCCAGCGGCTGGTCGACAGGGATGAACCGCCGGATGCCGTTGTTCTCGAGGCGAGCGGGGTGGCCGATCCGCGCGGGATTGCCCAGGTCGCGCTGGCGAATCCTGCGATGAGGCTGGATTCCATCGTCACGCTGGTCGATGCGGAGACATTTCCGGAGAGACTGCGGGACGACCGCACGCGGTCTACCGTGGTGTCGCAGTTGACCGCCGCCGACATCGTGGCGATCAACAAGATGGATCTGGCAGGGAAGCGGCAACGCAGCGAAATACTTGGTCTGATCGAAGCGTCCGCGCCCGGGCGCACATTGGTCGAAACGAGCCATAGCAACATTCCGGCAGAGGTCGTTCTGGGCGCGACAGGCCGGGCGTCGTCGACCTTCATGTGCGCGCCGGCCGACCACGTTGGCGGATTCTCCTCGACGACGAGGTCATGGCAGCATCCCCTGCACAGGGAGGCAATGTTGCAGGCGTTGCGCCGGCTGCCACCTTACGTGATCAGGGCGAAGGGAATTTTTTCCTTCGAGGGCGAGCAAGACACAAGATATGTCTACCAACGGGTCGGGACGCGCGAGTATCTCGACGCGCTGCAGGGCTCGTCCGCGCCGCACGCCGGATCGGAGTTGGTGCTGATCGGCTACGCGGATCATTGGAATGAGCCTGAATTGGCGGCGCTGATTTCGTAGCAAGAATCGAGCATTTGGATGTTCCGGCAACGCGAAGTTCGATCCGGCCGACCGGCCCGGACTGGATGCGATGCCGAACAGCCGGGCTGCAATGTCGCTTCCGTCCCACATCGGTGGCGGCCCGGTGCTGGCACGAAAGGGTACCGGAGCGGTACTAATCCACGGGCATTCCATAGCGGGTTTCGATGAAACGGTTCTCAGCAATATCAGTGGTACGCGAGGCTCTGAGAGGCAATTCGGCCTGGCCACGGCAATGGCGCTCGCCGGAGCCAAAGCCCCGCTACGACGTCGTCATTGTGGGTGGCGGCGGACATGGCCTGGCCACCGCCTTCTATCTGGCGGACCGATATGGCGTCAGGAATGTCGCCGTCCTGGAGAAGGGCTGGATCGGTGGGGGCAATACCGGTCGCAACACGACGATCATCCGCTCGAACTATTTGTTCGATGAAAGCGCCCGCATGTACGAACATGCGTTGAAGCTCTGGGAAGGCCTGTCCCGGCAATTGAATTACAACGTGATGTATTCCGCGCGGGGGGTATTGATGCTCGCCCACAACATTCACGACGTGCAGAGCTTCAAACGCCACGTTCACGCCAACAGGCTCAATGGCATCGACAATGAATGGCTCTCGCCGCAGGAGTGCAAGGAATATTGCCCTCCGCTGAATGTCGGCGGCGAGATGCGGTATCCGATTCTGGGCGGGGCGTTGCAGCGCCGCGGCGGTACAGCCCGGCACGATGCGGTCGCGTGGGGATACGCGCGGGCCGCGGATGCGCTCGGCGTCGACATCATCGAGAACTGCGAGGTGACCGGTATTCGGCGCGCCGTGTCGGGCGGGGTCGAAGGACTGGAAACCACGAGGGGATTTATTCGCGCCGGCAAAGTCGGCGTCGTCGCGGCGGGGAACACCAGCGTCGTCATGAACATGGCGGGGGTTCGCCTGCCGTTGGAGAGCTTTCCGCTGCAGGCTCTGGTGTCTGAGCCGGTGAAGCCCGCCTTTCCCTGCGTGGTGATGTCCAACACCATACACGCCTACATCTCGCAGTCCGACAAGGGTGAAATGGTCATCGGCGCCGGGACCGACGCCTACACTTCCTACTCGCAGCGGGGGGCGCTTCATATCGCCAACCATACGCTCGACGCCATTTGCGAGCTCGCACCCATGTTCAGGAGGCTTCGAATGCTGCGCAACTGGGGCGGCGTGGTCGACGTCACGCCGGATCGCTCGCCGATCGTGGCCAAGACGTCGGTGCCCGGACTCTATCTGAATTGCGGCTGGGGCACAGGCGGCTTCAAGGCGACGCCGGGCTCCGGCGACCTGTTTGCCTTTACGATCGCGAAAGACGAGGCCCATCCGATCAACGCCCCGTTCACGATCGAACGCTTCCGTGAAGGCGTGATGATCGATGAGGCCGCTGCCGCGGCTGTCGCGCACTAATATCATTGGATTTTCGCATGCTGCTGATCAAGTGCCCCTTCTGTGGTCCGCGTCCCGAGATCGAATTCGCCTATGGCGGGCAAGCCCACATCGAACGACCGAAAGATCCCATGTCGCTCGATGACGAAGCGTGGGCCGAATATCTCTACATTCGCAACAACACGAGAGGCGTTCATTCGGAACGATGGCGGCACATCAACGGTTGCGCGCGCTTCTTCAATGTGCGGCGCGACACCATATCCGACGAGATCCTCGTAACCTACAAGGTTGGCGAAGCGCCCGACGCCGTGCCGGAGAAGGATCGACCGACCAAGGGGGGAGCCGTACGATGAAGTATCGGCTCTCGTCGGGCGGACAGGTCGATCGCAGCAAGCCGCTCCGCTTCTCATTCGACGGCAAGGGGTATTCGGGTTTCGCCGGCGATACGCTCGCCTCGGCCCTGATCGCGAACGGCGTCCATCTGGTTGGCCGGTCCTTCAAGTATCATCGTCCCCGCGGATTCATGTCGGCAGGTTCCGACGAACCGAATGCCCTCGTCGGCGTTGGTGACGACGAGGCGCGATACACCCCCAATTTGCGCGCCACGCAGGTCGAGTTGTTCGACGGCCTCGTGGCGGAAAGCCAGAACCGGTGGCCTTCTTTGTCGCTGGATTTCGGCGGCGCAAACGATGCGCTCTCGCGCTTTCTGACCGCCGGATTTTACTACAAGACATTCATGTGGCCGGCCGCCGCGTGGAAGCGCTTGTATGAGCCAATGATCCGAAGGGCCGCAGGCCTGGGGAGGGCGCCCACCGCTGCCGATGCGGATCGGTATACGCAGCTATACAGCCATTGCGATGTCCTGATCGTCGGTGCCGGCCCCGCGGGCCTTGCAGCTGCGCTGGCTGCCGGCCGTTCCGGTGCCAAGACCATCGTCTGCGATGAACAGGACAGAATGGGCGGCACGCTTCTTTCGGAGCGCGAAGCGATCATCGATGGCCTGCCGGCAGCCGATTGGCTGGCGCGAACGTTGCAGGAACTCGGCTCTCTTTCGAACGTGACCCTGCTGCCGAGGACCACTGCGTTTGGATGGTACCCGCACAATTTTCTGGGTCTTTCCGAACGCGTCACCGATCATTTGGGCCGGAAGGAAGGCAATCTTCCGCGTGAGCGGATGTGGCAAGTCCGGGCAAAGGAAGTCGTTCTGGCCACCGGCGCGATCGAGAGGCCGCTGGTGTTTCCCGATAATGATCGCCCCGGCATCATGATGGCGGAGGCCGCGCGCACCTATCTCAATCGGTATGGCGCCGTGCCGGGGTCCAGAGCCGTCGTATTCACGGCATGCGACAGCGCGTATCGCGCGGCGCTCGAACTCAAGGGCGCCGGCGTTCACATTGCCGCCATCGCCGACGTTCGGCCCGCTCCGGAGGGGCCATGGGTCGAGCGCGCACGCGCTGCCGGCATCGACGTGCGGCCCTCGACGCTCGTCACCGCGACGCACGGCCGGCTGCACATTTCGCATGCCGATCTTGCCAGCGAGGGCGCCAGCTCATCGGAAACAGTCCCCTGCGATCTGCTTCTGATGTCGGGGGGATTCACGCCGAGCGTTCATCTCTTCTCTCAGTCTCGCGGCAAGCTTGGTTACGACGAGGCGCTGAAATCCTACATCCCCCAGAAGTCGGTCGAGAATGAGCGGTCGGTCGGCGGCTGTCGCGGCTTGTTCGATCTGGGTGCGTCGATAGCGGATGGATTTGGCGGCGGCCTGGGTGCGGTCAGAGGTGCCGGAGGAACCCCGGTCACCGAGCAAAAGATACCGGTCTTCGTTCAGTCATTCGGTCAGGATGGCTTCATCGGCGCCCTGAACGGCAAGTCGCGGCGCCGCGCCTGGGTCGACTTCCAGAATGACGTCACCGTCAAGGACATCGAGCTTGCGACCCGCGAGGGCTTCCGCTCCATCGAACATGTCAAGCGCTATACGACCACCGGCATGGCGACGGACCAGGGCAAGACCTCCAACATGAACGCGCTGGGGATCGTCTCGCACGCGCTCGATCTTCCGGTTCCCAAGGTCGGCTTGACGACGTTCCGTCCGCCCTACACCCCCGTCACCTTCGGCAGCTTCGCCGGCCAGTCCAGGGGCAAGCTGTTCGATCCGGTTCGGCAGACCTCCATTCACGACTGGGCCGCCGAACATGGCGCCGTTTTCGAGGACGTCAGTCTGTGGAAGCGGGCCCATTACTTCCCGCGCCAAGGCGAAGACAT
Source organism: Hyphomicrobiales bacterium (assembly GCA_017305715.1). Lineage (GTDB taxonomy): Bacteria > Pseudomonadota > Alphaproteobacteria > Rhizobiales > Xanthobacteraceae > Bradyrhizobium. The sequence goes on along the minus strand of JAFKKG010000024.1, from coordinate 68,419 downwards.
GCACGCCGCGGTCAGGCGCGAATGCGCCGCCGTCAGGAATTCGGTCGGCATCTTCGATGCGACGACCCTCGGCAAGATCGAGGTGGTGGGGAAGGACGCCGCCGAGTTCATGAACCGGATGTACACCAACGCCTGGACCAAGCTCGAGCCCGGGCGCCTGCGCTACGGGCTCATGCTTCGCGAAGACGGCTTCATTACGGACGACGGCGTCGTCGGAAGGATGGCGACCGATCGCTTCCATGTGACCACGACGACGGGCGGAGCCGCCCGCGTTCTCGCCCTCATGGAGGACTATCTGCAGACCGAATGGTCCGATCTGGACGTCTGGTTGACGTCGACGACGGAGCAGTGGGCGGTTATCGCGCTTCAAGGTCCGAACGCGCGCAAGGTGCTCGAGCCGCTGGTGGAGGGGATCGACCTCTCGCGAGAGGCAATGCCGCATATGAGCGTTCGGGAAGGCCGCATCTGCGGCGTTCCGACCCGCCTCTTCAGGGTGTCCTTCACCGGAGAGCTTGGCTTCGAGATCAATGTCCCCATGGGATATGGGCGCGGCGTTTGGGAAGCGATTTATGCCGCCGGAAAGCCGTTCGACATCACACCGTATGGCACGGAAACGATGCACGTCCTTCGCGCCGAGAAGGGCTACATCATCGTCGGCCAGGAGACGGACGGTACCGTGACGCCGGACGATGTCGGTCTTGCCTGGGCCGTCGGAAAAACCAAGAAGGATTTCGTCGGCAAGCGTTCGCTTGCCCGACCCGCCATGACCAGAGACGACCGCAAGCAACTTGTCGGCCTGCTTACCGTGGATCCCAAGGTCGTGCTGGAAGAGGGCGCGCAGATCGTGGTCGATCCGCGCGAGCCCGTGCCGATGACGATGATCGGCCATGTCACTTCGTCATACTGGAGCGCGGCGCTGGGCCGCTCCGTCGCTCTGGCCCTGGTCCGTGGCGGTCGCGCGCGCATCGGAAAGCGTCTGCATGTTCCGATGGCGGCCGGCAATATCGAGGTCGAAGTTGTCACACCTGTCTTTTACGATACGGAAGGGAAGCGTCTCGATGGGTAGGACAGCTGTCGCACGCGTGAATTCGTTGGCTCAGATCAGCCGGGGCGGCCCGGAAGTGGCCGAGGCCTCGCTTTCCGTCCTCCCCGACGCAGCCAAATTCGTGTTTCGCGGGCGGCCATCCTCGTGGCCGGTCGCCGCCGAGGCGTTCGGCGTGGAATTGCCCCAGGCGGTCAATCGCTTCAGCGTAAAAGGAGGCCGCAAGGCGTATTGCGTCGGGCCGGACGAGTGGTTGCTGGAGGCGGTCGGGGAAGATCCCGGCGAAATCTTCCACAAGCTGTCGGAGAGTCTGGCGTCACATTCGTGTTCGCTTGTCGACGTCAGCCATCGGTCTGATACTTTCGAGATCGGCGGAACCCGCAGCGAATATGTTCTGAGCCACGGCTGTCCACTCGACCTGTCGGAACAACAATTTCCCGTTGGGATGTGTACGCGCACCCTCATCGGAAAATCTCCCGTCATCCTGTCGCGGACGGAACGCGCTGTTTTTCAAATTGACGTTTGGCGGTCATTCTCGAGCTACGTCTGGGGCCTGCTGGACGAGGTGCGCCGCGAATTTCCGTCCCGCTCACGCCAGATGTGATCGCGAAGATCCATGATCGGCGTATTCGAACTCTTCAAGATCGGTATCGGGCCGTCATCGTCACATACGGTCGGTCCCATGAAGGCTGCCGCCCAGTTTGTGGACAGCGTCAGGCGCGCCGGCCTGCTGCCGCGCGTGGAGCGGGCGAAAGTCGATCTCTTTGGATCGTTGGCCTGGACCGGCAAGGGTCACGGCACGGACAAGGCCGTCATCCTGGGCCTTTCCGGCGAATTCCCCGACACGGTCGATCCCGATAACGCCGACAAGATCGTCCATTCGGCGCGAGAAATGCGCCTGCTCGGCCTCGGGGGCGATCGGACGATCCGCTTCGATCCCGAGACGGACATCGTCTTCGACGGGACCACGGCGGCAAAGCAGCATCCGAACACGTTGGCGCTGACGGTGTTCGGCTCTGATGGCGAAGTCCTGTTAACGCAGCGTTGGTGTTCTGTCGGCGGCGGGTTCGTCGTTCCGGAGGAAGAGGTCGGAAAGTCCGCTGACGCTTCCGAGCGCGGCGTTCCGCATCCTTTCAGATCCGGGCGCGATCTCCTCGAGATAGGCGCGTCATTGCACAAGCCGATCGCCGACATCGTGATGGAAAACGAGACGTCACGGTTGTCGCGCGAGGCGGTGGAGGAGAAGCTGGATCGCATCATCGAAGTGATGATGTCTTGCATCGATCGCGGCATGGTCACCGACGGCAACCTTCCGGGAGGGCTCGAAGTCCGCAGACGGGCGCCATCGCTCCATCGCCGGCTCAAGGAGGCGGCGGGTTCGAATAATCAGGCGCAGCACGCCATCATGGATTGGGTCAGCCTGTACGCGATTGCGGTCAACGAAGAGAATGCGGCGGGCAGCCGCGTCGTGACTGCGCCGACCAACGGCGCCGCGGGCATCATCCCGGCGACCCTGCGTTACTACCGCGACCATTGCCAAGATTCGGACCGGGAAGGGATGCGCCGGCTTCTTCTGACGGCTTCGGCCATCGGTGCGCTTTTCAAAATGAATGCGTCGATCTCCGGCGCCGAGGTCGGATGTCAGGGCGAAGTAGGGGTTGCCTGTTCGATGGCCGCGGCGGGCCTCGCCGCCGTCCTGGGCGGAACCAACGAGCAGATCGAGAATGCGGCCGAGATCGGCATGGAACATCACCTCGGCATGACCTGCGATCCGATCGGAGGGCTGGTTCAAATTCCGTGCATCGAGCGCAATGCGTTCGGGGCGATCAAGGCGATCAGCGCCGCTTCGCTCGCGCTTCAGGGCGATGGGAAGCACGTCGTGTCGCTCGATAAGGTCATCGCGACGATGCGGGAAACCGGCAGGGACATGCAATCCAAGTACAAGGAGACCTCGCTCGGAGGGCTCGCTGTCAACCTGGCTGAATGCTGAGAGATGTGAGAATGGGTCAACAGGCGTCAAACAAGTTCTTCACGACCGATATTTCGGTGCTGGATCCGCTGGTGGCCGGGGCGATCGGCGACGAGCTGCGACGGCAGCAGGACGAGATAGAGCTGATCGCTTCCGAAAACATCGTTTCGCGGGCGGTGCTGCAGGCGCAGGGGTCCGTCCTCACGAACAAATACGCGGAAGGATATCCGGGGCGTCGCTATTACGGCGGATGCGCGTATGTCGACGTGGCCGAGGAACTCGCAAGAGAGCGCGCCAAGCAGTTGTTCGGCTGCGCCTTCGCCAATGTGCAGCCGAATTCCGGCAGTCAGGCAAACCAGGCCGCCTTCATGGCGTTGATGAAGCCCGGCGATACGTTCATGGGATTGGACCTTGCGGCGGGCGGGCATCTCACCCATGGCGCGAAGCCAAACATGTCGGGCAAGTGGTTCAACGTCGTCAGCTACGGCGTGCGTCCGGACGATCAGAGGATCGACATGGAGTCGCTCGAGCGCCTTGCGCACGCGCACAAGCCCAAGGTTATCGTGGCTGGTGGGTCCGCCTATTCCCGCTTCTGGGACTTCGCCGCGTTTCGCCGGATCGCTGATGATGTCGGCGCGCACCTCATGGTGGACATGGCGCACTTCGCGGGCCTGGTCGCAGGCGGCGTGCATCCGTCGCCGTTCCCGCACGCCCATGTCGTGACCTCGACGACGCACAAGACGCTGCGGGGCCCGCGCGGCGGTCTGATCCTCTGCAACGATGCCGAACTCGCGAAGAAGATCGATTCTGCGATCTTTCCCGGGCTGCAAGGCGGCCCATTGATGCATGTGATCGCGGCCAAGGCCGTCGCCTTCGGAGAGGCTCTTTCCCCTGAGTTTCGGAACTATGCCCGGGACGTCGTGGAGAATGCCAGGACATTGGCCGGCGTCCTCGTGGACCGGGGCTATGCGGTCGTCTCCGGAGGAACCGATAACCACTTGTTCCTGGTGGATCTGCGAGCCAAGAATCTGAACGGCAAGACCGCCGAGGCGGCGCTTGGAAGGGCGAACATCACCTGCAACAAGAACGGAATTCCTTTCGACCCCGAGAAGCCGACGATCACGTCCGGGATCAGGCTCGGAAGCGCAGCTACCACGACGAGGGGATTCGGAGCTACGGAGTTCAGAACGATCGGCGGGTTGATCGCGGATGTCCTCGACGCCGTGTCGATCGCGAACACCGATGCGGCTCCCGCGGTCGAAGAGCGCGTTCGGCAGCAGGTCGGCGAACTAACCCGGGCGTTTCCGATCTACCCGCTCGCATGATGTGAGCGATGAAATGGCCGAAGGCAGGATCGCTCTCAGACAGGATATTCCTGCGCGGATTGGCGGTTCGTGCCCACGTCGGCCCGGAACGCGGCTCAACTGCGCTGGAGGTGGATTTGGAGTTATTCATCGATCTGCGTCGAGCCGCCTCCACGGACTGTCTTTCCGATACCGTCAACTATGCGGACATCGCGGGGAAGATTTTGAGCGCCCTGGAAGCCCCGCGGTTCGATAATCTGGCAGCGGTCGCGACGGCGGCCGCCGATGCGGTGCTCTCGGTCGAGGCGACGATCCGGGAGTTATCGCTGACGATACGCAACTTGCGGCCCGCCATCGACGGCTCGATCGGCGAACTGGGGATTTCGGTGACGAGGAAACAGCGCCCGGTGCTCGAGCTGGCCGACGATCGACGCCGGGCGGAAGCGATCTAGGACTGCATTCGAACCTTTGCTATTCAACCTGAAAAGCTCACGACAGCAGAACCGAGGCAACAATGTCGACAAATCTGGCGCTTGGTAATTTTCGACTGAGCTATGGGCCGGATGCTGGAGAGGGCGGGTTTACGACGCGGCCGGAGATCGTGGGCGCGTTTGGCGTGGTCGCCTCCACCCACTGGTTGGGCACCGCCGCGGGAATGAGAATCCTGGAAAAGGGCGGAAACGCGTTCGATGCGGCGGTAGCGATCGGTTTCGCGTTGCAGGTCGTGGAGCCCCACCTGAACGGCTTCGGAGGCGAGGTTCCGATCATATTTCACGACGCCAAGTCGGGCCGCGCGCGCGTGCTTTGCGGTCAGGGCGTGGCGCCGGCCAACGCGACCATTGCCGGTTTCGAGGACCTTGGCCTCGACATCATTCCCGGCAGCGGCTTCCTGCCGGCCTGTGTTCCCGGATCCTTCGGCGCCTGGATGCGGCTGTTGAGCGACTACGGAACCATGGGTCTCGCCGATGTCCTGGAAGCCGCCATAACGTATGCTCGCGACGGTTATGTCATGCTTCCCCGGATCGCAGCGGCGATCCGGACCGTGGCGCCCCTGTTCGAGAGCGAGTGGCCGACATCTGCGGCCATCTACCTGAAGGACGGAGTGCCCGAGGCCGGCACTTTGTTCGTCAATCCGGAGCTGGCGGCAACGTACGAACGGATGGTGCGCATCTCCGAAGCGGCCGGCGGATCGCGTGAGAAAAAGATCGAGGCGGCGCGCAAAGCGTTTTACGAAGGCTTTGTCGCCGAGGCGATCGACAAGTTCGTGCGCACCCCCGTGATGGATACGTCCGGAGAGCGTCACGCCGGCGTCCTGTCCGGCCAGGACCTTTCCGTCTGGAAGGAAACGTACGAAGAGCCGCTGTCGCTGACCTACGGCAATTACCGCGTGCTGAAGCCGGGACCGTGGACCCAGGGGCCCGTTTTCCTCCAGCAATTGGCGCTGCTCAGCGGGTTCGATCTGAAATCGATGGATCCCTGCGGTGCGGAATTCGTGCACACGGTCACGGAGTGCTCGAAACTGGCCTTTGCCGACCGCGAGAAATACTACGGCGATCCGAACTTCGTGAACGTTCCGATGGATCGGCTGTTGAGCGAAGATTATTCGGCCACACGGCGCAAGCTGGTGGCTGAAACCGCTTCGGTCGAATTCCGTCCCGGCGCGATCGCGGGCTTCGATCACGCGGTACCGTATCTGATCGGCGGCGACGAGGACGGCAACGCGGCCCTCGGAGCCGGCGAGCCCACCGTCGCGCGCGCCACCGATTCGGGTGAGCCGCGGATCGGTCGTCTCGGATCGGTGCGCGGCGACACGGTGCATCTCGATGTCATCGATAAATACGGCAACATGGTTTCGGCCACGCCGAGCGGCGGCTGGTTGCAGAGTTCTCCCGTCTTGCCGGGACTGGGCTTCGCGCTCGGAACCCGCGCGCAGATGTTCTGGCTCAAGCCCGGACTTCCCTCTTCGCTATCGCCCGGCAAGCGTCCGCGCACCACCCTCTCCGTCTCGCTGGTCTACCGGGACGGGGAGCCGTATACGAGTTTTGGAACTCCCGGCGGGGATCAGCAGGACCAGTGGAGTTCGGTGTTCTTTCTGCGCCACATCCATCACGGCCTCAATCTCCAGGGCGCGATCGATGCCCCGATGTTTCATAACGACCACATGCCGAGCTCGTTCTTCCCGCGCCGTGCAAAGCCGGGATCGCTGACGATGGAAAGCCGGTTCGCCGGCGAGGTGCAGAAGGATTTGCAGGACCGGGGGCATCGAATCGAGATGGTCGATGGATGGTCGCTGGGCCGTCTATCGGCGGTCTCCAGACAAGGGAAAATTCTGAGGGCCGCGGCCAACCCGCGCTACATGCAGGGCTATGCATTCGGCAGGTGACCGATCGCCCGCTATCGACGGCTTCAGGCTTGGGACCCAGACGGTCGATCGAGCTGCCTGGCCAGCGCGACAAACGCACGAACCGATTTGGAGGGCGTCGCCCGTTTCCACGCCAGGATGGTTTCCAGACGAAATCGGGGATCATCGATCTGGCGGAAGGAGAGCCGCTCTCCCACGAACCCGACCAGGCTCTCGGGATAGATCGTGATCCCCATGCCGGCCGCGACCAATCCGAGCAATGCCATGGGGTTTGAGGCCTCCAGCGCGACCTTCATGGTCAAGCCTTCTGACGAATAGATTTCGCTGAGGCGCCAGCGGTACGCCTCCCACTCGTTCATTTCTCCGAGGATGAGCTCATGTTCCGCCAGCGCCTGTGGGCCGATCTTGCGCTTGCGTGTCAACGGATGGTCGCGCGGTGCGACGAGATAGAGAGGCTCGTCCGCGATCGTCATGGTTTCGAAATCGGGATGATCGAACGGACCGATCATGAGCCCCAAGTCGATCTCGTTGCTGGCCAGCGCGAGCTTCTGCCCCTGGGTGCGAATGTAGCGCAGATCCAGCGAGACGTGCGGATAGTGCTGGCGATATCGCGAGACCAGAGCGGGCATCTGGACCGTGGCCGCGAACGACATGTAGGCCAGCCGCAGCTCGCCGGCCATGCCTTGCGCAACCAGCCGGGAGGTAGAGACGGCGCGCGCATATTCGTGAAGCAACTCGACGGTCGCCTCGTAGAAGGATCGGCCCGCCGGCGTCAGCGCTACCTCGCGCGTCGTGCGTTCCAGCAGCTTGAAACCGAGCTGTTGTTCCAGCTTCTGAATCCGCCTGGTCAGGGCGGACTGATCGATGTGGAGGCGTTCGGCGCCGCGCCGAAAGCTGAGCTCCTCGGCAACGACGACGAAGGACTCTGCGAGTTCAATGCTTCCGTCCCAGCGCATCCGGCACCCCGGATTTGCAGGATATAGATTGATGCGCGGCACGCAACAATAATTGGCGAGGCACCACTTCTGAATCCGTCGGCGTGTGAGATCATGGCGCGCCATCCGGACGACGAGGGCCGGTGAGAGCGATTTACAGAGACAAGGAGATCATCGTGGAGCTAGACAATCGAGAACTCGACAAGATGCTTCAACAGGCGTTCGCGGCCTCAAGCAAAATCTATCAGGAGCGCGGATTTCAACGTCGAGTTGGCTTCGGAAAGCGTCCGGCGCTCGTGAGCGTGGACCTTGCCAATGCGTGGACCCGGCCCGGCAATCCGTTCACCTGCGATCAGCAGGCCATGGACGAGGAGATCATCCCGGGAATGCAGCGGCTGTTGAAGGCCTGCCGGGCGCATGGACACCCGGTGATACACGTCACCACGGCTTATGAAATCACCGATCCGAAGGCGCCATTCACCGACATGGGCCTCTGGCACTACAAGATCCCGATCGAGGTCGTCGATATCCAGAACAAGGAATTGTGGGCGATCGATTCCCGGATCGCGCCTGTCGCCGGCGAACACACGCTTCTCAAGAAGCGGGCTAGTGCGTTCCATGGTACCGCACTCGCCGGAATTCTTCGCGCCGCGGGCGTCGATACCATCCTGGTCACGGGAGTGACCGCTACCGCCTGCGTTCGAACCACGATCTGTGACGGCCTGGCGGACGGCTTCCGTACCATCGCGGTGAAGGAATGTATCGGCGATCGCGTTCCGGGAGCCGTCGCATGGAATCTCTACGACATCGACGCCAAATTCGCTGACGTAACCAGCGTCGAGGATTGCGTGCGGTATCTGGAGGGCGGCAGCGCGATGGGCCTGGCCGCCGAATAGCGGTCGTCTAGCGCATGATCCGGAAAAGTGTGGAGCGGTTTTCCGAAAAGATCATGCTCAAACAAAGAGCTAAAGCGCGATGACGGTTCAACCCATCTCATCGCGCTTTAGAGCGTTCTGAACATCACCAGAGCATCGACATAATCACCGGTCGGTCGCCGGAATGACGAAGGAAGGCGGCCGACCACTTCGAAACCCATCGAAAGCCAGAGACGAACGGCGCGCTCATTGCTGCTCACTACGAAGTTGAACTGCATGGCCAGGAAGCCGAGCTTGCTGGCTTCGACCAGCGAGTGTTCGCACATCGCGCGGGCAACGCCTTTCCCGCGCGCGCCTGCGTCCGTCATGTATCCGCAATTGGCGACATGGGATCCGCCGCCAAGCTGATTGGCGCGCAAATAATACGTGCCGACCACCCGGCCGTTTTCCACGGCAACGAATGTGTGCCGGTCCGATGCGATCCAGTAGTTGATCGCCTCGGATTGCGTCATGTCGACGGGCAGGGTGTAGGTTTCACCCGCGCGGATCACCGGCCCGATGATCGACCAGATGGATGCGTGATCGCTGGCTACGGCCGGTCTTATCTCGAACATGGTCGCTCGCTTCGCTGAGTGGTTGAGAACTGCGCAAGAACTAGCTAAGGCTGTCTTGCGAAGCGCCGGTCCGAACGAGCCGAAGAGTGTTGTCCTCATTCCGGGCGGAACGAGAAACTCACTAGACAAACTCGGACTTGCCGTCTACGAGTGACAAAGCATCAGATGCATAGCGCTTGAGCGGGCATTTGCCTATTTCCTGCACGGTCCCGGGCCGTGCGGCGCACCGTCCCAGCCGTCTCCCAACAGCTACCATCGCCATGTCGCATTCCTACAAGCCCCGGAAGCGACGGGACGTATACATTTTTGTCACCTTCGGAAGAGCCCGAAGCCGCGAAGATGCGGGGGATAGTTGCCTTTGGCCGAACGGCGGAAGGCAGAGTGGAGGGACGCATGAGCTATCTGATCGATCGTCGAGGTTTTCTTGCGGGAGCCAGCGGTGCTGCCGCTCTCCTGGCCGGAGTGGGACCTTCACGTGCCCAGGCCAAGCAGGTGATCGTTGCTAATTGGGGTGGAGACTGGAACGATCGCACCGTTCAATTCTTCGAGAAGCCGATCGTCGAGAAGGCCGGCTACACCGTGGTGCGCGATCTCGACGCGTTCGAACAGCGGCGAACCAAGCTGATCGCAAGCAAGCGGTTGCCGAAAGCGCCGTTTGACGTTGCGCATATGGACGACGCCACGGTCTACGAGTTGACGACCCTGGAGCTCGTCGACGAGGTGGACGAAAAAGCCGTACCGCGCATCAAGGACGTCGTTCAGCCGTTACGCACGCCGTACTATGTACCGTGGCAATACAGTGCCTGGATCATCGGGTACAATCCCAAGAAGGTGAAGGAAGCGCCCAAGAGCTGGGCCGACCTCTGGGATCCCAAGTACAAGGGCCTCATCGGCTTGAGCGATGCCCATTGGTTTCACCACGTCGAATGCGCCGCCCTGAAGATCGGGAAGTCGCTCGAGAATGTCGACCTGGCTGCCATCAAGGCGACCATGATGGAATGGAAGAAGGTGTGCAGTCCCCGCATCTATCCGAACCATCTGCAGATCGCGCAGGCCCTCAAGAACGAGGAAGTCATCGTCGCCCCGGAATACAAGTCGCGGAACCTGCAGTTCGCGTCCGAAGGCGTCGACGTCGTGTCGGCATTTCCCGCAGAAGGGGGCATCGGGATCAGCTTTGGAATGGTTCTGCCGAAGAAGCGTCCCGATCCCGAAGCGGCCAACTTCTATTGCAACGCGTTGCTGGATCCTGAAGGTCTCGTTGGACTGGCTCAGAAGTCGTTCTATTCGCCTGCGAACATCAAGGCCGTGCTGCCCGAGGCCGCCGCCAAACAGATCGAGTTTTCGGAGGCCGAGAAAAAGGCAATCCATCCCCGAAACCATGCGTGGATGATGAAGAACCGCAACGATATTCTCGATTGGTGGAACAAAGAGTTCAAGAGCTAGTCCGGTCCCCATGACGGCGATCGAGACCATTCAGGCCCCGAGCGACGGTCGGGTTGCGGCAGGAAAGCGCGGCCGTTCACTGGCCCCTTACGCGTTGTCGGGGCCGGCCCTCGTGTTCGTGTCGCTATTGTTGATGCTTCCGCTGCTCATGATGTTGCGGCTGAGCTTCAACAAGTACGACGCGGCGCAAATGTACATCGAGGCGTTCACGTTCGAGAACTACGTTCGATTTTTCCAGGACGAGTTCTACCGCCAGGTCCTGTGGACCACGCTCTGGATCTCGGCGGTTACCACGGTGTTCTGTCTGGTTGGCGGATTGGCCGTCGCATACTTCATGGCCCGTACGACGTCGCCCTTTCTCAAGCGCTACCTGATCATTGTCATCGTTCTCCCCCTCTTCATGGGCAACGTTGCCAGAACCGCCGGCTGGATCATCCTTTTAAACAACAAGGGACCGCTCAACTTCCTGCTCGAGCGCTTCAATCTGACGGATGGGCCGATACAGATGCTGTACACGTCGGGAGCGGTGGTTGCCGGACTTACGTCGGTGCTCCTGCCGTTCATGATCGTGACGCTCAACAGCGTCATGAACAACATCGACGTTTCGCTCGAAGAGGCATCGCTGAATCTGGGCGCATCTCCGCTGACGACGTTCCGACGTGTCGTGCTGCCGCTGCTGATGCCCGGCATCTTCGCCGGCTCCATCCTGTGCTTCATCCTGTCGATGAACGCCTACGCGACGCCGGTGCTGGTCGGCGGTCCGCAATTCAACATGATGGCCCCGACGATCTACAAGCAGATGACGGCGATCATGAACTGGCCCTTCGCTGCCGCTCTGGCCTTCATGCTGATATCCCTGACGGTGCTCCTCACGGTGGTTTCCGCGGTCCTTTTCGAGGGGGCGGCGAAGCGCACGGGCGTGATCCGATGATCACCGCCGGCAAGCCGCATCCGTCGCGATGGATCTACCTCGGCTTCGTATGGATGACGCTGCTCCTGGTGTTCGTCCCGCTGGCGACGACCGTGTGGGTTGCGTTCTTCAGCAACAAGTTGGTGTCCTTCCCTCCGGAGGGATACACGGTATCCTGGTTCGCGCAGGCCTTGACCCTTGAGGCGTTCAGAAACGGATTTCTTCTGAGCTTCCAGGTGGCGGTCGGCGCATCGTTGGTCGCGGTATGCCTCGGAGTGCCCGCCGCACTTGCCATAGCCCGGCATCGATTCCCGGGAAGGGAACTCATCAATACGATATTGATGTCTCCTCTGATGATTCCCGCCATCGTTGCCGGAACCGCGATCTACATCTTCTACATCGAGGTCCAGATTCGAAGCGACGTGCAGTTCGCCGCCACGGTCTACGGCCTCATGCTTGCGCATACGCTGATTGCGATCCCGTGGGTGCTGCGCTTGCTCGTCGCTTCCTTGAGCGGGATCGATCCTGCGATCGAGGAGGCCTCGCTCAGTCTGGGTGCATCGCGCATTACGACGTTTGTTCGGGTCACGCTTCCCTTGATCCGCCCGGGCATAACGGCGGGCGTCCTGTTCGGTTTCATCGCTTCGTTCGGCGATCTCGAGAAGTCCCTGCTCCTCGTCGGGCCGGGTCGGATAACGTTGCCGATCGCAATGGTCAACTATTTGGAATACCGCGCCGATCCCACCATCATGGCAGTGGCGACCATCCAGGTTCTCATCATCGCGATCGCGCTGATCATCTCGGATCGCTTCGTTCGCCTCGGTAGAACGTTTTGAAGTAACGAAAGGCAGACGCTTGTCCAAGGTTGTCCTCAAGAACCTCATGAAACAGTACGACTCCACTGTCGTAGTGAGGGAAATGTCGCTGGAGATCGGCGATGGGGAGTTTCTCGCTCTCCTGGGACCGAGCGGATGCGGCAAGACCACCACCCTGAGGATGATAGCCGGATTCGTCGAGGCGAGTGCCGGCCGAATTCTGTTCGGCGAGGAGGATGTAACGGATCTTCCGCCGAACAAGCGCAATACCGGCATGGTCTTTCAAGGGTTCGCGCTGTTCCCGCATATGACGGTGGCGCAGAATGTCGCCTATGGGCTCGAGATGCGCCGGATCGCAAGGCCTGAAATAAAGACGAGAGTGGCGAAAGTCCTCGATCTCGTTCAGCTCGGCCGGTTCTCGGACCGGTTTCCGCGACAGCTCTCGGGAGGCCAGCAACAGCGCGTCGCGCTGGCGCGGGCGCTCGTCATCAATCCGCATGTCTTGTTGCTCGACGAACCGTTGTCCGCGCTCGACGCGAAGCTGCGTCACGATGTCCGGCTTCAGATCCGGCAATTGCAGCAGTCGCTCGGACTGACGACTGTCTTTGTCACGCACGATCAGGAGGAAGCGCTGAGCCTGGCGGACCGGCTGGTCGTGATGAACGCGGGCGCGATCGAGCAGATCGGTAGCCCCGCGGACCTTTACGAGCGGCCTGCGACGCCGTTCGTCGCCGACTTCATCGGCAAGACCAATTTCTTCAGCGGTGACTTGAACGGAAACCGGTTCGTGCTGGAGGGCGGCGACCAATCGTTCAAGGTCTGCTCGCAGGTATCGAACGCGAAACTGCTCGGTATCAGGCCCGAGAAGATCATGCTCAGCTCCAGCGACCAGCCGGGAAGTTCTCGCGAATCCGACAACGAGATGACCGGCGTGGTCGAACTGGTCAGCTACCTCGGTCCGTCGACGGAGTTTCGCATCAGGCTGGCCAAGGACCGGCATATGCTGGTGCAACAATCGAATCGCGACGCCGCACAATGTGTTCATGTCGGGCAGCAGGTGAAGCTCAGCATTCCATCGGAAAGTTGCCTGCTGTTCGACGCGGACGAGCGCGCACGCGAGCTGGTGCGGGCAAAGGCGTAATTTGGGGCGTTTCGGGGCCGGCGGCCCTGCGCAGAGGGAGTTGGATTCATGTCTTCAGGGTTGCATGAGCGGTCGATCGTCATCGATGGTCTCATCGTGTCGAATTTCGGTCGGGAAGTCTTCGAAGACATGCGAAAGGGCGGGCTGACCGCGGCGAACTGCACATGCTGCATCTGGGAGGGCTTCACCGAAACGATGCGCAACGTCATGCGCTGGAAACAGTGGTTTCGCGAGCATGGCAATCTGATCAAGCAGGTGTATACGACCCGAGACATCGTCGAAGCCAAGAAGGAAGGCAAGACCGGTATCATTCTCGGCTGGCAGAACGTCACCGGGATTGAGGATCAGATCGGATATCTCGGTCTGTTCAAGGAGCTCGGGGTCGGCATCGTTCAGATGGCCTACAATACGCAGAACCTCGTCGGCACCGGGTGCTACGAGAAGGACGGCGGTCTTTCCGATTTCGGGCGCGAGGTTGTCGCAGAGATGAACCGGCTGGGCATCATGTGCGACCTTTCGCATGTCGGTCCCGAGACGAGCAAGGACGTCATTCTCCATTCGAAAAAGCCCGTGGCCTATTCCCATTGCTTGCCGGCCGGCCTCAAGTCCCACCCGCGCAACAAGAGCGACGAGCAGCTGAAGTTCATCGTGGATCGCGGCGGCTTCGTCGGCGTTACGATGTTCCCGCCGTTCCTGAAGCGCGGCGCGCAATCCAACGTCGACGATTATGTCGAAGCCATCGAATACGTGATCAACATCTGCGGCGACGAACGTGTGGGCATAGGAACTGACTTCACGCAGGGCTACGGAAAACCGTTCTTCGACTGGATCACGCACGACAAGGGATATGGCCGCAGGCTGACTGATTTTGGCGACGTCATCAATCCGGAAGGGCTGCGCACGATCGGTGAGTGGCCAAATCTGACGGCGGCGATGGAGCGGCGCGGTTGGAGCCCGGCCAGAATCGAACGCGTGATAGGCGCGAATTGGCTTTCGGTTCTGCGGGATGTCTGGGGCGCCTAGAGCGCTGGACTTTCCTGCCTTCGCGGCAAGGGGTTGCGGAGACGTGGCGAGCCCGGACTGCTTGATCGTCGTCGCGGCTTTTGAATCGCCAGTTTTCGTTGCCGGTTTCCGCGATGTCGCAGTGGTGAGTTAGGCGGTCGAGCGGCGCGGTCGTCATCTTGGTATCGCCGAACGCCGGGCCATTCACCGAGCGCGAGATTGGTGGTGACCAGAAGGAGGTGCGCTCGTAGTGCCGGCAAAACAAAAGACGCGCGGTCGCAAGGCGAAGGGCAGTTGAATCCCGCGGGCGGCGAGCAGCCCGCGCTTCATAATCTTCGGGTGATGCTGAGCAGCTTCCGCAAGGTCTGCCCTGATGTCGATATCCTCACTACCGATGATGAAAGCGTGGCGCTCAATCCTGCGGTCATTTTGACTGATTGCTCGGCCTCCTATCAGCTATGCGTCACCCGCCGCCGTAGCATGCCCAACCCTTCCTGCGTTTCCGAGGTCGGCGGCGGAAAGCTCGCCGAAAGCAAATCGACCGGTTGCTGGCAGGATGCCCCGTGCTTTGGCGGGCAGAGAGTGTGCGGGCTGCGGGGGTAGCCAAAGGGACTACCCGGTTACATGCGTATGAAAATTATTTTCCAACCAAGCGACAAAATTACGATTTCCTGTTCGGGTGTGTTCTCGCTCCGGCCCCACAACCCAAAGGGAGAGCAACAACATGCCCCATATCATCACCACGGAGCTGGACCACATGCTCGTACTCGAATGAGGTCTCCCGGCCCGCATCAGCCGAATGCTTTCGAGAAACGTCAGCAGATCGGCGAGGCGTCATCGCGGCGATAGATGCAATTGGAGTGGGGCGCCGGAAATCGCGGCGGCAGTGAGTTCGTCCAGGGGGTGACGGCGGCGCTACTTCAATCCCTCATTTGTCAAACGCGCCGTAGACGATATTTTTCAGGGCGACCCGAAGCCTGCCCCGCTGCGAGACCGTTTGCGCCATGAAGACGACGAACATGTTTTCCTTCGGGTCGACCCAGAATGTCGTGCCACCGGCGCCCGACCAGTTCATCTCGCCGACCGATCCCTCGACCGGACTGACCCCGGCGTCGGTGCGCACGGCAAAGCCGAGCCCAAATCCGAAGCCGGCTCCCGGGAGATAATACGGACCCGGGGACACGCCCGACCCCGGCCCGATATGGTTCGAGCCCATATAGGCGATGGTTTTCGGGCTGAGATATCGTTTGCCGTCGAGCGTGCCGCCATTGGCCAGCATTGCGGCGAAACGCGCATAGTCGCCGATGGTCGACATCATGCCGCCGCCACCGGACTCGTATTTTCGCGCGATGCGCGGATCGGCCATTTCCGCACCGGCACCGATCTTGCGATCGTTCGGAAAGGGCTCGGCGATCAGCGCTTGCTTCGCCGTATCGGTGACGTAGAAGCTGGTATTGGTCATGCCGAGCGGATCGAGCAGCCGCTCCTTCTCGAATTGATAAAGCGATTTGCCGGAGACCACTTCCACCACGCGGCCGAGGATATCGGTCGACTGGCTGTAATCCCATGTCGTGCCGGGCTGATAGGCCAGCGGCAGTTTGGCCAGCCGTTCGGCAAACAGGGCATTGTCGGGATCGCCTTCTCCCAAATTGGCCTCGACATAGAGTTTCTTGACGGCGCCTTCGCCGAAGAAGCCATACGTGAGCCCGGAGGTGTGACGCATCAAATCCTGGATCGTGATCGGGCGCCTGACCGGAACCAGATCGAGGCTGACCTTTCCGTCCTCACCCTTCTTCTCGACGCCGACCTTCACATCCGCGAACGCCGGGATGTATTTCGACAGCGGGTCGTCGAGTTGCAGCTTGCCCTCTTCGACCAGCATCATCGCCGCCACCGTGGTGATCGGCTTCGACATCGAATAGATGCGGAAGATGGTGTCCGGCGTCATCGGCGCCTTGGTGCCGGGGTCGCGAACGCCAAAACTGTTGAAATAGGCGGTCTTCCCGTTGCGCTGGATCATCATGATCGCGCCGGGAATCTTGTCCGTGGCAATCTCGTTCTTGAGATAGGCGTCGATGCGGGCTAGCCCGGCGCTCGAAAAGCCTGTTTCTTCCGGTTTGGCGGTGATCGGACCTTCGGCGAAAGCAACCGAGCCGGTCAGCAACAATGTTGCGGCGATGGCAACGCCGCGCAAGCGGATGGATGCGAGCATGTCTATCCTCCCGGATCGGATCTTGGCGTCCGATCGATCCGGCCACTTCTGGCGGCCGATGATCGAGGAGTGTCGCCCAGCTCGATGACCCTGACAAGACTTGCAGTGCTCAAAAAGCCTGCAGCGTTCAAGCCCCTGCCGCCAGCAACGCCCTGAAATCGGCACGGGCGCGCTGCGCCTCGCGTTTGGCGCTCTCGGAAGCTTCGCCGAGCCCGAAATAGCCATGGATCAGGCCCGGGCCGTCATAATATTTGGTGGCAACGCCGGCGGCGATGAGTGCATCCGCATAGGCCTTGCCTTCGTCGCGCAGCGGATCGAACCACGCCGTGGTGACCACCGCCGGCGCCAGCCCGGCGAGACTCTTGGCGCGCAATGGCGACACCCGCCAGTCGGCGCCGTCGGCGGTGCTGGCCAGGTAATGGCCGCAGAACCACTCCATGACCGCGCGCGACAGAAAATAGCCCTCGGCGTTTTCCGCGCGGGACGGGAAGCGTGCGTTTTCCTTGGCGTCGGCGAAATTGCCGAAAGCATCCGTGACGGGATAGACCAGCAATTGCGCCGCGAGCCTGATGCCGGCGTCGCGGCAGGCAATCGCGGTCACGGCGGCGAGATTGCCGCCGGCGCTGTCGCCGGCAACGCCGACGCGTTTTGCGTCGCCGCCGAACTCGGCGATGCGATCGACGATATCCCGCGTGGCGGCAAAGGCATCCTCGAACGCGCCGGGAAAACGCACTTCGGGCGGGCGCCGGTAGTCGACCGAAATCACCGCGGCGCCGGTTTCGATCGCGAGCAGGCGCGCCTGCCGGTCATGGGTTTCGAGATCGCCGGCGACCCAGCCGCCGCCATGGAAAAACACCACCGTCGGCGATTTCTCGTTCGTGTTGCGGTAGACCCGCGCGGCGAGGAAGCCGGCCGCGCCCTTCACCTTGATATTTTCTGCGCTCGCAACCGGAGGCGGCGGCACCGCGGCCCGGGAATCGGCCAGTGCGCGCAGCGCATCGCGCGCGCTCTGCGGCGTCATCGTCGTGGGATCGCGCAGCGGCAACAGCGGAATGATCTGGGCGATGATCGGATCGAGCGGCGTAACCATGCAGGCGGCCTCATGCGGGATGACGCCTGCACCATAGGTCGTGCACCGGGCCGCTGCAATTCCGTCTCGTTGCATGGCCGCATGACGCAAATCTGCCGTCCTGATTCTTCTGGCGATGCAGCATGGCACGCGCACAACGCAAAGGTCACCAAATTGATAAGAATTGCATCAATCGACGTTTAAACGGTATCGCGGCGGCTTTGGTTGCCGTTTACGCCGGGTTACCCGGCAAGCCCGAATGTAGGGGGAACGGAAGGCCGGGCCGTTCATTGCTCCTCTGAAAGGAGACACGTGATGAAGGAAGTTGCCGCGATCGACGAGGTGCTGGTTCAACTCGGACAGATGGTGCTGAAGCTGTCCAACCCGCACGTGACGAAACGAGACGACGAGCGGCGCGCCCTGGTGCGTTCGGTCAATCATTTTTCCGCATGTGCCGCGCGCTCGGAAGATCCGCGTGTCCGCGAACTCGACGCCACATTGAGCGAGACGATCAAACCGCGGTTGCGGCTCGTGGTCTCCAGATAGTCACGCGCGGTGAGCGATCTGATTTCAGTGCTGCGTCCTCGCCAGGGTTTCCGCGGCCGTTTCGGCGAATGCTGCGCGGTAGGCTGCGGCAAATTCGCCAAGGTGCCAGAAACCATTGGCGAGCGCGCACGCCTTGACGGTCAATCCGGGACCGCCAACCATCAGTCGCTGCCGGACAGTCCATAGGCGCCGGTGACGAAGGTAATGGTGGAGACTCATTCCGCGAATCGTCATGATGGCGGTTTGAAGCGTACGGACCGACACGCCGCAATGCTGCGCGAGTTCTTCGCTGTAATGAACGGCAGCCGGGTTCAGCGTCAGAACCTCGTCGAGCGCCGTCACGATCCGGGCATAGCGATGGAGCGAGAGCTGTCCGGCCTGCGACACCGGGGCCACTCCCGCAAACACGGCATCCAATGCCGACGTCAGGGACTCCTCCATCGCTCTCGCGACGCCGTACACATCAAGGCGCGCCGGAAGCGCGGAGACGGAGCGGAACAGGCCGAGTATCGTTCGCCTCAGATCCGCCATGGCGGCCGTTTCGGCCTTGAACAGATGAAACCTGTTTTCCACGTCGGGCCAGCCGCGCCCGGACATCGGCGCATTGAAATTGACGATGACATACAGATTGCCGTGCGGTTCGACGATCCGGCCGGTATCTCTGCCGCGCAGGAACATCAGCGAACGGCTATCGATCGCGACGCCGTTGACGATTGCTTCGTTGCTTCCGATCATGGGAACGACGGCGAATGCGCCCGAGGTCTCCAGCCCGGCATCCATGATCCTGGGAAACGATTGCAGCAGGACCAATTGGCAGGACGGCAGCACAAGACTGGCGCGTGCAGCGGAGAACGCTTTCAACCGTAGCGGTATGATGCGTGCCCCGCCGACGACCTCGGTTGAGCAAAAACGGTCGATATCCGTGAAACGGGTCACGGTCAGCGCCGCCGACGATGAAAGCCCCTCGAACAGCATTCGAAATCCGGTTTCAGCGGGCTTCCGCACCGGGGCCTGCCACCACACACCGTCGATTACCAGGATTAATTTTTTCTAAAGATGTCGCGTCCCGGGAGGGGGCGACACTCGGCCAGCCCAACAATCGTTCCGCTGCCGAATCTCCGATATTTCAATTCAGGCTCCTTTCACGTCAGGGGCGACATATAGGCTTGTCGCGATCGCGAGGGCTGAATGAAATTCGAGGATGTCCCGGCCCACTCGATCAAGTCGATCAGCCAGCGCGCGCTCTTGTTGCTCTCGGACCGATTGTCGCGCGATCGCGATTTTCCTTCGCTGGAAGATTTCCGGTTCGGCTCGCGGATGCATGACCCGAAGCAATTTGTGGTGTGGACGATCGAGGAGGGCGGCGCAGCGCGCCGCTTTCGTACGCTCTACCCGGGCAACAGCGTCACTGAAATTTTCAACTGGGCGTGGCAGGGAAAGACCATGGACGAGGTCGCTCCCGAATTCACCAGGAGTTTTGCGCTTGATTCGGCCAACGAATGGGCCGACACCGGTTGCGCAATCTATCCCGTCTTCACCACGGAAGACCCTAATGGCAACCGCGTGGACTGCGAGCGGCTGTTGCCGCTGCTGGGCCGCGGTGGTCGGGTCGAGCAGATCATTGCCTCCCTGCAACTGATAAGCCTCGAAGGAGAATTCAAACGGAAAAGCATTCTCCGCCGCTTTGAACTGCATACGGAGGTGACGCTGGCGGGCAGGATGACCTCCGGCTTCGCGAAACGGCGGGCGGTATCAATGCCGCAAACGGCTGAAGGCTATTCAGGCGTGCCGGAGGCCGCAGCACGTCATGTTAATTGAAACAAGTCATGCTAGTTCAAACAAGTCATATTAGTTGAAACAAGTCATATTGGTTGAAGTCATTCATGGGAATTGAAAAGCGAAAGGACAATCGCGTGGTGTTTGCGCGCGGCGTGGCGGCTCGCATCATGGCGATTGATGGCACCTGGTGCCATGACGTGACGATGGAGGACGTCTCCGCCAAGGGCGCGAAGCTGACCCTCGAGCGACCGCTCGACCGGACGATCACCAAGGAGTTTTTCCTGGCGCTTTCGACGACGGGGAAAGTCTTTCGGCGTTGCGAGCTGGCATGGGTCAACGGCAACCAGCTGGGTGCGTTGTTCGTCGCCCGGGACAAAGCCAAGCAGAAAGTCCGAAAGCCGGGTTTGCGTACGCCGTCGGCCTGACTGCCACGAAATCCGCCGTATCGTCAGACCACGGGCACGCGCCGGGCGGCGACAGCCGCGGGCGAGATGACGTCGATATCGAGCGGCACGCGCCAGCGCTCCGTCAGCCGCACGCGCGGCGCCTCGTTGCGTGGCTCGGCGCCGTCGATCGCAAAACCTTCAAAACCGTTGCTCATGACGTCATTGCATTTCTGCACATAGACCGGGAAGCCGCCGATATAGGGCATGAAGACGCGCGGGCGGCCGGGGATATTGGCGCCGACATACCAGGAGCTGCAGGTCGAGCGCAGCGATATCTTCGACACCTCGTTGACGTGCTCGACCCATTCATCCTGATAGTGCGCGATCGGCTCAATGGTATCCGCCCCGATGTCGCGGATATGCGCCATGCAGTCGGCCATCCAGTCGACATGCTGCTCGATCGCCTGGATCATGCTCGCCAGCACCGACGGGCTGCCCGGGCCGGTGATGGTGAACAGGTTGGGAAAGCCTGAGGTCGCCACGCCGAGATAGGCGCGGGGGCCGGCGCGCCATTTTTCGGCCAGCGTCTGCCCGTTGCGGCCGGTGATCCGGATCTTGTCGAACGAGCCGGTCATCGCGGCAAAGCCGGTGGCGGAGACGATAGCGTCGAACTTGTATTCGGTGCCGCCGACTTCGATGCCATCGGCCGTGAAGCGCTCAATCGGCGTTTTGGACACGTCAACCAGTTTCACATGCGGCAGATTGTAGGTTTCGAAATAGCCGGTATCGACGCACAGCCGCTTGCAGCCGAACACGTTGGACGGGCACAGCAGCTCGGCGGTCGGCGGATCCTTCACGATGCCGCGGATCTTGTTGCGCGCGAATTCGGCGATGGTGTCGTTGGCTTCCTTCTCGAACAGGAGGTCGCCGAAGGCGCCGAGGAACGGCAGCCCGCCGCGCTCCCAAGCCTCTTCATAGAGCCGCTCCCGCTCTTCGGGCGTGGCCTCCAGCGCCGACTTCATGTTGAAGGGGAAATAGAACCCGGTCGGCCGCGCCCGCGCTTTGGCCCGCAGCGCCGGATAATCGGCCTTGATCGACTGCCGATACTCCGGCGTCAGTTTTGCGTTCCAGGCCGGGACGGAATAGGTCGCGGTGCGCTGGAACACAGTCAGCGAGGTGGCCTGCCCGGCGATGATCGGGATCGACTGGATCGCCGAGGAGCCCGTGCCGATGACGCCGACGCGCAGCCCGGTGAAATCGACCCCGTCATGCGGCCATTCGCCGGTGTGATAGACGGGTCCCTTGAAATCCTCGCGCCCCTTGAAGGGCGGATGGTTCGCCGCCGACAGGCAGCCGATCGCCATGATGCAAAATTTGGCGAACACCCTGTCGCCGCGGTCGGTCTCGATGCGCCAGCCTTTTGCGGTCTCGTCGAAGCTCGCATCCGTGACGCGGGTGTCGAACAGGATATGCTGGCGGAGGTCAAAACGGTCGGCGACATGGTTGGCGTAAGCCAGGATCTCCGGCTGCGGCGCGTATTTCTCCGACCAGTCCCATTGCTGGTCGAGTTCTTCGGAGAACGAGAACGAATATTGCATGCTCTCGACATCGCAGCGCGCGCCGGGATAGCGGTTCCAGTACCAGGTGCCGCCGACGCCGCCCCCGGCCTCATAGACCCGCGCCGTAAAGCCGAGGCCGCGAAGGCGGTGCAGCATATACATGCCGGCAAAGCCGGCGCCGACGATGACGGCGTCGAAGTCAGCATCGACTTCCGGCGGGCGTTGATCCTGCTTGTTCGCAGCCATGGAAGCGTTGGTCTCCGATGCGCACGAAAGCGTCGCCTACATCAGACCAAAGCGCTGGAATCGTCAATCGCGCCACTGCATGGGCGGGTTGCGTATCGTCACGGATTGCACGGACGTGTTGCAGCGCGGCCGGAGCGGGTCCAGCCTGCGCGGCAACATGTCTCAGAGCGTCTTGAGGTACTCGATGATCGCCTTGCGGTCGTCGCGGGACAAAGCGGGGCCGATCACGCCCTTTATCTCCTTGTCCTTGCTATACCCGTCGCGGAATTCGTGTCCGGTATTCCAATTGCCGCGAATCGACGTGTCGAATTCGAAGCCGTTGGGGAGCGGATCGTATTTGTAACCGAGCTTCTCCGGATCGTATTCGCGGTGGCCGAGGTAGAATTTCTTCGGCCGATCTTCGGGCGGCCCGAGCAGCGCGTCGATGGTCGGCACCGACCCGTTGTGGAGATAAGGCGGCGTCGCCCACACGCCGTTGAGCGGGCGGACCTTGTATTCGAGCTTGCCCTGGACTTCGTTCGGCATGTTGCCGTCGTAATCGTCCCGCTGCTTCTTGTTCAGGGGCGGATCCATCCGGTCGTAGATATAATTGACGGTCTTGGCGACGACGTCCTTGAGAGCGAGGGCGAACGCGGCGTCCTTGAGCCCGAGGTTGTCGGGAAGCGCGACCGTTCGGTTCATCATGTCCGCAGCCTGCGCCGGATCGGTGCCGATATGCGAGATCGGAATGTTTTCCATGATCCGGACCTGTTGGCCGATATCGTTGGTTCGCCATTCCTTCCTGTTCGAGAAGTCAAAATAGGCCGGGTTGGGCGAGGCCGGTGGCCGGGGCTGGTTCGCCGGCGGCGGCTCGAATTTCGTGACCGGTGGCCGGTGACATCCCTGACAATGTTCTTCGTAGAGCTTGGCGCCCGTGCTGGCCAACGTCCAATCGATCCTGGGCAGAATATCCTCCGGCCATCTCGGCGATGTCAGGCCGCCATAGCCATCTTTCGTGCTCGGCGGTTTGCCGGCGACGATCTGCTCCATCCTGTTGAGGTTGACGACGTCCACGCTCGATTTGTACAGGCCCTTCGAGGGGTCCGTGAGATTGAGCTCCGCCGATACGCCGAGCGATTCGCCGGCATTGCGCACCATCGGTTGCATGATGGAGCCGTTATATTGCACCCAGTCGAACCATGGCGTGTTCCAGATGCGCGGGTAATGCACCGGCGCCGAGGAGCCCGCGTAGTTTTCAGGCTTCTTCAGGTCCAGTGAAAACACCTGATTGCCGATCCGGTTCAGCGCGTCGAGCCGCCCGTAGCCCTCCTGGATGCTCTGGGAGGCAACGGCCTGTTCGAGGTTCTTGACCGCCTTGTATTGATTGAGGACCTGGTCGATCTGGTATTTCAGCGTTTCGCGATCCGCCACGGTCGAATCCGGTCCCAGGATTTTCTCGGCGAACCGGTTGAAGCGGCTGGGCAGCAGCCGTGTGTAGAGCAATGCCACGCCCATTCCCTGCTTCAGCTTCAGGAGATCGGTCAGCGCCGGTCCCCCGTCGATGATGACGGCGGTGTCCTTGTAGGTGAACCGTCCGGTATGACAGGCCGCGCAGGTCAGGCCGATGCCGTGCATGTCCTGCTTGTTGCCCGGGTTGCGCCAGGGCGCGCCGGAAGGATCCAGCATCGGGCCGCCCTTGGCGAAACCGATCGGCATCTCCTTCTCGTCCTTCTTGGGGGGCAGGATGGTATTGCGAATGAAGCCGTAGCGATCGAGATAGGCCGGATCGTTGAAGGAGCCGGCATCGGTCAAGATCAGCCACGGGATGACGGGCTGCTCCAGCGCCATGAACCACTCATAGGGCATGCCGAAGGTCCGCGTTCCCTGGTCGGCATGATAGAACCAGTTGAGGTCGTCCTTGCTCACACCCTGGTTGAGCCAGACGGTCTTCTTCGGCTGCGGATATTCGACGAGCTTGACGTGAAGGTCGTCCCAGAGTTGCGCGATGTCGTCCTTGAAGGCGGAATAGCCGGCGGCGACGATCAAGGCTGCGATAACAATCTTTGTCCTGCCCCGCATGACCGGTCCCTTCATCAATTGCGCTTTCAAAGCGCGCAATATTCGCATCTCATTAAAAAATCGCCAAAGACGTGCTCACCTTTGACGTGCGATAAAATATCGTGCCATCTTATAGTCGTGCCATGGGCCTGTCCATGAACCCGTTTTCGGCCTGGCGGATCGTTTTGCCGGAGCGAGTTGCCCGCCATCCTATCCCATGATGCGCTTCTCAAATGTGATCTGAAGGGGATTGAAGCAAATTATTGCGGGGCGCGTTTGCGCGTGCCGAAGCTGAAATGTAGACTCAAACCGACACAGCTTGGATGGACGATGTGAAAGCCGTCGCCGCGCAACCGCTCCAAATCGAGATCGCCTCTGCGGACACGGTCTCCGCCTTGCTGACAACACCGTCGCAGGCGCGCGCGTGTTACGTGTTCGCGCACGGCGCGGGCGCGGGCATGACCCATGCGTCAATGGAAGTGATTGCCGCGGGCCTCGCCGAGCGCGGCATGGCGACGCTGCGTTACCAGTTTCCCTACATGGAAAAGGGCAGCAAGCGGCCGGATGCACCGGCCGTCGCGCATGCGGCCGTACGGGCCGCGGTGGCGGAAGCCGCGCGGCGCTGCGGCGGGCTGCCGCTGATCGCGGGCGGCAAATCATTCGGCGGGCGGATGACGTCGCAAGCGCAGGCGACCAGTGCCTTGCCCGGCGTCCGCGGACTCGCGTTCTTTGCTTTTCCTTTGCATCCGGCCGGAAAACCTTCCAGCGACCGTGCCAGGCATCTCGCCGATGTCGCCATCCCCATGCTGTTCCTGCAGGGGACGCGCGACGCGCTGGCGGAATTGAGCCTGCTTGAGCCCGCGGTCAAGAAATTGGGGAAGCTGGCAACACTGCATCTGGTCAAGGAGGCGGATCATTCCTTCCACGTGCTGGCGCGTTCGGGCCGCAACGACCGCGAGGTGATGACCGAGGTGCTGGATGCATTCGCGGCGTGGGCCGACAGGATCATTGCAGGATAGCGTTGGCAGAAGCGCACAGCCGATGCTATTCAGGCCGCATGGCCAAAATCCTGATCGTCAATCCGAACACGACCGCGTCCATGACGAAGACCATCGGTGACGCCGCGCGTGCGGTCGCCGCGCCCGGGACCGAGATATCGGACGTCACGTCGTCGATGGGGCCGGTTTCGATCGAAGGATTTTACGACGAGGCGTTTGCCGTTCCCGGCCTGATACGCGCCTTGTTGAACGCGCCGGACGCCGATGCCGGCATCATCGCCTGTTTCGACGACACCGGCCTCGATGCGGCGCGATCGGTGGCGCCGTTTCCGGTGGTCGGGATTTGCGAGGCGGCACTGCTGACGGCGGGACAATTGGCCAAACGCATCGGCGTCGTCACGACATTGCCGCGCTCGATCGTGCCGCTGGAAGAACTGGTGCGGCGCTATGGTTTTGCGGAGCGCGCTGCCGTGACCGCCTGCAATGTCGCAGTGCTCGATCTGGAAAAGCCGGGCTCCGGCGCGGAAGCAAAACTCGACGCCGAGATTTCCCGCGCGCTCGACAAGGGCGCGGAGGCCATCGTGCTCGGCTGCGCCGGAATGGCCGATCTGGCGGCCAAGCTGTCGCAGAAATTCGGCGTTCCCGTCGTCGACGGCGTTGCGGCTGCGGTGAAGCAGGCGGAAGCGCTGGTCGGCTTGAAACTCAAGACGTCGCGGCGCGGGTCCTACGCGTTGCCGGGCGCCAAGGACTACACCGGGCTGCTGGCGCCGTTCGCGCCCAAGAAATAATCGAGCCATCAGGCTGACTGCGTCCCATAGATCCTGTCGCGCAGCCGCCGCATGCCGGACAGCCAACGCTCCCGGCTCGATGCCTTGCGCAGCATATATTCGGCGACCTGCGGATGCGACAGAATCAAAAACCGTTCGGCTTCCATCGCTTCGAGCACCATCCGCGCCACTTCCGGCGGCTGCAATACGCCATCGACCCGCGCGGCGCTGGGGCCGGGCGTCGTCATGCCGGTCTGTACCGATTGCGGGCACAGCACGGAGACGCGGATGCCGCGGTCGCCATATTGAATGGCGAGGTGTTCGGCGAGCGCGACCGCGGCGTTCTTGGTGACGCCGTACGGCATCGAATTCAGCGACGCCAGAAGACCGGCGGCCGACGCCGTGTTGAGCAGATAACCTGAGCCGCGCGCGAGCATGCCCGGCACCAGCACGCGGGCCGCGAACACGTGGCTCATGACATGGACCCGCCAGCTGATGTCCCAGTCGGCGTCCGACGCGCCTTCCTGTCCCTTGCGCGACAGGCCGGCGTTGGAAAAGAACACGTCGACCGGGCCATATTTGTCTTCGGCGGCCGCGATCAGCGCCTTGACATCTTCTTCGAGGCCGACGTCGGCGGTCACGGCCAGTCCGTCAATATCGCCGGCGACTTTCGCGAGCTTGTCGCGTGAGGTCTTCAGGTCGGCAACGACCACGCCACGCGCGCCGGCCTCGGCATAAGCGCGGGCTACCGCTTCGCCGATCCCGCTAGCCGCCCCGGTGACGACACAGACCTTGCCTTTGACGTGCATGTTCGGTTCCCTTTTCGCGACCGTGCGGGATCGCAACGCGACCCCCGGGATCGCAGCTCGACCCCTGGGATCACAGCGCGACCCGTGGGATCGCAGAGTGATACGGCCGCCGGCTCCCGGTCAACATTGCCTTATTCCGTATTCCGGGAATGCAAAAAGCGTGATTGGCCCCGGTCGCGTCGCCGTGCGATGAGCATCCCGAAATCGATGCTTTCGGAGAGATGCAATGCTTGAACTGACGACCGGGACGACTTCCACGACGCCACCCGCGGCCTCGCCGGCCTGGACCAGCGAGGCGGCCTGGTCGCTCTACCGGTTGCCGTTCAACGATCTCCTGTTCAAGGCGCAATCCATCCACCGGCAGCATTTCGATCCCAATCGCGTGCAGTTGAGCAAGCTGCTCAACATCAAGACCGGCGGTTGCGCCGAGGATTGCGGCTATTGCAGCCAGTCCTCGCATCATTCGACCGGCTTGCCTGCTTCCAAGCTGATGGAGGTCGAAAAGGTCGTCGCCGAGGCCCGCAAGGCCAAGGAAGGCGGCGCGACGCGCTACTGCATGGGCGCCGCATGGCGCAATCCCAAGCCGCGGGACATGGATGCCATCGTCGAGATGGTCAGCGCGGTGAAGGGGCTCGGTCTCGAGACCTGCATGACACTGGGCATGCTGGACCGCGAGCAATCGGACCGCCTCAGCGCGGCGGGGCTCGACTACTACAACCACAATATCGATACCTCGGAGCGCTATTACCCGAAGGTGATCTCGACCCGCAATTTCTCCGACCGGCTCGACACGCTCGAACATGTCCGGCAGTCCGGCATGAAAGTCTGCTGCGGCGGCATCCTCGGCATGGGCGAGGAAGAGGTCGACCGCGTCGAAATGCTGGTGACGCTGGCCAATTTGCCCGAAGCGCCGGAAAGCGTTCCGATCAACATGCTGATTCCGATTCCGGGGACGCCGCTCGCCGACGCCGCGCCCATTGCACCGATCGAGTTCATCCGGATCATCGCGCTTGCGCGCATCATGATGCCGAAATCCTTTGTCCGTCTGTCGGCCGGCCGTTCGGCCATGAGCGACGAGATGCAGGCGCTTTGCTTCTTCGCCGGCGCCAACTCGATCTTCGTTGGCGACACCTTGCTGACGGCAGGCAATCCGGAAAACGAAGCCGACCGCAAACTTTTCGGTCGGCTGGGTTTGCAGGCGCTCTGATCGCCTGCGCCGGTCGCCTCAGGCGGCCACCAGATCGCGCATCGGCGTCGCAAGGCGGTAGCCCTCGGGCCACCGCCTTTTTTGGTTCGCCTGGCGGAACCCGGCAGCCATTCGCGCTTGACTCAGCCGGAAAATCGGATTTCATACATGCAATTGTAAAAACATATATGAAATGAGGGAATGATGGGACGGCTTCCGGAGGCGGCGATCGCCCACTACCGCGAACACGGCTATTACGCACCGATCCGGGTGATGTCGGCCGATGACGCCGCACGCGTTCGCACCCACCTCGAAGCGCATGAAGCGGCGCACGGCGTGCTGAAGGGCTCGATGCGCCACAAGAGCCATCTGCTGTTCACCTGGCTGGACAGTTTGATCCGCCACCCCGCCATTCTGGATGCGGTGGAAGGCGTGATCGGCCCCGATATCCTGTGCTGGAGCAGTTCGTTCTTCATCAAGGAAGCCCGCGATCCCGGCTTTGTGTCGTGGCATCAGGACTCGACCTATTGGGGCCTCGATCCCGCCGATATCGTCACCGCCTGGGTAGCGCTGTCGGAGAGCACCGCCGAGAACGGCGCGATGCGCGTCATTCCCTACACCCACACGCTCGAACAGGTCGCCCACCGGGATACCTTCGCGGCCGACAATCTGCTGACGCGCGGGCAGGAGATCGCGGTCGACGTCGACGGCAGCAAGGCGGTGATGCTCTCGTTGCAGCCGGGCGAGATGTCGCTGCACCATGTCCGGCTGATCCATGGCTCCGATCCAAACCCGTCGGCAAAACGCCGTATCGGCTTCGCCATCCGCTATCTGCCGACCCATGTCCGGCAAGTCGTCGGAACGCGCGACAGCGCCACGCTGGTTCGCGGCGTCGACCGCTTCGGCAATTTCGAACCGGAACAGGTGCCGGAGCGCGACCTGTCCGACGCCGCCATCGCCTTCCACGCCCATGTCATGGGCGATCAGCAGCAGGTGCTGATGAAGAACGCGCCTGTCGCCGCGATGCGCTGAGCCGCGCCGTCGCCGATTGAGACAATACGGAAAGAGTTGCAATGACCGACCGGGACGATCCGAAGCACCGCATGTTCGGCGATTACCAGTTGAAGCCGAATAGCGGCGTCAATCCGCCGTATTCGCCGGCCTATCCGGTGGAATGGGGATGCAGCTTGCGGACGGTCGAGATCATGACGCGGGTCGCGCCACCCAAGATCGCCAAGCTGCTGGCGGATACGCCGTTCGAGATCGCCAGCGATCGCGTCGCCTTCCGCTTCATGCTGTCACCCGGCCACTCGATGGCGGTGCATGCCGGCCAGATGTTCGATCTCATGATCACGGTGCCGGTTCGCTACAAGGGGCTGTTCACCGAAACCCACATCTTCATGTATTGCAGCGACCCGATGGGCATCTGCGCGGGCCGCGAGGTGTTCGGGTACACCAAGAAGGACACCCATTACGGGTTCGACGAGCGTCCGGACGGGTCGATCTCGGGCTGGGTCCGGCGCCGCGGCATTCCGCTGGCGGATTTCAGTTTCACCCCGGATCCATCAGCGCCGATCATTCGTATCGTCGACGGCGACGAGCAGCCCGGCGGCGAAATTCACGTACGCCGCCTGCCGCATCCCGAACATTTGGGAACCGCCTATGCCGACATCGCCTACCGCCGCACGCCGCTGAAATATTCGGCGCCATTGCCGGGGCGGTGCACGATGACGTTGCATCCCTGCCAATACGATCCGATCGCAGACCTCGCGCCGGAGATATTGGGCGCACACTTCATGGTGTCCGACGTCTATGGCGGTGGCTTCGAGGTCGAAGACCGTCGCCTGATCGAACGGCTTATTCCGTAACGAAACCGGCCCGTGCGCCGGATGCGCGCGGGCGTTCATAACCGGCACCGGGTCAAAGAGCCCGGGCCCGACACAAGGGAGATTTTCACCATGGACGGACTGTTTGCATCCAACCGCCGCCGGATATTGACCGGCATCGCGGCGATGGCGTTAGGCGCCAGCGGTTTCGCCGCGGCGCGGGCGGACGACACCACGCCGCTGCGCCTCGGCGTGCTGACGGATATGTCGAGCCTCTATGCCGATGTCACCGGTCCGGGGTCGGTCGCAGCCGCCAAGATGGCGGTCGAGGATTTCCTCGCCGGGCCGCACAAGATGAAGCGCCCGATCGAAGTGATCAGCGGCGATCACCAGAACAAGGCCGACCTCGGCGCCAACCTTGCCCGCGAATGGATTGATCGCAACAATGTTGAAGCGATCATCGATGTGCCGAACTCCTCGGTCGCGCTCGCCGTCCGCAACCTCGTGCAGCAGAACAACAAGGTGCTGCTGGTCTCCGGCGCCTCATCGTCGGACCTGACCGGCAAGGCCTGTTCGCCCAATCTGGTGCACTGGAGCTACGATACCTACGCGCTGTCGAACGGCACCGCGCGTGCCGTGGTCGCCAGCGGCGGCAAGAGCTGGTTCACCCTGACCGCCGACTACGCCTTCGGGCACGCGATGGAGGCGGAAGTCAAGAACGTCGTCCAGAAAATGGGTGGAACGGTTGTCGGCGGGGTCCGCACCCCGATCAACAGTCAGGATTTCTCCTCGTTCCTGTTGCAGGCGCAGGGCTCCAAGGCGCAGGTCATCGGATTGATCAATGCCGGCGGCGACACCATCAATTCGATCAAGCAATCGGTCGAGTTCGGCATCCCGCAGGGCGGCCAGCGCGTGGTCGCGACCGTGCTGTATCTCAGCGACGTTCATTCGCTGGGGCTGAAGGTCGCGCAAGGATTGCAGTTCACCGAGGCCTTTTACTGGGATCTCAACGACGGCACGCGCGAATGGGCCAAGCGCTTCGCGCCGCGCAACAACAACCGTTATCCGACGGCCATGCAGGCCGGCGTCTACGGCGCAACCCTGCATTACCTGAAAGCGGTCGATGCGCTCGGTGCAGCCAGCGACGGCAAGGCCGTGGTTCAGGAAATGAAGAAGCTGCCGACCGACGATCCGCTGTTCGGCAAGGGCACCGTTCGCGCCGACGGGCGCAAGCTGCACAACATGTATCTGTTCGAGGTCAAGAAGCCCGAGGAATCCAAATATCCCTGGGACTATTACAAGCTGATCAAGACCATCCCGCCGTCCGAAGCGTGGCGGCCGCTGGAAGAGGGCGGTTGCGACTTCCTCAAATCATGAAGGCCGTCGTTGAGGCGGACCGGCCGGTGGCGCTCGTCACCGGCGGGGGCGGCGATATCGGCCGCGCCATCGCGTTGCGGCTGGCGCAGACCTGCCAGGCCGTCGCCATCGTCGATATCGACGAGCGCGCGGCGGCCGAGACCGCGCATCTGGTCGAGACGGCCGGCTGCAAGGCGATGGCCGTGCGGGCCGATGTTTGCAGCCCGGAGCAGACCAAAGCCTTTGTCGATGCCGTCGAAGTCGGGTTCGGACCGATCGGGATCTTTGCCAACAATGCGGGCATCGAAGGCGTCGTCGCGCCCTTGCACGAATATCCGGATGAGATCTTTGATCGGCTGCTGCAGGTCAATGTGAAGGGTGTCTTCTTGGGGTTGAAATACGTGCTGGCCAGGATGATACCGCGCGGATGCGGCGCGATCGTCAACACCGCCTCGACGTCAGCGATCCGCGGCCGCGCCGGTCTTTCCGGATACGTCGCGTCGAAGCATGCGGTGCTGGGGCTGACGCGGACCGCCGCGCTGGAAGTGACGGGAACGCGCATCCGGGTCAATGCCATCCTTCCCGGTCCGATCGAATCCCGCATGATCCGGGAGTTGAACGATCAGGCCAGCCGTAACCATCAGGACTTTCGCCGTGCGGGCTCTGCGCCCTATGGACGGCCGGAAAACATCGCCGATGTCGTCGCGTTTCTGGCGTCCGATGCGGCGGCCCATGTCAACGGCGCGGCGTGGGTGGTGGACGCCGGCATAACGGCAGGTTGATTCAGGCGCTGCCGCCGATCTTTTCGGAGATCGTCTTTGCTGCGCTGCGAAGCTCGCTGGCGATCGTGGCGGCCTCCTGCGGCGGGATCTTGTCCTGCCGCAACAGCGGCACGGTCAGCGCCGCCACCGCGCGCCCCGACGCTTCCACGATCGGGCAGCTATAGGCGAGGATGCGCGTATAGCCGTCGTCGATGGAGAAATTGCCGCCTTCGGCGGTGATCCGGTCCAGGGCCGCGAGCGCCTTCTTGCCGCTGATGCGATCGTGGGCGGCGATGATCTCGGCAAGCTCCTGTCGACGGCCTTCGAGCTGGAACGCGGACAGCACTTTCGCAGACGCATATTGCTGGGTGAGCGGAAACACGGCGCCGACCTTGACCGACCAGCCCATCAGCCATTCCGGCTCGATCCGCGCGATCACCATGAACTGCTCGCCATGCAGAACGGTGAGGTGGCACGACAGCTGGATGCGGCCGGCCAGTTGCTCCATGACGGGAAGCGCGGCCTGCAGCAGCCGTTCGGTGGGCGGAAATTGCGAGGCGATGCGGAACAGTTTTAGCGTCAGCGTGTATTCCGCTGTTGCCGGATCGCGCGTGACATAGCCGCGGCGCTCCAGCGCCACCAGCATGCGGAAAATTTCGCCGACCGAGCGGCCGACGCGTTCGGCGAGCTGCTTCTGGCTCAGCCCGCGCGATTCGGCGGCCAGCGCTTCCAGCAAATCCAGCCCCTTTTCGAGCGCGGGGGCTCCCGGCTGGACTGCCTGCTTCGCCTGCTTCATTGACCCGGCCTTCCATCCGACAATGCAGATGGATGTAGCCGATGTCAGCGGCGGCGAAAAGTTTTTCGCGCAGGGATCGCGTGCAGCCTGGAGCGCTAACCTTGGTAAAGCCCCTTGTCGCGCGCCTGGCGGATCGCCAGACCGGCCAGGAGATCGAGCATCGGGGTCGCAAGGCCGGCGGCCCGCGCGAAGGCGGCGGGCGCGCGGACCAGCACGTCGATCTCCATGGCGCGGCCGAGCTCGTAGTCCTGCAGGATGGATGGCTTGTGGGCGGGCGCAGGGCCGCTGCGGGTGACGCGCTTGACCTCGCGATAACAGCTATGGGCGATGCTGTTGGCCTCATCGAGCAGCCGGGGAATGACATCGGCCAGCGCGGGATCGTCGCGGACGCCGCGGGCGGTCTGCCCGGTGAGCAGGCAGAGCACCGACATCGACATGTTGGTCAGGAGTTTCGACCAGATCGTCTCCCGGATCTCGTTGACATCGGCCGATTCGATGGCCGCCTCGTTGAGCGTGGTGCGTAGCCGGACGATCCGTTCGCTCGGGCGGTCGTCGCATTCGCCGACCAGCAGCCGGTTGCGTTCCGGCGACAAATTCGCGACCACGCCGGGCGCCACGACCTCATTGGACGAAAACACCACGCCGCCGATGATCCGCGCCTTCGGGATCGCGGCGCGCAGTCTGCCGCCGGGGTCGAGGAACGCGAGGTCCGGCGTCGGCGGATGTTTTGCCGGAAGCCCGATATCGTACCACCAGGGGATTCCGTTCTGGGCGAACACCACGGCGGTATCGTCGCTCAATAAAGGTTGCAGCCCGGTGGCAAGCGCGCTGACGCCGGTCGCCTTCAGCGCCGAGATGACGACATCCTGCGGGCCGAGATCGGCCGGATTGTCGGAGGCGCGCACCCTGGCTTTGAATTCGGCCTCGCCGACACGCAGCGTCAGGCCATCCGCCCTGACGGCGTCGAGATGCGGCCCGCGCATCACGCAGGAGACGTCATGCCCGGCCAGCGCCAGCCGTACCGCAAAATGGCTGCCGACAGCGCCCGCACCGAAAACGCATATCCGCATCTGATTTCCTGCCGAAGGGTTCGTGAGCCGCCACTTTCCACAAGCTTGCGCCGCAGCGCAACCGTCGAAGCGGATTGCATCGCTGGCATGGCGGAAAGGGATGGATCAATCGCCGGCGTGTCGGCATATTGCGGGTGAAACAGCCGCAACCAACAAAAAGGGACCGTCAATGTCTGCCAATCCGGTGTTATGGGATCTCGATCAACGCGGCGTCGCGACGGTCACGCTGAATCGTCCCGAGGTGAACAACGCCTATGATGCGGGCCTCATCAACGGCGTGCTCGCGGCGATGGATGATCTCGGCAAAAACCCTCATCTGCGCGTGGTGGTGTTGAAGGGCAATGGCAAGCATTTCCAGGCCGGCGCCGACCTGAAATGGATCAATGGCGTGCGGCCGAAATCGTCAGCCGAAAACGAGGCGGTGTCGCGCGCGACCTATGAGGCGGTGCAACGGCTCAATACACTGCCGATCCCGACAGTGGCGCTGGTGCAGGGCGGCTGTTTTGGTGGCGGCACCGGCGTCATCTCCGCCTGCGATGTGGTGATCGCGGCCGACAACGCGCTGTTCTCGATCACGGAAGTCCGCTGGGGGCTGACGGCCGCCATCATCATCCCGCAACTCTGCGACGCCATCGGTGTCCGTCAGGTGCGCCGCTACGCGCTGACCGGCGAACGCTTTGGTGCCGAAGACGCGCGCCGCATCGGTCTCGTGCACGAGGTGGTGCCGCTGGCGGATCTCGCCGCGGCCGGCGACAAGGTCGTGGAACAATTGCTGGCCAACGGCCCTGCGGCGCTGGCCGAAACCAAGGCGCTGGCGCTGGAAAGCTCCTTCGGCGGCATGAGTGTCGACGACGATGCCTATACACGCCTGGTCAAGATACATTCCGACAGGCGGCAGACGTCGGAAGCATCCGAGGGGCTGGCCTCGTTCGCCGAAAAGCGCGCGGCAAATTGGGGAAGCAGATAGTCAACAGCCGCGGCAGATGCTGCGCAGCGTGTTTCTAAGCGCTGCATCGTCCGCACTCATTTGTTCCGGCGATGATGACGTCATCGCGGCGTCGCGGGCAGCGGCCTGCTTGCGTTTTTCGGCAAGCGCCGCCTCCTGGCGCTGGTAGCAGGCCTCGCGCTCGGCCCTGGCCGGAACGAAGCGGCAATTCTGCTCCACTTCCGCCCGCACGGTGGGGGTGACGAACAGGAGGCCAAGCACGACGGGCGCGAGGAGTTTCAAAATGCTCGATCCTTTCCTCGCCACTTTCTCAATTTTGCACCGCCGGAGCAACACCTTCCGTCCTCCTTTCAGCGCTTTGACAGATAGCCAAAATCCCCTCGCCAAGGCATGATGCCTCGGCCTCAGCCGGGAACCCTCAATTGCCGTCCAAAACGATCACCGAACCTGCGCGCCAAATTCCGCTCTATGGCGAATATGACGTCGCCGTGCTGGGCGGTGGCCCCGCTGGTATCGCCGCCGCCGTGGCCGCCGCGCGGGCGGGCCGCCGCACGCTGCTGATCGAGCGCTATGGCTTCCTCGGCGGCATGGGCACGGCTGCCGGTGTGACCAATTTCTGCGGGTTGCATGCCAACGTCCATGGCGAGATGCATCGGGTGGTGCAGGGCATTGCCACCGATCTGCTTGACCGCATCGACCGGCTCGGCGGGCTGAACGCGCCGCATCTCATCCTGGGTAAGATTTTCGCGCAGGCCTATGACACCGCGGCCTACAAGATCGCGGCAGACGATCTCCTGGCCGCGCACAAGGTCGACATCCTGTTTCATGCGCTCGGCGCCGGCGTGGTGATGCACGACGAGAGGCGCATCGATGCGTTGATGGTGGAAACCAAGGCGGGCCGGCAGGCGGTGCGCGCCGGCATCTACATCGATTGCTCCGGCGATGGCGATCTGGCGGCCTGGGCCGGCGCGCCATTCGAGGTCGGCGACAATGCCGGCAGCATGCTCTACCCGTCGATGATGTTCCGTCTCAACGGCATTGATCCCGAAAGGGCCGGCGATGCCTGGCGCACCATTCCGGCGCTGATGGAAAAGGCCGAGGCATCAGGCACCCACAAATTTCCGCGCAAGGCCGCGATCGTGCGGCCGCAGCGCCACGCCGTCGAATGGCGGGTGAACTTTACCCAGCTCGCGCGCGAGGACGGCACGGCGGTGAACGGACTAGAACCGGACCAGATGACGCGCGGCGAGATCGAGGGCCGCCGCCAGGCGGTGCAGGCGTTCGAATTCCTGCGCACCGTGCCTGGCTTTGAAAAATCCTACATTGTCGACCTGCCGCCACAGCTCGGCATCCGCGAGACCCGCCGCGTCGTCGGCGGCTACATGCTGTCGGGCGAGGACGTGCTCGGCTGCGCCTCGTTCGATGATTCCATCGGCGTCAATGGCTGGCCGATGGAATCGCATGTCGCCGGCGACGTGATTTTTGAATTCCCGCCGATCCCGCAATCGCGCGGTTACAACGAATTGCCCTATCGGATGCTGGTGCCAGAGGGCATCGACAATCTGCTGATGGCCGGGCGCTGCGCCTCGATGACCCATGAGGGCCAGTCGGCGGCACGGGTTTCCGGCGCCTGCTTTGCGATGGGCGAGGCGGTCGGCATCGCCGCTGACCTGGCACTGTCAGGCAATACGATTCCGCGCGACATTGTCGTTGAAAAGCTGCAACAAGCATTGCAGCAACAGGGCGCCTTTATCGGCCGCGGCCAGAAAGTGCCCGAAGGTCTTTAGGGTTTACGGAGGAAACGGAATGACGGGATTTGCACGGCTTGCTCTGGCTGCGCTGCTGGCCGTTGCCGCGGGCGGGATCGCGCGGGCCGATGATGTGCTGAAGGCGAAAATCGGCGTATTGCGGCTGTCGTCGTCGGCGCCGGTGTTCATCGCGCAGGACAAGGGCTATTTCCGCGAGGCCGGCCTCGACGTCGAACTGAAATTCTTCGACGCGGCGCAGCCGATCGCCGTGGCGACCACGTCGGGCGACGTCGATTTCGGCGTCACCGCCTTCACCGCGGGTCTCTACAATCTCGCGGGCAAGGGCACGCTGAAGGTGATCGGCGGCATGAGCCGCGAGAAGGCCGGCTATCCCCTGATCGGTTATTTCGCCAGCAACAATGCCTATGCCGCCGGGCTGAAGGCGCCAAAGGATCTCGCTGGAAAGCGCATCGCGGTGACGCAAGTCGGCTCCAGCTTCCATTATTCGCTCGGCCTGCTCGCCGACAAATACGGTTTCAAGCTCGCGGACATCAAGGTGCTGCCGTTGCAGTCGCTGTCGAACGCCGCTGCCGCGCTGAAGGGCGAGACCGTGGATGCCGCGCTGCTGCCGGTCTCCACCGCGCGCTCGCTGATGGATTCCGGCGGCGCCAAATTTCTGGGCTGGGTCGGCGACGAGACGCCGTGGCAGCTCGGCGCGGTGTTCGCCTCGCCGAAGACGCTGACCAATGCCGCGCTGGTGACGAAATTGCTGGGCGCCCTGGTCCGCGCCGACCGCGAATATAACGACGTGGTGCTGGCCTCCGTGAAGGACGGCAAGGCCGCGATCAACGACAATACAAAACCGATGCTGGAGATCATCGCCAAATACACCATCCTGCCGCTCGAGCAGGTGGTCGGCAATTGCGCCTATATCGACCCTGACGGCAAACTCGACGTCAGGAATGTCGCCAACCAGATCAGCTGGCTGCAGGAGCAGGGTTTCGTCGACAAGGGATTTGGGGTGGATGCGATCATCGCCAGGGAATATGTGAAGGCGGATTGAGTCGGTGTTAAACCCGTCATCCTGAGGAGGCCGCATCGCGGCCGTCTCGAAGGACGACAGCCCGGGGCCGTGCATCCTTCGAGGCTCGCTCCGCTCGCACCTCAGGATGACGGATCGGAAAGCTTGCAATGGACCTGATCGCCGACCATATCAGCCACCGCTTCGGCGCGCTCGAGGTGCTCGACAAGGTGTCGTTCACGGTGCGCGCGGGCGAAGTGGTGGCGATCGTAGGTCCCTCGGGCTGCGGCAAGAGCACGCTGCTGCAAGTCCTCGGCGGCCTGTTGCAGCCGAGCCAAGGGCAGGCCGAATTGCGCGGCGCGCCGCCCGCCGGCAGCCTCAACCCGCTGACCTTCGTGTTCCAGGATTTTGCGCTGCTGCCCTGGTGCACGGTGGAACAAAACGTCGAATTCCCGCTGGTGCATACCGCGCTCGGGACAAGCGAACGCCGCGCCGTGATCGACGATGCGCTGCGCCGCACCGGGCTCACCGATTTCCGTAGCGCCTATCCGAAGCAATTGTCCGGCGGCATGCGCCAGCGCGTCGGCATCGCGCGCGCGCTGGCGGTGCGGCCCGCGATCCTGTTGATGGACGAGCCGCTGTCGGCGCTGGATTCGCAGACCCGCGAATTGCTGATGGAGGATTTTGTCGGCCTGCTCGCCGATGGTTCGATGGGTGCGGCCTATGTAACGCATAATCTGGAAGAAGCGGTTCGCCTGGCCGATCGCATCGTGGTGCTGTCGCGGCGTCCCGGCCGCATCCGCGAGGTCGTCTCCATCCCGATGACGCGTGCCGAGCGCGGCGACATCAATGCCCGCGAAAAGCTGCTCGCGATACAGAATGATTTGTGGTCGCTGATCCGCGAGGAGGCGATCGGTGCCGAGCGCGAGGTCCAGCATGCTTGACCGCGCGCCCCGGGAGACCCAGGACGAGGCCACGCGGCCGGTCGCGTTTCGCGGTGGCGGCTTTACGCCGAGCGCCGGCCGCACATCCGGCTGGATCGCACTTATCCTGGTGATCGCGCTCTGGCAACTCGCCGGCAGCGCCGGCTGGGTCAATGCGCTGTTCCTGCCGCCGCCGTCCGCCATCGTGGTCGCGATCTACAAGCTCGCT
Source organism: Hyphomicrobiales bacterium (assembly GCA_017305715.1). GTDB lineage: Bacteria > Pseudomonadota > Alphaproteobacteria > Rhizobiales > Xanthobacteraceae > Bradyrhizobium. The sequence goes on along the minus strand of JAFKKG010000024.1, from coordinate 29,737 downwards.
TTGTCAGGCGCGCTCTGGCAGCATCTGTCCTGGTCGATCATGCGGATCGGCTCGGGCTGGATTCTCGGCACCATCGCGGGCGTCATCGTCGGTTTTGGCGTTGGCCTCTCGACGCTGGCGCGCGGCGTCGGCATCACCTTCATCTCGGCGCTGTTTCCAATTCCGAAGATCGCGCTGCTGCCGCTCTTGATCCTGTGGCTCGGGATCGGCGAGGAGCCGAAGATCGCAACCATTGCGCTCGGCGTCTTCTTCTCCACCGCGATCTCGGTCTATAGCGGCGTCGACGCGGTGCCGCGCAATCTGATCCGGATGGCGCAGAGCTTTAATGTGCCGTTCCACTCGATCGTGCGCCGCGTGATCTGGCCGGGCGCGCTGCCCTCGATCCTTGCCGGCTTTCGCATCACCGCCTCAGTCGCGCTGCTGCTGGTGGTCAGCGCCGAAATGATCGGCGCCCAATACGGCATCGGCGCCTTCGTGCTGCAGGCGGGCAATCTGATGCAGACCGATCAGTTATTGGCCGGCGTGGTGATCCTGTCGGTGTTCGGATTGGTGGTGGGGAAGGGGATCAATTTGCTGGAAACGCGGTTGCTGCACTGGCGTTAGCTTTCGTCGTCCCGGCCTTGAGCCGGGACCCCTGCCGCGCGATCTATCAATGGGCCGAAGTAGCTAACGCCGTCCGCACAACGAAGGCCGGTGGCTATGGGTCCCGGCTCAAGGCCGGGACGACAGCCTTGGCCCCTCACGCGTTCCCGCGATCCTCACGGAACAGATCGAGCTTCTGCTGCACCGGACGGTCGGAGAAGCTGAACAGCACGGAGTCCACGTCGGCCTCGTGGGTGACCCACTGCCAGCTCGGCACCACGAACAGATCGCGCGCGCCCCACTCGAAGGTCTGATCGCCGACGCGGGTGCGGCCCTTGCCTTCGATCGCCGCAAACACCGTCGCATCGGTCGAACGGTAGCGCGCGGTCTTGAAACCCTTCGGCAGCATCTGGATGAAGGTGCCGATGGTCGGCATCGCGAATTCGCCGGTCTCGGGGTTGGAGAATTTCAGCTTCAAGCCATGGCAGGCGTCCCACTCGTTGCGGGTCTTGGCCTGTTCCAGCGCCTCGCGGGTGTAGCTGTAGGGATAGTTGAAGATCGGCGATGTCTTCGATTTGCGCTTCTCGTCGACGGGCAGCAGATTATGGCCGTAGCGGGCAAAGCTGTCGCCGGAAGGCCGGGTGATCTTCTGTTGGTCCTCGCTCGAGCCTTCGGCAAAGGAGGCGTCGAAGAACTGCACCATCGGGATATCGAGCCCGTCGAGCCAGAACATCGGCTCGGAGGTTTCGTTGGAATGGTCGTGCCAGGTCATCGATGGCGTGATGACGAAATCGCCGGGCTCCATCAGCGTCTTCTCGCCGTCGACGGCGGTGGCTGCGCCCTTGCCCTCGAGCACGAAACGCAGCGCCGACTGGCTGTGGCGGTGCGCCGGGGCGACGTCGCCCGGCACCACCATCTGCACGCCGGCAAACAGCGAGGTCGTGATCTTCGATTGGCCGCGCAAACCCGGATTTTCCAGCACCAGCACCCGCCGCTCGGCTTCCTTGGCGGTGATCAGCTTGCCGGCCTCGGTCATGTAGTCGCGGATGGAATCGAACTTCCACAGATGCGGGCGGCAGGCGCTGCGCGGCTCCGGCGTGATCAGATCGCCCATCACGTTCCACAGCGCCGAGAGGTTCTCGCCGTCGATCTTCTTGTAGAACGCCTCGCGTTCCGGAGTTTTCTGCACGGCTTCCATGGTCAAGCCTCCCGCTATTTTTTGTCAGTCCGGTTCTTGTCAGCTCACTTAATTGACAGCATACTTACAATCTGACGAGCGTCAATGAGGGCATTCGAGCCCCACCAACAAATAACGGGGAGGTTCCGATGAAGCTGCACGGGTATTTCCGCAGCAGCGCGTCCTATCGGGTCAGGATCGCGCTCAATCTCAAGGGGCTGAGCCCTGAGCACCTGCCGCATCACCTTCGCAAGGGCGAACAATGCGCGCCGGCCTATCTGGCGATCAATCCGCAGGGGCTGGTCCCGACCCTGGAGGACGATGCCGGGTCCGTGTTGACCCAGTCGCTGGCGATCATCGAATGGCTGGACGAGACCCACCCGACGCCGCCGCTGCTGCCAAAGGACCCGCTTCGCCGCGCCAAGGTGCGCGCTTTTGCCCAGGCGCTGGCCTGCGACACCCACCCGGTGCAGAATCTGAAGGTGCTGGCCCGGCTGCGCCAGCTCGGCCTGCCCGAGGAGAAAGTGACGGAGTGGGCGGCATGGGCCAACCGCGAGGGACTTTCGGCCTGCGAAACCCTGATTGCGGGTGAAAGCGGCCCGTTCTGCTTCGGCGCCACGCCCACCATTGCCGATCTCTGCCTGGTGCCGCAGCTCGCCAACGCCCGGCGCTTCGGCGTCGACGTCTCGGCCTATCCGCGCCTGCTCAAGGCGGAAGCCGCTGCAAAGGAAATCAAGGCGTTCGCGGACGCCGCACCGGACAAGCAACCCGATGCCGAGTAAACCCGATTCGATCACGATGGACGCCGTCTATACGGCGCCCGGCTACCTGTTTCGCCGCATGCAGCAGATCGCGGTTGCGATCTTTGTCGAGGAATGCCGGGCGTTCGACCTGACGCCGGTGCAATATGCCGCGCTGGTTTCGATCCACACCCATCCGGGCATCGACGCCACGCGGCTGTCGGCGGTGATCGCGTTCGACCGCTCGACGCTCGGCAACGTGATCGAGCGGCTGGAGTCCAAAGCCTTTATCGAGCGCAAGCCCGGGCGCGAGGACAAGCGGGTAAAATTGCTCTATCTGACCAAGGCGGGCGTCGCCACGCTGCGCGAGATCATGCCTTCGGTCGAGAATGCGCAGGCGCGGATGCTGCAGCCCCTGAAGGCGGCGGACCGCAAGGTCCTGCTGGCGCTGATGACGCAACTGGTCGATCTCAACAACGAGGCTTCGCGGGTGCCGCTGCGCGCCGAGGATGCGCTCGAACATCTCGGGAAATCGACCTGATGACCGCGCGCGACGCACGTCCCGTCCTGATTGCCGGTGGTGGCATTGGCGGCCTCGCCACCGCGCTCGGGCTGGCGCAAAAGGGCATCCGCTCGATGCTGCTGGAAAAGGCCTCGACGCTCGGCGAGATCGGGGCCGGCATCCAGCTTGGCCCCAATGCATTTCACGCCTTCGACTATCTCGGGGTCGGCGAAGCCGCGCGCAACATGGCCGTCTATATCGACCAATTGCGCTTGATGGATGCGCTGACCGCCGAGGAGATCGCCCATGTCGATCTGCGCGAGGCGTTCCGTGCGCGCTTCGGTAATCCCTATGCCGTGGTGCATCGCGGCGATCTGCATGGCGTGTTCCTGAAGGCGTGTCAGGCCCATGGAATGATCGAGCTGCGCGTCAGTTCGGAAGTCACTGGCTACGAACAGGATGGTTCGTCGGTGACGGCACGGTTGGCGTCCGGCGAGCGCGTCACCGGATCGCTGCTGATCGGCGCCGATGGCTTGTGGTCGAACGTCCGCAAGCAGGTCACGGCAGACGGGCCGCCGCGGGTGTCCGGGCATACCACCTATCGCTCGGTCATACCGACCGAGCAGATGCCGGAAGATTTGCGCTGGAACGCGGCGACGCTGTGGGCCGGGCCGAAATGCCATATCGTGCATTACCCGCTGTCGGGCTGGAAAGTGTTCAACCTCGTCGTCACCTATCACAACGACGCGCCGGAGCCGGTCGCGGGCAAGCCGGTGTCCGACCAGGAGGTGATGCAGGGCTTTACACATGTCCACGAACGCGCCCGCGACATCATCCGCCATGGCAAGAACTGGCGGCTCTGGGTGTTGTGCGACCGCGATCCCACCGAGCGCTGGATCGACGGCCGCGTCGCGCTGCTCGGCGACGCCGCGCATCCGATGTTGCAATATTTCGCGCAAGGCGCCTGCCAGGCGATGGAGGACGCGGTTTGCCTGTCGCACATGTTGGCGCAACACGACGATCACGCCGTGGCGCTGGAGCATTACCGCGCGCAGCGCTTCTCGCGCACCGCACGCGTGCAACTGATGTCCCGCGCCATCGGCGATCACATCTATCACCCCGCCGGCGAACATGCCCGCATCCGCAACGCGATCATGGGCGCGAAGACGCAGGAGGAATATCTCGGGCATCTGTCGTGGCTCTATGGCGGGACGGGGCTGGGGAGTTAGCCTCCGTCGTCCCGGCTCAAGGCCGGGACGACACCGAATGTGTCGCAACTACATCTTCAACAACGCCTGCCGGTCGATCTTGCCCGTACCGGTCTTTGGCAGTTCCTCGATGAAGCGCACCTCGCGCGGGTATTTGTAGGGCAGCAGCTTTGCCTTGACGAAATCCTGCAACCGCTTGGTCGCATCATCGGCGTCGAATCCGGTCCCGTTCATCACGACCACCGCCTTCAGCGTCATGCGGCGGTCCGGCAGTTCGGCGGCGTAGACCGCGCATTCCCTGACATCGGGGTGTTCGGCAAGGCACAACTCGACTTCGAGCGGATAGACCCATTGGCCGGAAATCTTGATCAGGTCATCGGCGCGGCCGCGGAAGAAGTGGAAGCCGTCCGCATCACGGACAAAGCGGTCGCCGGTGTAGATCCACCCTTCTTCGCGAATGGTTTCCGCCGATTTGTCCGGCCGGTTCCAGTAGAGCGGCGTATTGGAATCGCCGCGCACCCACATGATGCCTTCTTCGTTGTCCCCGACGTCGCGGCCGTCCTTGTCTCTGAGCGCGATTTCATAACCGGGGACACGCAGCCCCGCCGCGCCGAGCTTCTTGTGATCGGGCCGGTTGGAAAGGTAGATGTGCAGCGCCTCGGTCGAGCCCAGGCCTTCGATGATCTCGAGGCCGGTCAGCGCCTTCCAGCCGTTGAACACCTCACCAGACAGCACCTCGGCGGCGGACAGCGCCATCCGCAGCGACGAGAAATCAGCCGCCGCTGCGCCCTCGGCCTTGGTCAGCGAGGTATAGAGCGTCGGCAGTCCGAAGAACGCGGTGGGACGGAAACGCCCGATCGCCTCGAAGATCGCCGCCGGTTTCGGCTGGCCCGGCAACAGCAGCGTGGCGGCGCCGACCGAGAACGGGAAGGTGATGGAATTGCCGAACCCGTAGGCGAAGAAGATTTTGGGCACCGAAAAGCAGATATCGTCGGGCCCGAGTTTCAGCACGTTGCGCGCGAATGCCGCCTCGCTATAGGCCATGTCGTGCTGCAGATGCACGATGCCCTTGGGGCGTCCGGTCGAACCGGATGAATACATCCAGAACGCCATTTCGTTGCGGTGGGTGTCGGCCTCGGCGAGTTCGGTGGCAAACGCCTTCAGCCAGGCCTCGGCGGCCAGCGTGTCCGGCACGGCATGTTGTCCCGCGGGGCCATTGACCACGATCAGCGTATGCAGCGGCGTGTCCCGGCAGGCGACGGCGTCGAATCGCGTGGAGAATTCGGCGTCGGTGACGGCGACGGCGGCGCCTGAATCCGCAAGATAGAATTGCAGCAGGTCCGGCGGCGTCAGAATGTTGATCAGAAGCGGAACGAAGCCGGAGCGCACCGCGCCGAAGAATGCGGCCGGATAGGCCGGCGTATCGTCGAGGAACATCAGGATGCGGTCGCCGCGGTTCAGCCCGAGCGACTGGAAGCCGTGGCCCCATTGCGCGGCCTCACGGCACAGTTCGGCATAGCTGCGCGTGCCCGCGGGCCCGGTCAGTGCCAGGCGGTCGCCGCGGCCATGCGTTAAGTTATCGAACAGGATGCGGCTGGCGTTGTAGCGTTCGGGAACGGCAAATCCGATTTCGCGCGCGCCGGGATTGTCGAGGGGGACCTGATCGTGGATCATGCGCGGCTCCCGTTTTGCCTTGACGCCTCGTAGCGCGCCATGAACTGCGGCGACATCGCGCGCAGGCGCGCATCGTCGATCCGCCCGGAGCGCGTGATATAGCCAAAGGCAAAATCCATCAGATCGAGCTTCATGTGCTCAGGGAAGTGCTCGTACCAGTCGGCGCTGGTGCGCGCTGCCGTCACCAGCTTCTTCACGATCGGCTTGCGCTCGCTCTGGTAACGGGCGAGGCCGGCGGGAATATCCGCTTCCGCCTCCAGTGCCTTTGTCAACGCGATGGCATCTTCGATCGCGAGTCTTGTCCCCGAGCCGATCGAGAAATGCGCCGAGTGCAGGGCGTCGCCGATCAATACCATATTTCCGGACCACCAGTTCTCGTTCCAGATCCACGGGAAATTGCGCCAGACCGATTTGTTCGACACCAGCGAATGGCCGTCCAGCGTGGCGGCGAATACCTGTTCGCAGATCGCCTGCGACTGCTCGATGGTCTTGTGCTCGAAGCCATAGGCCTGCCAGGTCGCCGCGTCGCATTCGACGAGGAACGTGCTCATATCGGGCGCATAGCGGTAATGATGCGCGTTGAACGATCCAAGATCGGTCTTCACGAAGGTCTGCGACAGCGTCGCAAAGGGTTTGCTGGTGCCATACCAGGCGAATTTGTTGGTCGAATGCGCGACCGAAGCGCCGAATTGCCTTTCAAAGCTGCGGCGCACCAGCGAGTTCAACCCGTCGGCGGCAACGATCAGGTCGTAGCCTTTGAGCTCATCGAGGGTCTGGACGACCGTGTCGTATCGCAGCGTGACGCCGGCGGCGCGGACGCGCTGCTGCAAGATGGTGAGCAATTCGAGCCGCCCGATCGAGGAGAAGCCGACGCCGTCGATCTCGACGCTCTCGCCGCGCAGATGGAGCGTGATGTTCTTCCAGCTTTCCATCCGCGGGGTGATCGCATCGACGGTCTCGGGATCATCGGCGCGCAAGAATTCCAGTGCCTGTTCGGAGAACACAACGCCAAAGCCCCAGGTCGCGCCTTCAGGGTTCTGTTCGAACAGGTCGATCTCGGCATCGGGGTGACGCCGCTTCCAGAGATAGGCGAAGTAGAGACCTCCGGGGCCTCCGCCGATCACGGCGATACGCACGGTCCTTCCTCCCATTTGACAGTATACTTACTAATTGAAGGCACCCTAAACCAGACCGCGGAACGGCGCTACCGAAAAATTTGCCAACCGAACAGATCAGCGGCGCCAAGGGCCTCGCTCTTTCGTCATGGCCGGGCTTGTCGCGGCCATCCACGTCTTTCCTGCTTACTGGAACCCGGGACGCGGATGCCCGGCACAAGGCCGGGCATGACGGCGTTTGGCATAAGCTGTTTCATTGTTTTCTTTTGACGTGGGCTCTCGGGATGACGCCTGCGCGGTTTCAACCCAAAGCCATCACGCCTTCTAGTCCTGGCGTGTCGCAAGCCCCGCCGCCAGCATCCGCCGGCGGCGATGGATCGAATCCTCCAGCCGATGCGCCATCGAGACCAGCGTCGAGACATCCTGCGCATTCTCGCTTTTGATGGCGTTCGCCATCTCGGCATCCAGCGCCTGGTCGACCTGGTTTTCGATCCCGGCGAGTTCGGCCTCGCTCTTCGCTTCCCTGATCCGCCGCGGCAGAGCGAACAGCATGCGCAGCGTCGTGTCGGCCGGTTCCTGCCGGGCGCCGAGGAACCGCCAGGCGGTAGCGATGATCGAGGCCACCGCACCCAGCACCATCGGCGTCAGATAGATCCAGTTGCTGTATCTGTCGATGAAGCTTTGCTGGGTGCCGTTATAGTAGGCTGCCGCTCCCGGATGAACCGGGATGTTGGCGCCGGGGTCGGTATCGGGCGTCGTCAGGCCGGCCAGCAGCGGCTGGTCCCGCACCAGGTCGTTGCGGGCTGATATCAGCGCCTGCGTCAGCGTCGCGATCGTATCAGGATCGAGCTTCTTGTTGGCGACGAGGTAAGAGCCGACGCGCAACGTGGTCAGGTCCGCGTCCGGCACGGCCGGGCTGCCGCGCAGCGTGCCCTGCGGAATATCGAAGCTCTCATAGGCGCCGTCGACATCGGCGATCGCGCCGGCGGATTCGACCGGGATCAATGCGGGGAAGGAATTGTGGGTACCAGCGAAAAAGCGCCGCACCAGGGACAGATATTTTTCGTTGAGGGGGATGACCAGCAGGAACGCGCCGGCTTCCTTTGCCTTGATCGCGCGGGGCGTATCGGCAGGCGACAGATTCTTGAAGATTACCTTGTCGCCGAGGTCGTATTCCTTCTTCAGGGCGTCGACGATCTTCTGGTTGATCTCGCCACCCACGACGCCGACCGTGTGGCCCTTCAACTTCTCGATACTCGTTACCTGCGATCCCGGCAGCGCCAGGATCATCAGCACCGCTTTGGTGACCAGCACCACGCTTCGCGCCTGCGAGAGGTCACCGACATCGGCGCGCACGATGGCCAGGTCGGTCTTTCCGTCGGCGAAGGTTTTCGCGGAATCGAGCACGCTGTCGGTCGCCACGATCTTCAGCTGGACCGGGGATTTGGTGGCCTCCAGCCGCGCGGCGATGATCGCGGCGATCCTGGACGCTTCGCCGTCGAACGACCCGACTGCCATGCTCAGCGTCGTCGGCCTGGCATAAAAGCGGTACGCGATAAGGCCGGCGCCGAGAACAATGCCGGCCAGCCCTGCCAGCAGGAGCGCCCGGGCCCAGAACGGCAACGCAATTGGAAAATTCTTCATCCCGGATTCACTGCCATCGAGCGCCTGCTTCAATGCTGGCACATCATCCGCTGTTCGGCAAAACCCGGCCGCGACGGAAAGGGCGCCAGACCGCCAAAGGCGGTGCGCAGCGGGCCTTGCTCCGGATCAGTTCGATCAGCTGCAGCGCCGGACTTTCACGCCGTTCACGATCACGGTGCGGCAGACTTTCACCGGCTTCTTGACGACGACGGCGCCCCGAGGTCCGGCGCAACCGGCCCGAACGACGCCGTCCGCGCAGACCGCCGCGCTGGCGATGGTCGATTCGACGGTCATGGTGGTGCCAAAGGCGAGCAGGGCGGCCGCAACGAGCAGAAATGAACGCATGTTGTTCTCCCGGATCTGTCCTGGTTGATGTTGACGTGTGTGGAAGGTTCTGCGGATGCCTCTCAAACGGTGCTCTACTTCTTCTCGGCCGCCTCCAGCACTTTCTTGCAGGCCGGCGTGATCTTGTCGCTCTCCTTGGCGAGGCAGGCGATGATCCGTCCGCCGCCGGGCGTCACGCTTTTGCAGTATTTCTCGTAATCGCCCATGCAGGCATCGCGCTGCGCGGCAGTCAGCTCCTGCGCGAAGGCTTGCGAGGCACATAGCAAGGTGGCGGCAGTCAGGATGGCGCGTAGCATCTGTTTGTCCTCCGCTCAGGTGGTTGGCAATTGTTGTTCTTGAATGCCGAGCTGCCGCTTGCCTGTGTCGGCCGCCGGACCGATTGCGCGCCGGCGATCCCCGAATACCCGGGAATCGCCGGCGGAAGGCAGCCTACTGCGCCTTGAACTGAGCCAGTACGTCCTGGCACGCTTGCGACAGGGAGCCGGCATTGGTCGCCAGACATTGCACGATCCGGCCGCCGCCCGGTGCAACGCCACCACAGATGGTGCGGACATCGGCGCCGCAGGCCGAGCGCAGCACGAACAGCTCTTCGCGCGGCCGCATCGGCCGCAGCACGATCACGACAGGCGCGGCAGGCGCCGTGGCTGCGCCGGCAGGTGCGGCCGCTGCGGCAGGAGCGGCGCCGGCCGCCGGTGCCGCGCCACCGGTCGCAGCCGTGACCGCCTTTTCGCAGGCGGCTGAAACCTTGGCCTTGTTCTTGTCCAGGCATTCCAGCGCCGGGGCGCCGCCGGTCGGCACGCCCGCGCACACTTTCGGATAGTCGGAGCGGCAGGCGGTGCGGACCGCGGAAATCTGCGCGCTCGAAGGCTTTGCGGCCGTGGTCGCCGCAGGCTTGGCGCTGGTCGTGGCCGCGGCCTTGGGAGCCGCCGTTTCCGGCTTCGCTGCCGCCGGGGCGGTATCCGTTTTGGCGGCGGGCGCGGCCGCCGCCGGCGCTTCCACCGCGCGCACCGCGCTTTGACAGTTCGATGACAGGCTCGACATGTTCTTTTGCAGGCATTGCAGCGAGGCTTCGCCGCCAGGCGGAATGCTGGAGCAGTGCGCCATGTAATCGGAGCGGCATTGCGATTTGATCGCGTCGCGCTGGGCCTGCGTCGGGGCCTGCGACCACGCGGGTGCCGCAGTTGCGAAAATTGCCGATACGGTCAACGCCGCAAGCGTTGCGGCACGTGCCAACGTATTGATCATTTGAATAAATCCTTTTTGTCGCCGCTGGCGCCGCCGCAGCAACAGAAGTGAAAACATGAACGAGGCGAAGAAAAATTTTCGCCGCGGTATCATTTTCGGTTTCGGGTTCCCCTGCAAGTGGATTGTTGCTACTTTTGTGGGACTGGTCGAACGCGCTCCGTTTTTCAGGACGTTCAAAAAAGTATTGAGGCAAATGATATGAAGCCCAAGCGTTCGCTGGTTAGCAGCAGGCCACATGACACCGCGCCGCAAAAAGCGCTTTGTGCGATTTTCGCCATTGCGGCATTCGGCGTGTTAAGTGCCTGCGAACAAAATAGTTTTGTACCGCCGCCGCCACCGAAAGTTGAAGTCGCGGCGCCCGTGCAGCGCAGTATCACGCGCTATCTGGAGGCGACCGGCAATACCGCGCCGATCAAGAATGTCGATCTGGTCGCGCGCGTGCAGGGCTTCCTGCAATCGATCAACTACAAGGACGGCACCTTCGTGAAGGAAGGCACCACGCTGTTCACGATCGAGCCGGAAACCTACAAATTGAAGCTCGAGCAGGCGCAGGCCGCCGAAACCGGCGCGCAGGCATCGCTGAAGCAGGCCGAGGCGGATTTCAAGCGCCAGTCGGATCTGGTGCAACGCCAGGCGGTCTCGCAGGCAACCCTCGATAGTTCGACCTCCACCCGCGACAACGCGCAGGCCAACCTGCAGCAGGCCCAGGTCAACACCAAGATCGCCGCCGTCAATTACGGTTATACCAATGTCACGGCGCCGTTCGACGGCATCGTCAGCGCGCATCTGGTCTCGGTCGGCGAACTGGTCGGCGTTGCCTCGCCGACGCAACTCGCCAACATCGTGGCGCTCGACCCGATCTATGTGAATTTCAACGTCAACGAACAGGACGTGCTGCGGATCCGGGAAGAAGCCAAGCGGCGCGGCATGACCATCGACGAAATCCGGCAATTGCCGGTCGAGATCGGATTGCAGACCGAGACCGGCTTTCCGCACAAGGGCAAGCTCGACTACGTCTCGCCGACCCTCAACCAATCGACCGGCACGCTCGCGGTACGCGGCCTGATGCCGAATCCCGACCGGGTGCTGCTACCGGGATTTTTCGTCCGGGTCCGCGTTCCCTTCGATGAGCAGGGGAGCGCCTTGCTGGTGCCCGACGTCGCGCTGGGCAGCGATCAGGCCGGACGTTACGTGCTGGTCGTCAACAGCGAAAACGTGGTCGAGCAGCGCAAGGTGCAGACCGGTCCGCTGGAGGGCGACCTGCGCGTCATCGAAAGCGGCCTGAAGCCGGACGACCGGGTCGTCACGGCGGGGCTGCTGCGTGCGATCCCCGGCCAGAAGGTCGACCCGCAGGCCACCAAGATCGAAGCGTCGCCGGCACCCGGCAAGTAAGGGGACCGCCATGATTTCGAAATTCTTCATCGAGCGGCCCGTCCTTTCCAACGTCATCGCGATCCTGATGATCCTGATCGGCGGCGTGTGCCTGTTTCGCCTCGCGGTGGCGCAATATCCCGACATCGTGCCGCCGACCGTGCAGGTGACGACGCGCTATCCCGGCGCCAGCGCGAAAACCGTGATCGATACCGTGGCGCTGCCGATCGAGCAGCAGGTCAATGGCGTCGAGGACATGATCTACATGCAGTCCTACAGCGGCGCCGACGGCACCTATTCGCTGACGGTGACGTTCAAGATCGGCACCGACCTCAACTTCGCGCAGGTCCTGGTGCAGAACCGGGTGTCGAGCGCGCTGTCCCAACTGCCGCAATCGGTGCAGAACCAGGGCGTCACCGTCCAGAAGAAGTCGACGGCGATCCTGCTGTTCGTGACGCTGACGTCGCCCAACGCGACCTATGACAGCCTGTTCCTCAGCAATTATGCCACCATCAACATCAAGGACGAGCTGTCGCGCCTGCCCGGCGTCGGCAACGTCACGGTGTTCGGCGCCGGCCAGTATTCGATGCGGGTCTGGCTCGATCCGAACAAGCTTCAGGTGCGCAATTTGATGCCGCAGGACGTGGTGTCGTCGATCCAGCAGCAGAGCCAGCAGGTCACCGCTGGCCAGATCGGCGCGCCGCCGACACCGGCGGGACAGGCGTTTCAGTACACGCTGAACGTCAACGGACGGCTCAGCGACAAGAGCCAGTTCGAGGACATCATCGTCAAGACCGGCAGCAATGGCGACGTCACCCGCGTCCGCGACGTCGGCTGGGTCGAACTCGGCGCCCAGACCTACAGCCAGGCGTTCTCGCTCAACAACAAGCCCGCCACCGGCATCGGCGTCTTCCAGTCGCCCGGCGCCAACGCGCTCGAGGTCGAGAAGGCCGTCAAGGAAAAGATGGCGGTGCTCGCCAAGGCATTTCCGCAGGACGTGAAATACGACACGCCGTTCGACACCACGAAATTCGTCTCCGAATCGATCAAGGAGGTTTACAAGACGCTGATCGAGGCCGGCCTGCTCGTCCTCGTCGTGATCCTGATCTTCCTGCAAGACTGGCGGGCGATGCTGGTGCCGGCGACCACCGTGCCGGTCACCATCATCGGCGCCTTTGCCGCGATGGCGGCGCTCGGTTTCACCGTCAATATCTCGACCCTGTTCGCCATCGTGCTCGCGATCGGCATCGTGGTCGACGACGCCATCGTCGTGGTCGAGGGTGCCGCGCATAACATCGAGAAGGGGATGTCCGGCCATGACGCCGCGATATCGGCGATGGACGCGCTGTTCGCGCCGATCGTCGGCATCACGCTGGTGCTGATCTCGGTGTTCCTGCCCTCGGCCTTCCTGCCGGGATTGACGGGACGGATGTATTCGCAATTCGCGCTGGTGATCGCGGCGACCGCGCTGCTCAGCGCCGTCAACGCCGCCACGCTGAAGCCGACGCAATGCGCATTGTGGCTGCGCCGGCCGGCGCCGCCGGAACAGCGCAATTTCTTCTACCGCGGCTTCAACGCGGTCTATGACCGGGTCGAGCGCGCCTATACGAGGCTGATCAGCCGGCTGGTCGCGCACAGCAATATCTCCGTGATCGTTGCCCTCTTCCTGATCTGCGGCGCCGGCTACGGCCTGTCGCGCGTGCCGACGGGATTCATTCCGATCGAGGACCAGGGCTATCTGCTGGTCGCCGTGCAATTGCCCGATGGCGCATCCCTCGATCGCACCCAGAATGTGCTGACCCGCGTCAGCGAAATCGCCGGTAAGCATCCCGGCGTCGACCAGGTCATCAGCATTTCCGGCATTTCGGCGCTGGACGGCTCGTCCAGCCTCGCCAATGCCGGCGTCGCCTATCTGATCCTGAAGGAATGGAGCGCGCGCGGCGCGGGCGAGGATTTGCGGTCGCTGTTCGTCGGCCTGAACGAGAAGATGTCCGCCATCGAGGAGGCGCGTATCCTCGTGATCCCGCCGCCGCCCATTCAAGGCATCGGCAACGCCGCCGGTTTTGCGATGCAGGTTCAGCTCCGCGACGGCAATGCCGATTACGGCAAGCTGCGGGCGATTGCGAACGCCATCGTCTCCAATGCACAGACGCAGAGCGCGCTGCAGCGTGTCAGCTCGTCATTCCGCTCGATGGTGCCGCAATTCGACGTCGAGGTCGACCGGGTCAAGACCCAGACCCTGCATGTCACCACCGACCAGATCTTCTCGACGCTGTCGTCCTATATGGGTTCGACCTATGTCAACCAGTTCAACAAATTCGGCCGTACCTTCCAGGTCTACGCCCAGGCGGACGCGCAATACCGCCTGACCCCGCGCGACATGGAAAACATGATGGTGCGCAACAGCAATGGCGACATGATCCCGCTCGGCACGGTCGCCAAGATCACGCCGGCGGTCGGCCCGTCGCTGATCAGCCTGTACAATCTCTATCCGTCCGCGACCATCATCGGCCTGCCGGCGACCGGCTACAGCTCCGGCCAGTCGATGAACCTGATGGAGGAGATCGCCGGCAAGACCCTGCCGCCGGGCGCCGGCTTCGAATGGACGGCGATGTCCTACCAGGAGAAGGTCGTCGGCGGCCAGATCTACTGGGCGTTCGGGCTCGCGCTGCTGCTGGTCTATCTGGTGCTGGCCGGACAATATGAAAGCTGGTACGCGCCGGTCTCGGTGATATTGGCGGTGCCGCTGTCGCTGCTCGGCCCGATGATCGTGCTGACCGGCCTGCGCATCGAGAACAATCTCTATACCCAGATCGGCATCATCCTGCTGATCGCGCTATCGGCCAAGAATGCGATTCTGATCGTCGAAGTCGCCCTCGAACTGCACGTGCGCGACGGCAAGCCGCTGCTGGAATCCGCGATCGAGGCGGCAAGGGCGCGGTTCCGGCCGATCCTGATGACGTCGTTTGCCTTCATCCTCGGCGTGGTGCCGCTGGTGCTGGCGACGGGCGCCGGCGCCAGCGCCCGCAAATCGATCGGGATCACCGTCTTCTCGGGCATGCTGGCCTCGACCTGTCTCGCGGTGCTGTTCGTGCCGACATTCTTCGTCGTGGTGCAGCGGTTCGAGAACTGGCTGGCATCTCGCAAGGCAAGATCCACCATTGCTCCAGCGGTCGTACCCGAATCGTGAGTTCGGTGCTCTCGCACGTGGTGTTGAATTCAACCGTTGATTCAACATCGAAGAGTCTATGAACGATTTCATTCCCTACGCATGATGCCGGGCATATGAATCCCCGTAGATCGACGGGATCACCAGAATTGATGGATCTATAGATTGCGTCGGCTGCATCGGTTTCCTGGATGAAACGTCGCATGCGGGCTTAACCACGATAGCCGAAGATTCTCTGAGCGTTCGGCGTTTCAGAGAGTTCCTCCAATGCCATCAGGTGGTTCCCTTCATGCTCGTCTCGTGGCGTGGTTTCTGGCCAAGCCGGCGCTGCCTGCGGTATCTGTCCGGATTCCCTTGCTTATCAAGCTCCTTGGTGTGTTGTTCGGCCTGATGTTGCCGTCAGTGCCGGCATCCGCGCTGCCGACGCTGACCTTTGTCAGTGTGAACGCATCGATCACGACGGCTCCCTATGGTAGCCCGATTACGTTGACGGCAAGTGTCACGAGCGGCGCGGGAACTCCGGACGGAACGGTGATCTTCCTGTCCGATCTGGTATCGATTGGTTCGGCAACGCTGGACGGAAGCGGCCAGGCCACGTTCAACGTTTCCTCGCTCTCGGTCGGTGTACATGCGATCGTTGCCATCTATGTCGGCAATTCGAATTTTCTGACCAGTACGGCCATCGCGCTCAACATCAATATCAGCCTCGCCGCCTGCACCATTGCGGTCAATGCATCGGTCAGCACGGTCGTGCTCGGAGGTTCTGTCAATCTGACCGCCACGGTAACGGGCGGCGGTGGAGCGCCGACGGGTCTTGTGACATTCAAGGCAGGGGCCAGTGCTCTCGGCACGGCAACGCTGAACGGGGCCGGACAGGGAGCACTCACCATCAGCGCGTCGATACTCGGGCCATTATCGATCGGTGTCGACTACGGTGGTGACGCGCACTTCCTCGGCTGCACGGCGCCGGTCATCATCGTCACGGTGATCCAAGCGACGTCGGCCACGGCGCTGTCATCCTCCGTAAATCCGGCAGCGTCGGGCTCAGCGGTAACGCTGCTGGCTGTCGTGACGTCCTCTGGCCCCGCGCCGACGGGAACAGTTACCTTCAAGGACGGCGCAATCTCGATCGGCACCGGTTCGCTCAACGGCAGCGGGACAGCGACGCTGAACACGAGCAGCCTTGCGCTCGGCGGTCATTCAATCACCGCGGTCTACGCGGGAGATACGAATGTGGCCGCAAGCACGTCCGCGCCGCTCGCTCAGACCATCGTTCAGAATGCGACCAGTACCGCTCTGACGTCTTCGGCCAATCCAGCCACAGCGGGGGCGTCAGTGACATTTTCCGCGGTGGTGAGTGGCGCCGGCGGCACGCCGACCGGCCTGGTCACTTTCAAGGATGGCGCTACGGTTCTTGGCGCCGGGCCACTCGATGGCAGCGGACATGCCTCGATCGCATCAGGGGCGTTGTCGGCTGGAACGCATGCGATTACGGCCGTCTACGCGGGCGACAGCAACTTCGCCAGCAGCACCTCGCCGGTTCTCAATCAGATTTCGGGCCAGGCACCGAGCACAACGGCGTTGACCGTTTCGCCAAATCCGGCCGCGACGGGAACGCCTGTGGTTTTCACGGTTGTCGTCACCGGCACTGGCGGCACACCGTCCGGTGCCGTCACATTCAGGGACGGAAGCGTGGTGATCGGAACATCGCCGCTCAACGGCGCCGGCATTGCAACGCTCACAGTCAGTTCGCTGGGCAATGGAAACCACCTCGTCACCGCGACTTATAGCGGCGATGCGACATTTGCTGCGAGCCTGTCACCGGCGGTCATGTCGAGAATCGGCGGCGGTGGATCTGCAAGCGCGACGATGACCACGCTTGCGTCGTCGGCCAATCCGGCCTTGTCCGGCCAACCTCTGACCCTGACCGCGTCGGTGACGGCGACCACGGGCAGCCCGACCGGGCTCGTGACGTTCAGGGATGGTGGGCAAATCATCGGTTCAGCCCCTCTATCGGGCAACGTCGCAAGCCTGACGGTCTCTACATTGATCGTCGGACAGCATTCCATCACCGCCATGTTTACCGGAAATGCTTCCTTCGCGATCAGCACGTCGGCGCCGCTCTCGCAATCGATCTCGATGCCACCCGACAGCATCAAATTGCGAAATCTGCAGGTGGTCGCAAGCCGGATCGCGGCTCAGAACTCCGGCCAGGCCATTTCGGGGACCGTCGAAGCGGCGGTGTCCGAAGGCTTTGCGGGTAGCGATCGATTGGTCACGCCCAGCGAGCTTGGGTTGCGGTTGACGTCATCGGGTCAGGGCAAGGATGCGTCGGACTGGGTGGTGTGGAGCGATTTGCGGCAGACCAGCATGAACCCGGGCAGCAAGGCCGATATCGGCGGCAATCAGCTCAATGCGTTCGTTGGCGTCACTTATCGCGTGATGCCGGATGCCATCATCGGCGCCTTCGGCGGCTATGAAACATTCGGCTACGACGTCGCCAGCCTTTCCGGTCGTTTGCGTGGCGACGGCGCGACCGCGGGGGGCTATGTGGGATGGCGGCCCTTTGCCGGCGTGAGGCTTGATGCCGGCGTTGCCCGCTCGGCGATAGGCTATCGCGGCGCCGCAGGCGATGCCCTGGGGAATTTCTCCGGTTCTCGAACGTTCGTCACGGCCGGAATTACCGGTACCTACAAGATACTTCCCGATATCGAGCTGGAGCCGTCGGCGAGGGTGTTCGCATTGTGGGAAGAGCAGGGTGCATACACCGACAGCCTCGGCGTTGCGCAAAACCAACGCAATTTCTCGACGGGAAGGGCAAGCATCGGCGCGAAGCTGATCTACAAATGGACATCGTCGGCCAATATCTCGATTGCACCCTATTTCGGAGCCTACGCCGATAATTATTTCAACAAGGACAATGCTTCTCCTGCCATACCCAATGTCACGGACGGTGCATCGGCAAGGTTGATTGGCGGTGTCGCCGTCGTCACCGACGGCGGCTTGAAAGTCACGACGGGCGGCGAAATCGGTGGGTTGGCCGGAAGCTTCACGACGTGGTCATTCCGGACGCGAGGGAGTTTGCCGTTCTAGGCACCGCAGCCGCTACACCTTCACCATCCGCTTGCCGCGGTTCTCGCCGGCGAGCAACCCGATCAGCGCCTGCGGCGTGTTCTCGAGACCATTGATGACGTCTTCCTGCACCTTCAATTTGCCGGAGGCGACCCAGGACTGCAGATCTTTCAGCGCGGAATCGCGCTCGTTCATGTAGTCCATCACGATGAAGCCCTGCATGATCAGCCGTTTCACCACGATCAGGCCGGGCACACCACGCGGGCCGGTGGCCGACGGCACGCCGTCATATTGCGAGATCGCGCCGCAGCAGGAGATGCGGCCGCGGTTGTTCATCAGCGCGATGCAGGCCTCCAGGATGTCGCCGCCGACATTGTCGAAATAGACGTCGATGCCCTTGGGCGCCGCCGCGCGCAGCGCCTTGTAGGTCGCGCCATCCTTGTAATCGACCGCGGCGTCGAAGCCGAGTTCGGAAGTGAGCCAGTGGCACTTGTCCTTGCCGCCGGCGATGCCGACCACATGGCATCCCTTTATTTTCGCAATCTGGCCGACGATCGAGCCGACCGAACCGGCCGCGGCCGACACCACCACCGTCTCGCCTTCCCTGGGCTTGCCGACATGGAGCAGGCCGAAATAGGCGGTGAGCCCGGCGATGCCATAGACGCTGAGCAGATGCGTCATCGGTTCCATCCTGGGCATCCTGGTCAGATGCTTGGCGGGCACCGCCGCATAATCCTGCCAGCCGGTATCGCCGAACACGATGTCGCCGGGGCTGAGGCCGGGCGCTTTCGAGGATACGACCTCCGCGATGCCGCCGCCGGCCATCACGGTGTTGGCTTCGACCGCGGCGCGATAGGTGGCGCCGTGCATCCAGGCGCGGTTGGCTGCGTCGAGCGAGATATAGCGCGCCCGCACCAGCACCTCGCCGTCCTTTGGCTCCGGGATCGCTCCCTCGGCCATCCTGAAATGTTCCGGTCCGAGTTTTCCGGTCGGCTTTTCCACCAGCAGGATCTGGCGATTGACGGTGTCGGTCATGATGTTCTCTCCCGGCCTTGCGATTGATTCTGGCGATTCTGGATGCAGTTGCTCGCTTATCGAACGGTCAATTGCACAGGTTGTGCGCTGCATTGAACGCTAGTCGGCATGTGGTCGGTTCACAACGGGAACATTTCGGCAAGAGTGTAAAATGTCGCAAGCTTGTTGCGTCCCCCTCCAAATCTGCCAAACTCTGGGTTGTCGGCAAAACTTACGGGGGTAAGATAATGTCCAGCAGGTTTACGCAGTACATCCTGATCGCGATGGTGCTCGGCATCGTGATGGGGACCATCGTTTTCAACTACATGCCCGACCAACGGGTCGAGATCGCGGCCGACGTAAACCTGATCGCCATGCTGTTCCTGCGCCTGATCAAGATGATCATCGCGCCCCTGGTGTTCGCCACGCTGGTCGGCGGCATCGCCCATATGGGCTCTGGCGCCAAGCTCGGCCGGATCTTCGCCAAGACCATGGGCTGGTTCGTCAGCGCATCCTTTATCTCACTGCTGCTCGGCCTCGTGATGGTCAACCTGTTGCAGCCCGGCGCCAATTTCCCGGGCACGCTGCCTGACAAGGCGCAATCGACGGGCCTGCAGACATCCGCATTCTCGATCGAGAAGTTCCTGACCCATCTGATCCCGACCTCGATCGCGGACGCGATGGCGCAGAACGAAATCCTGCAGATCGTGGTGTTCGCCGTGTTCTTCGCGGTGGCCCTCGGCGCGATGCCGGAGCGGGCCAAGCCGATCATGGGCCTGATCGACGATCTCGCCCATATCATGCTCAAGGTCACCGGCTACGTGATGCTGTTCGCGCCGATCGCGGTGTGGGCGGCCATCATGGCCACAGTGTCGAAGAACGGCCTCGGCGTATTGTGGAAGCTGATCGTGTTCATGGGCGGCTTCTATCTCTCGCTGATGATCCTGTGGCTCATCCTGATCGTGGTCGGCTTCATCGTCATCGGGCCGAGATACAGCCACCTGCTGCGGCTGATCCGCGAGCCGCTGATGATCGCGTTCTCGACCGCCTCGTCGGAGGCGGCCTATCCGAAGACCCTCGAAGGCCTCAACCGTTTCGGCGCCTCGTCGCGGATTTCGGCCTTCGTGCTGCCGCTGGGTTACTCGTTCAACCTCGACGGCACGATGATGTACTGCACCTTCGCGAGCATCTTCATCGCGCAGACCTATCACATCGACATGCCGCTCGGGACGCAGCTTGCGATGCTGGCGACGCTGATGATCACCTCCAAGGGCGTGGCGGGCGTTCCCCGCGCCTCGCTGGTGGTGATCGCCTCGACGCTCAGCCAGTTCGGCATCCCCGAGGCCGGCCTGTTGATGATCATGGGTATCGACACGTTCCTCGACATGGGGCGTAGCGCCACCAACGTGATCGGGAACTCGCTCGCGACAGCCGTGGTGGCGAAATGGGAGGGCGAGCTCAAGGCCGAGCATGAGCTCGGGCCGGATGACCTCGTTTCATCCGATGCCGTTCCCGGCGATGCTGTTCCGGCCGGCCATTGATGGGAGAGATGCATGCATCAGTTCCCGAGAGGGCCCATAAGAGGGCCTACATGTAGACCGACGATAGTCGCCGGTTTGCTGCTGGCCGCATGCCTGCTGGCGACGCCGGCGACCGCCCAGACCGCGAGCGAGGGGCTCAGCCCTACGCTCGCCAACATCAAGAAGACCCATGTGGTGCGGCTCGGCTTTCGCGAGAGCTCGCCGCCGTTCTCGTTCCTCGATCACTCCAACCGGCCGATTGGCTACAGCCTCGAACTGTGCGAGGCCATCGTCGACGAGATCGGGGTCGAGGTCGACGATGCCAACCTCAAGGTCGAATACGTCAAGGTGACCTCCGACGACCGCATTCCGGCGGTGACGGACAACAAGATCGACCTCGAATGCGGATCGACGACGGCGAACGCCGAACGCGCCAAGCTGGTGGCGTTCTCGCCGCTGATGTTCGTGGCCGGCACCAAGCTGATGGTGCCAAAGGCTTCGACGATCTCGGCGCCGGCGGACCTGAAGGGCAAGACGGTGGTGGTGACGAAAGGCACCACCAACGAGCAGGCGATGCATAATGTCGACAAGAAGTTCTCGCTTGGCCTCAACATCGTGACTGCGCCCGACCACGAGCAATCCTACCAGATGCTGGTGGACGGCAAGGCGGATGCCTTCGCCACCGACGATATCCTGCTCTACGGCCTGATCGCGCGGCACAAGACGCAGGCCCAGTTCAAGGTGACGGGCGAATATCTGTCCTACGATCCCTATGGCATCATGTTCCGCAAGGGCGAGCCGCAGCTCAAGGCGGTGGTCGACCGCACCTTCCGCAAACTGGGTTCGGGCCGCGATTTGATCCCGCTCTATAACAAATGGTTCGTCTCGCGGCTGCCGACCGGCGAAAAACTCGGCGTCTCGATCTCGCCGCAGCTCGAGGAGGCTTTCAAGGCGCTCGACGACTCGGCCGGCGGCGCCAACTGATACGCTCTCGCGCCTCATGGTGAGGAGGCGCTCTTGCGCCGTCTCGAACCATGAGGCCACGGACGGGCCTGCATCCTTCGAGACGCGGCCAAGAGGCCGCTCCTCAGGATGAGGGGTAACACCGAGGCGCTTCGTTAAAAAAACCGCAAATCCTGCGCGCGGCTGCCTCGCGCGGCCGTGGCGTATTCGATCGCCAGGAACAGGCCGCCCGCCACGTAGAGCCGCCGGTGGCGTGAGGCGGCCAGCTCGCGGGAAAGAAGCACCGCGTCCTCGATCGTTTCGGCGACCCGAACTTCCGCACCCGGATTGGCGAGCCGCGCAGCGTCGGCGATGCTTTTCGCGTCCGCTCCCTTGTGATGCGCCGCCGTCGCGATGATGGTGTCAAAGGATGGCGCCAGCGCGCCTACGATCTCGCCGGCCTTCTTGTCGCCCGATGCGCCGGTGACGAGGATCCAGTCGTCGTCGCCATGGATCGCCTTCAGGCTCGCCAGCGATTGCCGGATGCCGTCCGGGGTATGGCCGACATCGATCACGGTCAGCGGTTCCTGCGCGATGACTTCGAGACGGCCCGGCCATTGCGCCTCGCGCAGGCCGGATCGTATCGCAGCCTCGATCCGGCCCGGCGCCTCGCCGGGCTCGGCGCGCTGCCGCCAGAGCAGGAACAGCGTGGCCGCGATCGCGGCGTTGTTGAACTGGACGGCGCCGAGCAGGCGCGTTTCGAGGCCGCGGTAATCGTGCGTGCCGAACGTGTAATCGAACCGCTGGCCTGATGCCGAAGCAAGCTCGTCGCCGATACCGATCTCGTCGCGGATGAACAGGGACGCGATGCCGCGAGAGCGGTTGTACTCGGTCAGATGCCGTCGCAGGCCTCGGCAATTTTCGCCATAGAGGATGGTGCCGCCGCTGGCGCAGGCGTCGCTCTTGTCGGAGACGATCAGTTCGAGGCTGTTGCCGAGCAGTTCGACATGCTCGTAATCGACCGAGGTGACGCAGGTTTCGCGCGCGCCGACGAGGCGGACCGGGTCGTAGCGCCCGCCGATGCCGGCCTCGAACACGATGAATTGGCAGCCCCGCTCTTCGAAGTGGAGACAGGCCAGCGCAAACAGCGCTTCAAAGGCGCCGAACTGCTCGCCCCGACGCCGTGAAATCTCGCCGATCGCGGCCGCGATCTTTTGTTGCAGCCGTGCAAGATCATCGTCGCCGATCTCGGCACCATCGATCCGGATCCGCTCGTTGAAGCGCAGGAGGTGAGGCGAGGTGAACAGGCCGGTCCGCAGGCCCCGGGCACGGCCGATCGAGGCGCACATCGCCGCCGTGCTGCCCTTGCCGTTCGAGCCGGTCACGACGACCGAATGGCGTTCGAGCTGCGTGCGATCGATCCCGAGCACATCGAGCAGTTCGGCCAGCCGCGCCAGGCAAACGCCGTCGCCGTATTTGGGCAGGTCGAACACTAGAGCAAGCCCATGGTGGAAAAGGTGTGATGCCAGATCTTGAGAATCAGGTCATCGCGGTCGGAGTTCTCCAGCAGCCGGATCGAGGGATTGGAATTGACCTCGATCACCGTTGCCGCGTCGGGGTCGCGGACGCCCACGAACAGGTCGACGGCTGCGACACGGAGCCCGAGTGCGCCTGTCGCAGCCTTTGCCAGCGCAATCGCCGCTTCGGATGGAGGCGCCCCCAGCACCATCGTTCCACCCGCGCTGAGATTCATCCGTCCGGGAATGTTGCGGCGTTCGCCTTTCGCCAGCACGGCGTCGAGCGCGGGATCCTGATCCGCAGGCGAAACCGGCGAAAGACCCCGCGCGCGCAGCGCGTCGTTATGTTCGGTGAGCAATTCGCGCAAACTGCGCACGCCATCGCCGCGTACGAACGGCGGATGTTTGCGTGCGCAATATAGGGTGTCACCATCGAGCAGGAAAATCCGGTACTCGACGCCCTCGACGATCGGTTGCAGCAACACCGCGTCGTAATATTTTGCGACCTCGTCGAGATAACGCATAAGCGCGACTTCATCGTGGACAGCTTGCGCGAAATCGCCGCGCGATCCCGTCAGCGGCTTGACGAAAGCCGATGCGCCGAGCCGGCGAAAATATTTCATCGCGTCGTCGCGCTCATGCCCCACCGGGCGGTGCGCGCGATAGCGTTCATGCAGGAAGAAATATTCGCCGCTGATGGTCGAGACGCCGGCCTCGGCAAGTATCTTCGCGGTGAAATACTTGTCGGAAGCCAGCGTCGCGGCGGTGGCGCTGTTCTGCGGATACCATGCGCAGCGCCCCGCACCGAAATGCAGGGCCTTGGCCTTTGAGGCGACGCTGAAGACCAGCCCCGAGCCGTTATCGAGGTCGCGAAACGCGAGAGCGAATTCGGCGCAGGCAAATTCGGCATAGATCGACTGGTCCGGATAAGAGCCCGGCTTTCCCTGTCGAAATTCCTTCGCGCTTCGCATGCGGTCTCTTTTGACGCGTTCTAAGTCTGGCGTAGCAATTTATTGCTGGATCGGTGCCGATTCCAGCAAGTTAATTGCGTGCGCGATGTTCCGTTAACGACGACGATTCGAACCTTCCGGCAAAATAAACCGACTGCCATTCCGAGTTCTCAATTGTGCGGCAACCGATCTTGACTATCTCTGTCATTGGCGCAATTGAAACGTCAAATCGCCAATGATTTCGGGGGTTTTCTTCACTTCGCGGCCCGAAAAGCCGGCAAGAGACCGGCTGGAAACTGAATTGTTCTACACCAAGACGTCAGGAAAAACGAAAACACATGAGCGCGTTCTATAGAGAGAAAGTTCTTTCTGTCCGTCATTGGACCGATACGCTTTTCAGCTTCACCGCCACCCGTGATTCCGGCTTCCGTTTCCAGAATGGGCAGTTTGCGATGATCGGCCTCGAGGTCGAGGGCCGGCCGCTGCTGCGCGCCTACAGCATGGCGAGCGCCAATCACGAGGAAGAGCTCGAGTTCTTCTCGATCAAGGTCGCGGACGGGCCGCTGACCTCGAAGCTGCAGAAGATCCGCGAAGGCGACACCATCCTGGTCGGCCGCAAGGCGACGGGCACGCTGATCACCGGCAATCTGATCGAAGGCAAGCGCCTGCTGCTGCTGTCGACCGGCACCGGGCTTGCGCCGTTCGCGAGCCTGATCAAGGACCCCGACGTCTATGAACGCTACGAGAGCATCGTGCTGGTGCACGGTTGCCGGCAGGTCTCCGAACTCGCCTATGGCGAGGAGCTGGTCGCCAAGCTCCGCGACGACGAATTGTTCGGGCCTCTATTGTCCGAGAAGCTGGTCTATTATCCGACCGTGACGCGCGAGCCGTTCCGCAACCGCGGCCGCATCACCGACCTGATCACCTCGAACCAGCTGTTCAACGACATCCATCAGGGCCCGCTCGATATCGAGACCGACCGCATCATGATGTGCGGCAGCCCGGGCATGCTGGAAGAATTGCGCCAGCTGTTCGAAACCTGCGGTTTCCTCGAAGGCAGCCACAGCGAGCCCGGTCACTTCGTGATCGAAAAGGCGTTCGTGGAACGGTAAGTTCTCTGACGCCACTCCGGGGCGATGCGAAGCATCGAACCCGGAATCTCGAGATTCCGGGTCCATCGCTGTGCGATGTCCCGGAATGACGGCTCTGTCAGTAGCCCACCCCATTCCCCCGCTGCTATAACTCTCCGAACGTCGCGCGGCCAGTTGCCGACGCGGCGATCAGGGAGCGCGTATTGGCGGTAGTCGATCAGATCGGGCAAACGAAAACCGCCTTTGTGTTCGCCGGTGGCGGCAGCTTTGGCGCCATTCAGGTCGGCATGCTGCATTCGCTCGCCGCCCACGGAATCTCAGCGGATATGGTGGTCGGCTCCAGCGTCGGCGCGCTCAACGGCGCTTTCTACGCCGGCGATCCCACCCTCCGTGGCGTCGAGCGGCTCGGCGATATCTGGCGCGGGCTGACGCGGCAGGACGTGTTTCCGATGAACTGGCGCACGGTGCTGGGTTTTCTGTGGCGCCGCGATTTCCTGATCCCCCATGACGGCATCCGCAAGCTGATCGACGACCACATCCCCTACCGCAATCTGCAGGATGCCAGGGTGCCGGTGCATATCGTCACGACCGATATCATCACCGGCGATGCCGTCGTATTGTCGGAGGGCTCGACCTCGGAGGCGATCGTCGCCTCGACCGCGATCCCCGGCG
Organism: Hyphomicrobiales bacterium; assembly: GCA_017305715.1. Lineage (GTDB taxonomy): Bacteria > Pseudomonadota > Alphaproteobacteria > Rhizobiales > Xanthobacteraceae > Bradyrhizobium. The sequence continues at coordinate 4,187 of JAFKKG010000024.1, read as the reverse complement.
CTTTCGCACCGATCCCCTACAAGAATTACCACCTCGCCGATGGCGCGATCTCCAGCAACACGCCGATCCAGGTCGCGGTCCAGAAGGGCGCCAGGCGGCTGATCATCCTGCCGACCGGGCACGCCTGCGCCGCGCAGGCGCCGCCGGTCGGCGCGGTCGCCAATGCGCTGCATGCGCTGACGCTGCTGATCGCGCGCCAATTGGTCATCGAGCTGGAGGGCCTGTCGCCCGATATCGAGTATTTCGTGGTGCCGCCATTATGCCCGCTGGTGGGATCACCCTATGATTTCTCGCGCACGGCTGAGCATATCGACCGCGCCATCGCCACGACGGACGCGTGGCTGGCCGAGCACAGCCTGCAACAGGGCAAGATTCCCGGCGAGATGCGGCTGCACAGCCACTGAGCTGGAAATTCGCCGTTTCGCTGCACTGCAACGTCTCAGCCCCATTGGCTGATCACTTGAGTCGTCTTCCGTCGGCACCATCGAATTTTTCGGCGCCCGTTGTCACATCTGTGATCGCTGCCCCGTATATCGTATGGCGCTGGCTCCAATGGTTGGATTAAGCTGCTGGCGGACAAGACTAATCCGGCTGAGGGGTGCTATGGAGACGCTGCTGCTTCCGTTCTCGCCACGCTACATCATCCTGACGATCTGCGCCGTCGTCACGGCACTGCTGGTCGGCATCGCGCTCTTCGACCACAACACCAAGGTGTGGGAAGTCCTGCTGATTCCGATCGTGCTGTTCGGTGCGCTCACCATTCTCGGCATTCGCGACCTCACGCAAGAGAGCCACGCGGTGCTGCGCAATTACCCGATCTCCGCGCATATCCGCTTTCTGCTCGAAGAGATTCGCCCCGAGATGCGGCAGTATTTCTTCGAGAGCGAGAAGGACGGCATGCCGTTCTCCCGCGACACCCGCGCCGTGGTCTATCAGCGCGCCAAGATGGTGCTCGACAAGCGGCCGTTCGGAACCCAGGAGGACGTCTACAAGGAGGGCTACGAATGGATGCACCATTCGATGGCGCCGAAGGCGCACAGCAGTGAGCCCTACCGCGTCACCATCGGCGGTCCGGACTGCACCAGGCCGTATTCCGCCTCGGTGTTCAATATCTCGGCGATGAGCTTCGGCGCGCTCAGTCCGAACGCGGTGCGCGCGCTGAACGCCGGCGCGAAGCGCGGCGGCTTCGCACATGACACCGGCGAGGGGGGCGTCAGTCCCTATCACCGCGAGAACGGCGGCGACATCATCTGGGAAATCGGCTCCGGCTATTTCGGTTGCCGCAACCGCGACGGCAGCTTCAATCCCGAATTGTTCGCGAAAATTGCGTCCGACGACCAGATCAAGATGGTCGAGCTCAAGGTCAGTCAGGGTGCCAAGCCCGGGCACGGCGGCGTGTTGCCGGCGGCCAAGGTCTCGGAAGAGATTTCGAAGATCCGGGGCGTGCCGATGGGCGAAGACTGCATCTCGCCGGCCAGCCACCGCGCGTTTTCGACGCCGCTGGAAATGATGGCCTTCATCGGCGAGATGCGGCGCTTGTCCGGGGGCAAGCCGGCCGGATTCAAGCTGTGCATCGGCCACAAATGGGAGTTTCTCGCCATCTGCAAGGCGATGCTGCAGAGCGGGATCTATCCCGATTTCATCGTGGTCGACGGCAATGAAGGCGGCACCGGCGCCGCGCCGCTGGAATTCATGGACCATCTGGGCATGCCGATGCGCGAGGGCGTCAATTTCGTCCACAACGCGCTGGTCGGCATCAATGCGCGCGACCGCATCCGGATCGGCGCCGCCGGCAAGATCGCGACCGCCTTCGACATGGCGCGCGCGATGTCGATCGGTGCGGATTGGTGCAATTCGGCGCGCGGCTTCATGTTCGCGCTGGGCTGCATCCAGTCGCTGAGCTGCCATACCGACCGTTGCCCGACCGGAGTCACCACGCAGGATCCGTCGCGGGCGCGGGCGCTGGTGGTGCCGCACAAGGTCGATCGCGTCTACAATTATCATCATGCCACCTTGCATGCGTTGTCCGAACTGATCGCTGCGGCGGGCCTCGAACATCCGCAGGAATTGCGGCCGATTCACTTCTCGCAGCGGACCTCCACGACCGATGTGCAGACCTTCGCCAAACTCTATCCGTCGCTTCGCCCGGGCGAACTGATCGACGGCACCAGCGATCCGCGCTTCCGCGAGGCCTGGGCGATGGCGAGGGCGGATTCGTTCCAGCCGGCGGGGTGAGCTTTCATTGCCGTCGCTGCGACGACGAGCTAAGAACTCGCCGCGGGATCGTTGCTCTGATAAAGCCTCTCTCTGGAATGACCATCCAAAAAGGGAGACAATGCTTTATCTGGAACTCGGGATCGTGACGGTCCTGATCGTCACCAATGGCCTGCTGGCGATGTCCGAGCTTGCCATCGTCTCGTCACGGCCGGCGCGGCTGGCGGCGCTCGTCGAGAAGAACGTTACGGGTTCCCGGCGCGCGCTGGCGCTGGCGTCGGATCCCGGCAAATTCCTGTCAACGGTCCAGATTGGGATCACGCTGATCGGCGTGCTGTCCGGCGCGTTTTCCGGCGCCACGCTGGGCCAGCGTTTGACCAATTTGCTGGTCGAAGCCGGCTTGTCGCAGCGCCTGTCTGACGCGATCGGCGTCGGCGTCGTGGTCAGCGTCATCACCTATGCCTCGCTCATCATCGGCGAACTGGTGCCGAAGCAGATCGCCTTGCGTGATCCCGAAGCGGTCGCGGTTCGCGTCGCGCCCTGGATGATGCTGCTGTCGAAGATTTCGTCACCGCTCGTGTGGCTGCTCGATCGCTCGGGCAAGGGGCTGCTGTGGCTGCTCGGCCAGCGCGGCGAGGCCGAGGAAAAGGTCAGCGAAGACGAAATCCGCACCCTTGTGGTCGAAGCCGAGAATGCCGGCGTGCTCGAGCCCGGCGAAAAGGAAATGATCGCGGGCGTGATGCGCCTCGGCGATCTCCCGGTCGGCGCCGTCATGACGCCGCGTCCGGAAGTGAGCATGATCAATCTGGCGGATGCGCCCGACGTCATTTTCGCAGCGCTCGCCGGCAGCAACCATTCCCGCTTCGTGGTGTTCGACCGCGACGCCGATGCGGCGCTCGGCATCGTCCAGGCCAAGGACATGCTGGACAGCTATCTGTCGGGGCAAACCCCCGACATTCGCAAGCTGGTTCGGGAGGCGCCGATCATTCCCGAATTCCTCGATGCCAGGGACGTCGTCGCCATCCTGCGCGACTCGGCGGTGCATATGGGGCTGGTGCATGACGAATACGGCGCCTTCCAGGGCGTCGTGACCAGCGCCGACATTCTCGAATCGATCGTCGGCGGTTTCCACACCGAAGAGGGGCCGCCGGAAGCGGCAGCGGTCAGGCGGGACGACGGCTCGTACCTGATCTCGGGCTGGATGCCCGCCGTCGAGTTCGCGAGTTTGCTGCAGCTCAGCCTGCCATCGTCGCGGCAGTATCAAACCATGGCCGGCTTCCTGCTGCAGCAATTCGGCAAGATACCCAATGTCGGCGAACAGGTGGAGGCGGAAGGCTGGCGCTTCGAAATCGTCGATCTCGACGGAAGGCGCATCGACAAGGCGCTGGCCACCCGTATCACGGACGAGGCAGCCGCCAAGCCGGCGTGATGCTGCCATGCTTGACGCTGTCGCTTCAGAACTCGCCGTGAAAACGGCCGGAGAAGACGTGGGTCGGGCCGCGGTCGGCATTGTAGGCGGGGTTGGCGATCAGCTGATAGTCCGCCGTCAACGTGAAGTTCTTGTCGATCGAGAACGCGTAATAGGTCTCGAAGATGCGTTCGTTGCGGTAGTTGAGCCGGCCGTCGCCGATCAGCAGGCCGATGCCGCCGGCGGCCAGGAAGTCGCGATGATCGGATGAGAGGCCATTGACCGCGCCGCCGATGCCGACCGTGTCGCTCGGGCGGCCCCAATAGCTGCCCTTGATCGACAGGCCCGCCGACACGCTGCGGTCGACATCGGTGAACGACAGGATCTCGTTGCGGCCGTCGTTCCAGCTTGCGCGGGCGAACAGGCCGACATCCTTCATGATCTGCTGCTCGGCATTGACGTAGAAGCCGTATTTGAGATTGTCGCGCCGGAGACCGACGATGACGTCGTTGATATCGAGCATCGGGTCCGCCGCGACCATTCCCAAGGCGTTGCGATAGTTGCC
>JAFKKG010000005.1 GCA_017305715.1 Hyphomicrobiales bacterium | reverse complement strand
GGACATGCTTCAATAGACTGTGGAATACGCTATTCTGGTGAAGCATGGCTTGATCCTTCTCCGTGTCCCAAAACGTCGCCAAACGCTTGGAACATAGAAGAATCAATGCCATGCGCTTTGTCCACCAGAATTGAACCGGACACCCGTGGCACAAGGCCGGGCATGACGGAGAAAATCATCCGCGCGCCGGTCTTCGTCGGCGAGTTCCTCTATTTCGGCAGGTTTGGCGCGGAAAATCCGTGCGCGGCGAGAATGCGCTGGCCTTCGGATGAGAGGATGAACATGGCGAACCGATATCCGCCGGCCGAGGCATCGGCCATCACGGTCAGGCCGTAATCCGCGGCCACGGCGAAGGCGTCCGGCAATGCGATGGTTTGCAAGCCCGGATTTTCCTTCTCGGCCTCGCGCGCAGCGGTGCAATAGGCGAGGAAAATGTCGGCGCGGCCTTCGGCGATATGCCAGCCATAGGGGCTGCGTCCGGCGGGCGGCACAGCGCTCTTAGGACCGCCCGTGAGTTGCAGCGCCTTGCGCTCGAGCGCGGCCTGGGCGTTCGGCCGAACGGCGTCAGCCCTGGCGAAGGCCTCGAAGGCGTAATCGCCGGACGGATCGGCCTTCGGGGTCGAGGTGCCGAGCTTGACCTGTGGGTCCAGCATGCGCTCCAGCAGCGTTTCGCGCGTCACGGATAGCCCGGGTCGGACCAGCGCGCACAGCCGGTTGCGCGCGAACAGCACCACCGGTCCGCTGCGTTTTGCACTGGCCAGCGCCTGCGGGTGCTCCATATTCGCCGAGGCGAACACTTCGGCTTTCGTGCCCGCGGCAATCTCGTCCCGGAGCAGCCCGGATGGGCCGAATTGGGTCTGCACCTTGAGGGATGCGGATTTCTCGAACGCTTCGGCGACCTCGGTCAGGGCGCCGCGCAGGCTGCCCGCCGCATGCAGCAGAACCAGATCGGAGGCGACCGCCGGCATCGTGAGCAAACCCATGATTGTGACAACGAACAGCAGCCTTGGCATGAAGACCGCGATCCCGGTGCCGAGATGGGGAAGGCTCCTGGAGCCCTGCGCGTCGCGACGAGGCATCCCGCGTCAGACGCTCGATTCTACCAATTCGGGGTGCGGCGGTCCAATCAGCCTAAAATCCCGTTCAATCCCATCAAATAGCCGCAAATTTCAAAGCTTTTGCCATCGGGGCCTCGCGCCCCCTATACTTTGTGGCTAACAGCAGGGGGTGGCATGGACCGCATTCGTATTGTCGGCGGGAGCCCGCTCAACGGCACCATTGCCATCTCGGGCGCCAAGAACGCCGCACTTCCCCTGATGATCGCGGGCCTGTTGACCGAGGAAACCCTCGTCCTCGACAACGTGCCGCGGCTTGCCGACGTGGCCCAGTTGCAGCGTATCCTCGGCAATCACGGCGTCGATATCATGTCCGCGGGCAAGCGGCCCGGCGACCGCCAATACCAGGGCCAGACCCTGCATATTTCGGCGGCCGACATCATCGACACGACAGCGCCCTATGAGCTGGTGTCGCGGATGCGTGCCAGTTTCTGGGTGATCGCACCGCTCTTGGCGCGGATGCATGAGGCCAAGGTCTCGCTGCCGGGCGGCTGCGCGATCGGCACGCGGCCGGTGGACCTCTTGATCATGGCGCTGGAGAAACTCGGCGCCGACCTTTCCATCGACGCCGGCTATGTGGTCGCCAAAGCGCCGGGCGGCCTGCGCGGCGCGACCATCGATTTTCCCAAGGTGACGGTGAGCGGCACCCATGTCGCGCTGATGGCGGCAACGCTGGCCAAGGGCACCACCATCATCGACAACGCGGCGTGCGAGCCCGAGATCACCGATGTCGCCGACTGCCTGAACAAGATGGGCGCGCGGATCACCGGCGCCGGGAGCCCGCGCATCGTCGTCGAGGGCGTCGAAAAGCTGCACGGCGCGCGGCATACCGTGCTGCCGGACCGGATCGAGGCCGGCACCTATGCCATGGCGGTGGCGATGACCGGCGGCGAGGTGCAACTGGCCGGCGCGCGGCCGGAACTGCTGCAATCGGCGCTCGACGTGCTGACCGCGGCGGGCGCCGTCATCACCGTCAACAAGGACGGCATCAAGGTTTCCCGCAACGGCGCCGGGATCAAGCCGGTGACGGTGTCGACCGCGCCGTTCCCGGGCTTTCCGACCGACTTGCAGGCGCAATTGATGGCGCTGATGGCCTGCGCCGGCGGCTCGTCGCAGATCACCGAGACGATCTTCGAGAACCGCTTCATGCATGTGCAGGAGCTGGCGCGATTCGGCGCGAAGATTTCGCTCGACGGCGAGACCGCCACCATCGACGGCACCGCGACCCTGCGCGGCGCGCCGGTCATGGCGACCGATCTGCGCGCCTCGGTGTCGCTGGTGATCGCGGGCCTTGCCGCCGAAGGCGAGACCATGGTCAACCGGGTCTATCACCTCGACCGCGGCTTTGAGCGGCTGGAAGAAAAACTGTCGGCCTGCGGCGCCTCGATCCAGCGCATCCGCGATTAGCCGCGTATCCCGCAGGAGTGGGTACCGGTTTTGCGATAAGGATACGTGCAGACTAAGGGCCTTTTGAAATGGGAACACCCGACCAGCTCAGACTGATCGCGCTCGACGCCGATGATCTCTCGGTCATCTCGGCGCATGTGCAGGATGCCCGCGTGCTGGCGTCGGACATCGTCTGGCGCCAGGACGAGAAGCGCCTGGTGGTCGGCCTCGACCGGCTGGACTGGGAACAGACGCTGTCCGGCGGCACCACCCCGCGCCGGATGATCGCGGCGCTGCGCTTCGACCGGGTGCTGGCCTGCAAATCGCGCAATATCGATCTGAACCGGCCGGAAGCCGTGCTGGAACTGGTCGGGATCGAATTCCACCCTCGGGAAGCCCCCGGCGGCAGCGCCTTGCTGCTGTTCAGCCATGGCGGGGCGCTCCGGCTGGACGTCGAATGCCTGGAATGCGCGCTGACCGACCTTGGTGCCGACGATCTCGGCACCAGCGCCGCCGGCATCGCGCCGTCGGAGGTGTGAAAACACCCTCCATCGTCGTCCCGGCGAAGGCCGGGACGACGGGATTTAGGCCCTCCCCGAGGGTTGACGGCCCTTGGCCGCCGCGCCATTGAGCATAGGCCAGCAAGCCTCCACAGAAAGCCACCATGCCCGTTCGCCTGGACCGAAGCAGCGCCGATTTCGACCAGCGCTTTGCCGCCTTTCTCGGCGCCAAGCGTGAAGTCTCCGCCGATGTCGAGCGGGCGACCCGCGCCATCGTCGATGACGTGGCCGCGCGCGGCGACGCCGCCCTGATCGAGGCGACCCGCAAGTTCGACCGGCTCGATCTCGCAGCCTCCGGCCTGCGCGTCACCGCCGATGAGGTCGAGGCCGCGACCAAAGCCTGTGACGGCAAAACCCTCGATGCGTTGAAATTCGCGCGCGACCGGATCGAAGCGTTCCACCGCCGCCAGCTGCCCAAGGACGAGCGCTTCACCGATGCGCTCGGCGTCGAACTCGGCTGGCGCTGGAGCGCGATCGATGCGGTCGGGCTCTATGTGCCGGGCGGCACCGCGGCCTATCCGTCGTCGGTGCTGATGAATGCGGTGCCGGCCGCGGTGGCCGGCGTGCCCCGCGTCGTGATGGTGGTGCCGTCGCCGGACGGCAAGCTCAATCCGCTGGTGCTGGCGGCGGCCCATCTCGGCGGCGTCTGCGAAATCTACCGCGTCGGCGGCGCGCAGGCGGTGGCCGCGCTCGCCTACGGCACGGCCACCATCGCGCCGGTCGCCAAGATCGTCGGGCCCGGCAATGCCTATGTCGCCGCCGCCAAGCGCCAGGTGTTCGGCAAGGTCGGCATCGACATGATCGCCGGCCCCTCCGAAGTGCTCGTCATCGCCGACGACACCGGCAATGCCGGCTGGATCGCGGCCGATTTGCTGGCGCAGGCCGAGCACGATGCCAGCGCGCAGTCGATCCTGATCACCGACAGCGCGCGCCTTGCGGCCGACGTCGAGGCCGCGGTGGAATCGCAGCTCGCGACGCTGCCGCGCGCGGACATCGCGCGGGCCTCGTGGCAGGATTTCGGCGCCGTCATCATGGTGAAGAAGCTCGATGACGCCGTGGAGCTGGCGAATGCGATCGCGGCCGAGCATCTCGAAATCATGACCGCGGATGCCGAGGCATTGTCCGCCAAAGTCCGCAATGCCGGCGCGATCTTCCTGGGAAGCCATACGCCGGAGGCGATCGGCGATTATGTCGGCGGCTCCAACCATGTGCTGCCGACCGCGCGCTCGGCGCGGTTCTCGTCAGGGCTCGGCGTGCTAGACTTCATGAAGCGCACTTCGATTCTCAAATGCGGGCCGGACCAGTTGCGCGCGCTGGGACCCGCCGCGATGACCCTGGGCCAGGCCGAGGGCCTGGATGCCCATTCACGCTCGATCGGATTGCGTCTCAACCTGTCATGACCAAGCCGCCGCCAGACCAGGACGCCCAGAACCGCATCGTCGCGGTGACGCTCGATGAGGAATCGATCGGGCGTTCCGGCCCCGACATCGAGCATGAGCGGGCGATCGCGATCTACGATCTGATCGAGCAGAATCTGTTCGCGCCCGAAGGGGCGGACGACGGCCCGTTCACGCTGCACCTCGCCATCACCGGCAACCGGCTGATGTTCGACATCCGCCGCGAGGACGGCACGCCGGTGGTGGCGCATCTGCTGTCGCTGACGCCGTTCCGGCGGATCGTGAAGGATTACTTCATGATCTGCGACAGCTACTACCAGGCGATCCGGACCGCGACCACCGACAAGATCGAGGCCATCGACATGGGCCGCCGCGGCATCCATGACGAGGGGTCGCGCACGTTGCAGGAGCGGCTGAAGGGCAAGGTGCGGGTCGATTTCGAAACCGCGCGGCGGCTGTTCACGCTGATCTGCGTGCTGCACTGGAAGGGGCAGGACGCATGATCCCGGTCCATGTGTATTCCGTCATCCTGAGGTGCGAGCGAAGCGCGCCTCGAAGGATGGGCTGCGGGGTGTGTGCATCCTTCGAGGCGCGCAAGAGCGCGCACCTCAGGACGACGTAACGCATGGATGCGCCGCCCCGCGCGCGCCATCCGCAGGCCGTGTTGTTCTCATGCGGCTTCAACAGCGTGCGTTCGCCGATGGCCGAAAGCCTGTTGCAGCAGATGTTCCCCCACGCGCTCTATGTGAAATCCGCCGGCGTCAAGAAGGGCGAGCTCGATCCGTTCGCGGTCGCGGTGATGGCCGAACTCGGCCAGGATATTTCCGGCCACAAGCCGCAGACGTTCGAGGAACTGGAGGATTGGGAAGGGCTCAATTTCGATCTCATCATCACGCTGTCGCCCGAAGCGCATCACAAGGCGCTGGCGCTGACGCATACGCTGGCGGCCGATGTCGAATACTGGCCGACGCCGGATCCGACCACGACCGAGGGCAGCCGCGAGCAGAAGCTGCAGGCGTATCGGGATGTCTGCGACGGATTGTTGATGCGCATCCGCCGCCGTTTTTCCAAGGTCGGTGCGGCGAGCGGGTGATCCATCCTCGGTGTCGTCCCGGCGAAGGCCGGGACCCTCACGCTGCGGCGGATGTTGTTGGAGAAGAAAGGCAACGACCAGCGTGCAAAACAATTGCTGCCGGTGGTTATGGGTCCAGGCCTTCGCCGGGACGACGGGCGAGTTTTATTAGCTCCCTCAACCACTTGCCACCCGGTTGTGAAAACCACTCCCTTCCGATAGGTTCCGCGCGCGCTCGCCCCCCGAATCCTTCAGCCTCCGCAAAATCAGCATGCTTGGCCGCCCCAAATTCGTTCTTGCCTCCGGCTCGCCGCGACGGCTCAGCCTGCTCAACCAGGCCGGCATCGAACCCGACGCGCTGCGCCCGGCCGATGTCGACGAGACCCCGAAGCGGGGCGAGCTGCCGCGCGCCTGCGCCAATCGCCTGGCGCGCGCCAAGGCGGATGCGGCGCTGAAATCCGTGCAGCTCGATGACGATCTGCGCGGTTCCTTCATCCTCGCCGCCGATACCGTGGTGGCGGTGGGCCGCCGCATCCTGCCGAAGGCCAATCTGGTCGACGAGGCCTCGCAATGCCTGCGGCTGCTGTCGGGCCGCAACCATCGCGTCTACACCGCGATCTGCGTGGTGACGCCGAAAGAAAGCTTTCGCCAGCGCCTGATCGAAACCCGCGTCCGTTTCAAGCGGCTCAGTGAGGACGACATCCAAGCCTATATCGGCTCCGGCGAATGGCGCGGCAAGGCCGGCGGCTATGCGGTGCAGGGCATCGCGGGATCGTTCGTGGTCAAGATGGTCGGCTCCTACACCAACATCGTCGGCCTGCCGCTGTATGAGACGGTCACGCTGCTCGGCGGCGAGGGCTTTCCGATCCGGTTCGGCTGGTTGAATGCCAGCTAAGCCGCCCACAGCTGCGGACGACGCATCGAAGGGAACAGGCAAGCGCTGCCCGGAATGCGGCAAGCCGGCCGAAAACCCCAAAACCCTGCCATTCTGTTCCCCGCGCTGCCGTGACGTCGACCTGAACCGCTGGCTGTCCGGATCCTACGTGATCCCCGGCCGCGAGAATGCAGGCGAGGACGAGGAGTAGAGCGAGCGCAGCCGGTTCGCAGGGGGCCATTCGCCCCCATCCCGACACGAAATTCCGTTTAATTCGCAATACTTTGGGGATAGCCGCGAAGCCGGGCCTGCCACGCCGAAGCCGAAGGCGAAGGCGGGTGGACAGGACAGCCCGACCCCACTATAAACCGCCCGCTCCGGGCCGTTTCGCCCCGCAGTGCCCAGGTAGCTCAGTTGGTAGAGCATGCGACTGAAAATCGCAGTGTCGGTGGTTCGATCCCGCCCCTGGGCACCATTCAAATCCAGAATGGGATTTGTTCAAAAGACTTAAGCCCTATCTGAGCGTTTGCGCTTGCCTGACTGTGTAACAACGGTGAGCAACAATGCTGTTTTGGATAGTGCGTCCCAGAAGCGAACGGGTTCCCGGAATCAATATTTTGTCCGCCGCATCCCCGCTGATGTGAGGGCACAGGCAATCGGACTCAAGCTCGCGATCCCGTTGGCTGATCGATTCGCGTATGTCACGGTGACCCCACGGGCGCAGACCATTAGGATTTCACTCAAGGTGAAACGGGGAATACTCCGGAGAATTCGCTAGGTACGGCATTACGGAGGAGCAGCTTCAGGAGGCTGTTCGGAAATCAGGCTATCCGCTCCAAACAACTATCGCAGCCTCGCTCAATCCGAACTTTCAAGTTCAGGAGGAATGGAGCTTTATAGACGGTGATCTAGCCACCGGTCGTGGCTTCGCGGCTGGAATGGAAGCCAACTGGGTAACCGAGATTGAGCAGCGCCTAGTGCCTCGTCCACTCGACGAGCCGCCCAATCCGTGTCTTCAATCAGGCGATTAAGGCTTCAACTTTCCAAGCACAGCGCTTTCCCGCTCGTTTCCTTGCGGAGCCTGCTAAGGGCGTATACGGGGAACTCAGCGCAGCACCACCGAGGATACCCTTCCCGATGGTTATCCGAAAAAATTATTCTAAAGTTCAATCATCGGCACGCTTGGTCTCAATCGTCCGCTTCTCCCCGGTTAACCAGTCGTATTCCCAGTAAGGGTCTTGCCGCGCCTTTCTCTCAACAGCATCCGCAAGGCCCGCGTATTGGTCAAAAAGTGGCTCGGAAAACTTCCGCCGTACCTTTAGATCGAGCTTATTAATCTCATCGTTGACACTTTGACATTGCCGCTCCTTCTCGTCGGTCAGCCATGTGAGAACAATATCTATGCACATAGGAAGTGCCTGCAAATTTGGCTTAAGTACAGAATAGACTGTAGATCGCTGTGTTAGGCCGATCACATGTTCGCACTTCAAGTTGGCATCGAGCGCTGCGAAACACCCGCTAGCTCCGACAAGACTGTCATCATGGGCAATCATCTTGTCGCGCACAGTAATCAGTCTTTGATGATGCTTCCAAAACTCCAATTCTGGATCGTCGAGAAAGATGGGTTCTGCGAACAATAATTGATTGATGATCTTCGGCTTGATCGTGAAGATTTTCGCGGGGTCAATTGTTCGGCCTTTACTGTCTGGCTTGAATACACTTCCGTACTTTACGACAGCCGCCAGCAAGGCAGCGTCATACAAATGCGCATCGGTTTCCTTCGTGGTGGTTTGCAGCGAGTCCATATAAAACTTGGCCGCTGTTATGTTTGCGGATGCGATTGTAAGATGCTTAAGCTCTGCCACGCTTCTGCTTGGATAAGTGATTCCTCGAAGTGTGAGATGCGAGGGAAGCCCTTTAATAAGGAGCTTGTCACCATCAAAGTCGTAGGTGAGATTCAGCATCACGTTCGTCCATTGCTTGCTGCAAACGCGCGGAGTGAGTTATGTTCCCGGTCTCACGACCTGAGATGTCCGCTAGAAGATAACCTTGCCCCGATCTCCGAATCCGTTTGGAATGGCGGTAGCAGAGGCTATACGGCTAAGCAGGTTCTTCCGGCACCTTAAAGACTCAGGGCTTGACTGAAGCCATGCGCCATTGCGGCGCTCAAGCCACCCGGTTGCATACGCCTCCCCCGCGTAGAACCCAGCGTTGACGGTTCGCACAAACCTTCGACCCTCGCCAGTGGGGCGCAGCGCGACGTGGATTGAAAGCTCATCCCATCCGGCATCGTTCACATAGCCAATTGCTTCAATGTCATCATCGAAAGCGAACTCGTAGACGTAGCCCTCGTCTCGCGGCATCGGCCACCGATTGTCGCCGGGCATCAACGAGAATAATTTTTGAGCCACCCCGGCGTTAACGGCTGTTACCAACATGTTGCGCCACCCTTGAGCACGAGCCGACGCATAAGCAATTGAAGCCGATGTCCTTGGCTGGGTAGCGATAAGCACTTTCCCGTTAGCGTCCAACGCATCGAAAATGCTTTCGTCCACGCTCGTTGCGGCGGAGCCTCCAAGCTCGGCAAGCCTCTGCCTAAAGGAGCTTCCATTGAGCAGCACCAGCTGTGGAAACCCCTCTTGCTCAATCTGAGCAACGTGCTCGCGGAGTGCTGCGTTGCAGCGGAAACCCAGCGCGGCAGCTAAGGCTTCACTGATGTGTGCCGAGCGAAATGTGGGCAGCGCCTTTCGCAGGGCGGACTTCACGTCGGACAAGGTATTGAAGTTCAAATTGAGAGCGACCATCGCTGCTTCCTCAGGTAGGCCGATGTTCGCCGATTACGCATCAGCCAAGGAAAGTTGGCGATGGAAACGTCTTAAAACGAGGGAGTGTCTTCTTTAACCCGGCGACAGGTTAGGCGAGACGACCTCTATGAGCATACCACACTGGCACATGCTTCTCAATGTCGGCCGGACTAGTCTGCATGGCAGGGAAATCGAATGAAGATGAAAGGGCGGAGCGAGCCGGGGGGGGGGGCCGCAACGACGGCTGGGCACAGGCGTGAAACGGGTCTGGTAAACAATCTTGAGAGCGATGCAAAAAAGCCCTATGATTTCAATGGCGAGACTTCTGGTAAGTGCGTCCCGCCTGCACACCATCAATCCCGGTCACGCCGCATTCCACCGAACTTGCCGCGCAAGAGCTTGTCCCGGCGTAGCCCGCTCGGGCGAAGCCGGATGGTTCGATCCTGCCGCTGGGCGCCGGCTATTTCAATAGCTACGCTTTCTCGCCTGGCGCCGTTTTACGGCGTTTCGACGGGTGGATTTTCCTTTTGTGCTGCGCGGAAGTCGCGGTGCCGGCCCGCTCTTGACGGAAGTTTGGCCGACCAGCGCGCGAGCCGCCGCGCGGAGTGCATTCATGGCAAGCGATTCCGCCCGCAGTCGCCGGCTCGCAAGCCCGATAGGTACGGCAGGCAACTCGGCCTTGGTCATCACTTGCGATAACTGTCCCTCGCTGATCGCATCGTCGACGGTGGATTCAAAGGTGATGGCGAGACCAAGCCCTGCCATCGCCATGCGAAGCATGGCGGGGATGCTGATCGTCTCGATCACCGGCTCGGGCGGCAACAGGCCGGCCTCCAGGCAGGCGCGCTGGACGAGGAGACGCTGGGTGTAGGTGGCAGGCGGAAGGATCCAGTCCTGCGTTGCCAGCTCGGCCCAACCGACGCGCCGGCCTGCGAGCGGATGGCCCGGCCCGGCGACGATCAGCATGCGTTCCGCGTGAAGCTGGTCGAGGGTGAGGTCGTGTTGGCCGAGCACCTGCAGCGCCTCGGGCGTGAAGAGAGTGAGAATGGCGTCCAGTTCGCCGTTCACCAGCTGGTCGGCGAGAGGAATGATACGCCCCTCGATGATCTGTATGCGCGGCGGATCGGCCTGCTCCGCCAGTCGGCGCAGCACGCGCGGCATGATCCGCCAGCTGACAAAGGGCGCGGTGCCGATGCGCAGCGTGGGCCGTGCCGGGCCGCGGGCATTTCCACAGTCGCGCAACTCTTCCATCTGCTCCAGGAGCACGCGGGCGCGGCGCACGAAATCGCGCCCGGCGACAGTAATAAGAAGACCGCGCGCGGTGCGTTCGAAAAGCGATTTGCCGACGATGGCTTCCACCTCCCGCAGGCTCTTGCTGAGGGCGGGTGGGGTGATGTGCATCGCCTGAGCGGCGGCGCGAACGCTGCCCGTCTCTGCGAGGAGGCGGATCATGTCGAGCTGGCGGAAGCGCAGGAATTGGAGGGACGCCACGGTACGGTACCTTTCAGTGTAAACCGGAAGTTTACACCGGGGTTGCAGAAGCGAATAGACGGCCTCTCCGGGCAACCATAAACCTCTCTTCGAAACAAAGCGCCCAACCGCAATGCGGCGCGAATCCGGAAAATGGGAGGACGGCGGATGGGACTTTTGACGATGCGTGTGGCGGCATGTTTGGCCGCGCTGTTCGGAGCCTCGACATTGGTCTTTGCCCAGCCAGCCTATCCTTCCCGCCCCATCGCACTGATCGTCCCTTTCGCTGCGGGTGGAAACAACGACGTCTCCGGTCGTATCCTGGCGCAGAAGCTCGGAGAATTGCTTGGTCAGTCCGTGGTCGTCGAGAATCGAACGGGGGCTGGCGGCGCCATCGGGGCGGCGGCGGTCGCGTCGGCGCGGCCGGACGGGTACACGCTTGGCTTCCTCAGCAGCGGCCCTCTCGCAGCCAATGTCAGCCTCACCCGCAGCCTGGCCTACGATCCACGAAAGGACTTCGCGCCGATTGCCCGTGTCACGACGAGCCCGAGCGTGCTGGTCGTCGCCGCTTCGGCGCCGCAGCGCACGCTGGAGCAGTTCATCGCGGAGGCTCGGGCGCGGCCGGGTGCCATCAACTACGGCACGGCAGGAACGGGCTCCTCGTCACACCTCGCGGGGGCGCTGTTCGACTCGCTGGCCGGCACGCGCATGGTGCCGGTTCCCTATCGCGGAGGGCTGCTGGCGATCAACGACCTTCTTGCCGGCCAGGTGCAGGCCGTCTTTGCGCCGATCCTGGAGGTGATGCCGCAAGTGCAGGCGGGCACCTTGCGCGCGCTGGCTGTAACGACCGTTGGCCGTTCCGCACTGTTGCCGGAGGTCCCCGCGATCGCTGAGCGATTGGCCGGCTACGAGATCCTCACCTGGAACGGCGTCGTAGCCCCTGCCGGCACTCCGCCCGAAATTGTCGAGCGCGTGCTCGGCGCGGTGAAAACGGCGCTTGCCGATCCGCAAGTGGTCGCAAAACTCCGCGAACTCGGGCTTGAGGTCGCGCTCGCGCCGCCAGCCGAGTTCGGCAACTACATCGACCGCCAAATCCGCGTCTTCGCCGACTTGACCCAGATCGCCGGTGTCGAGCCGAACTGAACCCGAAAGGAACACGACATGCCGAAGATTTTTCCTCCGAACGAGATTGCCGGAATCCTGCCGCCGCTCATCACGCCGCTGGCGGAAGATGAGAGCATCGACGTGGCCGCGCTTCGCCAGGCGGCGCGCTTCATGCTTCGGCAGGGCGTGCACGGGCTTGTGGTGGGCGGCAGCTCGGGCGAAGGCTTCAATCTTCGCACCGATGAGCTGCGGCGGCTTACGGCGACGGTCGCCGAAGAGATGGACGACACCCGTCCGCTGATCGCCGGCGTGATCGCAAACAGCACGCGCGATGCGATCGAGAACGCGAAGGCTGTGGCTGATCTCGGCGTTTCCGCTTTGCAGCTTACTCCCGTGCACTATATCTACAAGACGGACGAGGAGGAGATGATCCGCCATTTCCGCGAAGTGTACGACGCGGCCGGCATTCCGATCATCGTTTACAATGTGGTGCCCTGGAACTACATCAACCCGAAGCTCTTGCAGCGCATGATGCGCGAGGAACCGGGCATCATCGGGGTGAAGCAGAGCGCCGGCGATTTGAAGATGCTGGCCGACCTGCTCAACGACGAGGAGCCGGGACAACGGATCTACGCCGCCATTGACGCGCTGCTTTACCCCTCCATGGCACTGGGCGCGCACGGCATCATCTCCATGCTCGCTTCGGCCGCGCCGAAAGCGTGCCTCGAGATGTGGCATGCCGTGCAGCGCGGCGACCATCGCCGCGCGCTTGCGCTGCACCGGAAGATGCTGCGGCTCTGGAATGCCATCTTCGCCGACAATCGCATCGCAACCGCCAAGTACGCTCTCGCACTGCAGGGCGTGCCGGTTGGCGTGTGCCGTCGGCCGACTCCGCCGGCCACCCCGGCGCAGCAAGCGGCTATCCGTGCAGCGATAGAGGCCTTGCAGGAAGAGCCGACGCTCGCGGTTGCCTGATCTCCGTCCGGGCCATATTGAGTTCGGTCCACGTAGGCGGATTGAAGGCGAAGGCGTAATCCGCCGTCGTGTGTCTGTCCAGGTGGCGGATTACGCCTTCGGCTCCAATCCGCCCTGCGAGCTACGCGCGGGGGACTCCGCGCGGCGCAAACCGGCCCGTGGCACGGCCTGCGCGTCGCAGCAGCTCGGAAATCGTGACTCCGGCTCGTTCGGCGGCTTCGCCGAGCGCTTCCTTCTTCTCGGCCTTGATCCTGAATGTGACAAGTCGGCTCTTCATGCCGCGGCCTCTTTCGGGGTCCACGGGGCGGAGCCCCTGGAAATTGCGGGCTACAGCCCGCATGGCTTGCAATCCCCTTCACTTCACCGAACTGTAGCCACGCCAGATTGAATCGGCGGATTGCGACTGGCAGGAGTCTGTGGCCACGAAGATAGCTTCGCGCGGGTGAGAGAGCCAAGTCGAGTCCGTGCGCTGTCGAACTGCATTTTACGGTAGGATACGGCGCGATCGGCCATTAGGCTCTACACCCGCATCAACTTTCGAAGAATTCGCTCGACCTGGATTGGAGCTATCGGATGAAAGGAACGCCAATCTCCGTCGTATGCGCGATCGTTTTCGGAGTGTTTCTCTCGGGGCAGTGGCAGCCGATGATCTTTCTTCTCCGGCCAATCCCGAAGACCTCGGGCTTTCGACCGCACGGCTCGCGCGGATTACATCCTGGTATGAGACGCGCGTAGATGCCGGGGACTTGTCAGGCGCCGTCGTAACGATCGCCAGGAGCGGTAAACTCGCCTACCAGAGGGCAATCGGCTTCCAGGATCATGCCAGGAGCACCGCGATGCGGCCGGACTCGATCTTCTGGATCGCCTCGATGACGAAGCCCGTCACCAGCGTCGCGGCGATGATCCTGGTTGAAGAGGGGAAAGTCGATCTCGATGCTCCGGTCGCGAAGTACTTGCCGGAGCTCACGCACATGCAGGTCGGCGTGGAGAGAAGCGACCCCGCGACCGGAAAAATCGAGATCGCGCTCGATCTGCCGGCGCGGCCAATGACGGTCCGCGATCTGCTTCGCCACACCTCGGGCCTGGTTTACCCGCCGCAGTATGTCGACCAGCCGATCAACAGGCTCTATCGGCGCGCAAATTTCGGCCGCGACAATACCCTCGCCGAGTTCGTCGCGAGCCTCGGCAGTATGCCGCTCGCCCATCAGCCCGGCGAAGTCTGGGAGTATAGCTGGGGCGTGGACGTCCTGGCGCGTGTCGTCGAAGTTGCGTCCGGCCAACCGTTCGATCGGTTTCTCGAGAGCCGCATCTTTGAACCGCTGCGCATGGTTGATACCGGATTCTACGTGCCTGCCGAGAAGCTTGACAGGCTGGTCGAAGCGCCGGAGCCGCGCCAGCCGCAGTTCGACGTGACGCGGCGGCGCAACCTGTTGTCGGGGGGCGGCGGGCTCGTCTCGACTGCATCCGACTATTTGCGCTTTTGCCAGATGCTGCTCAACGGCGGCGAGCTCGACGGCGCACGCGTTCTGCGGCCCGCCACGGTGCGATCGATGACGAGCAACGCGCTGCCGGCGGGCGTTGGCTTCGTCGGCGGCGCGGTCGGGCCCATGTCCGGCAGTAGCTTCGGCCTCGGATTTGCCGTTCGAACCGATCCCGAGGCCAGCATGATCCCTGGCTCGGTCGGCAGCTTCAGTTGGAGCGGCGTATGGGGTACGTATTTCTGGGTCGACCCCGTGGAAGAGATGATCGTGATTTCCATGATTCAGGTCACTCCGGGAAAGGCGGGACCTTATTTCGCCGCCATTCGCAACCTGGCCTATGGGGCGTTGAGAATCCCGCGACTGGTCGAACCGCTGCGATCGCCGGTGGAGGTGGCCGCGTCGACGCTCGCCGAATTCGTCGGCGCCTACAATTTCGGACGATCGTCGAGTGCGCGAGACCGGCTGACCAGTGTGGGGATGGGGATGGACATCGAGTTGAGCAATGGCGCCGTGCGAATCCGTGGCCTCATCGAGGGCGCTCCCGCCACTGAGGCGGGATTGAAGCGTGGCGACATTATCACCGCAGTCGATGGCCTGCCGCTGAAACCGTCGCTGGGCGATGCGCTCCAAAAGCTGCGTGGCCCGGCCAATTCGAGGGCGCGACTTGGGATTGCGCGTGACGGTAGTGCCGATGCGATCGAGTTCACCGTCACCCGCGCCCCGGTCTACACGCCGGCGGTCGAGCTGACGGTCCGTGCGGACGATGGCAAGCTTGTCATTGAGGCGACCGGATCATGGCCGGTGCTTGAGTTCGAGAAGGGGAAGCCAGTTCCACTCAAGGCCCTCTCCGACCACGAATTCGAAGCGGAGAGTGGAGACCACACTCGGATCGCGTTCATGAGGAATGCGGCTGGGGACGTTGCCGAAGCGGTCCTCGATCCCGGACCTTGGAATCTCGCGGGCGTGAAGCTTGAGCGGAGCCCGATCATGAACCGGTGAGCGGACCGCTTCGAACGAAGGGTTCGCCCGACCGCACAATCGAAGGACCAGCAGCGCCTCTGCGTCCTAAACTGATTTAGCGAATGCAGCGTCGTTCACCGCCGACATTACGAGGCGCAGGCGCGCGACAAATTAACCGCCCTTAACAGATCACCAAAAGCGCCAGGCCGGCTGCACGGCTTCACCGGTTCAGGTGGCTTGGATCGATCCGCGGCTTGATTGCGTTTGCGGTCGGCGGTTTTGCTCTTCCTTCTGGATTCGGTCCGCTCGGAATCCTTCAGCGAAGATGAAGTGGCATGGGGATCGCGCCAGTGCCGGCTGATGATCCTGGTTTGCATCGGTGGGGTGGTCGGCGTGACGACAAATGCGGCCGGCTTGATTGACTGCGGGACAGGTTGCGGTGGGGGCGCGTCACGCAAATAGTTGATATCGAGCCGATCGGCTTTGCTCAGCGTATCCTTGCTCGGCGTATCCCGAGCGCGATCGGTACTATCGGCGATCTTGTCTGCCGGGATTTCCGCAACGGCAGGACCGGGCGTCCTGAGCGCCTTGCCGGCGGCCAGCGCGCTGACAAGCGCCAGACATAAAACCGCGAGCCAGACCGTCCTGATCATCTTCTGCCCTAGACCGGTAACAGCAGGGTAGCGTCAGTCTCGATCTGGGCGGTTAAAGGGCGGAATACGGTCGGCGACGAGGATTGCACACAAATCGCCGGCTAAAGTTAACCGTCTCAGTTCGGACGCGTGCCGTGCGGGCCGCCGGCCGCCGGCTCCGCCATGTGCAGGAATTCATCGAACGCGACGGCGCCTTCCGCAACGGTGTGACAGGCGCGGCTGTCGATCAGCAGCCGCGCGTCATGGTCGAAGACGTCGATGATGAAAAGCGGTTGCTTCGCATCACCCGCCGGTGGTGCGGCGTGCATCCGAATTTCATGGTCACCGATCCACGCCAGGGAAATCGCGGCCGCCTCGCCCTCCGGGCGGGACAGCAGGCTGACATAGGCCCGCGAAATTCTCAGCGTCGTAAAATTGTATTCCAGCGCACGTCCCACGACGACACCTCGCGCCTTGACGGTCGTCTGCATGATTACCAACGCCGCCCTTACGGGACGCTGGCGGACAAATTAACATTTCGAAAGAACGGTGCGACAAATCAGCCCGATGGCCTGCAGTCTAGCCCGACGGGCAAATCGCACTTCCGATTTACGGAAGTCGTGTCAAGACCTGAAATGAAAAATATTTTGCTTTTCAGAAATGGCAAATCAGGGCATATCCATGCCCATCCCGTCCCACTCAGAGGGGCGTTGGCCATCGTCACAACGAGGGGCGGGGAGCGGTGGACGTGGAGGTTGTCGCCTGACGAGCGCGGCTGAAGCGTACGGCAAAGACGTGTGGTCCTGACGCCGCGTTGCTGGCGTCCATGCACCTGGGGGCATCTGACTTCCCAGGGCGCAACGGAGGCAAAAGAGCCGTTCTCCGGGGAGAGCACGTGATAAGCCGTAAAGCCATCGCGCAGGGAATGTCGGATGTTCTCCGCTGCCCTGTATG
>JAFKKG010000023.1 GCA_017305715.1 Hyphomicrobiales bacterium | reverse complement strand
TCTCCGGGGAGAGCACGTGATAAGCCGTAAAGCCATCGCGCAGGGAATGTCGGATGTTCTCCGCTGCCCTGTATGCTCATGTGCGCACTTCCTTGTGCACATTGCACATGAGACCGCGGGTGCAGCGCGCATCCGGCATTCCCTGCGCCTTCTGAATTTCGAGGGCGGGAAGTTTCTGGCAAAGCTCGGGCGCGAAACGCCGCGAGAATACGGAACCATATCCACGTCGTTCCGGCGAAGGCCGGAACCCATACTCCGCGGCCTATCGGTAAGAATGTCGGTGTCAGATAATTTTTGCAGACAATGAATGTCACGACGTATGGGCCCCGGCCTTCGCCGGGACGACGAATGGCAGGCTGTTTGACCGCTGAATCAGAAGCGATCCTGGCCGCGTCCCCCCAGCATCAGATCGATCGTATGTGTCGCCACCTTCCGCAACTGCGCTTCATCGCCAAAAGCGCGCTCCAGCACGGCAAGGCCCCGCGTGACCGTGGCGATGTGAAGGGCCGCGCTCTCCGCGTCTCCGCTGAACTCGCCTCGATCAGCGCCATCGGACAGGGTTTGCTGAAGCAGCGCGTTGATGCGCTGCATCAGATCGGCAAACGCCTGGCGCGCGTTCTCGTCGAGCCCTTCGCCCTCGACCGGCGAAAGCTCCATCAGGCCGCGCGTGGTCGGGCATCCCCGCGGCGGCGTGCCGGAACGGAAGTTTTTGATCGTCAGATCGAAAAACGCGGTGAGGCGTTTTCGCAAACTGCCGGTGCCGAGCACCTTCTGCAGCGAGGTGAGATATTCATGCGCGTAGCGCTCATAGGCGGCCAGAAACAGCGCCTCCTTGCTGCCGAAGGCGTTGTAGAGACTGCCACGCTGCATGCCGGCGTCGCGCGCGATGTCCGAGAGCTGCGTGCCCCGCACCCCCTTGCGCCAGAACTGCTCGAACGCGACGCGCAGGACATCGTCATGGTCAAACTCGCGGGGTCTCATTTTTCGCTCCGGTCAAATAGTATTTGACGCAACGTCAAGAATATGTTTTTTACGTCGTGTCAAAAATATATCGGGCCGTACCCTCCATTCGTCAAGCCGAGAAGGACCCGCGATGCCGCTCATCAACATCTCGCTGCGCGCCGGAAAGCCGGACAGCTACCGGCAGGCGATCTTCGACGGCCTGTACCGTGCGATGCGCGAAACCCTCGGCGTGCCCGAAGACGACCAGTTCATGACCATCAGGGAGCATGAGCCGGCAAACTTCCGTACCAGCACGTCCTGCTATGGCGTCAGCCGGACCGAGGATGTCGTCTATATCCAGATCACGGTGTTCGACAGCCGCACGACAGAGCAGAAGAAAGCGCTGTTCAAGCGCACGGCAGAATTGTTGGGCGACAACCCCGGCATCGCCCCGGGGAACGTGTTCATCAACGTGCTGGAGTCCGCGCCGGAGAACTGGTCGGTCGGCCACGGCGTCGCGCAATTCGCGTGAGGTGGAGATCGGCCGCCGCTCAGCCCCCATACAGATAATTCGGCAGCCACAGCGTCATGCCGGGCCACAGATACATGAAGATCATGCAGACGATCACGATCAGCATATAGGGCATCATGCCGGCGAAGATCTGGTTGAGCGTGACGTGCTTCGGCGCCACGCCCTTCAGGTAGAACGCCGACATCGCCACCGGCGGCGACAGGAAGGCGGCCTGCAAATTCACGAACACCAGCACGCCCCAGAGGATCGGGTCGATGCCGAAATGCTTCAGCATCGGCAGGAAGATCGGCACGAAGATCACGATGATCTCGGTCCATTCCAGCGGCCAGCCCAGGATGAAGATGATCGCCTGCGACAGGATCATGAACTGGACCGGCGACATGTTGAGCGACAGCACCCAGCTTTCCAGCAGCGCCTGGCCGCCGAGGATCGCGAACACCGCCGAGAACAGCGCGGAGCCGACGAACAGCCAGCACACCATCGAGGTGGTCTTGGCGGTGAGGAACACCGCCTCCTTGGTGCGCTTCCAGTCCAGCGTGCGGGCCTGGAACGCGAGCAGGAACGCGCCGGCCGCGCCGACCGCAGCCGATTCGGTCGCGGTGGTGATGCCGAGCAGGATCACGGCGAGCACGACCGCGGTCAGGATGCCGAGCGGCATCACCGAGGACGTCAGCAGCCGCAGCACCTCGAACTGCTCGGCCTCCATGGTCCAGTAGTAATAGAGCAGCACCAGGCCGGACAGCGCCGCGATGATGGCGTACCAGGTATAAAACGCCGGCGGCGGTCCGGCGTCCGCCGGCGCCGAAATCGTCTTGTCGCGCAGTTCGGCGTTGCCCATCTGCTGCAGCGTTTCGGGCTCGCTCCTGGTCGATGCAGCCGACCGGCCGCCGCCGAGCTCCTCCAGTTTCTCCTCGGCCGGCTGCTGCGGAGCAGCACCGGCGCCCAACGGCTGCGGGGCATCGTCGACCTTCTGCATGGTCGACGCGGCGGGTGGCGTCGGGATGTCCGGCTGCTGGTGGATCACCACATACCACCAGGTCGCCCACAAGGTCGCGAGCGTCAGCACCAGCGGCACCAGCGCGTAGCCGAAATTCTTCAGCAGCATCGTGTAGCCGACGCGTGCGCCGTCGGCGGTGATGTTCATCGCCCTGGCCGGCGCCAGCAACGCGGAAAACAGCGCCGGCAGCATCTTGCGCGAATAGGCCTGCTGCAATTCGGCGACCCAGGGCCGGACCGGCACGCGGGTCTCGCTCTCGGGCAGCTTGGGCGCGATCTTCGGATTAATCAGCGCCCAGCCGATGATGTAGACGAGATAGAGGAAGGAGAGGAAGAAGCCCGGAAACATCGCCGCGGCATAGAGCTTGACCACCGATTGGCCGGCGACGGCCGCATAGACGATGATCATGACGGAGGGCGGGATCAGGATGCCGAGCGTGCCGCCGGCGGTGATGACGCCCGAGGCGAGTTTCACGTCATAGCCGGCCTTCAGCATCGGGTTGAAGGCGATGACGCCCATCAGCACCACAACGGCGCCGACCAGGCCCGAGGCGATGCCCCAGAAGGTGCAGACGATCAAGGTCGCGACCGCGAGCGAGGCGGGGACGCGGCGGAATGCGAGCTGGATCGAATAGAACATCTTGTCGACCAGCGCGCCGCGCTCCATCACATATCCCATCAGCACGAACAACGGGATCGAGATCAGGACGTCGTTGGTCATCGCGCCATAGGTGCGCTGGACCATCAGGTCGAAGATGTGATTGTCGGTCCAGGCTTCGCCGCCGCGGTAATAGGCGAAGAAGCCGAAGAACATGCCGAGGCCCATCAGCGTGAACGCCGTCGGGAAGCCCATCATGATCACAACCACGATGAGGCCGAGCATCAAAAGCCCGAGTGCCGGATCGCTCATCGCTGCAAGTCTCCGCCCATGCCGCGCTGCCGCGCGCTTTCCTCGATGTTCGCCGCATGCGCGATCGCTTCCCGCCGCGATTCCTCGTCGACATGCTCGCTGTTCGCCAGTTGCTCCTCGACCACGTCGATCTCGTTGACGTCCTTGAGCCGGCTCGGCCATTGCCCGGTCTTCAGGCAGATCACGCAACGCATGATCTCGGCGGCACCCTGCAGCAGCAGCAGCGCGCCGGCGAGCGGGATCATGAATTTGAAATGGTAGACCGGCGGGCCGTCGGCGGTGACGTTGGAATGCTCGTTGATGCGCCAGGAATCCGAGGCATAGTCCCAGCCCGCGTAGGCCAGCGCCGCGATGCCGGGCAGGAAGAAAGCAATGTAGAGCACGATATCGAGCGTCGCCTGCGTGCGGGGCTTCATGGAAGAGTAGAGGAAGTCGCCGCGGACATGGGCGTTCTGCGCCAGCGTGTAGGCGCCGGCGATCATGAACAGCGTGCCGTACAGCATGTTGGAGGCGTCGAAGATCCACGCCGTCGGCATGTTGAGGATGTAGCGCTTGAACACTTCGGCGCAGACCAGCGCCATCAGGCCCACGATCAGCCACGCGGCGGCCTTGCCGAACCAGGTGGAGATGCCGTCGATGGTATGCAGTAGACGCTGCGCGTTCATGTGGGGTTTGAGCCGTCGATCTGGAGGGTGGTTATTTCGGCACGAAAACAGAAAGCATCACCCGGGATCTGCCAATCCCGGATGATGCTTGATGGAGTGGGTTGTAACGTCAGGTCTTCTTCTTGGCGTTCGGCCCGAAATAGTGGCTATAGGCCATGCGGCGGTTCACCAGCGTGTCCTGCTCCCACTGCGTCACGCGCTTGGCGAAGGCCATCTGCGAATCGACGATCTCCTTGAACAGCGGGTCGGAGGACTTCTTGGCGATGACCTCGTCATACACTTCGAGCTGCTTCTGCAGGATCGAGTCGGGCGTCTTGTAGAACTTGACGTTGTCCTTGGCCTGCATCTCCTCGTAATCCTTGGAGTAACGGTCGATCGCCTTCCAGGCCATGTCCTGCCCCGCCGCTTCCGCGGCGTTGTCGAGGATGGCGCGGATCTTCGCCGGCAGGCCGTCATACTTGGCCTTGTTGTACATGATCTCGAACTGCTCGGCGTTCTGGTGGAAGCTCTGCAGCATGCAGACCTTGGAGACGTCGGGGAAGCCGAGCACGCGGTCCGAGGACGCGTTGTTGAACTCGGCGGCATCGAGCAGGCCGCGGTCCATCGCCGAGACGATTTCGCCGCCCGGCAGCGCGTTCACGGCGGCGCCCATGCCTGTGAAGACGTCGATCGAAATGCCGACCGTTCGGTACTTGATGCCTTTGAGGTCATCCGCCTTGGTGATCGGCTTCTTGAACCAGCCGAGCGGCTGCGTCGGCATCGGTCCATACGGGAAGGAAACCACGTTGGCGCCGATCGACGCATAGAGCTTTTCCAGCAGCTGCTTGCCGCCGCCATATTTGTGCCAGGCGAGCAGCATGTTGGCGTCCATCGCATAGGCCGGTCCGGAGCCCCACAGCGCCAGCGCATTGCTCTTGCCGTAGTGATAGGCGAGCACGCCGTGGCCGCCGTCGAGCGTGCCCTTGGACACCGCGTCGAGCAGGCCGAACGCGGGCACCACCGCGCCGGCCGGCAGCACTTCGATCTTGAGGTCGCCACCGGTCATGTCGTTGACCTTCTTGGCGTAGTCGAGCGCGTATTCGTGGAAGATGTCCTTGGCCGGCCAGGTGCTCTGGAAGCGCATGCTGACGGCGCCTTGCGCGCTTACGACGCTGGGTGCGGCGACCGCCGTTGCCGCGGCGCCCGCGGCGGCAGCTTTCAGGAAGCGGCGGCGGCTGGTGGTCGTGTCTTTCTTGGATGTCGTCATCGTTTTCTCCCGTTGACGGCGAATCCTTCGATGGATGCGCCCCTTTTTATTGGAAGGGAGACAAAGGCTTGCGCGGGTGTTTGGCAAGAATGTTCGGAAACATGCGACGCTTCGACGCGGCGAATGGTGAAAAACATCGGTCCGCTGTTGCGGAATTATTCCGGGCGCGCCGAATTAATTTCGCAAGCGGGCAACCGCGTATCGACTTTAGTTCAAGACGAAGTCCGCGCCCGCCGTCCTTCGATCGGATAGCCGGGATCGTTGAAGCCCGGTGTGGATGGGTGCCCGCTCACGACCAGCCGGTCGATCAGCGCCTCGTCTTCCGCGGTGAAGCGGTAGTCGAGCGCCCTGAGGTAATCGTCCCATTGCGCTTCGGTGCGGGGACCCGCGATCACAGCCGTGACGAACGCCGAGTTCAGCACCCACGACACCGCGAACTGCCCGGCGGTGATGCCGCGGGCCTCGGCGTGCTCTTTGATTTCCTGGGCGAGATGCAGCGATTCCGGCCGCCATTCGGTCTGCATCATTCGCCTGTCGTTGCGGCCGGCGCGGCTGTCCTTGTCGGGCGCTGCGTCGGGGAGGTATTTGCCGGTCAGGACGCCCCGCGCCAACGGGCTGTAAGGCACGATGCCGAGGCCGTAATAGCCGCAGGCCGGGAAGTGCTCGACCTCCGGCATCCGGTTCATGGCGTTGTAATAGGGCTGGCTGACGATCGGGCGGTCGATGCCGTTGCGGTCGCAGATGTTGCAGATCTCGGCGACGCGCCAGGCGCGGTAGTTCGAGACGCCGAAATAGCGGATCTTGCCCTGCCGCATCAGATCACCCATCGCGCGCACGGTCTCTTCCAGCGGCGTCGAATGATCCTCCTTGTGCAGATAATAGATGTCGATGAAATCGGTGCCGAGCCGTTTCAGGCTCTCTTCGGCCGCCTGCAACACCCAGCGCCGCGACAGCCCGCCGCGATTGGGATCGTCGCCGATCTGGTTGGCGAGCTTGGTCGCCAGCACCCAGCCCTGCCGGTTGTTGGAAATCGCGCGACCGACCACCTGTTCGGACTGGCCGCCATTATAGGCATCGGCAGAGTCGATGAAGTTGATGCCGGCCTCGCGCGCCTTGGCCACGATCCGCAACGACGTCGCCTCGTCGGTCGGGCCGCCGAACATCATAGTGCCCAAACAGATCGGCGAAATCTTCAGGCCGCTGCGGCCGAGTTGGCGATATTGCATGGGGTGGTCCTCCATCCGGATCGTCATTCCGGGGCGATGCGAAGCATCGAACCCGGAATCTCGAGATTCCGGGTCTGGTCCTTCGGACCATCCCGGAATGACGGCGTCTAACTTTCGCTCTTCAATATCTTGAACACGCCGGACGCCATCGCGATACAGCGCTTGTCGACGGTCACTTCGGTCGTGATAAAAATCAAACTGCGAGTGGTGCGCACCACGTGCGGGCGGGAGATCAGAATCTCGCCGATCTTGCCGGATTCGACAAAATGGGTATCGAGCTGGACGGTCGCCATCATAGGCTTGCCCGAAACATGCCTGGCGGTCATACCGCAGGTGCGGTCGGCAAATGTCATCAGCACGCCGCCCTGCACCAGCCCGCGGCGGTTATGGTGCTTGTCCTCGGTGATCAGCGCGAATTCGAGCGCGCCGTCGACGAGTCGTTCCCAGAGCGGCCCGATCAGATGCATAAACCCCGTCGTTTCGACGATTTTCCAGCCATCGGATCTGAGCTTCTCCGTGGCGGCCCTGGTCGTCATCTGATGCATTCCGTTTCCTGCAGGCGGTCATGTCCCGACAGTCATTTCATCAAACGCCGGAGTATTGTAGTCAAGCGCCATGGCCCGCTCATTTGATGATGCCACCCGGCGCGATATCGCAGAGCTCTGCGCCGCGTTCGTCCGCGCGCCGGCGGCCGAGGCGGCCGCAGGCTTGAAGCGGGCGGCGGTCGCCATTGCGCTCACCAGAGCCGAGACAGGCGCGGGAACGGCATTCCTGTTGACCCGCCGCGCGGCCAGCCTGCGCTCGCACTCGTCACAATGGGCGCTGCCCGGCGGCCGCTGTGATCCCGGCGAAACGCCGGCCCAGTCGGCGCTGCGTGAGCTGCACGAAGAGGTTGGTCTGGCGCAGGGCGAGGGCGATGTGCTCGGCCTGCTCGATGATTATCCGACCCGGTCCGGCTATTTGATCACGCCGGTCGTGGTGTGGGTGAGCACCAAGGCCGCGATCGTGCCGAACCCCGCGGAGGTCGATTCGGTGCATCGCATCGCGCTCGACACCATCGAGCGCGATGACGCGTTCAGTTTCACCACCATCCCGGAGAGCACGCGGCGGGTGATACGGTTTCATCTCACCGGTCAACTCATCCACGCACCGACGGCGGCACTGATCTATCAATTCCGCGAAGTGCTGGCGGGACGCAATACAAGCGTGGTCGAGCTGGAGCAGCCGGTCTTCGCCTGGAAATGACAAGGAAGCACGAAAATGCCGATCTCGAAGAAGTGGATCGCAGCTGCCATCGCCATTGGACTCGCCGCCGGCCTCAACGGCGCTGCCGCGCAAAACTATCCGAACCGGGCGATCACGCTGGTGATTCCGTTTGCGCCGGGCGGATCGACCTCGATCGTCGGTCGCGCCATCGCCGACAAGATCAGCGAACTGTTCGGCGAGAAGGTCGTGGTCGACAACCGTCCCGGTGCCGGCGGCACGGTCGGCACCAGAGCGGTCGCCAGGAGCGAACCCGATGGTTACACGCTGGTGCTGGGTTACACCGGTACGCTCGCGATCGGTCCCTCGCTCTACAAGAGCGTCGGCTACGATCCGCGCAAGGATTTCGCGCCGATCGGCTTGATCGGCAACGCGCCGAATTCGCTGGTGGTCAATCCGTCGTTTCCAGCCAGGACCGTCGCCGAATTGATCGCCTACGCCAAAGCCAATCCCGCCAAGGTCAATTTCGGCTCGGCCGGCGCCGGCACGGCAAGCCATATCACCGGCGAATATTTCGCCCGCGCCGCGGGGGTCACGCTGGTGCATATTCCCTACAAGGGCACGGGGCCGGCCCTGACCGATCTGCTCGGCGGTCACATCCCGATGGCGTTCGCGCCGATCCCGGCCTCGCATCCGAATGTCTCGGCCGGCAAATTGCGCGCGCTGGCGGTGACCAGCACGACCCGTTCCGGATTGTTGCCCGATGTACCGACGATGATCGAAGCGGGCCTGTCCGGCTTCGACGCCTCGCTCTATTACGGCCTCGCGGCTCCCGCCGGTACGCCGCGCCCCATCATCGACAAGCTCAACAAGGTGCTGCGCGAGGCGCTTGCCTCCGACGAGGTGAAGAAGCAATTGGGCAATGACGGCACCGAGATCACGCCGGGCACGCCGGAAGACTACGCCGATTTCATCGACAAGGATGAGAAGAAATGGGCGCAACTGGTCAAGGCCAGCGGCGTCGAACAGGAGTGAGCGGCGGCTTGTTCCGGCACGCTAGCGTTCCCGGCCCGTCTTGCCGATGTTGAGCGCAGGCCTGGCTTTCGCGGCAGCAGGCTTCGCCGCCTCGGGTTCCGGCTTCGGCGCCCGCGACACGTTGTCGTAACAGGCGAACTTCGCGCGGTCGCCCGGAAACGTCGCGCAATCCGGTGTTCCGGCGCAGGAAGGTGCGCTGATAGCCAGGATGCCTGCAACGACAAGAGAACCAGCGAGTCTCATCGGCGCTCCCGGATGGTCTGCTGCGACAATCAATCCTGCCATCAAACCAAGGCCAGGATGCGACCTATTAGAGCGCTTTCAAGCGAAGTGGATACCGGTTCGCGTGAAGAAAACGCGTCAAAACAAAAAGGTAGAGCCCCGTTCCAATTCTATCGGAACGGGGCTCTCGCCAAATTTGATCGATTCAATTGCCGCCCGACTTTGCTAAACAGATGGCATGAACACCCGATCGATTCGCCGCCGCCTGACGCTGGCGGCCTTCGTCCTGTTGCTGGCCACGCCGCCGGCCATGGCGACCGATGCACGCGCGCTTTCCGCGCCCGTCGCCGATGCGATGGCGCAAGCGGCCTCGCCGCAGGCGATCGCGGAATACCGCCGCAAGCTGAAGGAGTATCAGGCTGCGCGCGCCGCGTTCGAGCAGCAAGCCGAACCGTACTGGACCGCGATTGCCGAAAAACGGCGCGGCCGTAACACCAAGCGGCGCGAGCGCCAGACCATCACGCTCGATGATTACGTCCTGACGCAGCCGCCGGTTTACGACGGGCCGAAGCGGCCGGTGGACCCGGAACCCGACGACAAGCCCCGCGAGCGCAAGCCGCTTCCGGTGGTCGCCGATTTCCTGCAAGCGGCCGCGGCGCATTTCCAGTTTACGCCGCAGCGGCCCGCCAGCGAGGTCGAGTTCAAGCGCGCCTATGGCCGCGTCGCATTGGCCTCCGGGCTGACGCGCGACCAGATCGTCCGGGTCTATTCGTTCGAGACCGGCGGCAACGGCAATCACGACATGCAATCCGGGTTGAGCGCCTCGCGCCCGGGCTCGCGCGCGATTTCGACAGCGGTTGGCTACAATCAGTTGCTCACCACCAACACCGTCTCGCTGCTCGCCGAACAGGGGAATGAGATCGTCAAGGCCCTGGCGGAAAAGGCCGCCGGCCTGTCGGGGCCGGCGCGCAAGGCGATGGATCACAAACTGGCGATATTGAAGCGGATGGTGGCGTTCACGCGCTCGGTGCCGGTGCAATGGTCGGAGCACGAAAAGCTCGCCAACACGCCGCAGGGCTGGGGAGTTCACGCCATGGTGCTGGACATCGACGTCGGTCCGCTGCTGCAGACCCACAAGCTCTTGACCTCGGTGCTGTTCGCGCGCGCCAAGGGCTATACCAGGCCGCTCACTGCCGCCGAGCTCGAGATGATGAACCTGACCGGCGACAGCACCGGTCTGGATATGGTGACAATGCCGCAAGCGATGCGCGAGCAGGTGCCGACCTCGAACTTCTTCCAGCGCGGCGGCTATGAGCGCAACCCGGTCGCGATCCGCCACAACACGGTGGCGAAACTGCTGGCGATCACCGACGAACGGATGGACGTCAACAGCACCAAGCCCGGCGCAAAGGAATTGGCGGCGGCGCTTTAGCCCTTCACCCTCCCCTGGAAGGGGGAGGGTAAGAATAGCGCGCGCTCAATTCGCGCCGAACTTGAACCTGCCGTCATCCTCAAGGTAGGGGCCGCTGCGCATATAGAGCTGGCCGTTCTGGCCGATGAAGAACAGCGTGCCCTTCGGCACCTTCTTGGCGCCCTTCAGCAGCGTGCCGGCGTTGCTGGTGCCCAACTTGTACGCAAGCGTCTTGCCGTCCTTGCCGTAGGCGTAGCCCATGTCGGACTTCAGCTCCCATGGCGTCGGCGCGGCTCCTTGCGCTGACGCGGTCGACGTCAGCGCACCGAGCGCGGCAATTATCAAAAAGGTCTTGATTGAAATTCCCGTCATCGTCGTCCCTCCCAGCAGCCAAAATCGGCTTCTGCCCCATCCTTGAACAAATCACGAACGCTGTTGCTCCGTCAATGACGAGATGTCCAGCCATCACGCTTTCTCTGCGACTTTGTGATTCCCCGCATTGCACTTCGCGACTATGGTCCGGTTTCCGGCTACACATACGCTATTGCGAGCAACGTTACAGGGATGATTCGGATGAGCCTCGTCATGAAGATCGGTTTCGGTGTTGCCCTGTCGCTCATGACGCTGGCTTCCACGGTCCAGGCCGACGAATTCAAGCTCAGCAACAACCAGCGAATTGCCTGCAGCCGTGGTCTGAGCCCGGGCAAGCTCAACACCGCGACCTGCAAATCCTATGCGTATGTCTTCAATATCAAGACCTCGGAATATTACCGCTGCCAGGTCACGCTGGCGCTGACGCGAGACAACAAGGAAGTCATCAACGTGCAGGCCGACGGCGGTTGCGCCAAGAAGCCCCGCATCTTCGAGGCCGATTCCAGCTATTCGTTCGACGCCACCGAAACCGAAGCGCCGAACACCAATTCGTTTTTCGGTCCCGGCGGCTATGCGGTTTGGGCCAGCGACAACAATAACCGGAAGGTGCGTGGCTGCATCATCATCTCGTCCGGCCTCGGCTCCGACATCTCGAAATGCATCGAGATGAAGTTCGAGTGAGCGGCGCAGCCGGCTTGCCGAACGGTCACAGCTTCGGTTCGGAGCCGGTCGCCGCCGGCCGCGCGCGGGCAAATTTCTTCACCCCCATCGGCTTGCCGAACAGATAGCCCTGGACCAGGTCGAAGCCGAGTCCATGCGCGGTCAGGAAATCGGCGCGGGTCTCGACGCCCTGGGCAAGCACGCGTGCGCCATGGTCATGGGCGAGCTCGATGATGTGGCGGCACACGGTCTGCTTCAGCCGGTCGTCCGCCGCGCCGGTGACGAACTGCTGATCGACTTTCAGCTCGACGAACGGAAAATGCTTCAGCCCCATCAGGCTTGGCCATTCCGTGCCGACATTGTCGACCGATATCGCGATGTTGTGGAGCCGCACCTGACGCGCGACCTCGACGATGAGGTCGAGGTTCTCGACCACCTCCTTGCTCGTGATCTCGAACAGGAGGCCGCCGAACGCGGGATGCTCGGGCACCTTCCGGCATAGTTCGCGCACGGCTGCGGGATCCCTGAGGAACGACGCCGGCAGGTTGATCGAGAGATCGACCGGACCCTTCTGCTCCAGAAGGTAATGCCAATCCTCGATGGCGCGGCTGATCACGAAGTCCGACAGCGCATGAAAATGCGGATCATCGACGTCGGGAATGAAATAGGCCGGCGGCACCACGCCCCAGGCCGGATGCCGCATCCGCACCAACGCCTCGGCGCCGAGCGGAACCAGCGTGCGCAGATTGATTTTCTGCTGGTACCACAATTCGAGCCAGCCGGCCTTCAGCGCCTCGGCGACGTCGACGGCGGGGCTCGGGGCCGGTTCCTGCGGCAGAAGCGTCACGACACTGTCACGCAACGTCCCGGCACTGAACGGTGTCGGCAGCGGGGGCAGCATATCGATATGGTATTCTTCGCCAATTTGCCGAACTGCTTTTACCATAATGGTCTCGGGATGGCCGATGATCAGCACCTTGCCGGCAAACGTCTTCTTGACCAGCGTTTCGAGGATTCTGCCGATTTCGACGCCGTTGACCGACACACCCAGGACGAGCAGGTCGGGGCGATGCTCGTCCAGCACGCCATCCAGTTCGCCGGCATCGGCGCACTCGCTGGTAATGAAGCCGAGATCCTCGAGAGCCTCGGAAAGAAAGGTGCGAAGGTGCTTCTTGCTGTCGGCGATGCACGCCCGCGCGGTCAGCTTGCGGTGTCCGAACCAGCCGGGTCGCGCGTATTCGTTGGGAAGGATGTGATTCATGCCCCGGTCTCCGCTTGAGATGTCGATTGAATTCGTACACCGGCGTGCGGCGGCAATCTGGAAATTTCAGGACGCTCCACTTGAATGCTTCGGTAGGGTTAAAGGAGCGATTGAAATTAAAATTGTAACGAATTGGCGCGCGTGCGCCGCACGCGGGGCGAGCAACGGCGTGCTCCGGGCGCCCGTTCGCGGTCGAACTGGCTCGCGCATCGGTGCGATGGAGCGTCTGCGCGACGTCCTCTCCGAACGTGCGTTAATGCCTGTGTTGGTTTGTCGATGCGGCCACGATCGCTCCTCGTTTGAAGAAACGCGATCGTCGCGCGCCATCCGCTGCCGTGGCTATTCCGGTTTGATGCCGGCGAACTTGGCGGCCTTGCCTGACTTCATTCGCTAATTGGCGCGACGGCTACCCTCATCGCCGTCATGGCGCAGGGTCTCCGGCATCATCGCGCAAAACCCGATCAGCCCGACGCCGGCGACCCCGGCGAGAAAAAGAAATGCCGCGCTGTAGCCGGCCTTGACGATGATGAAGCCGGCGACCGCAGTGCTGAAGGCGCCGCCAAGCCCCGCGGCGGTTGCAATCGCTCCCTGGCTGACATTGAAATGTCCGGTGCCGCGCGTCAGGTCGGCGACGACGAGCGGAAACAGCGCACCGAATATCCCGGCGCCGACGCCGTCGAGCAGCTGCACCGACACCAGCCAATAGGGATTTTCGGAGAGCGGATAGAGCGCGCCGCGAATGGTGAGCACGGCCAGCGCGGCAGCGAAGATCGGCTTGCGCCCCCACCGGTCGGCCTTGTGCCCGACCAGCAATGCCACCGGCACCATGACGATTTGCGCCGCAACGATGCAGACCGACATCAGCGTGGTGCCGAGTTCGCGGTTGACCAGAGCGAGCTTCTGCCCGACCAGCGGCAGCATCGCGGCGTTCGAAAAGTGGAATGCCACCGTCGCCAACGCAAAGATCAGCAGCGGCCTGCAGGTCAGCAATACCTGGAATCCCGACGGTTTGTCGTGGGCCCCGGCGCCGCCGGTTACGAGATCTTCAAGCCCGCGTGCGACGTCGTCGTCGATCGCGCCTGCTGGAATGGACAGCGTGGCCAGAATGCTGGCCGTCGCCATCGCGGCGAGCAACCAGAACACGACGACCGGCCCGAATGAATAGGCGGTGATGCCGGCGATACCAGCGGCGACGGCGTTGCCGGCATGATTGAAGGCTTCGTTGCGGCCGGTCCGGCGGGCGAAGGCTTTCGGCCCGACGATACCGAGTGTCACCGCGGCAATGGCGGGTGCGAAGATGGCGCCCGCTGCGGCCGCGATCGCCTGCGTTGCCGCCACCACTTCAAACCGCTGGATCAGCGGCAGCGTCAGGCACGCCAGGGTGACGAGGACCGCGGCGGCAACCATCAGCGCGCGCTTGGCCGTGCTGCGGTCGATCAGGGCGCCGGCGGGGGTCTGGGCGACGATGCCGGCGAGGGCCGCCACCGACATCACGGCGCCGATCGAGGCTTCATCCCATTTCCGTTCGGTCAGGAGGTAAATCGCAAGATAAGGGCCGAGGCCGTCCCGCACATCGGCGAGAAAGAAATTCAACGCATCCAGCGGACGCTCGAAGTCGGATGTGCCGGCGCGCGCCAAAGTTCTCTCGGGGTTGGGCCTGCGAGCAAACTATCGTTGAGCCGTCAGGTTCCGTCTTTCCCAAAGAAAAGACCGCGATCCTTGCGGACCGCGGTCAAATTCAACCGATACGTTAAGCGGCAGGCGTCAGCCGCCGATGCCTTTTTCCTTGAAATATTTCATCGCGCCGGGATGGAACGGGATCGGCGAGCGGTCCTGCACCTGGTTGTCGAGCGAGAAGCTCTCGGCTTCCTTGTGCACGGCGACGATATCGGCCTTCTTCTCCACCAGCGTCTTGACGATGGTGTAGGCGTCGTCGTTGCTCATCTTGTCGCCGGTCACGATCAGGTTCCAGACCTCGGTGATGGAATTGTCCTTGTCGTAGCCGGGATAGGAGCCCGCCTTGATC
This sequence comes from Hyphomicrobiales bacterium, assembly GCA_017305715.1. GTDB lineage: Bacteria > Pseudomonadota > Alphaproteobacteria > Rhizobiales > Xanthobacteraceae > Bradyrhizobium. The sequence goes on along the minus strand of JAFKKG010000023.1, from coordinate 156,561 downwards.
TTGCTCGCGGTGTAGAGCTTGCCGTATTTGGCGTTCATCTTCTCGGCCAGATTGCCGTGGTCGACCAGTTTCATCTTCAGGCCCGGCGTGGCCGCCAGATCGGTCACGGCCGCGGTCGGGATGCCGCCGACCCAGAAGAACGCGTCGATCTTGCGGTCCTTGATGGCGTTGACGGACTCGGCGACGCCGAGCCGCTCGCGCTTCATGTCCTTGTCCTTGTCGAGGCCGGCGGCTTCGATGACGCGGAACGCCATCACTTCGGTGGCGCCGCCCGGCGATCCCGTCGAGACGCGCTTGCCCTTGAGGTCTGCCATGGTCTCGATGCCGGTGCCCTCGATGGTCACCACGTGCATGCGGTTCGGATAGACGACCAGCAGCGCCTGCAGCGGCAGCTTGCCGCTCTTGAACTTGTCCTGGCCCTGCAGCGCATCGAGCGCGGCGTCGGCCATGGTGAAGCCCATCTCGCTCTGCCCGGTGCCGATCAGCTTGAGATTGTCGACCGAGCCGCCGGTGACTTCGGCGGTCGCCTGCACGTTGGGCAGGTTCTTCGACAGCACGTTGGCGACGGCGCCGCCGAGCGGATAGTACACGCCGCCGGTGCCGCCGGTGCCGATCGACATGGTCTTCTGCTGCGCATGGACGATGCCGGCGAAAGCGAGCCCGGCCGCGACAGTCACAGCCAGCGCCGCCACGGTCTTCTTCATTGTTGTCATCTAGATCACTCCCTTGAAACCTGTCCTTGAGCCTATTCTTGGACTTAAGTTGTAAGCGCCGGTTGTTTCGGCGCCCGCGTTCTCGACTGCCACAGCAACACACCGAGGCCGATGATCAGTCCGGGCACGTAGGTGTAGCTGATATCGCGGCCGATCATCCATTCGACGATCGCCTCGATCAAACTCGGAAATACCAGCAGCAATCCGGATAGCAGAAGCAGGCCGCTCTCGACCGGCGTATTTTGTCGCAGCGCCCAATTCTGGGCGACGGAGGCCAGCGCCAATAGCCCGAGGGTCGTCTTGATCGTGATTTCGACGATATCGACCCACGAGCCGCCCTTGGGGATCGACAGCAGCAGGCCGACGCCCTGCGGATCGAGCACGAACACGAACGGCACCAGGAAGGCCGGCAGCGTGTATTTCCACGATTGCAGCGTGGTCTTGTAGGGATCGCCGCCGGTGATCGCGGCGGCTGCGAACGGCGATAGCGCCGTCGGCGGCGACACTTCCGACAACACGGCGTAATAGAAGATGAACATGTGCGCGGCGTAGTCGGGCACGCCGAGCTTGATCAAGGCGGGCGCTGCGATCACCGCGCAGATGATGTAGGAGGCGGTTACCGGCACCGCCAGACCGATGATCCACACGATCAGCGAGGTGTAGATCGCGGTCAGCAGCAGGCTGCCGCCGGCGTAGCTGATCACGATCGCCGAGAATTTGAGGCCGAGGCCGGTCAGGGTCACGATGCCGACCACGATGCCGGCACAGGCGCAGGTGGTCGCGGCATTCAGCGCGCCGATCGAGCCGTCGGCCAGCGCCTTCACCAGCTTGCTCGGCACCAGCGCGGTCTCCTTGCGCAGGAAACTCAGCGCGAAGGTCACGACGATGGCATAGAACACCGACAGCGACGGCGAATAGCCGATCACCATGAACACGACCACGGCCAGCAGCGAGATGAAATGAAAGCCGTAACGCATGGTCATCTGGCCGAGCGACATCTCGGGCGTGAAGTTGACGTCCCTGGCGCCGAACTTCTTGGCGTCGAGTTCGACCATGAACAGCAGCGACATGTAATAGAGGCAGGTCGGAATTGTCGCCATCCAGATCACGTCGAGGTAGCTGATCTTGAGGAATTCGGCGATCAGGAAGGCAGCGGCGCCCAGCACCGGCGGCGACAGGATGGCGCCGAGGCCGCCGGCCGCCAGCAATCCGCCGGCGGCATTTTTCTCAAAGCCGGCCTTGGCCAGCATCGGCGAGGCCACGGTGCCGATCATCACGGTCGTGGCGACGCCCGATCCGGAGGGGCCGCCCAGCAGGAAGGAGGACAGCACCACGGTTCGGCCGGCGCTGTTGGCCTTGCCGCCCATCAGCGCCAGCGAGAAATCGATGAAGAACTTGCCGGCGCCGGATTGCGCCAGGAACGCGCCATAGATCGTGAAAAGGATGATCAGGGTCGCCGATACGTCGACCGCGACGCCGAAAATGCCCTCCAGGGTAATGAAGAGGTGGCCGACCAGACGGGCCAGGTCGTAGCCGCGATGGGTCCACGGCGCCGGCAGATGCGGGCCGAGCATTGCATAGGCGATGAACAGCACCGCGACCACGGGCATGATCAGTCCGGTGGTGCGCCGCGTCGCTTCCAGCACGAGCACGATGAAGATGATGCCGACGATGACGTCCCAACGGTCGGGCGTGGTGGCGCGGTCGGTGAAATCGTCGCCGCCCCACAGCGCATAGATGATGGTCGCGACCGCAAAGATGCCCGGCACCACGTCCCACCAGCGCACCCGGTTGCGAAACCGCGTCGCCAGCGGAAACAGCAGGAAGCTCAGCACCAGCGTGAAGGCGACATGGGTGTAGCGAAGTTCCTGGGTCGGAACGATCGCGTAGGCCGCATAGAGATGAAACAGGCTCATCACCACCGCAATGGTGGTCGAGATCCGCCCCGCCCAGCCCATCAGGCGATTGGCGGCGCCCTCATCGGCCTCGATGAAGGCTTCGGCCTTTTGCAGCGCCTCGTCGGATACGGCGACGACGTCGTCATTGGGCAACGAACTGCCTGTCGGTCGATCCTGTGCGGCCATGCTTCCCCCGGAATGCTGTTCTATCGCCCGGCTGGATTGCCGGGGCCCCCAAATGGCGGCGCATTCATGCCGGTTTGGCTAACCGTGACAAGGGCATGTGGCAAGGGCATAAACCCAGACTTTTGGATGATACGCGCGGACATGCGGACGCTGCATCGGCGGCGTCTACCGGCGCGGGTTGACCGCGGGCGGATGTCCGTTCAATTTCCATTCCATATTCAGGGAGAATTTGCAGCCATGAATTTTGGGTGGATGGCGGCTGCCGTTGCGGCGGCCGCGCTTTTGACGTCGCCGGGCGCGCAGGCCCAGGCCTTCATCAATGTGCTGACCGGCGGTACATCCGGCGTGTATTACCCGCTCGGTGTCGCGATCGGCAAGGTCTACAGCGACAGGATTCCGAACGTGAAGACCCAGGTCCAGGCCACCAAGGCCTCGGTCGAGAACCTGATCCTGCTGCAACAGGGCCGCGGCGAGATCGCGTTCACGCTCGGCGACTCCCTCAAGGCGGCATGGGAAGGCGACGAGGAGGCCGGCTTCAAGACGAAGCTGGACAAATTGCGCACCATCGGCGCGATCTATCCGAACTATATCCAGATCGTCGCAACCGCCGAGAGCGGCATCAAGACGCTGGCGGATTTGAAGGGCAAAAGCCTTTCGGTCGGCGCGCCGAAGTCCGGCACCGAACTCAACTCGCGTGCGATCCTGGCCGCCGCAGGCCTGACCTACAAGGACATCGGCAAGATCGAATATCTGCCGTTCGCCGAATCCGTCGACCTGATGAAGAACCGCCAGCTCAATGCGACGCTGCAATCGGCCGGCCTCGGCGTCGCTTCGCTGAAGGATCTGTCGACCTCGACCAACATCACCGTGGTCTCGGTTCCCAAGGCGATCGTCGACAAGATCGGCCCGCCGTTCGTGTCGGTGAATATCCCGGCCAACACCTATGCCGGCCAGGACAAGGATGTCCCGACCGCGGCGGTGGTCAATTATCTCGTGACCAGTGCCGCGGTTCCCGACGATCTGGTCTATCAGATGACCAGGCTGGTGTTCGAATCACTGCCGGAATTGGCCAATGCGCATGCCGCCGGCAAGGAGATCAAGCTGGCGACGGCCGCGACCGGCAGCCCGGTGCCGCTGCACCCCGGCGCGATTCGCTATTACAGGGAAAAGGGTTTGATCAAGTAAGGGCGCCTCCAATCCAGCGTCATGCCCGGGCATAGCCGTCCGAAGGACGGCGTCGCTTCGCTCGCCCTATGTGCCGGGCATCCACGTCTTCGTCTCTCGCGGTGGATTTTAAGACGTGGATGGGCGGGACAAGCCCGGCCATGACGTGTTTGGAATTGGCACCGGTGCTATAAGCATCGCGGGTGGGGAATCAGGGGCATGCTGCAAGCCAAGGGCGCAGAGGCGCCGATCAAGGTCGAATTCGACAATTTCGAGCACGGCTTCCCGGCGGGTTTCGGCCCCGGTGCCTGGGGCCATCTGGCCTATGTGATCGGCATCGCCTTTGCGGTGTTCCAGCTTTACGTCGCCGCATTCAATTATTTGCCGAACCAGGTGGTGCGCGGCGTTCATGTCGGCTTCCTGCTGCTGATGACTTTCGGCCTGATCGGCAACTTCACCGCCAGGAACGGTTACGGCCGCACGCTCGGCTGGTTGATCGGGGCCGCCGGCTTCCTGTGCGGGCTCTATCAATATATTTTCTACGCCGACCTGATCGCGCGCGACGGCGATCCGACCTCCACCGATCTTGCGGTCGGAACGCTGCTCGCGCTGCTGATCTTCGCGGGCACCTGGCGGTTGATGGGCGCTGCGCTGCCGCTAATGTGCGGCGCCTGTCTGCTCTATTGGTTCTTCGGCCAGCATCTGCCGTCGCCGTTCAACCATCGCGGCTATGATTTCGATCAGATCATCACCCATCTTTCCTTCGGCACCGAAGGATTTTACGGCGTGCCGATCTACGTCTCGGCGACCTACATCTTCCTGTTCATCCTGTTCGGCTCGTTCCTCGAACGCGCCGGCATGATCCAGCTCTTCACCGACGTGTCGCTCGGCCTGTTCGGCCGCAGCCGGGGCGGGCCGGCCAAGGTCGCGGTGGTCGCGTCGGGCATGATGGGAACGATCTCCGGCTCCGGCGTCGCCAATGTCGTCACCGTCGGCCAGTTCACTATACCCCTGATGATCAAGTTCGGCTATCGCCGCGCCTTTGCCGCCGGCGTCGAGGCGACCGCTTCGATGGGCGGGCAGATCATGCCGCCGGTGATGGGCGCGGTCGCCTTCATCATGGCCGAGACGCTCAACGTCCAGTATTCGGAGATCGTCAGGGCCGCAGTCATCCCCGCGATTCTCTATTTCGCGTCCGCATTCTGGATGGTGCATCTGGAAGCCGGCAAGCACGGCCTGGTCGGCATGAAGCGTTCGGAAATTCCGAGCGCCTGGAAGGCGCTGGTGTCGCGCTGGTACCTGGTGTTGCCGCTGGCCGCACTGGTCTACATGCTGTTTGAAGGCTTTACGCCGCTTTATGCCGGCAGCATGGGGCTGGCGCTGACGGTGGCCCTGATCCTCGGCACCAGCATCACGCTCGGTTTTTCCAACACCATGATCCGCTATGTTTTCTGGATCGGGCTGGCGCTGGTGGTCGGCGCGGTATCGCGCACGGGCCTCGAGATCGTGCCGGTGTCGTGCATCGTCCTGGGGTTGATCGTGATTGCCGCGATCACGCGCGGCGGCAGGGCGACGCTCGCCGCCTGCCGGGATTCGCTCGCCGACAGCGCCAAATCGGCGCTCACCGTCGGCATGGCCTGCGCCATCGTCGGCACCATCATCGGCATGATGACGCAGACCGGTATCGGCACCATCTTCGGCGGCTGGATCATTAGCCTCGGCGCCAAGAGCCTGTTCCTCGCGCTTGTCATGACCATGCTGCTGTCGATCCTGCTCGGCACCGGCATCCCGACGATTCCGACCTATATCATCACCGCGGCTCTTGCCGCGCCGGCACTTGCAAAACTCGGCGTGCCCCTGATCGCCAGCCACATGTTCGCGTTCTATTACGGCATCATGGCCGACCTGTCGCCGCCGGTGGCGCTGGCGGCCTTGGCCGCAGCTCCCATCGCCAAGGAAAATCCCGACAGGATCGGCTGGGAGGCGATGCGCATCGCGCTCGCGGGTTACGTCATCCCGTTCATCTTCGTCTATTCGCCGGCCTTGATGCTGCAGGCCGGCGATCCCATGGCGGCCAAGCTCGGGTTCTACGGCGCGGTTGCTTTCGCAACGTTCAGGGCGCTGGTGGCGATCGGCCTGTTCGGCATCGTTGCGATCGGCTTCCTGTTCACGCGGCTGAGTTTTGCCGAGATCGCGCTCGCGTCGGCCGCGGCGCTGTGTCTGCTGGGCGACTTTCCGTTCAGCGATACCGCGGGCTTCACGCTCGGGGCCGCTGTCGTGCTCTGGCAGTGGCGGCAGCGCTCGCGCAGCGCGGTGGCGGCGGCTTGAGCCTGTGTCTCGCCTCGGCCGGAATGGTGAAGGCGCTGTCGATCGCGGCCTTCACGCTTGCATGGACCCATTCGATCGAGAAGAGCGATTGGCAGGAAGACTGGCGCGTCACGCCGCAGGGGCTTGAACTGGTGGAGGCGCGCGTCAAAGGCTCCGGTGCCGGCATGGAGCCGGCGCCGGGCGCGCGGCTGGTCGATGGCTGGTTTCAATGGCAACCTGCACGGCCGGCGCTGCCGCAGGTGGTGCTTGCCAATTCTGGAACTGCCGGCGAATGGCGGCTATGTGCGAACGGCGGTTGCCGGACGTTGTCGGATATTTTCGGACATCCAATCGGTGCTAATGTCACGACGATGAGCGCCTGCAACGATCCGTAGCCCGGATGAGCGAAGCGACATCCGGAACTGACTCCCGGATATCGCAAGTGCTCATCCGGGCTACAACAATCAAACAAAGGGAGAGAAGTCGATGGAACGGCTCAAGGGCAAGACGGCGATGGTGGTCGGCGCGGGTTCGATCGGGCCGGGCTGGGGCAATGGCAAGGCCACCGCCGTGACCTTTGCGCGCGAGGGCGCACAGGTGTTTTGCGTCGACCGCAATGCGGCTGCGGCCGAAGAGACCGTGAAGATCATCACGGGCGAGGGCGGCAAGGCCACCGCGTTCACCGCCGACGTCTCCCGCGCCGCCGAGGTCGAGGCGATGGTGGCGGCGTGCCTGAAAACCTATGGCCGCATCGATGTGCTCGACAACAATGTCGGCATCGCCGAAATGGGCAACGTGGTCGAGGTGAAGGAATCGGAGTGGGACCGGGTGTTCGCGGTCAACCTCAAGAGCGCCTTCCTCGCCATGAAGCACGTCATTCCCGTGATGCAGAAGCAGGGCGGTGGTTCGATCATCAACATCTCGTCGATCGCCTCGATCCGCCATGTCGGCATTTCCTATGTCAGCTATGGCGCGTCGAAGGCGGCGATGAACCAGATGACGCGCACCACGGCGGTGCAATTTGCACCCGATCATGTCCGGGTGAACTGCATCCTGCCGGGCCTGATGAAAACCCCGATGGTCGAGCACTCCGCAGGGCTGGCGGCGAGCTATGCCAAGGGCGACGTCGAGGCGATGTGGCGGGCACGGGATTCGCAAGTGCCGATGGGACACATGGGCGACGCCTGGGATGTCGCCAATGCGGCGCTGTTCCTGGCGTCCGACGAATCCCGTTACGTCACCGGGCTCGAACTGGTGGTCGATGGCGGGCTGACGGTAAAGTCGGCTTAGAGGGAGATGAAAGCCGGTTGGGTCTTTCGCTCCGAACTCAATTCACCTCTCCCGAAGGGAGAGGTGAAAGTCGGATTCCGTTCCTCAACTGAATCTCATCATTGCGCCATCGCCAGTATGCCGCCGGCGAAGGAGTGCCAGAACGACGAGACGCTGATCGGCCAGTTCAACAGTTTTACGGCAATCAGGGCCGTGCCGCCGTAGACATAGACCGGATGCGGGCGGCCGTGCGTGCGCCAGTCGTGCACGATCGCGACCACGAGCAACAAATACGCGACGAAGGCCGGCGGGATGGTGACGGGCACGGGCGGTGGCCCGACGCGCCCGGGAGGCGCGAGGAAAGTCATAAACCAGCGCGCCACGGCGGCATCGAGCAGAGATATGCCGGCCAGCAGCATCAGCCGCTTGTGGGTTTCCGGCCGGCGGATGTTGGCAACGGCCAGCACGAACACCACCGCGAAGAACAATATGCCGCTGAGCGGGACGATCGCGAACGCGATGCCCTCGTTGGTCAGCCCAAGCGCGGCCGATCGCTTCATCGCGTTGACCGACGCCAGAAAGCCGAAGATCGTCATCGCGGTGGCCAGCGATACGCCGATCATCCCGATCGCGCGGTGCCGCTTTATTTTTCCCGCGGCGGCAAGCCAAGTCTGGAACGCGAAGTAGAGCGACCAGGCAAAGAACAGCAGGCCGTGAAAATGAATCACCGGCGAGGCGGAATACGACCGCGACGCCATCGGCACCCAGTAAGTCGGGGCAAAGCCGAGAAACGCGACGGCCGTGCAGGCCAGCGCCATGTAGAAGTAAAAATAACCGGTTTGGGAATACGCGAATGCGCGCGGCGGAGTGGTATCGGTCAAAATTGTCATGGTTCTTGAGTCTGCGCGGACGGCAAAAGGTTCAAACAGAATTATCCAATAGCACCAGATATTTGCAGGATGGGGTGACCTCCCCGCGCAGTCGTGCGTCGATGGCTGTTGGAGGCAAGCATCGCTTGCTGGAGCGTTCCAGCGACGTGGACCCGGTTCGCGCGAAGAAAACGCGTCAAAACAGGAATCTGGAGCCCCGTTCCGATTCAATCGGAACGCAAAAGGCTCTAGGATTGCCGCGGAAATTTCGGATCGATTGATGCAAGATCGGCTTCTCATCTGCAGCCTCGCCATTGCCGCCGTGCTGTCCTTGGCATTGGCGCAGGCAGCCTTTGCCGCCGGCGCGGAGCCGGCCGGGGATGTGAAGGTCGATGCCGCGCCCTGTATCGCGGCCGCGGCAACGGGGGACGACGACAAGATTCTCAACGTGTGCGGCGAACTGCTCGACCATGACAAACTGGCCAGGCCCGACCGCATCAAGGCGCTGATCGCCCGCGCCGGGGTGTTCGACCGCAGGGACAATTTCGCGCGTGCCATCGACGACTACGATGACGTGCTGCGGCTCGATCCGACGCTGGCCGACATCTTCAATGCGCGCGGTGAGCTTTACCGCCGCAAGGGCAGCCGGCCGAAGGCGCTGGCCGATTTCGGCATGGCGATCAGGCTGAATCCGGATCACGCGGCCGCCAAGGCCAGTTACAAGGCCCTCGCGCTGGAAATCGAACGCATTGGCGCGCTGATGGCGGTCGCTGGCAAGCCGAGCTTCAACTGCAAGACGGCCCGTCGCGCGGCGGAGAAGGCGATCTGCGCCGATCCGGAACTCGCCGATCTCGATCGCGGGATCAACGCGATGAACGTCCGGATCATCGGCGAGGCCAGGAATTACGATGACGCCCGCGCATTGCAGCGCGAGCAGGACGCCTTCATCGCCCGCCGCAACGCCGAATTCGGCCGGCCGAGCTACGACCTGCGCAAGGCCATGAAGGAGCGGATGCAAAAACTGGTCGGTGTGGACGGATACTGAATGACCGTCCCGCCCGGCAGTGATGTTTCGCTGAAAGGCCGCGCTAACGAGGCTTGATTTCGGCGGCGCCGTTATGCCGGCCGCTGCTGCATGAAGAAGCCAGTCATACCACCTAGCTAAAGGTGCCGGCGCTCGACGGCTTCGCGGCAGGCTGCAAACTCGCTTTCGTCATCGTTAAATCCTGGTAACTGGGCCGATGTGACCGGGTGGAGAAGCCCGCGACCATCGCCCGGCGGCAGGCTGCGCCGAACGGCCCGGCTGTTCCGGCTTGATCTCCTGCGACTTCCCGTGACAATGCATTCGGAAAATGTGGTCTGAATTGATCCTGGTCATGGCCGGCGCATCCCGCCTGGTCATGTCTGGATCCTTGCAGAACCAAGCAGAATGCGTTGATCGGGAGCGCGCCATGAACGTCCACGACAAGAGCCGATATCACGAGGTCCACGCCCGCTCGCTCAGCGACCCCAAGGGGTTCTGGGCCGAGGCGGCGCGCGAGATCGACTGGATCGAGGCGCCGAAGACAATCTTCGATCCTGACATGGGGGCTTACGGCCGCTGGTTCACCGATGGCGTGGTCAACACCTGCTACAACGCGCTCGACCGCCATGTCGCTGGCGGACGTGCCGATCAGGTGGCGCTGATCCACGATTCGCCGCTGACCAACAGCATTTCAAAATTCACCTATGCCGAGATGCTGAAGGAAGTGCAGACGCTCGCCGCGGTGATGCAGGATTTTGGCGTCACCAAGGGCGACCGCGTCATCTTGTATATGCCGATGGTGGCGGAGGCGGTGTTCGCGATGCTGGCCTGTGCGCGGATCGGCGCGGTGCATTCGGTGGTGTTCGGCGGCTTTGCGGCCAAGGAGCTCGCGACCCGGATCGAGGACGCCAAACCGAAGCTGATCTTCTCGGCGAGCTGCGGCATCGAGCCCGGCCGCATCGTGCACTACAAGCCGCTGCTCGACGAGGCGATCAAACTGTCGAGCGTCAAGCCGCAGACCTGCGTGATCCTGCAACGGCCGCAGCAGACTTGTGAGCTGGCCGCCGGACGCGACCATGACTGGGCGCAATTGCGCCGCGCCGCGCTCGACGCCGGCAAGAGCGCGCCTTGCGTGCCGGTCAAGGCGATCGATCCGCTCTATATTCTCTATACGTCGGGCACGACGGGGATTCCCAAGGGCGTGGTGCGCGACAATGGCGGGCATCTGGTCGCGCTGAAATGGTCGATGTTCAATCTCTACGGCGTCAAGCCGGGCGAAGTCTGGTGGTGCGGCTCCGATATCGGCTGGGTGGTCGGCCACAGCTACATCATCTACGGACCGCTGATCCATGGCGCGACCTCGATCATGTATGAGGGCAAGCCGGTCGGCACGCCCGATGCCGGCGCGTTCTGGCGCGTGATCTCCGAGCACAAGGCCGTCGCCTTCTTCACCGCGCCGACCGCCTTCCGCGCCATCAGGAAGGAAGACCCGGATGGAAAATTCATCCGCGCATACGACCTGTCGAAATTCCGCACCCTGTTCCTCGCCGGCGAACGCGCGGATCCGCCGACGGTGGAATGGGCGGAGCAGCAGCTGAAGGTGCCGGTCATCGATCACTGGTGGCAGACCGAAACCGGCTGGTGCATCGCCGGCAATCCGGTCGGTCTCGGCATGCTTCCGGTCAAGCACGGTTCGCCGACGGTGCCGATGCCGGGCTATCAGGTCGACGTGGTCGACGAGGCGGCAAAGCCGGTCCCTGCCGGCACCATGGGCTCGATCGTCATCAAACTGCCGATGCCGCCGGCCTGCCTGCCGACGCTGTGGGAGCAGGAAGCGCGCTTCAAGGAAGCATATCTGACGGAATTTCCCGGCTACTACAAAACCTCCGACGCCGGCTACAAGGATGAAGACGGCTATGTGTTCGTGATGGGCCGCACCGACGACATTATCAACGTCGCCGGCCACCGGCTTTCCACCGGCGGCATGGAAGAAATTTTGGCCTCGCATCCCGACGTCGCCGAATGCGCGGTGCTCGGGATCAACGATGCGATCAAGGGCGAGGTGCCCTGTGGATTGCTGGTGCTGAAGGCCGGCGTCTCGAAGGCCCCGGCGGAAGTCGAGAAAGACGTCGTGGCGCTGGTGCGCGACAAGCTCGGCCCGGTCGCCGCCTTCAAGCTCGCGATCACGGTCGGCCGCCTGCCCAAAACCCGTTCGGGAAAAATCCTGCGCGGCACCATCAAGAAGATCGCCGACGGCGAGCCCTGGACCATGCCGGCCACCATCGAGGACCCCAAGGTGCTCGATGAGATCGGTGAGGCGCTGAAGGGCAGGGTGTAGGGCTGGAGGCCGTCATTGCAGCGGACCGTCATTGCCAGCGAAGCGAAGCAATCCATCTTGCGGCATAAGGGATAGATGGATTGCTTCGTCGCTGACGCTCCTCGCAACGACGGAGTCGGGAACTTTCCGCCTCCGATCGGGCAAAATGCCTTGATTTTGATGGATTGCCGGGTCAAGCCCGGCAATGACAGAAAATCGAACAACGACGGACCCGGCGCATGCGACATAACCCCGCTCGACTTCTCATCGCCATCCTGCTCACCGCACCCCTGCTTGGCGGCTGCCTCGAACGCGGCCAGCCGACCATGGTCGATACCAGCGGCGACGACGACGCGTTCTGCCGCGCCAACAACGTCGCGGTGGGTTCGAACGACTACGTCATCTGCCGAAAGAACCGCGACGTCCAGCGCGCCAACGCCAACGCCCGCACCGACCGCGCCCAGCGAAACCTCGCCGAGCAGATGCTGAACAACCCGACGCGGCCGTGATCTGGAGGCGAGCATGAACGAAGACATCTTCAACACCAGCCTGCGCGGCTTTCTCAAGAAGGTCGGCATCACCTCGCAGCGCGAGATCGAAAAAGCCGTCCGCGACGCCATCGCCCGCGGCAAGCTCAAGGGCAATGAGAAGCTGCCGGCCAAGATGGTACTGACCATTGGCGGGCTGAGCTTCACCCATGATATCTCGGGCGAGATCGAATTGGGCTGAAGATGCTCTTTCTTCCCCTCTCCCCTTGTGGGAGAGGGTGGACGCGGTGCGCAGCATCGCGGACGGGTGAGGGGTCTGTCTCCGCGGATGCAGACCCCTCATCCGCCTTCGCTGCGCGAAGGCACCTTCTCCCACAAGCGGAGAAGGAAGAAAGCGCTCGCATCATTCTTCACCAGGGGCATCACATGGACATCAAGGTCAGAGACTCCAACGGCGCGTTGCTCGCCGAGGGTGACACCGTCACGCTGATCAAGGACCTGAAGCTGAAAGGCTCTTCCACCGTGCTCAAGCGCGGCACCGTGATCAAGAACATCCATCTCACCGACAACGAAGACGAGATCGAAGGCCGCACCGACAAGGTCAAAGGCTTGGTGCTGCGCACGGAGTTCTTGAAGAAGGCCTGAGGGCGAGCGACGGCATTCCCCCCCAAGGGGGAGAAGGAAGAAAAAACGCGGCGGGTTGCCCCGTCGCGTTCGAAATCCAGCAATCCGAAAAACGACGCGCCCTTACTCTTCCTCGTCGTCCTGCTTCTTGCCGCCGATCGTCTTCAGCTTGGCGAACACGGCATCGACGTTGAGGTCGTCGCGCTGCTTTTCGGTGGGCTCGAATTCCGGCTCCTTCTTGGTGGTCTCGGAGGCCGGCAGCAGCGTGGCGCCACCGTAGGCGGCCGGGACCGGCTTTTCCTTGGCGGCGCGCTGCACCTCGAAATCGAGTTCGATCTGCGAGCACAGGCCGAGTGTCACCGGATCCATCGGGGTCAGCGTCGAGGCGTTCCAGTGGGTGCGGTCGCGGACAGAGGCGATCGTGGTCTTGGTGGTGCCGACCAGCCGCATGATCTGGGCGTCCTTCAGTTCGGGGTGGTTGCGCACCAGCCACAGGATCGCGCTCGGCCGCTCGTGGCGGCGCGACACCGGGGTGTAGCGCGGGCCCTTCTTCTTGGCGGCCGGGGGCAGGGCGACCTTGCTCTCGCCGAGCTTGAGACGGTAGTTCGGGTCGTTTTCACCGCGCTCGATCTCGTCCCGGGTCAATTGGCCGGTCGAAATCGGGTCCATGCCCTTGATGCCCTGGGCGGCGTCGCCATCGGCGATGGCCCGGACTTCCAGCGGGTGCATTTTGGTAAAATCGGCCACCTGGTCGAAGGTCAGGGCGGTATTATCAACCAGCCATACGGCCGTCGCCTTTGGCATCAGCGGCGCATTGCTCATGGCAAATCTCCTTTGTGCCTCGCCCACCTCTTTTTGGGAGGCGAAGTCTGCGGTCATCGGTGATGACGGGAATTCGGCGCCTATATACGCCCTGAGGGGGTATTGGCGCAATGGCCTGCTAAAGTGCCTTGACAGCGCCCAAAAGCAGCCCCAAGTCCTTACACAAATTGGCCGTTCCCTGCCCGCCGGCTGGGGGTGATTCGGCCCCGAGATGGCCCCCGATGACCTCTTTATCAGCGTCAGCAAAACCAGACCTGAAAATCGTGCTTTGTTCCCCCCGCGGCTTCTGCGCCGGCGTGGTGCGGGCCATCGACACCGTCGAGCGGGCGCTCGCGATCTACGGCGCCCCGGTCTATGTCCGTCACGAGATCGTGCACAACCGCTATGTGGTCGACAGCCTGAAGACCAAAGGCGCCATTTTCGTCGAGGAACTGGCTGAAATCCCCGACAATACCAGCGCGCCGGTGGTGTTTTCCGCCCACGGGGTTCCCAAATCGGTCCCGGCGGACGCCCGCGCCCGTAATTTCTTCTCGCTGGACGCCACCTGCCCGCTGGTCACCAAGGTGCACCGCGAGGCTGCGATCCATTTCAAGCGCGGCCGCGAAATCCTCCTGATCGGGCATTCCCACCATCCGGAAGTGGTCGGCACCGTCGGCCAGCTGCCGCCGGGCGCGGTGACGCTGATCGAGACCGCCGAAGACGCCAAGACCTTCATGCCGAAGGATCCGAACAACCTTGCCTTCGTGACCCAGACGACGCTGTCGATCGACGACACCGCCGAGATCGTGGCGCTGTTGAAGGAGCGTTTCCCGAACATCAACGGCCCGCACAAGGAAGACATCTGCTACGCCACCACCAACCGCCAGCTCGCGGTGAAGAAGGTGGCGCCGGTGGTCGACGCCCTGATCGTGGTCGGTGCGCCGAATTCGTCGAACTCGCAGCGGCTGCGCGAAGTCGCCGAACGCGAGGGCTGCCCGGTCTCGGTGCTGGCGCAGCGCGCCGGCGATCTCGACTGGTCGCGGTTCGAAGGCATCAAGAGCCTCGGCATCACGGCCGGCGCCTCCGCGCCGGAGGTGATCGTCGAGGAGATCATGGGCGCATTCGCCGAGCGCTTTACGCTGCATGTGGAGACGGTCTCGGCCGCGGAAGAAAACGAATTCTTCCCACTGCCGCGTTCGCTGCGGCCCGACGCCGCCTAAGGTTTTCCCATGGCGGTTTACACGGACGTTGCCGCCGAAGACCTCGCGGAATTCCTCAAAGGCTACGACATCGGCGAATTGCTGTCCTACAAGGGCATCGCCGAAGGCGTCGAGAATTCCAACTTCCTGATGCACACGACCAAGGGCGCCTACATCCTCACGCTCTATGAAAAGCGCGTGGCGGTGGACGACTTGCCGTATTTCCTGTCGCTGATGGCGCATCTGGCCGAGCGCGGCGTGCACTGCCCGCAGCCGGCGAAGAATCGCCAGGGCGCGGTCTATAGCCATCTGGCCGGGCGGCCGGCCGCGATCATCAATTTCCTCGAAGGCATGTGGCCGCGCCGGCCCAATGTCGCGCATTGCACCGGCGTCGGCGAGGCGCTCGCCAAAATGCATCTGGCAGGGCGCGACTTTCCGCTGTTCCGGAAAAATCCGCTGTCGGTCGAGGGCTGGCGGCCGCTGTTCGATCTGGCGGCGCCGCGCGCCGACAGCGTCGGGCCGGGCCTGGGCGATTTCATCGCGCGCGAACTCGATCACCTCGAAGCGAACTGGCCCAAGGACCTGCCGCTCGGCGTCATCCATGGCGATCTCTTCAACGACAACGTCTTCTTCCTCGGCGACAAGCTGTCCGGGCTGATCGACTTCCCGTTTTCCTGCAACGACATCCTGGCCTATGACGTTGCGATCTGCCTCAACGCCTGGTGCTTCGAGCCGGATCATTCCTTCAACGTCACCAAGGCGCGGGCGCTGCTCGGCGCCTATGGCCGCGAACGCAAATTGTCGGAAGCCGAACAGGACGCGCTGCCGCTATTGGCGCGCGGCTCCGCGCTGCGCTTTTTGCTGACGCGCCTGGTCGATTTCCTCAACGTGCCCGAGGGCGCGCTGGTGAAGCCGAAAGACCCGCTGGAATATGTCCGGAAATTGCGCTTCCACCAGAGCGTCCAGTCGGCGCGCGATTACGGCCTGACGCAGCCGGGATGCGCGGCGTGAACGATTCGAAGCCGCATGTCACTGTCTTCACCGACGGCGCCTGCTCGGGCAATCCCGGCCCCGGCGGCTGGGGCGCGATCCTGAAATTCGGCGACACCGAAAAGGAATTGAAGGGCGGCGAAGCGCACACCACCAACAACCGCATGGAGCTGATGGCGGCGATCTCGGCGCTGGAAGCGCTGAAGAAGCCCTGCGTCGTCGACCTCACCACCGACAGCCAGTATGTGCGCCAGGGCATCACCGGCTGGATCCATGGCTGGAAGAAAAACGGCTGGCGCACCGCCGACAAGAAGCCGGTGAAAAATGTCGATCTGTGGCAGCGCCTCGACGCCGCGCTGAAACCGCATGAGGTGCGCTGGCACTGGATCAAGGGCCACGCCGGCCACGCAGAAAACGAACGGGCCGATCAGCTCGCCCGCGACGGCGTCGCGATGGCGAGGCTGAAGGCTTGAACTGGGGCGGCGGCCTCTTGTTCCCCTCTCCCCTTGTGGGAGAGGTGGCTTCGCGAAGCGAAGACGGGTGAGGGGTTCTCTCCGCGGATACACCTCTCGCTGCGGATAGAGACCCCTCATCCGGCGCTTCGCGCCACCTTCTCCCACAGGGGGAGAAGGGAAGAAGGCCGCTGCTTACAGCTGTCCGAGCAGCGTATCGCCGCCGGATACCTCGACCTTGCCGGGGGCCGGTTCGAGGTTGAGCTTCTTGACCACGCCGTCTTCCACCAGCATCGAATAGCGCTTGGAGCGGATGCCGAGGCCATTGCCGGATGCGTCGAGCTCCATGCCGATCGCCTTGGTGAAGTCGGCATTGCCGTCGGCGAGGAAGGTGGCTTCGTCGCGCTGGTCGGTGTCGCGCTTCCAGGCGTTCATCACGAAGGCGTCGTTGACCGAGACGATCGCAATCGTGTTCACGCCCTTGTCCTTGATGGCATAGGCGTTGAGGAAGATGCTCGGCAGATGCATCTTGTGGCAGGTGCCGGTATAGGCGCCGGGCACCGCGAACAGCGCCACCTTCTTGCCCTTGAAAATATCGTCGGTGGTTTTGACCTGCGGGCCTTCCGCCGTCATCACGCGAAACTTGGCTTCCGGCAGCTTGTCGCCAACTTGGATCGTCATCGTCAATTCTCCCTCAATGTGCGGATGTGTCTTAACCTTTGCGGATGACCGGCACAATATTCGGTGTCCCGGAAACGGCAATGCCGTGCTGCGTTCACTGTTCCGTCATCAGCCGGTAAACCCGCCGTCCTCCAGGAAGGCCTGTTCCTCGGGCGTGGTCTCGCGCCCCAGCGTGCGGTTACGGTGCGGAAAACGCCCGAACCGGCGGATGATATCGGCGTGCTGCTCGGCATATTCCTGATTTTCGGTGTTGGATGTGCCGCCGAACAGTTCGATGCAGCGCAGCTGGTCGGGCAGATGCTCCGAATGCATGAACGGCAGATAGAGGAATTCGCGCAGCACCGGATCGATCCGGCGATCGACGCCCCGGCCGACCGCGCGGGCGGCGACGTCGCGCGCCCGGGCATCGCTCGCATAGGCGCGGGGGTCGTTGCGAAAGATGTTGCGCGGAAACTGATCGAGCACGATGGTCAGCGCCAGCGTGCCCTCGTCGGTTGCTTCCCAGGCCGACAATTCGCCCGCCGCCGCCCGTTGCCACACATCGAGAAAGCGCCGGCAGACCTCGACGTCGAACATGTCGTCTTGCCGGTACCAGCGGTCGCGGCCGGCCGCGCGCCAAAAATCGAGGATATCGCCGGGCGCGGGCTCACGAGCGTCAGACATGGTCGGACGCTCGCATCAGCGCGTTTTCAGCGAAACGGGTACCGGTTCGCGTAAAGAAAACGGGTCAAAGCAAAAAACAGGCATTGGCCTTAGGCCGCGGCCTTCTTTTCGTCGCGCAGCTCGCGGCGCAGGATCTTGCCGACATTGGTCTTCGGCAGGTCGGTCCTGAACTCGATCTGCTTGGGGACCTTGTAGCCGGTAAGCTGCGTGCCGCAGAACTTGATGACGTCCTCGGGCGTCAGGTTCGGGTCCTTCTTGACGATGAAGGCCTTGACCGCTTCGCCCGATTTTGCGTCCTGAACGCCGATCACGGCGCACTCCAGCACGCCCGGATGGCTGGCGATCACTTCCTCGATCTCGTTCGGATAGACGTTGAAGCCGGAGACCAGGATCATGTCCTTCTTGCGGTCCACGATCTTGGTGTAGCCCTTCTCGTCCATGATGCCGATATCGCCGGTGCGGAAGAAGCCGTCCGCCGTCATCACATTCGCGGTCTCTTCCGGCCTGTTCCAGTAACCCGCCATCACCTGCGGACCCTTGGCGCAAATCTCGCCGGCTTCGCCGAGCGGCACCTCCTTGCCGTCGTCGTCGCGGATCGACAGATAGGTCGAGGGCACCGGAAGGCCGATCGTGCCCGAAAACTCCGTAATGGTGGCAGGATTGCAGGTCAGCGTCGGCGACGTCTCCGACAGGCCATAGCCTTCCGACAATGCGCAACCGGTGATCTTCAGCCATTTCTCGGCCACCGGCTTTTGCGTCGCCATGCCGCCGCCGTTGGAGATTTTCAGTTTGGAGAAATCGAGCTTGTCGAATCCCGGTGTGTTCAACAGGCCGTTGTAGAGCGTGTTGACGGCCGGGAAGAAGCTGACCTGGTACTTCGACAGCTCCTTGATGAAGCCGGGCATGTCGCGCGGGTTGGGAATCAGCAGATTGGTGCCGCCGGTGCGCAGCCCCAGCAGATAGCACGCCGTCAGCGCGAAGACGTGATACAGCGGCAGTGCGCAGACGATCACCATCTGGTCGACAATCGGCGGCTTCTTCAGCGCCGGCTGCAGCCAGGCATCGTTCTGCAGCACGTTCGCCAGGATGTTGCGATGGAGCAGGGTCGCTCCCTTGGAAACGCCGGTGGTACCGCCGGTATATTGCAGGAAGGCGACATCATCGAGCGTGAGCTGCGGCTTGCTGAGCTTCAGGCCGCGGCCGGCGGCCAGCGCGTCGTTGAACGACACCGAGCCGGGGAGCGACCAGGCCGGCACCATCTTCTTTACCTTGCGGATCACCAGATTGACGATCACGCCCTTGAAGCCAAGCAGGTCGCCCATGCTGCCGACGATCACATGCTTCACCGCGGTTTTGGCGATCACCTGCTGCACGGTGGTGGCGAAATTCTCCAGCACCACGATCGCTTCCGCACCGGAATCCTTGAGCTGATGTTCGAGCTCGCGCGGGGTGTAGAGCGGATTGACGTTGACGACCGCATAGCCGGCGCGCAACACGGCGGCCGTCGCGATCGGGTATTGCAGCACGTTCGGCATCATCAGCGCGACCCGGGCGCCCTTTTTCAGGCCCTTGCTCTGCAGATAGGCGCCGAGCGCCGCCGACATCTCATCGAGGTCGCGGTAGCTGATCGACTTGTCCATGCAGATGAACGCCTTGCGGTCGGCGAACTTCTTGAAGCTCTCTTCCAGCAGGGCGACGAGCGACGAGTATTGCGTGACGTCGATATCGGCGGGCACGCCAGCCGGATATTGCTTGAGCCAGATCCGCTCCATGGTCTTTCCCCTCTCGTTAGTTCCCGATTTCTCGAATTCTTGGGTCGGGATGCCGCGTTTTTGGCAGTATTGTGAATGCCGATGCCAATGGCAAGCGGCTGTGCCGTAACGACGCATTGGAAACGTCGGGCAAATGGTACGAAAACCGCCAAATTGCGCAGGCGGACGCTCCGGTTAGCCCGCCGGCTTGGATTCGCTCTTGGGTTTAGCGGCGGCCTTGGGCTTGGCTGGCTTCGCGGCCGGCTTTTCAGCCGACGCGGCCGGCTTTTCCGCGGGCTTTGCTGCGGCTTCCGGCTTGGCGCTGGCATGCCTGACCGCCGGTTTTGCCGCCGGCTTGTCGGATTTGGCCTCGGTCCTCGCCGCTGTCTTGGGTGCTGTCTTCGGTGCTGTCTTGGGCGCGTCCGCATCCGGCTTCTTCGCCGCGACCCGCGATTTCTTGCCGCGCTTGTGCGTGACCTGCTTCTGGTCGTCCGCGGCCACGGCTGCGATCAAGGCGGCGCCGGTCCGCTTCGGACCCGTGTAGACGACCATGGGTTCGCCGGTCGTGTACGACCCCGCGAGCAGTTCGGAGGGTTTTGCGGTCGGTGCCTGCAGGCCGGCGGCAAAGAACGCCACCGGGCTCTCGCTGCTGCTCGCGGAAGCCTGCGTGCTCTCCGCATCCTCATCGGTGGCGGGACGCTTGCGCTTGCCGCCGCACATCTCCTCGCGCAGGTTCGGCGGCGTGGCGTCGATAGGCGCCAGATTGTCGACCGTGCCAAGCGAGGGACGCAGCCAGCCGAGCCCGTTGCCGGCAAAACCGCGCTCGAGCAATTGGGCGGCGCGCACCGCGCGCGCCTTGCCGGAGCTCGAGCCGAGCACGACCGCGATCAGCCGCTTGCCGTCGCGCGTCGCCGACCCCACCAGATTGTATCCGGAGGCGCAGATGAAGCCGGTCTTGAAGCCGTCGGCGCCGGCATAGTGGCCGATCAGCTTGTTGAAATTATTGGTGGTGCGGCGACCGAAACGGATCGCGGGGATATGCATGAAATATTCGTATTCGGGCAGATCGCGGATCACGGCACGCGCCAGGATCGCAAGATCGCGCGCTGACGTGATCTGGCCATCGGCGGGCAGGCCGTTCGGATTGACGTAGCTCGTCTGGGTCATGCCGAGCCGCTGCGCGTTCGCGTTCATCATGGCGGAGAAGCCGTCGATCGAACCGCCGACGCCTTCGGCCAGCACCACGGCCATGTCGTTGGCCGATTTGACCATCATCATCGCCAGCGCGTTTTCGACCGTGACCTGCGTGCCCGGCTTGAAGCCCATCTTCGAGGGCGCCTGCGAGGCCGCCACCGGCGAGACCGTCAACGTGCTTTCGAGCGTCAGGCGTCCTTCCTTGACCGCCTTCAGCGTTACATAAGCCGTCATGATCTTGGTCACCGAGGCCGGATACCAAGGCATCGTCGCGTTCTCGGCCTGCAGCACCTTTCCGGTGTCGGCTTCGACGACCAGCAACGCCTCGGCACGCGCGGTGCGCGGCGTGACGAACGCCAGCGCGGCAACCAGCAGGATCAGGTTCAACAATGGATGGCGAAGCAGCGGGCGAAGAAGATGCACTTTTGCGTTCCGGTCCTTTGAGACCCGCCTTCCGGAAAGGAGGTCCTGATATCTGACGTTCGGATTTCAAGCGTGCGATCTTGAAACCTAATGTGTGCCATCGCTACGGCGGTGCAAACCTATACCGGCTTGCCAATCCAGAACAGTGGCGCAGCGATTAAATCGTGGATGAAATAGACGGAAATTCGACGGATTTTTCGTGGCCGTTCCCGTTCTATTCGGCCTCGATGCCGGCCCGCGCATTCTCCTGCACCATGAACTGGGCCCGCGCGAGTTCCGCAAAGCGGCCGCCTTTGGCCACGAGTTCATCGAAAGTTCCGCTTTCGATCACGCGCCCGTTGTCAAATACCAGGATGCGTGTCGCATTCCGGATGGTGGAAAGCCGGTGCGCGATCACGAAGGTGGTGCGGCCCTTCATCACTTCATCGAGAGCGGCGTTGACCTTGGCCTCGGTAACCGCGTCGAGCGCGCTGGTCGCCTCGTCGAGGATCAGGATCGGTGGATCCTTGAGCAGCGCGCGGGCGATCGACAGCCGCTGCCGTTCACCGCCGGACAGCATGCGGCCGCGTTCGCCGGCATGGGTCTCGAATTTCTTCTCGCTGCGTTCGATGAATTCGAGCACCTGGGCGCGCTGCGCCGCGATACGCATTTCCACTTCGGTGGCGTCCGGCTTGCCGACGCGCAGGTTGTCGGCGAGCGAACGGTTGAACAGCAGCGCCTCCTGGAACACGACGCCGATATTGCGCCGTAGCGCCGTCAGCTTCAGGCCGCGAATGTCCATGCCGTCGATCTTGATGATGCCCGATTGCGGATCGAACGCGCGATGCAACAGCGCGATCGCGGTCGATTTGCCGGCGCCGGTCGGGCCGACCAGCGCGATGGTCTGGCCGGGCAGAGCGGTGAACGACAGGTCCTCGATCGCCGGCCGCTTGCCGTCATAGGAAAACGAGACGTCGGTGAATTCGACGAGGCCGGAGAGCCGCCCGGTATCCATCGCGCCGGGCCGGTCGCGCACCGCGGGCACGGCGTCCAGCACGTCGAAGAATTCCTGCAGCCGCGGCGCTTCCATGAATACGCTGTTGATGAAGCTCACGACCTGTTCGAGCTTCTGGATCAGCATGGTCGCGAAAGACACGAACATCACGATCTCGCCGACGGTGGTCAAACCCTGCTGGTGCAGGATGATGCCGACGGTGAAGATCGCGAGCACCGTGATGGTGGTGGAGGCGCGGGTAATCACGGTGACCAGCGCCCACCAGCCGAGCACCGGCATCTGCACCGCGAGCAGCTTGTCGGCGACGTAGCGCAGGCCCTGCACTTCGGCGTCGATCCGCACGAAGCTCTGCACCAGCGCGACATTGCCGAGCGCGTCGGAGGCGCGCGCGGAAAGGTCGCTGTAATGCGCCTCGACCTCGCTCTGCATGCCGTAGGTCTTGCGCACCACCAGCGTGGTCAGGACCGTGAACACCACGCACAGCACGAACAGCAGGATCGCCAGCCGCCAGTTGATGTAGAGCGCGAGCGGCAGCAACACGACCAGCGACATGATCGCGGCAAAATGCTCGCGGAAGAAGCCGAGCCAGAGCCGCCACAGCGAGTCGGTGCCGTTCAGCATCACCTTCATCAGCCGCCCGGAATGGGTGCCGGTATGGAAGGTCAGCGGCAGCTGCATGATGTGTTCAAAATAGTCGGTCAGCACCGCCTGGCGCTGGCGGTGCGCCAGTTTGTCGGCGTGCAGCGCGACGGCGGCGCTGCACAGGATGGTGAACAGGCCGAACGCCACCCAGGCCCCCAGCAACGGCCACGCCGAGTTCGAGGCGAGCGGGCCGGTCTGCGGCTTGCCCGAAAGCACGTCGACGATCTTGCCGAACAGCACCGGCTCGGCGAATTGCGCGCCGGCCAGCAGCAGATTGGCGCCGGCCAGAATCCAGCCCAGCCGCGCCTCTTTGCCGAGCAATTGGAGGACGCGGGTGTAAAGGCGGATCATGGATATGCCGGAAGGAATGGGACGGGCGCGATCAGTCGAGACGCATTCTAATCAGGGATCGCGCCGGAGAACCAGCGTCCGCCCGACTTTTACTCAATTGATGAGGCGGCCGTTGACCGGGGGCAGGAACTGGTCGTCGAAAATGTCCGCTGCCACCGGCCGTTTCTGGAATTTGAAGCCTTCCGCGAGCTGATCGATCGAGCGCTCGAACCGGGCTGCATCGATGCCGCCGAGGCCGTTGCGCCTGACCTCGGCGGTCAGGATGTTGTCGCGCAGCACGGTGCGCAGCCGCTCGAGCTCGAGATCCTTCGAGCCGCCATCCATGCGGCCGATGACATTCGCCACCGCGCCCGCGGGGTCCTTGACGGCGAGATGGGTGCCGCCGATCACCGCGCGGATGAATCCCCTGACGGCGTCCGGCTTGGCGGCCGCCAGCGCCGGGTTGACGATGATGGCAAACCCGTAGGCGTCGCAGCCATAGTCGGCGAATTTCAAGACCGCCAGATCGTCCGCCGGCACGCCGCGGTCTTTCAGGTTGAGCGCCGACAGGTAGGAAAACCCGGTGACGGCGTCGATCTGGCCCGCCGACAGCATCGGCTCGCGCACCGCGGCGCTGATGCTGCTTTGCTTGACGCTCGCGATTTTGATGCCGTTCTGCTTGGCCACCGCCGGCCACAGCCGGATCGAAAGATCGCCTTCGGCGACGCCGAGGTTCTTGCCCTCCATGTCCGACAGCGCCTGGATGCCGCGGCTCTTGCGGGCAATGATGGCGTAGGGGGCCTTGTTGTACAGCACGAACACCGCCTTCACCGGCGGTACGCCCTGCTTGTCCTTGTCG
Source organism: Hyphomicrobiales bacterium (assembly GCA_017305715.1). Taxonomy (GTDB): domain Bacteria; phylum Pseudomonadota; class Alphaproteobacteria; order Rhizobiales; family Xanthobacteraceae; genus Bradyrhizobium. The sequence goes on along the minus strand of JAFKKG010000023.1, from coordinate 132,723 downwards.
CGAAAGCGGACCAGCGCGTTGATGTCGACCAGCGCGAAATCGCTGGTGCCGGCCGCGACGCGCGCAATCGCGTCCGGCGATCCGCTGGCGGTGTTGATCGTGACCGCGAGCCCCTCGGCGCTGAACAGGCCATTGCTGGCCGCCATCACGAAAGGCGCATCGGTCGCGTCGATTGGCCGGTCGAGCGAGAACTGGATCGCGAGCGGCGGCCGCGGCTCGTCCGCGGCAAGGCTCGCCCCCGCAGCCAAGCACACCGCTCCGCAGAGGCCTGCAAACAAGGCAAGCATGGGGAGGAAGGGGATGGTTCGGCGTGCACGCATGGAGCTTACGTTACTGGGAGATGGGACAGATTGCCGCGCGGTCCAGGGTTGTTGGATCGGATGTCTGTTTCAGGACAAGAACACCGGCATTTCAAGCCTTAAACGCAGGCATTCTGTCGCATCTAACCTGAACGGGCGATGACTGCCACGATTTCGCCAGAGATCGTTCAGCTTGCGTTGGGTTTGGGGAACCTAATGTCCGCTCAGTGGTTGGCAATCGGAGGCCTGTCTGGCCAAAGCGACCACGGAGGACATTTAAGATGTTTGCACGAAAAGGAGTGTTTTCATCGATTGGCCGCGCCAGCGCGGCAGCGACGATCGTCGCGGTAGCGCTGACGACGTTTCAGCCGTCGATGGCATTCGCGGGTTCGGCACCGGCCAAGGGCATGACGGCGACGAGCGGGACCAGCACGGCGACCGATTTCAGCTCCCGCGGCAGGCACTATCGCGGTGGCGGCGGTGCGGCCGCGGCGGCAGCCTTCGCCGGGATCGTCGGCACGGGTATCGCGATTGCGGCCGCCCAGAACCGCCGCGACTATTATGACAGCTACGGCTATTATGACGGTGGGCCCCAGTATTACGGCGGCCGCGCCCCGGTCTATTCCGGCTCGCCGGTGACGCCGTATTATTACCCGCCGACCAACTATTACGGCGGCGGCGGTTACTATCGCAATTCGGGCGTTCCGCATTACCGCGGACATCCCCTCGCCAGCTGGTAATTGCGAGCGCGGCTAAAGCCGGCGTTAAAGATAAATCCACCGGCCGGCTCGGCCGGTGGATTTTTTTGGTCGCCAGGCTGGCCGTTAACGCGCCGGCGATGGCTTTCGATTAGGCTCGACGGATGAGTGATTCGCTCGAACGGCTCTATCAGGCGGTGCTCGCGGCCAGGGATCTCGACCCGGCAATTTCGCGAACGGCGCGGCTATTCCAGCGCGGTCCGGCCAAGATGGCCAAGAAACTGGCCGAGGAAGCCATCGAGGTCGTCATCGACGCCGTCAACGGCGATACCGATGCGGTGGTCCGCGAAAGCGCCGATCTGCTCTACAACCTGACCGTTCTGTGGGCCGCCGCCGGCGTGACGCCGGAGGATGTCTGGTCCGAGATGAGACGGCGCGAGCTGATGCTCGGCATCGCCGAGAAGCTGCCAAAATCGGCGGCCAAGCCGCCCAAAGCCATTCCCGACAAGGCCGTCAAAGCGTTGCCCAAAGCGGCGGCGCCATCGGCAGTTCGGCGGCGAATTGTCGCGCTGGAAGGCCGCAGCGTACGAAAGCGGCACTAAATCCTCCGGAATTCCCTCGTTTGCCGGCATGGACAAAACCGTTCCATGGTGGTTCATGCGGCCATGCTGAAACGATATTACGACTGGTTCATCGCCGCCGCCGACAAGCCTTACGCGCTCTGGATTTTGGCGGCCGTATCCTTCGCGGAAAGCTCGTTCTTCCCGATCCCGCCCGACGTCATGCTGCTGCCGATGTCGCTGGCGCGGCCGAAGCGGGCATGGTGGTTCGCGACCGTGTGCACGATCGCCTCGGTGGCCGGTGGCGTGGTCGGCTATGCGATCGGCGCGCTGCTCTACGATTCGGTCGGGCAGTGGCTGATCAACGTCTATGGCCTTGCCGGCAAGGTCGACGCATTCCGCCAGTCCTATGCCGAATGGGGCGCGTGGATCATCATCGGCAAGGGGCTGACGCCGATCCCCTACAAGCTCGTCACCATCACGTCGGGATTTGCCGGCTACAATATCTGGCTGTTCATCCTGTGCTCGATCATCGCGCGCGGCGGCCGCTTCTTCGTGGTCGCAGTCCTGCTCAACCGCTACGGCGACCTCATTCGCAGCGAGCTGGAAAAGCGGCTCGGCCTCTGGGTCGCGATCGGGGCCGCGGTGCTGGTGCTGGGGTTCGTCATTGCGGTTAAATTGGTCTGATCCGCGCCGCGCGCTTTGCCGGCTGCTGCCTTCAGGCTACGCTCGCGTCATGCCCGATCGAATCGGCTACCTCTTCAAGCTATCGGGGACGCGGACTCCAACCGCGTGCCTCGCGCTGTCGATGCTCGCGCTGGCAACGGATGCCGGCTGGCCGCAAGGGGGGCCGCCGCCCTCGTTCGGCGTGCAGTCGCCGGCCCAGCAGGGTGTGCCCCAGGGACCGGCGCCGCAGCCGATCGAACCGCCGCAGCAGCCGGAGAATCCCGGCCTGATCAACGAGATCGGAAAGCTGTTCGAGAAATCCAAATCGATGCTGCCGAGCCTGAAGAGTCCGAGCGAGGCCATGGACGATCTCAACGCCCGCGCCAAAGATGCCGGCGAGAGCCTGTCGAATATGGCGCGGCCCTCGATGATGGTCACCGGACGCGCGGCCTGTCTGGTGTCGGCCAATGGCGCGCCGGACTGCAAGGCGGGCGCCGACAGGCTCTGCCAAAGCAAAGGCTACAAGGAAGGCAAGAGCCTCGACACCGATGCTGCCGAAAAATGCTCGCCGAAAGTGTTCATCCCCGGCCGCAAGCGCGAGCCGGGCGACTGCAAGACCGAAAATTACGTCACCCGCGCGCTGTGCCAATGAGCATGATCCGGAAAAGTGGAAGCCGGCTTTTTCCGAAAAGATCATGCACAATCAAGGACTAGCTTCAAAACGCAAGACCGTGGCCGTCGTGATTGCCTTCTTGGTATGATGTCTGGCATCTTTAGCCAAATTCCGAAACACGCATGAGGATTGCCTCGAATGTCCATGCCTGCCTTGTTCAAGGGCCGTCTGTCGATCCCGGTGATCGGCGCGCCGCTGTTCATCATCTCCGTGCCTGATCTCGTGATCGCGCAGTGCAAGGCCGGCGTGGTCGGATCGTTTCCGGCGCTGAACGCGCGCCCGCCGGCGCTGCTCGACGAATGGCTGGCGCGGATCAAGGAAGAACTCGCCGCCTACGACAAGGCCAATCCGCAAGCGCCGTCGGCGCCGTTCGCGGTCAACCAGATCGTGCACAAGTCGAACAACCGGCTCGATCAGGATCTGGCGCTTTGCGAGAAGCACAAGGTGCCGATGATGATCACCTCGCTCGGCGCCCGCGAAGAGCTCAACCAGGCGGCGCATGGCTGGGGCTGCATCGTGTTCCACGACGTGATCAATCAGAAATTCGCGCACAAGGCGGTCGAGAAGGGCGCGGATGGCCTGATCCTGGTGTCGGCCGGCGCCGGCGGCCATGCCGGTGAGATCTCGCCATTGGCGTTTGTGGCGGAGACACGGCAATGGTTCGACGGGCCGATCGCCTTGTCCGGCGCGATTGCCAACGGCCGCGCCATCCGTGCGGCGCGGATCTTGGGGGCCGACTTCGCCTATATCGGCTCCGCTTTCATCGCCACCGCGGAGGCCAATGCGGTGGAGGGCTACAAGCAGATGATCACCTCGTCGGCTGCGGAAGACATCGTCTATTCGAACCTGTTTACCGGCGTGCACGGCAATTATCTGAAACCCTCGATCGTTGCCGCCGGCATGGACCCGGATAATCTGCCGACGTCAGACCCGTCGAAGATGAGCTTTGGCACCGATGCTTCGGGCGAGCGCACCAAACCGAAGGCCTGGAAGGAAATCTGGGGTTCAGGCCAGGGCGTCGGCAGCGTCGCCAAGGTGTTGCCCGCGGCCGAGTTGATCGCAAGGTTCAAGAAGGAATATGCCGAGGCGATCGATCCGCCCTTGTGAGATTCTTCCTTCTCCCGGGAGAGGGAAGACGGCGCGACGGAGTCCGAATCGATGACGACGCAGGATCTGGGCGCGCGTGTCGCGCTGGTGACGGGCGGCTCGCGCGGCATTGGCGCCGCGATCGCAGTGACGCTGGCCGAACTAGGCGCCGCCGTCGTGGTCAATTATCGCGAGCGTGCGGATGACGCGGAGGCCGTCGTCGCCAAGATCGAAGCCGGCGGTGGTCGCGCCATCGCAATGGCCGCGGACGTATCGCAATCTGCCGCCGTGACGCAGTTGGTCGAACGGGTCGCGCGGGACCTCGGCCCGATCGGCATTCTCGTCAACAATGCCGGGATCGCGATTCCGCGCAGCATCGACGAACTCAGCGAGAGCGATTTCGATCGCACCATCCTGGTCAACCTGAAATCGGCGTTCCTGTGCACGCAGGCGGTGCTGCCGGCGATGCGGGCCCGCAAATGGGGCCGCATCGTCAACATCTCCTCGGGCGCGGCGCGCGGCGCCGGCGCCATCGGCCCGCATTACAACGCTTCCAAGGCCGGGATGGAGGGCCTCACGCGGGGGTATGCGGCGCGGCTGGTCAAGGAGGGTATCACCGTCAACAGCGTGGCGCCGTCGCTGATCGAAACCGACATGATGCGCGGCCGCACCGATCTCGCCCGCAATATTCCACTCGGCAGAATGGGCCAGCCGGAAGAAGTCGCGCAGGCGGTCGCGATGGTGCTCGGCAACGACTACATGACCGGGCAGACCATCATCCTCAATGGCGGCATGGCGTTCATTTGACGAGGGCGCTCTCGACACGCGCCGACGGAGCAGGCAGAAAGCCGTATTCTCCCTCCAATGGGTTCATTGATTGATGGACGCTATTTTTCGCGTGGACGGCGCCAACGTCCTCACCAGCGCCAACGCCGCCGGCCCGTGGGACCCGAACATGCAGCACGGCTCGCCGCCTGCCGCATTGGTGACGTGGGCGGCGGAAGCGCTACCGACGCCAGTCCCGATGCGCATCGCCCGGGTGACGGTGGATCTGATGCGTCCGGTGCCGGTCGCGCCGCTGACGATCGAGACCGAAATCTTGCGCGAAGGCCGCAAGATTCAGCTCTGTGCGGTCCGGCTGCGCGCCAATGGCGTGATCGTGGTCGCTGCCACCGTGCTCAAGATCAAGCTGCAGGCCGGCGAACTGCCGCCGGAGGCTGAGATCGAGCCGGTCACGCTGCCCGGACCCGAGCAATCGCGCGCCGAGCCCGCCGATTTTTCCTCCAGCCCGTTCGTGACCGGCATGTCGCTGCGTGCCGCCAAGGGACGCTTCGGCGTGCCCGGTCCGGGCGCGATCTGGTATCGCGTCGATCGGCCGATCGTCGAGGGTTTCGCGGTGTCGCCGGCGATGCGCGCGATGGTCGCCGCGGATTTCTGCAACGGCACGTCGGCGGTGCTGGACTTCCGGCAATGGACGTTTCTCAACGCCGATCTCACCGTCAATTTCGCGCGCCAGCCGGTCGGGGACTGGATGCTGCTCGATGCGGAATCCTGGATCGGCCCCGACGGCGCTGGCCTCGCGATGGCGCGGCTCGCCGACGAACGCGGCTATTTCGGCCGGGCGGTGCAGAGCCTGGTGATCGAGCGGCGCTGATCAAGCCGGCGCCCGGCCGGCCCACGTCCGGGCAAGGCGGTGGAAGAACGCCGATCATTAATCACTCGTTAACCAAATCACCCCCATCTTAATCATTCACTAACCAAGACTGGGTGGGTTCATCATGCACGCAACAGCGGAGGCAACGCGACAACTGGTTCGCATGCGGGGCCGCTCGTATGTCGCCTTCGTGTTTACGCCCGAGATCCCCATCGTCGGCTGGCTCGCGGAGATCGATACGACGCTGGCGCGGTCGCCGGGCTTCTTCGTCGGCAAGCCGGTCGTGCTCGACCTGGCGGCGCTGGATCTGAGCCGCGCGGCCATCACCCACCTCATCAATAATCTGGAAGAGCGCAATATCCGCGTGCTCGGTATCGAGGGTGTCGACGCCGAAAAACTCACCTCCAGCATGCCGCCGCTGCTGACCGGCGGTCGTTCCTGCGTCATCACGCGAAGCGAACCTGCGGAAAAGGCCGAGCAAAAGCCTGAACCCAAGCCGAAGCCGAACTCGCTGCTGCTCGAAAACCCGGTCCGGTCGGGTCAGTCGATCGTGTTCACCGATGGCGACGTCACCGTGCTGGGTTCGGTCGGCTCGGGGGCGGAAATCGTCGCCGGCGGATCGATCCATGTTTACGGCACGCTGCGCGGCCGGGCGATGGCGGGCGTCAACGGCAACTCGTCGGCCCGAATCTATTGCCAGAAGATCGAGGCGGAACTGCTCGCCATCGACGGCTACTACCAGACCGCTGAAGAAATCGATGCGTCGCTTCGCAACCGGCCGGCCCAGGCCTGGCTGCAAGGCGATACCATGAAAATAACCCCGCTGAATTAACCGGCTAAGGAGATCACTCATGGCCAAAGTCCTGGTCGTTACGTCCGGCAAAGGTGGCGTTGGAAAGACGACATCCACGGCCGCCCTCGGCGCCGCATTGGCCCAGAACGGAGAGAGCGTCGTTGTCGTCGACTTCGACGTCGGCCTGCGCAACCTCGACCTGGTGATGGGCGCGGAACGCCGTGTCGTATTCGACCTCATCAATGTCGTGCAGGGCGTTGCAAAACTCCAGCAGGCCTTGATCCGCGACAAGCGGCTGGAGAACCTGTGGCTGCTGCCGGCATCCCAGACCAGGGACAAGGATGCGCTGACCGACGAAGGCATCGGCCGGATCATCGGGGAACTGCGGACGAGATTCGACTGGGTGCTGTGCGACAGCCCCGCGGGCATCGAACGCGGCGCGATGCTGGCGATGCGCTATGCGGACGAGGCCGTGATCGTCACCAACCCGGAAGTCTCCTCGGTGCGCGACTCCGACCGCATCATCGGCATGCTCGATTCGAAAACCGTCAAGGCGGAGCGGGGCGAACGGGTCACCAAGCATGTGCTGATCACCCGCTACGATCCGGCGCGCGCGGCGCGCGGCGAGATGCTGAGCATCCAAGACATCCTCGAAATTCTCGCGACCCCGCTGCTCGGCATCATTCCCGAGAGCCAGGACGTGCTTCGCGCCTCGAATGTCGGCTCTCCCGTTACGCTGAACAATGCAGCCAGTGCACCGGCCCGCGCCTATACCGACGCGGCCCGCCGGTTGATGGGCGAAACCGTCGACATGATCGTCCCGGCAGAACGCAGGGGACTGATGAACCGGTTGCTCGGACGGAGGGCGGCATGAACCTGCTTCGCCTGTTCAACGGCCGCAAGGCAACCGCCCCGGTGGCGCGGGAGCGGCTGCAAATCCTGCTGGCGCATGAGCGCGGCCTGCGCGGTCAGCCCGATCTGCTGGCGACGCTGCGCGAGGAGATTCTCGCGGTGGTCTCCCGGCACATCCAGCTCGATCCCGACAAGGTCATCGTCAGGCTCGACCGCGGCCCGACCGTATCGACGCTCGAGGTCGATATCGAAGTGCCCAATAATTTCGAGCAGACCAAGGTTCACGCCGACAGGCGGCTGGGGGCTTTGGTACCGCCGTAGCCATCGGGTCATCGCGCCGCGGCGCGATCCGCCACGAGATCGCGTCGTTTCGGCGGCTGCTCCAGAGCTGTAACGGCACGGACTGCCCGGCGGCGTCCGGCAGCGCCCTTGCGCTCAACATGCCGTGTTGCGATCGTCGCTCGCGGCGATTGCCGCGGTCGCACCAATGGCGACCGCGCCGGCCAATCACGCCCCATGCCTTGAGATCGGACGAGCCAATTTTGGCCCGCTGGCCGAGAACTGGCGCGACGTGGCCGGAGTTCCTTCCGCAATAGTTCCAGTGCCAGGGAACCGCTGGATGCCCCCCGGAGTTGCCCTCCGTTAGGGGTCCTCATGAGCTCGGTTGGCATACAAACGGACAAGGCGAAGTCGGGCGTATGGGGCCTGGACGATATCCTGTCCGGGGGTTTTACGCGGGGACGTCTGTTTCTTCTCGAGGGCGAGCCCGGCACCGGCAAAACCACCGTAGCGCTGCAGTTCCTGATGGAAGGTGCCCGCGTCGGCGAGAAGTGCCTTTACATCACGCTGTCCGAGACCGAACGCGAACTCCGCGAAAGCGCGACGTCCCATGGCTGGGCGCTCGACAACCGGATCGACGTCTTCGAATTGTTGCCGCCGGAGAGCCTGCTCGATTCCGACCAACAGCAGAGCCTGCTCTATTCGTCCGATCTCGAACTCGGCGAGACCACCAAGCAGATATTCGAGGCGGTAGAACGCGCGCGGCCGTCCCGCGTGGTTTTGGACAGTCTTTCCGAAATCCGGCTGCTGGCGCAAAGTTCGCTGCGCTATCGGCGCCAGATTCTCGCGCTCAAACATTATTTCGCGAAGTTCGATACCACCGTCGTCCTGCTTGACGATCTGACCGCCGAAGCCGCCGACAAGACCGTGCACAGCGTGGCGCATGGCGTGGTGCGGCTGGAAGAGCTGGCGCCGACCTATGGCGCGGAGCGACGGCGGGTGCGTATCGTCAAATATCGCGGCGTGAAGTTTCGCGGCGGCTATCATGACGCTACCATCACCACCGGCGGGATGAATGTTTTTCCGCGGCTGGTGGCCTCGGAGTTTCGCAGGGCGATCGAGCGAACCACGATGTCCAGCGGGATCACGGCGCTCGACAAGCTGTTGGGAGGAGGCGTCGAGACCGGATCGAGCACGCTGATCCTCGGCCCCGCGGGCACCGGCAAGTCGCTGGCCGCCATCACCTTCATTGTCGCGGCGATCGCGCGCGGTGAAAGGGCGGCGTTGTTCGTGTTCGACGAGGAGCTTGGGCTGTTGTTTTCGCGCATGATCGGGCTCGGTGTCGATCTCGAGGCGATGCAGCGCAGGGGTAGCCTGTTTATCGAGCAAGTCGATGCCGCGGAGCTGTCGCCCGGCGAGTTCGCCCATCGCGTTCGCAAGCGGGTCAAGGAGGACCGGATCAGGACCGTCGTGATCGACAGCCTCAACGGTTATCAGGCCGCGATGCCTGAAGAAAACTCCCTGATCCTGCACGTGCACGAGCTTCTGCAATACCTGAATCGACAGGGCGCGGCGACATTCATGACGGTGGCGCAGCACGGACTGATTGGCGAAATGAAGGCGCCGGTGGATGTCACTTATCTCGCCGATACGGTGGTGCTGCTGCGCTATTTCGAGGCCTTGGGTGGCGTGCGGCGTGCGATGTCGGTCATCAAGAAGCGAACCGGCATGCACGAATCGACGATTCGCGAATACTGCATCGGCAATCAAGGACTGACCATCGGCGAGCCGCTGGATGGCTTCCATGGCGTTCTGCGCGGCGTTCCGGTCTATGTCGGCGAAGGCCAGCCTTTGCTGCACGAGATGCCGGAGCAGCAATCGTGACACCGGGCGCATCATCCGAGCGCGCCGTCATCCTCGCGCCGACCGGGCGCGATTCGGCTGTTGCCGCCGCATTGATCGAGGAAGCAGGTTACTGCGCCAATGCCTGTAGCGATCTCGCCGCGTTGATGAAGGAAATCGAAAGCGGCGCGGGCTTGGCGGTCGTCGCTGACGAGGCGATCAAGACCGCTGATCTCCGGGGACTGGTGGACTGGCTGAGCAACCAGCCGCCATGGTCGGATTTCCCGATCGTGCTGCTGACGCGCCGGGGTGGTGGTCCCGAGCGTAATCCGGACGCGGCGCGGCTCGGACAAATCCTGGGGAATGTCACCTTCATCGAGCGCCCATTCCACCCGACGACGCTTGTCAGCATCGTGGGCTCTGCGGTCCGGGCCAGGCGTCGCCAGTACCAGACCCGTTCCATCCTTGCCGATCTGACCGAAAGCGAGGGCTTGCTGCAGACCGCTTTGAGCGCCGGTCGCCTGGGTGCATTGGAACTGCATCTGCCCGAGTTCATGCTCGAAGCATCGGAAATCTGCGCCAGTTACTTCGGCCGCAAGCCGGGCGAGTCTTTCACGTTTGAGGATTTGTCGGCCTCGGTTCATCCCGACGACCGGGAACGTCGTCTCGAAGCCATCGATCAGGCCATCAAGAGCGGCGGAGACTACCACATCGAATACCGCAACATCTGGCCGGACGGTTCGCAGCACTGGGTGGAGACGCGCGCCCGTCCGGTCAGGCGGCCGGACGGCAGCATCAAGTCGCTGGTCGGTGTCTGCTCGGATATCACCGCGCGCAAGACGGCCGAAATAGAACGTGAGAACCTGCTGGAGCAACTTGCGGCCGAACGCACGGCGCTGGCGGAACTGACGGCGACGCTCGAACAACGCGTCGAGCAGCGCTCCGCCGATCTCATGAAGGAAGTTGCGGCGCGGGAAAAGGCGCAGGAACAGTTGCGCCAGGCGCAGAAGATGGAGACCATCGGACAACTCACCGGCGGCGTGGCGCATGATTTCAACAATCTGCTGATGGCCGTGATGGGCAATCTCGATCTGCTGCGCAAGCGCATTCCCAACGATCCGCGGCTGCGCCGCCTGGTCGACGGCGCCATGCAGGGCGCGGAACGGGGCGCATCATTGACGCAGCGTCTTCTGGCATTCGCTCGTCAGCAGGATTTGCGTACGGTGTCGGTTGATCTCCGCTTGCTGATCCAGGATATGACGAACCTGCTGGAGCGTTCGCTCGGGCCCCGCGTCGAGGTGCGGCTCGACATCAAGGACGGTCTGCCTCCCGCGCGTATCGATCCCAACCAGCTTGAGCTTGCAATCCTCAATCTCGCGATCAACGCGCGCGACGCGATGCCCGATGGCGGTCCGATCGACATCCAGGTCGACGAACAGAGGATCACCAAGGATGCCGCGCTGAAAGCAGGTCGCTATCTCAGGCTGTCCGTCATCGATACCGGCACCGGCATGACGCCAGAGACCCTGGAGCGGGCAATCGAGCCATTCTTCTCGTCCAAGCCGCTCGGGAAAGGCACCGGCCTTGGTCTGTCGATGGTCCATGGGCTCGCGGTGCAACTCGGTGGCGCATTGCGGCTTTCAAGCACGGTCGGAAAGGGCACCACCGCCACGCTGATACTGCCGGTCGCGACCGCCGCACCCGAGGTCGAGGCTTCGGCGCCGGTAAAGCAAGGCGTGACACGCTCGGCCGTGATCTTGTTCGTCGACGACGATCCGCTGATTGCGATGTCGACCATGGAGATGCTGGAAGACCTCGGTCACCGCGTGATCGGCGCCAATTCCGGCCTCCACGCCCTGGACATTCTCAAGAGCGAGCAGCCGATCGACCTGATGATGACCGATCACGTGATGCCGGGGATGACCGGCATTGAACTCGCGGCGGCGACACGCGAGGTGCGGCCCTCGCTGCCGATCCTGCTGGCAACGGGCTATGCCGAATTGCCCGACGGCGCGCAGCTCGATCTGCCGCGGCTTGCAAAGCCCTACCACCAGGATCAACTGCGCGAACGGCTCGATCAGCTCCTGGCGTGAGCCTGCAATCTACCCCACCATGCGGTCGCGGCCGGTCCAGAAGCCGGCCTTCAGCACCTTCTTGTCGACCTTGCCGACCCCGGTCATCGGCAATTCCTTGACGAACTGGATCTGCTTGGGCGCATGCGCCGATCCCTTTTTCGATTTGACGAGGTTGATCAGTTCGTCCGCGTCCGGCTTGGTGCCCTCACGCGCGACCACCACGGCCGTGACCGCCTCGCCCCATTTGTCGTCGGGCACGCCGACCACGGCCACCATCGCCACATCCGCATGCTGCGACAGGACATCCTCGATCTCGCGTGGAAAAATGTTGAAGCCGCCGGAGACGATCATGTCCTTCTTGCGGTCGAGGATAAACATGTAGCCGCGCTCGTCCGCGCGGGCGATGTCGCCGGTGTGAAGCCAGCCGCTCTTCAGCGTTTCGGCGGTCTGCTCCGGCCGCTTCCAGTACTCGGCCATCACATGCGTCGCGCGCACGCAGATTTCGCCGGCCTCGCCGGTGGCGACTTCCTGGTCGCTGTCGTCCAGAATCTTGACCTGGCAGGCCGCGATCGGAAAGCCGCAGGACGTGAACAGCTCCGGCGTCTTCGGATCGTGATCCGCCTTGCGCAGCACCGACACCGGATAGCATTCGGTCTGGCCGTAGAGCTGCGAAAACACCGGCCCGATCCGCTCGATGCCTTCGACCAGCCGGCTCGGCGACATCGCGGAGGCGCCATAGAGCAGCAGTTCGAGCGAGGAAAGGTCGGTCTTGTCGAGCGCGGGATGATCCAGCATGACGTAGATCATGGTCGGCACGAACAGCGTGAAATTGATGCGCTCGCGTTCGATGGTCTTGAACACCGCCTCGGGATCGAAGCTTTTCAGCATGTGCACGGTGCCGCCGCGCATCAGGGTCGGCAACACCTTTGTGCCGGCGACATGGCTGATTGGCGCCACCGTCAAATAGCTTGGCAGGTCCGGGATTTCGAAATCGGCCAGGATGGCGCTGGCGAAGCCGGCCAATTCCCCGTGATGGCGCAGCGCGCCCTTGGATTTGCCGGTCGTGCCGCCGGTATAGTTCAGGGTCGAAATATCGTCCGGGCCGGCGAAATTGCGCGCTGTGGCACTGCCGGCAGCCTCGACCGCCTTCAGCAGATCGGTGCCATAGTCCGCCGGACCGAGCGTGAACACAGCCTTCAGGGCCGTCGCCCTGGCCGCGAGTTCGCCGCCGCGATCGCGAAACGTGATGCCGTCGACCACCAGCATTTGCGCTTCGGAATCTTCCAGCTGGAACAGCTGGTCGTCCAGTGAGCCCAGCGGATGCAGCCAGGTGATCGCGAGCCGCGACAATTGCGCGGCGACGCCGGCGCACCAGGTGTCGGCGCGGTTGGCGGTGAGGAATGCGACGCGGGTGCCGGGCTTGAAGTTCAGTCCCATGAACACGCTCTGGATGCGGCCGATCAGATCGGTTGCGCCCCGATAGGTGATCGATCCGCCCGGCCAGCTGAACGCCGTCCGCTCCGGATACCGCGCCAGCGCCCGCAACGTCTGTTCGCACGCGGTTGGAAACGCGTAGAGCGGATTGCTCATCTTTTCATCCTCCCGGCAACTTTTGTCATTGGCCTTCAATCGTGCCAGTGTTTTGCCAACGCTAGCACAACAACGAACCGGCTCAAGCCATGATGATGCAACCAACTGATTCTCTTTCGCGCTTTCAGGGTCGCCTCAGCCTGCCGCTGATCGCCGCCCCGATGTTTCTCGTCTCCGGCGTCGAACTCGTGGTCGCCGCATGCCGCAACGGGGTGATCGGCGCGTTTCCGACGGTGAATTGCCGTAGTCCCGAACAGCTCGACGAATGGCTCGGCGAGATCGAAGGCCGGCTGCGCCGTCATTCGGACGAGAGCGGCAGGCCCGCGGCGCCGATCTGTCCGAACCTGATCGTGCACCGCTCCAATGCACGGCTGGAGCAGGATCTGGCGGTGCTGCTGCGGCACCGGCCGGAAATCGTCATCACCTCGGTCGGATCGCCGGCGCCGGTGCTGGCACCACTGCATGACGCCGGCGCGCTGGTGTTCGCCGATGTCGCCAGCATCCGGCATGCGGAGCGCGCGGTCGCGGCCGGCGCTGATGGCCTCGTGCTGCTGACCGCGGGCGCCGGCGGCCAGACCGGCTGGCTCAATCCGTTGGTGTTCGTGCGCGCGGTGCGCGGCTTCTTCGACGGCCCGCTGGTGCTGGCCGGCGGCATCAGCGACGGCCACGCCCTGCGCGCCGCGCAGGCGCTCGGCTGCGACCTCGCCTATATGGGCACCAAATTCATCGCCACGCGCGAGAGCATGGCGGACACCAGATACAAGGAGATGTTGGTGGCCAGCAGCGCCGACGATATTCTTTTGACCACCGCCTTCACCGGATTGCAGACCAACATGCTGCGGCCGTCGATCGAAGCCGCCGGCCTCGATCCCGACGATCTGCCGGCGCGCGGCGCCATCGATATCGGCAAGGACATCGACATCGGCGCCCGTGAAAACCGGCCCAAGCGCTGGCGCGATATCTGGAGCGCCGGACATTCCACCTCGGGCGTGACGGAGGTGTTGTCCGTCGACGAAATGATCGCGCGCACGTCGGCGGAATATCGGGCGGCGGCGGCGCGAATTCATATCCACGGCCAATCATAAACCGCGAAGCTATTTAGGTGTTGCCGATTCGTTGGGCGCGCGTGTGCCCAATCTTCGAGGCGGATGGACAACTTATGAGCGCGCAAATATTCAGGCCGTCATATACTTTTGGTGGGGTGAAAATCGAATATTGAAGCGTCGATTACGAGGCTGCGATTTCTCTTCGAACTGGCTTGTGCATTGGAACGAGCCAAAGATTGCCGCGAATTTTTTTCAGCGTCGCGGATCATTTGATCCCGGACGAGCAATTTCTATGGAGTCTAGGCCATGGGCAGCGATTTTACTGCCGCCGATCAGGCATTCTTGCTGATCGATATCGTTGTCACACTCGCCGCGATGTTTGTCTGGGCATTCTGGTATCTCGAAACGTCCTGGGTGAGCCTGAGATTCCGTTCCCCTTTGGAAATTGGAATCGTAGGTGCTTGGGTACGAAAAAGTTTCCTGAAATAGAGATGTTTCGAATCCGAAGGTGAACGGCTTCACAGTTGGCGTTGCTCGGCAAGCGTAAGCTATAGCAGCGCATCGCCCAATGGAGGGGCCTATGCAAAAGTCGTCATGCGATTTTAACGACAACGATCGCCCGGTTATCCGGCGTTGGAGACGGGCCTGTCTCGGCTTCTACGGGTCAGTTATCGTAGGATTGGCCTTGTACGTGGCGCTCAGCCAAAGTCCCGACGTGAACTACGCCGCGGTTCAGTCCACGGCGCCAGGCTCGCATGGCATCGTTGGACACCATTAGATCTAGTTCGCCACAAAATACCAATCCTTGTCGTAGCGCACGAGCAGGCTCGGCGGCTTGTCGTCGAATTCGAAGAAGTCCCTGGGGTCGCTGCCCGGCGGCACGCGCAGGAAGCCGGTAAAATAGTGCTTTAGGCCGCGCGTGGTCAGGAACAGCACATAGAAGCCTTTGTCGGCCTGATCGACCACGATGTCGTTCCCGCCGGCGGAAACATTGGGCGCCCTGTCGCCGAGCGCGATCAGGTTCTTGTTAGTGTCGACATTGGGCTTGAGTTCGCCGGCCTCGACGCGGGCCACGATGCGTTCGCGGTCGGCGCGGTGCCAGTAGAAATTCCGTTGCAGCGCGACCTTCTGCAGCGGCGCATAGACCAGCAGCGCGAGCGTTGCCGCGCAAATCAGAAACGGAATCGCGAAGGTCGCGCCGCCCGTCCGGATCCGTAGCAGGAGCGTCGCCGTCCAGATGCAGCAGCCGAAGAACAGCAACGCCGTCAGCGGCAGCACCCCGAGCAGCACGAATCCCGACGGCCAATCCGCCATCGACAATTCGAAGGTCGCGAGCAGCAGCGTGCCGGTCGAAACGATCGCGGTCGCCAGCAGCGCGCTGCGGACCGACGGCTGTGCCGTGGCGGTCGTCATCTCGGGTGTCGCATCCGTCATGCCGTTGCTTCTCGCGCCGTGCCGGTTTTAACGAGCCATTAACCAAATCCGTCCCAACAATAGTCCCAGAGGGTGGTCGGCCGCCACGGCCGGACCAACCGCAAACAAGGGGGCGCAAGATGGATTTCGATCAGTTTTATGCCAAAACCCCGGCCACGATCGACGAAATCAGGTGGCGCGTGAGCCGCGCGCTGGACCGGCATCCGCTTTGCCGCAATGTCGAATTCGACATCGTCAGCATGCCCCGCACCGGGAAAAGCAACTGGACCATCAGCCTGCGCTCGGTCGCCCCGGACGCGCTGTGGGAAGCGTCCGATATCGTCGCCGACATTCAGGAAGCCTACGATCTGGCTGTCGCGGCCTGATTTTTCGCCGATTTGGCGTTGATTCCGTGATTTTCCGTGGGATGTAGCCGCTTCACTGGCATGGTAAAGCCTTAATTACCGTCCAGTTTTTGACCATCCCCATCGGCGGAATGGAGACGTTTTTGACCAAGGCCATCACGATCGCTGCGCTGACCTGTTTTCTCGTGGTCGGCGCCGCCGCCACCGCGATCCTCGGCCGCGACAGCGTACCCGCCGCGCGGTTCGAACCGGCTTCCGCGCAGGCTGCGTTCCAGGGCCCGGTTTCCAACAAGGAAAGCAAGCAGGACCGGCTCGTCGTCGCAGCTCTCGCCGCGTTCGAGCCGCCGCAGGCCGCCCCCGTGCTGAGCGAGCCGCTGCGTCAGGCCTATGCCTCGACCGCGCCGGCCGACTTCGTCATTCCGAAGGTCGCCGCCCCCGCTGCCGCCCCGGTGGTTGCCCCCGCCAAGCCGAAGGCCGCCGCCAAGCCGGCGCCGCAAAAGAATTACGCGCTGCTCAGCGACATCCAGATCGCCGGGATCAAGGACCGCCTGAAACTGTCCGCCTCGCAGGAATCCTACTGGCCGCCGGTGGAGGCTGCGCTCCGCGCGGTCGCCCGCAAGATCCACGCCAAACGGCAGTCCGACCCCAACGGGGGGAGCATCCCCATCGATCCCGAGGCTGAAGAAGTCCAGCAGTTGAAATCGGCGGCGATGCCGCTGCTGTTCCAGTTGCGCGAAGACCAGAAGAGCGAAGTGCGCTCGCTCGCCCGCATCATCGGGCTGGAAAAAGTAGCCTCCATGATCTGAGCGATCGCGCATCGCCGACGGTTCCCCCCAGTTCCCGCACATATCGTATCGGAACATCGGCCAAATCCACGCGTTGCCGCGTGGAGGACAGGAGCCGAGCCATGCGCATATCGACGGCATATTTTGCAGGCGTAGCAACCGTGGTTGCGGCTTTGGCCGTGGGCCTTGGCGGCGGCATGCTGATTTCCAACATCGTGAGCCCGCGCGCGCCCAAGGTCGAGATGAGCAAGCTCGAACTGCGGATGTCGGAGCGTCCGATCCCGGCGACGATGGCATCGGAGCCGACGAAACAGGAAGCCCCGACGCCGGCGAAACCCGTTGAAGCGCAGGCCTCAGAAAATGCGGCCGCGAGCGCGCCTCCGGCGGAGGCGCCTTTGGCGCCGGCCGCAACACCAGTGACGCAAGCAACCTCTGAAACGACAAAATCAGACCAGGTCAAAACTCCCGAAGCGGCTTTCGCCAAGGCGCGCGACAGCGATGTGAAGTCGCGTGACGCGGAGATCCGACGCGAAGCAAGACGCGTCGCCGAAGAAAGACGCAAGGCCGAGCGTCGACAGCAATGGACCGAACGACGCCGACCGAGGCACGATCAGGAGCAGGAACTTCGCGACGTCGAGGCGATGGTCCGCGAAGAGACCGCGCCGCGCGGATCGTTTGCCGCCGAGCGCGTGCGACTCGACGTGCCCAGGATCCGGCTGTTTGAATCTGAATAGTCGATCCAGGGTCTATCTAATCGTCTCAATTACCCGCCGGCCGGCTCCACCAACTTCCGGAACCTGGCGCCTCCGCCGAGCTTATTTGGCCGGCGGCGGCAGGCGCTGCAGGGTCACCTGCGCGGTGCCGCTGTTGTTGGCGTAGAACAGCGTGAACGGCGGCAGGAACGGCAGCACCGCGTCGTTGACATAGAGGAACACCTCGCCGGAAGCGCCGGCGACGAATTCCGCAACCATCCGGTCGGCGAGCCCTTGCGTGTGCCAGACCTTGCGCGCGGCGGGCAGTGCGGCGTCCGGGATCGGCTCGAGGATTCCGAAATGGCGCCATGCGCGCTGCAGGTCGCTGTTCGCCGCGAGGAGTTCATCGTCGTCGACGTGGATCGGCTTCTTTTTCCTCTTGTCCTTCGGGTCGGTAGGATTGAGCGGACGTGGCAGGTCGTCGGGCGGCATCACATTGACCGGCTTGAGCGGCAATTCGGCGTCGCCTTCCGCGCCGATCCGCAACACCGGCTGAAACCAGGCCGCCGTGTACCAGCGGCGGAACGGCAGGCCGGTGACGTGCGCCAAATCGTACAGCGTGAAGCCATTGACGCCGGACATGATGGTGCGGTCGAACCACGGCTCGCCCGCCGCGTCGATCGTGATGCGGTATTTGCGGCCTTTCTCGACCCACAGCCCGGTCTCCCGGCATAGGCGTTTGGTGTCGAACGGCTTGGCCGCTGACAAGGCGTCGTCTTCCACCATTTTCAATTTCGGGGCGTCGGTCGCGGTGCAGAGCGTACCCGTGCCGGCGCGCCAGTTGTAATAGCTGCGGCCGGCAGCCAGCAGGGCGCCGCCGAAAATGACGGCCAGGAAAACCGCCGGCAGCGCTACTTTCGCGAAGGCGAAGCGCACCGGCCCGCCGTGCAGCCGGAAGAACCGTGCGATCGGCAGCAGCCAGCTGGCGGTGAGGTTTTCCGGCACCATGCGATTGGGCCGGTTCCAGGCGAGCCGTGCCCGTTCCTGGATGCGGTCGCGCAGATAGCCGTTCATCCACCATATGATGGCTACGAGGCCAACGACGATCGTCGTCGCAGAGGGATAGAAAACGGCGATCTTCAACCAGGGTTCGGCGTAGGAAGGCAGGAAGCCGAGCAGGAGATCGGTGACCGGACCGATGACGGCGCCGACGCAATAGTCCACCCAGCGAATGACCGCCAAGGCGTTGGAGTCGCCGACGTTCAGCTGCTCGATCGGCCCGGACAGGATATCGACGACCTTCCTGGATATCCAGGGCCATGCCAGCAATAGCCCGATCGCCGCGAGCAGCGAAAAATAGGCAAACCGCCGCCACCACACGGTATCGCGTGCGAGTTCAGCCATGTCGCCGTCGGGCGGCGACATCCTGACGAAGGCGTTGGCGGCCGCGGGCGTGACCAGTGCCTTTGGCGAATTCTCATAGGCGGACTTCATCGCCTTGCGCGTTTCCTCTTCCGTCAGCGGCATCACATCGCCGGTCGGCAGCAGAACCCGCGCGTTGGCCGGAAGCATCACCGGCGCATAATTATCGCAGCCGTGCAACATGCGCTCGACCACGCCGAGATGCACGACCGGTGCGCCGCCGTTGATGTTCTTGTCATCCCCGATCGTACGCGGATCGTACCGGTACATGACGGCAGCCCCGCTGCGCGAATCGTGGATCGGCCCGATCGACGACTGATAGCGCCTGAAAACATCGATCTGGCCGGGTTGGAAGCGAAGCTCGTGCTCGATCTGTTCGGCCATCCACACCAGGGGCACGTAGGACAGCGTGCCGTCGGGGTAGCCGCCGCCGACGTCGGAGTGGACGCCGGCGAACCAGACCTCCTTGATGCGCGCGTCACCCTCGGCATGATCGAACCGGATCGGATGAAAGGTGGTGCGCTCGTCGTCGAGCGACAGCGCATGCCGCGCGCGCTCGACCCTGGGCGAGAGCGTGCGGTTGCGGAACGAGATCGGCCAGATCGCCCAATTGATCGCGGTGCGAAGCTCTTCGACGGGAACGCCGAACGCTTCCACCGTGTCGAACAGGCCGAGGAATTTGATGGGGACCTGCTTGCGTCCCTTGTCCTTGTTCTTCGTCTCTTGCTCATCCATGGCCTCCCGCACCTGGTCGTAGGGACGGTGTCGCAGGACGGTGTGAAAGGCGGCGAGGACGGCGTCGCGAATAAGGCGCGCGATCCAGATCGTCGGCAGGCTCTTTTGCCATGGCACGGTTTCCCGGCGGTAGCAGCGCCAGGCCGCCATCACGTTGCGCTGCATTTCCCGGTGCGAGACGGCGCTGCCGCCGATCTCGGCGGGCAACAGGCCCTGCGAGGCGATCAGGCCCACCAGGGTGCGTGCGGTGAAGGAGCCGCGGCTGAAGCCGAAAATGTAGATCTGGTCGCCGGGCTGCCAGTTCCAGCACAGGAATCGATAGAGCTTGCGGACATTGGAGGGCACGCCGATCCCGGTGGCGCCGTCGAGCGCGGCGAAGGGCTTCCAGTCGGAGGTGCCGACGCCCTTGATGTAATAGGCGACCTGATCGGGCTTGGTGCGGTCGAGCGCCTCGTAGAGCCGCCACACATTGGATTCCTGGGTTGAAAAGGAATTGCCCGTTCCGTCCGCGAACAGCACGTATTTTCGCGGTGGCCGCGCCGCGCCATTGTTGCGCGGCTCCGGCCTTGCGTCGCCGCGGACGACGGCCGCTTCCTTGTCGGTTTGCAGCATCTATTCCCCGACTGATCTTTTTCAGCAGACCCGGACACGATATCCGCAAGCCGCGCTTCTTGCCGCAGGCTCGTCGGCGCGATCCCCAAGGAAAAAGGGATCGAGGAGGTGAATGCATTCAGTACATGAACCCGCTGAGGTAGCAAGTTGGGTTGTATGTAATTCAGATCACACTCGATGAATCATCACTCTGTTATGATCGCGTCCGATCCAGCCGCACCGGGAAAGTAACCGGCGCGTCATCGTCGATCCATGGAGCCAACCGGCAATGCGGTCGCTGCCGGGGGAAGCCTGGCCGGCTGGAAGCGGCATTGCGCAACGGTTCTCCCGGGCTGTGGCCCGCCGGACAAGCGTGAACGCGAATGAGCAGCAAGCAAGGAGCAAAGCCGCGGCGATCGGTGAAACGGACATCGACACAACGGACATCGGCAAAACGCAGAGGCGCTTCAAACACAGGATCACGGGAGCTGGCCATGGCTGGTCAAATCGGCAGATCGACGGACCCCTCCACCGCGAACAACCGCGATGACGTCGGCGGCACCGAATGCGCGTCATTCCGCTACTTCAATCCCGGCGCCCAGTATCCGAGTGCGCGGGCGGCGCGGTTTGGCCAGACCGGCTATGGCATCATCGGCGGCAACCACAAGATCGCGCGCTTTCCGTCGCCGGTGAACGGCGCCGCGTCGAACTTCGACCTGCTGTCGCGCAGCTATGTCGGCATGCGGATCGGCGAGGCGGGAACGAAATGGACCGGCGCCAACGGTTTCGGCGTGCCAGGCTACGACCCGAACGCCATGCTGACCAAGGACATGGTCGACGATGTCGTCAAGGCCATCGCGCTGCTGAAGGCCATTGCCGGCCGCGAGTCGGGCAAGGGCAACAATCTGACCGAGGAGGAATGGCGTCAGGCGCACGCGATGTACAAGGCCGGTAGCGCCGATGCCTTTCTCGACAATCTGCCGGTCCAGGTCGTCGTACAGCCGCCGGCCAGCGGTGTCCCGTCGGGCGCCGGCCTGGTGCTGCGGGCGCGCAAACATATCGGCGAGCCCTACGTCAACACGCAGGTGCCGAAGGACGATCCGGATTGGCACGGCCCGTGGGACTGTGCCGAGTTCGTCTCCTGGCTGGTCTATCAGGAGGCCGGCATCCTCTATGGCTGTGTGGACGACCACGCGGCGCCGGCCAAGGCCGACGCCTATACCGGCGCCTGGAAAGCCGATCTCGAGCGGCTGGGCAAGCGCGTCTCGGTCGAGGAGGCCGCGGCGACGGTAGGCGGCATCGTGCTTCGCTATCCGCCGGGCCCCGGCAAGATGGGCCACATCGCGGTGTGCGACGGCCAGGGCGGCACCATCGAGGCCAAGGGGCGGCGCTACGGTGTCGTCGCCGATTCGGTGCAGGGCCGAGTCTGGGATACCGGCATCCTGCTGCCGAACTTTTCCTACGACGCTTCGGTGCCGATCAAGGTGACGCCGCCGGCGATCGTCTACGACGTCGCTGCGCCGAACATGGACAAGGCCGTGGTGACGCAGATCCAGCAGGCGCTGGCTGCGAAGGGTTTCGATCCCGGTCTGATCGATGGCGACTACGGGCCCAACACCCAGGCCGCCGTGCTGCAATTCCAGGAGGCCGAAGGCATGGTGGTTGACGGCGCCGTGGGGCCGGAAACCGCTGCGGCGCTTGGCGTGTCGCTGATCAACCTCGGCGGCAACACCGGGCCGATCGGTCCGCTACCGGATCCCGGAGCGATCTTCGGTGGAACGATGCCGGCCGATGCGCAGCAGTTGCTCCCTCTCATCCTCATGTTGCTATCGAAGGAGAAAACGATGGCCACCGATCCTGCCAAGCCGGGCCAAGGCCTCGAATTGTTGCTGCCGCTGCTGTTGCAGTCCGCGCTGTCCGGCAAGCAGCTCGATATCACGCAATTGCTGGCCGCCCTGACCGGCACGCCGCTGGTCACGCCGCCCATCAATCCGCAGCCGATCAACACCGTGCCGGCGCCGGTGGTGCCGTCACCCGCCGCGCCGCAAAACCCGAACGACCTGATCATGGCCCTGCTGTTGCCGATGCTCTACGAAAAGATCACCGGCAAGCCCTATCCGGGGACCACGCCGAAGGTCGACGCGCCCACCGAACCGGCTACGCCCGTGCTGTCGCGGCCGAGCGTGCAGCTCTCGGCCGGCGCGCTTGGCATCGTCACCTTGTTGCAGGCGCTGGGCGCCCTCAACCTGCCGTTCAACCTGGGAGCGGGCACGGCGGCCGCAGCCACCACCGTGGGCACCGCTGCGGGAGCCGCATCGACCATGCCGGCGTCGGCCTCCACGCTTGCCACGCTGATCCCGTTGATCACAGGCATCATCGGCGCCACCGGCGGATTTGGCGCGCTTGGCGGCATCGGATCGAATTTGCTGGGCAGCCTGTTCAGCTCGTTCGGGAAGAAGTGACCCTGGGCGCATCGCGCCGCGTGACAGCGAAACTGCATCCACTCGTCCTGGCGAGCGAAGCGAAGCAATCCATCTTTCCCCGCGTTGAGGGATGGATTGCATCGCTTGGCTCGTAATGACCTTGAAAGAGCGGGACTGCATCCTTCGATGCGCCCAATGTGACACTAGGAAAAGCCCCCGTCTCCTGCTCTTATCAAGCCAGCCGAAACGGAGGGTATCCCCATGACGACACGACGCGAGCACGATCTGTTGGGCGACCGCGACGTTCCGGCGGATGCTTATTATGGCGTCCACACCTTGCGGGCGGTGGAGAATTTCCCGATCAGCGGCACGCCGATCTCGATCTATCCGGACCTGATCGCCGCCCTGGCCTCGATCAAGATCGCCGCGGCCAAGAGCAACCGCGAACTCGGATTGCTCGATGCCAAACTCGCCGACGCCATCGTCGCCGCCGCCGAGGAAGTGCGGGGCGGCGCCCTGCACGACCAGTTCGTGGTCGACGTCATCCAGGGCGGCGCCGGCACCTCGACCAACATGAACGCCAATGAAGTGATCGCGAACCGCGCGCTGGAGCTGCTCGGCCGGCCCAAGGGCGATTACAAATCCCTGCATCCGAACGAGCACGTCAACATGAGCCAGAGCACCAACGACGTCTATCCGACGGCGCTGAAGCTCGCCGGCTATGCCGGCATCATGCGGCTGGTCGAAGCCATGGCGGTGCTGCGCGAGGCTTTCGAGCACAAATCCGATGAATTCCGCGACATCATCAAGATGGGCCGCACGCAGTTGCAGGACGCCGTTCCGATGACGCTGGGCCAGGAATTTTCCACCTACGCCGTCATGCTGGGCGAAGACGAGCAGCGGCTGAAGGAGGCCGTGCTCCTGGTGTGCGAAATCAACATGGGCGCGACCGCGATCGGCACCGGCATCAACTCGCATCCGGATTATGCCGCTCTGGTGTGCCGGCATCTGCGATCCGTCACCGGCATTCCCGTGGTGACCGCGAGCAATCTGGTCGAGGCGACGCAGGATTGCGGCGCCTTCGTGCAGCTCTCCGGCGTGCTCAAGCGCGTCGCCGTCAAACTGTCGAAGACCTGCAACGATCTGCGGCTATTGTCGTCCGGGCCGCGCGTCGGCCTGAACGAGATCAATTTGCCGCCGATGCAGGCCGGAAGCAGCATCATGCCGGGCAAGGTCAATCCCGTGATTCCCGAGGTCGTCAACCAGATCGCCTTCGAGGTGATCGGCAACGACATCACCGTGAGCTTTGCCGCCGAGGCCGGCCAGTTGCAGCTCAATGCGTTCGAGCCGATCATCGCCCACAGCCTGTTCAAGAGCGTCAATCACCTGCGCGCCGGCTGCCTGACGCTGGCCTCCAAATGCGTCAACGGCATCACCGCCAACCGCGAGCATCTGCGCCGCGGCGTCGAGAACTCGATCGGCATCGTGACCGCGCTCAATCCCTATATCGGCTACGCCAACGCCACCGAGATCGCCCACGACGCGCTGGTCAGCGGCCAGAGCGTCTATGATCTGGTGCTGGCGAAAAAGCTGCTGACGCGCGAACAGCTCGACCAGATCCTGCGGCCGGAAGTGCTGACCCAGCCCCGCGCCTTCGCCGTGACCTCGGTCGCCGGCCAGCCCCAGGTGGAGAACGTCGCGCCGAAGGAGATCGGGTGAGGGCCTACAGCAACCCGCGATAAATTCCCGGCTCCGAGCCTTCGATCGGCACCGCGCCGACCGCCTTTGCGTAAAACTCCGCCGGCCCGACGCCGCCGATGATGGCGTAACCAAAACCTTGCTGTCGCATGTCCTCGAGACAGGCGAACAGCAGGGCCTTTCCGACACCGCCGTTGCGGACCTTCGGATCGACCCCGGTGGGACCGAAGAAGTTGGGGCAGGTCGCGTCATGGCAGGCGAAGCCGACGATGTTCTTTTCCCGGATCGCGATGAAGCAGGAAACCGGCTGGCGGCTGAACGCCACATCGGCTTCGCTGGCCCACGCCTCGCTGAAATTCTGCCGCACCCAACCAATGATCTTGTGCTTCTCGGGCGCCAGCGCGCGGCGCAGCACGATTCCGGCCTTGAGCAATCGATCATACGCAGGCCGGGAATCGGGCAGCGCATAGAGTTTGACGAGCATGTCCATCGGGTAAGATCCGGATTGGGAGTCGTTCTGGAGGGTACGGGGAGATCGCCTCGCTCGCAATGCACGGTGCGGCTGTGTCGGAGTCTGTCTCGCCCGTCGTCGCCCCTCGGGCCATGCTGGCCACGCTTCGTGCGGCAGCGTGGCTGTGCCACGCGTCGCCGCAGGCGAAACGTGGTGCCCTGGCCGACGATCGCCTGGTAGCATAACAAATTGAATTTGCAGCAGGTTTAGTCGCCGATGGCTGCGGGTACCAACAGGAATACCAACAAGATGAGAACGGCGTTGGCTCGCAAGACAAATCAGCGGGCAGCAGGCACCGTCCATGCGGTTCTTGTCTCCACAATCGGCCGACCGGAATCGAATCCGGCTCAGACTCGAAATCGTTGGGGGAGGCAGGCGAGCGCTTACTCTGCCGATGGTCGACTATGCGCAAGTTGGGACCGCCAGCGAATGCATGCCGTCATGGGCGCCGACATCAACGCACTGGGCTTAGGCAAAATTGACTGAGGTTGTTTCGGCTGTACCGGGCGGACGTTCAATACTCAGATAGCTACCGCCGACGCAACCATGGCAAAACGGCTATTCCAACTCAATTTGCGTTTGAACGGACCTGACGACCCGTTCAAACTCGGTTTTGGCCGGCTGATCGTCAGTAGTCCATTCCATTGTCCAGTTCGGCCTGCCCTCCAATTGCTTGAACGTGGCGACTTCGTAGGCGCCGCCGACGCGCGAAAGTGACGCATTGAGTGTCGGGTGATCACGGACCAGGGACCAGACCCTCGCCTCTATCTCGCGTCGTGCCGCCTTGACCGGATGTAGTTCATATTTGGACTGGAGGTCACTGGCGATCTGGACGAGGCGCGCATAGCAGGCCACGGATACCTTGTTGTCCTTGCCGGCGATCCCAAAGCCCCAGTTCGCATCGGGACGTGGCGTCGGGCCAAAGATGAAAAGATCCTCCAACTCGCTGCACTCTTCGTGCTTGCGAGCGGCCTCCAGCATCATCTGGCGCAGCTCCTTTTCACTTTTTCGTTCCTTGACCAATTGGCGCCTCGCTGCATGCAAATTCTATTCACGGAACATTTGGGCTTCGCGTCGCGCGCTTCGCTTTCCCAAGCGGTACACGTGCCGTTCCTGATCATTGATCGGCCGTGCGCCTTAGCGGTGCTTTTGCAGGGCCCACCTCGACGCTGGCGCTGTGAACAGTGCCATTGCGCTCGATCCGAAGCTCGACGCGGCCGCCGAGCCGGGTGAGCCCGATCAGATTGCGAAGCTGGGCGGCGCTTCTGATCGGAATGCCATCGACCGCCTTTACGACGTCGCCCTTCTGCAAACCCGCTTTCTCTGCCGGTGAGCCGCCGGCGACCTCGCCGATCAACGCACCTTGATAACCTTCCTTGGCCGCCAGATCGCTTCCCAGCTCCCGAATCGAAATGCCGATCTGGCCGCGACGGACCTCTCCATATTGAACGAGCTGCTCCATGACCCGGCGCGCCATATTGATCGGCACCGCGAATCCGATGCCGACATTGCCGCCGCCGCCGGGCGAAATGATCGCCGTATTGATCCCGATCAGTTGTCCCTTGAGGTTGACCAGAGCACCGCCTGAATTTCCGGGATTGATGGATGCATCGGTCTGGATGAAATCCTCATACCCTTGTTTGCCAAGGCCGGTTCGGCCGAGGGCGCTGACGATTCCGGACGTAACGGTTTGACCCAGGCCGAAAGGGTTCCCTATGGCGATCACGAAATCGCCGACCTCAATCCGGTCGCTGTCGCTCAACGGGATGGCCTTGAGGTTGCCTTTCGATCCCTGAAGCTGAAGAACGGCAATGTCGGTTGCAGGATCACGCCCCACCAATTTTGCGTCGAACTTTCGTCCGTCCTTGGTCGTGACCTGGGCCTTTGAGATCTGCGCAACAACGTGATTGGCGGTAAGCACATAGCCGCGTTCGGCATCGACGATCACGCCCGAGCCGGTGGCCTGAACTTCTTTTTCGAGCTGCTTGGGGAGATCAAAAAACTCTCGAAAGACGGGATCGCGGTAGAGCGGATTGTCTTCCTTGACCCGCGCGTGCACCGAAATGTTGACCACCGAGGGAGTGGTCTCCTTTACCACAGGCGCAAGGGTCGGAATTTGGCCTCCCCTGATATCCGGTACCTGTGCGAGCGCGGGGGACCACATGATGGCCGCGCAGAGGAGCAAAGCTCGGGCGAACGGTCGACCCATTGTCACCGATGAGTTATTCGACATGGCGAGTAAACGAGTTTGTAGAGGCGGTCCCGCCCGGACGTCGCGAGCCCGGACGTTGGAACGTGTCAGCCATGGCGATTGATCGCGATGCGGCGGACATTCTTCGCTTCGGCGGATTTCGGCACGGTTATGGTCAGGACGCCGTTCTTGAACGCAGCCGAGACTTTGTCCTCATCGACGTCCTCCAGCGGTATGCGCCGTTCGAACCGGCCGTAGTACCGTTCACTGAAACGACGTGCCTTGTCTTCCGATTCGGATTTTTTCTCGCCAGAGATCGACAGAACGCCATTTGCGATTTCGAGGCTGATGTCCTTCTCGTCGAGGCCAGGCAGTTCGGCGGTGATGCGCACCTCCCTGTCGGTCTCATCGATGTCGATCTGGGGCCAGCCAAGTCCGCTCAGTCCACGGCTCGATCCGAACGGTGCAAGATCGAACCCGCGAAATACATCGTCGAACATGCGGTTCATCTCGCGATGCAGCGTAAAAAACGGACTAACGTCGGTACTGGCGACCTCGCGTCTGCCGTTATTCCAAGGAATCAGATCCTTGATACCCATGATGTGTTCTCCTTGATTCAAGCGACTTCCGCCGCGGACAAAAGCCGCCGCGGAAGTCGGTTCGCTGATGTAGGTGTCGCTTCGCGGTCAGGCCGCCTTGCCGTCGATCTGCCGGACGTTCGAAGCGGGCGCGCCGTCGATCGTAATCCGGCGCGGCTTCATGGCTTCCGGGATCTCGCGCACCAGTTCGATCTGCAGCAAGCCATTGTCGAACGCGGCTCCCTTGACCTGGACATAGTCCGCCAGATTGAACTGCCGCTTGAAGGGCCGCGACGAAATTCCCTGGTACAGGAACTCGCGCTGTTGCTTTTCCGACTTCCGGCCTTCCACCGTCAGCACGCTTTGTTCTGCGGTGATCGCGATTTCATCGGCGGAGAAGCCCGCCACTGCCAACGATATCTGGTAGCGGTCTTCGCCCAGGCGCTCGACGTTGCATGGGGGATAGTTGTCCTCCGTGCCGGCCTGTTGCGCCGCGTCCACGAGGTCGAACAGGCGGTCAAAACCGATCGTCGACCGCCAGAGGGGAGCAAAATCGTAGGTAGTCCTCATAGCCAAATCCTCCATTGAGCAAGATGGGTACGAGCAGACGTCGGACACCTCCGGCGCCCGTCTCCGCCGGGCCCCCGAAAGGCGCCCGGACCGCTCATCGCGGCAGGCTAGAAATTAGAAAATGCCGATCGAATTTCAAGTGGGCCGTCACGTTCATTTTCCAGGGATGTCAGGGAACGGGAATCCGCCGGAGCGTTGAAGTTGGGTAGCCACAAGGCGTGGGCGATGCCGGCTGCATCCGCTGTCAACGCCGACGCAGCCACACGACCTGACGTCTCGAACATCGCGGCCTGCCAGGCGACAAGGACTGCTCCAGTCGCTGCGACTGTGTTTACGACCACGAGAAGAACGACCGATGGAGTGAACATGGTGATCAGCCCGGTGATCTCTTGCGGACTTAGAGCCGCGCCTCCAACTGCTTCGCTTCTTTCGTGCGGGAAGAGGCCGGCCCGTCAGCCTCCCGCCGACTTGCCAGCATCGTGGCCTTTACCTTTTGAAACGCTCGCTGCTCGATCTGGCGTATCCGTTCGCGGGATACCCCATGTTCCGCGGCAAGTTCTTCAAGCGTCGCCGACTCCTCCGCCAGCCAGCGCGCGGTGAGGATATTGCGTTCGCGAGAGTTGAGAGTCGCGAGGGCATTAGCGAGGGCCTGACGACGATGTTTGGTCTCCTGCTCCTCGGCCAAGGTGATTTCACTGGTCGGCGCTGGATCCACAAGCCAGTCCAACGTCTGCCCGGTTTCATCCTCGTCATGGATCGGCGCATTCAGAGAAACATCTCCACGCAGGCGCCGGTCCATGGTGACAACGTCTCGCTCGGCTACCTTGAGACCCTCCGCAATCTGCCTGACCTGCTCAGGATGCAAATCACCATCCTGCAGCGCAGAGATCGCGCTTTTGGCCCTCCGCAGTTTGAAAAAAAGCTTCTTCTGGCTCGCGCTGGCGGCGATCTTGACCAGCGACCAGGACCGCAGGATGTACTCCTGGATGGTGGCCCTGATCCACCACATCGCATAGGTCGCAAGGCGGACGCCCCGGTCCGGATCAAACCGCTTCACGGCCTGCATCAGACCGATATTACCTTCGGAGACGATTTCCGCGATCGGGAGGCCGTAGCCGCGATAGCGCATCGCTATCTTGGCGACTAACCTGAGATGACTGGTGACCAGGTGGTACGCTGCGTCACGATCCCGATGCTCGCGCCAGCGCCTTGCGTAGGCGAGCTCCTGCTCGGGCTTGAGCATGGGAAACCTGCGTATCTCGACGAGATATTTTGACAGCCCGGCGTCGACAGACGGAGCAGGTAGAACGGCAGTGTTGAACATCTTCTACACCCCATGAGAGTTACGGAATTGGATTCGTTTCAATCGACAATCGACCGGCCGGTTCTCGCTTGATCGAGGGCGCGCGGGCGGGCACGCCGGCCCCCGTGCGTCGGGGCCACTAAGCGCCTCGCCCTGCGGAGCCGGTCGGACAATCGGTCTTCAGGCGGCTTCGCGCTCGATCCGCTGGATGCCGGATGCAGTCAGAGTGTCGATCGGGATCTGCCGAGGCTTCATGGCGTCCGGAATCTCTCGAACCAACTCGACCTGCAGCAGGCCGTTGTCGAACCATGCTCCCTCCACCCGGACGTGGGCGGCCAGAGCGAACTGCCGCTTGAACGGTCGCGACGGGATGCCCTGATAGAGGAATTTCCGATGTCCGTTATCGGCCTTGCGACCTTCGACGGTGAGCACGTTCTGTTCGGCTGTTATCGCGACGTCGTCAGGGGAGAAGCCGGCCAGCGCCAGCGAAATCCGATACCGTCCGTCGGACAGGCGTTCCACGTTGCAGGGTGGATAGCTTGCATCGCCAGCGGCGTGTCGGGCCGCGTCGGCCAGGTCCAGAAAACGGTCGAATCCGATCGTTGACCGCCGCCACAAGGGGCTAATGTCGTAAGTCCTCATAGCCAAATCCTCCAAGGAGCAAGATGGGTACGAGCGGGCGTCGGACACCTCCGGCGCCCGTCTCCACCGGGCCCCGAGGGCGCCCGGACCGCTTGTCGCGGCAAGCAAAAAACTAGCAAATCGCTTTTTGGTTTCAAGTAGAAAAACGGAAATCTTGACCGAGGACTAACCCATGGTTACCGAACCCGGAGCACGTTGTCAGAGTTGTGCAAAGCCCGCGGGGAGCGGTGAAAACGGTCCACGGGCCCAACCGGAGGCGCGTCGCTGCGTCGGAAAACGCCGCGGCCATATCGCGGCCGGGTTTCGATCGTCAGACGTGTAAACGCTGTAACTCGGCCTCGGCCATTTCGGCCAATCGCGTGAGGCGTCGACGATGTTCTGCCGCGAGATCCTGAGCTTTAAGAAGTCGCCAGCAATGCTCGATCACTCTGCGCTGGCTCTCGACCAGGAAGTATCTGACGCTGGGGTAGCGCTCAGGCAAGGGCGTCTCAGGCGGGAGCCAGACGCTGGTCATTAGGTCGGACATGATCGAAGCACGAGGAAGGTCGGCCGGGGATGCGATCTTCGCTATCGACCGGAGATCGCATCCGGTAAATGAAGGAAATGAATTAGCTGATTGCCGGCCTCTCCTTATCGCGGTCTACCGGCGTGAGCTTGATACCCGATGGGTCCAGGATCGGTGAGAGCAGGATGTCGACCTTCAACGTGTCCACACCGGTACCCCACCTCAGCCAGGGCATCGACTCCAGATACGGGATCGGCGGCAGCGCGATGGTCTCGAAGGCATTCCCCGTCTCCGGCTTGGTACGCGGGCCGTCCAGACCCCAAGCCGAAAGCGACGGCAGGGTCAGGATTGCCGCCATCGAAGCCGTGAGAATTCTTCGGACCATGCGCCGTCCGAGCGCATTTTGCTTCTCCGCACGAGCGGAGATAATGGTTTGATCACTAATCATCTCATCCTCCAATCGGTCGAAAACTGATCCAGGCGATCGTCCCGAAGCTCAACGCGAACATGAGCCAATCCAGAACGATCGACTTGGTCTTACGTAGCCTTCCCTGAACGTGTGTGCTCATCTCAGGCTCCTTCGGTTATCGCTTATCCTTTCCTCGCTCGATGAGTTGGGGAGCCCGGCCGCTGGGGCCTGGCTCCCATCGTGTTCAGTAGTCCATTGCCGGTGCGGCCGGAACGTCCGCCTTCTTCGGCTTGTCGGCCACGAGGGCTTCCGTCGTGATCAGCAGCGAAGCCACCGAGGCGGCGTCCTGCAGGGCCGTGCGAACCACCTTTGCCGGGTCGATCACGCCGGCGCGGACCATGTCCTGGTACTCGCCGGTCGCGGCATTGAAGCCCCAATTGTAGTCGCTGCTTTCCAGCAGCTTTCCAACCACCAGCGAACCGTCTTCGCCCGCATTCTGGACAATCTGACGGGCCGGCACCTGGATGGCGCGACGCACGATATCGACGCCGGCCTTCTGGTCCGGATTTGACGTGGTCACGCTGTCCAGCGCCTTGAGCGAGCGGAGGAGGGCCACACCGCCACCGGGAAGAATACCTTCTTCCACCGCAGCGCGGGTTGCATGCAGCGCGTCGTCGACGCGGTCCTTGCGCTCCTTGACTTCGACCTCGGTCGCGCCGCCGACCCGGATGACGGCAACGCCGCCGGCTAGTTTGGCCAGCCGTTCCTGCAGCTTCTCGCGATCGTAGTCGGACGTGGTCTCCTCGATCTGCGCCTTGATTTGCGTGGTACGAGCGTCGATTTCCTTCTTCGCGCCGGCACCGTTGACGATGGTCGTGTTCTCCTTGTCGATCACGACCTTCTTGGCGCGGCCGAGCATGCTCAGCGTAACGTTCTCGAGCTTGATGCCGAGATCCTCCGATATCGCCGTGCCGCCGGTGAGGATCGCGATGTCCTCCAGCATGGCCTTGCGCCGGTCGCCGAAGCCGGGAGCCTTGACCGCCGCGATCTTCAAGCCGCCACGCAGCTTGTTGACGACCAGCGTCGCCAGCGCTTCGCCCTCGACGTCCTCGGCAATGATCAGGAGCGGCTTGCCCGACTGCACGGCCGACTCCAGGAGAGGCAGCATCGTTTGCAGCCCTGACAGCTTCTTTTCGTGGATCAGGATGTAGGGATCTTCGAGCTCGACCCGCATCTTCTCGGTGTTGGTGACGAAGTAGGGCGAAACGAAGCCGCGGTCGAACTGCATGCCCTCGACGACATCCAATTCGGTGCTGAGGCTTTTCGCCTCTTCCACCGTAATAACGCCCTCATTGCCGACCTTCTGCATGGCTTCGGCCAGGAAGCGGCCAATCTCGGTATCACCATTCGCCGAAATTGTACCGACCTGGGAGATTTCGTCGTTCGAGGTGACCTTTTTGGCGTGCGACTTGAGATCGGCCACGATCG
Source organism: Hyphomicrobiales bacterium (assembly GCA_017305715.1). GTDB lineage: Bacteria > Pseudomonadota > Alphaproteobacteria > Rhizobiales > Xanthobacteraceae > Bradyrhizobium. Next base: position 100,289 of record JAFKKG010000023.1, on the reverse strand, counting down.
CTTCCACGGCAAGGTCGATGCCGCGCTTGAGGTCCATCGGGTTCATGCCAGCCGCAACGGACTTTGCGCCTTCCTTGACGATGGCCTGCGCCAGCACGGTCGCGGTGGTGGTTCCGTCGCCCGCGAGGTCGTTGGTTTTGGAAGCGACTTCGCGCACCATCTGGGCGCCCATGTTCTCGAACTTGTCTTCAAGCTCGATCTCCTTGGCGACGGTAACGCCGTCCTTGGTGATGCGCGGGGCGCCGAAAGACTTTTCGATCACCACGTTCCGACCCTTTGGACCCAAGGTGACCTTGACGGCGTTCGCCAGCGTATCGACGCCGCGCAGCATACGGTCGCGGGCTTCCGTTGAAAACTTCACGTCCTTGGCAGTCATAACTTCGATCTCCTTTCTCTTCGATGACTGTCAGCTTCTCAAGCGGCCTTCTTCAACGAGCCGGTCTTTTCGACCACGCCCAGAAGGTCGCTTTCCTTCATGATCAGAAGATCCTGGCCTTCGATCTTCACCTCGGTGCCGGACCATTTCCCGAACAGGACGCGGTCGCCGGGCTTTACGTCGAGCGGGATCAGTTGCCCCTGTTCGTTACGCGCACCGGGCCCGGTGGCGATGACCTCGCCCTCCTGCGGCTTCTCTTTCGCGGTATCGGGAATGATGATGCCGCCGGCAGTCTTTTCCTCGGCATCGATACGTCGCACGACCACGCGGTCGTGCAATGGACGGAAATGCATGAACATCCTCCTTGACAGTTCAGCGATGTCATAAGCCCGGCGCCAAGCCGGCCCCCGGGCGGAAACGACTTGGGAGCAGCGAAAATCAGGTTCAAGAGGGCAGGCGAAAATTTTTTTCGGACCCTGACCCGGATCAGGGCCTGGCGAAGCGCACGGTGCGGGCCGCCAGCCTCGAGGCATGGAAATCATTCAGCCCCGGCCTTGAAAATCGCCGCCATTTCTCTAAGTGGATTTTTGTCCTTGAAACGAAAGGAGTTGGGAGGAAGGACATGACGGATCTGAACCGACGTTTCGACGAGAATGTTTATGATCTGAGCGCCATTTTGCATCCCGGCACAGTCTTCGATCATCCTCGGGATGTGCTGGCTGACGCAACGCTTTCGAGAGCCGAGAAACGGGCGATCCTTGCGTCCTGGGCATCCGATGCTGCCGCGGTGACTTCGTGCCCGAGCCTGCGGGCCGTACCGGGGACGAAAAGCATCGTGTCGATCGACGAAATCCTGGAAGCCCTTTCCAGCCTCGACTACTCACCGCGAACGCCACCCGGCGGCAGGCCGGTAAGGCTCAAGTCGACCGACCGGGCGATGGCAGCTTGATCGATCTTCAGCCGTGAGGTGAGAGCGATCCAGGAGAGGAGGTGAACACTTTCATTTCGAGGCCTTGAAACTGGAAAGCCGGTCGGGATGAGAGGCTAGCTTCTAAGCATGATATTCATCCAGGCTATAGGGGTGCCCCCGCGCATTTGAGAAATGAGCGAAACGGAATTGCATTTGGCGAAATGCGAACGCCAACCCGGGAACAAAATGCTTATGGCGACGTTCAATGCCGCGCGGCCATCGCCCGCCGTTCACACGGCGCCTGTCGCGGATAGCCAAAGGTCTTCGGACCCGCTGTTATTCATTTCGAGCGCTCGCGCGGATAGCCAAAGGCGATGGCTGCGCTGTCTATGATTCAAACCGCGATGGATGACCCCTATTACGACTTGATCTTGGCGATGTTTGCATTGGCGGTCACGGCCGTCATGCTGGTGGCGGGCGAGCTGTACTTGGTGACAAGGCCTGAGCGATCCGAAACCTACACCCCGCCGGCCCCGATAGTGACCTCGTCGCGGTAGCTTGTCGCCTGCGCGAAATGGTGGAAATGCTACGACAGACCTGGTGAACGCCCTCGCCGACCGGTCAAGCAATGCAGGCTGTGCGCGGCAGTTGCGGGTCCGGGTTAGCATTCGCGCCACCGTTCTGGCGGGCCATCTGCTCAATTCTGCCGTGCGGGAATGGCGAAATTCGTCGTGAATGTTTGCTCCCCCATGCCAACAAAAATACCAACAAATCGGTCGGCTGGGATCGGATGAGAACAAACGGTGACGAACACCGATGTACGCGGAAGTGCCTGGTTTCAAGGGTTTACGGTTGCGGCGCTTCACAACGCGCCTGAACAGCCTTGTTGGTGCCCCTGGCCGGAATCGAACCAGCACTCCTTGCGGAACTCGATTTTGAGTCGAGCGCGTCTACCAGTTCCGCCACAGGGGCCCTCGAACACCGGCCGGGGGCCGGTGCGCGAAGCCGGCGGAATATAGCGGGCGGTTTTGTCCGGTCAACCCGCGCGGATGTGATTGTCCCGCGTCTCGACAGGGCGCTGAACGCGGGATACCAGCTTGTTATCACTGGAGAACGCCCGTGACGTTCGATGCCACCGCAAATCCGTCACATGCCGGTTTGGGCGCCAATCCCGCTATTGCGGCGGCGCTGGCGATATCGGCCATCGCGGCGGCGACGTTGGCGGGCGCCTGGTTCTTCCAGCTGGTGCTGGATATCCGGCCCTGTCCGCTCTGCCTCGAGCAGCGCTATGCCTATTATCTCGCCGTCCCGCTCGGGCTTCTGGTCGCATTTGTGGCTTCGCGGGATGCGCCGCGGCCGGTGCTGCTGGCCGGCCTTGCGCTGCTGGCGCTGGCGGCGCTCGCGAACGCCTGGCTCGGCGGCTATCACGCCGGCGTCGAGTGGAAGTTCTGGCAGGGCCCGACCGATTGCTCCGGCCCGCTCGTCGATCTCGGCAGCGCCGGCACGCTGCTGGAGCGGCTCGATACGGTCAAGGTGATCCGCTGCGACGAAGTGCAGTGGCGTTTTCTCGGCCTGTCGCTCGCCGGCTACAACGTCCTGATCTCGCTGCTGATGGCGGCTATCGCGGCGTGGGGACTCAAGTCCTTGACGGGCGCGAAGGCGCGTTAATCGTCCACATCATCCTGCGGCCGTCCGAACAGATGGATGATGCCGGGCGTCGTGATCGAGACGAACACGAAGCGCGAAATATGGTGCGCGCCGACGAAAATCGGATCGATGTGCAAGGTCAGCGCCAGCGCCAGCATGGCATCCATCGCGCCCGGCGCGAAGGCGACGACGACGTCGGCCAGCCGCACATTCGTGGTCGCCGCGATGATGGCGACGAAAATCGCCGAGATCACGATCGCGACCACAAACGAGCCCAGCCCGGCATTGACGTGGCTCAGCATGGTCGACGCCTTCATCCGCGCAAAGCGGGTGCCGATGACGGCGCCGATCCCGACCAGCGCCACGCCGCGGATCCAGGGCGGCAGCCCGCCCTCGATCAGGGCGGTGCCGTGCAGCACGCTGGAGGCGATCATCGCGCCGAACATCCAGCTTGCCGGAAATTTCGCCAGCCGCAGCAGCAGCGCCACGCCGAGCGATGCGGCGACCAGCGTTGCCAGTTCGAGCGGCGAGGCAATCACCCCGGCGATGGTCGGGGGCGCCGAAGGCGCTAGGCCGGTCACCGCCAGCAACATCGGCAATGCCGCGGTGAGAATGATCACGCGCATGGTCTGCACCATCGCGATCCCGGCGACGTCGGCGCCCTTCTCGGCGGCGAGGATCACGATCTGCGACAGCGCGCCGGGGCTGCCGGCCAGCAAGGCCGACGTCTGGTCCCAGCCATGGAAGCGCTGCAGATAGAAGCTGCTGCCGAAGGTCGAGCAGAACGTGGCGAGCGCGAGCAGCCCGATGGTCAGGGGATAGGAGCTCATATGCTGGATCAGTTGTCGCGACACCAGCGAGCCCAGCGAAATCCCGAGCAACACGAGCACGGTCTGGGTCAGGATCGGCGGCATCGCGAGCGGCCGTCCCGCAAGCGCGGCGCCGCCGACCGCAAACATCGCGCCGGAAATCAGGCCGCCCGGCAGGCCTGCCCAGAGAAACAGCAGGCCGCCCGCGCTGCCGATGGCCAGCGTTTCAAGCGTAGAGAAAATCGTGGCGCGGTCGGGAATCGCCGAAGTCATCGATGCGGGGAGCTGGGTCACGCCGCCTTATGGCAAATCCGGCATGGGGGGACAAATGCGCCACGCGATTGCTGCAATGCGAACGGGCCTGCGCAGACCGGCAGGCCCGTTCTGGCCGGATCAGGCCCGGCGATTACTTCGCTCCCGCCGCCTTTTCCTTGTCGGCGGCTTCCTTCTTGCACGCGCTACGGAATTTCTTGCGCTCCTTGCCCTTCAGCCCCTTCTCGTCGGCCTGCTTGGAGCATTCGAGGGAGCCGGGGGTGCGCGGCTTCTCGGCCTTCTTGGCCGCCGGCGCCTTGGCGTCGGTCTTGGGCGCCTCCGTCTTTGCAGCCGGCGCCGGGGCCGCGGTTTGCGCGGATACGGCCCCCACCAGGAACAGCGATGCAATGGCGGTCGCGGTGATCAGGGAAGAGATCTTCGTCATGGAGGGTACCTCGGTTGAAGACAAGGGCGCGACCGTCGCGCCGCAATGCTGAACGTTAAATGAATGGATCGGAATATGGCGCGGCTGGACGGGCACATTATTTTGAACGGAAGATCGCTCGGCGCGTTGTCGCAAGCTGCGGTTGCGCTAGGATGGGCATGCAGATAACTGCCCCAAGGAGCCTTAGATGACCAATCAAGCAACCATACTCTGCGCCATGGCGGTGTCGGGTTTTGCGGCGTTCATGGCGACGTCACCGGCGCAGGCCCTGACCGCGCAGGAATGCAGCGCGAAGTACCAGGCCGCCAAGACCGCCGGCACGCTGGCCGGCCAGAAATGGAATGATTTCCGCAAAGCGCAATGCGGTGCGGATGCCACCGCCGCGGCGCCTGCCGCAACCCCGGCTGCTGCGCCGGCAGCCGCTCCGGCTGCGGCACCCAAGGCGGTCGCCAAGAAGGAGGCCGCGCCCGCCGCAGCACCAGCGGCGCCGTCCGGACCTGCGGTGTTTCCAAGTGCGGTTGATCCGAAATATGCCAAGGAGTCCGAGGGCAAGCAGCGGATGCACACTTGCGTGGACCAGTACAACGCCAACAAGGCCACCAATGCCAATGGCGGCCTGAAGTGGATTCAGAAGGGCGGCGGCTATTACAGCGAATGCACCAAGAAGCTGAAGGGCGCGGCCTGATCCCGCACCAAGGCCATGGGCGCGGCCGTTCGTCCGGTCGCGCCTATTTCTCCTCCTCCAACAGCTTCTCGGCTGATTTTGCGATCAGCTGCGCGCGCTTGCGCGGGCCGCGTTCGAGGAACAGCAGGCTCTGGCCGAAGATGAAGCAGTAGAACAGGAACGCCTGCGCGTCGGCTGCCTCCGCCGGCAACCCCGCCGCGCGGTAGAGCTGTCCGACATTTTGCAGGCGCGCGGCGTCGACGCCGGCGACGGCTGTGGCGGCCGCCTCATCGGACCGCGCCCACTGCCGGATCGCCAGTTCCACCGCCATGCCCTCGGTATTCATCCGCTCCGAATAAAGCGCGATCAGCGCCCGCAAGCGTTCGCGGGCCGTGGCGCCGTCGAGGCTGGTCTGCCTTTCGATCGCGGCGATGCGCCCGGCGCGCCAGTTTTGCAGCATGCCTTCCAGCAGCGCCGCGCGATCACGGAAGCGCCGATAGAAACCGCCCTTGGTGACGCCGAGATTCTTCGCCAGCACCTCGACCCGCACGCCCTCGATGCCGGTTCGCGCCATTTCCGCCAAACCGGCCTCGATCCAGGTTTCGCTTTTGCGGTTTTCGCTCTTGCCGTCGGTCATGTCAGCGCCTCACCGATTCTTGATACGGTACCGTATTGCTAACCTGCCGCTGCCTTGATACGCTACCGTATCAAAAATCAAAAAGCGGGAGCAAACGATGGAGACGGACGCGACCTATCGCGGCACGGTCTATCCTTGGCAATGCGATCATGTCGGGCACATGAACATCATGTGGTATGTCGGCAAATTCGACGAAGCGAACTGGAATATGTTCGCACGGCTCGGGCTGACGCCGTCCTATTTGCGCGAATCCGGCCGTGGCATGGCCGGCGTGCAGCAGAACATCAGCTACAAGCGCGAACTGTTCGCCGGCGACATCGTCGAGGTCAAGAGCACGCTGCTGGAAATTCGCGACAGGTCGATCCGCTTTCGGCACGAGATGCGCAACGGCGAAACCCGCGAGATATCGGCGACCTGTGAAATCACCGCCGTGCACCTGGACCGGCAGGCCCACCAATCGATGCCGTTCGCGCCTGAGATCCGCAATATCGCGCTCAGGCATCTCAGCCCGACCGAGGCGGTGCCGGCATGAGCGGAACGCCGCGTTTCGAGCCGAAAAATCCGGACTATCGCCACATCGCTACCGATACGTTCGAGCGGCAGTGCGCGATGCGCACGCTCGGCATTTCGATCGCGCGGCTGGAGCCGGGCGAGGTCGAACTGGCGATGGCCTATTCGGCTGATCTCACCCAGCAGAACGGTTTTGTTCATGCCGGGATCATCACCGCCGGGCTCGACAGCGCCTGCGGCATTGCCGCCTTTACGCTGATGCCCGCGGGATCGGACATCCTGACCGTGGAGTTCAAGACCAACCTGCTGGCACCCGCCCGCGGCCAGCGCTTTGCGTTCCGCGGCAGCGTCGTCAAGCCCGGTCGCACGCTGACCGTGTGCGAAGCCCGAGCCTATGCCGACGAGGACGGCAACGAGACCCTGGTCGCGACCATGACCGGTACGCTGATGGCGCTGCCGCGCCGCGCCAGCGCGCCGTTGCAGAACAAGGCGGTCGCGCCCGCCTGATGGCGGAATGCGGCCGTACATCGCTGTTGCAGTGCAGGTTTGTGCTGCAGCCATGGCGGTCCATAGAAGTTTATTCTATGGTCCCGCCGTGCATATGAGTCTTCCATCTTGATCATCTCCGCGGCGCAAAGCGTGCTGGGACTGGCGTCCGGGGCGCTGGTCGGGTTTTCGCTTGGCCTGGTCGGCGGCGGCGGATCGATCCTGGCGGTGCCGCTGATGGTCTATGTGGTCGGCGTGCCCGAACCGCACGTCGCGATCGGCACCAGCGCGATTGCGGTCGCCGCGAACGCCGCGGTCAATCTCTCCAACCATGCGCGCGGTGGCACGGTGGTGTGGTCCTGCGCGCTGGTGTTTGCCGCCGCCGGCATGCTCGGCGCGTTCGGTGGATCGATCCTCGGCAAGATGGTCGATGGCCAGAGATTGCTGGCGCTGTTTGCACTGGTCATGATCGTGATCGCACTTCTCATGTTGAAGACGCGGTCGCGGGTCGGATTGCCGGATGTCAAAATATCGATGGCCAACATGCCGGCGATCGTCGGCCTTGGCCTCGCGACCGGGACGCTGTCGGGTTTCTTCGGCATTGGCGGCGGCTTCCTGATCGTGCCGGCGCTGATGCTGGCGACGGGGATGCCGATCATGAATGCGGTGAGTTCCTCGCTGGTCGCCGTCACCGCGTTCGGGATGACCACCGCCGCAAGCTATGCCTGGTCCGGCCTCATTTCCTGGGCGCTGGCCGGATTGTTCGTGGCCGGCGGCATCGCGGGCGGTTTGGGCGGTACGCGGGCCGCGCGCCACCTCGCCGAGCGGCGCGGCGCCCTCAACATTGTGTTCGCCGTGGTCATTATTGCGGTGGCGCTCTATATGCTGGCGCGTAACATATCCCAATTCTGGACGTAGAGCGGTTGGATGCGACCGCCGAAAGAACCCTGATGAACCGATCGAAGAACACAGCCGGAATCAATCCGGGACATAGCCGGCGCGAGGCGCTGGGGCTGCTCGGCGCGGGCGTTGGCCTGTTGGGCGCTGCAGGCCTGCCGCGCACCGCCTTCGCACAGGCCGCCGCCGACGCGGTGCTGACCGAGGCGCTGGTGCTGCGCGACCCCGATATTCCCGCGGGTGGCAACCCCGATGGCGACATCAGCATCGTCGAATGGTTCGACTATAATTGTCCCTATTGCCGCAAGCTCGCGCCCGAACTCGCCCAGGTCGTGCAGGATGACGGCAAGGTCCGCATGGTGCTGAAGGACTGGCCGATCCTCGGCGACGTCTCCAAGATCACGGCGCGCTTCGCGTTGGCTGCCAAATACCAGGACAAGTTCATGCAGGCGCACGAAGCGATGATCGGCGTCAGCTCGCGGCTGACCGAGGCGCGTGCCCGCGAATTGCTCGTGGAGAAAGGCATCGACATGGACCGCCTCAATCGCGACCTTGCCACCAATGCCAAGGCGATCGACGCGATCCTCGCCCGCAACAACGCGCAGGCCGAAGCCTTCGGCTTCCGCGGCACGCCGTCCTTTATCGTCGGCAAATTCCGGATCCCCGGCATCCTGACCATGGCGGAGTTCGAACTGGTCATCAAGGACGCGCGGAAGGCGAAAGCGGCCAACTGATCCGTCAAATGCAAAAGAGCGCCCTCGTCGGTGACGAGGGCGCTCCGATTTCCCGCACAACTGGACGCCTGACTACTTCGACGCGATCCTGGTCCACTCCTGATGGGCGCGCGTCTTCAGCGCGTTCCAGTCAGTCGCCGCGACATCCCAATTGACGATGGTGCGGTTGGCCTGCGCGACCTGACCGTTCGCCACGCTGGACGTGTTCATCGAATCATAGACGTAAACGCCCGCGGTCAGCAGCAGCGCGCCCAGGATCATTCCGAAAAACGTTCGCATGACAACCTCCAATGATCCCCGACAACGCGGTGCGGCGGCGAAGGTTCCATGCCCGGTGACGCGTCAACCGTCCTTGTCCTGTCATCCGCCCCGTAGCCACGCCAGCATCGGCGCGTTCATCTCGCGCGGATAGGTGTGGCTGAGATCGTCGAGTTCGCGATAGGTCACATTGGCGCCGGCGGCCGACAATAATTGCTGCGTCTGCCGCGCCACCTGCACCGGGAACATCCAGTCGAGCTTGCCGTGCACGAGGTAGATCGGCAGGCCGCGCAGGCGGTCGGCGTCGGCCATCTCGGCCATCAGCGGATGAAAGGTCGCCGAAACCGGCGCGAGATGGGTGAAGGGCGAGGCGCTTTCGAGCCCGCTGACATAGCAGAACGTGCCGCCGTCGCTCATGCCGGTCAGCAGCATCTTTGAGGCGTCGACGTTCCAGCGCGAGCGCACGCTTTCGAGAATGCGCATCAGGTTCGGCGTATCGGTATCATCGCCCATCAGCGCCCAGGTCGTTTTGCTGTTCGAAGCGTTGGCCGTCGCCGTCGGCGCAACGAGGATGGCGCCGTGGCTGCGGGCGTCGCGCAGCCAGCTCCACAGGAAACCGCGGCCATTGCCGCTGCCGCCATGCAACGCCATCACCAGCGGCCATGCGCGATCGGGCGTGTAATATTCCGGCACGTAGAGCGAGAAGCCGCCGCGGCTGCCGGGCTCGTTGTGGTCGTGAAAGATGCCGGTGTCGTCGTTGGCCGGCTGCGCCAGTCTTGCGGCGAGATCGGGATCCTCGCGCAGCGACGGCTCGACGAAGAATTCGCTGACCGGCGGCAATTTCGCGACCAACGGATAGAGCGCTTCCTGGGCGCGCGGCGAATGGCGCAAGGCCCGGAACACGCTGACGAGATCGCCATGGCCGTTCTGCACTTCGCGCAGCCCCGCGAAGGCCGCGAGCGCCGAATCGCTGGCCGTCTCGAGCGCGGTCCTGATCTCGCTAAATTCCGCGGGCCACTTTGCCAGCCGCGGGCGCTCCGCGCGCAGCGCGTCGTCCGGCGTGCCGGCGGCCGCCATCACGCGGCCAAAATCCGGCGGGTTCAGGTGACGCGCGACGAAGCCGAGCGCTTCGAGCGATTGCAGGAGCGGCGGCAGCACGGCCACGATGTCGTCCACCACGGCCTCGCTCATCGCGCATCCCCTGCTTCTTGGTGAGGTCTTGTTGAAGCCTAATGAAGTCTCGGCGCTTTCAGCAGCTTGGCGCGATCGACCGAGGTCAGCACCACATCAAACGTGACGCCCTCATGATAGACCGTGAGCGGCACGTCGACGCCGGCCGGCCCCAGCGACCAGAGTTTGCGGTAGAAGCCGGTCTGGCTGGTGATCTTGTCGCCATTGACCGCGAGGATGACGTCGCCGGTCTTGATTTCGGCGCGCGCCGCCGGGCCCTTGCCGGCGATGCCGACCACGACCACACGATTGTCGATCTCGGTCGAGAACATCCCGAGCCACGGCCGCGCCGGCTTGTTGACGCGGCCGAACTTGCGCAAATCGTCGAGCACCGGCTTCAGGAGGTCGATCGGCACGATCATGTTGACGTGTTCGGCCTTGCCCTCGCGCTCGCGTTCAAGCTGCAGCGACCCGATCCCGATCAATTCGCCGCGATTGGAAATCAGCCCGGTGCCGCCCCAGTTCGGATGCGCGGGATGGGTGAAGATCGCTTCGTCCAGCAGATATTCCCAATAGCCGGCGAATTCCTGCTTTGCCGCGATCTGGCTCGCGACCGAGCGCGTGCGGCCGCCGGCGCCGCCGAGCACGACGCGGTCGCCGATCTTCGTCATGGCGGACGAGCCGAGCGGCAGCGGTTCGATGTCGGGGCGTCCGAGCGCCTGCACCAGGCCGAAGCCGGATTCGGAATCGAAGCCGAGCGGATGGCCGGGCATCACGCGGCCGTCGCCGAGATGCAGCCAGATGGTTTCGGCTTCGGTGATGAGATAACCGATCGTCAGCACCAGGCCGTCATCGATCAGCACGCCATTGCCGGCGCGCTCGGTGCCCAGCGTCTCCGCGCTGAAGGCGTCCGCTGGAATGATCGAATGCAGCCCGACCACCGAGGCCAGCGCGCGGTCGAGGTCGAAAGCGTAATCGCCCTGGCGCGGCTGGTTGGCCGGCGGCACTTTCCATTCGGTCAAAGCGGGCATCGAGGTCTCCCATGCGGCTGCGCCGTTACCAACGCCGTGCAACCCGGATAGATCAATCCTTGCTGGGATTATATCAGCGAAATAGCCGCGGATCGAGATCGCAGATCGCGCTGGACCTGGCGGCTCGCCCTTCCGGAATCGCAACCCAAGAGGCCCGGCCGGCTGCTTTCGTGCTACAAGCGTATCGTATATAAGTTGTGGTAGAAGTGACCATGGGTGAAAACAAGAATTTCGATCGGGCAACTTTGGAGCATGCGCTGGCCGAACTTGGCCAGAGGGCATTTGCGGCCGGTCGTACCGTCGAAATCGCAATTTATGGCGGATCGGCCCTCCTGCTCACCTTGAACAGACAGATCAACACCGGTGACGTCGATGCGGTATTCGAGGGAAACAAGGATTTCATCAAAAAGTTGGCGGCGGAGATGGCCGGGGAGTTCGCATGGGACGAAAATTGGTTGAACGACGGCGTGAAAGGGTGGCTCAGCCGCAGAGACGCTGACCCCGATGTGAAGGCCTTGTTCAAAACCTATCCGACGGAAGATCAGCCCGGTCTACGCGTATATACGGCAAAGCCGGAATACCTGTTTGCGATGAAATGTCTTGCGATGCGCGTCGGGGGTATTGAAACGAATTCGGACATTGACGACATCAAGCTTCTTGCTCGTGCAATAGGCATCAAGAACAGCGAAGAAGCCCTCATGTTGGTCGGAAAATTCTATCCGCAAAACATGCTTCAACCCAAAACGCGGTTGGGATTGGAAGAGATTTTTTCAAATCTGGAAATTGACGGCGCCAACGATCAGACCCCGCCTTCGTCAGGCCCGCCATGAATCTGTTCCGAAGAAAACCAGAATCGCTGCAAGAGGTGGTCCGTCGCGCCAAGGCGGGCGAGCAGAAGTTCGACCCGTCGCTTCGGGAGTTTCTCGATTCATTTTATGCGAACGCAGACTCGCGCCAGCAAGCGATTGAAAAACAGCCAGCTTCCATCGACGCCGTGCATGATGCCTATGTGGCCGCGGTCGCGGAACATCTTGCGCGCGTTTACGGGTTGCCGATACCGGACTGGAGCGAAATCCATGGCAACGGGCTTCATGAGCCGTTCTTTGCCGGTGGACTGCAGTCCCTCAAGGGGGTACTGACTGCCGAGAGTCCGACGGCCTTTCGCCGGCGCCTCCTCTTTGTAAGCAAGGATGCGTTATCGAGGCCGAGAGTTTGATTTATCCCGGACCCGTCACTCTACCTTGGCCCGCGTCCCCGCCGGCATGATCCGGAACGCGCGGTTCTCTTTCATCCAGGCGGCGCGTTCGTCGCGCAGCAACGTGCGGCGAACCTTGCCGGAATCGTCGCGCAGGCCGACGCTCACCGCTTCAAAACTTTCCGGATGCTTGTAGCGGCTGAGCAGGTCGGCGAGGAAATCGGCCATGCCGTCGGCAACCGCCTGCGCGTCGGTGTCGGGCCCAAGCTCGAGGATCGCATGCACGCGCTGTCCGAATTCCGGATCGGGCAGGCCGACCGCCACGCAGGAACGCACCAGGGGATGCACGCTCACCGCGGCTTCGACCTCGGCCGGATAGATATTGGCGCCGCCGCGCAGGATCATGTCGGCGAGGCGGTCGCCGAGATAGAGATAGCCGTCGGCGTCCAGCCTGCCGATATCGCCGAGCGATTCCCAGCCGTCGGACCGGCGCTTCGGCTCGGCGCCGAGATAATGATAGGAGGTGCCGGCGCCGTCATTGGGCAGGAAATAGATCTCGCCGGTCTCGCCGGTCGGGACCTCGTTGCCGTCCTCACCGATGATGCGCAGGCGCGAGGTCTCGGCGATCTTGCCCACCGACCCCTTGTGGGCGAGCCATTCGACGCCGGAAATGATGCACGCGCCCTGCGCTTCGGTGCCGCCATAGAGCTCATAGATGCGCTCGGGCCCCAGCCATTCGATCCATTTTTCCTTCAGCCAGGGCGGCATCGGAGCAGCCATGTGAAACACGATCTGCAAGCTGGAAAGGTCATAGCGGTTGCGCACCTCGTTCGGCAGCGCCCAGATCCGGTGCATCATGGTGGGCACGAAATTGACGAACTGCACGCGGCTCGCCTCGATCAGGCGCAGGCATTCCTCGGCGTCGAATTTGACGAGGCCGGTGACGCGTCCGCCATGGAACAGTGCGGTATGCGACACGATGAAGGGGGCGTTGTGATAGAGCGGGCCGGGGTTGAGCAATGATGCGCCGATCGGCATGCCGAGCGCGGCGGGGCCGTTGGTATCGATCACGGCGGGCCGGTGGTCGAGGATCACCTTCGGCCGGCCGGTCGAGCCGCCGGAGGTCATCGCCTTCCAGTAGCGCGCCACCGGATTGTCGACCGGATCGGTGGAGAAACCTTCCGGCATGAAATCGATCGGCAGCGCATTCGGCGCATTCCAGTCCGGCTGGCCGCCGACCACCAGCGAAGGTTTCAGGATTTCGAGCACGGCGGCGGCCTCGCCGCGCGGCAACCGCCAGGTCAGCGAAGTCGGCGTCGCGCCGCATTTCCACACCGCGAACGTCGTCTCGAAAAAGGCGTTGCTGTTGGGCAGCCCGATGGCGACGAAATCGCCGGGCTTGACGCCCCTGGCCGCAAAGGCCCGCGCGCGCGCATTGGCGTTGCGCTCGAGCTGTTGCCAGGTCAGCGTCTCGGCGCCGTGGCTGATGGCGATCGTGTCCTTTGGCTTGCGCTCGGCAAACCAGCGCGGCACGTCGGCGATGGGGATCAACATGGGGCGTTTCCCTGGTCCGGCCTTCAGGCCATTGTCTTTTTAGGCAAGGGTTCGATCGGCCCCGATTATCCCGTTAAATGCGCCGCGCGCAACTCGCCGCCGTTTCGCGCATAACCCGCCGGATTGAGCCAAGAATATCAATTGCCCTTGTAGATCGTCCCGCCCTTCATGATCACGGCGAAGTTCTTTTGCGGATCGGTAATGAGGTCGATGTCGGCGAGCGGGTTGCCTTCGACCAGCAACAGATCGGCGAGCGCGCCCGTCTCCACCACGCCGAGCCTGCCCTGATAGGGCGAACGCGGCCCGCTCAGCGCCAGCAATTGGGCGTTGTTGTAGGTCACGAGCTTGAGTATCTCGGCCGGCGTGAACCATTGCTTGAGCGGCAAAACGAGCTTGCTCTGCTCGGAATTGAGCTCCGGCTCGAACAGGATGTCCGTTCCCCAGGCCAGCTTCACGCCGTGCTTCTTCGCCCATTGCCAAACGCGGCCGGTGCCGTCGAGGATGTCCTTGCGCTTGGCGCGCCGCTCCGCCGTCATGCTTGGCGTGTCCGGGATGAGGTTCTGCGCGCTCAGCCAGACGCCTTTCTGCGCCATCAGCTTGATCGTGGCTTCATCGAGCAGTTGGCCATGTTCGATGCATCGAACGCCGGCCTCGATTGCGCGCCGTATCGCCCGCGGCGTATAGGCGTGCACGGCCACATAGGTGTTCCAGTCGGAGGCGGCATCGACCGCCGCCTTCATTTCGTCCAGCGTGTATTGTGTGACATCGATCGGATCGTAGGCCGACGACGTGCCGCCGCCTCCCATGATCTTGATCTGGCTCGCGCCCTTGCGAAGATTTTCACGCGTCGCGGTCAAGACCTCGTCGCGGCCGTCCGCGATGAACGTCGCCCCTTCCTCTTCTGCCCGGGCGGCCTTGCCGAAGAAGCGGCGTGAGCGCTCGTCCGGGGTGCGGAAATCGCCATGTCCCGAGGTCTGCGAGATGACGGCGCCCGACGGCCAGACGCGAGGGCCGGCCACCTTGCCGCTGTCGATCGCGCGCTTCAGCGGAAAGATCGGCCCGCCCATGTCTCGCACGGCGGTGAAGCCGCGCAGCAGCATGTCGCTGGCCGATTTGCCCGCAGCCGCGCCGAGCTGATCGGGCGTCGTGTGGGGATCGTAGAGGCCCGTCAGCGGCAATGCGCCGAATGTCAGGTGAACATGGACGTCGATCAGGCCCGGCATCAGCGTACGGCCCTTGCCCTCGACAATCCTGGTATCCTGGGTCGCTTTCGCGGATGTTCCGATCGCCGCAATGACGTCCGCCTTCACGAGGACATTGGTGGGAGCACCGAGTTGTCCATTAACGACGTCCAGCACCCGCACATCTCGAAGCAGGGTTTCGCGGGATTGTTGCGCGAGAGCGCAAGGCGCCGCCAGCGCAAGGATGATGCAGGCAACGACGTTGGTGAGGTGCCGGTGGCGGAGATATGATCGCAACGCAACCTCCGAGGTGACTTCCAAGATAACGTCCGAGGCGTCTTGATGCCGCTCTGTTGTCCGTACGCGGCGGCGCGCCGCCGGCTTGTATTTCACCAATAGGAGCTGTTGCGAGTCAAGGCGGGCGCGGCTTCTATCGAAACGGGAGCCAGGCAGACACCGCCATTCAAGATCAGCCCGTCCCGAACGTTTTGAGGGTCGCGAGAAGGTACGTCATGACGTTGTTCACCTTCTGCCGATCAAGCCCGGCGCGAACGCAAATGTAGGCTTCGATCGCGTGCATCTTCGGCAGGTAGTAATCTTCCGTAATCACCAGATCGGAGGGAACAACGGCCCTGGGTACCGCGCCAATGCCACATCCCGCTCGGATGGCTGCGTGCCGTGCGTACATGTCGCCACTGTGCAAGGCGATCCGGTAAGAAATCCCGGCCTTCTTCAACGGCCGGATGATGTAATCGTCTTCCGGAAGCGAGATGACGGGGATCGGCGCACCCGGACTGAGCGTGAAGTCCCTCGATCTGACCCACGCCATCGGCACGGCCAGTCGCTCCACGACGAGATCGGCTATCTCCGTCTCGTCGCCCGACGATGTAAACATGCAACCAATATCGATGTAGCCCTCGACAAGTCCCTTGCGGATTTCGCGCGAATGCTCCGCGAAAACAAACAGGCGCTCCCTGGACGGCTCGAAACCGGTCGCCAGGAACGTCGGTAGCATCAAGGCGCTGATGCCCAGGCGCAGCGACGTGTATTGCGAGCCGCCACCCGCGAGCATGAGCATCTGGTCCTGCATATCGATCACAAGCCGCGCCTTTTCGAGCGCGAGTTTGCCGAGCTCCGAAATGATCGTTCCGGAGCCTCCCTTTAACAAGACCGGGCCTCCCAACAGCACTTGCAGCCGCTTCATTTGCGAAGACACGGCGGGTTGGCTGAGACCCATCTTGTCGGCGGCCTTCGATATGCTGCCCGTGTCGGCAACGGCAACAAATGTCCGGATAATTTCCATTGGAATGTTGGTGAAAGAAGGCTTCATTGGAAATTCATGTCTGGTTGCCGGGCGGGCTTCGAGAGCATGCCATGAGCAATGCGGTGATTTGCTGGAACAAGCTACCCGTAGTTCCACGGCTACGTGGCAGATGGCCGGGCGACCGTTCAAGAGCCGACAATAGGCTGGCGGGGGCGCCGGCGGGGTCAAATTCGTCCCTGCCGCCGTCGCCGGACGCGCTCCTGTCCGATCAGCAGGCAGGCCCCGGGGCGGTCCGGTTCGCTTTATAATTGCCGCCATTGGCCCCTTCCACCTGCTTGCGGGACGGGTGTAGTCTGTTCGCGCAGCGCGCCCAGATGGATTCTGAAATCCGCGACGTGGCGCCGTGGAGGGAGCATCATGAACTTTCCCCGCCGCACCTTCTTGCGTCTGGCCGGGGGCGCTGCGGCGTGGCCGGCCGTGCCCCGCTTGGCGCGGGCGCAGGCCTATCCGTCCCGGCCGGTGCGCATCGTCGTCGGTTTTGCCGCCGGCGGGGCTACCGACATCCAGGCGCGCCTGATGGCGCAATGGCTGTCGGATCGTCTCGGCCAGCAATTCATCGTCGAGAACCGCGCCGGCGCCAGCGGCAACATCGGCACCGAAGCGGTCGCCAAGGCGCCCGCCGATGGCTACACGCTGCTGCAGATCGTGACCCCGCATGCGATAAATGCCGCGCTCTACGGCAATCTCAATTTCGACTTCGCCCGCGACATCGCGCCGGTCGTCTGCGCCGCGCGGCTGGCCTACGTCGTCGTGGTGCATCCGTCGGTCCCCGCCAGGACGATCCCCGAATTCATCGCCTACGCCAAGGCCAATCCGGGCAAGGTCAATTACGGGTCGGCCGGTCCCGGCACCCCGCAGAACATCGCCTGCGAGCTGTTCAAGATGATGGCCGGGGTGGATCTGGTTCACGTCCCGTATCGGGGCGGCGCGCCGGCGACCACCGATCTGGTCGGTGGCCATCTGCATGTGATTTTCGCGCCGCTGTCGGAATCGATCGAGCACATCAAGGCCGGCAAGCTGCGCGCGTTGGCGGTCACGACCGCGGCCCGTCTCGACGTGTTGCCGGACGTTCCGACGGTGGCCGGCTTCGTGCCGGGGTATGAGGCCAGCGGCTTTGCGGGCATCGGCGCGCCAAGGGGCACCCCGGCCGAGATCATCGACCTGCTGAACAAGGAGCTCAACCTTGGCCTCCTCGACAGCAAGGTCAGAGCCCGGATCGTCGAACTGGGCGGCACGGTGGCCGGGGGCACGGCCGCGGAATTCGGAGCGATCCTTTCGGAGGCCACCGAGAAGTGGGCGAGGGTGATCAGGTTCGCCGGCATCAAGGTCGAATAGGCCGGTCGGCGCTGGATGCCGGGCCTGTCCGTTTGGCGCGCGCGCCCGAAGCGATCATCCAATCCAAATTCGCCGCGCGAACAGCGCGGTGCTCATGAACAGAAGCGCACCGAAAAGTCCCGTCACGCCTGCCAGCAGCCATCTGGTTCGCAGCATTAGATCGGCCAGCACCGCAAAGAGAGGAAATGAGAGAAGATTGAATCTGCTCATGGAGACGAAGCCTGCCGGCCCGCCGCTGAGCGTCAGGTATGGCAACAACAGCACACCGATGGCAAACAATGTCCAGGAGGAGCGCAGGCGAAACCAACCCACGCCAATCAGGACAATGAACAACAGTGTAAACCAGCTATCCTGCCCCCATGGATTCCAGTCGTTCAGGATCATCCGGGTGAACGGTTCGAGTCTAAGTGCCGCAATCAGCCTCGTCGTCAGGGTCGTCCCTTGATGGAAGGCCGCCTGTCCTTCCGCAAATGCAAGCGGGTCTCCGAACGCGCTCCACAGGTAGATCATGAACAGCCAGATACCCGATGTCGCGAGAAGGACGCATGGCAGGAGGGCAGCAAGAAACGACTTCCGATCGCGAACAAGCCACATCTCCCAGAGAAGGACGGGCAACAAGACAATGCCCGTTGATCGGCCCGCAACGGCCAAGCCTGCCAGCAGGGCCGCCGACAAAAAGCGTTTCCGGATCAAAACAAGAAAAAACGAAACCACCAGGAGCAGCTCCAGGGGTTCCGTATACCCGGCCGACAGCAACACCGAAGCCGGAAAGAAGCTCAGCAGCGCAATCGTGGCAAGCGCGAGTTGATCGCCGAATTCCTCCCGAACCAGCTTGAAAAGAGCGACGATGGCCAACAGCCCCGCGACGTTCGATACCAGCAGCAATGCATCCGCGGGAGAGAAGCCGCCGATCGCGGCAAGGCCGCGCGCGAGCATCGGGTACAGCGGGTAGAACACGATATTCTGTTGAATGGTCGGATCGCCGTTATATCGATATCCTTCCGTTGCGATCTTGGAATACCATTCCGAATCCCATTGCAGCAATTGGTGGTACCAGGACGGTCCCGCCGTCCAGCGTTCGATCGCGCTGGGCAGATATTTTTGCGAGAATACCAGTCCGAGCGCGACCACCACCCGCGAACATAAATAGATCGAGATCGCCCAAAAATAGGCAACGCTGGAATCTTTCCGGTTCGGACAGAGCGTCTCCATGTCCCTATTTTCCCTTGGCGCGGGCACAAGATCAATCGCCCGGTGCTTCCTGCCGGCCGCAGGGCAGCTCTCCTCAAACTGGTCGAGCGCTCGGTCTTATCTGTGTAATGGCAACGCCTGAGATCGCGAGCAGCCCGCCGACGATCAGCTTCGGGGTCATGCGGTCGCCGAGGAACAATACGCTGGAAATCAAGGCGAACACCGGAAGCAGCAGACCGAAGGGGGCGACGCGGCCCATGGAGCAGCGCGCGATCAGCCAGAACCAAAGGCCAAACCCGACAATTCCTCCGATGAAAATCGTGTAGGCGAGTGCCAGCCAGCCACGTTCGTCCGCCGTGACAAGGCTTGCCGCTTGCCCTTGCTCGAGGAGCAACGACATCAGCATGACCTGAGGCACCGTGAACAGCGACGACCACCCCATCAACATCAGGGGATCAAAAGGGCCGTAGCGTTTCGTCAGGACGTTGGACACCGCGAATGCGAAGGCCGCGCCGACCACAAGCAGCAGCGGAAGCGCGTTGGCCGACAGGCCAGGCCCCGCGGCCAACACGATCACGCCGGCGAAAGCGATCACCACTCCGGCGGACGCGGTGAGAGACGGCCGCTCCGCGAGCAGCGGCCATGCCAACAGGACGGTAAAGGGCGGGGCGAGTTGATAGGCGACGGCCGACAGGCTTCCCGAGCCGAGTCCGAGGCCAACATAGAAGAGCCCGAAGTTCAGCCCGCCAAGAAAAATCGAAATCGCGGCGATCGGGCCGAGCTGTGGACGTGAGGGCCTGTTGACGAACGGAACAAGCAGCAGCGCGATGGCCAGGAAGCGCAGCGCGAGGAAGAACAGGGGCGGGAACTCCGTAACGCCCACCTTGATAGCCACGAACTGGTAACCCCAAAGCAAGGGAACGGCCACTGCGCAGAGGATCTGGATGGCAGACATGGCATCTTTCCTTTCAAGACCGATCAGTCCAAATATCGGCGTGGCGATGGCGAAGGCTTCCAACGGTTCTTCGGCTGACAAGCGTTGTTGGACGTTTAGCGGATGAAGCGATCGAGAAAAGCGTCAACGGTGGCTTGCGAAATGATCCGCGTCGGCGCCGTTTTACCGACCACCCGCAGGCCCTCGACGAAACAGACGAGAATTCGGGCGGCGCTCGAAGGCTCGACACCATCGGCCAGCTTGCCCTCGGCCTTCGCCCGGGAAAGTGCACCGGCCACCCTGGCCTCCATGGCTTTGAAAAAGCTTCCGATGCGACGATCGACGTCGGCATCACGGCCAGCCAGTTCCATGGCGGTGGCGACCAGCAGGCATCCGCGCCGGCCATTGGCACCGCTGTTGCGCTCGACATAGCCGGCAAGGTAGGCCCGCAGTCCTTCGACCGGCTCTCTGCGGGGGTCGAATTCGAGATCCATCCGTGTCAGGGCATCGGCAATGTAGCGATCGAGCGCCCGCAAGAACAGCGAGTGCTTGTCTCCGAAAGCGGCGTAAAGGCTGCCACGCGAGAGCTTCGTCGCACGAAGAAGGTCGGGCAGCGCGGTGGCGTGGTAGCCGCGCGACCAGAATACATTCATCGCGCGTTCGACCGCGGCTTCCGCGTCGAAACTGCGGGGCCGGCCGCGAGGCAACGGCGCTGGGGTTTGGCGGCTCATTCCTGATATGTGGACCAATCGGTCTTTAAATTGCAAGTGACCCCGCCGGATCAATCGCGTCATTGTGATCCGCCGCCGATCAGTGCCGCGCGGACCAATGGCGCCGCGCGCAAAAGCTTCCATCGCATTGCCCGCACGAAGCTGACGGCCGGCATTAAATTGCACCGAGATCAATGTTTTACTTGCTCCGATACATATCTCGGATCATTTTGGCTGCGTTAACCCGATTGCACGCGGCAGTCGACGTCCCGCACACGCCGGGCGAGCCATGGAGGAACACATGGAATTGACGGTCACCACGGTACTGGTCGCTTTCGCAGGCGTGTTCCTGATCTGCTTCATGAAGGGCGCGTTCGGCGGCGGGTTCTCGATCGTCGGCATCCCGCTGCTGTCATGCGTGATGGATCCGGTGACGGCCGGCGGCCTTCTCGCGCCATTGTTCATCGCAATGGATTTGTTCGCACTTCGCTACTGGAAGCCGTCGACGTGGTCGAAGCCGGACCTTGCGTTGCTGTTGCCGGGGCTCGTGATCGGTGTCGGGCTGGGCTATGTGCTGTTCCGCGTGCTGGACCATCGTGCGGTAGCGCTGGTGATGGCGACGATCACGTTGATCTTTGTCGGCCTGTGGCTTGCCGCCGGCTCGGAGGTGCAAATTCGTCCGCGTTCGTCGCCGAAGGCGATCGGTGCCGGTCTCGCTTCCGGCGTAACCACCATGGTCGCGCATTCCGGCGGACCGCCGCTGGCGATGTACCTGCTGCCGCTCGGCCTCAGCAAGGAAGTCTATGCCGGAACGACAAGCCTGTTCTTCACCGTCGGCAACGCGATCAAGGCGGTGCCGTGGCTGCTGCTGGTGAAGCCGGCAGGCGATGTCTGGATCGTGATGGCCGTCTGCCTGCTCGCCATTCCCGCCGGCGTATGGCTCGGCTGGCGGCTTCACGGCAGGCTGGACCAGCGCCAGATCTACCGGGTCTGCTACGCATTGCTGGTCGTGACGGCGCTGAAACTGCTGTGGGACGGTGCTTCCGGCTATCTCGGGTAATCGCCGGCCTGACGACAGAACTCGCAGTCGTCTCAATCCGACCTGGGGCTCCCTCTCGCCGGGGAACGCAGAGGGCCAGTGTCCCATCGTAGGTTCGCTCGGTGATTCCGGTCACACCGAACCAGCATCATCGACGGTATACCGTGCTGTTGCGCGAACCAGCCCCCTCGAAAATCGCCGGGCAAGTTTGAGCGAGGGAGCCGCGCAGCCGAAGGATCTGGAGCCTTGGAGTCGTCATGAGAATTCGCCCTGCCTCAACCATCATTGCTGCTGCGATATTGAGTTGCCTGGGATTGTTCGCGGCCAACGCTTGCGGCAGCCGAATTGATCTTGCTGCGATCGAAAAACGTATCGTTGACCCAACTCTCGAGCGTGATGTGAGGGAAAGGGCGAACATGCTCAAGACGAGAGCCGCCGCCGCTATCGGCGCCGGTCACCGCGACGAAGGTCGGAAGATATATTATCAGTTGATGGCGCTGCTCGACATCCCTTCATCCTCCGGTCCATACCGCTGCAATTGATCGTCCCGCGACGCGGCTGGAAACCGCGTAGGGCGGACAGGGTGGCACCATCCGCCTGCCGACGGGCAAATCACTTCTGTTTTACGGAAGTCATGTCAAGCCCCAAAAATAAAAATATTTCGCTTTTCCGAAGTGGCAAATCAGGGCTACGACCTTGCCCATCCCGTCCTGGTCAGAAGGGCGTCGGCCGTCGTCACGGACGTTGGGCGGGGAGCGGTGGACGCAAGGGCTGCGCTTGACGCGTGCAGCTTGAGCGTACGGCAAAAGCGTGTGGTCCTGACGCCGCGATGCTGGCGTCAAAGCGCTTGGGAGGCATCTGACTTCCCAGGGCGCAACGGAGGCAAAAGAGCCGTTCTCCGGGGAGAGCACGTTATAAGCCGTAAAGCCATCGCGCAGGGAATGTCGGATGTTCTCCGCTGCCCTGTATGCTCATGTGCGCACTTTCCTGTGCACATTGCACATGAGACCGCGGGTGCAGCGCGCATCCGGCATTCCCTGCGCCCTCCATTTGAAGAGGGCGGGACATCAGCAAAGCTCGGGCGCCATGCGCCGCGAGAACGCGAAACTGTATCAACCGTCATTTGTCTGCAACAAACGTGGAGCGTTCGTGCATGAGAGCGAAGCGAAGCAATCCGTCTATCCCCGTGCCGAGATGTGGATGGCCTGGCTTCGCTCGCAATGACGGGCAGGCAGCGCCCCGGCCGCATGGCAGCTCATCCGGCTCGTCCTAGGCCGGGTCTGGCGAAACTGATACGATTTCACCGGCACATTACCGAGGATCAGGCCATGGACAATCGCAGCGACATCTGGCGGGGGATCGACGTCATCAAGCCGCGCTTCATCGATCTGGCTGATCGGGTCTGGGCGATGCCCGAGGTGTGCTACACCGAGGCACGCTCATCCGCCGAGCATCTGGCCGAATTGCGCCATCAGGGTTTTCGCATCACCGAGAATGTCGCCGATATCCCGACCGCCCTGATCGGCGAATGGGGCGAGGGTGGTCCCGTCATCGCGTTCCTCGGCGAATATGACGCGTTGCCCGGCCTCAGCCAGGAAGCCGGCGTCGCCGAACACAGGCCTGTCGAAGTCGGCGGCCATGGCCATGGTTGTGGGCATAATCTGTTGGGTTCGGCGGCATTGCTCGCCGCCACCGCGGTGAAGGATTGGCTCAGCGCCAACAAGGTGCCGGGCCGCGTGCGCTACTATGGTTGTCCTGCCGAGGAGGGCGGCGCCGCAAAAACCTTCATGGTGCGCTCGGGCGCCTTCGATGACGCCGACATCGCCATCACCTGGCACCCCAACAGCTTTTGGGAAGTCGCGGTGACGCCGTCGCTCGCCAATACGCGAGCCGACTTCATCTTCACGGGGCGTGCGTCGCATGCGGCGGCCTCGCCGCATCTTGGCCGCAGCGCGCTCGATGCCGTCGAGCTGATGAATGTCGGCGTCAATTACATGCGCGAGCACATGCCGAGCGACGCCCGCGTGCATTATGCGCTGCTCGACACCGGCGGCATCGCCCCCAATGTGGTGCAGGCCCATGCTCGCGTGCGCTATTCGATCCGCGCCCGCGATCTGCCGGGGATGAACGAACTGGTCGGCCGCGTCCGCAAGATCGCGCAGGGCGCCGCGCTGATGACCGAAACCAGCATGGAGATGCGGATTATTTCCGCCGTCTCCAACGTCCTCGACAACACCCCGCTCGAGCAAACCCTGCACCGCATCATGGAAGAGCTCGGGCCCCCGCATTTCGACGAGGCCGACAAGGCGTTCGCCGCGAAGATCCAGTCCACCTTGACCGACAAGGACATCGCGTCAGTCTATCATTCGATCGGCATGGAGCCGACCGACCGGCCGCTGGCCGATTTCACCGTGCCGCTCCATGCCAAACGCAATCCGCTGATCGGCTCGACCGATGTCGGCGATGTCAGCTGGGTGGTTCCGACCGTGCAGGTCCATGCCCCGACGGTCGCGATCGGCACGCCGTTTCATACCTGGCAGATCGTGGCCCAAGGCAAGAGCCCGCATGCCCACAAGGCGATGGTGCAGGCGGCCAAGGCGATGGCCGCGCTCGGCGTCCAGGCGCTGGGCGAGCCGGAGCTGATCGCCGCCGCCAAGGCCGACCTTGCGAAGCGCACCGCGCGGACGCCCTATGTCAACCCGCTGCCGGACGACGTCGCGCCGCCGCTGGATATGTCGCTGGCGTGAAATCACAGGCTCAATGCGCGCCAGCCGCCACGCCCTTTGCCTTGCGTGTCAGCACCACCGCGAACGCGGCCAGCATCAGCACGACGCCGATCACCGCAAACGTGTCGCTGAATCCCATCACCAGCGCCTGATGCTTGACGGCCTTGCCGAGGGCGATGATCGCCTGCTGATGCGCCGCGGCGGGATCGGAGACGCCGTGCGCCAGGAAGTAATCCGTGGTCTGGGCGATCCGGCTGCGCACCTCCTCGCGGCCGAGCGTGACCGACTGGCCGATGATGTTGGAGTGAAACTGTTCGCGCTTGGTGATCACGGTGGCAAGCACCGCCGTGCCGATCGCGCCGCCGAGATTGCGCAGCATGTTGCTGATGCCCGAGGCGGCAGCGGCATCCTGCGGCGCGAGGTCGCCCGTGGTCACCGAGCTCAGCGGCGTCAGCACCATGGCCTGGCCAATGGCGCGCACGATGTTGGGAATGAAGAGCTGGTCGCCGGCATAATCCGGCGACATCGCTGTGTTCATGAAGCAGCTATAGGCGAAGATCACGAGGCCCGTGAAGGCGATGTAGCGCGTATCGAAGCGCTTCATCAGGATCGGCAGCAGCGGTATCAACAGCAGTTGCGGCAGGCCGGTCCAGGCCAGCACCTTGCCGATCTGCTCGGCATTGTAGCCCTGGGCCTGGCCGAGATAGGCCGGCAGGATGTAGACCGAGCCGAACAGCGCGAAGCCGACCAGCGTCAGCGCGATGGTGCCGAAGCCGAAATTGCGGCGCTTCAAGAGCCGCAGCCGGATCAGCGGCTTTTCCACCGTCAGTTCGATCCAGACGAACAGCGCAAGGCTCACAACTGCGATCACGGCGAGGCGCTGGATGAAGGGGGAGGCGAACCAGTCGTCCTTGTTGCCTTCCTCGAGCACGGTCTGCAGCGCGGAGAGGCCGATCGCCATGGTGAAAATCCCCGCCCAGTCGCCCTCCCTGAGCAGCTTGAGCTGCATCGGCGCGCGCTCCAGCGTCAGATAGAGCGCGGCCACCATCACGGCCGTCGGGATCACGTTGACGTAGAAAATGGTGCGCCAGCCGTAATTCTCGGTGAGATAGCCGCCGATGGTCGGCCCGATCGCGGGCGCGAAGGTGACCGACAGTGCGAAGATCGCCAGCCCCACCGGCTGCTGCGGCTTCGGCAGCTTTGTCAGCACCAGCGTGAACGCCATCGGGATCAGCACGCCGCCGGCGAAGCCCTGCAATCCGCGCATCGCGATCATCGAGGGCAGGTCGTGGGTGAAGGCGCAGGCCACCGAGAAGATGGCGAACAATGCGGCGCTCATGATCATGTAGCGGCGGAACGAGAACACGCGGCTGAGGAAGTCGGTCAGCGGGATCACCACGATCTCGCCGATCAGATACGAGGTCGAGATCCAGGAGCCGTTGTCGACGCCAGTGCCGATGCCGCCCTCGATGTTGAGCAGGGAGGCGTTGGTGATCTGGATGTTCAGGATCGCCATGAACGAGCCGATCATGGCGGCGGAAACGGCAATCCAGGTCGTCAGGCTGGCGCGGTTCGGATCGATGGCCGGGCTAGATGCCGCGGGCGAGGTCGGCAGTGCGGAGTTCGAGATGGAAGGGCTCTGATTTGACATGGCACGATGCTCCAGAAACCGTCTTGTGGATGTTGGCGGCTGCGGCCGCCGCGCGGCTTTCGCTCGTCGAACGCGTCGCAATGGTCGGGATCACAGACATGCCCGGCCGCAATTCGATGCGGGAATTCGCATTGCTATCGAGTGCGATCCGCACCGGGATTCGCTGCACCACCTTGGTGAAATTGCCGGTGGCGTTGTCCGGCGGCAGCAGCGCGAATTCCTGGCCGCTGGCGGGCGCGATGCTGTCGACATGGCCGTGCACGATCTGACCCGGGAATGTGTCGACTTCGATATCGACAGCCTGGCCCTCGCGCACATGGGTGAGCTGGGTCTCCTTGTAGTTCGCCACCACATAGGCGCCCTGCACCGGCACCACCGACATCAACTGCGTTCCGGCCTGCACATACTGCCCGACGCGCAGCGTGCGGTTGCCGACGACGCCGTCGATCGGCGCGGTGATCGTGGTGTAGCCGAGATTGAGTTCGGCCTGGCGCTGCAGCGCATTGGCGCGCAAGGCGGAAGCGGTGGCCTGGGCAATTTCGGCCTTGAGCAGCTCGACCTGCTTCAGCGCCGAGGCAAGATTGGCCTTGTCGCGCTCGATCGTGGCGGCAACGCCGGCATCGCGCGCCTGCGCGTTCTGCGCATTCTGGATGCTGCCATAGCCGGTGGCGGCCAAATCCGTGTAGCGCTTGTTCTCCTGCCGGCTGAAGGTCTGCGCCGCCATGTCGACGTCCAGCGTCGCCCGCGCCGCATCGATCACGGTCTGCTGAACGTCGAGCTGCGCGCGCTTGCTGGCAAGGGCGGCTTCCGCCGCGGTCACGTCCGCCCTGGCCTGGTCGAGCGCCACCCGGAAGTCGCGGTCGTCGATCCGCGCCAGCACCTGACCGGTGGTGACGCGCTCATTGTCCTTCACCAGCACGTTGAGCAGATAGCCGGTGACTTTCGGGGCGATGGTGGTGCTGTCGGCCTTCACATAGGCGTCATCGGTCGACACCAGATATTGGCCGACGGTCCAATAATCCCAGCCATACCAGCTCGCCCCCGCCAGTGCGGCGAGCGCCGCGCCGGTCAGCAACAGCTTGCGCAGATTGAATTTTTTCGCGTGCACCGCTTGCGGCGCCGTCGCGGTGGCGGCGGGCAGCAGCGCCTCGGCGGCGGCGCCCGAGGGCACCGGCTGGTCGGTCGGGAAGGAAGTTGAGTGGACACTCATGGCGGTTCTCCGCTCCGGGATAATTAGGAAACTTGGTAATTTCCAAAATAGGCGCGTTATCCGAAACGTCAATAGAATGACAGGCATCATGTAAGAGCATGGCTGAAGCAAAATCTTCCATCGCGCGCCGCGACCGCGGGCGTCCGCAACCCCGCGCCGCCGACGAGACGCGTCAATTCATCTACGGGGCCGCGTGGCACGAACTTGCCGCCCGCGGATATGCTGCGACCGCTGCCGAAACGGTGGCCCGCAGCGCCGGTGTCTCGACCAGGAGGCCGTACCGCCTGATGCCGAACAAGGCCGTATGGTGCGAGGGCATGGTGTCGGACCGGCAGGAGCGAGTCCTGTCCGACGTCAATTTGCAGGTGCTTGATGATGCCGACATCGAAGCCGGCCCGACTGCGGCGCTAATGGCGTATGCCGATCCGGGGCTGGGTCGGGAAGTCGGCAGTCACGTGATGCCAAAAGAGAAGCGGCGCGCAGTTAGCGCGCCGCGTCTTTCTCAGATCGATTGGCGTAGCGACTTGAACGCTGCGCGCATTTCCGAGACGAAGAACGCCGGCTGTTCCCACGCCGCGAAGTGGCCGCCCCTGGGGAGCTTGTTGTAATGGACGAGGTTGGGATAGGCCCGCTCGGCCCAGCTCCTGGGCGCCGCATAGATCTCATCCGGAAAAGCGCTTACGGCGACCGGGAGCTTGACGCCCCTGACGTCGAAGAAGCCGCCTCCCGTCGAGATCTGCGTGGTGTCCCAGTAGAGCCGCGCCGACGAAACGGCCGTGTTGGTCAGCCAGTAGAGCGTAATGTTGTCGAGCACGTCATCGCGGGTAAGGCCTTCGGATTGTCCGTCGAAGACGCGTGCGATCATCGCGTAACTGCGGATGTCATGATCGAGCATCCATCCGGCGAGGCCGACCGGCGAATCCACCATGCCGTAGAGCGTTTGCGGGCGGTTCGACATTTCGAGGGCGTACGCGAGCCCCTTGCCGTAGAAGTCGGCCAGCTGGTCCCACGCGTTGCGCTCTTCGGCCGTGAGATTCGAAGGCGGCGCCTCGTGAAACGCCAGTGCCTTCGAGATTTCGGATGGAACCGTGGCCGCCATGTTGGTGTGAATGCCGAGCAATCCCGGCGGCCGCTGCAGGGCCATCACTTCCGAAACGGCGTTCCCCCAGTCGCCGCCCTGCGCTACGTACCGTGTGTAGCCGAGGCGTTGCATCAACGTCGCCCATGCACGCGCGATGGTCACTGGGTTCCACCCGGGCGCGGTCGGTTTTCCGGAGAAGCCGTGGCCCGGCAGCGACGGGATCACCAGATGGAAGGCGTCCGATGCGCTTCCGCCGTGCGCGGTCGGATTGGTCAGGGGCTCGATGATCTTCATCTGCTCGATAATCGAGCCGGGCCAGCCGTGCGTGACGATCATCGGCAGCGCATTCTCATGCTTCGAGCGGACGTGAATAAAATGAATATCGAGCCCGTCGATCTCGGTTATGAATTGCGGCAGGGCGTTCAGTTTCGACTCGATCTTGCGCCAGTCGTAATCCGTCGCCCAGTAGCGCGCGAGTTCCTGGATCGTCGCGAGTTGCACGCCCTGCGATGCATCCTTGACCGTTTCCCGATCAGGCCACCGTGTCGCCTTCACACGCCGGCGGAGATCGACAAGTTGCTCTTCAGGGACATTGATCCGGAACGGGACGATCTCGCCGCTGTTGGCGGCCACCGCCATCTTTGGAGAAAACAGCCTGGCGGCGCCTGCGGCTGCAATGCCCATTGCGGCGGTGTTCAGAAACTGGCGCCGATCTTGGTTGATGACTTCGGAACGTGGCTGGCTATGCATGGTGAACTATCCTTGGTTGAATGCCCGCGGCCCGGGCATGGTCGAATTAGGAAACTTGACAATTTCCAAAATGGGGCCGATACCGGAACATGCAATGGAATGACAGGCATCATGTAAGAGCATGGCTGAAGCAAAATCTTCCACCGCGCGGCGCGACCGCGGGCGTCCGCAACTCCGCCCCGACGACGAGACGCGTCAAATGATCTACGAGGCCGCGCGGCACGAATTTGCAGCCAACGGATATGCCGCGACCTCTACCGAAACCGTGGCCCGCGGCGCCGGCGTCTCGACCAAGACGCTGTACCGCCTGGTGCCGAACAAGGCCGCATTGTTCGAGGGCATGGTGTCGGACCGGCTCGACCGGTTCCTGTCCGAGTTCGATTTGCAGGTGCCTGAAGATGCCGATATCGAAGCCGGGCTGAACGCGGCGCTGCTGGCGTATGCCGATCTCGGGCTCGATCCTGATGTCGTCGCCCTGCAACGCATCATCCTGCAAGAGACCGGCCAATTCCCCGGGCTGGCGGCGGCGTTCTACAATAACGGCATTGTCCGAACCACGGCCGCGCTGACGAAATGGCTGCGGGTCCAGGTCAAACGCGGGCTGATCGTGACAGACAATCCCGAGGAAGCCGCGGGCATCCTGATTGGCATGGTCGCTTCCGCCCCGCAGCGCGCCGCGATCTATGGCGGCGTGCCGCTGCCCACCCGCGCGCAGCTAAAGGCGCGGGTGCGGAAATGCGTCAAACTGTTTCTGCACGGTTGCGCCGCGAACGGGCGAACCAGAGCGTGATCCGGCGATCAGGGCTTGCTGCCGCTCGCGGTGAGCGCAACCGAGGCCTCCGTCGTCAGCAGCAGGAACGTGAACGTCTCCTGCAGATAGAGCCGGACCGTCTTGTCGTCATGGCTGAGATAGCCGATCGATACGTCCTCGCCGAGGTGCAGGCAGAAATCGCCGCCGCGCGTCGTCAGCACGAAGGCGCCGTTGATGGCCGGCGCCCAGACGATTTCGCCGTCCACGAGGCCCTTGATGTGCCGCAGGATCGGATAGCCGTGATCGCTGCTCTCGCTCAGCGCGGTGTAGGCATCGGCTCCCAGCAACACCGAATAGGGCCCGTTGACGCCCGCGAGCCGCAACTGGCTCAGTGCATGGGCGATGACATCGGGGTAGGCGCGGACGTCCGCCGGAAGCGGCAGCACCGGATTGCTGGTGCCCTCGCGGAGGCCACCGATCCCTGCCGCGGTGTAGCCCTCGAAGATCGCGCGGTCCTCTGCAAAGGCCAGCAACTTGGCGGCGTCCTTGACGGGCTGCCAATCCGAATCGTTGGCGCCGCGCTCGACGTCGTCGATCTGCTCGCGGTCGAGCTCGAAGGGAACGCGCAGTTCGACCAGCGGCTTGACCTCGCGCTGGCGTGCCAGGATGCCGTCTCCGGGCGCCGCCACATTGCGCAGATGGCCGGTGCCGATCGCGGACAGCGTGATGCCACCCGGCCCCTGCACGTCGACGACGCGCCGCCCGGCGAGGTAGCGCTTGATGGTGCGCGCGGTCTCCTCCTCGATTTGGAACCATGCCGCATCCGATATCGGGGCCAGCTCGCGGTGAAGATTGTTCATGAGGCAGGGTCTCCTTTGAGCGAACCAATGTCGAGCGAACCGGTGCGTTTCGGCCCGGCTGTTGCCGTGTCAGCCAGTTGTGACGGCGCCGCAGCGGGACCCTCGTCGGCGACATTTTCCAGGAAGCTCGCCGAGGGCACGAAGAACAGATTGCCGGTCTTGGCAACGCTGAAATCGAGCAGGCGATCGTAATTGCCGGGCGGCTGGCCGATGAACATGTTCTCAAGCATCTGCTCGATGGTGCGGGGCGAGCGCGCGTAACCGATGAAATAGGTGCCGAACTCCTTCTCCGCCACGCGCCCGAACGGCATGTTGTCGCGGATGATTTTGACCTCCTTGCCGTCCACCACGACCTTGGCGAGCGCGTTGTGGGCGTAGGCCGGCTTCACGGAATCGTCGAGTTCGATGTCGGAAAGCTTGGCGCGGCCGATAATGCGTTCCTGCGTCTCGGTGGAAAGCGCATTCCAGCCGGCCATATCGTGCAAATATTTCTGCACGATCACGTAGGCGCCACCGGCAAAGGCGGCATCTTCGGGTCCGATATAGGCGGCATCGACCGCCGCCTGTCCCGCCGGATTTTCGGTCCCGTCGACAAAGCCCATCAGGTCGCGGTCGTCGAAATAGCGAAAGCCATGCACTTCGTCGACCGGCGCGACGGCGTCGCCGAGCTTGATCATGATCTGCGTCGCCAGCTCGAAACAGAGGTCCATCCGTTCGGCGCGAATGTGAAACATGAGATCGCCAGGCGTCGCCAGCGCATGGCGCGCGCCGGCCTTGAATTCCCGGAACGGGTGCAGTTCGGCCGGCCGCGG
Source organism: Hyphomicrobiales bacterium (assembly GCA_017305715.1). Classification (GTDB taxonomy): domain Bacteria; phylum Pseudomonadota; class Alphaproteobacteria; order Rhizobiales; family Xanthobacteraceae; genus Bradyrhizobium. The sequence goes on along the minus strand of JAFKKG010000023.1, from coordinate 69,159 downwards.
CCCGGCAAACAGCCTGTCCCAGGCCTCGGATCCGATCCCCATCACGCAGGACAAGTTGCCCTCGAGGTCGCGGAAGCCGACCGCACGGACCAACGCCGGCAGATCGCCGCAAAACGAACGGACCGCCGCCCGGTTCGCCGTGCCGGGATTGAGGGTGACGACCAGGAAGATCGCAGCGCGGGTCAAGTTCTGAACCACCGACTGTGACACAGGAGGCTGGTCGGTCAGCGCGCCGGGCGGTGTCATTGGCCTGCCCCCGTTCGCCCGTTCAGAAAAATCATTCGTCATCTGCCTGATGCAGGGATTGCCCAGCGAACGGACAATTGACCCTCGAACCAATCTGCCGGTTTGAGGCCGGCGGCGCTGTGCCACTCTAGCGACAGTCCGGCGCGGGTTCAAACAGGCGAGTGTCACGCATTATCGAAGGGCTGCACAGCATGACATGACCTTGACCTGGACGGGCGAACGACGGCACCTTGACCTGCCGGTGCGATATCAGGGCTCGTGCAAATGGAATTCCCGCCACTTCCCTACGTCGCGGTTGCCGAATCGTTCAAATTGCCGCCCGGCATGAATTTTCGCGGCACGTCGGGCGTCGCCTTCAATTCCAGGGGTCATATCTTCGTCATCCATCGCGGGCCGATGCCGCTGATGGAATTCGACCCCGATGGCCATTTCATTCGTGGATTCGGCGAGGGGCTGTTCGAGCGCTCGCATGGCCTGCGGATCGACGCGCAGGACAATATCTGGGCGACGGACGTGGCGTCGAACATGGTCTACAAGTTCGATCCCTCCGGGCGATTGGAAATGGTGCTGGGCGTAAAAGGCCACACCGGCGAGTGGCATCCGTTCGGGCACCTGCGGCTGTTCCACGAACCGAACGAGGCCGTGGTCGGACCATCAGGCGATATCTTCGTGCTGCAGGGCCACGGCAAGGGTGAGTCGCTGGTGCTGAAATTCGATTCCGGCGGCAATTTCGTCAAGAGCTGGGGTGGCAACGGCAAGGGGCCGGGCCAGTTCAACCTGCCGCACTCGCTGGTGTTCGACGCGCAAGGCCTGCTCTACATCGCCGACCGCAAGAACGAGCGCATCCAGACGTTCGATGCCGACGGCACTTATATCCGCGAGTCGCAGCATCCCGGCGCGCCCTGCGGGCTGTTCATGGGCGCCGACCAGCACATCTGGCTCGCGGCTGGTCACACCGGCCAGATCATGAAACTCGATCTCGACGGCAAGGTGGTCGGAATGATCGCCGGCGCCGGGCAGGGCAAGACGCTTGGGAAATATGGCGAAGCCCATTACATCGCGATCAGCCCGCGTGACGAAATCTTCGTCGCCGATACCTTGAACTGGCGCATTCAGAAATACGTCCCCGCATGATTGACCAGGAGTACGACACGATCATCATCGGCGGCGGCTCAGCGGGCGCCACGCTAGCCGCGCGTCTCAGCGAGGACCCGTCGCATCGCGTGTTGCTGCTGGAGGCCGGACAGGATTTGCGCACGGCGGACACGCCGGAGCACATCCAGATCCCGAACCCGATGCGCGCCATCGGTGATGACAATTTCCGGTGGCCCAAGCTCCTGGCAAGGCGAACCGAACGCCAGGCGCCGAAGCTGTTGTGGCGCGGCCGCGCCATGGGCGGCAGCTCGACGATCAACGGCCAGATCGCGATCCGCGCCGTGCCCGATGATCTCAATCGCTGGGAAGCCGCCGGTTGCGAAGGCTGGGGCTGGGACGCCATGCTGCCCTGGTTCTGCAAGCTCGAGACCGACAAGAACTTTCCGAACGCCGCCTATCACGGCGATCGCGGCCCGATCCCGGTCTATCGCGCGCCGGTGCCGGATTGGGGCAATGTCGACCGCGCGCTGCGCCAGGCGGCGCTCGGCCTCGGCTATGGCTGGTGCGACGACCACAATGCGCCGACCGGCACCGGCGTGTCGCCTTACGCCATCAACAGCGTGGCCGGACGCCGCGTCTCCACCAATGACGGCTACCTGGAGCCGGCGCGCGGCCGCGGAAATCTGCGGATCGTCGGCGACGCGCTGGTCGAGGGCATCGAATTCGAGGGCAACCGGTTGCATGCCCGCGGCGTCCGGGTGCGCGCAGGCGGCAAGTCATTGGTACCGACGGCGCGGCACGAGGTGATCCTCTGCGCGGGCGCCATCCACTCTCCCGCCATCCTGCAACGCTCCGGCATCGGTCCCGCGGCGTTGCTGGAAGGCCTCGGCATTCCCGTGCTTGCCGATTTGCCGGTCGGCGAAAACCTGCTCGACCATCCGATCATGGATGCGCTGCTGCATTTGCGCGAGAACGGCCAGGTCGGCACGCTGATGCACCGCCACACCAATTGCTGCCTGCGCTACAGTTCCGGCCTCGAAGGATCAGGCGAAAACGACATGATCATGATCGCCGGCAACCTCGCCCGCGACGTCAATCAGACCGCCAGCACCGCGCGCGGCCGCATCGCGGTGTCGGTCTATCAGGCGTTCAGCCAGGGCCATGTCCGCATCACCACGACCGATCCCACGGTCGACCCGGCGGTGGAGGAGCGGATGCTGTCCGATCGCAGCGATCTGGTGCGCATGCGCGACGGCGTGCGCCGTCTTCGGGAAATCTGCCTGCAACCCGCCGTGACCGACATCGCCCACCGGGTCGAATATGGCGCCACCGGACGCTCGATCGACGAGGCGCTCAGCGCCGCTGAGCTCGACGACTGGCTGTTCACCGAGTGCAGCGATGCGCAGCATGCCAGCGGCACCTGCCGCATGGGCGCCGCCGACGATTCCCGTTCGGTGGTCGATCCCGAATGCCGCGTCATCGGCTGCACGGGCCTGCGCGTCATCGACGCCTCCATCATGCCCGAAGTCCCGCGCGCCAACACCCATCTGACGACGGTCGCGATTGCCGAGCGGATGGCGGATCGGTTGAGGGCGGAGAGATAGGGCAGGGTGTCGCGCAAGCCGGATGTGACGGCAGGTGCCAGCGATCCCAGTTGCATTCCCGGGTTGCGCATCGGTGCGGGATTGGCTATTGGACCGTCTCCACAGCGCCCATCGAAGGAGGCGACCATGTTTTCGACTGCACGCTTCCCGGGTTCGATCCGCGATATTTGACGCGCGTCCCGGGCTTCAAAACCCGCTGAAATATTCAAGCCGTTAAACTTGTTTGAATCTGCCCAGCGGACCCTCTGCGTCCGCGCGGAAGAATTGTCATGACCTCGAATCTCCTGCTGGCCCCTCGCCGAGAGGCCGGACGCCCCGGGCTGCTCGAACGCAGGCTCCGGCGATATCATCCCCGCTTCCAGGGAGCGGTGCGTGCTCTGGCGATGCAGCACCCACGCATTGCGGACCTCGCCGCGAGCTTTCCGGCGCTGCTCTTCGCGCTCGCCGCCCCGCGGCCCGGGCTCGATCCCGCGCCTGCGCTTGCGCGCGTCATCGAGGGCCTTGGTCTCGCAGAGGTCGCGGAAGCGGCCGACGTGCCGATGTGGCTGCGAAAGCTGCCGCCGGAAGCCCCCACGCGTCCGATCACGAGACTGCCCGACGGTGCGCTGTTTCGCCGACAGATCGCGAACCATTTTCCGCGCTCGCCCAAGCTCGCCCCGATTTGGCTGCAGGCCGTCGCAGACGTTGGCGATCTCGCGCATGAGCCGGCGGCGGCCTGGGTCGCGCGCGAGCTTGTCCGTGAACCGAGACGTGTGAATCTTGCCCGAATGCGACTCGTCAGTCTCTGGTCATGGTTTTCCCACCAGCCGGCAACATACGGGCACAGGCTGATCGAAAAGCCATGGACGCCGGACATGCGCATGGGCGCAGCCCTTGCAGCCGCAGACGAATGGCGAACGCTGATCGCATTGCATGTGAATCTCGGTCGCCTGCCGATCACCGACATGTGGCTCCAGGCCGGTCGCGTGGCGGACTACGATTTCCTGCCCCTGAACTCGATCGCCGTTATCGCTGAAGAGGCTGAGGCCATGAAAAATTGCCTTCGTAGCTACGGCTACAATCTAGCGCATAATCGCTCGCGGCTTTGGAGCGTTCGGCGAGACGGGAAACGCATTGCCACGCTGCGGGTGGCCTGCCGTTATCGCGATCCGCTGCCCAATATTGTCGAGCTCAAAGGCGTTGGAAACGCCGAGGTGCCGCGCGAGCTGTGGTGGGTGGCGCGCCAGTGGCTTCACATGCATGATCTGGTGCAGATCAAAATGGGGTGGCGAGACTGGGGCACGGCGCCGCTCGACCGCGCCGCTTGGCTATCGCTTTGGCGACCCTATTGGCTCGCCAAGCGCCGCATCCCCGCATGGCTGCCGGTGTCACCGTCGCGCGGTGCGCTTGATGCGTTGTGAGATAAGCCGCCAATCGGATCGAGCCTGGGGGCCGGAGCTGCTGGCGAGGTGTGCCCGCCCGGCGAGGGTGCAGCCCCCTCGCCATTCCCGGCCGATTTGCTAATATTTGCAGGCGAGGAGAACGGCCCATGGGAGAACTTGCGAGCATCAACATAGATCCCGCCGTCGCGACGGCCGCGGCTGATCGTGCCAAACAGCAGGGTTTGACGACCGCAGATTACGTGTCGCAACTCCTTCTGCGCGACCTGGAGCGCCAGCGTGGCGAAAAGAGCATTCTGGCCTACGACTGCGCCGAGCCCGAATCCGGGTTCGTCCTTGATCGAGAAGAACGGGAGAGCGACGTAAGCTACGACGACCGCTCATCTCACTTCAGCAAACTTTTCCGGTAGGGGATGCAAGGCGGCGATTACGTCCGCTGGCTTTCGCATCAACCTCAGCAGTTGCTACGACTGCCCGCTTCAAGAGATCAGACGAAGATGGCTTCTGCTCAGAGGATAGTCATAAGCACTCCGCTCACCGAACTCTGGAACAGAAATGGCGTACTCGATGCACATCGCGCCGAGTATGTGGGGGAAACGGATATTGTGCGGCTCTTACGAGATGGCTCGACCTTCGTCGTTGCAGCGGCTGGTCAGCCTCTAGTGTGGGTATCCGATGCCGATCGCTTTGCCTTTTGGAAGACCGAAGTGAAATGCCGGTTGGTGGCCCCAGACGCGGATGGGTTTCGCCCGGGCGACTTTCCAGGCAACTACTGCTATATCGCTGCAATGTGGGAGTGCGCGTCCTCCGCGTCAGTCATTGTTCTCGAAAAGCACCACTAGTTACTTTATGGATCGCCCATAACGCCTACGGATCGAGCTCCGTATCCCAATACAAATAATCCAGCCAGCTATCGTGCAGATAGTTCGGCGGGAACAGGCGTCCGTTGCGGTGCAGTTGATGCACGGTCGGGGCGAACGGTGCCTGCCGCGGAAACATCCGCGCCTGCTGCGGCGTCAAATTGCCCTTGCGCAGATTGCACGGCGAACAGGCCGCGACGACGTTCTCCCACGTGGTCTGGCCGCCCTTGCTGCGCGGAATGATGTGATCGAAGGTGAGATCGTCATGCGCCAGGCAATACTGGCAGGAGAAGCGATCGCGCAGGAAGACGTTGAACCGGGTGAAGGCGGGGTGGGTGGTCGGCTTGACGAAGGATTTCAGCGACACCACGCTCGGCAGCTGGATCTCGAAGCTCGGGCTATGCACCGCGCGGTCGTAGTGCTCGACGATGTTGACGCGGTCGAGGAACACCGCCTTGATCGCGTCCTGCCACGACCAGAGAGACAGCGGGTAGTAACTCAGCGGCCGGAAATCCGCGTTCAGCACCAGTACCGGCCAACCGCCTTGCGAGACGTGTGCGTTCAAGTAACGCTCCTGACTCCCATGCTAGCTGCGAAGCAGCGTGTACCCTGCATACTACAGGCAGCGTGACGGGATTGTGAAGAGCGTTCCGGACCTTATCCAGCATGGGCCGACCGCGAATCGCCATGGTTCCGCAGGCCCGGCGGGCGGGCTTTCCGAGGTCAATCCATCGTGATCGGCGCTTCACCCCCGGGCGCAGCGTGGCCCGGGCTAGACCTTCTCCAGCTTCTGCAGGCAGCGGGCCACGCCGACCTCCGAAGGCATCGGCGTGTCCGGAAAGCTGGTCTTCCAGTTGGTGACGCCGACCTCGCCGACATAGATATCGCCCTTCGAATCCAGCGCCAGGCCGTGGGGGGCGAGGAATTTACCGGTCTCGATCCCCGGGCCGTGCTCGCCGCCGAGCCGGGCGATACGATTGCCCTTCGAATCGACGATCGAGAGCCGCGGCCCGAGATTCGGAACGTTCAAATTGACCGGCATGCCCGGGCCAAGCTCGCCGACAATGAAGGTCGGATGCTTGCCGCCGCAGCAATGCAGCGCGCAGGGCCGGTGCAGGTTATTCCACTGCGCCTCGTATTTGCCGTTGCCGTCGAACACCTGCACGCGGTGGTTCTCGCGGTCGGCGACATAGACGAAGCCGTCGGCATCGGTCGCGATATTGTGGACGATGTTGAACTGGCCGGGGTCGCTGCCCGGCTCGCCCCAGGTCTTCATCAGTTTGCCGTCGGGCGTGTATTTGTGGACGCAGGCATTGCCGTAGCCGTCCGAGACATAGATCTCGCCCTTCGGCGACAGCGCGGTATGGGTGCAGCGGTGGAACGGCTCGCCGCTCATATAGGGTTTGGGCCGGTTCGGAATTCCGATCGTCAGCAGCACTTTCCCGTCGGTCGAGCACTTGCGCACCGTATGGTCGCCGTCATCGGTGCAATAGAGATTGTCGTCGGCGTCGATGTGCAGGCCATGCGCCCGGTTGAACAGGCCTTCGCCCCAGCTCCGGAGGAAATTGCCGTCGCGGTCCAGCACCACCATCGGATGGGCGCCGCGGTTGAACACGTAGATGCGGTCCTTGCTGTCGACCGCGACGGAGGCGACGTCGGTAAGGCTCCACCCCGCCGGCAGCTTCGCCCAGTTTTCCACCACGCGGTAACGATGCTCTCCCGAGCCTAGAATCGACGGCATGTGTATTCCCCCATGATGTCTGCTTGATTCACGCGACGGCCGCGACAGGCTTCGCCCCGCGCGGCAGCAGCCCTTCCTCGATCGCCTTGATCTGCAATGCCAGGTGTTTCGACCCGATCCGGCATTGCGCGAGGCCGCCGGCGATGAACCACAGGCCTGGCTGGCCGGTGCGGGTGTACATGTTGCGCAGTTCCTGGCCGTCGCCAAAGCCCCAGATGGTGCCGACGCGGTTCATGACGGCTTCGCCGAACAACAGCCGCACCAGTTCCTCCTGCCGCTTGTAGCCGGTCGCCAGCACGACGAGGTCGGCCGCGATGGTTTCGCCGTCCTTCATCCTGATGCCATCCACCACGAAGCCTTCGACATCGGCGAATTGCTTCAGCTTGACGTCACCCTTCACGATCAGGTCGGAACAGCCGACGTTGAAATAATAGCCGCCGCCGCGCGTCAAATATTTGAATTGCCAGCCGGTGTTGTCCTCGCCGAAATCGAGCTTGAAGCCAGCGCGTGCCAGCCCGTCGAGCAATTCCTTGTCGAGCTCTTTCGATTTCTCGCAGGTCAGCGCGTGGCTCTTGCGCGCCACCATCAGCGGCATCGAGGTCGCGATCAGGTCGTTGTCTTCCAGCGTGCCCTCATTATAGGGCGTATAGACCAGTTGCGCCGACGGTTCGATGCTGACGACGAGCGTCGACGAGCGCTGAAACAGCGTCACGTCGGCGCCGCTCGAATGCAGATCCTGCGCGATATCGTGGCCGCTGTTGCCGGTGCCGATCACGATCGCGCGCTTGCCCTTCCAGTTCTCGCCGTCGTCGTACTGGCTGGAATGCATCACGGTGCCCTTGAAATCCTTCAGGCCGGCAATCTCGGGCACGCTCGGAATGCCGCTGACACCGGTCGCGAGCACGACATGGCGCGGATGCATGATGCGCCTGCTGCCGTCGGCGCGGCGCAGCGTCACCGTCCAGCGCTGTTCCTTCTCGTCATAGCTGCCGCCCTCGAACTCGGTCTCGGTCCAGAAGTTCAGCTCCATCGCGTCGACATAGGCCTCGAACCAGTTGGCGAGCTTGTCCTTGGGGATGTAGGTCGGCCAGTTCGGCGGGAACAGCATGTAGGGCAGATGATTGACCTGCACCTGGTTGTGCAGCGTCAGCGCGTGGTAGCGCTTGCGCCAATTATCGCCGATGCGCTTTTCGCGGTCGACGATCAGCGTGTCGACATTCAGTTGCTTCAGCCGCGCGGCGATCGACAAGCCGGATTGTCCGCCGCCGATCACCAGCACGGTGGGGTCGTGTCCGACATAGCCGGCGGAAGCCTTGCGCAGGTCGAGCCAGTTGGGGCCGCGAAAATCGCGCGAATAGGCGTTGCCGCGCGGGCGCGCGACGCCGACCTGCTCCTCAAAACCCTTGAGTTCGCCAAGTTCGGTCAGCAGCGTCCAGGCTTTCAGGACGTTGTCGGCATCCGGGATCAGCCGGATGATGCCGCTGCCGCGACCGACTTTGGTCTCGAACTTGAAGATCGCCTCGATCGCGTTGGTGCCCGCGCGCATCACTTTTCGCGGCGCGGCGCGGTCGGGATCGACGGTAAATTTGCTGGGGCCGGCGGCCGGGGCGTAATACGCGAGCTCTTTCAGGATCGCGTCGGCGCCATTGACGGTCTGGATGTTCCAGCTCAATGCCAGCACGTCGCGCCAATGGCTGTCGGGATGAAACAACGTCGTCAGCGCGCCGTTATCGGACTTCGCCAGCGCCTCCTCGAACTGCGCCAGCCAGTTCTCGGCGGCCACCGAAAGATCCTCCGTTTTGTCGAGCATGCGCGTTTCTCGTCACCGGCCGTCTATGCGGCGTTATCCCTGCCTGCGAGCCTATACCCATTCGGCAGACCGCAGGAAGGGCGCGAGGAGATAGCGGTTATTCGCTAGAGGGACAGGATGTGCCCCTGATCCGGCGGCACGCGGCCGTTGAGGGTGTCGAGATAGACCTGTTGCACGACGGCAGGTCCGCGACCTTCGGTCACGGTGAGCCATCGATCGAGGTTGGGCGCAAAGCCCGCCCACGCCGCGGCAAACCGCATGTCGACGCCGCCGGGGCCCCACTCCCTGGCGCGCTTGCGGATCTGGTCGGGCGCGAAGAACCAGACCGGCTTGGCGCCGGGCAACGTCGGCTCATTGGGGGACGTGCTGCGGTGGGTGAGGCCGATCTGCCCGGAATACTTCATCCGGTCGCCGAAATGCCGGTGCAATTTTTCTCGCAGGCCACTGTTGCCGGCCATGTCGACATAAGCGACCGGCGAATCGTCAGGCATCGACGTCACGGCGTCATAGGTCACGACCTCATGATAGCAGCCGAGCGATTTGACGAACTCCACATTCGGCGCCGAGGTGAGCCCGATCACCTGGATGCCGCTTCGCTTGTGCAGCAGATGGGCAAGGCCAAAGGCGGTCTTGCTGGAGGCCGAGGAGAGCATCACGCGCCGTGCGCCGTAGAATTCATTTTCCCCCAGCAAGTCGTCGACCAGGAACGACAGCATGAACAGCGGCCGCAGCAGCGCCTGATAGTCGCCCTGCTTGCCGGTAAACACCGGATCGCCGCTGACGCGCGCATAGGCGTTGTAGACGGGGGCGACGCCCTGCCGGTGCGCGGCGCCGTCGCGCAAACCGCGCCTGGTCACATCGGCGGCTTCGATCACCAGATGCGTCGCCATCGGGAAATAGCCGAACAGGGTTTCGCCGATGGCGACATCAGGATGATTCGAGGTGATCACCTCGCCAAATCCCCACACCGGAATGTTGCCAAAATCCTTCGGCGCCGGAAACAGCTCCCAGTACTTCAACTGATAGCCGGCCACGGCATAGGTGATGTTGTTGGCGGTGAAGGCAAAGCGCGTGACCCTGACCAGCAGGGCGTCGGCGGGCAGCGCCGCGGCGTCGGGCAACCGCGTTTCGATCAGCTTGCAGTGCTGCAGGTCATTGCGGGCGACGATGAAGTCGGTGGCGTGCATGTGCTTGATCCCTGGTTTGCGTGCCACGATCCTTGCGCGCTGCGATGAATGTTTTGCAACAGAAAGTATATTCGGAGAGGACGTTTAAAACGCCGTCCGTTTCAAACGCTGTTCGATCAGTCCGTCATGGCGAGCGAGGCAAGCAGTCCACCTTTCCGCGCGGCGATAGATGGATTGCTTCGTCGCGTCGCGCCTCGCAGTGACGGCAAACGGATCACACAATCGCCCGCAGCACCCCCTCGGCATGCAGATCACGCAGCTTGCGCTTGAAAATCTTGCCGGTGGCCTCACGCGGCATCGCGTCCATGAACTGGATGTCCTTCGGCACCTTGAAATTGGCGAGGCGGCTGCGCAAAAAATCCTGCACGGTGGCGGGCGAGAGCGCGGCCTTCGGCTCCGGCTCGATGCAGGCAAACAGCCGCTCGCCGAACTCGTCGTCGGGGATGCCGAACACCGCGCAGTCGCGCACGCCGTCCATGCCGATCAGCGCATTCTCGATTTCGGCCGGATAGATGTTGACGCCGCCCGAGATCACCATGTCGCGTTTGCGGTCGCACAGGAACAGATAGCCGTCCTCGTCGAGATAACCGACGTCGCCGACGCTGACCAGGCCGTCACGCCCGGCCTCGGCGCGCGCTTCGGCCTTGCCGTGGTAGTCGAAATCAGAGGTCGCGACCTGGCGCATGAAGATTTCGCCGGGCTCGTTGACGTCGCAGAGTGTTCCATCGGGCCGGAAGATCTTGACGATGCCGCCTTCGATCGCGCGGCCGACGGTGCCGGGCTTCGCCAGGGCTTCCTCGGCCGAGTGCCAAACGGGGATTCCGGTCTCGGTCGAGCCGAAATATTCGTGGACCACAGGGCCCCACCAGTCGATCATGGCGCGCTTGACCTGCGGCGGGCAGGGGGCCGCGCCATGCACGATGAAGCGCAGCGACGACAAATCGTAACGTTGCTTGACCTCGTCCGGCAGCCGCAACAGGCGCACGAACATGGTCGGCACCATATGCATGTGGGTGACGCCGTGGCGCGCGATCAGTTGCAGCATGTCCTCGGGGTCGAAGCGCGGTTCGAGCACGATCTTGCAGCCGCTGCGGAACGCCAGCATGCCGTAGGAATTCGGCGCCGAATGGTACATCGGCCCGTTCATCAGGATCACCTGGTCGTCACCGGCCTTGATGCCGTAGGCGATGGAGCCGACGCGGGCCGAAGCCGCCTGCTGTTCAGGCTTCATCGGCTTGCGCCGCACCCCCTTGGGCAGACCGGTGGTGCCCGACGTGTAGAACATCGGCGCGCTGCCGATCGGCGGCGCCTGCAAGGCGGCGTGGGTGTCGCGCCAGACGTCCCAGTCGGTCATGCCGCCGGGCACCAGCGTCAGCGAAGGCGCGATGCCGAACGCGGTGGCGATCTCCGGCGGCGTCGTCACGATCAGGAGCCGGATATCCGCTGAAAGCCCGTCCTCGATCTGCGGCAGCAGATCGGCGTGGCAGACCAGAATCTTGGCGCCGCTGTCGGCCAGGATATAGGCGACCTCTTCGGCCTTCAGGTGCCAGTTGATCGGCACCACCGGACTGCCGAGCGCGGCGGCGGCGCCGGAAACCTCGAACAGCGCAAAATCATTGCGCAGCATCATGGCGGCCGGCGTGCCGCCGCCAAGGCCGAGGCTTTGCAATCCCGTCGCCGCGCGGGCGATGCGGGCATGGATCTCCGGATAGGTGATGGTGCGTTCGCCGCCGATGATCACTGCTTCGTTCTCCTTAGCGGTCGTCCAGAATGTCGCCAAAACCGACCCAGCTCTTGCCGTCGAAGCGCCGCAGCCGCAATTGCTGGAACGGCAAATAGTCCTCGGCGTCGGTCGATACCGTAATTCCCGGGAGCAGCAGCGGCAGCGCCACCTCGCGCAGCGAGGCGGCCTGCCGGATGATGTTCTCGCGGCTCAAATCGTCCTTGCACGCCGTCAGCACCTTTACCATCAGGTTCGCATAGTGATAGCCGGCAGCGTAGTTCGAATTGTTCAGGTCCGCATTGGGCAAATACTGCTTCATGAAGGCAAAATAGTCCTTCACGCCGGGATCATCGGCCCATTGCGCGTCCATCGTGTCCTTCTGGTTGCTCGACGAGATCAGCCCGACTGCGTTTTCCAGCCCGCCGGGCTCCAGGAACGAGATCGATGAAGCCGAGGTCGGCACGAAGAACAGATCGGGCTTCCAGTTCAGCTCGGCGATGCCCTTGATCATCTGCGAGGTGAATTTGCCGAGCACGACGCCGAACATCACGTTGGCGCCGGAGGCCTTCAGCGTCGCGAGTTGCGATGAGATGGTCGGCGCGCTGGTCTCGTAGCTCGCCTCCGAGACGATCATGGTCGCGGCCTTGTCGCCCAGCGCGCGCTTGAAGCCGGCGACATAGTCGCGGCCGAAATCGTCGTTCTGGGCGAGGATCGCGATTTTCGCGTCGGGCTTGGTCTGCAGAATGTATTTGGCGTAGACGACGCCTTCGGACTGATAGGTCGCCATGCCCGGCATGGTCCACGGGAAGTTCTTCGGGTCCGCCCATTTGGCGGCGCCGCTCAGCACGAACAGCTGTGGCACCTTCTTGCCGTTGAGATAGCGGTGCACGGCGTTGTTGGTCGCGGTGCCGAGCGAGCCGAACATGACCAGCACCTCTTCCTGCTCGACCAGCTTTCGGGTCTGCTCCACCGTCTTCGGCGGCGAATAGGCGTCATCGAGGGTGATGAACCTGATCTTGCGGCCGTTGATGCCGCCCTCCGCATTGATCTTCTCGAAATAGGCCTCCTGCGCCCGGCCGATGATGCCGAAGCCGGACACCGGGCCGCTATAGGGCAGGGTCTGGCCGATGCGGATTTCGCCCTTGTCGGCGGCGGCAGCCGCGTTTCCCAACAACGCGAAAACCATCCCCAATGCAATGCGCGACACGCTCATTATTTCCGTCCCTCATTTTTGATTTGTTTGCCGAAACCGAGTGGCGCGCGGTTTACGCGCGCGCCCGCTTCAGAAAGTCACCGCTGGCATCGTCGAATTCGGCCTTCAGGCGCGCGACCAGTTCGGCGACCGGCGGCGCGTCGTTGATCTGGCCGATGCCCTGGCCCGAGCCCCAGATGTCGCGCCACGCCTTGGACTTGGTGTTGCCGCCGGAGCCGAAATTCATCTTGGTCTTGTCGGCGACCGGCAGATTGTCGGGATCGAGGCCCGCGGCCACGATCGAGGGCCCGAGATAATTGCCGTGCACGCCGGTGAACAGGTTCGAATAGACGATGTCGTGCGCGGCGTGCTCGGTGAGCGCCTTCTTGTAGGCGAGGTCGGCATTGGCTTCCTCGGTCGCGATGAAGCGCGTGCCGATGTAAGCGAGGTCGGCGCCGAGCGCGAGCGCGGAGGCGATGGTCCAGCCGTCGGAGATCGCGCCCGACAGCAGGATGGTGCCCTTGAACCATTGCTTGACCTCGCGCAGCAGCGCGAACGGCGACAGCGTGCCGGCATGGCCGCCGGCGCCGGCGCAGACCAGGATCAACCCGTCAACGCCCTGTTCGGCGGCCTTGCGCGCATGCTTGACGTTGATGACGTCGTGGAACACCACGCCGCCATAGGAATGCGCGGCCTCGACGATCTCGGACGGCGGCCGCAGCGAGGTGATGATGATCGGAACCCGGTGCTTGACGCAGGTTTCCATGTCCTTCATCAGCCGGTCGTTGGAGGCGTGGCAGATCTGGTTGACGGCGTAGGGCGCGACCTTTTTCGTCGGGTTCAGCGCCTTGTACTCGCCGAGTTCGTTCTCGATTCGGCTCAGCCATTCGTCGAGCTTTTCGACCGGGCGCGCATTCAGCGCCGGAAACGATCCGACGATGCCGGCCTGGCACTGCGCGATGACCAGTTCCGGTCCGGACACGATGAACAGCGGTGAGCCGACCACCGGCAGTTCGAGCGAACGGGCAAGCGACGGGGGTAACGGCATTTCATCCTCCCTCTGGGGTTTGGGGGCCGGCGAGCGGTGCCGCTCCAGCCGGCTTGCTGATGCGCTGCATTATAGGGCTGGACGGACGTCCTCGGTTGTTCAATATTGAACAGGTAGATACTCAGTATTGAACATAGGCGCCTGATCGCGATGGACTGGGACCTGTGCAAGACCTTCACCGCCGTCGCCGAAACCCGCAGCTTTGCCGCGGCGGCGCGCCAGCTCCGCTCCAGCCATCCGACCGTCGGCCGCCAGATCGCCGAACTGGAGAGCCAGCTCGGCATTCCCCTGTTCGCGCGCTCCCATGAAGGCCTGTCGCTGACCGCGCAGGGCCGCAAATTCCGCGAGCATGTCGATGCGATGGCGGCGGCCGCCCTGCGCGCCGAGGCCGCGGTGTCGGCGACCGGCGCGGACGCCCGCGGCGTGGTCAAGCTGTCGATCGGGGCGACGCTGGCCTCGCATTGGCTGATGCCGCGGCTCGGGCCGTTTTTGCGCGCGCATGATCACATCCAGCTCGAAATCATCACCCATCCGTTTCCGGCCAGCGTGCGGCGGCGTGAAGCCGATGTCGTGCTGCGTCCGGTCGACAGCGGGGACGAGAATCTGATCGGACGCCGGATCGGCCGGCTCGGCACCGGCTTCTACGCCTCGCGCGATTACGCCGCGCGGCGGCGGCTGCCGGAACGGCGCGACGAATGGAAGGGGCACAGCGTGATCGGCTTTGCCACGACCGGTTGTCGAATGAGCGGCTGGCGCGCTGGAGCGACGTCATCACCCGGCAGGGATCGGTGGTGCTGCGCTGCTCGTCGCAGGGCGATATGCTCGCGGCCGCGAAGGCCGGTCTCGGGATTTCGGCGCTGTCGTGTTTTGTCGCCGCCCACGATCCCGATCTGGTCCGGGTCGCCCCGCAAAAACTCGTCAGCGTCGCCGATCTCTGGCTGCTGGCCCATCCGGACCTCGTCAACCTGCCGGCGGTGCGCGCGGTGCTCGACTTCGTCACGGCCTGCGCCCGCGAGGACCGGGTGCGCCTGCGCGGCTGAATCATTTCGCGATCACGCCCTCGCGGTTCTTCAACACGCGATAATAGCTCCACCACAGATGTGCCGCGGCCCCCCGGAGCGGACGCCACGGCTCCGCCAGCGGCGCCATCTGCCTTGCGGTCGGGCGCGCCTGCAGGCCGAGCCCGACCCTGATCGCTTCCTGGATCGCGATATCGCCGGCCGGCCAGGCGTCGCCATGGCCGAGGCAGAACAGCAGATAGACGTCGGCGGTCCAGGGGCCGATGCCATGCAGCGCCGTCAGCGTATGGTGCGCGGCGTCGGCGTCCTCTTCCGCCAGCACGTCGAGGTTCAAGCGCTCGGCCGCCAGTTCGCGGGCGATGTTCTTCAGCGTCTTGATCTTGGCGGCCGACAGGCCGAGCCGCCCGAGCCGCTCGGCGCGCGCCTTGCGGATCAGTTCGGGATCGAACGGATCGAACGCGGCCGTGAGGCGTCCCCAGATCGCGCCCGCACTCGCGGTGGAGAGCTGCTGGCCGCACACGATATGCGCCAGCCCTGCAAAGCCCGGCTCGCGCTGCCGCAGCGCCGGCATGCCCGTGAGTGCGAGAATCGGCTTGAGCCGCCTGTCTTGCTTGACGAGGGCGGCAATCGCGTCTTCGAGGTCGGACTGGGAGGAGAGATGGACGGTCATGAAAGGTCAATCAACTTGCAGGGCTTGTCATGCGCGGGCTTGACCCGCGCATCCATCTCCTATCGTAACAGACTCTTGAGAAGGATGGCTTGCCGGGTCAAGCCCGGCAATGACAGGAGGCGAGATCGATGCCGCCACCCGTGTTCCGGTTTGCGCCAAGTCCCAATGGCTTCCTCCATCTCGGCCACGCTTTTTCGGCGTTGTTGAATTACGAACTGGCGCGCCAGAGCGGTGGGCGGTTTCTGCTGCGCATCGAGGATATCGACGCGACGCGGTGCCGGCCGGAATTCGAGGCGGCGATCCATGAAGATCTCGGCTGGCTCGGGATATCCTGGGAAACCCCGGTGCGGCGGCAATCCGAGCATCTTTCCGATTTTAGCGCAGCGGTGGAAAAACTGTCGGATCGCGGCCTGATCTATCCCGCCTTCGAAAGCCGCGCCGAAATAGCCCGTCTGGTCAACGAGCGCGAAACCGCCTCACCTTGGCCGCGCGATCCCGACGGTGCGCCGCTGTATCCTGGCGCGGCGAAGTCGTTTTCCGCAGCCGCACGCCGGCAACTGATCGAACAGGGGATGCCTTATGCGTTGCGTCTCGACATGGCTGCGGCTTGCGCGCAAGTACCACACCTGAACTGGGTCGAGCACGGCGAAGGGCCCGATGGCGAGACCGGCATCGTGGCAGCGCGGCCCGGGGCCTGGGGCGATGTCATCCTGGCGCGCAAGGAAACGCCGACCAGCTACCATCTGTCGGTTGTGATCGACGACGCACTGCAGGGCGTCACGGATGTGGTGCGCGGCCAGGACCTGTTCTGGTCGACCAGCGTGCACCGGTTGCTGCAATCCCTGCTCGGTATCCCGCAACCGGCCTACCGG
Source organism: Hyphomicrobiales bacterium (assembly GCA_017305715.1). Classification (GTDB taxonomy): domain Bacteria; phylum Pseudomonadota; class Alphaproteobacteria; order Rhizobiales; family Xanthobacteraceae; genus Bradyrhizobium. Next base: position 52,713 of record JAFKKG010000023.1, on the reverse strand, counting down.
CATCACCGGCTGGTGCTGGACGGGGCCGGACAGAAGCTCTCGAAGTCGACAAAAGCCACCGCCTTGCGCGAATTACGCCGCGATGGCGCCACACCCGGAGATATCCGTCGTCTGGTCGGATTTCCGTAATTGTACCGAGGGTTGCCCCAAAGCCATCGTGACTCCGGCCGCGGTGGCATGCCATGCTTGGTTCCGCGATGGGTTAGGGGATCATGGCGGCATCACCGCGTTCGAGGCGTACACGGCTGGCCAAAAAACAGCCGAACAAGAAGCGCGTGCCCGGCGCCGCTGCTAACAAGCGCGCCACGCCGAAAGCCGTGGCCGGGCCCGGCGTGGTCGAAACTGCCTTGGCGGCGTTTGCCCACGAGGTGCGGACGCCGCTGACCGGCATCCTTGCGATCAGCAATCTGCTGGCGACCTCCGACCTCGACGAGCGCGAACGGCGCTGGGTCGACACCATCAGGGCCGGCGCGGAGCATCTGGCCAGTCTGGCGACTTTGTTCGTCGATGCCGCGCGCAGCAGCGGTCCGGGCCTCACGGTGCGCCACGACTTCTTCGACCTGCGCACGCTGGCGCGCAACGCCGGCGATTCGCTGACCGGGCGGGCGGCGGCGAAGGGCCTGCAATCGTCGGTCGAGATTTCCGAGAAACTCCCGGCCTTTGCCGTCGGCGATCCCGTGCGCTTGCGCGCGGCGCTGGAGAACCTGATCGACAATGCGGTGAAATTCACCGAACAGGGCAGCGTCGATTTGCAGGTGTCGGCGCTGCGGGCGCCAAAGGGCAAGATCGGCGTTGCCTTTGCGGTCTCCGACAGTGGCATCGGCCTCACGCTCGGCGAGGTCAGGCGGCTGTTCCGCCCGTTCTCGCAGGCCAACGTCTCGATCGCGTCGCGATTCGGGGGCTCCGGACTCGGGCTGTCGTCGGTCAAGCAACTCGCGCGCGCCATGGGCGGCGATATCACCGTGACAGGGCGGCGCGGTGGCGGCACCATTTTCACCCTCAGCGTCGTGATGGCGCCGGCCAAGGGTCCGGTGACCATCATGGCGGGGGCGGACGGCGAGCCGTCGGCGGACGCCTCGCGGCCGCTGCGTCTGCTCAGCGTCGAGGACAATCCGTTCGGCCGCGTCGTGCTCAACGCCATCCTGACCGAACTCGGTCATCAGACCGAATTCATCGGCCAGGGCGAAGCCGCGCCGGAGCGCATCGCGCAAGGCAATTTCGATGCGGTGCTGATGGACATGGTGCTGCCGGGCATCAGCGGCGTCGAGGCAATCCGGCGCATCCGCGCGCTGACCTCCCCGCACGGCCGCATCGCCATCATCGGCGTGTCCGGCCGCGGCGAGGACGAGGCGGCCTCGCGCGCCGCCGGCGCCGACGCCTTCCTGGTCAAGCCGGTCAGTCCACGTGCGCTAGCGACTGCGCTGCTTGAAGCGACACGCCGCGCGGCAACCGCGACTTGATGATCGCGGCGTTCAGTTCGCCGCCGTAGACGAAGATCGCGGCGATGAAATACAGAAACACCAGCGCGATGATCACCGAGGCCAGTCCCGCATACATCGTCACGTAATTGCTGGCGAAGCGCGTCAAATACTGGCCGAACACGATGCCCGACAGCAGCGACGCCGCCATGGTGAAGATGATGCCGGGCAGGATCTGCAGGAAGCTGCGTCGGCCCGCCGGCAGCCAGGCGTGCAGGATGAAGAGGGCGATGATCAGTGCGCCGATGGTGATGCTGTAGCGGGTGACGTTGAGGAAGTGCTCGTTGGTCTCGACGAAGAACGGAATGTGGCGCCGCGCCGCTTCCAGTCCCAGAGGAAACAGCACGATCAGGAATGCCATCGCGAGCGCCGTGAAGGCGGCGACCAGCGTGTAGCCGATCGATTCCAGCCGCAGCCAGTACCATCTGCGCGGTTCGATCACGGAATAGGCACGGTTGAGCGCCACCCGCAGGGCCTCGACGCCATTGGATGCAAAATACACCGCGAGCACAGCGCCGATGGTCAGCAAGTCGCCGCGGGTCGTCGTCAGTACGTCGTGGATTTCGCTTGAAAGCGAATCGGCGACCTGTTGCGGCCAGACCTGCAACAACAGTTCAACCGCCTGGTCGGCGAGTTGCTTGGAGCCGACAAAGGCGGCCAGCGACGTCAGCACGATCAGGAACGGAAACAGCGCCATCAGCGTCGACAGCGCGATGTGGCTGGCGATCGCCCAGCCGTCATCGGCGAGGAACGTATAAAATGCATCCATCACGACGTGATAGACGTAGCTGATGTGCCTCACATACCACCCTGGCTGGCGATCGACGGTGCGCGATCCGCGATACCATAACGTTTTCAAGCGAAGTGGGTACCAGTTCAAGTCGAGAAAACGCGTCAAAACATGAATCCGGCTTCTGATACTATTGGGCTAAAGGCCATATCGTTGGGCTATTTGTGAACGTATAGCGGTCCGCCCGGTGCGGTGTTATGTAGCGCCGATGGCATCCTTTTTTGGTTCGATTATCCTCCCCATTGCGGTCGCGGCCGTTGCAATCGTTCTGTTATTAGGTCTCATCAACATGATGCGAGGTGGTTCGCCCAGCCGTTCGCAGAATCTGATGCGGCTGCGGGTATTGCTGCAATTCATCGCCATCGTCATCACGATGCTGGTGGTCTGGGCGACGGGCAAATAGTTAGCCGTTGTGCGCTGGTGGAAACTGGGACGTCACCTCTCCATTGGGAGAGGTCGGCGCGTAGCGCCGGGTGAGGGGTTCCGGCCTATCGAGGGACCATAACCCCTCATCCGCTCGCAAGATGCTCGCGACCTCTCCCGATGGGAGAGATAAGAACAAAGACTGGAGCTGATGATGGTCATCCTCAATCGAATCTATACCCGGACCGGCGATGACGGCACCACCGCGCTCGGCAGCGGCGAACGCCGTCCGAAACACGATCTGCGCGTCAGCGCCTATGGAACCGTGGACGAGACCAATGCCGCGATCGGCGTGGTGCGGCTGCATTTGAAGGACGACCGCGCGCTCGATGCGATGCTGGGCCTGATCCAGAACGATCTGTTCGATCTCGGCGCCGATCTGGCGGTGCCGCAGCGCGACGGCAAGGCCGAACGCCTGCGCATGCTGTCGAGCCAGGTCGAACGGCTCGAGCGCGACATCGACACGCTCAACGCCAATCTGGCGCCCCTGACCTCGTTCGTGCTCCCCGGCGGCACCCCCGCTGCGGCATACCTGCATCTCGCCCGTACCATATGTCGCCGGGCGGAACGGATGATGGTGGAACTCGCCGCCAGGCCCGACGAGCCGGTCAGCGACCCTGCCATACAATATATGAACCGCCTGTCGGATTTCCTGTTCGTGGCCAGCCGCGCCATGAACGATAATGGAGCCGGGGACGTGTTGTGGGTGCCCGGCCAGAACCGCTAAACATGGCGTTTTCCCGCGCAGCGGACCGGGTTCGCGCCTAGAAAACGCGTCAAAAAAAGCGACCCGGAGCCCCGTTTCGAGCATCGAAACGGAACAGGCCCTGGCCTTCCAAAGAGGGCGATTTTTGGCTTTCGCGCGTTGACCGGCGATAGCGGGACCTTTAGGTTCCGCGCCCAAGCTATTAAAGAGCCCAAACCCCAGAATTCAAGCGAAAGAGGATCGATGAAGGTTCTTGTGCCGGTAAAACGGGTGGTTGATTACAACGTCAAGGTCCGCGTCAAGAGCGACGGAACGGGCGTCGAACTCGCCAACGTGAAGATGTCGATGAATCCGTTCGACGAAATCGCCGTCGAGGAAGCGCTGCGGCTGAAGGAAGCCGGCAAGGCGACCGAAGTGGTGGTGGTGTCGATCGGCCCCGCACAGGCCTCGGAGACCATCCGCACCGGTCTTGCGATGGGCGCCGACCGCGGCATCCTGGTCAAGGCCGAAGGCAATGTCGAACCGCTGGCGGTCGCCAAGATCCTGAAGGCCGTGGTCGACGAAGAGAAGCCCGGCCTCGTCATTCTCGGCAAGCAGGCGATCGACGACGACTCGAACCAGACCGGCCAGATGCTGGCCGCCTTGCTCGGCTGGTCGCAGGCGACCTTCGCTTCCAAGCTCGAAGTCGACGGCGCCGATTTCAAGGTGACGCGCGAAGTCGATGGCGGCCTGCAGACCGTCAAGCTGAAGGGGCCGGCCATCGTCACGACCGATCTGCGGCTCAACGAGCCGCGCTATGCCTCGCTGCCCAACATCATGAAGGCGAAGAAGAAGCCGATCGCCGACAAGGGCGCGGCCGATTACGGCGTCGATCTCACGCCGCATCTCGAAGTGCTCAAGACCACCGAACCGCCCGGCCGCAAGGGAGGCGTCAAGGTCAAGGACGTCGCCGAACTTATCTCGAAGCTCAAGACCGAAGCCGGGGTTCTCTGATGACCACGCTGTTGATTGCCGAACACGACAATGCGTCGATCAAGGACGCCACCAACAAGGCGCTGACCGCGGCCACCCAGCTGGGCGCCGAGGTTCACGTGCTGGTCGCCGGTGAAAACGCCAAGGGCGCGGCTGAAGCCGCCGCCAAGCTCGCCGGCGTCAAGAAGGTGCTGCTGGCGGACGGTGCCGCCTATGCCCACGATCTCGCCGAGCCGCTGGCCGCGCTGATCGTTGCGCTGGCACCCGGCTATGACGCCTTCGTCGCGCCCGCGACCTCGCGCTTCAAGAACGTGATGCCGCGCGTCGCCGCCCTGCTCGACGTGATGCAGGTGTCCGAGATCATCAAGGTGGTCTCGCCCGACACCTTCGAGCGGCCGATCTATGCCGGCAATGCGATCCAGACCGTGAAGTCCAAGGACGCCAAGAAGGTCATCACGGTGCGGACCTCGACCTTCGCCGCGGCCGGTGACGGCGGCAGCGCTGCGATCGAGAATGCCGCCGCTGCGGCCGATCCCGGCCTCTCCAGCTTCGTCGGCGAGGAAGTCGCAAAAAGCGACCGCCCCGAACTGACGTCCGCCAAGATCATCGTCTCCGGCGGCCGGGCGATGCAGAGCCGCGAGAATTTTGCCAAATACATCGAACCGCTCGCCGACAAGCTCGGCGCAGGCGTCGGCGCCTCGCGCGCCGCCGTCGATGCCGGCTATGCACCGAACGACTGGCAGGTCGGCCAGACCGGCAAGGTGGTGGCGCCGGAACTCTATGTCGCGATCGGCATCTCCGGCGCGATCCAGCATCTGGCAGGCATGAAGGATTCCAAGGTGATCGTCGCGATCAACAAGGATGAGGACGCGCCGATCTTCCAGGTCGCCGATTACGGCCTGGTCGCCGATTTGTACCAGGCGGTTCCGGAATTGACCGAGGCGCTCGGCAAGCTCGGAAAATAACAGCAGTCAAACCCCGGCCGGATGCGTATGCTCCGGCCGGTGTTACACTTCTCTGAGGGACGGCGTTTTCAAGCGAAGTGGATACCGTTTCGCGTGAAGAAAACGCCTCAAATATAGGCCAAGCCCCGGCCGGACCGGGGTTTTAGCGATGAACTGGCGCGATGTGCGCGCCGTTCCGGTGGATGGCAAGATGGCGGTGACAATCAAGAAGGTCGGCGTGATCGGCTCGGGCCAGATGGGCAACGGCATTGCCCATGTGGCGGCGCTGGCCGGCTTCGACGTGGTGCTGAACGACATCTCGGCCGACCGGCTGAAATCGGCGATGGCGACCATCAACGGCAACCTGTCGCGCCAGGTGGTCAAGAAGATGATCACCGAGGACGCCCGCAAGCAGGCGTTGGATCGCATCGTCTCCGCCGAGACCATCGATGGCCTGTCCGATTGCGATCTGGTGATCGAGACCGCGGTCGAAAAGGAAGAGACCAAGCGCAAGATCTTCCACGACGTCTGCGCCGTGCTGAAGCCGGAAGCGATCGTCGCCACCAACTCCTCGTCGATTTCGATCACGCGGCTCGCCGCCTCGACCGACCGCCCCGAAAAATTCATCGGCATTCATTTCATGAATCCGGTGCCGGCGATGGAGCTGGTCGAACTGATCCGCGGCATCGCCACCGATGACGAGACTTTCGACACCGCCAAGGCCCTGGTGACCAGGCTCGGCAAGCAGATCGCGGTGTCGGAGGATTTCCCGGCCTTCATCGTCAACCGCATCCTGCTGCCGATGATCAACGAGGCGATCTACACGCTGTATGAAGGCGTCGGCAATGTCGAGGCGATCGATGCGGCGATGAAACTCGGCGCGCACCATCCGATGGGGCCGCTGGAACTGGCCGATTTCATCGGCCTCGATACCTGTCTGTCGATCATGCAGGTGCTGCATGAAGGGCTGGCGGATTCGAAATACCGGCCCTGTCCGCTGCTGGTGAAATATGTCGAAGCCGGCTGGCTCGGCCGCAAGACCCAGCGCGGCTTCTACGACTACCGCGGCGACAAGCCGGTCCCGACCCGCTGATAACGCGTCCTTGCCGGGCTTGACCCGGCAATCCATCTCCCCAATCCGTTCGAAAGGTGGATAGGCGGGTCAAGCCCGCGTATGGCGAGTTGGGCTGTTTGCCACACCAACTTCCTTTTGGAGAATTCGTTAACCACCGCCCGCTAGGGTCCGCGGCGTCGTGTGGGAGTTCTGCGTATGGATATGATGGCTATGGTCTCGAGCATGCTCGCGATGCAGGCGGGCGGTCTGCAGCAGCAGATTCAGACCTCGATCATCAAACAGAACAACGATGCCGAGAAATTCGCGGTGCAGACCCTGCTCGGCGCGCCCTCGACCGCCAATCTCGGCGCCGGCATCGGCGGCAATCTGAACGCTGTCGCGTAAATCCCTCAGAATCCCGCCGTCTTCGGCTGCACCGCGGCCTTGATCAGCTTGATGGCATCGTCGCTGGCCCATTCGGCCGGGCCGGCCAGATTGGCGATTTCGCAACCCTGGCTGTCGACCAGGATCGAGGTCGGCATCCCCAGCGCCTTGCCTATGCTCTTAAGATCTTGAAAAACCTTGGCTTTCGCGTCGGTGAAATAGCCCAATTGGGTCAGATTGGCCTCTTTCAGGAAGTTCTTGGGCTTTTCGGGGTCGCGGGTGTCGATGTTGATCGCCACCACCTCGAAATCCTTGCCGCCGAGCTTGGTTTGCAGGCTGTCCAGCGCCGGCATTTCCTTGCGGCAGGGCACGCACCAGGTGGCCCACAGATTGACCAGCACGGTCTTGCCGCGCCAGTCGGACAGTTTCCGCGGCTTGCCCTCGGCGTCCTCGAAGGCGAGGTCGGGCAGCCTGAGCGGGCTGGTGGCCATGGTCAGCGCGGCCACCTCGCCATGCGCCAGAGGGCCAATTTTCCGCGCCAGGTCGACCGCCCCGGCACAGGCGGAATCGCCGGCCGAACCGCGCTTCAGGCCGCCGAAGCCGTAGACCCCGGCAAAGCCGATCGCAACGCCAGCCAGGACGGCGCCGATGACAATGGGGATCCGGCGCGTGGCGGCCGGGCGAGGGGCTGAAGTTTCGGGCATATCGTTTGTCATCCTGTATCAGATACGGCTATGCAGTGCTCATGTTACGGCCGGGACCGGCACCGCGTTTCGCCGGTTTCGTCGATAAAAGCCAGAGCCTGAAGAATCCGAACCCTGATCCATCAAAGCCTGAATACAAAGTCGTGAGCGAGAAGTCATGAGTAACAAGATGTGGGGCGGCCGGTTCTCGGAGCGACCCGATGCGATCATGGAGGAAATCAACGTCTCCATCGACGTCGATCGTCACATGTATGCCCAGGACATCGCCGCGTCCAAGGCGCACGCCGCGATGCTGTCGGCACAGGGCATTATCACTGCGGGTGATGCGAAAAATATCGGTAAAGGTCTAGACACGATTCTGTCAGAAATCGAAAAAGGCGCGTTCGATTTCAAGCGCGCGCTCGAAGACATCCATATGAATGTCGAGAGCCGGCTCACCGACCTGATCGGCCCCGCCGCGGGCCGGCTGCACACCGCGCGCTCGCGCAACGACCAGGTCGCGACCGACTTCCGGCTCTATGTGCGCGATATCATCGATGAGACCGATGCGGCGCTGGCCGCGTTCCAGCGCGCCCTGGTGGAACGGGCGCTGGAACATGCCGGCACCGTGATGCCGGGCTTCACCCATCTGCAGACCGCGCAACCGGTGACGCTCGGGCACCATCTGCTCGCTTATGTCGAGATGGCCGCGCGCGACCGCGGCCGCTTTGCCGACGCGCGCAAGCGCCTCAACGAATCGCCGCTGGGGGCCGCCGCACTCGCCGGCACCTCGTTCCCGATCGACCGCGTGGCGACCGCCAAGGCGCTCGGCTTCGACCGGCCGATGGCCAATTCGCTCGATGCGGTCTCGGACCGCGACTTCGTGCTGGAAACCCTGTCGGCGGCGTCGATCGCGGCCGTGCACATGTCGCGCTTCGCCGAGGAGATCGTGATCTGGACCTCGCCGCTGGTGGGTCTGGTGCGGCTCAGCGACAAGTTCACCACCGGCTCCTCGATCATGCCGCAAAAGCGCAATCCCGATGCGGCCGAACTGGTGCGCGCCAAGACCGGGCGGGTGATCGGCGCGCTGACCGCGCTGTTGATTGTGATGAAGGGACTGCCGCTTGCCTATCAAAAGGACATGCAGGAGGACAAGCAGGGCGCGATGGAAGCTTTTGCTGCGTTGTCGCTGGCGATCCGTGCGATGACCGGGATGGTTGCCGACCTCGTGCCGGATGAGGCGCGGATGAAGGCGGCGGCCGGCGAGGGCTATGCCACCGCCACCGATCTGGCCGACTGGCTGGTGCGGACGCTGAAAATGCCGTTCCGCGAGGCGCATCATGTCACGGGACGAATCGTCGCCCTGGCCTCCAAACAGGGCGTCGCGCTGCACGAACTGCCGCTGAAGGCGATGCAGGAGGTCGAGCCAAAAATCACCGCCGCGGCGCTCGGCGTGCTGTCGGTGGAAGCCTCCGTCAAAAGCCGCACCAGCTATGGCGGCACTGCGCCAAAGAACGTGGCGGCGCAGGCCAAGGCCTGGCTGAAGCGGCTGGAAAAAGAGCGAAAATTGGGCTGAGGACAAGAATTTCGCTGCAATTCCATGGCCATCTCGGGGTTGTCAGGTCTCGCCATCGCATAACAATCTTTGTATGGTGCGGCGCGTAGAGCATGATCCGGAAAAGTGGGCACCGGTTTTCCGAAAAGATCATGCTCACATCGAAGAAGACAGGGCGGGATGACGATTCGAAGAAGCGTCGTCACGCTCTAGTGGGGATTTCGTCGTGACACGTAACTACCGACCGACATCGTCGGGATGGGCCATCATCCTGCTGAGCGTCACCGCGCTCGCGCTCGCCGGCTGCGGCCGCAAGGGCGGCCTTGATTTGCCGCCGAATGCGTCGAACGCTTCAACTTCGGCGCCGCAAGCGACGGCCACCGATTCCGAGACCCAGCGTGCCGCCCAGCCGGGCGTGTTCAATCCGGCCTTCGGCTCCGACGCCGCGCCAGAGGCGCCCAAAGGCAAAAAGAAATCATTCATACTCGACCCGCTCCTGGGTAATTGAGCGCGCCATGAATCATTTCGACTATCGCAACGGCGTGCTGCACGCCGAGGCGGTCAATCTTTCCGATCTCGCGGATGCCGTGGGCACGCCGTTCTATTGCTATTCGACCGCGACGCTGGAGCGCCACTACCGGGTGTTCACGGAAGCCTTCGCCGGCGAGAAGACGCTGGTCTGCTACGCCATGAAGGCGAACTCCAACCAGTCGGTGCTGCGCACGCTGGCAAAGCTCGGCGCCGGCGCCGACGTGGTGTCGGGCGGCGAATTGAAGCGCGCGCTGTCGGCGGGAATTCCCGCGAGCAAGATCCTGTTTTCCGGCGTCGGCAAGACCGAGAGCGAACTGCGCGCGGCGCTGGCGGCGGATATCCTCTGCATCAACGTCGAGTCCGAACCCGAGCTCGAGCTGCTGTCGCGGCTGGCGGTCGAGGCCGGCCGCACCGCGCGGATTTCGGTGCGCGTCAATCCGGACGTCGACGCCGGCACCCACGCCAAGATCGCCACCGGCAAGTCGGAGAACAAGTTCGGCGTGCCGATCGCCCGCGCCCGCGAAGTCTATGCCCGCGCCGCCAAACTGCCGGGCATCGAGGTCACCGGCACCGACATGCATATCGGCAGCCAGATCACCGATCTCGGCCGCATGGAGACCGCGTTCCGGATTCTCTCCGAATTCGTCCGCACGCTGCGCGCCGACGGCCACAACATCTCGCATATCGATTTCGGTGGCGGGCTCGGCATCCCCTATCACATGGACCGCGAAGCGCCGCCGCTGCCGTCCGCCTATGCCGCGATGGTCAAGCGGGTGACGCACAATCTCGGCTGCACGCTGATGTTCGAGCCGGGCCGGATGATCGTCGGCAATGCCGGCATCCTGGTGGCGCGCGTGATCTATGTGAAGCCGGGCGACGCCAAGAATTTCGTCGTCATCGATGCCGCGATGAACGATCTGATCCGCCCCACGCTGTATGAAGCGCATCACGACGTCCTGCCGGTGCGCGAGGCCGCCAAGGGTGCGCGCACGATCACGGCGGACGTGGTCGGGCCGGTCTGCGAAACCGGCGATTATCTCGCGCTCGACCGCAGCATGCCCGAGCCCAAGGCCGGCGATCTCCTGGCGATCATGACCGCGGGCGCTTACGGCGCGGTACAGTCCGGCTTCTACAACACCCGCGCGCTGGTGCCGGAAGTGCTGGTCAAGGACGACCAATATGCGGTGGTGCGCCCGCGCATCGAAGTCGAAGAACTGATCGCGATGGACCGAACGGCGCCGTGGCTGTGAGGATCCAGCCTGGGCGACGCTGATTGCCACAAAAAAGGCCGCAGATGTCTGCGGCCTCTTGTTTCCGTGTTTGCGCGTCGCGCTGGGATCACCAGCCACGATACCCGTAATACCGGGGACCGTAATACCGAGGACCGCCGTAATAGTAGGCCGGGCGAACGATGCGCCGGTACCGCGGCCCATAATAGGCCGGTGCGTAATACCCCGGCGCGTAGGCGTATGCCGGACCGTAGTACCGAGGACCGTAGTAGCCGTAACCCGGACCATAGCCGTAGGCGCTCGACGCGATGCCGCCGACAACCGCGCCGGCAATCAATCCGCCGGCGAGACCGGGACCCCAGCCACCGCGCCACGCCTGAGCGGGCGACGTGGTTGCCACGGCACTGACACCGATCGTCACGACGGCTGCCAATGCCATTAGTGCTTTTTTCATGCCCAAAATCTCCATTTCTCCGAAGCGCCAACTCGTCAGATCAGCGATAGTTTCCGATAAGTGCCGGTTTCGAAAGGGTTCCCGCAAAATTTAATATTGATGAACGGGTGTTCAGACCGGCATGGGAGGCCGCTTACTTCGCCGCGTGGCTGCCGCCCTTGGCGCCGCCGACGATCACGCCCGCCGCCTTCTCGATCGGCTTGATCGCCTCGGTGAAATCGGATTCCGGGCCCTGGTCGCGGATCACGACTTCCCACAAACGGCCGACCGCCTCGGCAACTTCCATCGACAGCCCCAGCGATTTCATCTCGTCCAGCGCGAGCCGGACGTCCTTCACCATCAAGCCGGTGGCGAAGCCGAAATCGAAGGTCCGCGGCAGCACGGCGCGGGGAAACTTGTCGCGGCTCGCGGTGTTCAGCCCCGAGCCGGCATTGATCACGTCGACCATCACGGCCGGATCGAGTCCCGACTTGACGCCCATCACCACCGCTTCCGACGTCGCCACCATCGCGGTCGCCGACAGGAAATTGTTGGCGAGCTTCATGGTCTGCGCCGAACCCGGCTTCTCGCCGATGAAGAACACTTTTCCGATCACACCGAGCGCGGGCGTCAACATGTCGCAATCGGCGCGCGGGCCCGACACCATCACGGCCAGCGTTCCCTTCTCGGCGCCGCCGACCCCGCCGCTGACGGGACAGTCGATCTGCACGATGTTCTTCTTGGCCAGCAGGCCGTGAATCTTCGTCGCCATCTGCGAGCCGACGGTGGAGAGATCGACGAAGCGTTTTACAAGCTTGCCTTCGATCACGCCGCCGGCGCCGGTGGCGACATCGAGCGAAGCCTGCAGCGACGGCAGGCTCGCCAGCACCGTCTCGCAACGGTCGGCGATATCCTTCGGCGATGACGCCGCCTGCGCGCCGAGTGCTATGAGCTTGTCGGTGGCTTCCTTGCGCGTGTCGAACACGGTGAGCTGATGGCCGGCCTCGATCAGCCGCCGCGCCATCGGGAAGCCCATCTTGCCGAGGCCAATGAATCCGATTTCCATAATGTCGTTGTCCTTGTTGTTGGAGACGCGCTCCTCACCATGAGGGGTGAGAGCTAGGCCTTTTCCATTTCCGCGAACACCTCGCGGGCAATTCTGAAACTGTCGACGCCGGCGGGGGCGCCGGCATAGATCGCGACCTGCATGAAGATTTCGCGGATTTCGTCCCTGGTGACGCCGTTGGTCAGCGCGCCCTTGATGTGGGTGCGCAGTTCATGCGGCCGGTTGAGGATCGAGATCATGGCGAGGTTGAGCATGCTGCGGGTCTTGCGCGGCAATTCATCGCGGCCCCACACCGCGCCCCAGCAATATTCGGTGAGCATTTCCTGAAACGGGCGGTTGAAATCGTCGACGTTCTTCAGGGCGTTGTTGACATAGGCCTCGCCGAGCACGGCTTTGCGCACTTCGAGTCCCTTGTCGTAGGTCTTCTTGTCCATGACGCTTCCTTCGGTGTTTTTACGGGGCGGGCGGACGTTAGGGGGTCGAAGGGCCGCAGTCACGCCTTCGTGTTATGCGTATTTCCGGGTGTGGGTTACGCCTTGGGGCGGGTGCCTCATTGCCGCCGCTGTGCTAGGCTGTTTTGCCGGTAACCCGGAGTTTTGCAGCCTGGAGAGCTATGAACGGCGTCAGCCCTGACCCCACGGAGCCATCGCGCGAGCCCGATTCGATCGCGCGGCTGCAACTGACGCAGGCCTTGCAACGGGCCCAATACGCGATCGCGTGGGAACGCAGTTGGCCGATTCTGGCCCGACTCCTCACCGTCATCGGCCTGTTTTTGGTGGTGTCCTGGGCCGGATTGTGGCTGGCGCTGCCATTCCTTGCCCGCGTCGTCGGGATTGCCGTGTTCGCAGGCCTGGCGCTTGGCGCGCTGTTCCCGCTGCTGCGCTATCGCTGGCCGACCCGCGAAGAGGGCCTGAGCCGGCTCGACCGCGGCACCGGCATTCGCCATCGCCCGGCGACCGCGCTCACCGACACGCTGGCGAGCAAGGATCCGATTGCGCTGGCCTTGTGGCAGGAACAGCGCGTGCGCACGCTTGCTTCGATCAAGCGCATCCGCGCCGGCCTGCCGTCGCCGCGGCTGCCGATCCACGATCCCTGGGCGCTGCGTGCGCTGGTCATGGTGATGGTGGCGGCGGCCTGGTTTGCCGCCGGTGACGAACGGGCGATGCGGGTCGCCGCGGCCTTCGACTGGAACGGCGTGCTGGCGCCGGCCAATGTCCGGGTCGACGCCTGGGTGACGCCGCCGGTCTACACCAGCAAGCCTCCGATCATTTTGTCGGCCGCCAACAAGGACGCGGCGGGCCCCGACAGCGGCCCGCTGGCGGTGCCGGCCGGCAGCACGCTTCTGGTGCGTTCGAGCGGCGGCTCGATCGATGTCGTGGTCGGCGGCGGCGTCAGCGAAGTCGCGCCCAGCGAGCAGGCGCCCAAGGGCACCAACGAACGTCATTTCAAGATCACCGGCGACGGCACCGCGCATGTCCGCGCACCGGCTGGCCAGCCGCAATGGAAATTTGCCGCGACGCCCGACCGGCCACCGACGATTTCGCTGGTCAAGGATCCCGAGCGCCAGGCCCGCGGCTCGCTGCAGATGTCCTACAAGCTCGAGGATGATTACGGCGTCACCGAAGCCCGCGCGGCGTTCGCCGTCCGGCCGTCCGATGCGGGCAAGGAAGCCACGAAGGGTACCAAGGCCGGCGAGAAGACGGTCGAAGCCCGGCCGCTGTTCCCGGCGCCGCAGTTTCCGCTTGTCATGCCGAATGCGCGCACCCGCAACGGTGTCGGCCAGACGGTGAAGGATCTCAGCGAGGATCCCTATGCCGGCGCCGACGTCACGCTGACGCTGACGGCAAAGGACGAGGCCGGCAATGAAGGCAAGAGCGAGCCGTTCAACATGCGGCTGCCGGAGCGGCTGTTCACCAAGCCGCTCGCGCGCGCGCTGATCGAGCAGCGCCGCATCCTGGCGCTCGACGCCAACCAGAATAGCCAGGTCTATGCCGCGCTCGATGCACTGATGATCGCGCCGGAATTGTTCACGCCGGAAGCCGGGCACTATCTCGGCCTCTACAGCGTCGCGCGCCAGCTCGAGGCGGCGCGCACCGATGATGCGATGCGCGAGGTCGTTGCCAGCCTGTGGGCGCTCGCGGTCACCATCGAGGACGGCAACATCACCGATGTCGACAAGGCGTTGCGCGCGGCGCAGGAGGCGCTGAAGCAGGCGCTGGAGCGCGGCGCCAGCGACGAGGAGATCAAGAAGCTCACCGACAATCTGCGCGCCGCGCTGGATAATTTCCTGCGTCAGCTCGCCGAACAGCTCAAGAACAATCCGCAGCAACTGGCGCGGCCGCTCGATCCCAATACCAGGATGCTGAGCCAGCAGGATCTCAAGAGCATGCTCGACCGGCTGGAGCGGCTGTCACGCTCCGGCGACAAGGACGCGGCAAGGCAGCTCCTGGAACAGCTGCAGCAGATGCTGGAAAACCTGCAGATGGCGCAGCCCGGCCAGGGCGGCGACGACATGGAGCAGGCGCTGAACGAGCTCGGCGACATGATCCGCAAGCAGCAGCAATTGCGCGACAAGACCTTCAAGCAGGGCCAGGATTCGCGGCGCGACCGGATGCGCGGCAAGCAGGGCGAGCAGAGCATGGGCGACCTGCAGCAGGACCAGCAGGGCCTGCGCGATCGTCTGAAGAAGTTGCAGGAAGAACTCGCCAAGCGCGGCATGGGGCCGGCCCAGCGCGGCGATAAAGGTCAGCGCGGCGAAAAAGGCCAGCAGGGTCAGCCCGGCGGCGATCAGGGCGACGGCGAGGACGGCCTGGAGCAGGCCGACGGCGCGATGGGCGACGCCACCGGCCGGCTCGGCGAAGGCAATGCCGATGGCGCGGTGGACTCGCAAGGCCGCGCGCTGGAAGCGCTGCGCAAGGGTGCGCAGAGCCTCGCCGAGGCGATGCAGCAGGGCGATGGCGAACAGCCGGGCGACGGCCCTGGCAATCCCAGGGGTCGCCAGCAGGGCGCGCAAAACGGCACCGACCCGCTCGGTCGGCCGTTGAAGCACAACGATTTCAACGATGATTATTCGGTGAAGATTCCCGGCGAGATCGACGTGCAACGCGTCCGCCGCATCCTGGAAGAACTGCGCCGGCGGCTCGCCGATCCCGCCCGTCCGCAAATCGAACTCGATTACATCGAGCGGCTGCTGAAGGATTATTGAGGCGGGTTTGTTGTCGCGGGCGTTATCGCCTGCCTCATTCGTCATACGCGGGCTTGACCCGCGTATCCACCGCTTCAAAAGAGTTTCTCCAGCGGGATGGATGGCCTAGTCAAGCCCGGCCATGACAAGTTCAGCTACCCCTCGCCGCCAGCGCATCCGCCACCGCGGTGCGGATATCGGCCACCGAGAACGGTTTGGTCACCACGTCGTGCACGATCGCATTGAGGCCCGAGGCGCGTTCGCGCTGGTCGGCAAAGCCGGTCATCAGCAGGATCTTCAGGTTCGGAAAATCGCGCGCCGCCGCCAGCGCCAGCGCGATCCCGTCCATCACCGGCATCTGGATGTCGGTGAGCAGCAAATCGAACCGGCCGGCTTCCCGCGTCAGGATGTCGAGCGCCTCGGCGCCGTCCTCGGCGGTGACGGTGTCATGGCCATCCATGGCGATGGCGCGCGCCACCAGCAAGCGCATGGAATCCTCGTCGTCGGCTATCAGTACACGCGGCATGGGCTCTACTCTTTCGCAAACCCGGTTGCGACTTCAGTGACTTCGTCCTTCAAGACGTGCTTCGCGCTCCGCAAGTCTGGCTTGGCAGCATGAAGATCCTGGTTCCTCATGGTGAGGAGCGCGGTACCGCCGCGCGTTTCGAACCATAACGCCCGCTTACGCGCGGCCGGCGGCCAGATCCCGCTTGTTGAAGAAGCGTACGTCAATATTGCGGCCTTCGGGCGGCGGCGACGCCAGGCGCGACTTGAAATAGGCGCGCTCGCCGGGATTCAGCACCGGCTGCTCGAGCACCGCATTCCAGGCATAGATCTCCGCGCCCTGTTCGTCGCGAACGCTAAAGCGCAGCCGCGGCAATTCGACCGGCTTGCGGGTCTCGCCGACGATCACGCCTTCGATGACGAGCACCGGCTTGCCGTCCACGGTTTCGTTGGTGATCTTGATGTCCTTGAACGCCAGCCCGCGCAAATTCACGTCCAGCCCGACCATCTTGTAGAACGTCGCGGTCTGCGGCAGCAGCCGCACCACGTCAGCGCGCCAGAACATCAGTGCCGCGATCAGGGCGCCCATCGCGATGCACGCGATGCGGGCGCTGATGGACGGCATTCCCGGAATCGGCGGAAATTTCGGCAGCCTGAACAGGCGGGCCAGCCGCGAACGATGGGTGGAAACCGCCTCCTGATGGGCTTCGGCGTCCGCTTGCGCGACCGCCGGCCAGTCGGCTCCATTTCCCCGGGAACCTTCGCCCTCGGCCGGCCAATCCGCCGAGATCGAGGGACTGTCGACCACGGGGGTGTCCTGCGCCTCTTCCTGGCGCGCCATGGCTTCCCACTCGGCGGCGGCTGCCTCGGCATTCCCGGTCCCCTGGCTCGCGTCCGCCATCGCAGGTATCGGTGCCGCGGCGTCGATCGCGTCCTCGGGGCGCGCCAGCCAGATCTCCTTGCAACGGGAACAGCGGACGTTGCGGCCAGCGGCACCCAGGGTGGCCAGCTTGATCGCGAAGGATGTTGTACAATGGGGGCAAACGATGTGCATGGAGCCCGTTTCCACAGTGGCTTTGCCGGGATGCTACAGAGCGACCGTTAACGAATCGGAAACCATAACGGTCGCACAACCGTTTTGTCCGGCGCGCGCCCGAAGTCCGGGGGTGCAGGTCCCACGGTCCGGGTTCCCGGCCACGGCCCAGGCAAAAGTCGAAGTCGGGGCAGAAGTCGAGGCCCATCTCGAGCGGAGCTGAGCTTGGTTCGGTTCGAAAATGTCGGTTTGCGCTACGGGCTCGGCCCGGAGATTTTGCGCGACCTGTCGTTCCTGATCCCGGCCCATTCCTTCCAGTTCCTTACCGGCCCGTCGGGCGCCGGCAAGACCTCGCTACTCCGGTTGTTGTTCCTGTCGCTGCGGCCGACGCGCGGTCTGGTCAATCTGTTCGGCCACGACGTCTCGCTGCTCGGCAAGGACCAGGTTGCGGATTTGCGCAAGCGCATCGGCATCGTGCTGCAGGATTTTCGTCTGCTCGATCACATGACGACATATGAAAACGTCGCGCTGCCGTTCCGCGTGATGGGTCGCGAGGAATCCACCTACCGCCGCGAGGTGATCGATTTGTTGAAATGGGTCGGGCTCGGCGAGCGCATGGACGCATTGCCGCCGATCCTGTCCGGCGGCGAAAAGCAACGTGCGGCGATCGCGCGCGCGGTGATCTCGCGGCCGCAATTGCTGCTGGCCGATGAGCCGACCGGCAGCGTCGATCCGACGCTGGGCCGGCGCTTGCTGCGGCTGTTCATCGAGCTCAACAAGTCGGGTACCGCCGTGATCATCGCGACCCACGACATCACGCTGATGGACCAGTATGAAGCGCGGCGCCTGGTGCTGCATCAGGGACGGTTGCATCTCTATGAGTAGGACCGGTGACGAGCATGGTCCGCTGGTCGATCTCGGCAACGAACGTCCGCAGGTCCCGGCGCGGGCGCGCAACATGTCGCCGATCGTGCCGCGCGCTTCGATCTCCGGCCGTGCGCTGGTCGCCGTCGTCGCCATCATGACGTTCCTCGCCTCGATCACGACGGGTGCCGTGCTCCTGGTGAGCGCGTCGGCGGCGGAATGGCAGTCGGAAGTAGCCAGCGAAATCACCATCCAGGTCCGCCCGCAGGCCGGCCGCGATCTCGACCGCGATACTGCGGCCGCCGCCGAAGCGATGCGGACCCAACCAGGCATCGTCGAGGTCCGGCCCTTCAGCAAGGACGAGTCGGCGAAATTACTGGAGCCGTGGCTCGGCAGCGGATTGTCGATCGATCAACTGCCCGTGCCGCGCGTCATCGTCGCGCGCGTGTCGCCCGGCGGCACGCCTGATCTCGCTGCGCTCCGGGCGCGGGTGCTGCAAGCCGCGCCCTCCGCCAGCGTCGACGATCATCGCGCCTGGATCGAGCGCATGCGCTCGATGACCGGAGCGACGGTCTTCGCCGGCATCGGCATCCTGGCGCTGGTGATCGTGGCGACCATCATTTCGGTGTCGTTTGCAACCCGCGGCGCGATGGCGGCGAACCGCCCGATCGTCGAGGTGCTGCATTTCGTAGGCGCCGGCGACAGCTTCATCGCCAACCGCTTCCTGCGGCATTTTCTGCGGCTGGGTCTCGAAGGCGGGTTGATCGGCGGCGGCGCTGCAATGCTGGGTTTTGGCTTCTCCGAATCGATCGCAAGCTGGTTCTCGGGCACGCCGGTCGGCGATCAATTCGCCGCATTGCTGGGCACGTTTTCGCTGCGTCCGTCCGGCTATCTGGTGCTGGCGGTACAGGCGCTGCTGATCGCCGCGATCACGGCCTGGGCCTCGCGGCGGACGCTATTCGCGACGCTGGATGATATCGAGTAGCAACCGGACTCCACTTCGCCCAAAAAAGTTCTAGAATTGCGCGGGGAGAGGAATACCGGAGCCACATGAGCGTGCAGTCCGACGATACGTCGCCGAAAGCGCCGGCCGCGAGGCCGCGCGGGTGGCTGCGCGCGACCATCGTGGGTGTGCTGGCGATCGGCTTCGTCGGCGCGGCAGTGGGTTTTGTCGCGTTCCTCTCGCAACTGCGCGGCGTCGAAGTCAAGCCGGCCCGCAATGCCGATGGCATCGTGGTGCTGACCGGCGGCTCGTCGCGGGTGTCGGATGCGATGGAATTGCTGGCCGGCGGTTACGGCAAGCGGCTCTTGATTTCGGGCGTGCACCCGGCCAACGCCACCAGCGATATCTCCCGATCACTGCCGGACAATCAATCGCTGCTCGGCTGCTGCGTCGATCTCGACCGCTCCGCGGTCAATACCCGAAGCAATGCGGCCGAGACGCGGCGCTGGGTCAAGGATCGTGGCTTCAAGTCGCTGATCGTGGTGACCTCGAACTACCACATGCCGCGCGCGATCGTCGAATTATCGCATGCGATGCCGGAAATCGAACTGATCCCGTTCTCGGTGGTCGGCGACCGATGGCGGGATGAGCCATGGTGGACCTCGGGCGCGACGTTGCGCCTGCTGTTGTCGGAATATGTGAAATTCGTCGCCGCCGAAGTGCGGGTGACACTGGCCGGCCTCGGCATCGATCTGGTGCCTGATTTCGATCAATCGACCGGCTCACTGCCGCCGCGCCGCCCGGCCACCGCGCAGGCGAATTGAGGCAGGCGACGACGCTTCCTAAGCCGCGCAGATCAGCTTGAGCTCGGCTTCGAAGCGGATGCTGCGCTTGCCCGCCAGCGCGGTGCCCTCGAGGGTGCCGCCCTCCGCATCGCAGGTCCCGGAAAACCCGATGCCGATTTCGTGGCCGCCGAAGACCGGATCTTCGCCGCGCGCGGGAGTGTGTTCCTGATTGACCATCTGGCCCTTCCAGCGGCCGTTCGAGGAGGAATACGACCCGAGATAATAGAAGAAGGCGTCGCCGCCGAGGATGCGGCCATTGTTCAACAGCATCACCCCGGTCAATCCGCCCTTCAGGCCGTCGAGAATCTGGAGATGGATCGAGTAGAGCCCGTTGGAAATGGCGCCCTCGCCGATCGGACCGGGGGCTGCGAGTTCGCTTTCGTCCAGCGGCGTCATCACCGACCGGAAAATGGCATGGGGCATTTGCGGCGAGCTGCCCTCGAAGCAAAACGCTTTCCCGACCGCCCGCCCGGTCACCGCAATCGTCGAAACGTCGGAGCCGAGCAGCGATTGATGCGCGGCGCCAAAATTGTGCCGGCGGCTCGTCACTTCGACGGCGATCATGTCGCCGTCGAACCGATAGGTTCCGATATGGGCGAATCCGGAATTACCGCCCAATAGCTTGCCGTCGCGGATGTAGCTCACGCTACGTCCGACCGCCTCATCGACCTTGAACTCGCTTTTGAAGAAGCCGTCGAAACGGCCTGATGTGTTGCCCATGCGGCACACCTAGCCCAGAACGCCATGTGCGTCATCCGTTTTTCGCCCCGTCAATGCAGGGTGGCGAAAATGCCGCAAACGCCTATTCCGTAAGGTTTTACACATCCGCAGAGCCGGTATCGAGATAGCGAATGGCCGGGCGGTTTTCACCGCGGCCGGTGCGACGCCGGGTGCGAATCGTGCAGCATGATCGCCAGTTGATGCAACTGCGAGTCGCGAAACCCTTCGGCCTCGATCGCCTTGACGGTCGCCAGCACATAATCGCGGTTGACGCCGGACTGGCCGTGCCCCTGCAGCACGTGGCGCAACTGGTCCGCCAGCGACAGCCGTCCGGCATATTGCACATGGCCGCGATCGACGACGTAGGCCAGCGCGCTGACGCGTTGCCGCGCCTCGTTCTCCAGCCACACCGAGCGCTTCACCTCACGGTAGACGGAGGTGACCTGTTCGCGCTCGCGCAAATAGGCGATCGTGGCGGCGCGGTTCTTTTCCGCGACGCGGAACGCAACGCCGCGGCAGGCGCCGCCGCGATCGAGCCCGAGCACGAGACCGGGCTTTTCCGGCGTGCCGCGATGGACGAACGAATAGACGCAGAGCGCGCGGTGTTCGCCGATCAGCCGGGCCGGCACCCGTTCGAGGAATTCGAAGCCTGGCCGCCATATCAGCGAGCCATAGCCGAACACCCAGAGGTCGCCGCCCCCGAATTCCGAATCTGCCAGAGTAATGTTGGACATTAGGCGCCACGGCTACCGGCAAAGTGAAGCAAATTCAACGCCTTTTGTTGGAAGGGCCGCTCGCTTACATTTGACAAAATCATGATCCAAAGGTCGCCACATGCCTGACATGACCCCTGCGCCGCGCCGGCGCCCGCTTTGGCGCCTTTTCATCATGCCCGCTCTTCTGGTGGTCGCCGCCATCGTCTGGAGCGGATTCTGGTTCTATGCGGCGTCCGAGGTCGGCGTCCGCGCCGACGAATGGCGCGCGCGGGAAGCGAAGTCCGGCCGGATTTATGATTGCGCCAAGCGCTCGGTCGCGGGTTATCCGTTCCGCCTCGAAGTGAGTTGCGAGGACGCCAGCGTCACGCTGGTGTCGCAGACCGCCGGGGCGCCGGCGCCGTTCACGGCGCAACTCGGCGAGATCATGGTAATCGCCTCGATTTACCAGCCGAAATTGCTGATCGCCGAATTCAAGTCGCCAGCGACGATTGCCGATCGCGGCCAGCCGCCGTCGATGAAAGTGAGCTGGACCGTGGGCCGCAGCAGCATCGCGGGCCTGCCCACCGCGCCGGAGCGCGTTGATCTCGCGTTCGACAATCCCTCGATCGACCGCGTCAACGGCCCGGTGCAGACGCCGCTGGCGAAGGCCAATCATGTCGAACTGCATGGCCGGCTGGTGGATGGATCGGTGAAAGCCGATCCCGTGATCGAAGCCGTCTTGCAGATTTCCGACGGCAGCATCCAGGAACTGCATCCGCTGCTGGCGGCGCCGTTCAAATCCGACATTCAGGTCAAGCTCAGCGGTCTGAAGGATTTCTCGCCAAAGCCGTGGCCCGCGCGCTTCCGCGAGATCCAGGCCGCCGGCGGCAAGGTCGAGATCGTGCGCTCGCGCGTCGAGCAGGGCGAACTGATCGCCATTTCAGCCGGAACGCTCGGTCTCAACGCCGAGGGGCGGATCGAGGGCGAACTGCAGATGACGGTAACGGGGCTGGAGCGGATCATTCCGGCACTCGGCATCGATAAAATGCTGGAGCAGGGCGTGCCGCAGGCAACGCTCGATCGCGTGGCGCCGGGGGTGAAGAGCCAGGACCTCACCAATCTGTTCGGCGCGCTCGACAAGGCCATTCCGGGCCTCGGCAAAGTTGTAAAGCAGAACACCAATGTCGGCGTCGCCGTCGGCATCAACGCGCTCGGCACGCCGGCCGAACTCGAAGGCAAGAAGGCGCGCAGCTTCCCGCTGCGCTTCGTCGACGGCGCGGTGTTCTTCGGCCCGCTGAAGGTCGGACAAGTCCCGCCGCTGTTTTGATTCTTGCCGTCCTGGCGCAGCGCCGGGATGACGTCATGAATGGGCTGAAACTTTCGCCGGGGCGACGAAAGTTAATCACGCCCCTGCATTCCATCACATCCCCGCGCGCGCCGTAAAATAATGATCGACGAAGCGTGATGGCGGCGAGCGGAATGTCGCCGCAGCGACGGTGGTCTTGTTCTCTGACGATCCACTTCGATGTGGGTCGGTAATGAGGAGAACATCAATGACCAAGATCAAATTTCTCGGCGCGGCTGTCCTGTTGGCGCTGATCGCATCGCCCGCTTCGGCGCAGTCGCACATGATCGATGAGCCCGGAATGTTCGCATTCGTTTATCCCAACGGCGATCTCGGCATCGGCACCTCGCGGCCGCCGGCCGATGCGATGGCGATGGCGC
This sequence comes from Hyphomicrobiales bacterium, assembly GCA_017305715.1. Lineage (GTDB taxonomy): Bacteria > Pseudomonadota > Alphaproteobacteria > Rhizobiales > Xanthobacteraceae > Bradyrhizobium. The sequence goes on along the minus strand of JAFKKG010000023.1, from coordinate 29,952 downwards.
CGCGAATGATCATGCGTCACCCGCTGCCCGCGCGGCATCCCAAGGCGCGCAAGTAACCGGCGAAGTGACGGAAGTGGAGGGCGGATCGGGCAAAGCCTCGATCCGCCCTTTCGTTATTTGGAAGTCCGGTTGATAAACGCATCCCGGAAGCGTGCGAGATCGTCGGCATTGCCGTCGGAAACGGCCCAGAAGTTCAGGCCGCCTGCCTGCCAGTTCTCGAGATTGTAGCCGTCGCGGGACGAGGCGGTTCGCACGGTTGCAGCCGCTGCGTCCGATTGCGCCGGCCAGACGAACAGATTGATGACGTGCGACTGCCGCTTGTAGACCAGAGCGGCGACGACGCGGCCGCCGATATAATCGACACGGCCGCCGGCCAGCGGAAATCCCTCGCGCACCAGATCGACCACCGGCGGCGCGAAATCGATCTTGCCGTTGAACCAGGGCTTTACCGTATGCTGATCGGAGGTCGCGACATCGGTGAGATGATCGACCAGCAGCGAGCGGACATGGCTCGCGACGACCTCGTCGCTGACGGTCGAGCGATCGTTCATCGGCCCGATCACCAGGAACAGGCTGGCGGCGAGCGCGGCCAGCGACGGCACGAACAGCCATTTCCTGACGAATTCGAGCGCGCTGAAGCCTCGGGGCGCCGATACGCGCGCGGGCTGGGCCGCCTCCTGCGCGATCGCCGCCAGGACCTGCGCCCTGACGTGATCCGGCGTGCGCCAATGAACGCCCGGCTGAGCGATCCGCTGTTTCAAGGTTTTGAGGCTTTCCAGTTGCTGGGCGCAATGCGGACAGGTCGCAATGTGCCGTTCGATCTGAAGGGAATGCGCGGCGTCGAGTTCGTTGTCGACAAAACCGTGCAGCATCAGTTCCCACTCGGAGCAGGGTCGGGCAGTGGCGGTATTCACTTCCGTTCCTCCTGCAGCCTGGCCTGGCTGTGCCATACGGCCGCAAAGTGATCGCGCGCGCGGGCCAGCCGCGACATCACGGTGCCGATTGGCAACGCCGCCGTCTGGGCGATTTCGCGATAGGACAACCCTTCCAGTTCGCGCAGCACCAGCACCTCGCGCAAGGCGCGCGGCAGCAAATTGAGAACGCTGCGCACCTTACCGGCCTCCGAGCTTCGCAGCAGGGCCGCTTCCGGCGTGTCGTCATCGGAGGGCACGTCGTCGACGGAAAAATCGGCGGCATCGTCGCGGTGATGGACGTCAACCTCCAGCCGTGCCTTGCGTCGGCCTTCCAGCAACCAATTGTGATAGCAGTTGCGCACGATGGAGAAGATCCAGGCGCGGGCGTCGCCGCCCTGATAGCCATCGAAGCCCCGATAGGCGCGCAAGAAACTGTCCTGCACGATGTCCTGGGCCGCATCGGGGTTGCGGCTGAGAAAGCGCGCGAAATTATAGGCCGCATCCAGATGCGGCACGATCTCGCGCTGGAACCGGCCATATTTGTCGTTGCTGCCGGCCGATCGACGGCTGGCCGTGGCATCCGCGCGGTCCGACGCGTTGGCGGCCGGTTTGGCTTCACGGGTGCCGGGCCGCGTCGCATGACGAAAGCCATCGCTGGCGCCGGCCGCCATCGCGCGAAGTCCGAAATTCCTGCCCGCGCCGGCAAGCCGGGCTGCGAGTGCGATAAGTACGTCGAGCAACGGTTCCTGCGCCTTGCCGTACGCGGCCTGCGATCTCGTCATGACGTGGTTCTGCCTCGTTATTCTGTCTTTCGGCGCGGCCCCGGATGACCGGTTACGAACCTGTGACAGCTAGATAGACCTTGGCCCGGCCGGGTTTATTCCGGATTTTTGAAGAAAAATCGTCGTGTTATGGCGCCAGCGAAAAATCTTTGCCGGCATCCGAATAAATCCCCGATCACCACGGTCTCCCTGATCGGAAGCGTTGCGCGTTCGGCGCAATGGGCTTCGTCCGCTACGAACCGGGAGAAATTCAATGCTGTCAATGTCCCGCCGGGGTGTCCTGGCTACCGCTGCCGTCGCCGCAGCCTTCGGGCTGCACGGCAAGAAGCTTGCACTCATCAATCCAGCCCACGCCGAGGCGCCGCTCGAGCCGGCCAATGGCGTCTACAAATACAAGGTCGGTTCGATCGAAGTCACCGCCGTCTATGACGGCATCTGGCGCAAGCCGCACGATCCGACCTTCATCAAGAATGCCTCGATCGAGGACACCAAGGAGGCGCTTTCGAAAGCCGGCCTCACCACCGAATTCATGCCGATCCCGCTCACCGTGACCGTGCTCAAGATCGGCGACAAGTACATCATGATCGATTCCGGGTCGGGCGTCGGCCAGTGGCAGGCCAACGCCACCAACCTGCCGGCCAACATGAAGGCCGCCGGGATCGACCGCGAGAAGATCTCCACCATCCTGGTGTCGCATTTCCATCCCGACCATGTCTGGGGCCTGATGGAGAAGGGCACCAACGCCGCCGTCTTCCCCAATGCCGAGCTGATCGTCAGCAGCACCGAATATAATTGGTGGACCGAGCCCGGCCGTGTCGAAAAGCTGGCGGAAGGCCGCCGCCCCGCGGGCAAGCGCATCTCGGACGTATTCCCGACCTGGAAGAACTGGAAACTGGTCGAGGACAACGCCGAAGTCGCCCCCGGCGTCCGCATGATCGCAGCGCCCGGCCACACCCCGGGCCACGCGGCGTTTCTCGTCACCTCGGGCAAGGATCAATTGATGGCGTCGAACGACACCATGTATGTGCCGGCGCTGCTGGCGCCGCATCCGGACTGGCAGGGCGCCTATGACCAGGACGGCGCCATGGCGATTACGAGCCGCCGCAAGCTGATCGATCGTGTCATCGCCGACAAGATGATGATCTGCGGCGCGCATTTCCCGTTCCCCGGCCGCGGCACGTTTACAAAGGACGGCAACGCCTACGCATTCGCGCCGCTCGCGCAATCCTGATCACGAGAAGGAGTAACCCACGATGACGACGAAATTCACCTCCGCCCTGGCCGCTCTTGCGTTGATCGCCGGACTCGGCCTTTCGCCAGCCCGTGCCGTCGACAACATGACATCGACCGACGCGCCGGACCTGACCTCGGTGCGCGCCAAGATCAAGGCCAAGGACTATGCCGGCGCGCTGGCGCAATTGCGCGAACTCGCCGACGACGTTCAGCATGCCGATGTCTACAACCTGATGGGCTTCACGCTGCGCAAGACCGGCGATTTCAAGACTTCGCTGACCTACTACAACAAGGCGATCGAGATGCAGCCGGATCACAAGGCCGCCCGCGAATATCTCGGCGAGCTCTATGTCGAGACCGGCAACATGGAAAAGGCCAGGGAGCAACTCGCCGTCCTCGCAAAGCTCTGCCCCGGCGGCTGCGAGGAGCGTGAGGACCTGCAAAAGGCGATCAACGCCAAATCAGCCAGCAACTGACGGCCAGGCGAAGCGGGTGCGAGAGCGCCCGCTTCGCTCGTCCCGATCGCATTCCGCCATGCTTGATCCGGAGAATCCGCCATGCGCGACGACATCGTCCTGCTCATGGGGCGCCTGCTGCTGGCCTGGATATTCCTCCACGAGGGCGCCTTCCTGCTCGCCAATTACAGCGCGTCATCGGCCGCCATGGCGAAGATGGGCGCGCCTGCTTTCGTGCTGGCGCCGGTGATTGCCTTGCAACTCGCCGCAGGGCTCAGCATCGCGGCCGGCTGGTACACGCGGTGCGGCGCGCTCGCGCTCGGGCTGTTTTGCCTCGCGACCGCTGGGCTCTTTCACACGAATTTTGCTGTTCGCAACGAACTGTTGCATTTCGAAAAGGACATCGCCATCGCCGGCGGCCTGTTCGTACTCGTCGTGTGCGGCGCAGGGCGCTGGTCGGTCGACGGCTGGCGGCGGGTTGTGTAGGGCGCGTCACTGGCTGTGTGGAGGAGGTTACGAGAGGGCGGCAATGGACTGGTGTGCCGTCGCCTTTAACTCACGAACACCACGCGAGTCTCCAGCGACACCCGCCGATACAGATCCTCGACGTCGTCGTTGACGAGGCGGATGCAGCCGGAGGCGACGAGATGGCCGATCGTCTTGGGAGAATTCGTCCCGTGAATGAGCAGGCCCGGCTTGTCGAGCAGCAACGCGCGGGCGCCGAGCGGACTGCCGGGCTTACCGGCCGACGCGGCCAGGGCGTCGGCGTCCCGGCTCGCGGCCGAAGCGCGCCAGTCGGGCCATTCGAGCTTGTTGGTGACGCGGAAGAAGCTGCCGCCCTTGAGGCACTCCTTCGCGATCCCGATGCCGTAGCGGCGTGCGGAATTGTTGGCGTCGATCAGATAGAGAAAGCGGTTTTCGCGGTCGACCACGATCGAGCCGGGCACCACGGTGGTGCGATAAAACACCACTTGCCGCTGCAGCGCATAGGGCAGGCCTTCGCCGGTGGAGCCGCCGTCCTCGCCGGCCCTGAGGTCGGCCATCACGACCTCTTCGCGCACGCGCTCGATCTTCGGCGCTGGCGTGGTGACGCCGGCGGCGACGACGGCGGGACCTTTGGTCGCGACATATCCATACATGAAGGCGGCTAACGCAATGGCGAGGGCGAGCGCTGTGGCGCCCACCGCCCATGGCTTCCAGTTGGGGCCTTCCGACAGCACCTCGTTGATTTCTGCGGCAGCGCGCTCGTTCTCGGCGGCGACGTCATCCTCGATCCGCCGGATCGCAGCTTCGAGGGCGGCGACATGCGAGGCGGCGACCTCAGGGTTCAGATGGGATTTTGTGATGAGGTCGTAGGCGTCCTTGTAGACCTTGTCGCGTCCCAGCGTGTCCTTGCCGGCAACGGCTTTGGTCAGCAGCGCGTAATAATCCACGGTCATGGCCCGACCCTCGAACTATCTGACGGGAGGCGCGTACTGGATGCCGCCCTGGGTCCAGAGCGCATTCAGCCCGCGCGGGATGCTGAGTTTGGATTGCGTGCCGACGTTCCGTTCATAGATCTCGCCGTAATTGCCGACGGCACGGACGGCGCGCACGGCCCAGTCATTGGCAAGGCCCAATTGCGCGCCGAATTCGCCCTCGGTGCCGACGAGGCGCTTGATGTTGGGATTGGAGGATTTCAGCGCATCGTCGATCGCGGCCTGCTTGACGCCGAACTCCTCGGCATTGATCAGGGCATAGAGCGTCCACTTCACCAGGTTGAACCACTGGTCGTCGCCCTGCCGCACCGCGGGTCCGAGCGGCTCCTTTGAAATCACTTCCGGCAGGATCATGTGGCTGTCGGGCGCGGAGAGTTTGAGGCGTTCGGCGTAGAGCTGCGAGACGTCGCTGGTCAGCACGTCGCATTTGCGATCGTCATAAGCTTGCCGGCTTTCCTCGGCGGTGGCGAGCGTGAGCACCTTCAGCGGCATGTCGTTGGCGCGGAAATAATCCGCTAGATTGAGTTCGGTCGTGGTGCCGGTCTGGGTGCACACGGTCTTGCCGCCGAGCTGCAGGGCGGTGTCGATCTTGGCCTCGCGGCGCAGCAGGAAACCCTGGCCGTCATAATAGGCGACGCCGGCAAACATCAGGCCGAGCGAACTTTCCCGCGACATCGTCCAGGTCGAGTTGCGCGACAGCAGATCGATCTTGCTGGATTGCAGCGCGGAAAAGCGCGTGCCCGCATCGAGCGGCGTGAACGTCACTTTTGCCGGGTCGCCGAAGATCGCCGCCGCCACGGCACGGCAGATATCGACGTCAAAACCGCTCCAGGCATTCTTGTCGTCCATGCTGGAAAAGCCGAGCAGCCCCTGGCCGACGCCGCAATTGAGGGTGCCGCGTTCCATGACGGCCTTCAGGGTCTGGGCCCGCGCTGGATCGCCGCCTGCGAACAGCAGGGCCAGCAACGCGAGGAGGGGAAGGAAGGCAGGTCGTCTCTTGAAATCGGACATTTTGATCCCGCGATCGGTGGCGCACGTTCTTCGGTGACGCAAGTTGTTCAGCAGAAGGGATGTTGGCAAGCTAACATAGTTGGAAGCGTTACCAATCTATTTCCCGGCTTGCGCGACGGGAACAATACTGGCGATGATCGCGGTGCCCAACTGGCGAGCGATGGCGATATCTTCGTCGGAGTCCATGCGCACCGCGTAGCCGGTGGGGATCTCGCAGGCCTTGTCGCCGATCAGCAGTTTGCAGGAGCCAGTTGCGGCATAGATGATGTAAATACCGGCCGGACAGGCGTGCGTTGCGCCGTCCGACAGGCAGGAGAGAGCGATCGACACTCGCGCGCGGTCGCCGATCAGATTGACGACTTCGACCGGCCCGGCCTCGAGCCGGCTGACGATCGACGCTTCTCCGGCAAAGCGCACCGGCTTGAGCGGCCGCCGGACGTCGATCTCGCCATCGGCCGTTTCGAGCACGAGCCCTTCGCCGGCAACCAGCGCCAGTTCACGGTCATAGCCACTCAAATCGGAAAATGCGCCCGGTGTCGCGATGGCGGTCCGGCTGAAGCGCCAGACGATGCCCTCCCAACTGCCCAGTTCGAATCCCGGGAGCATGGTGACGGCGATATCGGTCGTGACCCCGCCGCCATTCTTCCACGGCATGTGCCGATAGGAGGCGGGATCGAGCGCCGTTAGCTGAATCCCGCCGGCAGAGGATTTCATGGCACCACGCTCGAGTTTGCTCAGCTGTCGATCCGGATCTGATAGCGCTGCGCGATATCAGACAGCTGGCCCCAGGTCGTGTCGTCGATCTCGATACCGTCAGTGATGCGCTGCGCCCGCGCCAGGCGCTCGGGCTCACCGGCAACCAGCACCGGCAGATCGGCATCGGCGGGCTTGGCGGACTTCACCCAAGCGAGCATGTCGTCGATCTCGGCCATCATGCTGTCGCGCGCGGACAGACGCGCCGGATCGATCACGATGCTCAGCATGCCGTTGATGATGCCGAGATCGGGCGGCGTCGACGTGGTGACGCTGGGCGAGCCGACAATCGCGCCGGCCAATAGTTCGCAGACCAGCGCGAGGCCGGAGCCCTTGTGCTCGCCGAACGGCAGCACCACGCCGCGCGGCTCGGTGTACATCACGGATGGATTGGTGGTGGGCTGGCCGGCGTGATCCAGCAGCGCGCCGTCGAGCATCGGCTTGCCGGCATTATGCGCCACCCGCACTTTTCCGAGCGCCACGCGGCTGGTGGCAAAATCGAGCAGGATCGGTTCGTTTTGGTCGGTGCCGGGGATCGCGATGCAGACAGGGTTAGTCAGGAATCGTCCCTCGCGGCCCCGAAAGGGCGCGACGCCCGGCGGGCCCGAGGCGACATTGACGAAATGCAGCGCCACCATGCCGGCGCGGGCGGCGATCTCGCCATAGGTGCCGACGCGGCCGATATGGTGCGCGTTGCGCAAGCCATTGACGGCGACGCCGTGTTTCTTCGCCGCTTCAATCGCCCATTCCACCGCCTGGCGCGCCACCACCTGGCCGTAGCCGGCGCGGGCATCCCACACCGAGATGGTGCCGGTGTCGGAGACGATCTCGGGCGTCTGGTTGATCTTCAGCGTGCCATTGTCGAGGTCGCGCACATAGGCGACCAGCATGCCGACGCCATGGCTGTCATGGCCGCGCAGATTGGCTTCCACCAGATGCTCGGCCACGATGGCGGCTTCCGCGGCCGAGCTGCCGCCGGCCGTGACGATGCGGTTCGCCAGCCCAAGAAGTTTCGAATGGTCGATGATCATGCTTCACTCCCGTTCCACGGCGCGTCTGCGCGCGCCTTGTCAAAGTCCTCGGCCGGTCTATTCCGTCTTCTTGGTCAAATTCGCGTGCGGGCGGCCGAAGTCGGGCGCCGCCGAATCCTGGCCGATCTCGACTATACCGCGGCGGATGGCACGGGTGCGCGTGAAATGCTCGAACAGCGCCTCGCCATCGTTGCGCCGGATCGCGCGCGTGAGCTTTGAGAGATCCTCGTTGAAGGTGCCGAGCATTTCCAGCACCGCTTCCTTGTTGGCCAGGAACACGTCGCGCCACATCGTCGGGTCCGAGGCCGCGATGCGGGTGAAATCGCGAAACCCGCCGGCGGAGAATTTGATGACTTCCGACGACGTCACCTGCGCCAGTTCATCGGCGGTGCCGACGATGGTGTAGGCGATCAGATGCGGCAGATGGCTGGTGATTGCCAGCACGAGGTCATGGTGATCCGGCGTCATGATCTCGACCCTGGCGCCGAGGCCGGCCCAGAACGCGCGCAGCTTCTCGACTGCCGCCGCGTCCGTGCCTTCCGGCGGCGTCAGAATGCACCAGCGGTTGATGAACAGTTCAGGGAAGCCGGAATCGGGACCGGAATGTTCGGTGCCGGCGACGGGATGCGCGGGAACGAAGTGGACACCAGCGGGAATATGCGGCCCCATGTCCCTCGCGATGGCGCCCTTGACCGAGCCGACGTCGGATACGATGGCGCCCTTCTCGAGGAACGGCGCGATCTCTTCGGCGACCGGTCCGCAGGCGCCGACGGGAATGCAGAGGATGACGAGGTCGGCGCCTTTGACCGCTTCCGCGTTGGTCTCCAGCACCTGATCGACGATGCCGAGTTCCTGCACCCGTGCGCGGGTTTTCGCCGAACGCGCCGTGGTGACGATCTCGCCCGCCAGACCTTGCGCGCGCGCGGCGCGCGCAATCGAGCCGCCGATCAGGCCGAAGCCGATCAATGTGACGCGTTTGAAAAGGGGATCGCTGCTCATTTGCCGGCCATGAAGTCGCGCAGGCCGTCGACGACGAGGCGGTTGGCCTCCTCGGTGCCGATGGTCATCCGCAGCGAATGCGGCAGGCCGTAATTGTTCAGCGCGCGCAGCACCAGCCCGCGCTTGGTCAGATAGGCGTCGGCGTCGGCGGACGTCTTGCCCTTCTCCTGCGGGAAATGGATCAGCACGAAATTCGCCACGCTCGGCGTGACTTTCAGACCGAGTTTGGAAATTTCTTCCGTCAGCCAGTTGCGCCATTGCTCGGTAAAAGCCTTCGACATCTGGACATGCGCGGTGTCCTCGATCGCGGCCACCGCCGCCAGCATCGCCGGCGTCGAGACGTTGAAGGGCCCGCGGATGCGGTTGACGGCGTCGACGATATTGGCCGGGCCGAACATCCAGCCGATCCGCAAAGAAGCCAGCCCGTGGATCTTGGAGAATGTGTGCGTCATCACGGTATTTTCCGTGGTCGCCACCAGCTCCAGGCCGAGCTCGTAATCGTTGCGCGAGACGTAGTCGGCATAGGCGGCGTCGAGCACCAGCAGCACGTGACCGGGCAATCCGGCGCGCAGCCGCTTGACCTCGTCGAACGGAATGTAGGTTCCGGTCGGGTTGTTCGGATTGGCGAGCCACACCATTTTGGTACGCGGCGAAACCAGCTTCAGGATCGCATCGACATCGGCGGTGAAATTGGTCTCGGGTGCGACGACGTTCTTGCCGCCGTTCGCCATGGTGGCGATCGGGTACACCAGAAAGCCGTGGGCGGTGGATATCGCCTCGTCGCCCTGCTTGAGATAGGTGTGCGCCAGAAGGTTGAGGATTTCGTCCGAGCCCGCGCCGCAGATGATGCGGTTCGGATCGAGGCCGTAGGCACGCCCGATCGCCTCGCGCAGCACGCGCGAGGTACCTTCCGGATAATCGTGCAAACTCGCCGCCGCATCCCTGTAGACCGCAAGCGCCTTCGGCGAGGGGCCGAACGGCGTCTCGTTGGCGGAAAGCTTGAACACCTTGCGGCCGGGCTCCGGCACCGGACTCTTGCCGGGGGTGTAGGGCGCAATATCGAGAATGCCGGGGTTCGGCACGGGGCGGGACATTTTGGGCTCCGGATCGTCAGTCTATTGGGATTTGGCCCCATTCGGGGGCACGGTATATCGCGTTGCATGGCTGCCGACGAGGGCCGTGGAGCGCACCGATGCGCCGGCCTCGATCAGGGCGGTCTTGATCTTCTCCAGCCCGGTGCCGGATATCGACACCAGCAGCGCCGCGCCGTCGAAGGCAGTGTCGGGGACGGCGACGATCTCGGCGAGCGGCGCCACCGCGCGCGCGATCTCGGCATTCCAGCCGGAGACGCGCACGCTCCAGGTCTCGACCTCCGTCACCATCGCATTGTCGGCGACGCGCGAGACCACGAACACCGGCAAGGCCGCCGGATGATCGGCGCGTTCGAGGAACGGTAGCCGCGCGATGATCTTGGGCGCGCCGTCGGCTTCGAGCTCGTTCCACCACGGCGTCCGGCTTGAGGTCGCCGAGACGAGAGCCAGATCGCCCTTCGATTTCGAGACCGCCTCGACCGCGGCCTGCGCGCTGAAATGCGCCACATAGGGCACCACGAAGCCGAAATGAAACCGCGCCGAATCCCGCATCGCGGATTCGCCGACCGAGACATCCGCATGCACCGAGAACGGCGCCTGGACATAGGTGAAGGTCGAGATGATGACGCGCCAGATACTTTCGATGGTGTCGATCGGCAGGATGCCGCGATGACGCTCCACCAGCCGCCGCATCATGTCGGCCTCACGCGCCGGGCGGAATGCCGAGCCGACTTCCTGGGTCTCCTTGACCTGGATCAGCCGATCGATGATGTCGCCACGCGCCATCAGCAGGCGGTGGACCTGCTCGTCGATCTCGTCGATCTCCTTGCGCAGTACCGCGAGCGAGGGCGGGGCGGGAGGGGCTTTGGACATGTTCTAACCCGGCAAAATTGTTAGCCTTATCCCGAGGAGCGGCCCCTTGGCCGCGTCTCGAAGGATGAAGGCCCGTTCTCACCCATGGTTCGAGACGGCGCAAGGGCGCCGCCTCACCATGAGGCCAGCCCGCCCGGTTAACCATGGGCCCGCCTTGACGAAAAGCTCCCTTCGGACTAGCTTTGGCCCATTCCGTGGTCATTTGAGCCGGCCGGCTTGCAGCCACGTTAAACAACTCGCTAAACAGGCCGGGGACAGAGTTGATCCCGGCCGAACCTTTGTTCAGGCCGGGTTTTTTTATGGCCTGATTTCTGTCCGAGAGGACCTCTGCGAACGAGGTCGGTGGCCGAGATGACAAACGTTCAGTCGATATCAAGCCCCTCGATCCATCATGAGGATCGGGCCCATGAGGCGGACCATCCGACCTCGCAGGTTGTGACGTTCAGCGTCGATCAGCCGCTCAAGCTCGATTGCGGCATCGACCTGGCGCCGTTCCAGATCGCCTACCAGACCTATGGCGAACTCAACGCCGACAAGTCCAACGCCATCCTGGTCTGCCATGCGCTGACCGGCGATCAGCATGTCAATAATGTGCATCCCGTCACTTCCAAGCAAGGCTGGTGGGACACCATGGTCGGTCCGGGCAAGCCGCTCGACACCAATCTGTACTTCATCATCTGCAGCAACGTGATTGGTGGCTGCATGGGCTCGACCGGCCCGGCCTCGACCAATCCGGCCACGGGAAAATTGTGGGGGCTGGATTTTCCCATCATCACCATCCCTGACATGGTGCGCGCGCAGACCATGCTGATCGATCGCCTCGGCATCGACACGCTGTTTTGCGTGGTCGGCGGCTCGATGGGCGGCATGCAGGCGCTGCAATGGACAGCCGCCTATCCCAAACGTGTGTTCTCGACGCTGGCGATCGCCTGCTCGACGCGGCATTCGGCGCAGAACATCGCCTTCCACGAACTCGGCCGCCAGGCTGTGATGGCCGATCCGGATTGGCGCGGCGGGCGCTATTTCGACCATGACACGCACCCGCATCGCGGCCTCGGCGTGGCGCGCATGGCCGCGCACATCACCTACCTGTCGGACGCCGCCTTGCATCGCAAGTTCGGCCGGCGCATGCAGGACCGCGAACTGCCGACGTTTTCGTTCGATGCCGATTTCCAGGTCGAAAGCTATCTGCGCTACCAGGGTTCGTCATTCGTCGAGCGCTTCGATGCCAATTCCTATCTGTATCTGACGCGGGCGATGGATTATTTCGACATCGCCGCCGATCATGGGGGCGTGCTGGCGAAAGCGTTTACCGGCATCCAGACCCGGTTCTGCGTGGTGTCGTTCACCTCGGACTGGCTGTTCCCGACCTCCGAATCGCGGGCGCTGGTGCATGCGCTGAACGCATCGAGCGCGCGGGTGTCGTTCGCCGAGATCGAGACCGATCGCGGCCACGATGCCTTCCTGCTCGACGTGCCCGAATTCTTCGACATTTCCCGCGCTTTTCTGCAATCCGCAGGCAAAGCCCGAGGCTTGAAAGAGACGGGTGGCTGAGATGTCGATGCAACAACAAACCCTTCCGCTCACCGGCGTCGAGCCGCATCGCACCGCGGATGCGCGCAGCGATCATCTGCTGGTCGCCGAGATGGTGCAGCGCGGCTCGAAAGTGCTCGACGTCGGCTGCGGCGACGGCGAATTGCTGCAACTCCTGGAAAGCCGCGGCATCGACGGCCGCGGCATCGAGCTGTCGCGCGCGGGCGTCAACCGCTGTGTCGCCAAGGGGCTTGCGGTGGTGCAGGGCGACGCCGACACCGACCTCGTCAATTATCCGGACGACGCCTTCGATTACGTGATCCTGTCGCAGACGCTGCAGGCAACGCGGCAGCCGAAGGTGGTGCTGGAAAACCTGCTGCGGATCGGCCGGCGCGCCATCGTTTCGTTTCCGAATTTCGGGTTCTGGCGGATGCGCCTGCAATTATTGGTCGGCGGTCACATGCCGCGCACCGAGAACCTGCCCGCCACCTGGTATGACACGCCGAACATCCATTTCTGCACCATCAAGGATTTCGTGCAGCTCTGCGACGAGATCAACGTCAAGATGGAGCGCGCCGTCGCGCTCGACCTCTACGGCCGTCCGCTGCGGCTCAATCTGCCATGGTGGTTCTGGAACATGTTCGGCGAACAGGGCGTGTTTCTGCTCAGCCGGGGTGGGGAAGGGAAGTGACGCTTCCGTACCTCTCCCATCGGGAGAGGTCGACGCGAAGCGCCGGGTGAGGGGTTACGGTCTATCGTGAGGCTATAACCCTTCACCCACTCGCAAGATGCTCGCGACCTCTCCCGATGGGAGAGGTAAGGAGCCGCCTCGTCGTAGCGCTACGCCATCATCGACCGCGGATCCCGCGCCAGCCACCGCCCGGCCTCGACCAGCGTGATGAACCGCTCGACCATTTCGTTGAACAGCGCCGGCTCTTCCAGATTGAGCACATGGCCCGATTTCGGGAAGAAGGTCAGGCCGGAGGCGGGGAGGTGCTTCTTCAGGAACAGGCTCGGCTCGACACAGGCATCGTCCTCGTCACCGCAGATGATCAGCGCCGGTGTCGCCACTTTCCTGATGGCATCGGGCATGGTGTAGATCGACGGCCGGCCGCCCTGGAAGCCGCGCATGGTGTTGGCCGACCCTTTCGCATCGTGCCGCGCCAGCGCCGCATAGAAATCGGCGTGGCCGCGCGGGTCCTTGACCAGGAAGGGAATGCGGCCGGGCGCCTCGCGCGTGACTTTTGCAACCTCGGCGGAGCCGAGCGTCTCGAACTGCTCGGCATTCTCGCGGCACGTCTTCCGGAATGCTTCCAGGTTTTCGAGACTGGAGCCGGAGCCGACACCGGCGAGCGTCATCGACATCACCCGCTCCGGCGCATTCATCGCCGCGTGCAGCGACGAATAGGAGCCCATCGACAATCCGACGAAATGCGCTTTTGCGATACCGAGATGATCGAGCACGGCGAATGCGTCGGTGTAGAAATGCTTGTAGGTGTAGACCTCTGGCGAGGCCGGCACGTCGGAGGGCGTATAGCCGCGCGCCGAATAGGCGATGCAGCGGTGGCCGCGCGAGAAGTAGCGCATCTGCGGCTCCCAATTGGTGTGATCGGCCGCGAATTCGTGCAGGAAGATGATCGGCGTCCCGCTTCCCGCCTCTTCGAAATGCAGGCGGACATTATCCTTGGTGACGGCGTAGGGCATTTGAGGGTTCCTCTTGGTCTTGGCGCGTTATCCCGCATCAAAATTCGCAGTTAATGCTCTTGTCCGCAATGCGGCAGACTTGTTTCTTTTTGGTCATGAAATGATCGCGGAATGACCCCGAAATCGTTTCCGCATCGCCGCATGAAATCTTCCTCTGGTCACATCCCGCATCGCAAAACCGCACCGCGTTCGTTTGTCCACGAACGCTACGGGGAATGGGGGTGTGTCATAGAGGGTCAGAGATGCTCAAGTTGTTTGCGTTCCGCCGGTTGCTTCGTGTCGTTGCACTGGCGTTGTGTTCGGTTTCCTTCGCCGTAATTGTCTCGCCGGCCTCGGCACGGCCTCACCATGGGCGTCACGCCCGCGGCTACCACGCCGGACATCATGCAAGACATTATGCAAGCCACCATGGCCATCGGCATGTCAGGCACACCAGAGCGTCTTTCAGCGAGGTGGACACCGGTTCGCGTCGGGAGAACGTGTCCAACCAAAAATCGCGCGTCTCGCGCTGGGAACGCAGCGTCGCGCGGATGCAGGCCGGCGGCTTTGCCGATTCCAACGCAAGCTTTGGCGATCCCAATTCAACCCTGACGCCGCCCGGTGGCAGGATGGGACCGGCGCCGGCGAGTTACGGCGCTTCCAGTTTCAGCTCTTCCAGCGTCGTCGCCGAGGCGCGCCGATACCTCGGCGGTAACCCGACCGGCCGCGGCAGCCTGTGGTGCGCGCGCTTCATGAACATGGTGCTGCAGAAGACCGGTCACCGCGGCACCGGCTCGGACATGGCGAACTCGTTCGCGAGCTACGGCCAGCGCGTCTCCGGTCCGCAGGTCGGCGCCATCGCCGTGATGTCGCGCGGCCGCGGCGGCGGCCATGTCGGAATCATCACCGGCATCGACGGCAAGGGCAATCCGATCATGATCTCCGGCAACAACGGCAACCGGGTCAAGGAAGCGCCGATCTCGCGCGGCCGGATCTATGCCTACGTGATGCCGACGAACTGACTTCGACCGTCATTGCAAGCGAAGCGAGGCTATCCATCTCTCCGCGCAAGGAAACAATGGATTGCTCGCTATCGCTCCTCGCAATGTGGCGAGGCTCAGAACAATGGCGCCCGCGCTTCGGCAACCGCTCTGGGTTTCGTTGGCTCGATGCTCGCCTTGGGCAATGGCCCCATGCGGGCCAGCACCTCTTTCGGCACGCGATAGATCTGGATCACGTGGTCGATCTTGTTGAGCCCGACGGACTCGCGCTGCACGACGAACATCCAGAGCGCATAGCCGGCCTGTTCGACGAGACGATTGCGGATCTTCCGGTCGAAATCGGCGGTCGGCGGGTATGCGGCGAGCGCCGTCAGCGCGTCCTCGAGGCGCTGGCCGAGCCGCGCGAGGGCCGATGCCCGCTCCTCGGCGATCTCGTATTGCAGAACTTCGTATCCGGAACGAAATAAATGAGGCGCCATCTCGGTGCGCTCCGAAAATTTGGCGTACCAGTTGAATTTCAATTTATTGGTCGGCGGCGGGCAGTTCAAGACGGTTTCATTCTTGAGGTGGCCGCGTCGCTCCCGCGCAACTACAACAGCGCCGGCTGCTCCGCCAGAACCGCATCGCCGACCGCGATACTGCCGCCGGTGGTCACTTCCGCATAGATTCCGCAATCGCCATGGCCAAGCCTGCGCTGCAAGGCCTGCGGGATGGCAAGATCGCGCTCCGCCGTGTCCGGGTCGACATTGACGGCGGCGCAGCGGACGATCCGCTTCACCACCTTGAGGCGCGCGTCCCCGATCGCCAGCGTGCGGTCGAGCAGGTCGAATTCGTGCCAGGCCGGCCAGCCCTCGACATAGAGGTTGGCGCGAAAGCGCAAGGGATGCACGGGATGGTCGACCATGTTCTCGATGGCACGAACGCTTGCCAGGTTGATGATCGAGACCACCTTGCGCGCGACGTCGGAGAAACTATGGCCGGGGCTGGTCAGGATTTTCGGCGGCCCCTTGATCTGGCTGGCATAGCCTGTGGCAAAGAACAGCTCGATCGTGGCCCGGCCCTCGGCGGTTTCGAGGTTGCCCTGGGCCGCGACCGCTCCGTTGTGGCGGATGGTCAGCACATGGCTGGCATCGTCGAAATGGGTCTGCAGCGCCGCCAGCCATCCGTCCCGCTGCAACATCAGGAAATGCGGCTTTGGCAGCCATTTCGGTGCGGCCGGATCGAAACCGGACGGGCCGTTTTCGATGGCGTAGCGGCGGTCGGCCAGGAGGGTCTCGCCGGGGGTGAGGGTCGCGCCGGGGATCTGTTCCGGGGTCAGGCCTTTGACGGGATAGCGGTAGATACCGGTGATTTTTGGGGGATTTGGTGAGGTCATCCGGCATTTTAAGAGATTCCCTTGCCGCCCGCCAGCACGCGAAATTGCAAACGGCCTCTTCCGTTTTTGGCCGATAATGCCCACATTTGCGTCAAGCCTGAAAAATGACGGCGACGACCGCCGGCTGGTTGAGGAATGTCAACGCGGTCTGCGGAAACCCAATGAAGATGCTGCATCCGTGCCTTAGGGGCGGAGGCAGCAGGCCGAGGGAACTAGTAATGAACATTGAGAAATACACCGAGCGTGCGCGCGGTTTCATCCAGTCTGCGCAATCGCTGGCCGTTCGCGACGGCCACCAGCAGTTTTCACCGCTGCACTTGCTCAAGGTGCTGCTGGATGACAGCGAAGGGCTGGCCGGCGGTCTGATCGACCGCGCCGGCGGCAATTCCCGCGCCATCCTCAAAGCCACCGAGGATGCGCTGGGCAAACTCCCGAAAGTATCCGGAAGCGGCGCAGGGCAGGTTTACCTCGCCCCCGAACTGGCGCGCGCGTTCGATGCGTCGGAAAAGGCCGCCGAAAAGGCCGGCGACAGTTTCGTTACCGTGGAACGGCTGCTGCTCGGGCTGACGCTCGAGAAGAACAGCGAGGCCGCGACCATTTTGAGCAAGGGTGGCGTCACGCCCCAAAACCTCAATGCGGCGATCGAGGCGCTGCGCAAGGGCCGTACCGCTGACTCGGCCACCGCCGAGAACGCCTATGATGCCTTGAAAAAATATGCCCGCGACCTCACCCAGGCCGCGCGCGACGGCAAGCTCGATCCGGTGATCGGCCGTGACGAGGAGATCCGCCGTACCATCCAGGTGCTGTCCCGCCGCACCAAGAACAATCCCGTCCTGATCGGCGAACCCGGCGTCGGCAAGACCGCGATCGTCGAGGGTCTGGCGCTGCGCATCCTCAATGGCGACGTGCCGGAAAGCCTGAAGGACAAAAGGCTGCTGTCGCTCGACATGGGCGCGCTGATCGCAGGCGCCAAATACCGCGGCGAATTCGAGGAGCGGCTCAAAGCGGTGCTGCAGGAAGTGACCTCGGCCGAGGGCTCCATCATCCTGTTCATCGACGAGATGCACACGCTGATCGGCGCCGGCAAGGCCGACGGCGCGATGGACGCATCCAATCTCTTGAAACCCGCGCTGGCACGGGGCGAGCTGCATTGCATCGGCGCCACCACGCTCGATGAGTATCGCAAGCACGTCGAAAAGGACGCCGCCCTGGCGCGCCGGTTCCAGCCGATCTTCGTGCCGGAACCGACGGTCGAGGACACCATCTCGATCCTGCGCGGCCTGAAGGATAAATACGAGCAGCATCACGGCGTCCGCATCACGGACTCCGCGCTGGTGGCGGCTACCACCCTGTCGAACCGCTACATCACCGACCGTTTCCTGCCCGACAAGGCCATCGACCTGATGGACGAGGCGGCGGCGCGGTTGAAGATGCAGGTCGATTCCAAGCCGGAAGAGCTCGATTCGATGGATCGGGAAATCATCCGCCTGAAGATCGAGCAGGAGGCGCTCAAGAAGGAAAGCGATGCCGGCTCCAAGAGCCGCCTGCAGACGCTGGAAAAGGAACTCGCCGAGCTCGAGGAGAAATCGGCGGCGCTGACCTCGCGCTGGAGCGCGGAGAAGAACAAGCTCTCCAATGCCCAGAAGCTCAAGAGCGAACTCGATGCCTTGCGTGTCGAATTGGCCAACGCGCAGCGCCGCGGCGAATTCCAGCGCGCGGGCGAACTGGCCTATGGCCGGATTCCCGAGCTGGAGAAGCGGCTTGCCGAGGTCGAAGCCGCGGAAAACGCCGGCGAGATGATGGAGGAGGCGGTCACCGCCAACCACATCGCGCAGGTGGTGTCGCGCTGGACCGGCGTGCCCGTCGACAAGATGCTGGAGGGTGAAAAGGACAAGCTCCTCAAGATGGAGGGCAGCCTCGGCAAGCGCGTCGTCGGCCAGGCCGAAGCCGTGCGTGCGGTGGCGACCGCCGTCCGCCGTTCGCGGGCGGGCTTGCAGGACCCGAACCGCCCGATGGGCTCGTTCATGTTCCTGGGCCCCACCGGCGTCGGCAAGACGGAGCTGACCAAGGCGCTGGCGGAATATCTGTTCAACGACGAGACCGCGATGGTCCGCCTCGACATGTCCGAATACATGGAAAAGCATTCGGTCTCGCGGCTGATCGGCGCGCCTCCGGGCTATGTCGGCTATGACGAGGGCGGCGCGCTCACCGAAGCGGTGCGGCGGCGGCCCTATCAGGTGGTGCTGTTCGACGAGATCGAGAAGGCGCATCCGGACGTCTTCAACGTGCTGTTGCAGGTGCTCGATGACGGCCGCCTGACCGATGGTCAGGGCCGCACCGTCGATTTCCGCAACACGCTGATCATCATGACCTCAAACCTCGGTTCGGAATTCCTGGTGAACCAGCCGGAAGGCGAGGACACTTCTGAAGTGCGCGAGCAGGTCATGGGAATGGTGCGGGCGCATTTCCGGCCCGAATTCCTCAACCGGGTCGACGAGATCATCCTGTTCCACCGCTTGCAGAAGAGCGAGATGGGCCGGATCGTCGAGATCCAGTTCGCGCGGCTGCAGCGGCTGCTGGAAGAGCGCAAGATCACGCTGACGCTCGATGCCAAGGCGCGTGACTGGCTTGCGGAAAAGGGCTGGGATCCCGCCTATGGCGCCCGGCCCCTGAAGCGGGTGATCCAGCGCAGTCTGCAGGATCCGCTGGCCGAGATGATCTTGGCCGGCGAGGTCGCCGACGGCGATCGCGTGGCGATCTCGACCAAAGGCAATGTCTTGACCTTCAACGGCAAGGCGCCTCAGACCGCCGACATCGAGTCGTTCGAAGCCCCGGTGCCGAAGCGGAAGCTGAACTGAGTTGAGGCGCGATCAAGCAATGAACGTCGTCATGCCCGGGCTTGTCCCGGGCATCCACGTCTTTCGGAGTCTCTCAAAGCAAGACGTGGATGGCCGGGACCAGCCCGGCCATGAAATCGTTTGGTAGCCGCGCTAAGCGCGAACAGAATCTACTTTTTGGTCACCTTGTAGATCGCATTCTCGATATCCGACGAGAAATAGATCACGCCCGTCGCGCCGACGCCGACGCCGGTCGGGATGTTGGTCGGCAATCCACCCGGTGCGGCCGGCATCCCGATCGGCAAATTGGCGGCGATCTCGGTGAGGGTCCCGTCCTTGGGGTCGATCCGGACCAGGCGCTTGGCGCCGACTTCGGCGACGATCAGCATGCCGTCGGGCGCGAGCGCGAGGCCCTCGGGCATTTTCAGATCCTTGGCGATGACGGTCTTCTCGCCATTGGTGCCGATCTTCGAGATCCGTCCGGCAAAGGCCTCGGTGACATAGACCGCGTCGCCGGATGCGGTGGCGGCCATGCCGACCGGGCCTTCGAGGTCGCCGATCAGGACCGTGCGGTCCTTGCCGTGCTCGCCGCTGGCGCGGACCAGCGATTTGCTGCCGAGCTCGTTGACGAGAATGGAGCCGTCGCCGAGCTTGACGGCGTCATGCGGCGCCTTGAAGCCGTGCAGCATCTCGCGGCTCTTGCCGCTCTTGCGGTCGATCAGCTGCACCGTGCCGGTGAACCAGCTCGACAGGATCACGTCGTCGCCCCTCGCGGTGGCGCTCATCGGATATTCCAGCGGCACACCGTCGGCATGCATGCGGGCCACCTCGGTGACCTCGCCGGTGGTGCCGTCGACGGTCCGGTAGGCGAACACGTCGGCGACATAGATGGTGTCTTTGCCGCCGTCGGAAACGACGCCGATACCGCCGGGCAACGCCAGCTTGCCGATGATGACCTGCTTGGCGGCGCCGGTTTCCGGATCGACCTCCTGGATGCCGTTGTCGGCCATGTTGGAGACGAAGATGCGGTCCTTGTCGTCGATTGCAAGATTGTCGAGCGAGGGTTTCAGCTGCGCGACCATCTTCTTGGCGCCGGATTTCGGATCGACCTTCACCAATTGCCCGAGCGCGGTATCCACCACCCAGAGATTGCCCTTGGAATCGAAATTGGCCGCAGCCGGGACCTTGAAGCCGTCGGCGACCACCGTCAACTCGGCCTTGTCGACGTCGACCTTGGCGACCTGGCCCTTGAACCAGAGCGGGCCATAGAGCAGGTCGTCCGGCCCGAACTCGAAGCCGTTGAGGCCGCCCATCTTCTCCATGATCTTGCGCGGCGGTTTTGCACCTTCGACATCGATCTCATAAAGCGCGTCGCCGAGGAACACCTGCGTCGCGTAGAGCCGGCCGTCCTTGCGGAACGCCAGCGAGTTGATGCCGGGCAGGCCCGAGGCCAGCTTCCTGACCGGACCGTCGCCCTTGCGGGAATAGAGGTCGCCGGTCAGGAAGCCGGTCCACGCCATGGTGCCGTCGGGCGCGAAGGCGATGTCGTCGGCCATGCCTTCCGGCGAAGGGATTGCGATCTTGGCGGTGCCGCCCGCGCGATCGACCTCGTAGAGCGCCGCACCTGCGACGCTGCCGGCGAACAGCCGCCCGGTCTTGTCGATCCCGAGGCCATGGACGCCGTGAAACGCCGAGCCCGGAACGAGCCTGGTGACTTCATAGGTTTGCGCCGAAGCGCCGGTGGCCAAAAGCATGGCCGCGGCCACCGTCGCACCGAATGCAAGCTTGCTCGTCATGACGTCACCTCCCGCTATTATTATGGAGGTGAGTATTCGTTCGCTTGTGGAGTTTGGCAAACAAAACTTGTCGGTGTGGCGCGCCATGGCCGCCACAAAAATGACTTGCGTCGAGAACCCTTCGCCGGGAAGTGGCGTCGAGCGGTCAGCCGGCGTGCAGATGGCAGGCGACCGCGCGTCCCGGACCGAGTTCGCGCAAGGGCGGCTGGTCGGTCTTGCACACCGCCATCGCCCGGGGGCAGCGGGTGTGGAAGCTGCATCCGGGTGGCGGCCGCAGCGCGCTCGGCACTTCGCCCGTGATGACGGCCCGCGGCCGCATCGCTTCCACCTCGGGATCGGCGACCGGCACCGCGGCCATCAACGCCTCGGTGTAGGGGTGCAGCGGATTGCGGTAGAGATCGTCGCGGTCGGCGATTTCGACGAGGCGGCCGAGATACATCACGGCGATGCGGGTCGAGATGTGACGAACCACGGCGAGATCATGCGCAATGAACAGATAGGTGAGCCCGAGGCGCTCCTGCAGGTCCATGAACAGATTGATGACCTGGGCCTGGATCGAGACGTCGAGCGCGGAGACCGGCTCGTCGGCAATCAGAAGACTCGGCTCCAGCGCCAGTGCGCGCGCAATGCCGATGCGCTGGCGCTGGCCGCCGGAGAATTCGTGCGGATAGCGATCGGCCATGTCGGGCAAGAGGCCGACGGAGGCGATCAGGGAGGCGATCTTGTCGCGGGTCGCCGCCTTGTCGCCGTCGAGGCCATGCACAGCGAGCGGTTCGCCGACGATGTTGCGGATCGTCATGCGCGGATTGAGCGAGCCGTAAGGGTCCTGGTAGACCATCTGCATCCGGCGCCGTACGCCCAAGAGCTCGGCGCCGCGATGTGGCGCGATGTCCTGTCCCTCGAACACGATCCGCCCCGCGGTCGGCGTCAGCATCCGCAGCACGGCAAGTCCGGTCGTCGATTTGCCCGAACCGCTCTCGCCGACCAGGCCCAGCGTCTCGCCGCGCCGGATCGTGAAGGAAACGCCGTCGACCGCTTTGACGGTCGCGACCTGGCGCTGAAGGATGATGCCCTTGGTGATCGGGAAGTGGACCTTCAGGTCCTCGACCCGCAGGATGGGTTCGCTCTGGGTTTGAGGCAGCGCGTCAGACATGGGCGAAACACGCTTTGGCGTGACGGTCGGCGACCTGAACCAGCTCAGGTTTTGCGGTCTTGCATTGGTCGAGGATCGAGCGGCAGCGCGGCGCGAAGGCGCATCCCGGCGGCAGGCTGGAAAGATCAGGCGGCTGGCCCTCGATCGGCATCAGCCGCCGGCCGCCGCCGCCATCGAGGCGCGGCACGGAGGCCATCAGGCCCGACGTATAGGGATGCTGCGGGTGCTTGTAGAGATCGCGGGCAGGGGCGACCTCGACGATGCGGCCGCCATACATCACCGCGACGCGGTCGGCATAGCGGGCGACGACGCCGAGATCATGCGTGATCAGGATCAGCGACGAGCCGGTCTCCCGCGTAACCTCCTTGAGGAGGTCGAGAATCTGCGCCTGCACGGTGACGTCGAGCGCGGTGGTCGGCTCGTCCGCGATGATCAGGCGCGGCGCGCAGGCCAGCGCCATCGCGATCATGACGCGCTGGCGCATGCCGCCGGAATATTGGTGTGGATAGGAGGAGAGCCGGCTCGCGGCGTCGCCGATGCGGACGCGGCCGATCAGTTCGGTCGCGGCCTCGTAGGCCTTCTCCCATGGCGTGCCCCGATGCACATTGATCGGCTCCGCGACCTGGAGGCCGACGGTGAGCGCCGGATTGAGCGAGGACATCGGCTCCTGGAAGATCATCGCGATCTTATTGCCGCGCACCGCACGGATGCCGGGATCGTCGAGTTTCAAGAGATCGGTGCCGTCGAACAGGATCTCGCCATTCTCGATCCGGCCTGGCGGGTTCGGGATCAGGCGCAGCACCGACAGTGCGGTGACGCTCTTGCCGGAGCCGGATTCGCCGACGATCGCGAGGGTCTCGCCGGGATCGACATGGAACGAGACGCCATCGACCGCGGTCACGGTTCCGCGCTCGGTGCGGAACCGTGTCGTCAGGTTTTTGACTTGCAGCAGCGGGCGCGTCATTGCGCTCAATGGCCCATCTTTTTCTTCAGATCCTGGTCGATCCAGATCCGGGCGTAGATCGGTCCGGGACGGACGGCGCCGGCACGGAGTTCGCCGCCGTAATTCTTCACCCAGGGCCACCACGCGGTGAAGATGTAGGGCGTCGGCAGCCAGATATAGGGCGCCTTGTCGAGGATCTCCCGCGTCATCTCCTTGAGCATGGCCTGACGCTTGGTCTCATCCTGCTCGAGATAGGCCGCATCCATCTTCTTGTCGTATTCGGGATCGTTCCACTGCGACGGATTCCAGACCTGGCCGCGAACGAAGCTCTTGCGGATGGTGGTGGTCGGATTGGTATGGCCGTTGCTCATCAGATAGCCCGGCGCATTGGTCTTGCTGGTCATGGCCGAGAGAAACGCGCCATATTCCAGCGGCTGAATGTCCATCTTGACGCCGACCTGCTCCAGGTAGGCCGCAATCAGCGGCAGCAGGTCCATGTGATCGGGCGAGCAGGAGCAGACCTGTACCTTGAAGGTAAATCCCTTCGGCACGCCGGCCTCGGCCAGCAGCTTCTTCGCCTTCTCCGGATTGTAGGTATAGAGCTCCTTGATCGAGTCCGGCATCGCCTCCAGCGGCTCGAAATAGCCAAGATAATCAGGGTGTTGCGGATAGGCGAAGAGCTCGGCGTTGCCGCCATAATACTCCTTGACGATTTCCTGCTTGTTGACGGCGAGATTGAGCGCGCGGCGGACGCGGATATCGTCGAACGGCTTGGTGTCGACGCGCATCGCGACGAACTGGCCGTTCATCGACAGCCATTTCGACCACTGCAATTGCGGCGCGCTCTTCTTCAGCTCATCGACCGCCGACCAGCGGATGTTCTCCAGGATGTCGAGCTTTGCGGTGCGCAACGCGGTGAGGAAGGTCGCTTCATCCTTGATGGTGCGATACACGACCTTGTCGAGCAGCGGCAGTTTGGTCTCGACGCCGTTGATCTTCTCGGTGCCCCAATAGTTCGGATTCTTCACATAGGTGTTGGAATTGCCCTGCACGAAATCGCCGAGCATGAACGGGCCGGTGCCGTTGACGTTCTTCCAGTTGCCGGCGCCGGCGTCGGCGACTTCCTTCGGAATGATGGCGGAGTAGTAGCCCCAGCCGAAGCGATAGTCCCATTCGGCGTTGTAGTTCTTGAAGGTGAAGACCACGGTGTGCTTGTCGGTGGCCTCGACCTTGTCGAGGTGATCGAAATAGCCTGAAATTTTCTTCGGGCTCTTGTCGAGCCGGTTGTAGGCGAACACGATGTCGTCAGCGACCATTTCGCGGGCCGCCATCACGCCGGGCTTGTCGGGAAACATCACGCCCTTGCGCAGGTTGATTTCCAGGCGCAGCGGATTCTGTTTCCAGGTCCAGGTCTCGGCGAGTTCGCCCTTGATCGCGTCCGACGGCAGCCAGGCGTCGGCATAGAACGGATGTTTGCCGCCGAGTCGTTTGGATTTGGACAGATCGGCCACGAAGAGCTGCTCGTAAACCGCGCCGGTATCGTGGTTATGCTTCCAGTTCCAGTCCGCGGAATCGAACGACAGCGCCGACAGCGTGACATAGACGGTCCCGACTTCCAGCGTGCCGCCGGGTTTCGGCGGTTGCTCCGATTGCGCCCAGCCGGGGGCGGAGAAGGCGAGCGTTGCGGCGATCGACGCCGCGGCGATCCGTAGCGGAGTGCGAGAACAAGACATGACTTCCCTCCCGATTATTATTTTCTGGGTCTATCTGGAGCCGCGCATGCGCGGATCGAGCAGATCGCGCAGCGCGTCCCCGAATACGTTGGTGGCGTAGACGACGACGGTCAGGCAGAGGCCCGGCGCCAGCGCCAGCCAGGGTCCCTGGAACATGAAGGTGCGGCCCGAACCCGACAGCATGCCGCCCCAGGTCGGCGTCGGCGGCGGCACGCCGAGGCCGAGGAACGACAGGCTGGATTCGGCGAGGATCACGGTGCCGACGCGGGTCGTGAACAGCACGATGATCGGCGGCATGATGTTGGGCAGGATGTGCCGCCACAGGATGCGGCCGGTCGAGGCGCCGATCGACTGGGCGGCGTGCACATACATGTTCTCGCGCACCGAGACGACCGCCGAGCGGATGATGCGCGAGCCGGCAATGCCCAGCAGCAGTCCGAGGGTGAAAATGATCTGCGGCAGGCCCGGACCGAGCACTGACACCACGACGAGCAGAATGATGAGGTCGGGAAAACTCATCCAGCCGTCGACGAAGCGCTGCACGATCAGGTCGAACTTGCCGCCGAGATAGCCGGTCAGGATTCCGATCGCGATCGAGACCACGGTGGCCAGCGTCGCGGTCGTGAACGCGATGATGACGGATATTTGCGCGCCGTAGAGGCAGCGCGACAGCATGTCGCGGCCGAGATTGTCGGTTCCGAACGGATGGGCCCATGACGGCGCCAGCAGCCGGTTGCGCGGGCTGATCTGGTTCATGCCGTACGGCGCCAGCACGTCGGCGAACAGTCCGCACAACAGGAACAGGATGAAGATCACGCCGCCGGCCGCCCCCAGGGGCTTCTCGCGGAACAGACGCAGGATAAAGCGGAGCGCGCCGTTACGCTGGGTCTTGCCGCTCGCGGCCGGAATGTCGATCGCCAGCGTCATCAGCGGTATCTCACCTTGGGATCGAGCAGGCCGTAGCTCAGATCGACCACGAGATTGATCAGCATCACGCAGGCGCCGATCACGAGGCTGACGCCGGTAATGATCGGGTAGTCGCGCTGGCTGATGGCATCGAGCAGCAACAGGCCCATGCCCGGAATGACGAAGATCTGCTCGACGATCACGGCGCCGCCGATCAGGATCGGCGCCTGCAGGCCGATCAGCGTCACCACCGGGATCAGCGCATTGCGCAGCGCATGTCTGATCACCACCAGTGGTTCCGACAGGCCCTTGGCCCAGGCGGTGCGGATATAGTCCTGCCGCAGCACTTCAAGCATCATGGTGCGGGTCAGCCGCATGGTGATGGCGGAGAGGGAGGTGCCGAGGATCAGCGCCGGCAGGATCATCTGCTTGAGGTTTTGCAGGGGGTCTTCGGTGAAGGCGACGAACTTGACCTGCGGCGACCAGCCCCACCAGATCGAAGGGAACACCATCACCATGGTGCCCATCCAGAAACTCGGCACCGCCAGCATGAGAATCGAGAACGAGCGCGTGAGATAGTCGCCGGCGGTGTCCTGCCGGATCGCCGAATAGATTCCTATCGGGAGTGCGGTGAGCAGCGCCACGATCAGCGCCAGGAAGCCGAGTTCGAACGTGACCGGCATGCGCGCGGCCAGCAGCTCGCGCACGGGCGTGTTCTGCCACAGCGATTTGCCGAAATCGCCATGCAGCAGGATGCCGCCGATCCAGGTGAAATATTGCAGCCACATCGGCCGATCGAGACCGAGGGTGCTGATGAGCTGCTCACGCGAGAGCTTGTCGGCCCCGACGTCGTTCTGGGCTAGCATCATGTCGATGATGCTGCCCGGTACCAGCCGTACGATGACGAAGACGATCAGGCTGGCAAAGAACAGCGCCGGGACAAGCGCCAATAGTCGCCGTGCCAGATATGCCTGCATGCCTCGCGCGCCCCACCGTCGTCTCCCTGCAACGAGAGTGGACCGCGTCCGATAGGCCCGCAAGCATTATCGCGCCGCGTGCGATGCGACCTTTTCGCTGAGGAACTTTCGACTAAGTCCATGCACGCGCAAAACATTCCGCGTCGCGGAACGGTGTCGGTTTCACGCCGACGAAGCTCGCAGATCAGAAGCCGGGAAGTAGGGCGGCTCAGCGATTGCTGACTTGCCGCACCGAGGACGTGGTGCCGGCGGCATCGGAGACGCGCGCGGCGCCGCCGCGATTATTCATCTGCACGTCGAGACGATCGCGCTCTTTTTCGAAGCTCGCCATGACAGGGCCTTCGAGCGAGCGGCCTCGCGGCAGCTTCACGCGCATCGGATCGACGAAGCGGCCGTTGACCAGGATTTCGTAATGGACGTGGGCGCCGGTCGACATGCCCGTCGATCCTACGAAGCCGATCACCTGGCCCTGACGCACGCGCTTGCCGGGCTCCATGCCCTTGGCAAAGGCCGACATGTGGCCGTAGGCGGTCTCGTAACCATTGTTGTGTTTCAGGCGGACATATTTGCCGTAGCCGCCTTCCCAGCCGACCTTCTCGACCACGCCGTTGCCGGAAGCGAAGATCGGCGTGCCGTAGGGCGTGGCCCAGTCGACGCCGGTGTGCATCTTGGTATAGCCGAGGATCGGATGGCGGCGTCCGCCGAAGCCCGAGCGCATGATCGCGTTGTTGACAGGTTTGCGCACCAGGAACTTCTTCGCGCTCTTGCCGGTCTCGTCGTAATAGTCGACGACGGAATCGTCGGGGGTCTGGAAGCGGTAGTATTTCTTGGTTTCGCCGCCGACCGTGAGCGAGGCGAACAGCACTTCGGTCTTTTCGGTGATGGTCGAGCCTTCGTCTTCGCCGGCGAAGAACACATCGAAGGAATCGCCGGGCTGTACCTTGCGCTGGAAGTCGACATCGTAGGAATAGATCTTGACCATGTCCTCGATCACGCTGGCCGGCACCTTGTTGCGCAGCGCGGTCTCGTAAATGCTCTGGTAGAGCCGCACGCCGGTGCCGTCGTCATCATCGTCGTCGTCCTTGTCGGCGGTGGCCTCGGCGACCGTATTCATGCTCTGGACGTCGACGGCGACATATTTGCCGACGTCGGACAGCGCGGCGACGGCTTCGATGGTGTTTTCGTTGGCGACGATCACCCGGTAGGGCTGCAACCGGACGCCGGGGCCGGGACCTGCGGGCGCCATCAGGATGCGGATCTTCTGGCCTTCCTTCAGGCCGCCGTCACGGCCGCGGGCGCCGAGCGTTGCCGCGATCGCCCTGGCCTCTTCCGGTGTCGCGCCCTGGTCGCGCAGGATCGAGACGACGGTGTCGGCCTTCTTGACGACGTGAACGCGCTCGCCGGAGGGATTGCCGCCGGTGATCTGGTCCTTGGTCTTCGGCAGCAGCGTGACGTTCTCCGGCACCACGCGGGTTTCAAAGCCGGCATAGGGATCGGAGATGGTGCCTTCGGTGGCATAGGCCAGCTTCATGTCGGACTGCACGCCGCTGGCATCCGCGGTGGCGTTGGCCAGGGTGGTGTAGCGTACGCCACCGGTATTGCCGCGCCAGTTGGCGGCGTCGCGCACCCGCATCAGGACTTCGTCGAGCGCGACCACGGCGGCGAGTTTCGCCTTCGGCAGCACGGTCGCGAGGTCCTTGGTGACGAAGGAAACCTCGGCGTCCGGTTCGACGGCATCGGGGTTGTTCGGATCCTCGGAGGCGGCGGCGGCAGGGGCGCCGACATCGGTCAGCAGGCGCTGGGCGTTGAACGGCGGAATCTTGGCCGACAGGTCGCTCGTCGTCATCGACAGGTTGCCGGAGATCCGGATGAACGGGCGTACCCGCATCACGTCGCGGTTGCCGACGCGGGTGACGGTCGAGACTTTCACCACATTACGGGCGGCGGTCGAATCGCCGGGCGGCGGCAAGCGGTCGCTCTTGTGCAGGCTGGCCATGCGATCATTGGCGCCGAACGCGCCGCGCAACGCACCTTCGACGCGCTCCGGCACCTTGGCAAAGGTCATTTCGCCGTCGAGGGACGCGAAAACGGCGCCGCCGATCAGAGCCGCGCCGCACAGACCAGTCAGGATAGTACCGCTAAACCATTGTACGGAGACACGGCGGCGGTCGATCACCGCGGCCTCGGACCCATCGACGGAAAGCGGCGGCTCGTGACCGAGATCAATGATCCCGGTCTCGCGTCCATATCCGCTCCCGCGTGACGCCCTCTGGCTCAACCCTGTGTCCCCCCAAATTCCATCAACATTCGATCAACCTTCGCTCGATCCAGTTCCGGTTTCCGTCCCCTACCAGAGAGGATTCCGGTGCATCGCGCGCCGCACGAATCGATATTCGGGAATCAGAGGCCAGAAGACTGGCCGCAATCTCGAACGTCAATGAGGTGCAGATCTCTCGATGTATCTCGGCCGTGTGGGGAAAGGCGACGGGTTCATTGAGATCGCCGTTCCCTGATAGAAACACCGGCAGCCCCCACTGGCATCCGGCCGTTCCATGCTTACGATATAGCCAGAACGTCGCAGGATTGTGGCTCAAGTACGGCGCAAGCGTCCCAAATATATGGACTTCTTCGCCCCGTAAAATTCTTCCACATCGTACGACAAATTCTTGACGAAGGCCGTTGACAGGTCCGATCGGGTGGGCCTATAACCCGGCCACTGAGCGCGGCGATGCATTGGCCCCGAGGCCAAGGCATCTGTTCGCGCCCGTAAGCTCCTCATTACGATGAGTGAATCAACAGCCGATACAAGTCGGTTGTTATTTGTCGTCCGGTGAAAGTGCTTTCGGAGCTCCCAGCCATGGGAGATGGGTCCTTCGGGTCCCGGGCTGTTTGACAAGTGAAGATGAAGAAAGAGAAACGTGGACGGCGGAGTCCTTGCGGGCCTCGATTGCTTGAATACGCAAGTATTGAAGTGTTGGGGCCGGACGAAAGACTTCGGCGGTACACGTTTACATAGGTTACACCATCGTTGTCCGCGATGTGAATCGCAGACAGCTTGTCGGCTTCGGCTGACATAAGAATGGTGGGACCTCGTCAAACGTTGTGATCAGCCGGTTTGAAGTTTCAAGTCCAACTTGAGAGTTTGATCCTGGCTCAGAGCGAACGCTGGCGGCAGGCTTAACACATGCAAGTCGAGCGGGCGTAGCAATACGTCAGCGGCAGACGGGTGAGTAACGCGTGGGAACATACCTTTTGGTTCGGAACAACACAGGGAAACTTGTGCTAATACCGGATAAGCCCTTACGGGGAAAGATTTATCGCCGAAAGATCGGCCCGCGTCTGATTAGCTAGTTGGTGAGGTAACGGCTCACCAAGGCGACGATCAGTAGCTGGTC